>OZ252032.1:4800000-6737770 GCA_965247655.1 Candidatus Poribacteria bacterium | reverse complement strand
GATATCGGAGCAACGGAATGGAAATTAGATTAAGATTCGCGTCATCTTTTAGACATGGGACAATTTTTTTGTAGGTTGGACATACCTTACGCAAGTCCCTGAGTGGCTGAATCATATTTCATGTTCCGACTCCCAATCCTCAGGGGCTGGGTCAAAAGTATCTATGTCGTCAGATGTCTGCTCTAAGTCCACATCCAAACAGAGGCTTTGTAATTCCTTCACAAGGACGTTAAATGATTCTGGAGTGCCCGGCGCAGGAGCATTCTCTCCTTTGACAATTGCTTCGTAGATCTTGCTCCTTCCAACGACATCATCGGACTTAATTGTGAGTAATTCTTGCAGGGTGTACGCAGCACCGTATGCTTCTAGAGCCCATACCTCCATTTCACCGAGGCGTTGACCACCTTGCTGTGCCTTACCACCGAGAGGCTGCTGAGTCACCAACGAATAGGGTCCCGTACTGCGGGCGTGAATTTTATCATCCACCAAGTGATTGAGCTTGAGAATGTAAGTATATCCGACAGTAACTTCTTGGGCAAAGGGTTCCCCGGTGCGGCCATCGTACAACTTGGCTTTCCCGTGTTCTGGCAAACCAGCTTCTTTTAAGAGTTTACGAATCTCCGGCTCCTCCGCACCATCGAAGACCGGCGTAGCAATGTATAACCCAAGCTCCTTAGCCGCCCTGCCCAAATGTGCCTCTAAAATCTGTCCCGCATTCATGCGACCCGGAACTCCCAATGGATTCATGATAATCTGGATTGGCGTACCGTCTTCCAGATAGGGCATATCCTCTTGTGGGAGAATCTTTGAAACGACCCCCTTGTTGCCGTGTCTGCCGGACATTTTGTCGCCGACAGAGATCTTTCGGCGGGTCGCCACATAAACTTTCACCAGTTTGAGAACGCCTGGTTTCAACTCATCTCCCTTGCGAATTTTCTCAATCTGTGCGTCCCTTTCTTCTCCCAGATCCCTAAGACGTCCTTGCGCCAACTGTTGAATGCGTTGGATGAGCTCCATTGCATCAGTATCCGTAACATGGAAGTGCTCCAACGGAACCCCCGCATCAAGCAACTCTTCTGTGACAATCCTTCCTCTCCTAGCAATGAGGTCTGTGCCATCAGAGACACTGCTAGCGAGTTTTCTACCGAGCAGCGCGTTACGAATTTCGGCGTTCTTGCGTTGGCTAATCAAACCACGTTTCGCCTCCCATTCCTTCTCCACCTCTTTTTCTTTGGCGAGCTCCCGCAGTCTCGTTTGACGGTCAGGTTCTCGCTCTTTCCGAGAGAAAACCTTAACATCAACAACAACGCCTTCTGTACCGGGTTTGACATATTTAGAAGCGTCTCGTACCTCGCCAACCTTCTCACCAAAGATGGCGCGTAGCAGTTTTTCCTCGGGTCCGAGGTCACTTTCCCCCTTCGGTGTTACCTTGCCGACCAGAATACTCCCAGGACGGACAAGCGAACCGATGCGAATAATTCCCTCCTCATCCAATTGCGCCAAAGCTTCCTCAGAGACATTCGGAATGTCTCGCGTAATTTCCTCACGTCCCATCTTTGTATCACGCGCTTCTACCTCAAACTCTTCAATGTGGATGGAGGTGTAGGTATCGTCAGTGATGAGCGACTCGCTGAGGAGGATGGCATCCTCATAATTATATCCTTCCCAAGACATGAATGCGATTAGGATATTGCTTCCGAGGGCAAGTTCTCCATTTTCGGTGGAGGTTCCATCGGCAATCACTTGACCCGCTTTTATCTCTCCTCCGACATTTACACATGGACGTTGGTGGAGACTGGTGCCGCTGTTCGATCGCTTGAAGGTTGTCAAGCGGTATACATCGTAGCCCATTTCGCTGAACGACTGTTCCCCACCAGCAATCCGGAAGGCGTCATCGGTGCGAATAATGATTTCAGCGGCGGACACGCTTTCCACAACGCCATCCCGCTTTGCTAGCACAACCGCTCCAGAATCGCGAGCGGCTTTATGTTCCATGCCAGTTCCAATCAGCGGAGCCTCCGGGCGGATAAGCGGTACAGCTTGTCGCTGCATGTTACTCCCCATCAACGCACGGTTCGCGTCATTGTGCTCAAGGAAAGGGATGAGTGCAGCAGAAACACCAACGATTTGCTTGGGGGAAACATCAATATAGTCGATTTCTAGTGCTGACTTCCGCGGAAAATCATCCCTTTGGCGTGTCACCATCAAATCGTCTTCCATCGTTCCGGCTTCATCAAGGACAGCATGCGCTTGCGCGATGGTGAACGTATCTTCCTTATCTGCAGCCAAGTAATCAATCTGATTGGTTGCTTTGCCCTTCGACACCTTGCGATAGGGTGTTTCCATAAAACCGTAGGCGTTTACCCGTGCGTAGGTACTTAAGGAAACAATTAGCCCGACCGATGGACCTTCAGGTGTCTCAATTGGACAGACACGTCCGTAGTGAGTTCGATGAACATCTCGCACCTCAAAGGTCGCACGTTCCCGATGTAGTCCGCCAGGTCCCAACGCACTCAAGCGACGTTTATGGGTTAATTCGTCTAGCGGATTGGCTTGCTGCATGAATTGGGACAGTTGGCTTGAACCGAAGAAGTCTTTAATTGCAGCGGTCAACGGTTTAGGGTTAATCAGGTCGGCGGGGGTTACATTCTCCAAGTCTTGAACCGTCAATCGCTCTCGAGTTGCGCGAGTCACTCGCAACATCCCCATCCGCACCTGATTCTGCAACAGTTCGCCGACAGCTCGAACTCGACGATTACCGAGGTGATCGATATCGTCCATCTCCCCTTCTCCGTTCTGTACTTGTAGCAGGTATTGGAGAACCGCGGCGATGTCTGCTGCACGCAGCACGCGAACCTGCTCATCTACTACCTCGTCTTCCTTCCGATACAGGGAGAGATTACCCAATTTTCCATTGAGTTTGTACCGTCCTACCTCTGCGAGATCGTAACGCACCGGATCGAAAAATAGCTTCTCAAATCGGTTGTGTGCACTCTCGATTGTAGGCGGATCACCCGGTTGCATCTTACGAAATATCTCAACTACTGCAAGGTCTTGGATACTACCACGATAAACGTTGAGGGTATCCCCTGCTTTCTCAATGGTGAAGTTATCTCTACTGTTTTTGTTGGATATACGATATCGTCCCTCTGCCAATGCTTGCACGCTCGCGGAGGAGGATAGAGAAGTACCATTGTCCTTAAACTGTTGGTGCCATGCATCTGATACTGGCGCACCATCCGTCAAATCGCTTTGGAGGTCAGACGACACTTGAAAACTCGACGGCAGATTGTAATCTGATTGGAGATCGCGCGTGAGCGTATTCCGCAGGAAACGGATCTCTTCTGCATCGTCTGCATCTAAAACCTCAACTTTACCGACACCCGCCTCACGGAATTCATCAATTTGCTCTTGCGTCAATTCCATATTCGCTTCAAGCAAAACATCTTCAGTGACAGGATGTTTGACAGGAGCAGCCGTTACCCGATCAATTAGGGAGTCGTCAACCTTAACCTGTTCTGTTTTAGCATACAGCTTGAGGATGGTTTCATCGGTTTCCCAACCCAGAGCCCGTAGCAGAACGGTTACGAACATTTTTTTCCGTCGATCGAGCCGGACGTAAACCAGGTCTTTGATGTCGTACTCGAACTCAATCCACGCGCCACGATACGGAATAATTCTGGCAGTGTTGAGCGTCTGCCCACTGGTATGGGTATCTTCCCCAAACGTTGCGCCGGGCGATCGTTGTAACTGACTGACAATCACGCGTTCAGAGCCATTGATAATGAAAGTACCGTTTTCCGTCATGAGCGGAATTTCGCCCATATAGACTTCGTTTTCTTTTATGTCGATAAGCTGATTTTCACCGGTATCCTCATCTTTTTCTCTGAGAACCAATCGGACACAAACCTTCACTGGCAGCGCATAACTGAATCCGCGGGCTTGGCATTCATTAATGTCGTATTTCGGGGTGCCGAGTGAATAACTAACGAACTGGAGTTCGGAAGTTTCGCTGAAGTCGGGAATCGGAAAGATTTCGTCGAAGACAGCTTGTAAACCCTTATCTTTCCGATCTTCTAGAGAGGTATTTCGTTGAAGAAATTCTTCGTAGGAGGATTTTTGAACCTCAATGAGATCCGGGAGATCCATAATCTCCGGGATCTTTCCATAAGTCAATCGTTCGCGTTTACCATAATATTTGACGGGGTGGGGCATGCTTTCACCTGACCTTGAGATTAGGGGATAAGGGCATTTCTGAATTTTTTTTGTCTGAAACGGGCGTAACGCAGTATTATATAACAATTATTATTCCGTGTCAAGTAAATTTTGGGGGCGCATATCATTTTTCATCGAAAAATTCCTTTGACTTCAGAAAAAATAGCTGCTACGATAATAGCGGGCTTTTCATGAGCCCGTCCTTCATTTTACGGCAAGTGGTGCTGTTTCGCCGGTAGCTGCTTGTTATACACTCGACAAACATATGAATCTAACAGAACAGATTAAGGTTCAGGCACAAAAACTTGGATTTGAATTGGTTGGTATCCTCCCCGTTGAACCGAGCCAGATGATTGGTCGTTACGAACAGTGGTTGAAAGACGGTTACGCGGGAGAGATGGATTATCTAGAAAAGCATCTACCACTAAAGCGAGATCCGCGCCAGATCCTCCCCGAAGCCCAATCAATCATCGCGTTGGCGATTAATTACTACACACTTGACCCGCCTAAATCACTTGCGGAAGACCCATCGCGCGGACAGATTTCTCGATATGCGTGGGGAACGGATTATCACCATCTTATCCGATCGAAACTAGATCAGTTAGCGACATTTATCCAAAAAACTGCCGAAGAAAAGGTTAAAACCAGAGTTTATGTAGATACCGCTCCGGTCCTTGAGCGGGAGTACGCTGAACGTGCGGGAATTGGGTGGATTGCTAAAAACACAAATGTAATCCACTGGCGGGCAGGTTCTTGGTTTTTTCTCGGAGGCATCCTAGTCAGCATCAAGTTGGACACGGACGTACTATCGCTCCGTGGAAGTTGCGGCACTTGCACCCGCTGCATTGAGGCGTGCCCCACAGATGCGATCCTAGCACCCAACATTCTTGATTCCCGGCTGTGCATCTCCTACCTTACTATTGAGTTGAAAGGGAGCATCCCACATAAACTCCGCCCGCAGATGGATAACCTAATTTTCGGTTGCGACATCTGTCAGGAAGTCTGCCCCTGGAACAGCAAGGCCGTACCGACAAAGGAACGCGGCTTTTATCCGCGCAAGGGGAATCTCGCCCCCACGCTGCTATCACTCATCAACATGACACAGGAACAGTTTAGTAGACGCTTTAGGAACAGCCCAATCAAGCGAGCGAAACGACGCGGCTTTCTCCGAAATGTTGCGGTCGCGCTTGGGAATTGGAAGGATCGCGCTGCGGTGCCTGCCCTTAAACAGGCGTTGAACGATGACGAACCTCTAGTTCGTGGTCATACTGCATGGGCATTAGGGCAGATTGGCGGTAAAGCGGCAAGAAAAGCACTACAAACGCGTTTGGACACGGAAGTTGATACAGAAGTTATTACAGAGATTAAAGACGCACTGGACCAGAGTTTTTCCAAGGATTGAAGGAAATAGTTGGCATGGGTATATTCCATCGACCTGCAACGGACTTTTCTAGCGTAACACCGAAACCTTATCGGTTAACTTACGTTAATGAAAATGTAACTTGCGAATTGTCTATCGGAGGAGGAATACCCGTTGCATATCAATCAAATTAAAATCAGTGGTTTTAAGAGTTTTGCCGAAAATGTGGAGTTAATATTGGAGCCGGGGGTCACAACCATTGTAGGTCCCAACGGCTGTGGCAAGAGCAATGTGTCAGACGCAATTCGTTGGGTCCTGGGCCAACAGAGCCCTCGCGCCCTGCGTTGTGCCAATATGCAAGATCTCCTTTTCAACGGTGGATCGAACTTTAAACCAGCACAGCGGGCACAGGCTTCCCTCCATTTCACCAACGTTGAGGGAAAACTTGCGCTCGAATCTCCGGAAATCGCAGTTCGCCGTCAATTGACACGTAGCGGTGAAAGTGAATATTTCATTAATGACGCTCCATGTCTGTTACGAGATATTACTGAACTCTTTATGGATACAGGAATTGGCGTCGATGCCTATTCTGTCATGGAGCAGAGCAAAATCGATCTCATCCTCAATACTCGTCCCGAAGAGCGTCGCTTCCTGTTTGACGAGGTTGCAGGCATCACCAAATACAAGCATCGTAAAAAAACCGCGATTAAAAAGCTAGAAGCAACTGAGCAGAACCTTGTGCGGATTAATGATGTTATCCACACCGTGCAGCGTGAAACTGAATCGCTCAAGCGGCAGGCTGAACAAGCCAAACGTCATCAACAACTCCACGGTCAACTGAGAAATCTCGAATTAGACCTCAGCCGCCGGGAGCATGGGCGGTTCGCCAAAGACTTGACTCAAACACAACTCAACTTAGATGAACTGATGCTTGCTGTGACAGAAGCCAACGAGCAGATCGATTCCACTGAGCAGCAAATCGAGGACGCGACAGCGCGCCGAGCCGAGTTAGATAACTTAATTCGCGATGGACAAGGGGTTGTGAGCCGATTCGCAAGTGAAATCGAACAAACGGAGCGGCAAATTGCACTTTATAAGGAACGACAGCTAAATATTCAGCAGCAACGCCAACGGGCACTTCAGGCAATCGAATCACTGGAAAAACAGTCGGCGGAATTTGAGGCACAAAAAGAAGAACGCGAGCAGGAGCACAGACAGATTGACGTTTCGCTTCAGTTGGAGGAAAGCCGGCTGACCGCGCGGCGGCGGGTTTTGACCGCACTCGATACGCGGGTGACGGAAACCGAAAGCTCCGTGGAGGCAGCGCAGGGAAATTTGCTTGAAACCAGGAATCAGGTTTCACAACTAGAAACGCAACTTGCATCGCTCAACAACAAGCTAGAGTATTCAGCTGCCAATCTGGATCGAATTACAGGACGTTCAAACGCCTTAGGCACTGAACTGGAGACGGAAAAAGCGAGCTATACAAAGGCGCGACGACGTGAACAGCAGCTTAATGCTGACCTGATTCGCCTTGAGACCGACCAACAAAAGGCTGAAGAAGATATCCAACGCTATCAGACGGAACTCCGCAAGCTAGAGTCCGAGATGCGAGGGATGCAGGATTCACTCGGTACTAGTGCTTCACGGTTTAAGTCATTACGGGATTTGCAAGCCGCCCATGAAGGTTACTACACAGGTGTACGCGCGATCCTGAAAGTCCGCGAAACAGAACCAGAACGCTTCGGCGGAATTTGTGGCGTTATTGCCGAACTCATCCGAACCGAACCGGACTACGAGTTAGCAATCGAAGTGGCATTGGGGAGTGCGATCCAAAACATTGTTACAAAAACCGCTGAAGATGCTCAGTCCGGCATTGAGTTCCTCAAGCGGACGAAAGCTGGCCGGGTGACATTCTTGCCCTTGGATATTCTGCGGACTCGCCCATTCCATGGTAATGGCTTACTGGAGGAGGCTGGTGTAATCGGTCTGGCAGCTGAACTCCTAGACTACGATCCAAAATATGAGGTTGCGGTTCAGCAACTGTTGGGAAATACGGTCGTGGTCGAGGACCTTGACACAGCGATAAAATTGACACGGCGTTCCCGTCACAGCGCACGCCTCGTCACGCTGGAGGGGGAGTTAATCAATACTTCTGGCGCAGTTACGGGCGGGCATAACACCAGTTCAACCAGTGGACTCCTGAGTCGCTCAAGGGAGCTAGAAAGCCTACAGGAACGTATTAATCAGCTGACAAACCAGCTTAACGAAAAGGACACCAGAAGCAAAAAACTCGCCGGCAAGTTAGCGGAACTCCAACAGACCCGGCAAACCCTCATCACACAAGGGCAAACACATCAGATTGAGCATGCGAGTTTATCAAAAGTTTTGGAACAGGGACAGCGGCAAATCAGTCAGCTTGAGGAGCAGTTGAGCGATGTAGAGAAGGAAGAGGTAAACCTCCATCAGGAAACAGAAAAAGCGAAAGCTGATCAGGACGCGCTTCAGTCTGAATTGGAGAAAGCAGCCAAGACGCGCCGCACGTTACAACGACGCATCGAGCGATTGTCAGAGCAGATCCAGAGCGAAAAGAGTAAACGGGAGGAAGTCATCGAGTCCTGTCAAGAACTTGAAATTGCCTTGGCAGGGAAACGGGAAAAATTGCAGAGCCTGAGTTCCGAACTCCTGAACCTTCAAAAAAATCAGGCACAGATTCGCAAGAGTATCGGTGAGCATCAGGCAGTTATCAATTCTGACGACCAGACCCGTCAGGAACTCTCCTCACAGATTGATGAAGCGCAACGCAAATTCCTCCAGATAGAGCAGGAAAAATTCGAGGCTGAAGAAAATGTTAGACGGCTAGAGGAGGAACATATAGGCTTAATTGAACAGATTGCAGAAGCGCAGAAGTTGATGCGCAAAGCAAGGAGAGAATTTGATAAGCATAACCGCCTGCGTCATCACCTAGAGGTCACGACAACCCAGTTACAGATGCAATTGAAGGCAATCGCCGCACGAATCCTAGATAAGTATCAAATCACAATCGATCAGATTGAGATTGAGGAAAATCCGGTTGACGACCTTGAACTGATGGGGCAAATTGACACGCTGAAAACTGAGATTGAAGGAATGGGAGCTGTTAATCTTGTAGCGATTGAAGAGTATGAGGAGCACAAGCAGCGCGAAGATTTCCTTGTCACTCAACGTGAAGACCTAGAGACGTCGCTCGAATCGGTCAATCAAGCAATTCAGAAGATTAACCGGACTTCGCGTGAGACGTTCCTCCAAGCATTTGAGCAGATACGCGCTAACTTTCAAGAGGTGTTTGAGGAACTTTTCGGCGGAGGAGAAACGGAGTTGCGTTTGATAGACGAATCTGATGTATTAGAATCGGGGATTGATATCATCGCCTGCCCACCGGGTAAGAGACCGCAGAGTATCACGCAACTCTCCGGCGGCGAGCGGTCGCTTGTTGCCATTGCCCTGCTCTTTGCCGTGTTCAAGATTAAGCCGAGCCCGTTCTGCGTTCTGGATGAAGTTGATGCCGCGCTCGACGAAGCGAACGTGCTCCGCTTCACGAATCTCATTCGGAAATACGCTCAACAGACACAGTTTATTATCATTACTCACAATAAGCGGACGATGGAGATCGCCGATGTCATGTACGGTGTGACGATGGAGCAAGCGGGCTTGTCAAAGGTTGTTTCGGCAAAGTTTGGCAATAAGATCGCAGCGTGATAATTGGTGCGTGAAACGTGAAAATCATGCACATTCACATTTTACCCACGCTGCAAACATTTGCTCCAACTCCGCATCCGCTCTCTCCTTAAAATTCTCTTACAAAAAGCAAAAAAATAGGCTCATATTAAAAGAAAGCGCGACGGACAAAGAGAAACCGAGTTTTTGGCAAAAACTCGGTTTCTGTCGCATGATTTCTTAATATGAGCCAAAAAGTATAGTACGCTTTACTCTTCCGCTTCCGATTTTGCTTCGGCAATCACTTTTTGGGCGAGTTCATCAGGCATTTCCTCGTAACGTGCGAACTCCATCGTGAAACTGCCCCGCGCACTCGTGATCGATTTAAGGTCTATCGAATATCGGAACATCTCTGCCAAAGGCACGGTCGCTTGGATCACCTGACGTTTGCCTGCCTGCTCAACCCCCATGATTCTGCCACGTTTGCTATTGAGGTCGCCGATAATATCCCCCATGAACTGTTCAGGAACGGAAATTGTGACATTCATAATCGGCTCAAGCAGCACGGGCCTAGATTCGTTTACCGCCTCTCGAAACGCAAAAGAACCGGCAATCTGAAAAGCCATATCAGAGGAATCAACGGGGTGATGCTTACCGTCGTAAAGCTCCACTTGAGCGTCAACGAAGGGATACCCGGCAATCAAACCTTGAGCCATTGACTCACGGATGCCTTTTTCAACCGCGGGGATATAATTACGCGGGATCGAACCGCCCACAACCTTGTTGACAAACTCAAAGCCGGCACTGCGTTCGAGCGGGGAAAGATTTATCCAAACCTCACCAAACTGCCCGCGTCCTCCAGATTGACGTTTATACCGACCTTGGATACCACTCGCCCTGCCACGGATAGTCTCCTGATAGGAGACTTTTGGCATTTCGACCTCAGTTTCGATGCCAAACTTGTCGCGCATTCGGTTGCGTATGACGGTGAGATGTACCTCGCCAAGCCCGGAGACCAGCAACTGTTTCGTTGTGCCATTCCGTTCAATCTGGAATGATGGGTCTTCTTCCATCATCCGGGAGAGGGTCGAACTCAGTTTCTCGTCATCTCCTTCCCGCGCAGGCTTGATGGCAAATGAGATAACAGACTTAGGGAATTCGGCTCCGGGAAGTTGGAATGAACTGCCCACTTCGCAAAATGTGTCGTTCGTCTGCGCAAGCGTCAGTTTAGAAACAACTCCGATATCGCCGGCGGAGACTTGAGGCGTGTTAATGGCGGTTTTCCCATTCATGAATGCGAGCTTACCGATTCGTTCATTCCCTCTTTTCGTCGCGTTGTAAACTTGAGAATCGCCATCTAAGATGCCAGAATAAACACGAAAGAAACTGAGTCTACCTGCGAACGGGTCTGCTAATGTCTTAAAGACCAACGCCGCTAACGGCGAATCTGGGGATGCCTCATAGGTTGTTTCGTCATCGGTTCCTGTAATCGGTCTGGCATCTACGGGGGATGGGCAGCAGTTCGCGATCATGTCCATCAGCGGATGAACACCGATATTCTGGAGGGCATTGCCACAGAGAACAGGCACGAATTGATTAGCAGCTAATCCTGTACGGAGTCCGGCACTAATCTCCGCATCGGTGAGCTCATCCTCAAAGAATTTTTCAATCAACTCATCATCGCTTTCTGCTGCAACATCGACAAGTTGCTCCCGCATCTCTTCGGCCTGTGCTTCAAGTTCGGAAGGGGTCTCTGATTTCGGTGAAGGCTTATTATCCTGCGGTTCCGTGAACGCTCCCATCTGGATGAGATCGACAACCCCTTTAAAGTCAGCTTCTTTACCAATTGGCACCTGCGTCACGGCAGTTCGGGTTTCAAGAACCTCATCGACGCTTGCAAGCGCGTTTTCAAAACTAGCGTTCTCTTTATCCATTTTGTTGATAAAGATCATCCGTGGGAGTTCATATTTATCAGCGGCTTCCCATACCTTCTCCGTACCCCCTTCAACGCCGGTCGTTGCATCAATTACCACGATAACGGCATCTACCACCCGCAGTACGCTCTCAAGATCTCCATGAAAATCTTCGACACCGGGCGTATCAATAACGTTGAACTTGTATCCTTTCCACTCGGCGACACACACGGAACAGTCAATTGTCGTCTTGCGTTCAATTTCATCTGGGGCATAATCTGAAACTGAACTCCCGTTATCAACTTGTCCCATCCGCTCAATTGCGCCCCCATTATAGAGTATGGCTTCGATGAGTGAGGTCTTCCCTGTGCCCGAATGCCCAATAATACCGATATTCCGAATCTGGTCCGTCTGATATTCCTTCATCAAAAAACTCCTTACGGTGTCAGTTTAACCAAAAACGTCGCAAAAAATGCAATCAAGCAGGTCTGTAAAGTTTTTGTTTGTATAAGTTGAATCTGATGTCACCGCTACCCACTTCCTCCTAGGGGTCCCTTTCGCGTTGTTTATCGTTGACCGCTTCAGGGGAGGTAAGCATCGGCAGCCAAACCGACGAACATCTTACACACCCGAACCAAACAAAGGGATTGGCAACCACCTTCGAATTTTCCAAAATCCCCTCAATTGAGAAAGAGAGTAACCCATTAAGGTGTTACCTACTAAATCTTGACCTGCTTTGGAAATTGCTAAAACGTTGGTGATTGTAGCACACCCCTATGGGAAATGCAAGCAAAAAGAATTCGATCGATTTTTCCCTTTACAATAGCACAATTTTCCTCTATACTTGGATGTGCGAGTATACGATGGCATAAATCCCCAATACCTCTACTGATAGAGGTCTGGAACTCTCGAGGCGTCGGAGGAATCGGACGGATACGGAGGGAACTTAGGAGGGGTTAAAAACTTTTGTCGTTCGGTACGAGCAGATTCTGATGTTCCATCGAATTGGAGTCGTGCATGAAAGACATTTTGAACGTTCTAATCTGTTTACTCTTTCCCATAGCTTGGGGGGCACTCATTAACTGGATCTTTACCCTTCTCGAACGTCGTACCGGCCGTTCAACTCCCCCCAATCCTAGAATTGACTATCACATTTGAATCTATAACGCTAGATGAACGTCGATATCAGTGGCATACCTGTTAATATCTTGGGGTTGATTGCTTTAGGGTGCATCAGCGGTTTCCTATCAGGTTTCTTCGGGATCGGTGGGGGACCACTAATCACCCCGGTCCTCAATATCCTATTCGGCATTCCCTTCCCAATTTGCATCGGGAGTACGCTTTCCCGGACAGCCGGTACCACTTTCTCTGCTGTATTGCGGTATTGGAAGTTCGGCAATATAGATGCAAAACTGGCATTGATGATTGTGGGAGGTAATTTTGTCGGTATTGAGATTGGGGTATATCTGCTCGACTGGCTGGATAAACTGGGAGAGATCAGTGTCGGCAGTCAATCAATGCCAGCACTTCAGTTTTACCTGCAATGGCTTTTTTTCGGAGTGCTTATCACGGTTTCAGGGTTGATTCTCATAGAATCGCTGATTCACAGAGGAAAAAGCAATTACAAACAGCCACTCGGCTTACTTCGATATCTCCCCATCCCACCTTACGTTTCCTTTCCCATCACCGGTGTTCGCCGAATCTCACTTCCGGCAATTGTATACTCAGCACTCATTATCGGTATTTTCACAGGATTGCTCGGGATCGGCGGCGGCATCCTCTTCGTGCCGCTACTGATCTATGGGTATGGCGTTGAGACGCATGCGGCAGTTGGCACGACTTCGCTTATCGTATTTTTTTCTGCTGCTTATGGGACTGCGACCCATGCAATGCGGGGTAATGTCGATTTATGGCTAGTTGTGTTTTTGCTGATTGGATCTACAATCTGTGCACAGGTGGGGGTAATCGCTAATCAGAAGATACGTGGCGATTCAATCCGCTTCTGTTTTGCGTTTATTGTTTTGATTGTGGCGGGGATGATCGGCTTTAATCTTCTACGCCTGATCTACGGGTAGTTATCAACAATTGCCTCACGTTTCAACCCTACGAACACCCGCTCGTCGCACCGCAATTCAGACAGCGATAACAGGTGCCGTTCCGCACCATGATTGTCCCGCAATCATGGCAAGGGGGTGCATCCGACTGCATCGCTGCGACGCGTTTTTCACGTGCTTCTACCCTCTGGGCGTTCTGCTCCTGATTGAGGCCATCTCCATAAGGGTGCAGCTGCTGTGGTTGGGTGAGTTGATCGCCGAGGCTTCCGTCTCCCTCGGCAAGCATTTCGCTTTGGGGCAGGAATTTCAGTCCCAGCCAGCGGAATACATAGTCGATGATTGATTTGGCTATCGGGATATCCTTATTGTTGGTGAATCCCTCAGGCTCAAATCGGACATGGCTGAACTTATCGACCAGTGATTTCAGCGGAACACCGTATTGCAACGAGATAGAGGTCATTGTCGCGATAGTATCCATCAATCCAGAGATGACTGAGCCTTGCTTCGACATTTTGAGAAACACCTCGCCGGGGCTGCCATCTTCGTAAAATCCAACGGTGATGTAGCCTTCATGGCCCGCAATGCTGAATTTATGGGTGATTGAAGCGCGTTCGTTGGGCAGACGACGGCGGATTGGTCGTGCTTCCGGTTCCTCCTCTTCTGCTTCTGCTCTCGTCGTGCTGAGAGGTTGCGACAGTTTGGATCCATCCCGATAGAGTGCCACTGCCTTCAACCCCAGTTGCCATGCCTCAACATAAAGGTTCTCGACCTCTTCAACCGTTGTTTCGTGCGGCATGTTGATGGTTTTGGATATTGATCCACTCAGAAATGGCTGTGTCGCGGCGACCATGCGAACATGTGCCATCGGCTCAATGTAACGCTGACCATAATTCCCGCATTTATTGGCACAATCAAAGATGGGTAGGTGTTCAGCTTTCAGATGCGGTGCACCTTCAATGGTCATCATACCACAAATTACCTTGCTTGCTTCTTCAATTTGCTGCTGCGTAAACCCCAATTCACTTAAGAAATCAAAATCTGGCGCGTTATATTGCTCCGGACCAAATCCGAGACGCGCCATCCCTTCCTCTCCAACGGTATAGGCATTAAACGCATGCGCCAGTTCAAAGACAGAGGGTAACGTTGTTCCAACCTTACCGATCTCCTGATCAGTTAAACCACTCCGTTTAAGTGAGACATTATTAATATGCGGCGAACCGGTTAGTGATGAAGTACCTTGCACATAAGTCACAATATCATCAATCTCTTCGTCCGTATAACTGAGCTTTTTCAACGCACGTGGCACCGATTGGTTGATAATCTTAAAGTAACCGCCCCCTGCCAATTTCTTGAATTTCACGAGCGCGAATTCCGGTTCAACGCCGGTCGTATCGCATTCCATCAGCAGCCCTATGGTGCCGGTAGGCGCTAGCACTGTCGCTTGTGCATTCCGATAGCCATACTGCCTCCCCATCTCAACCGCGTCATCCCACGTTTGTTGTGCCGCTTTCAAAAGGTGAGGCGGGCAGACATCCGGGCTAATGCGATAGGCTGCGTCACGATGTTTACTCATCACATGCAGCATCGGTTCGCGGTTCTTATCGAAGCTGGAGAAGGGACCTTTGACCGCAGCCATTTCAGCGGATGTTCTATAAGCCTCACCACAGAGGATTGCGGTGAGTGCACCGGCGACGGCATATCCTTCTTCGCTATCATAGGGGATACTGTTGACCATCAACAGGGTTCCCAGATTGGCATATCCCAATCCGAGTGGTCGATAGTCGTGGCTATTTTGAACGATTTTGCGGGTCGGATAGGAGGAGAAATCCACAAGGATTTCCTGACTGATGAAGAAGATTCGGCAAGCGTGCTTGAACCCTTCGACATCAAAGTTTCCATCTTCATCAACGAATTTGAGTAGATTGATAGAAGCGAGATTACATGCGGAGTCGTCAAGGAACATATATTCTGAACATGGATTACTACTATAAATTCGACCGGTATTCGCACAGGTGTGCCAGTCGTTGATTATCGTGTCAAAC
Organism: Candidatus Poribacteria bacterium; assembly: GCA_965247655.1. Lineage (GTDB taxonomy): Bacteria > Poribacteria > WGA-4E > WGA-4E > PCPOR2b > PCPOR2b. The sequence continues at coordinate 6,722,490 of OZ252032.1, read as the reverse complement.
TGCACCCCCGGATCCGCACAAGCCCAAGCGGCTTCGGAGATTTGACGCATGAGATCTTTGGCTTCAAAAGTTTCGCAGATTTCGCCCGTTGTACGCAACGTCGTATGCCATTTTTCACCACGTAGATAGGCATTCATGAATTCGTCCGTGATTCGGACAGAGTTATTCGAGTTTTGCCCTGAAACGGTCTTATATGCCTCCCCATTGAAATCAGAGGGATAACCAGCGGAGACGAGTGCCGCCACCTTCTTTTCCTCATTAACCTTCCAATTGATGAAATCAACGATTTCCGGGTGATCCATATCGAGGCATACCATCTTTGCAGCGCGTCTGGTAGTCCCTCCAGATTTGGTCGCCCCTGCTCCACGGTCAAAAACCTCAAGAAAAGACATCAGTCCACTGCTCGTACCACCACCGGAGAGTTTTTCCTGCCGTCCTCGAATTTTGAAAAAGTTCGTGCCAGTTCCCGAACCGTACTTAAAGACACGCGCCTCATTTTTGATCAACTCGAAAATCGACATTAGGTCATCGTCAACAGATTGTATGAAGCACGCGCTGCATTGTGGATGGTCGTAGTTATTTTCAGTTTGGGCCGCACTGTTTTTTTCAAAATCCCAATACCAATTGCCTGTCCCACCTGTAATTCCATATTGATGATACAGTCCACAATTAAACCAGACTGGCGAATTAAACGCACCGCGTTGCATGACGAGCAGATCTGTCAACTCCATCTCAAAGGCATCAGCATCCTCCGGTGTGGCAAAGTAGCCGCCAAAGGCTTCGCCGGCATCGCGGATGGTATGAGCGACACGTTGGATGAGTTGACGAACACTTGTCTCGCTATCCATTTCAGGCACGCCCGCTTTACGGAAATATTTGGACACTGCAATATCCGCTGCCAACTGCGACCAGTTCGATGGGACCTCAACCTCGTTTTTCTCGAAGATAGCCTCGCCTTTTTCATTATAGATCACCGAACTTCGAGATTCCCACTCAATTGCATCGAATGGATGCACATCGGGCGTGGTATATCGTCGATCGATTTTTAAGCCCTGTGGCTGTGCAGTTTCTTCAAGAGAAGAGGGTTTGATGTCAGCGGTTTCATCCGATGGCGCGACGGCTATCGAATCTTGATTAACACTGAAATCGTTGGTTTGGGACATTTTGATTCCTTTCCTATGAGTGCGATAAAAAGTGCTGCAGATTCAGCAATTCGCTACCTATAATTTGTTGATAATCCCCCTTAATGCAACGCCCTTCCTGAACTATCAGTTTCGTTAATTTAATCGTCAGGTGCCAATTGACGGAGCTCGTTTTCAAAATCTGCCGCATCCTTGAAGTCTCGGTAAACAGAAGCAAACCGAATATATGCGACACTATCCAAGCTTTTGAGCGCATCCATAACAATTTCACCAATGATATGACTTTCGACCTCGGATCTGTGTATACTAATGAGTTGTTGTTCGATATCCCCGATTAAGCGATCAATGGTTTCCTGACTAATCGAACGTTTTTCACACGCCTTCATGATATTGCGCTTTAGCTTTTGCCGATCGAAGGCTTCGCGGCGCTGGTCCTTCTTAATAATGAAAAGATCTAATACTTCAGCCCGTTCATACGTTGTAAACCGCTTTGAGCAATGGAGACACGCTCGGCGTCTGCGGATGGCAGTTCCTCCGTCAGTATCTCGTTTGTCGATGACTCTTATGCTTGAACCGTTGCAGTATGGGCATTTCATAGAACACCAATATATTGTGTATAATTCCATTTGTCATACAATATGTTCGGATAGGGGCTAATATAATAAATGATTATTAATGATCTGTCAATAGTTTTTTAATAGAATTTCGCTAGTTTTTTCTAAAAATTAACAGCCGAGACCCAAACAGATAATTCTTGCCGAATTTTGTGAAAATATGGCACAATAGAAAAATTGATAAAATTCCCAATGAATTGGTAAATCCATTGGTTTTGGGTTGGACCTGCCAATCTAAGTCGTACGGCTGCGATCGGCATAGAAATTAGGCAGATGAGGGAAAGATATCTTTGTGTTTCAGGTGTTCTTCGATGAAAATTGCTAAACAAAGAGAGGTTTGAGTCGTCGAATCCACATCAACACACATCGGAGAGAAAGCTATCTATGAAGAAATCGAGGCATGACCTGACCCAAGGGAGCATTTTCAAGAACCTTATACACCTCGCTTGGCCAATTGCTCTCAGCAACATTTTGCAGGATTCTTTCAGTGTGGTCGATATGATCTTCGTCGGAAAACTGGGAGCGGAAGCGATTTCCGCCGTTGATATGAGCTCAAATCTTCAGCGGCTGATTAGTGTACTTTCACTTGGTATCTCAATGGGAACGGTTGTTCTGGTTTCTCAATCAATCGGTGCACAACAGAGAGAACGAGGGGAAAACATCGCGATGCAGGCACTCATCTTAAGCGTTGTATGTCCTCTTGTAATTGCGTGTATAGGCTTTCCACTCGCTGAAATTGGATTGAGGCTACTCGGAGCAGAGGAAGAAGTGGTACGACTGGGCATACCTTACCTGCGCATCACACTGCTCGGTGGTGTCATGATGTTCGTATCAATGACGCTAGGTTCCATTTTCAGAGCGGGTGGCGATTCAATGACACCGATGGTCGTCATGATTATTTCAACGGTCTTAAACATTGTTCTGGATCCCTTTTTGATATTTGGGCTTTGGAAATTTCCGCGTCTGGGTGTTGCAGGATCCGCTTATGCAAGCGTGATTGGCAGGAGTGCTGGAGTTGTGATTTTCCTTTACCTCTGTTTCATCGGACGCAGCGCCATCTCGCTGAAGCACGTTAAGCGCCGGGTAGATCTGTCAGCAATGGGCCAAATCCTGCGCCTCGGAATTTTTAGCTCAATGCAAGGATTTCTGAGACACGCCTCCCGGTTGGGGTTTATTCGAGTTGTGGCGATTTATGGAACGAATGCTGTGGCTGCCTACGCTATCTGTATGCGTCTCCGCATCCTCGTGATGCACTTGGGTTTCGGATTCGCAAACGCTGTCGCGCCAATGGTGGGGCAGAATATCGGAGCGGGTCAGATTGACAGAGCAGAAAAATCTGCCAATCTTGCCGGTGGATTGGCAACGGTGCTTATGGCTGCGCTTGGAAGCCTATTATTTTTTTCCCCCCATTTTTGCATTAGGATATTTACCGGACAAGCAGAAGTTATCGCTATCGGAGGTGTTTATATCCGTTACCTATCAGTTACTTTTGCATTTATTGCGATTTCCATCGTATTTGGTCGTGCCCTCAACGGTGCTGGGGACACCGTTTCCCCGATGATAATGACATTCATCTGTCAGATCGGTATTGGGCTGTTGCTAGTGATCTCGCTTTCCTATTTAGTGGGAATTACGGGAGTCTGGATTGGCATCGCCCTATCAAACGTTGTACAAGGTATGTTGATGTGGTTGTGGTTTAGACGGGGGACATGGAAGACCAAAGCACTAGTGGGTAAAAAATGACGTTAGCACCACCCCAATAGGCTAGAAAATAAGCACCTACGGATTGGCAGCATACTAACCCTGCCAGATCTCAAATATTTGTATAACGTCGTTCGCAAGCAGCTGCTGTGCAATCGTTTCAAGTTTGGGTTGATCTAAGTCCCCGTGTATCCGGTACTTCTGTCCTGTCTGTGTGGTTTGGACATCTGGAACTCCCATATCGCGTAGCCCCTTGAGAACACTGCCACCCACAGCATCCGTTACCCCCGGTTTCAACCGCACCTCAATGGTCCATACGGAACCATCACTTTGTCTTGGGGTATGATTGTCGGAACGGCTATAGACGTAATTCTGTGTCACCGGATCAGCAAGCAGTTCCGCACAGATGCGCTCAACTGTATGAGAATTAATGTCTCCTTCGATCCAGTAGATTTGAACGGTGCGCACGGATTCCACACCGGCAAGCCCGAGATCAGTGATATCCTGAAGGATACCTTGTCCGATAGCATCCGGCGTTTCGGGTTTGTAGCTAACTTCAATTTTCCATTTCAATTTTCGATTTTCCTATCTTGATCTCGATAAACTAGAAGGACTAAAACGTGCCAACGGAAGAAGCCAGTGCTCGAACGCTGTTGATTATTGTCAGCGTCATCGGAGCTATTTTTACAATTGTAATGATCATCCTTTTCTTCAATGCAGCCCCTGCCCGTTCCGACATTCCAGACCATCAGACTTACACAGATCCAGCCGCTTGTCTGAAGTGTCATCTTCGTGGGACCGAGCAATCACCAACTATGCCGCATCTCAATGTCGGCAGCTGCCATATCTGCCATCAGTTGGAAAAGGAAAAGAAGCCGAAATAACAAAACGTTCCTATTTTCTTTAGGAGTTACGCACTTCAGATTGTAGTTGCCCGATTCATCGGGCATTGAGATGAATCGCCGAACTACGGGTTCTCCCCATTTACAAGGGGGAGTTAGAGGGGGTGCGGTTCAACGCAGCACAAGACTTTGAACGTTCAACTGCGTAAGTCCTATTCTTATCGTCCGACCTCCCATGCCAGATGCTGCAACTCCGGTCCGATCAGTTTTTCCCACGCTAACTGTACCGCAGCCGTTGAGCCGGGTGTCGAGATAACCACTTTTCCCCGGTACACGCCGGCGGTAGCACGCGATAACATCGCTGCTGCTCCGACTTGGTCATAGCTGAACATTCGGAAAAGTTCGCCAAAACCGGGTAGGATTTTCTCTAGTGCTTGATTCAACACGTCAAAGGTTGTATCGCGCGGAGCGATGCCTGTGCCGCCGTTAAAAAGAATCATGCACACATCGCTTGCTGCGAATTCGTCCAGCACAGCCTTAACCTGATCCGGTTCATCTTTGATGATGCGATATCCCACGACCTCATTTCCGTCAGCCGCTAATTGTTCGCGGAGGTACGCTGCGTTTTTATCGGTTTCCGGTGTACGTGTATCGCTGACGGTGACGATTGCCACAAGCACCGGACCGTGTTCCGCAGCCATCTCCCGATGCTGCGCGGTGCTCGCCGAAGTTTGTTCTGCCATCTCTGTTCTCCTCAGAATTGGACACTGCCAAATTTATTTGAAAAATCCGATTGATATAGAATATGTCAAACGCCCTACATTGTCAAGGTTAAATAGAAGCCCAATCTGGGGGTTGATGCAGTCAGGGCAATCATGATACAATGAACAAAACAACCCTTGAAATCGAAAAGAGTTGGGAGCAAATTTACAGATTTGAGCTTTAGCCCGTAACTCCCAAAGATTTATCTCTGGGATATAAGCCGGGCGTCAACAGTTGGATAGAGACCGCAATGCGGCTATCAATATCCATAGGGTGGGGGCATCCACCTTCTCAGAACCTGCCCCGATGTATCGGGGAGAAGTTGTAAGTCCCGATTCGTCGGGCTAACTTCGTTGATAGAGCAATTCGATTCCTAAAGGACGGGTGACAATCCCAATCCTTTAGGTTTGGGAGTATGTCAATAACGTCAAATTAAGACAAGGAGCACGATATGGTTCCCCTTATTAGCAACATCGGCTATGGTCCGTTAGGCGCATGTCAACTTCCACGTTTCTGGTGGAAAGTTACCCTCAGAAAAGCGGGGCTGCTTGACGCAGAATATCCCGACTGTAGCGGTGGACTTGACACATCGGTCCTCGAAGTTTTAGATTTAGACAAAGAGACGACGCTCTCCTACCTGCGAGATAATATGCCGAACTATCTCGAATTTGAGGCTTGGATTCTCCAGCAAAAGGGTGGGAAGATTGACCAACAGACGGTGGCAGATTGGAACGAACGGACCCGATCCCGAGATCACCGCCCAGCGAAAATCGAAGAGACTTATAATGACATCGGACTTCCTGATGATGCCGGCATCACGTCCGCTGTAGTTCTGAACAACTTACAGGATTGGCAGCTCTTCTATGAGCTTGACTTGGACGACGATTTCGCGGGAATCGGTGGTCGTGTTGTACCACTGATTGCAAATATCGATTACGGTGCTTTGGAGGTCTGTCAGTTGCCCCGGACCTGGCTCAAAATTCTATTGAAAGCGAAAGACCGACTCCATCCGGACTATCCCGACATGACCGAAAACGGACTGGACCCGCGAGTTTTACGCGTGCTCCAAATTGAACCCGCCGATGCCGTCGCCTACGTCCGTGAAAACCTCCCCAGTTACCTTCAGTTTGAGGCGTGGGTGCTGGAACAGAATGGCGGTGAAATTGACCGGGAAAAAGCCGATGAATGGAACACCTTTATCCGCAACCGCAGCCATCGAGACGAGAAACGGATAGAGATTCACGCTACAGTGGGGCGCGAAGATGATGGCACACTCACTTCTGCGGTGCTCCTCAACCATATCGAGGATTGGCACCTTGCTCACGCGGATCTCATGAAGGCATCCGCAGCGTGATTAAACAGTTTGCATCTGACTGTGACCTAGGTTTTAGATCTTTGGGAGTATTTATCTTACACGTGACTTGATCAGTGCACGTACGCGGTCAGAGTCAACTTCGTTTGTCGTTACACTGTCACGCTTTATTGAGGTGCCGACAATAACGCCATCCGCATACTGTAAAACTTCGGCGAGGTTATCGATTGTCACGCCGCTGCCAGCGAAGATGCTAGATTGCGGAACTGCTGATTTCACAGCTTTTAATTGACCGAGATCTGTGCTTTTGCCCGTTGCGGTTCCCGTAACGATCAGCGCGTCCGCAAGTCCGCGATGATAAGTATCCTCCGCGCTTGCGCGGATATCGATTGGCGTGAGTGGCACGGCATGCTTTACGGCAATATCAGCGAAAATTTTAACCTCGCTTTTGAGGGTGGCTCGGTAGCGCAAGGTCTCGTGTGCCTTCCCTTGGATAAGGCCTTGGTCGGTGAGCATTGCGCCGGTGTGCACGTTCACACGGATAAAATTTGCGCTCGCGACTGTCGCGATTGCCATCGCCGATTTTGCATCGTTGCGCAGGACGTTAAGCCCGATTGGCACCTGCGAATAACGTTCCCGAATTTCGTCCGCAACGAGCGTTAGTGCGGCAACAGTATGGGGTTCGACGCGATCTGGATGGAAGGGCACGTCCCCATAATTCTCAATGATAACCCCGTCAATTCCATTATCAATCAGCGTCCCTGCGTCTGAAAGCGCACGGGTGCGAATTTCACAAAAAGGGAGGGTTGATTGGGGGCTGCCGATCAGTGGGGGCAGATGGATCACACCGACAATCGGTTTGGGATGATCGAAAAGTTGATTGATTTCTTGCATATCACGAAAGTCTTTCGCTCGCAGAAGAATCCCATATCAGCCTTGCGGTTTTCTGCTGGCAAAGAGAGACCATCACTGCAAATGGGATAACATCGCCAGCGGCGTTGTTGCAAGTAGACCCGCATCAATGGGAAGCAGTACACCAGAAATCCAACGTGACTCATCGCTGGCAAGGAATAGCCCTGCCCACGCAATATCCCAAGCAGTGCCTTCTGTCCCCAAAGGACCTGACCGACGGCGAAGGTCGCGCAATTCGTCCGAAATGGTGGTCGTCATTGGGGCGTAAATGTGCCCCGGCGCGATGCAGTTGACCCGAATGTTATCCCGTCCATGATGTACCGCCATATTGCGCGTCAAGGAGACCGCACCGCCTTTCGATACAGCATAGGGGATGTTCTGCCAAATATTCGCTCGCAGTCCATCGATTGAAGCGATATTGATAATCGAGCCACCACCTGCTTCAATCATTTTGGGGATGGCGTGCTTAGATGCCAGCATCATACCCTTGAGATTAACCGCCATCACGTCATCCCAGACATCTGGATCTACATCAACGACTGTTCCTGCACCACCAATGGCAGCACTATTAAATAGGACATGCAACTCACCATATCGTTCAACGGCTGCTTCAGCCATTGCTTGACAGTCATCGTTTTGGGAAACATCGCCGACGAAAATTGACGCCTCCCCGCCTTCTTCCTCAATGACAGCAAGGGTTTTCTCCGCATTTGAGAGATTTCGGTCTACCAACAAAACCTTGGCACCCTGCCTAGTAAAGAGAATTGATGTCGCTCGTCCAACGCCATCCACTGGGGTGCGGCTTCCCGCCCCGGTGACAATGGCAACTTTGCCTGCTAACCGTGTCCCGCTGTTTTCCATTATTGCTTGGCTTCCTTTGATTTTATTTTCAATAGAATCAACTCATTGGATTTCGTTTCGTATATATAGGGTAAGCACACTACATACTTCCTCCACCCCATCAAATAGCAAGATTTTCCCCTCAAGGTGTCTATAATACGGATGATTTGATGTCCCGTCAACGGAAAATTATGTCTTTCCACAATCTCGTCAGTGAACCTCTTGACAAGTTAAAGAGTTCTGAATAATAATGTTTAGACAAACCTGAAACATGCAGCGTGCAAAGAGACACTACATCTGTGCATGAATAATCTAGTATAGCGTAAGTTGATAGAGGGTTCGTAAGTCGAGTTTCTATACTCAACAAATACTAGAAGGGTTGCTTGGGGAGGGACATTGTTTTTCTGGATTTATCGTGCATCACCTCCACTGCAACACACATGTCGCCCCGCTGGGGCTTTAGGGTTGGTTTTGCCATGTTTTCTATACACATATCGCCCCGCTGGGGCTCTGTAGGTCGGACAAGATGCCCAACCTAGGGCTATCGGGGCGTCACTTTTATCGCGCTGCACATAACCAGCAACTTGGATTAGTATACAAAACCGAGGAAATTACAACTATGAAAATACTGTTGACAGGCGCAGCCGGCTTTGTAGGACGTGCTGCAGTCGATATCTTGAGCCAAGATCATGAAGTGACTGCTTTTGATGTTCGTCCGGTGGTTGACTACGACAACGCCGTTCAAGGGGATGTACTGGACTATGTAACGCTTGAAACCGTAATGGCTGGTCATGATGCGGTTGTGAATACGATTATGGCACCCAATAGTAGTTACGGTATGGACGGTCCGGGCTTTGATATCAATGTACGGGGTATGTTCAACCTTCTTGAAGCTGCGCGTGTATGCCAGATCCAACGATTTGTCCATACATCCAGTGGGGCAGTCCATGGAGGTTATCCGGAGGACACTTTCCTCACGTACGATTTATATCCTCTCAAAGCCTCCAGCTCCTATGATCTTTCTAAAGTGCTGCAGGAAGAACTCGCCCGAAATTATCATGAACAACACAGTCTTTCCATCGCATGTATCCGACCATGGGGCATTATTGATTCAGATAAGATGGTGACGACTGACGGTCATCCGGTCAACGACTTCTATTATGGCTCGATTGACAGACGAGATGTCGCGTCCGCGCTAAAATGCGCCCTAGAGATGCCGGATATTAGATACGATTGTTTTTATATATTTTCCACACCGGGGGGCTATAAAAAAGGAGATGTAGCACGGACAGAAAAGCTGCTGGGTTGGGAGCCGGTTTATCGCTTTGATGCGGATCTCTAATTTCACCCCCGCAAATAGAGTAGCTTGAATTAAAAATGCTTGAAATCTGGTAGGAGTTGTGAGAAAATCGTTGGTGTCTAAGACACGAATTTACCATCATTTCACTGACAACAAATACCAATTTAGTTTGGAGGAACGTTAATGGGTACCATAGGAACAAGCAACTTGGGGAGTACAGGGGTTGCCTTAACCAACCTAGGTTTCGGCGGGGCCCCACTAGGAGATCTCTTTGAGATTCTCAGCGAAACACAAGCGCAGGCAACACTGCAAGGGGCATGGGATGCCGGCTTGCGCTATTTCGACACGGCACCGTTCTACGGGTACGGGAAAAGTGAACATCGTTTCGGACATTTTCTTCGCCAACAGCCGCGCAATGAATTTGTGCTTTCTACGAAAATCGGGCGTGTGCTGCGAGCGACACGTGACCCCGATAATTTCGACAAAGGGATGTGGGCTGGAGGATTGCCTTTCGATCTTTATTTTGACTATAGCTACGATGGGATTATGCGCTCTTATGAAGATAGCCTCCAGCGGCTCAGTTTGAACTCTGTCGATCTCCTGCTCATCCACGATCTAGACCACCTATTTCACGTGAACGACACGCGAATCAATGCTCACATGGCGCAGCTCGGCACTAGCGGTTGGCGGGCACTTGAGGAACTGCGTTCCAGCGGGCAGATAAAAGGGGTGGGTGCTGGTGTGAATCAGATGGGCACTATCCCGCGCTTTTTGGAGATGGTGGACCTTGATTTCTTTATCGTTGCGATGCCGTATACACTGTTAGATCAGGATGTCTTAGACGCTGAATTTCCGCAGTGCGAGGAACGCGGTGTTGGTGCAGTGATTGGTGCGGTGTTCGCCTCCGGCATTCTGGCGACAGGCGCGACGGAGAATGCGTATTACGCCTATGCCCCGGCACCGCCTGAGGTATTGGAAAAAACACGGCGTATTCAAGCTGTCTGTGATCGACATAACGTGCCGCTACGGGCAGCCGCATTACAGTTCCCGTTAGCGCATCCAATCGTCGCCGCAGCCATTCCGGGGGGGCTCATGCCAGAGCACGTTCAATCGAATGTCGAAATATTTGAACACCCCATCCCTGCGGATCTTTGGAGCGAACTGAAGGCAGAAGGACTACTGCGCGAAGACGCACCTACTCCTCAATTCTAATGTAAATCAATCCGAGCTGCTACTTCGGCAAGCACAAGCATAGAGACCGAGTTTTTGCCAAAAACTCGGTCTCTTTATTTTTATACCTACTACGAAATGCAAGGCATCAACTGAACCGAATTGAATAGAGGTCTGCATCCTTTAGCAGAAACCGCAGACGGATGGGTTGCCCTGAAAGCCGACTCACATCTGTGCCGTTCTTCCACGTTACTACCCGTTCGAGGTCATCACCGAAGATCTCTGGGCAATCCTCCAATCCGAAGCCGGGGATGGCGTCGCCGGACGCATCCTGAACTTCGACCTGAATGCTGCCCACCCCAGAAGTTGAGAAGTTAATGACGAGCTGATCTCCCTTGAAGATCAGAGGCTTTGTCACAAATTCTCCGCCGCTCAACGGCCCCTGCATTGAGACAAATCCATCAATTCGGAGCGTGTAACGCCGCCAGCGACAATCGTCCCCTTGATGTGAATCTTCACTAGCATAGATGGAAATTTCATCAGGCGCACCATCAATGTGCGATTTTGTCTCAACCAATCCCCAATTCTGATAGTTGTCGCCGTAGAACCAGTTACCTCTCAACCGCAAGCCGGGACGGATAAACGATTCGGGCCAAATGTTGAAATGACCCCCATCCCGACTGCTCATGAACATTCCATCTGTTACCGCTGTCCCTTCGCGCTGAGATACGTAGCCTCGGAGACGGCGATACTCAAGCTGCGGCAAGGCTTCCGTCGATTCCGTCCACCCCCGATCGGTGTATCGGGTTGGAAAGCCGAGGAAGATATGTGGGGCACGGTAGTATGGGATAATCTGATTAGTGTACAGTTCGCTGACCCGGCTGGGCGAGTATTCCAGCCACTCAGGCTCAGACCAGTTGAGGAAATCGTTCGATGTCCCGGTGCGGATGTCGCGTCCCTCACGGAAATCGCGATGGTATTCACGGTATTCGCCGCGTACCGTATCCCAAAAAGCGAGGTTCTGCGAGTCAAACGCACCTTTGGTGATTACAGGCTCATCGTTCATGAGTGACCAGTGGATGCCATCAGGGGATTTGAACGCATATAACGCCCTATCACCTGAGCCGAGTGCCTTGTACTTTTCGTCCGGCTTGCAATCAGGATTTTCGTCTTTAAAGGGCGCGAAGTTGTGTGATCCAATCCCTTCCCAGATGATGTTGTTCTGCTTCCCGCCATCAAACGCAATCAAGCCAAGTTCGGGTTTTGTCCAGTGTATGCCATCGCGGCTTTCAGCGTAGCAGACCACCTGCGGGTGGGGATCGTCAAAGCCCTCGGTTGTATAAATGACGTGGCTTCCCCGGTAATACATCCGGTAAAGATCGCCATCTTGAAACACAGTTTTATAGCCGCAGGTACTCCCCTCCCACGGATTATCATAAACACAGGCAACGTCTTGCGGTTGTGGATGGTGTAACCGTTGCGTTGTACCAGCTATTTCGTCAATCAGATAATCGTCAACGAACAGTTCCAACCGACTACCGATGTCAATGGGTGAAACTGCTTGTGTAATTGCGTCTCTTGATAGTGTAAGCATTGCGGAAGCGATAGATATCATTGGCAAATGCCCTCCTTGTTGAATTTTGATGATGCCGTAAGCTTTTCAATTGATTTCTCGATGTACATAGGACTTATGCACTTCAGTTTTAAGAGTAGATACGGACGTAGGTCTCGCAGGTTTTCACAGATAAAGGTAGCATGAGCAAGATCAAGAATTCCCCCATTTTCCCCGCGAAAATGGGGAAATTGTTACTATCTCAACGCAAGTCGCTAGTTGAAAAACACCGTTAAAAAATTCTCGGAACTTTCATAGTTTTCATAGTTTTCTGGGGAATTTGATAAAGATAAAAAATGGGGAAACCCATGCTATGACTCGTTTCTGTGCAATTTATACGGGAAGGCTACTTGGACCTACTATGAAATTCAGGTCGTTTCCAATCTCTGACGTTCGGCTGATTAAAATGGCAACTTGCGTTATCTCAGAATTGAGCGTTTTGTCGCGGACCATTAGTCGAATTACAAACAGTTACAAAGCATTACAAACAGCTACACTTTGTTTCCGTCTCATCGTTGGGATTTTTATTGTTGATTGCGGATTTGGATTATAACTCAAGTTGCTATTGGTTCATTAGTTCATTGGACTGATGACCCTCTACGACCATTAGTTATGTACCATCAACCCAGCAAACATTGTAACAGGAATGGGGGAAAAAAGAGATCGAAAAGCAGAACCTCTGTTACGATTCATCCTAAGAGCAACTGTTTTTTCACAAAGATCTTTGCTGTTGACCCAAGCATAGCAAAGGGGTAAAATGGCTCTAGTATACGTCCAAAGTAGGCGAGGAAAATCCAACCGCAGATTTGACGGATGGTGTAGATTTGTCTGATTCTCCTTACCGCCCGTCCCGTTCGTAAAATCCGCCAATCTGTGAACAGATTTATAGGAGTGTGAAATATGTCCACTATCAAACGACCCGCACCTGAGATTATTGAGGCGTTGTCTGAGTTGGGAACTGATGCCGTAACCTCCACTATGGAAGCGTTGGGTGTGCGCCGGACCTTTATGGAGGGTCCCATCGCTCGTGTACCCGGGAGTAAAATTGTGGGGCCCGCACTGACGCTCCGCTTCACACCACAGCGCGAAGACCAGATGAGAGGTTATCAGATACCGGGTGCCTCCGCCGAAGAATCGGACCCCGAAGGTGAGGAAGCCGGGGAGAAAACTTCCGCCCTGTGGGAGGTGATGTTTGAAGTGCAGGCTGGCGATGTGATTGTGGTTGATGGCAGGGGTGATCTCGCCACCGGTTGCTTTGGGGAGATGTTGATGACCTATTTTCAAGCGCAGGGTGGGGCGGGTGTCGTTATAGACGCTGGTATTCGGGATTCTGTGCCGATCTTCCAAGAACTGAAGGTGCCAGTGTGGTCAACCGCTGTGACCACGGGTGGGGCGGGCCACTTGAACCTTTTTCCCGCCGACTTCAACCTCCCTATCGGTTGTGGCAAGGTCTTGGTCAATCCCGGTGACATTATTATGGCGGACGATGGCGGGGCTATCGTCGTGCCGCCTCGGCTGATACCTCGCATCCTCGACATCGCCGGTGAGCGTGAGGAGCACGAGGTCTTTGTCCGCATGAAATTACGGGAGGGCGGGGAGCTGCGGAAATACTATCCGTTCAACGATGAAGGAAGGAAGGAGTATGAGGAGTGGTTGGCTGCCCAGAAGCGATGAGTTGATAGAGGGACAAATTGAGGGCGACTTTATGCTTTTTGTCTTTAACCAGAGGAAAACTATGAATATTTTTAGGGTCTATTGCTTGTGCACTTTCATCGTACTCTGTAACTGGGGTGGTGTTGCATCTGCCCAAATTGTAGAGATCCCCGACCCTAATTTGGAGCGGGCTATCCGTGAGGAATTGGAGTTGTCATCTGAAATTCCGATTACCCAGCAGGAGATGTTAAAATTATTTAGGCTTCGTACAGAGGCTATGCAAATCGAAAGCCTCACTGGCTTAGAACATGCCACCAACCTCGAAATTTTGATTCTTGAGGCGAATAGGATTAAGGATATAAGGCCACTTTCCAACTTGACCGCGTTGGAAACCCTTCGGTTAGGACATAATTACATTGTTGATATTAGCCCCCTTGCTAATCTAACACAATTGAAAGATTTGGATCTTGTTGACAATCAGATAAAAGATGTGGGAGCCCTTGCCAACTTAACACAGCTGACCGATTTGGCTCTTGCTGACAATGTGATAACAGACTTTCGTCCGCTCTTTGGATTGAATCTTCAGAGTGTAGATATTGATATTCACAAGTTGCAGGAACTTGCTTCTAGCGAAATAGAGATAACTGATCCAAACTTGGAGCGTGCTATCCGTGAGAAATTGGGATTGCCATCTCACCTCCCAATTACCGAGCTGGAGATGTTACGATTAACAAGCTTCGCCGCAGAGGTTGCCCAAGTCGAATACCTCACCGGCTTAGAATATGCTCGTAATCTCAAACGCTTGTCCATTCCAAACAATCCCATCAGTGACCTGACACCGATTGCGAGTCTCAGGCGGCTTGAATACCTCCACCTTGCTGGTATTCCCATTGAGGACCTCACGTTCCTTAAAGACCTCACGCAATTAAGACATCTTAATCTTTTTGCTTGCAAGATAACAGACATCACCCCGATTCAGAATCTGACAAAACTGGTCGTTTTGAATCTTGAGGCGAATAGAATTAAGGATATAAGACCACTTTCCAACTTGACCGCGTTGGAAACCCTTCGGCTAGGACATAATTACATTGTTGATATTAGCTCCCTTGCTAATCTGACACAATTGAAAGATTTGAATCTTGTTGACAATCAGATAAAAAATGTGGGAGCCCTTGCTAACTTAACACGGTTGGAAAAACTTTGGATACATGGGAATAACATTCTCGATTTTAGCCCAATTCAAGGGTTATCCGTCGTTGATTTCCGGTATGATGAGGTGTGTGTGCTACCAGACCTTCCGATTCAGGAGCGAATCGAGAATCGGAACCTCCCATCTATTATTCAACCCTGGGATAATGGGATACGCAATCTGTGGGATGATTTACCTGGATTATCGCATTTATCCATTGAGGATCGACGCGCATATCACGACATGTTTTGGGCATCTCCAGCCAATCCTTTTGAACTCAATTTCCAAAAGTACCCACCATGGTCTCAACTGAGTGGACCTATCGAAATCGCAATAGCTAAACGTAATAAACTGCTTGCCAAAAATCCCAATATGCTATTTCTTGCTCATGTCGTAAGCACCTATTCAATAATAGGTGGTCAGCTTCCCGAAGATTGGTTCGGTTGGGTAAGGGATGAAGCGGGAAACCCTGTTAACGCACGCCCCACTACTTACTTGATTGATTATAGACGACCCGAAGTGCAAGATGTCCTTGTTCAACAAGCAGTTTCTGTCGCTAAATGTGGGATATTTGATGGAATCCTCTACGATTCGTGGGGTAGTGGTAGAGGCATCAAACTCCGTAATCGCTCGCTCCCTTACCCTGACTATGATGAACAAACACATGCTAAACTTGTACAAGAAGAAGTAGAGGCACGAACCACTATTCTAAAACGTATTCGTGAGAACGTCCCCGACGATTTCCTTATACTCGTTAATAACAATCATCACAAATCTCCGTTCTCAATTCCTTACATCAATGGCGCTTTCATGGAAACTTTCTATGATGGCTGGAAAGATTGCTTATCGGACTGTGGTTACACACGTACTAAAGTTAGTACAATTTGTATCCAATTCATGTAGCGTTATCAAGGGTCTAGTGAATATTCGGCGAGTTAGTATCTTCAGAGATTGTTGCAGAAAATAATTATCCCTTGATTAAAGCACGCATATACTCAACCATCAACCCCTGTGTCCGCTTGACAGGACGATACCAATGAATGCTCAATACCCAGTACACCGACTCACTTGTTATCGAACTGCCCCGATTTTATCAGGGTGGCGTTGAATAGCAATTGCCTCAGGCAACTGGTCCCGAAACTCAGTTGCGTGAATCAATTGATGCTTTGCTGGGATTTGACCTGATATCAGGTCAAATCCGCAGTGCTGCTTGGCATCCCGAAGCGTATTCCCAATCAACCATCATTTGTACCGTGAATTGTCCAAACTTTAGTACACACGTAGCAGGATTGCTGAAATTGAAGCGAACCTTATTTGGTACGAGGAAAATGCCAGAGAACCCCAAATCACTTGTTTAAGAGCGTTAGGGATTCCGACTGAACCACCAGACAGCCCAGTCAATAAGTGCTGGATGCGCCTTTTTACTACAATGAGCCTCACCCTTTCCGATGGATACGTATTGTACACCACAGGGCGTAACCATGACCACATATGGTATCCGTTCTGGGATGCTGACTTGGGAGGACCTATCGGGGAAAGCGCACAACGGTATAGAGGTATTGAGGGCTTGTATATCAGGGAGTTCGCCAACGGCTGGGCGGTCTATAATCGGAGTGGGCAAGCACAAACAATCACACTGCCGTCATCTGCGAACTCCGTATCCGATAGGGGAAGCACCGCTGCATCTATCACTCACTTGCTCCCCGACCTCGATGGTGAAATCTATATCGCGACCCGAAGTTTCGCTGATGTCAATGGCGATGGACGGGTCAATGTCTTGGATCTGGTGCAAGTTGCCAACGGGTTCGGTAAATCCACGCCAGACCCCAATGGCGATGGTGCCGTCAATGTGCTGGATCTGGTGTTTGTCGCCCAGCAGTTCAGCCAATAGCACTGTTGGAGGTTACGGCACGCGGAGCGTGCCTACTACTTTTATTGAGTTGGGTTTCACTATCGTTCAACCCAACCTACGTACTCGTACCTGATCCGGTTTACCTATACGCCGGAGTAAATTTGAACATATGCCTAACTTAGGTTATAATTCTTGCTGTTTGGTATAAGAACACCATAACCTAAGGAGGATTAACCATGATTCGATTTAAGACATTCAGATACAGTTTGGGGATTTTGATTATAAGTGCTGCGCTCTGCGGTTTTTGGCAGAATGCGAACGCTCAGGTGGTCAACATACTCGACCCTAACTTGGAGCGGGCTATCCGTGAGGACTTGGGGTTGTCATCTGAATTTCCGATTACTCAACAAGATATGTTGCAACTAACAGGTTTCGCTGCAGAGGCTGTATCAATCGAAAATATCACCGGCTTAGAGTATGCTATCAATCTGAAAAACCTGTACCTGCGAAACAATCCCATCAAAGACCTCACACCGATTGCAAACCTCACACAACTCGAACTTCTCCATCTCCCCGGTGTCCCTATCAAAGACCTCACACCGATTCAAAACCTTATAAAGTTAAAACGCCTAATTCTGTCCCATTGTGAACTAACAGACATTACCCCAATTCAGAATCTGACGGCATTGGTCTTTGCAAATTTTTCAGTTAACCGGATTATAGATATTAGTCCCCTTGCCAATTTAACCGCGCTGGAAACACTTTGGATTGATAAAAATCAGATTGTAGATATTAGTTCGCTTGCCAACCTAACACGGCTAAAAGAACTAGATCTCCGTGCCAATCAGATTGTAGATATTAGTCCTCTTGCCAACCTAATACAGTTGGAAAAATTGGACCTCACTTATAATCGAATTATAGATATTAGCCCCCTTGCCAATTTAACCGCACTGAAAACACTTTGGATCCCTGTGAATCGAGTTCTCGATTTTAGTCCGCTTCAGGGGCTATCTCTAATCGATTTCAAATACGATGAGGAGTGTATATTACCAGATCCACCGATTCGAGATCGAATCGAAAACCGAAATCTTCCATCTATTATCCAAGCTTGGGATGATGGAATACAAAATCTGCCTACATTATCGTATCATGACCGTATCGCATATCATGATCTTTTTTGGCACCATCTTCCCTTTGGACTCCGTTTCCAACAGACTCCACCGTGGCACCACCTAGCTGGTTATCTCAAATCCGCACTCGGAGAACGCGATAAACTAGTGTCCAGAAATCCCAATATGCTCTTTCTTGCCGAAATCCGACTTGTAATTGCGGGGCTGAACGCGCACTATCCTGAAGATTGGCCCTACTGGTTAAGGGACGAAGATGGAAACCTTGTTTCAGGTTCTCGCTCCATCACGAATAACTATCTGATTGATTTTAGACTGCCAGAATTCCAAAACCTCGTTGTTCAACAAGTGATTGCGGTCGCAAAATGTGGTTTATACGACGGAATTATGTTTGACAGATGGAATGAAGATCTTGTGCTACTTACAACGATTCATGGGAATCAATATCTACAATATGAAGGAACACCAGAGTTCTATAAGGCACTTGAGGAGGAACAACGGGCACGTATCTCAATTCTACGGCAAATCCGTGAGGTGGTACCAGACGATTTTCTTATTCTGTGTAATAATAATTGGAACAAGTCTCCCCTAGCAGCCCCTTACATCAACGGCGGTATGATAGAAACCCGTCACCAAGACGGTTACACAAACAGTAAAATTGCTGATATTGAAGATGCCCTCCTTTGGTACGAAGAAAATGTAAGAGAACCTAAAATCAACGTTTTAAGGGGTGAGGGCAATCCGACTGAACCGCCCGACGGTCCAAACAACCGTCGATGGATGCGCCTCTTTACCACGATGAGCCTGACGCTTTCCGATGGATACGCCCTCTATACGATTGGGGGATTTACTGCTGAAGGAAAAAAGCAATATCAGAATCACATCTGGTATGACTTTTGGGATGCCGATCTTGGACAACCTATCGGACAAACGGCACAACGCTATCAAGATATTGAGGGTTTATATATTCGCGAGTTTGATAACGGGTGGGCGGTTTACAACCGGAGTGGCAACGTACAGGAAATTTCCCTTCCAGAGAATGTTACTGGCGTGACAAGTGGTCAGACGGGCAAAGCACATCAGTTACCCGATTTGGACGGTGAAATCTATCTGCGAGTGGGTGTGTCCACGGATGTTAATGGTGACGGGGTTGTGAATGTCTTGGATTTGGTACAAGTTGCCAACGGGTTTGGCAAATCCGCTCCAGACCTCAACGACGATGGGGTGGTCAACATTCTTGATCTGGTGCAAGTTGCTAACGCCTTCAACCAATAAAATGTATGTCACCAACAGCAGAACCTCCCAACCCAAATAATAGATAGGAGAAAGGAGACATCATGCTCTCAACACACAACATGGGCGGGGTATCTATTCAGCCTGATGAACTGCGAGCGATGCAGGCGAGCGATTATATTCTTCATGCCCACGACAAAAAATTAGAGAAGGTTTCTGTGGAGAAGATTCGGCTGCCGCGCGATCCGCAGGGACATACCCAACGGTTGTGCCTAGTGGAGGCACCGAACGGTACAATCTATGCCGCCCAACACACGCTGCTGCACAGGTCGACGGACGGCGGCAAAACGTGGGAGCACCTCCGGCGCGATCCCGATATATGTAGTGGCTGGCGGGTGGTGTTCAACGATGCGGGTGCCATGTTAAATGTCAAACCCCCGGTCAACGGCACGCCGCCGACTGTGTGGGAATCTCACGATGAAGGCAAAACATGGCGGCAAATCGGGGAGATTGACCCCGGTACGCCGGATGTGCTGTCGTTGGGCTTCAGCATGACCCGTCTGGACGATGGTACGCTGCTGGTGCCGGTGCTGGTGGGGGCGGATAGGATTGGCAACCGTGAAGCGGCTGAGATAACACCTGCTGTATGCCGCATCTACCGCTCAAGGGACGGTGGACATACATGGTCCGATTACTCTGCCCTCGGTGAGTGGTGCTGTGAAGTCAATGTTGCCCAACTACCCACAGGCAGACTGTTGGCAGCGATTCGCTGTCAACGTCCGAGCCTACCCGACGATCCTCCAGATCTGCTGGAGCGGACCGGTGCCCTCGCAGCCGGGCATACATTCCCGTATAAGCATGTGTTCGTCGCTCATTCGGACGACGCAGGCGACACATGGACATCACCGCGGCAACTCGCCACGGTGCTGGGGCAGTGCTACGGATATGGTGTTGGATTGTCGGACAATCGTGCGGTGGTGGTGACCGATCACCGGTATCCCCGCGAGATGAGTAGCGGCAGAGCGGTGGTAAGCCATGACAACGGTGAGACGTGGCGGGACAAGGTGTACTACCTCAGCCACGGTGCCGCGGCTGGCTATGCAGCGACAATCAGTCTGGACGGGGAAGAGATGCTAACGCTGACCGGCTCCTGCTACGGCGACGTGAGTGCTTGGGACAACTGCATTGGTAATACCGACTATGTGATTATCCGCTGGGGACTAGTTTAGGCAAGCATGGGCGGGGTCACCCCGCCCCCACGATTTATTTTCGCGCTTTGCACTTTCTTTTTAGATGAACCATCCGAGAATGTAGGAGGGAAATATGTCGAGGATTGACTGGTCGGAAACCAAACGGGCGAGAGTTGAGGCGGCACAACGCCGTCGGCGCATTATCTTCAACGATGACACACACGAACTGGCACTGGAAGATGCAAACACACCCGAAGGCTTCCTAGCACACCGGATCGCGCCGCTCGCCGAGACACAGGTCGGCACCATCTCTTGGTCGGTGCTATGCGGACAGTTCGATGCCCCGGCATACGATAGCAAGGTGCAGCAGATTTACGGGGACGCCCAAGGTGCGCCGGTCAAATATTGGCACAGGGTGACAGAAAACGTCAAGACGCTGGCGCGGGAGTATCGTTGTCCGCTGCACTTGGTTTGTGACTTCTCGCACGGGCACGACATGAAGACATTCGCATCGGTACGCATGAACGACGTGCACGACAGTTTCATGGACGCTAACGCCATGACCGTTTGGAAACGCACGCACCCGGAGTTTATGGTCAATACCCGTGGAACCCTGCCAGAATTTGAATTATATACGACAGCACAAGACTTCTCGCACGAAGCGGTGCGTCAACGCAAACTCGAAATCATTGGGGAGATTTGTCAACGCTATGATGTGGATGGGTTTGAGTTGGACTACATCCGCCACCCGGTGCTATTCGGTCGCCGGATGCGCGGCGAACCGTGCACGGCAGATGAGATTGACATCATCACATCAATGATGGAAAAGATTCGCAGCCTGACGGACGCTGCAGCGAAGCAGCGGGATAGACCTTTGCTCATCGCC
Source organism: Candidatus Poribacteria bacterium (assembly GCA_965247655.1). GTDB lineage: Bacteria > Poribacteria > WGA-4E > WGA-4E > PCPOR2b > PCPOR2b. The sequence goes on along the minus strand of OZ252032.1, from coordinate 6,701,153 downwards.
GTGCGTGTACCCGATACCTTCACCACATCCCTTGACAACGGCATGGATGTGTCGGCATGGCTCGGACGCGATCTGATTGACATCCTCATTATCGGCGGCGGGTATGCGCCGTGGTCTCTGCCGGTTGAGACATGGGTTGAAGCGGCGCGACCATACGGTGTGCCTGTCTACCCGTGTGTGAATTTGGGCAAGGAGTCGCTGCCGTTGGTGCGTGGACTGGCGTCGAATTGGTATCGCGCTGGTGCCCGTGGGCTCTACTTCTGGAACCTTGGCACGCCGTTCGAGTTCATGACCGGTGACGAGTTAATCGAAGCTCGCCGTCGCTGCTACGCCTGTGTGCATGAAGTGGGGGACGCAGATATGTTGGTCGGCAAAGATAAACTGTTCAGTGTCGATAGTGCTACTGGCGGCATTCTACCGTATTACGCGCACCTATCCGCGCCTCGTCTCCTTCCGATCGAATCGAAGCGCGGTGCTCTGCGCACCGGCGTGATTGGTCGCCTACCGCTGATAGTCGGGGATGACGCAGGATCGCATCCGCCGACAAAGGCGACCTTGAACCTTGAGTTCGATGATCCCTCATGGAAGGATGCGTTGTTAATTCGGTTAAACAGTGAGGAACTGACCAATGGTCAATTCGCTCCCGCCTCAGACGGTCAAATGGATTGCCAACTTGCCTACGATGTGCAAGTGCCGCCGCTGCGGACAGGCAGAAACGTCGTGGAACTAGCGGCTCGGAATGATGTCCCACTCCCTGAAGGTATTGTCACAATTCTCGGACTGGATTTGACACTTAAATATGCGTGACAAGCGATGGTGCAATAGAATGGAGGCTTAAAATGATGCAAGTAATCGTTGAACCGAAACTGCGCACGAGTCAACTTGGCGGAGTGGACGTGCTATCGGCAGAGGTGCTCAAACAGATGCACGACAGTCAATACATCTGGCACGCTGCCGGTGGGAAACTCACCCGCGTTCCGGTGGAAAAGACTCTGCTGCCACACAGCGATGACATGAGCCCACAAGGTACACACGTGGACGTGGGACCGGACGGTACAGTATACGTGAAACAGTCCCAGATTTTGTGCAAATCCACGGACGGGGGACGTACATGGACATCGCGATCTTTGACAGGCATGGAGGATCTGCCGGGAGGGCACTGGCGAGTCCTGCGGGACGGTACATTCATCGGTGTCAACTGCTCGACGGGACCGGAGGCACGTGACCCAGCGGTTGTGTGGATCTCCCAAGATGAGGGCATTACATGGACGAAGCGGGCAGAGATTCCGGTCGAGATGAATCTGCCTGACGACAGACCCTACACCGAACGTTATACGCATCGTGGTCTGAACCGACTTCAGGATGACACGCTGCTATGGACGGTGGACATCCGAAATACACCAACCACCATGAACGGTTGTTACACCTTCCGTTCAACGGATGGGGGCAATACTTGGCAGGGTCCCACTCTGATGATTGATTGGGGTTCAGAGGGTGCAGCCGTGTTGACCCCGTCGGGTCGTGTGTTCGCGACAATGCGCTATCAGCGTCCTCCCTTACCATCTGACACCGAGGAAATGATGCGCCCGATGGCTGGCACCGACAAAGGCAAAGGCTTCAAGAATGTATTTGTAATGGAGTCAGCGGATGGGGGTCAAACGTGGAGCCCGCCGCGTATGCTTTGCACGGTGTACGGTCAAACCTTTGGCTATCCCGCAGTCCAGAGCGATGGGACTGTGGTTGTGATTCACGACACGCGCTATGGTCCCGGACCGCCTGGGTCACGAGCGATGATCAGTCGGGATGAAGGTAGAACTTGGTTGGATGAAGTCTACTATCTCGATTCAACGACCTTCACCGGCAGCTACAGTGCCAGTGTGGTATTTGCAGATGATACGATTCTATCAATCTGTGGCTCCAGCCAAGCACCCGGATCGTGGGATGAGGTCAGAGACAACACCGATATATATGCTATTCGCTGGCAGCCAGTAAGGAATTGACATACTCCCACACCCTAAAGGGTGGGGATTCTCACCCGTTCCCTTTAAGGAGTCGAATTGCTCTATCAACGAGGATTGCCCGGCGAACCGGGACTTACGGCCTCTCCTGAGCGGGTGGATGCCCCCACCCTATGGATATTGACCGCCGCATTCCGATCTCTATCCAACTGTGTGTGGCAGTTTGGACACTGCCATGTTCTATCACGAAGGTTTAGCTCTTGATTGATTGCACCACAGACATGGCAGGTCTTACTTGAAGGATACCACTTGTCTATGAATCGGATTTCCGTGCTTTTCTTGGAAGCGATATACTTGAGTTTCTGCACAAAGTCAGAAAAACCTAAGTCAGAGACTTTGCGTCCCCAAAGGCTTTTCATGCCTTTGAGGTTGAGGGTCTCCAGTGAAATCCAATCATATCTGTCTGTGAGGTCATGGGCAAGTTTCCAGTGGAAATCTTGCCTTGGGTTCGCAATCTTGCGATGTTTCTTTGCAAGGTTGATTCTTGCGCGTTCCCGATTCTTTGACCTTTTGACCTTTCGTGAATGGTTGCGGTTCGCTCGTTTGATAGTGTTGAGACCGCGCTTGAAGAATTGTGGAGATTCGTAGTCATTGAAGTCAGACCCGGTGAGATACCTCTTTAGTCCAAAGTCAAACCCCGCGTTATTACCCGTCGTGGGAGACTCTAAATCGGTATCTACATGGTCTGTCAGAATGATTAGCCATACCTCTCCTACGCTGTCACGCTTAATCGTGCAGCGTTTCGGGGTGCCTAAGACTTCCCGACTTTTGAAATATCGGTAGATGCGTTTGCCGATACGGATAGAGTTGTTTTGTAGCAGTTTCCAACCGGCTTGCTTGAGTGTGTAGGACTTGTATCGTTTACGGGGCTTGAAACGGGGACGACCGGAACGCTTGCCGCTTGTGCGGTCAGTAAACAGTTTAGAGTACGCTTTATCAAGTCGGTCTATTACGTCTTGTAACGATTGACTCGGCAACTGATTCCAATGTGCAAAGCGGGGGAGCCGCTTCAACTTTGTTAAGTGTCGCATCAGTGCTTTTTTGCCAGGATACTTCCCATAGATAGCATGGTATCTGCGACACAAGGATACAAAGTGATTCCATACTTCAGCATGGCTGTCAATCGTTTGCTGCAACTCACGATTAGTGTGGTTACTATACATTTTGAACTTGTAGGTTTTCATAGGGACTCGGCTCTCTGGCTTTCATGTCCACGCAATTGGATGTGAGAGGCTCCACTAAGCAGTGGAGTTGCGCCCTCTCACGAAAGCCAAGATAACTGTAACATCTTTTACCTGCAATTTCAACCGTTTTTTGACTAACAACGCACTTTGGCGCGCTACATCCCCACCCTAAAGGGAGGGGGCATTGCACGCAAGATTGGTAAGTCACCCCAGTTTCTATCGACGAGTATATGTCATTAATCTACCTCCGTTAGATATAACTAAAGTTTGTACAATTCACGGTACAAATGGTGGTTGATTGAGAACACGCTTCGGGATGTCAAGCAGCACTGCGGATTTGACAAGGTATCAGGTCAAATCGCGTCAAAGCATCAATTAATTCGCGCAACTAAGTTTCGGAACAAGTTGCCTGACGCAATTGCTATTCAACGCCACTTGTGTCACAGGCAGTTCGATAACATTGGTATCGAACTGTCAAGCGGACACAAGGGTTGATGGTTGAGCATCTGCGTGCTTTAATCAAGGGATAATTATTTTCTGCGACAATCTCTGAAGATACTAACTCGCCGAATATTCACTAGACCCTTGATAACGCTACATGAATTGGATACAAATTGTACAAACTTTAGTAATATACAGCTAACCCCCTAAATCCCCCTTATCAGGGGGACTTTGGAAACTTCGGAAAGACCCAAATTATTAGCAAATGTTTACTTATTTATAGACTTCACCATAGTTCTTGTTTTTCTATTGATTAAGCGTAAAGCGTGTTGTGGGTGTGCAGCAAAATAACGCATTGCTTTGGATATACTATGATAGCCTGCAAAGCGTAACCCCGCCAGTGCGGTATTCCGCAAAGTATTCATCACTTGCGGAATGACACTCCACCGCACTTGAGACGCATCTTCTTCCAAAACCACATCCCGTGTCCAATGGGACTTATTCTCTATAACCTCGACATCCGGTGAGATTTCACGGGCGAACTTGATAGTGTCTACCATCGCCCTGACTATTACAGAATTAATCCAGATTCGACGAAAAAACTTGAGAACTCCCAGTAGGAATTTGTGTCTATACTATTACTAAACTAAAGTTTGGACAATTCACGGTACAAATGATGGTTGATTGGGAATACGCTTCGGGATGCCAAGCAGCACTGCGGATTTGACCTGATATCAGGTCAAATCCCAGCAAAGCATCAATTGATTCACGCAACTGAGTTTCGGGACCAGTTGCCTGAGGCAATTGCTATTCAACGCCACCCTGATAAAATCGGGGCAGTTCGATAACAAGTGAGTCGGTGTACTGGGTATTGAGCATTCATTGGTATCGTCCTGTCAAGCGGACACAGGGGTTGATGGTTGAGTATATGCGTGCTTTAATCAAGGGATAATTATTTTCTGCAACAATCTCTGAAGATACTAACTCGCCGAATATTCACTAGACCCTTGATAACGCTACATGAATTGGATACAAATTGTACTAACTTTAGTATTAGGGCCTTATGCTAGTTACTAATGAACTGGAAACGCCAACTCTTTAATCTGTAAAAACGCCTCTTTTTTGCATAGCTGATTGAGATAAACGCATAGCGTATGAGCGGTGAGTTTGGAGTATAACCGAGTGCATACCCCCCAGAAACTATGCGCATGATTCTTTTGTATATGAAATTGTTCACTCAATTGACCATTAACCGTTTCAACCCTCTGCCTAATTTCGTTAATCCACCGCTTGGTTTGTCTGGAAATCTGCTGTTTCTGGTTGCGTCGGGGGACCGTTATCAGATCGATACGGTTGAGTTGAGCTAATTGGTCTTTGACTTGGTTGCTAATATAGGCTTTATCCCCTATCACTTGCTTATCTTGGTGTCCAGAGAGCAATTCGTAACCAACCGATAAATCGGTTGCAGAAGCCGGGGCAAGTTCAAAATCAACAATCACCCCACTTGCGGTGACTAACAGATGAAGTTTATAGCCGAAAATGGTCTGTTTCCTCGATTCCACCCGCCCATAATCGGCACCATAGCATGACCAATTATTTGATGACGAAGGTGCCAGATGAAACTGAATGACTGGAATCGGCAAACTATCAATAATACACAGTTTCTCCGATGCCGCTTCAATGTCTGACAAGAGCATCTGTCGAATCCGATTGATGATTGTCCCCAAATTGCGTCTTCGCCGGTTAAGTCGGGTCTGACAAGGCAGTATAGGGAACAGATGGGGGTGCTGGCTAAAGTCGGATAGCAGTTGTGTTTCGATGTCCCACCCCTTACATTCGGCAACCAATATCATAGTGATTAACTCACTATCGCTACATGGGGGAGGGGGGCCTGGGCGTCGGAGTAATGGTTCGAGTTTTATCAGAATGTCATCAACAATGACATAAGTCCATATTACTAAAGTTTGTACAATTCACGGTACAAATGGTGGTTGATTGAGAACACGCTTCGGGATGTCAAGCAGCACTGCGGATTTGACAAGGTATCAGGTCAAATCGCGTCAAAGCATCAATTAATTCGCGCAACTAAGTTTCGGAACAAGTTGCCTGACGCAATTGCTATTCAACGCCACTTGTGTCACAGGCAGTTCGATAACATTGGTATCGAACTGTCAAGCGGACACAAGGGTTGATGGTTGAGCATCTGCGTGCTTTAATCAAGGGATAATTATTTTCTGCAACAATCTCTGAAGATACTAACTCGCCGAATATTCACTAGACCCTTGATAACGCTACATGAATTGGATACAAATTGTACTAACTTTAGTATACTATTAATACAGCTGCATTAGAGTCTGTTGACGAATTGAGCTGCGTAAAATAACTCTTGTTTTCAGCCTGGAGCAAATCTCCGATGTGAAAGGTTTTGGCACGGTTTTTCAAGATACGGTGTTGTTTGGCTATCGGGGTGTTATTGGTTCAAGTAGCTATGATTGCCAATGCCATATGGTACTGGCTCGCAATGTCTCCAATATGGCTGCTATTTTCCAATCAACCACTATGCACACCCTTCAGTTAAAAGATTGTATTTCCAACAAAGATATGCTATAATTTTTTTTGGATGGCAGTGTATGAGTGACGAATGACTAAGTAATGGGAGGTGTTCCTTGCTGTAATCCGCTGACCAATCAATGAGCTACCATCCTGCCCAATCATTAGGATTAGGTAGAAATGACCTGTTGCAAAGCCTTTCATTCTGAACCGCCTAAAGCAGTATAAATATAGAAAATGGACGAAGTATCGTCCATTGAGCGAGACGCCGTAAGACTACCTTGGAGTTAGCAGATGTAAATTGATGTCACTGAATCCTCTTCGGGTAGTCATTGTTGTTGATAGCGGAATCTCACATGCGCTTGGGACTTTACAAATCCCGATGTCGTGTTTCTGTTGTGTTGTTTCAGCACTCACAGAATCGTGGATTCACGGTTCGGTAATGTCCCTTTCGGGCAAACCGGAACTGGCACGCTCACATGTGGAAGTATGTCAAAAGCCAATTATTCGCTTAAGGAGGTTACCCCCATGAAATCTCAGCCCAAGTACCGCTTCTGGTTCGTCTCTCTAGTGTTACATCTATGCCTCGCGATGGTCTTCAGTTTTATCATCATCAATCAAACTACTCTGAACTATGTTGATGCTTTAGAAGTGAGTATTCTCAGAGTTAAACCGGTGCCGCCTGTGAAGAAAACACCACGCATAGAGGCACCTCCCATCGCGCCTACGCCCACGCCTAATTTTCAAATCGAGCGTCAGTCAGTATTGGCGCAGACCCGGGCTTTTACAACCCATCCGGTGAAATCAACTTCTGTATCTGTGCCGGTGGATGTCCCAGTTTCTCAGCCTCGGGCACAGTCTGCACGTACCGAAATTTCTGTCCAAGGTGCATCTCGCGCCAATGACCGCCCCGCCCAATCACTTGCCACGGCTGTTGATCTCCCCCTTCAGTCAGATGCCCCGTTAGCCGCAGGACTGAGCGGAAATAGTTCACTTTCCGGCACTGGTAGTATTGGCGAAGGTAGCGGCGTTGGACGGGGTGCCTTCGGTTTAGGGGGCGGCGTGAACCAAACCCGGACAAGAGGCCACGCTGGTCTGGGTTCGCTGGTCGGCGCCGAAGGGGCATCTAACATTGACGACACTCTAGCCAATGTGAGCGAAAAGGTAACATTGGGGGGTGGTGTGCCTGAACTGCCCTCTGGGAGTCCCGGTGCTATCGTTGTGGGACGTGGACGAGATATGATGGGACGCTTAAACCTTGCCCGTTTTGAAGATCCCCTCCACCCAAGCGCCGATATATGAGGCAGTGGTCTCGGAAATTTCCGATTTGGGGCAGGTCTGTCCTATCTAGTACAATCACTGAATCAAAAAACTCAGATCAAAACACAACTTGTTGATGCCGTTCACATGAAGGATGCTGCGTTCTTTCAGGCACCGATTATTTTTATGGAACCGATACCCGGGGGCTCAAAAATAAGTCCAGAACATCGGAAGAGAGTGTACAACTCCCACAGGAATCCGATCTGGAATACTAGGCGTCCGGGTGGATTGAGTAAGTACACTGACGCTGAAGTCCAAAGACTGCGAGAGTATGTGATAAATCGTGGCGGATTCGTCTATATAGCGACGCATGGGAATGCGGATAACGCAATGAAAGGCACAAGAAAGGTGCTGCGGGCCCTCCTGCCAGAGCATCAACTCAGCTTTATTCCCAATGATCACCCGGTTTACAACACCTATTACTCGCTAAATGGTCCTTTGCGTTTTCCCTTGCGGAAGGCCATGTATACCGGCCATGGCATCATCCCTCTTCACTTTGGTCCCTATTCCAAACTGCAAGGTATCACGATTGATGGACGGCTTGCTGTCTTGGTCGATACCGAGCAGATGATGCATGTAATTGATGGTGGAGTTCAGAAACCGTTCTACGGCAAGCTTAAAGATCAGAATCAGATTCTAGAAGAATTTGCGCCCCACGCGGCGCGGCACCTGATCAACATTGTCGTCTATGCCATCACACATGGGAATATTTCAGATTATAGCAACTACGTTCCCGAAACAGTTTTGAAGGATTCTGGTGACAAAGGTCTTCGGAAGAAAGCACCAATTGTTACGCAGAAATTGTAAATTTCTGCGTAACAAGGGTGGGGAAAGATTGAAGGAATTGTACGATTAATTCCTTTGTTTTTGAACTGTCTTCCGCTACCATCTCATGAAGATTTAACCTCACATTTTGTCAGCAGGCAAATTTTGAAAGGAGGAAGTGGCTGTTTATCGATCCCTACCGGATAAACGAACCCACGAATTCTTATGGTGAACATAATCCGTTACTCCTATCTTGGTCTTTTTGCTCTAGCTCTATTCGCATTTTTTATTGGTTGTGGTGATGACGAGGACGTTGTTGATGATATAGGTCCCGCGGTTGTGGCAACACCGGAGGGTGTCGTCAAAGGAACCATTGTAGATCTGGTCACAGAGCAGGGGGTTGCAGGTATCCAAGTCACATTGGTCAAGACGAAAAAACTCCCAGGCGGCGAATTCGAACAGGAAAATATCGCGTCAATAACCACCGACTCTAGTGGGAACTTCATATTTGGAGAACTCAAAACCGGCGACTATATCCTGAAGATTAATGCCCCTGGTTACCTAGACCAACAAGCGGCAGTACAAGTCACTCGCAAAGAGTCTCCAACCGTTAATTTTCGTCTTGAACCCGGCGTTAGATTTAGAGGTACAGTGATTTCTGACGATGGCAATCCTGTGAAGAATGTCCTTATCTCTTTGGGTGAACGTGCGGCAGTAACGAAGGGCGGTGGACATTATGAGATTTCCCCGGTCTCTAAAGGACAGTACCAACTGACTGCGGAAAAGCCGGGGTATCACACAACACACATACCGGGTATAACTATCGGTGATAGTGACATCTCGCAAAAGATCTCTATTCGACGCAAAGTAACGGGTCAGATTGTTTTCGTGCGTGGAAATGTTGTTGGCAAGGACTTTTTTGGGATTTCAGTGATTAACGCTGATCGTACAGGTGAAAAGTCACTAACACAACTCTTCGATGTCTACCCCTCCTGGTCCCCTAATGGTAATGAAATTGCCTTCAGTCGCTCAGAAAACAACCGTCCACTGCAAATCTATATTATGGACAGCCGTGGGGGCAACGCAAGACCTATCAGCGGGGATAACTTCAACGATCGGCATCCGGCTTGGTCGCCTGACGGCCGTCGCATCGCCTTTGTTCACGCGCGAGCCTTGGGTCAACCAGCAGTTTACAGCATGAATGCGAACGGAGAAGATCGTGTTCGACTTTCCGACTGCCACGCAGATTCTAGACCTACATGGTCGCCTGACGGTACTCAGATTGTCTATAACCATGCACTGAAGCAAGGGATTCGGAATCTTTTTGTGGTGGACATTGAGACATTTCTCGCCGCCAAAGAGGCACCCCCAACGCAAGTAATACCGGAACCAGAGCCAGAACAGGAACCGGAACAGGAGCCAGAGCCGGAACCAGAGATAGAACAAAAGCCAGAGCCGGAGAAAGACCCGCATCAAACACCAGATGAGGAGGAAGAGAAAAAGAAGGGGGAGGACGATCCACCTCAAGCACCGAGTGCCGATCCACCAGCAGTAGAAGAGGGCATTCAACGTTTGACAATTAGTGAACACTACGATATCCACCCGGATTGGAATCCGGATGGCTCGAAATTGATATTTACCAAGGAAAGTTCCCCACACGATGCTGCTGTGTATGTCCTGGATCTGTTTTCGCTGGTTCAAACCCGATTGACCGGTGCAGACAGTTATAGTGGCTATCCGTGTTGGTCTACTGACGGAACGAAGATTATCTTCAGCAGTAACCGCAACGGTAGTTTGGGTATCTGGATGATGGATGCAGATGGTAGCAATGTAGCCCTTATTTTCGATGAATTGGGACAGGATGATATTCTCGGCCAGCAAGCATGGCGTGAGTAAAACGCAGATCCCATATTAAAAAAATAATATTGGAATTCAAACCAAAGCGCCGCTAAACAGCGGTGCTTTTTAGGTTTTATGGCAATCTAATCCACAGACTCATAGCACCTGTTCAAAGAATCATTTAATCGAAGGGTGGATGCAATTCAAGGTGCATCATCGCTCGCTTCAGGCAAGGAATCTTGGAAAATCGTTGGGCCACGCTCCCTTGCCCAACACGTTGGTAAAATCAACTTTTACCCATTGAGGAACGCTCAGGGAAATACGAAAATCTACTTTATACTTCATTTAGTAGATCACTATATAGCACTTGCAATATTGTTCATTGTGAATTGACAAATCTACCGCATTTTGGGATAATCTCTTATCTTTTAAGACCGGTTCATAACAATCGGCTGATTAGGAGGAGGATAGCGCGATGCAAACACCCGATTTTGCTAGGACAGATCTCAGCCAGTTGGTGGACAAGGATCTGCAATTTCTGATTGAGAATTTCCCGAAGCCGGGGCGGAGCTATGAGGAGATTGCTCAATTGATTCATCATCTACCGATAACGCTTGAATCTATGCTAAACAGTGAATCCTTGTTCGACAAGATCCGCGATCGAAGTCTGTTGATATTAGAGATTTCACCGTTTCTATTCTTCAATGTGCTCTTGCGCCGCAGTTTAATGGATCAGAGGATCTTGGGGGATAAAAAGGTAATCAACTATATCGCCAATCTCCTCAGCCTGTTCGTCAGGACAGATCGATTGCATCGCATTGATCGAAATGATAAACAAACTCATCACTATCTGACGGACATGATTCAAGAGGCAGCCAATGCAGACACCCGCCGCCAATTCCTCATCTACTCCCATATTGGTAATTACTCACTTTATCTCACAGGCATCTTTCCACAGTGGATCGAATATCGTCGTCGTTATAAAAACCGTCCGGTAAGTACACAATTTTATATCGATTTTGGGCGTGAATACTATGAACGAGCGTCATCACATACGATGGCACGGGAATACGATCTCGGTGAAGTCTTTTTCCGTCTGTCGATTATGTTTGAAGTTTACAAAGAAGCACTCAATCACCTCGCAAAACAGTATTTAGTTTTGTCGTAAATGAGGAAGACGAACAAATTGCGAGACAGGAGGAAGCGGAATGAAAGGCAGGAGGTATAACAAGCATGGATAAGGTAGATGTACACGTGCACGTATTCGCCAAATTGAGCGACGAATACCCGCGCGGTGTCAGTGGTTTGGCACCGGCGGACAAAGAAGCCACCGCCGAGCAATTGCTGCGAGAAATGGACGCGGCGAATATCGACAAGACGGTGTTGATCGATATGGGGGGCACTCGGATCGAGGAGCATAGGTATGTAACCCACTGCGTCCAGAAGTGGCCCGACCGCTTCACCGCCACCGGACTAGTGGATGCAGACGATCCGGATCCAGCCACGCGCCTGAAGGAGTTGGTCGAAGCTACCGGCATTGAAGGCATCCGAATCGGCGATCTGGGTGATCCGAATGCCACGTGTGTCAATGGCCTGAAGGCTTACCCTCTGTTTCAGTGTGCGAACGAGTTGGGTATCAATATCAATATCTACACAGGTAGTGCGAACATCGGTTGCGTTGAGATGCTAGCGGCTGCCTTCCCCAACCTCAATATCTCTCTAGATCACCTCGGTGTGATGCCGAGCACCCCTAGCGTGGTAGACCGTTGGGGACGCCCCCGCTTTGACGATGAACCGTTACCACCGGCAACCTATCCGCGGGTTATCGACATGGCACGATTCCCCAATGTATACATTAAGGTTTCAGGAGAGTATGCTTTCTCCAAGAAGCCTTGGCCCTACGAAGACATGAAACCGATGGTCGAGCAGATCTACCAAGCCTACGGACCCGAGCGTATGATGTGGTGCACAGATTCTCCATGGATCCTCGAAGAACCGGGCTACCAGAAACTGGTGGATCTAATCGATTTCCACCTGCCTTCTCTCAGCAAAAACGAAAAAGATAAAATCATGGGGGGCACTGCGCTGAAGATCTGGTTCAAGAAGGGGCATTAAGGGTGGGAAACGGGCAAGGTCGGGATCGGGATTTGGATTCTCACATAATGGAGCCGGTTCGTCGGAGGGTACGGAACTTCCTCGACGAACCGGAGAAACTGTGTATCAAGTGTATTGGTCCTATTTAAGCAATTCTCTAGGGATGCGAGAGCCGGAGTATTCCTGATTCGGATCGCGGTTGGCAATGATCTCAGGAAGTTCGTCATCCCAATCGTCGGGAACTGTCATGGGACGCTTATGCCACGCTAAGATTAGGGTTCGTCGCTCGTCTGTCAGGTTCCGGTGCGCTGAATGCAGAACGCGGGCATCCGCCAAGACGAGTGCCCCCGCCGAGACGAAGATATTTTCCTGATCCGGATGATCGCTGAACATGATTGGGTGGTCCTCTTCAATAAACCGAGCCCCTTGTTCGTGGGCTGGAACCAGTTGATCGTGCAGCGGAATGCGATTGAGATGGGTGCCTGGGATAACCTTGAGACAGCCGTTTTCAACCGTTGTATCGGTTAAGTAGTAGGACAGAAACATGGTCTGGGGCCATGGCGAGCAACTCATCGGATCGTTCCATAGCATCCAATCTTGGTGCCAATAGAGCGCGGGCTCGTCAGGATCTTTAGTAAGGATGATAATCCCCCCGGTACTCTCGAAATCTCCAAAGCCCATCTGCACAAGTGCCTGACGCGATGGTTGCCAATCCAACAGTTTCTGGATGATTGGATTGTCTACACCCCGTACGCCCACATGTTGTCCTTGATACCTCACGTCAGGCGGCGGCTCATGCCCAGCGATCAAGCGTTCTGATTCTTCTCGGAGCTCCTCTAGAAAGTCTTCAGTCAAGACATCATCTACCACACAGTAGCCATCGCGCATCATTTGTTCCCGCTTTTGCAGCACTACTTCTGGTGTCATACCGCTCTCCTTCATATTACCTTTACTTTAATCAAAAAAATCCCTATCCACTGCAAAACATCAGATTCAAGCCCGCCCATGATGCGACTCAGCCGGTGCCTGATACTCCACTCGCAGATGTGGGGTCTCCAGACGTTGATGGTCTTGTATCCGCGAAGTCAGACAACTCTCCAGCATCCCGCTGACAACCAAGGTGCGCTCTGCAGGGAAAGGGGCTACCCCCGTCATAATCATCTCCACAATCTTGGCAACTAGGCAGGCGGAGTAGGTCACGTTGGGTGTTGGGGGCAGGAAAAACTGTGTAGACACCGGATCCGGCACATCTTTGAGCCGCGCAGCGAAGCAGTAGTCTCTGATTGCACCGTTGAGCATGAGTAGCGTGGTTTGGAGTCCATCGTTGCGTCCGATAAAATAGGCTACTGGATTTTCGACCAGTTTCTGGAGCTCGCCGTTGCCGCGCAGATCTTGAGTCCGACCATCCTCCCCGGTCAGTCCACACGGGCTGTCGGACCGAGAGAGCGCTGACTCCAAAAGTTCCTTTGACCATCGTCCTTCTTCGCCTGCCTCCCACACCGCATCGCCTTCGATTAATTGTACTGACTTAACCCCGGTCTCACCGCCTTTACGGCGTTCGACCATGCACTGCATAGCTTCCAGGGCGTGATAATCCATCGGATCGGAGCCACCGACACCCACCATCAAGGCACTCTCAATCTCGCAATCGAGCGGCAATTCGACATCTGGCAGACGCCAAGTTACCGGTAGAGAGGAGCCGGCGAGGATCGGGAATCCTAAGCGATGCCCGTCGTCCACCATCTCCTGTGCCTTCTCGAAGCTGTAGGAGAGATGTTTGTCGTTGTAGATTGGGACGCCCTGTCCGTCCTCCTCAAAGACTTTGACGCACTCCTTGAAAAATTCGTAGCGTGGATAGAGAACCTGTCCTTTCTCATTTCTTGGGTAGTCACCGTGCTCACCTATGAGCAACACAGCATCGACAGCAAGTTTGTCTCCACCACAGCGCAGCACTTCAGCAATAGTTGGATAGACGGAAAAATCGAACTCGCGGGCCCGGTCAGTGGATTGATCGCCTTCGGGTCTTTGGTCAACATAGAGGGAAACGACTTGGGTATCGGGACGATGCCAGCCTCCCTCGTAGGGGTAGCCAACCATGAAGCGGTCAGCGAAGTGTTGGGCATGTGACAGGTAGCGATAGATAGTAGCAATCACGGCAATGCGTTTCGGTGCCATTTACGTTTTTCTCCAAAAATGGTGTGAGAAGTTTAAGCATTCAAGCAAAATGCAGAATTTAGAATCACTCTTTGGAACTTGATTTCTATTCTTCAAAATACGACGCTTACTCGTTCCAATGAGACTTTCAATTCAACTGTTTTTTTCTTTTAGGATCGACCAGAATTTGTTAAACTGTTAGAATCGTGTGGTGAGATAGCTTCTAAAAAGGTTAATTTTAATTTAATCACAATAGCCCGTACTGTTCGGGTATTTACTGCAAAATGTTAATCAAACCACCTCAAGACTCTTTATCCGAGATTATTTCAGGATACTTAATGCAAGCACCTTCGTTCTCAAGCTTTCGCTTTGCTGTGGCGTGGGCACGCCAACGAGGAGTAGAACTTATCGCAAGTGCATTGGAAAAATACTCCGGACATTCAGTAGGCGTTATTGGCTTGAATCAACGTGGAACAAGCTACGAGGCTCTATATGCCCTCTACGAATTATTAGACGAACTGTGGATCTTTTACAAACACAGGTTCCAAACCTTTCATCCCAAAATGTATTTCTTTTTGCCCAATCCAAATAATGAAAATCAAAAAGCTGTGACCGTTATAGGTTCCTCTAACCTAACCTCCGGCGGCTTGGATTCAAACTTTGAAGTCAGTTGGTTACAAGAACTAGATCCAAATGTACCCCTAGACCAAGTTACGCTTGATGAAATCCAGCGGTATTTTCAAAGTCTCATCAACTCTTACTTCTGCCACCATGTTGATTCCACTGATTTCTTAGACAAATTGCTTAATGCTAGATATATCAGTCTAGAAGGATCGCTCCGTACGGACACTAGAAAATCCATACAACAGCAAACGCGCCAGACTGCTGGTGCATTCCTCCCAGAAGCACCACCACCAAAAATTAAGCACTATTCCCCTCGAATTCATGTACCCACACCAAGTCCACCAGAAACTGAGGATATTGTCGATATAACGGATCCCTCAGAAGAAACCACAGAGGCGTTGGAAACTCTATTCTGTGTTCGGACTCTAACACAGAATGATGTACTCAAAGCATTACGTAAGCGAACAGGAACTTGGGAAATAGACCTAGGACTTACGGCGCGAAATGTACATCCACAGTTCTGGGGGTGGCCAAAAAAATACACCCTCGCACCAAATAGCAATAACAAGGAATGGCACACTCAAGCGGTATACTATTCGCGCAGCCTGCCTGGAGGTACGATCGAATCGTTGCGTCTTTGGTTTCGACCAGAACGTTCCGGTCATGCAGCAGAACACAGGTTTCGACCGGCATCTTCCGTGAGGGAACTTGTTATCCCGCCCACCTTTGATGCGCAATCCCTCATGGTTATTCAGAGGCTACCAGAAGATTCCGATGTTGCATTTCGCGTCGAATTCATTCTCCCTGACGATCGTAGGTACGAAGATTATTCCCGTTATCTCACCTCTAAGAGACCCCAACACAAGTTCGGGTATAGTTCAATTTCAGATATTGAGGACTAATTTGAAATAGGACGCTTAAACCGAAGGATTATCAATGACTCCGAATTAATGGAGTTTGCACGATGTATATTGTACCGATGATAAGTATCAAGTTCCTCAACATGTTCTTTAACGAAACCAACGGACTCCGCAATATGGGTCAAAAACTTCGGGGTAGGTATAACCATGTCTGTACCATTAATTCGTGTTCGATTCGTTCCTACTATTAAAGCAAACATGGCATCTACATTGAGAAATTCTTGAACTGTAAGGAAAACTCTCTTCATATTGGAAAAGTATTTATAAAGCAGCGAAGGGCAATTCTGTTTTCGGAAACCATTATTTGTCTGAGAAACTTGGTGCAAAAGGTCTACTAGAAAATCGCAAACGGATGGAGGTAATTTCGCCTCGTTGGATTGAAGTGCCAATTCCAGCGACTGCCGATCGAGTTTCGTAATTTCACGACTTCCTATCAACGTGCGATCAACAGCCATTATTTCCTTGGCATCAATAAGACCTAACAACACAAGGGACAAACGTTGTGTATCAATGTAAGGCAAGGCATTGGCGTAGGGTGGGGATGTGATAACAGCATCAAACAAACCAAGGTCGTTGGTCGCCTCAGCAAAAGCATCCCTAAAACGGCTATCCTGACAGAACGCTGCCTGATGAGTATCACCAGAAGCTAATTTTCTTAGACTTACAAGATTCCCCAGAGCCTTACGGATATTGTTTACCTCTTGCCTAAATAGAGGTAAAGCCGGATAATTCTCGCTTGGGTCTTTACGGCGCCGAATACGAAGGTCGATTGGCGACTGAAAGCTAACCTCTCGTACAATGTTGCTTAAACAAACTCGCAAAGCTGGCTTTATACAAGTGTAAGGTAATTGCTCAATTAGGTGCAGAATTGCTTGGAACTGCAGCAACACGTCCTGTGGAAACCACTTTTCCAAATATTCATGACTAGGGAGCTGATGAGATGCTCCTACCTTTTGAAGATGTAGCCTTTGCCGTGCAGTAAAAGTCCCTTCACAACTTCCAACCCAACTGACTAGCGATTCAATTTTGCTTAGAAAAATCTGTGTGTGCTGATGAAACTTTTCCGTTCCCAGTCTAAAAAGTTGAACCTTAGCGTTTGCAATCATCACAGCTAAGGGATTCAAGTCCAGCCCAACAGCGTTCCAACCGATATGTGCGGATTCCAGCAAAACAGTCCCACTGCCACAGAATGGATCGAGGATAAAAGCATCTTTATCAAGTCCTATAATGTTTCCAATAGCACGCACAACCTGAGGATTAAAACGTCCTTTATACTCATGAAGGCAATGTAAGGAGTAGCGAGTCGATTGTCTATTTGCGGGTTGATTGCTATATTCTTTATTATTGGATGATGCTTCCCACCTTGTTTGGTCCGGAATGATGACCTGTCCAGAGTCAGTAATCGCTTTTGAAAAGTAAGTAAGCCGAGGTACTAAAGGTAATTTTTTAACATCTACCTCAACTTGAACAGAATCATCTACGACTCTAGGTTTTGCGCCGAGTTGCGCCTCTATCTCACGTAAAGCTAAACGTTTTTCGTACGGAAAATACCTATATTTGTGGAAGTGAAGCTTAATTTGCATCAACTATTTCCTCTGAAAGATTAACAGCGTTTCATGTTTGATAGAACCTAGGACGGGGTTAAAGGATTTTCTCCTAGAAGGAATCTGTCGAGGAAAGCTTGCCCGAAGTCTAAAATTGTGTTTTTCAGCAACACAAGTGAGTAAATTAGCATTATCTACATATGTGCCTCTTATTCTTGAATTGCCCATAAGTAAACAAGCATATCGCTTTGAGGGTAAAAGGGCTGAGAAAGCTTGAAAGCATTGTTTCATATCATGGGCAAAATCTTCCGCAGTTAGACCATTCTTCTGCGAATAATACGGTCGAGTTCCTATTTCATTCTTTTTGGCGGTAATAGGGTCCATTCCTAACCAGTACATACGGTACTTATGGTAAAGCCAATATTCATACGCATTCGGATAAGGCGGTGACGTCACAATCAACCCGATTCGCCAAGGCGGTAAATCATTATGCAGTTTGCGTGTATCCGCGTGGATAACTGTAGCTTCACCTGGACGGAAATTAGGAAAAGAAGGGACATCGAATGTACGAGCCAACTTCCGAGAAACTTCCAGTGCATTCTTTTCAAAAGCATCAATAACCCCTTTGGGAGTCACTGTCTTGTCAATAGCCGCATAACGCACATCACTTTCTTGATTAGAAACGCGCACCAGAATACAAGATAAAGCGACATTAAGGGCGTCGTGCAAAGATGTATCGACTTCAGTCTCTTCAATCTCTTGAGCTAGAATTGCAACAACCCGTGATATTTCGGGTTTGAACCAATGGTCGAGGCGGGGAATATCAGGTATGTTGATTGAAGAGTCATGTTCAAGACGTGAATAAGCCCTAGCAACAATACAAGATATTGTTTCATCAAAATAACTCTCTAGTTGGGTCGTTTTTACTCGTGTAATCAAAACTGCTAAAGGATTCGCATCTACCCCTATAGCTGGTATGCCTTGAAGTATTGATTCTAAGAGCGTTGTGCCCGAACCACAAAATGGGTCCAAAGTAGCTGAACCATCTTTGGGGTGAAGCGAATGTATGAGTTTTCGAGGAATCTGTGGAATAAATTTCGCTGGATATGGATGCAGACTATGTGTGTACTCTCGGGTGTTCGCTTCCGCAAAAGTCCAGTCAACCTCTGCAAGGTTCTGCAAAATCTCTGCTTCTTTACTCGTCAAACCCTCCGTGTCAATGTAAACTGAACCACGGCTTAGGCGATTATCTATAGGACAATCTAACCCTTCTGTCATTATTTTGGCTCCCAAAACTATTATTTCAGAGTTCCTATAGCTTAGATTTCATTGAAACATATGTCTATGTCAGGTTCTCCAGAAAGTCGATTCTTTCGTCGGTTGATATGAGATATTCAGGTGTGGCGTCTCCTGCCGCGTCTGATCCTGAAAGAGACTCTCAACCCCAGCGGCAACCAATCCTGTAGTGAGCAGCGTACGTTCAACCGGATAGGTCGCTACTCCGCTTAAGAACATCTGTTCAGCATTGTTGACCAACGGCGAGAAAAAGTTGGCAAGGGTCGTGCGGGCTGGAGGCATCGGCAGGTACATCTGTGTGGACAGTGGAGCGTCCCGACCTTCGAGATGAGCGGCGAAGTTGAAGTCTTGCACCAGTCCGTTCATAAGAATCATAGTCGCTTTGAGGCCGTCCAAATGCTCGTACTGGTAGGCGATTGGATCTTTAACCAACTCCTTCATTTCGTCCAAAGTTGGGAAGATGTTGTTGAACCCCTGCCGTGAAGGAGTGAGGGTGTGACTGCGGGAGAGTGCGGCTTCAAACAGTTCACGCGACCATAACTCTTCGTGATGCGCCTCCCAGAATTTGTCGCCACGGTAGGCTTGCAACCACTTGACACCTTTTTCGCCCCCTTCGCGGCGCTCCACCATGCACTGGATGGTCTCTAAGGCGTGGAAGTCATAGCTGTCAACGCCCCCGATTGCGATACATAGTGCCTCACGCACGCGGGCACCCAACGGCATGTCGATGGACGGGGTGCGCCAAGTCACCGGCAGGGACGATCCCGACATGAATGCAAAGTCCATCTCTTGAGAAATGTCATACATCTCTCGTGCCCAGTCCCAATTCCAAGAGAGATGCTTGTCGTTGAAGATGGACGCAGTTTTGCCGGTAGTTTTGTAGACTGAGACAATCTGCTTGAATAACTCGTAGCGTGGGTAGAGATGCTGCCCTTTCTCGTTGGTAGGATAGCTGCCATGCTCGCCGATCAGCAGGACCCCATCAACGGCAAGGTCATCTCCTCCCAAAGTCAGGGCATCAGCGACGGTCGGATAGATTTTCATTTGGGGGAAGCGTTCCGTACGGTCACGGCTCAGGTCGCCTTCAGGTCGTTGGTCAACATAGAGTGAGACCAGATCCATTGCCGGGTGGTGGTGCCGACTGTTCCAGCCGTATCCCTCCAAGAAACGGTCAACGATGTGCTGGCCATGGGAATACTTGCGGTACTCTGTAACGATTGCCGCAATTTTGGGGCGTTTGGTCATAGTCTGAATATCCTTTTAGTCAATATAGGGTCATTTAATTCTCCTGTAGGAGGGATCTCCGAATCCCGACACTTCACTGTAGGAGTGACTTCCCGATCGTGACTTATCCCACAGAATCGACAGAAAACCGAAAACTAAATGACCCTATAGTCAATATGTTAGGACTTACGCAACTTCTGCAGTTATGGCATAATATGACGTTATGATAACATTAACTGACAACCATTCTAACCTTCAATTGGATTATTGCCAATTCCTATTGGTCAGCCATATCAATTATACACAGACTTACTTTGCTGAACATACCCAAAAGTGGAGTCACGACCAAATTAACCGCTACCTGAGAAACGAGAGAATTACCCCCAGACAAGTCTGGGAAAATGTCAAAGACGACATCCAATTTTCAGACAACGGGTATCTGCTGTTTGATGATACCGTCGCTGACAAAAACTATTCGTTCAAAATTGAACCCGCTCGTCGGCAATGGAGTGGGAATGCCCAGCGCGTTATCCAAGGCATCGGCATCGTCACGATGGTGTATGTCAATCCAGATGTTGATGCGTTTTGGATTGTTGATTATCGTATCTATGACCCCCATCGAGATAGCAAAAGTAAAATTGACCATTTACTTGAGATGTTACGCAATGCGAGTTTTGGCAAAAACCTTCCCTTTACAACCGTTTTAGTTGACAGTTGGTATGCCTCCCGTCAAGTGCTGAGTTCCATTCAACGACTTGAAAAGGTCTACTATTGTCCGCTAAAGAGCAACCGGCTTGTTGACGATTCAGACGGTGAACACCCGCACCGCAGAGTGGATACACTCCACTTCAGCGAGACCGAACAGACCCATGGAAAATCCGTTCATCTGAAGAATTTCCCCAAAGGGCATCGAGTGAAATTGTTCCGGCTTGTACTCTCTACCGAGCGCACGGAATATGTCGTGACCAACGACCTGACTCAAGATTCGACGGGTGAAACTCAAAAGCACGGTTCCATTCGTTGGAAGATTGAGCAATTTCATCGGCAAGCCAAACAGGTGACGGGTCTTGAAAGTTGCCAATGTCGCAAACAGCGAGCAGTAAGAAATCATATTGGTTGTGCAATGTTAGTCTGGGTCAAACTCAATCGTGTCGCCCGTCAGAGGGGCAAGACGATTTACCAACTCAAACAGTCACTGCTTGACGATTATCTGTCTCAGCAACTGCTTTCACCTTCTATTCCAATGGCTCTTGCGTAAGTCCTAATGTAATGGTTTCAGATTAGTTGCCGCAATAGTTTTAGGACATGTATCAGGATTGCTCTACTTGTTTTGCTATCCACTCGAATTGTGGCAATCAGCATAGATTTTCAAACGCCCATAATACCACAGCGTCTCCGGACGACCACGCAAATACCGTTATTTATTCGGCAGGGAAGTATACTCTAACTAGCGGCATCAACACCCTACCTTCAATATCAAAACCCTCATAGTGGTTTACAATTAGGCTTGCGAGTTCATCAAGCCCTAATAGAGTTAGAGGGTTATCTGAACGATCTGCTTCATATCTGGCCTCCTGTGTAAAACCACCACTGCTGATATATAACGCTTTGTCACCTGCCCGTAAACCGCCAATAAAGCTACGAATATCTTGAGAACCTATGGATGTTCCTGAGCGGTGTTTTACTTGGACCTTAATTCTTGGTTCTTCAAGCTCAAGTCCGTCAGGAGAAGCAAGGACATCAACCCCTCGATCTTTCCCCTTAGGCATAACTCGACTTTTGTATCCCATAGCTCGCAAAATCGCTGCTGCTAAATCCTCCATTTCATCAGGGGATAGTTTCAATAGCTTGTCTTTGATAAGTTCGTGGGCTTGCGCAAGGGTATCCTCTTTAATCTGATCAAGTCCATTGTCGTCCACCTCGGTGTTTTCTGGTGTAGTAGGTTCTTGCAGATGAGATAACAACTCCGTTGAGACTTCCTCATTCACTGAAAAGAGTGTCTGGATACTGCCTAATGAATTTCTTGAGGAAACAGATAGTACATCTCGACTTACACGACCCAGCCAGTCAACTTTTCGCAAATGGGCATAATTAGAGATTGCCCCGGAAATTTCATCAGTATCGTGATAGTAATCACCCACAATGTTGCCGATGAGGTATTCGCGCTTCTGACGATCATAAGTTACCACCTTTTGATCCACCTCAGAACCTGTTTTAAAAAGAAAAAGGCTATTCAAAAGTTAATGTTTATGTTAAACCATTAGAGCAGTAAACTACTGACCTAATGAAAGGCCTAAACATGACTACACCAAAGTATCCTACAGATTTGACCGATGCCCAGTGGGACAAACTGTTACCCTATTTTCCAGAACCTTCACCCATAGGTAGACCTCTCAAGTGGGAGATGCGCTCAATTATCAACGCTATTTTCTATATAGTCAAATCAGGGTGTCAGTGGCGAATGTTGCCGCGTCACATGCCACCGTGGCAAACGGTCTATTCCCACTTCAGAAAGTGGAAAACTTTAGGGACATGGGTTATGATTCATCAAGCACTTCACGAGCAAACCCGTAGTGATATTGGCAAATCCCCGTCACCGACCGTAGCTATCATTGACAGCCAATCGGTCAAGACGACCGAACTGGCAGATAGTAGAGGGTTTAATGCGCACAAGAAAGTCAAAGGTCGTAAACGCCATATAGTCACCGATACAATTGGCATTCCATTGGGAGTCAAAGTCACTGATGCCAATGTCAGTGATAATCGAGTCGCAATAGAGTTACTAAACGAGGTCTTTAGTTGGCAGATAACGATTCAGTTAGTCTGTGCTGATGCTGGCTATCGCGGAGAATTAGGCGACTGGCTATATTTAACGCATCAGTGTCAATTGGACATTGCTCCATCTCTTGGGCAATCGGGATTTGTGGTCGTCCCATTACGTTGGATTGTGGAGCGCACCTTTTCTTGGTTCGGTTGGTTTCGCCGATTGACTTTGGACTATGAACGCTCGGCTGAGACCGCTGAGGCTATGGTGTATATTGCTTCCATTTACTTGATGCGGAACCGCATCAAATGACTTTTAAAACAGGTTCTCAAGTGTAAATCGGAATTTGTAAATCATGGCTACGGCATTTGCCGCTTTAGTCGGTTTCTCGTCAGGATATTCACTATTATATTGCTCTCTAATGTCTTCTTGAGAAATTACCTCACTTAAATCACCGAGTTTATGCCAACCTATTGCAACAAATCCACGGGCAAATTCGTCAATGAGGTAGCTGCCCTCTCCAGCACGAACCATCCACATTATTTCCGCCATAATCGTTTACCTTTGTGTATGTTTATATCTTATCGCTTCATGGATATTCTCCACAACTCAGTTTATATGTGTGGAGATATTACACCAATCTCCAAACCAAATCAAGCAAAAAGAGAGTGTCATTCATCATCAAAGCTGATAACATCTCTTAGAATTTTTCTGTCAAATTCCGACTCAATATGTTATTATTTGCTTTACTAGTCTTTTCACCCATGTGCTTGCGATAGACTATGATCTGGAAGAATTTGCGAAAGGAGGATCAAATGATGAAAGTCTTCATTAGCTACGCTCACAGCGACGAAGCACTTGTACAAAAGATTGTGGCGATTCTGAAGGAAGCCGGGCTGGAGGTTTGGGATGACACACGCGAGATTCTGCCCGGAGATAATTGGGCAGAACAGGTCGCTCAGGCGTTAAAAGAATCTGAGGCAATGGTTGTTCTATTGACACCGGAAGCAACTCGCTCAAGGTGGGTACGCCATGAAATTGAGTATGCCCTTGGTGAAGAACGCTACAGCAAACGCTTAATTCCTGTCCTCGTTGGTGATCCAGCAGATTTTTCACAAGAAGACATTCCATGGATTCTTTGGCATTTTCAGATGATAAAGCTCGCCGAATATGATAAGGAAGAGGAAGGTATCCGACAGATTGCTCAAGTTCTGCTGGAAGCTGCCTAAACACCCCTTCTATCATAAATTTGTATTCCCATCAAACTATGTTGCCCACAGAAGTTTTCTTATCTCATTCAGATCAAGACCGGGAGTTCGCGACAGATTTAGCAGAAATGATGCGTTACCATGGAATTCCGGTCTGGTACAGTCGGACAAACATCCTTGCAGCACAACAGTGGCATGATGAAATCGGTGCCGCGCTTGGTCGATGCGATTGGTTCGTTCTGGCACTGTCCCCGCGGTCGGTAGAATCCATCTGGATGAAGAGAGAATTCTTGTTTGCACTCCAGCAGAATCGTTTTGTAAACAAAATTGTACCCATCCTCTACGAACCGTGTAACTGGGAACAATTTTCTTGGACACTGTCTAGTTTTCAAATGGTAGATTTTACAGGAACATTTGAACAGGGGTGCCGTACTCTTCTCCGAGTCTGGGGGTTCGGCTACAAATCTGAGTCGCATCCACGTTGAAAACCCTCGCCGCAGAGAAATCAAAAATAACACCAACATCACCGATACTGCTCCAGGTCCCCTCTGTAGTCCAACCCCAGGACACGACGTGAACGCTCGACGTTACAGGTCTTATCGGCTTCGGGGGTGCCCACGATATGAAAGATATCGAAGTCGATTGACTCTGATTCTATCCCCAGACGACACGCTTCCGCTAGATCGTGCCGGCACACGCATCCATTCCGCACCGGTGTTCCTTCGGAACCTAATGTTTCCCGATGCCTTCCAATTCCCAATCGACTATCCACGATATAATCTGGACGCAGGACAATAATACGTGACCCGTACGCGTCGTAAAACTGCCGGCACATCTCTTCCTGCAAACGCTTACAAACCGCGTACTGACTCCCATCGGGTCTTCTGACATCCGCGGTGAAAAATATCCCCTTGGGGTGCACCGTCTGGCATGAGCCGATGTGCACCACCCGCTTGATACCGCGTTGCTGTGCGGATTCCAGCACATTCCACAAACCCTTCAAATTGACTAGGAACGGCTGCGGATCGTCTACGCCGTATCCCCCGAAATAGACCGCGAGATGAATAACCGCGTCCATTCCTTCCGTGGCGTTGTGCACAGTGGTGAAGTCTACAATATCCCCGTGCACAATCTCCGCGTCCTGCCATTCGCCATCAATATCCTTCCACTCACCCCATGCCTCCGGTCCTCGATCAAAGGCGCGAACCTGATGTTTGCCTTCCAAATTGGCAAGCACGGCTCTGCCTGTCCAGCCAGCTGCGCCGAATACCACAACCTTCATTCGCCCTATTCCTTTCATAATCCTATCGGATTATTCTTGATTTCAATCGTCCCCAAGCGGTCGCTAACTTGCCTTGCGCCTCCACAGCGAAAGGATTTTTTTCAGGTTCAGTGACAAACACGTTGTCTACCTCGATTATAGACTCTTGAGTCCCAAAACCGATGCGTCCCCTCCCACTTATGTTGATATCCTTAACGTCAACGAGGGGCGGACCGTAATCTCCCAAAACTGCCGCTGCGTCATTATCTGTGAGAAACAAACGATAGCCTTTGGGGTGATTTTCGATCTTGATCCAGTAATCTGTGCCTTTATCAAGCTTCGTTTTCGTCTCAGTTTTGGCATATTCTTGTGAAACGTGCTTTATAACTCGATGCACGACGGATCTCTTTCCTTCCCTGTTCAGTGCCCAATAAATAACATGACGGCTCAAGCTCTCTTGCATCCGAGGTGGCAAAGCATTTTTATCACCAAAACCAGCACCTTCATCACTGTGAAATCGCCAGATGATGAGCGGACTCTCGCCGGCTGCGAACTTGATCGTTGAATAGAACCAATAGTCATTCCATTCTTCATCCCAATGACCATCGGATGCCAAGATGAGATTCTTGCCATTTCGTTGGTTCTGTACTAACCGGCCCTTTTCAATTGTCCACGCGCCGGAGACTGTATGCCATTTTCCCGTACCATCCAACTTGTCTTTCGCCTTATCAAAAGTATCTTCAAACAATATTTTCTGTGCTTGAGTCAAACCTGGCAGGATAAGAACGCTCGCCACAATAGATATTACGGCAAGAATCCATTGCTTTCGAGAATCTTTCTTGTAACACATAGTAAATCCTCCCTTTAGTTTTAGTAGCCAAACAGGTAAAAGCAACATACAGACACTTCAGAAATCTGTTCATCGAGATTCATATAAAATTATACCCTATCAGCCCCCTAGTTTCCAACATGATCTGAATGGTATAGTAATTTTTCGTGAAACTTACCTATATACACAGTGTGTTATCCTTCAAACCGTAAGGGAGGTTAAAAAATGAAAGCGAATGTATCTCAAACGCGCAGCGTCGTTCTCATCTGTGTACTCACCTTTGGCATACTCCAACATGCTGCATGGGCGGCAGATGAACGACAGACATTACAAGCGCTCAGCAAAAGTTTTGCCGTGCTCGCACAGGAAGTTGGAGAAGTAGTCGTTGGAATCGAAATTGAGCGGTCAGGCGGAGACAGAGAGAGGTCCTTCCGCTTTGAACGTCGAGGTGGATCTGAAGGGTGGGAACGGTTCGGTCCGGAGGAATTTCGTCGAAACTCGGACCAAGAAGAAAAATCGGAAGATTATTTTTTCGACCCTGACCCGCATCGGGAAAGACAAGAGCGGCAGCGTAATGTGATACCTGAAGATATACTTCCGAACGAGATTCGATCTGAAATCAATTTCGGATCTGGCATCTTGCTTGATGAACAGGGGCATATTGCCACCGTTATGGAATTGGTCAATGATAGCAAGGAGATTACTATCACGCTTCAGGATGGCACATACCTTGACGCTGAAGTAGTCGCATCCGACAAAGGCACAGGGATTGCTGTGCTCAAAGTTGATACCAACGGACTTCCAATAGCGAAATTCGGCAACTCGGATGATGTCGCCATCGGTGAGTTGATGGTTGCCCTTGGGCATACCGCGGATCAGGAACCTGCGATTTCCTTGGGAATGATTAGCGGCGTTGGACGTAATCCAAATATCGCTAATTATGAAAACTGGCTCGCGATTGACGCGAATCTGCGTCCCGGTTCAGGCGGCAGTGCAATTGTCAACGTAAAAGGCGAGATCATCGGCATGAGTGTTGGCAGCCTGTCGGAGGGGACATTCGCCATACCGATTAACACAGTCAGACAGGTTGCTACGGAGTTAATCGAACACGGAAAAGTTGCACGCGGCTGGCTTGGTGTTTCGATTCAGGAGATTGATTCAGGTCTGGCTGAGAAACTGGGTTTGGACAAACCGATGGGTGCATTAATCAACGGTGTCCTTGATGACACACCCGCCGAAGAATTTGGCTTGCAAAAAGGTGATGTAATTATCGCTATCAACGACGAAGCGATTAAGAATGTGAATCACCTCCGCACTACAGTTGCCATGTATAAGCCGACAACCCCTGTCTCGATTTCCATTCTGCGGGATGGTCAAACGCAAGACATCTCCGTGGCGCTTAACCAACGTTCCGCACAGGTTGTTCAACATAGCAAAGATTCTGAGAGATATGTGGATCTTTGGAAAGGTCTTTCTGTTCAGAACCTGACAACCGATCTGGCTGAAAAACTCGGACACACTTCCGACGAAGGGGTGTTAATTGCTGGTGTTGCGCCGGGCAGTGTGGCTGCCAAAGCAGGACTCCGCAAAGGAGACCTGATTCTTGAGGTCGAGAACCAAGCTATCCACAGCGTAGCGGAACTCAAATCGGCGGTGGAGAAGGTGGAGGTTGAAACCCCAATCTTGCTACTCGTAAAACATGAGGGGCAAACACGGTATGTGACCGTCAAGTAAAAACGGGTTAAGGCTGTTCAAAACCTGAACACCCCTGTTAAATATTTGCACAACACTTGACATTTTAATGAAGTTGTGTTCTAATTATTTCAGGCTTCAGCGGGATGTCAGTTTTGGCACAAAGATTGCACATTATGTAATCACATTTGCCTCCAAAAATCAATAGCCGGGTCAGTTTTGGGAATTGTGGTTTCCCTAAGTATTTTTATGGTAGATTTCAGAATTAATTAGACACCGTGGACGAGCGAGGTCAGTAACCTTGTACGCAGAGTTACGGCACACGGAGTGTGCCTACTACTTTTAATGTCTATTTATTTGTAGAATTCACCATAATTGGTTTTGAGGTCCGACTGGCACTCGCCTCACCTATCAACTGGAATGCTTCCGTTGAAACTGCATTCCCATCAAACGACTCGGCTTTTTTATTAATTTCCCTGTCTATGAATGCATTCATTCAAATCGCCCAAGGCGTTGCTGGGGCGATTCTTATATCCCTCTTCTTCATTCTCAGATCGAGTTTCGGTGAAGCACGGCATACGCTCAGTATCATCGGTGCAATCATCCTTTTCATCGCAAGTGGCTACATTCTGCGGACACGGTTAATCCGATGGGGAAGCCGGCAGGTCTGGCTCAAATATCATCAAAGGCTCGCATCGTTAGGGCTGTCTCTTGTTCTCATCCACTCGGCGGCTCAACCGCTAGCTTGGCATTCATGGTTGGCGTTTACGCTGGCACTACTCAACCTTGGGACTGGCATTGCCGTCAGCCTCACCGCACAGCGCACACGACGCATCCTCCTCCGCTGCCACCTTGCCCTCGCACCAATTTTGCTGCTTACCGTTGTTCTGCACGGCAGAGAAAAATTGGATCACGAGGAGTTCTTCCCTTTGACAGAGGTTCACGACGTCCCATGTGTGAAATGCCATACGTCGGAGGCGCTGTTGTTTACCACCGATTCACGCTTCCAGATTGATTTAGATACCGGGGAGGTTGTCTCAGAGGACTTGCAGTGGGAGTTTAATCTGCACGGAACGTCCCTCTCTCAACAGACAACGATTTCGACGGAAAAGGGAAATAACCATTGGCTTGTTACCGATGAAAAAAACGGGGAGGAATATACGGTCAAGAAAGTGGGTGATCGCCTAAGTGTCCATGCAGATGCTGCGTACGAGGCTTACACCTGCCTCACCTGCCATGTTCACAATAATCCTGAGATCAAGTTTGCCCACGAGAGTCATGGGGTCAAATCTTACAATGCCTGCCTCGAATGCCATCAGACTGTCATTAATGGAACAAAATACGGAACTCGAAAAGCGAATTGGGAGTATAATCCGTGATAAGTTGCGAGACAACCGCGCTTGATTGGCGGTAAGGAGTTGTGCATGCCCCAAAACTTCAAACCGGTGACGGTTGGGATATCGGGTGGTTCAGCATCAGGGAAAACAACATTAGCGACAGCACTGGCGGAGAGGCTCAAAGAATTCTCACCGGTGATTCTTCACCAAGATTATTACTTCAGGAATTGGTCAGAATACCCACCGGAGGAGCGGGAGAAGGTCATCACCGCGAACCACCCGGATGCGGTTCAGTGGGACGCCTTGCTTGGACATATCCGTCAGCTCATCGCACGTCAATCAATTGAAACACCGCCTGAAGGGACGCGGGCGTTTGCACGCGGTGATACGCCCGCCACGATTCAACCGAGTGATCTAATCATCGTCGAAGGACATCTCATCTTGTGGGATGCAGCACTCAGAGATCTGATGGATGTCAAACTCTTCGTTGATGTTGAACCCCATGAGCGGGTGCTGCGCCGTCTGTTGCGGGATGTCGCGCAGCGCGGCGGCGACCTTGAGGGGGCGGTTGCGTGGTATCGCCGGGATGTCATCCCCAATTTTCCGGTCTACACTGAGTCGTGTAAGAAGTATGCCGATCTCGTTGTTCCCTTCCTAGATGAGAATCCTGTGGCATTGCAGACCCTCGTTGCGGGTCTACGGGACCGAATTGTGAATCAACGTGTTTCGGTGAAACTTGAGATGTGATGGGTAATAGAAATGCAGGCGTGCACGATTGATCAACAGATGCTATTCAACCGCTCCAATTGTTGCGGCTTGCGGTGCACGGGTTGGAATTCTTTGCTGCTCTCGCTTATCTTCTGGCACATAACCGGAGTAATCTGAAATTTTACCGTGTGTTAGTGCATACTAAAGTTTGTACGATTTGTATCCAATTCATGTAGCGTTATCAAGGGTCTAGTGAATATTCGGCGAGTTAGTATCTTCAGAGATTGTCGCAGAAAATAATTATCCCTTGATTAAAGCACGCAGATGCTCAACCATCAACCCTTGTGTCCGCTTGACAGTTCGATACCAATGTTATCGAACTGCCTGTGACACAAGTGGCGTTGAATAGCAATTGCGTCAGGCAGCTTGTTCCGAAACTTAGTTGCGCGAATTAATTGATGCTTTGACGCGATTTGACCTGATACCTTGTCAAATCCGCAGTGCTGCTTGACATCCCGAAGCGTGTTCTCAATCAACCACCATTTGTACCGTGAATTGTACAAACTTTAGTAGTGCATAGATAGCAACGTTGGTCATAAAACGGTAGACGCCGGGCGAGTATTGCACAGCACGGCTTGGCAGACTGATTGACTCCATCGCACACATATAGTCTCGACGAATGACCAGCACAGAAAGTTTGTCGCGAATAAAAATGCCTTCAAGAAAATTCCGCAATAGAAGGGAAGCACGTCCACCCGTTGAAAAAAGGCTAATTGTGCTCCCAAGCTGGTAAATATCAAAGCCAGTGGGTGGTCCACCCATTTGATAGAAGTTGTGATAAATTTCATGGCTGTTGGGAATGCGCCCCACAGGATATTCTGGCATGATGTGCCGCATATTAGTCAGAAACAGACGGGTCATCGATTGAGCAGCACCATGGAAACCACAGTCGTCAAAAATGAGGACCCCTTCTTTTTCGACCAGATATCTCCGCAACGAGACCGCTTCTGATTGAGAGAATTGACTACTCTTAATACTGCGAAGCATTCGCCGGGTGTCCAATGCTCTTACAGCGTTTGCTTTAGCAAGAGCGGGATTATGTCCAGTCATGACGAGAATCGGCGATTTCATCACATTGGCGTCAGTCAACTTCAACGCTCCACCCTCGACGTTCATATCTGTTTTAATTTTCGTCCGTTCGTTCAGCCACTTTGTCCACGCGTTCAGCGAAGAAGCATCAGCCCACCAATCAGAGAGGTCGTGGCGAAGGCGCGTAAAACGGAAGGCTCCACGAATATCGTGCCCTCTACCAACAACACGGCCTCCCGGCTCACCGCGAGGCAGGGGTGGCACTTCAAGATTACCGAGCATAATGCCATCAACCACCCCGTCCAAGGCATCCCGAACAGCTCCAACCTCCTCGACCATCGCAAGCTCCGACGACAACTTGAACACATCAGTGATCCTGACCTGCACAGTCCCCCCAGAAATCCCACGACTACTACCTCCAATCCCGCGACTCATGTGCTCACCGTTTTTACCTGTGCCTGTGACGACGGGTGAAGACGATGCCAGAGCATCGGGCGCATCAGAAACGGAAACATCTGCATGTGTTACGACTTGAGGCATAGGGGCATGGGGGTTGACCACTTTCGGCACATTGGGGTTGACAGGAGCATTAAGTTTCAAGGCTTGATTTGAGAACGCGGAGACGGTCTGCGGTTGGACAGTGGCTGTACGAACGACAGCCGCATTTGTTGCTCGCGGTTGGATTTGAACTGGTTCAACGACGGCTGTGTTTTTGATTGGTGCCTCTGGCTTTGGAACGGGTTTGATGACGGGTTTCCGAACTTGCGGTCTCGGCGGCTTATTCGCTGGTTGCAAGATTTCAACGCCCATCAAATCCTTAAATGATTGGCTTTGTGTTACCAGATACCCTCCAATGATACCAGCAAGACACAGATCGACTGCGAAAGAGATAAACCAAGAACGCGAAACGGTTGACATAATCTTCGTTCCTCTTAGTATGGATGTCTCTCAGCACTTCCAGAAAACACTAAATGCGCCGAGAGGACGCTTGACCTTCTCGGCGATGCGTTGTTTCGCGCGATGCAGTCGGCTAGCGATGGCACGATGCGACAACCCGTGTTTCTCTGAGATTTCATCATAGCTGAGGTCGTCAATGTAGAAATCGTAAGCAACAGACCCATCCACAGCACCTCGTTGCAGGATTACGAGATCGGATTGTGAATCAACGCTCTTCAGTGAAACTTGAGATGTGATAGGTAATAGAAATGCAGGCGTACGTGACTGATTAACAGATGTTATTCAACCGCTCCAATTGTTGCGACTTGTGGCGCACGGGTTGGAATTCGTTGCTGCTCTCGCTTATCTTCAGGCACATAACCGGAGTAATCTGAAATATTCCCATGCGTGATGGCATAGATGACAACATTGATTAGGTGCCGCGCTGCGTGGGGCGCAAACTCCTCTAAAATCTGATTCTGATTTTGAGACTGACCGTAGAAGGGGTTCTGAACTTTGCCATCAATTACATGCATCATCTGCTCGGTATCAACTAAGACAGCAAGCCGTCCATCAATCGTGATACCTTGTAGCTCGGAATAGGGACCAAAGTAAAGAGGCCCGAGCAGTCCGAAAGCTCCGACCTTGCGCAAGGGAAAACGCAAAGGACCGTTTAGCGAGTAATAGGTGTTGTAGATCGCGTGATCATTGGGAACAAACCCAAGGTGATGCTCTGGCAGTAGGTCCCGCAACACCTTTCTTGTGCCTTTCATGGCGTTATCTGCATTTCCATGCGTCGCTATATAGACGAATCCCCCACGATTAATGACATACTCCCGCAGCCTTTGGACTTCAGCATCCGTGTACTTACTACGCGCAGTATTCCAGATTGGATTGCCGTTATAGTTGAACACTCTCTTCCCGTGTTTTGGACTTAGCTTTGAGCCCCCGGGCATCGGTTCCATAAAAAGAATCGGTGTCTGAAAGAATGCGGCGTCCTTCATTTGCACTGCCTCAACTAGTTGGGTCTTGATTTTAGTCTTTTGATTCAGCGATTGTACTAAATAGGACAGACCTGCCCCAAATCGGAAAAAACCGACTCCGCTGCCACATATACCTCCAAAGGGGTGAAGCGGATTTTCAAAGCGGGCAAGGTTTAAGCGGCCCATCATATCTCTACCACGACCCACAACAATAGCACCGGGGCTTCCAGACGGAAGTTCAGGCACCCCGCCCCCTAATATTATCTTCTCGGTGACATCGGAAAGCGTGTCATCAATACTGGTTGCCCCTTCGGTACCGACCAGTGAACCTATACCAACATAACCTCTTGTACGGGTCTGATTCACATCACTTCCCAAACCGAAATCACCGCGTCCAACCCTACTACCAATCCCTACGCTAATGTTGCCAGAACCAGCAATCCCACGTCTCATGCGCTCACCGTTTTTACCTGTGCCTGTGACGACAGGTGAAGACAATGCTAGCGCATCGGGCGCA
Organism: Candidatus Poribacteria bacterium; assembly: GCA_965247655.1. Taxonomy (GTDB): domain Bacteria; phylum Poribacteria; class WGA-4E; order WGA-4E; family PCPOR2b; genus PCPOR2b. The sequence continues at coordinate 6,667,856 of OZ252032.1, read as the reverse complement.
TTAGAAGCGGGGGCATCTGTATGTGTTACAACCTGAAGCATAGATGCCTTGGGGTCGATCACTTTCGGCACATTGGGGTTGACGGGGGCATTAAGTTTCAAGGCTTGATTTGAGAACGCGGAGACGGCCCGCGGTTGGACAGCACTTGTCCCAACAATAGCCATATTCATCACTCTTTGTTGGACTTTAACCGGTTCAACGACGATCGTGTTTTCGATTGGTGCCTCTGGCTTTTGAACGGGTTTGATAACGGGTTTCCGAACTTGCGGTTTGGACAGCGTATTTGCTGTTTGAGAGATTTCAACGCCTGTCAAATCCTTGAATGCTTGGTTTTGCGTTACCAGATACCCTCCAATGATACTAGCAAGACCGAGGTGGATTGCGAAAGAGATAGACCAAGCACGCGAAAGGGTTGACATAATTTTCATCCCCTTTAGTATGGATGTTCCCCAATCCTTCCAGAAAATACCAAACGCGCTGAAAGAACGCTTGACTTTCTTGGCAATACGTTGTTTGGCGCGATGCAGTCGGCTAGCGATGGCACGATGCGACAGACCGCGTTCCTCTGAGATTTCATCATAGCTGAGGTGGTCAATGTAGAAATCGTGCGCAACTGCCCCATCCACAGCAGGCAGCGAATTAATCGCCTTCAGGATTGTCTGGTTTAGTTCTTTTTTCATCAGGAATTGTTCTGGCGTCGCCTCAGCAGAAGGCAGGCTTAAAATTGGATCCCCGTCCATCGGACAAGATTTTGACATTTTCTTCTGCTGATGGATCCATGTCACGCAGACATTCTTCACAATTTGCGACAGCCAACCGGCAAACCGACTAGTATCGCGCAGTTTTGGGAGACTTTGATACGCCTTGATAAAGACTTCTTGCGTTAAATCCTCGGCATCCTGCGGATTCTGTACGATAAGCCGCGCCCGGGCATAGACCAGCGGCTGATATTTCTGGACTAGGGTGTCGAAAGACCGTGGATTGCCCTTGAGCGTTTGATGAATAAGATTTCGATCTGTTGGCATAATCAATTTCCTAGGGCGTGTTGACGAATTAAGAGGCTGACCTGTATGCGGCAACAAAGCTGTGATTTATGTTGTATCAAGGCAAATCTTGGCGAGGCAACATAGCGAGTAAACACAGATACTTTTATGGACTCAAATTGCATCTGATGGTAACTGAGTCTGGCGTACCTGTCAAGTTTTTTTTAACACCGGGCAGTTTTAGTGATAGTGGTCGTTATCGGTCAACCTGTTTAAGCCACCCCCACATCGTGAATTTTTTGCCTGTGGGAGAAACTGCAAAAGCAGAAACAAAAGCAGGATCAAACCATGCAGGATCCGCGTCATCATGGCGATTATTAGTGAGTCTTTGTTGATTCTTCCCATCGGTGTCCATCACGTAGATTTCCATGTTTCCATCTTTTTTAGACGCGAAGACAATGCGTTCACCGTCCGGTAACCATGAGGGATGCGAGTTCCAACGGCGATTATTGGTGAGGTTTCGCTGATTACCCCCGTCGGCGTCCATCACGTAGATTTCCCAGGGCCCGTCCCTACTAGACACGAAGGCAATGCGTTCACCGTCAGGTGACCATGCGGGGGGATACCAGTCAAACGCGGGATTTTCAGTGAGTCTTTGTCGATTACTCCCATCGGCATCTATCACGTAGATTTCCAAGTTCCCAGTCCTAGAGGACTCAAAGGCAATCCGTTTACCGTCAGGCGACCATGAGGGATGCCGACTATCAACGGTACTGTCAGTCAGTCTTCGCAGATTCTTCCCATTGGCGTCCATCACGTAGATTCGCCAGTGCCCACCCGCAGCGTCCTCAACCCCACTAGAAGTAAAGGCAATGTATTTACCGTCCGGTGACCATGCGGGATCGAATTCACAAAAGGGATTGTTAGAGAGTCTTCGCTGATTGCCCCCACCGGCATCCATCACGTAGATTTGCCGGTTATCAATCACAGTGTTCCTATTCCTACTAGAAGTAAAGGCAATCCGTTTACCGTCAGGGGACCATGAGGGATCCCAGTTATGAAAGGGATTGTTAGAGAGGTTTCGCTGATTGCCCCCATCGGCATCCATCACGTAGATTTGTCGGTGCCCATCCCTCTCAGACGTGAAGGCAATCTGTGCCTGTGGGTCAGCGTCTACTATCAGCGGTGTCAGTACCAAGACTATAACGCTAGCTAAAATCAAATGTGCGAGATTGAATCTCCGTTGCATCTGTCTTTCCTCCTCTGTTTTCAAAGCGGTTGTTTATCCGTTGGGGGTGATAGAGGTCAGCTGGTGTTGGCAATCCCTTTCCAATTAAAGGGGCAACTCAGGTTATTGACACATGAAGTCTTCGCTCCTTCCTTGGTGTTTATGACACACCCTTATATGCTCCCACATCTCAGTAAACACCGTTTTCTCAATAATGGTAGTTATCGGTCAACCTGTTTGAGCCACCCCCATATCGTGAGTGTCTTACCGGCGGGAGAAACTGCAAAGGGAGCAACTTCAACTGCAAAAGCAGGGTCAAACCATGCAGGATCTGTGTCATCACTGCCATCTTTAGTGCGTCTTCGTACCTGTCGTGCGCCATCGGCGTTCATCACGTAGATTTCATAGTTCCCATCCCTATTGGAAACAAAGACAATGCGTTTACCGTCAGGTGACCATGAGGGGTCCGTATTACGAGAGCGATTTCTAGTAAGTTTTCGCTGATTCTTCCCATCGGCGTCTATCACGTAGATGTCCGAGTTCGCAGGTACAATGTCCGGCTGCTTACTATAAACAAAGGCAATGCGTTCACCGTCCGGAGACCATGAGGGATAGTGATCATCAACGGCACCGTTAGAGAGTCTTTGCTTATTACCCCCATCGGCGTCCATCACGTAGATTCGCCAGTGTCCAGCCGTAGTGTTCTGACGCCCAGTAGAAGTAAAGGCAATACGTTTGCCGTCAGATGACCATGAAGGATGCCATTCAGCAAAGAATTCGTTAGAGAGTCTTCGTTGATTCCTCCCATCGGCGTCCATCACATAGATTTGCGGGCGCTTACCCACAATGTTCCTCTCCCTCTCAGACACGAAGGCAATCCGTTTGCCGTCCGGAGACCATGAGGGATCCCATTCAGCAAAGGCAGTGTTAGTGAGTCTGCGCTGATTTTTCCCATCGGCATCCATCACGTAGATTTCCTTGTTCCAATCCCTCTCAGACACAAAGGCAATCTGTGCCTATGGGGCAGCATCTACCATCAGCGGCGTTAGACCCAAGGCTACAATGCCAGCTAAAATGAAATGTGCGAGATTGAATCTCCGTTGCATCTGTCTTTCCTCCTCTGTTTTCAAAACTATTTTGGCATGGCTATTTTACACGATTCGATTCAATTCGTCAACAGGCTCTAATGCAATCACATTACTCACGTTACTAAAGTTTGTACAATTCACGGTACAAATGGTGGTTGATTGAGAACACGCTTCGGGATGTCAAGCAGCACTGCGGATTTGACAAGGTATCAGGTCAAATCGCGTCAAAGCATCAATTAATTCGCGCAACTAAGTTTCGGAACAAGCTGCCTGACGCAATTGCTATTCAACGCCACTTGTGTCACAGGCAGTTCGATAACATTGGTATCGAACTGTCAAGCGGACACAAGGGTTGATGGTTGAGCATCTGCGTGCTTTAATCAAGGGATAATTATTTTCTGCGACAATCTCTGAAGATACTAACTCGCCGAATATTCACTAGACCCTTGATAACGCTACATGAATTGGATACAAATTGTACAAACTTTAGTACTCACGTTAATATAGACACAAATATAGCTATAATATAGACACAAATTCCTACTAGGAGTTCTCAAGTTTTTTCGTCGAATCTGGATTAATCCTGTCATAGCCGGGGTGACGGCAGACACTATCAGGTACGCCGGTAAAAGCTCACCGGAGGCTGAGACTTTAGCCGGTATTGGGCAGAACAGGTTCCAAGTGTCTACTATCGTGTGGACTGCTACACATCTGGGCAAATCTCCTAAGGATCCACTAAATCCCATTTTTCTTTTGATGGACTCTACCCTCTCCTCTGTGGTACAATACGACATGCCATCTTTCAATCCAATCTTCAATCTGGAACAGTGAGTAGGTGGGCAGTGAGTTCACAGACTTATGGGGTTGAACCCCCGATCGCTTTTGACGCATTACTTACCATATTTCTGTCAGAGAGGGAAGCGATGGATGAAAAAAGACAATACCGACATCAAGGGTTGACAATCTGCACACTCGGCGGGGTGGGACACGGCAAAACGATGCTGGCTGCCGGAATAATCAAGGTGGTTTCACGGATTGGCTCCACACAGATGGATGCGGCTGATTTTGAAGCGCAGCAACCAACCCATCATTCAATAGGACTACAGACTTACGTTAGTTATAAAGTGGTTGATTATGAAACAAGTGGTAGACATTACACACATATTGACGGCCTGAGTCATGGTGATAACGTCAAGATGTTAATCGGTGGTTCGCCGGGGATTCGTGGGGCGATTTTGGTGGTGAGTGCAGTTGATGGCGTAACGACAGAAGCCGAGGCTGAAATCCGGCTTGCGAGTCAAACTCGCGTACCCACGGTTGTCACTTTCCTGAACAAAGCAGAGAAGGTAAAAGATCCAGAATTAATCGAGATCTGTGAGATGGAGATTCGTGAGATACTCACGGATTGCGGCTATGCGGATGAGGAGCCACCCATCATTGTTGGGGATGCAGAGAAGGCATGTAACTATAAGGGACAAAACCTCAATTCGGATCACTGGAAACCAATTGTCGATCTCATCTTCGCGATGAATCGTTGTATGCCGCAGCCATTGAATCCACTTGAGCTTCCGTTGTTGATGCCGATCCGCAAGGTCATTGACGACCCCAAAGGCACCTCAACATTATACGGTGAGGTGGCGCAGGGCGGTCTTGCGGTCGGGCATCCGGTTGACGTTGTTGGCAAAGGAGATCGCATCAAGACCCGTTGCGTCGGTCTGCGACACGCTGACGCTGCCCCCTCGGCTGGGGAGAACCGTGACGAAGCGGGTAAAAGTACGGAAGATGAGGTCCGAGTTGATGCGGAAATGGGGTGGATTACGCCGGGGCAGGTCGTTTCACAACCGAAGAGCATCAAGTCTCATACCGAGTTTGAGGCAGCGGTTTACGTGATGACTCAAGAAGAATGCGGAACGCATATCCCCCTTGTCGGGAACGATAAACCGGAGATTCACCTCTGGACAGTTGACGTTACAGGCCATCTCCACCTTTCGTCGGAGGTTGCGATTGTCAATCCGGGTGAACATGCAACCGTGCGAATTTCGCTTGATGTACCGATGGCACTAGCAATCGGCACACGATTCGAGATTAAAAAGATGGGAGTGAAAATTGGCATGGGTGTTGTAACGGAAATTATAGAGTAGTGAAGTATCCGATTCATCAGCTGCGGCACTACAAAGGAAGTGATTATGGAGAAAATATACAACTACATTGAACAAGGCAAGACACGGCTTTGCGATTCACTGAAAGAATTGGTCAGGATTCCTACTGTGAACCCACCCGGCACAAACTATGCAGAAATCGTACAGCTGCTTCAGGAACGGTGCGAGGCACTCGGCATGAGTACAAAGATTGTGCCGGTCCCACAAGCCGAAGCGCAGGCGGTTGTACCACACGCAGACAGTTATCCGCGCATGAACCTGATCGCGAGGTGGGATGTTGGGGCAGAAAAAACCGTCCACTTCAATGCCCACTACGATGTTGTCCCGGTCTCCGGTGATTGGCGCATCGATCCGTTTAAGCCTGAGATTGTCGGGGATTGGCTCTACGGTAGGGGAGCGGACGATATGAAGGATTCCATCGCCGCACTGTTGTTTGCGATAGCAGCGCTGCAGGAGAGCGGTGTTCAGCCTGCTTTCAATATCGAGTGTTCGCTCACCTGCGACGAAGAGATTGGTGGCGAGTTAGGCGCAGGGCATGTCGTACGCAACGGGTTGGTTCAGGCAGATTATGTCGTCAATTGCGAAGGCGGATCTGTTCTTAACATGGGTGTGGGGCACAACGGTGTGTTGTGGCTAGAGGTGAAAGTTCATGGCAAAGCAGCACACGCCTCCAATCCAGATAAAGGATTAAATGCCTTTGAAAAGGCAGCCTCTCTCGTCACGGGGATCCAACCCCTGAAGCAGCAGTTAAAAGCGTCAGACCGTGTTTTCAAAACCTTTTCAGGCGATGACCGATATCCCACACTCAACATCGGTGGCATCTTCCACGGCACAGAGGGGGATAAGGTCAACACCGTTCCTGCACAGACAACCTTTTCCATAGATCGGAGAATCCTCCCGAACGAGCGTCTGGCAACAGCGGAAGCGGAGCTACGTGGGGCGATCCAGGAGGTCTGTCAATCCGACACGGAATTGAAGGTAGATGTGGCTTCAACATTGAGGATTGAACCGTGTGTTGTAGAGCCAGAACATCATTTTCCCCAAGCATTTGCACGCGCCGTGCGTAGCATCCGTCGCCAGCCGATTAAGTTCAGCACGACAAGTGGCTTTACCGATTTGCATTTCTTCGTCGAAGAGGGTGGGCTGCCCGGCGTTGGTTATGGGCCCAATGGACAGGGGGCTCACGGTATGAACGAGCGGGTTAGTGTATCCGATCTAGTCAAGACCACAAAGGTGTATGCAACGTTCATGGCAAGGGGCATCTCCTGAAAAACAGAAGAAATAAGGGAAGCAAGGAGGATATCCAATGATAGCCAATATTCCACTTATCGCATTTGGAGCAAGTGGGGTTACTAATAATAACGCGCTGCAATTAACAACGCTGCGACAGATTCCTAAAACGACCGGGCGCAATGGCTGGCGGGTTGTCGAAGAGGAGGTTCTCTGGCAGCCCTCTGAAACAGCAATTATCATCGTGGATATGTGGAACAAACATTGGTCGTGGGGTGCAACAGAGCGTGTGAATATCATGGCACCACGAATGAATACAGTGATTGATACCGCTAGGGATCGAGGGATACAGATTATTCACGCACCATCAGATACGATGGATTTTTACGACGGGCACCCCGCGAGGGCTTGGATCCTTGATGTCCCGCATGTAGAAATGCCCGACCCGATTGAACATCCAGATCCGCCGCAGCCAGTTGACTCATCGGATGGTGGTTCGGATACCGGCGAGGAAAACAGCTTCAAAGCATGGCACCGTCAACACCCGGCAATCGAAATTAAAGATGGGGACGCCATCAGCGACAACGGTCAAGAGGTGTATAATCTCCTCAAGCAAAAAGGGATCAAGAATCTACTCTACATGGGCATCCACACCAATATGTGTGTACTGGGCAGATCTTTCGCAATTAAAGCGATGGTTCGGTCGGGACAGTTCAACGTTGCACTGGTTCGGGATCTCACTGACGCAATGTACAATCCGTTCAAGCCCCCTTACGTCAGCCACGAAGAGGGGACACAACTGATCATCGCGTACATAGAAAAATTCTGGTGCCCAACGATAACGAGCGACGATCTGACCGCAAGTTCGCCCCCGTAACTCGTGTATGATACAACAATTCTTCAAACCCTCTATATCGTTATCGATCTCGATCCAGCTTGACACGATATAGCTTTGAGCAAAACATGAAACAGACACGTTTCTGGTTGATGTTATTCAGCGCACTTCTTCTGTTCAACTCTGTCCTAGCCGGTGCTTCAGAGGACCTCCCCATTGCGATTGCCCATCAAGGTCAGTTTGCACCGCGAGGGGTCAGTGATGGCGTTGGCGGAACGGTTGTAATCTGGGAGGACTTCCGCACTGGCAAGGATTGGGATGTTTATGCCCAACGACTCAACCCCGATGGTATCCCACTATGGGCTAAGGACGGTGTGCCGATTTGCGAGAAAAGACGGGATCAGCGATGGTTGCGGATGGTGCGTAATGACGCGCAGATAATTATCGCTTGGACGGATCAACGTGCACCGGGGAATTGGGATGTCTATGCCCAAGTAATCGATCTGTCAGGAAATAAACTGATGCCTGACGGGGATGCTCCCGTATGTACAGATCCGGCAGATCAATCTGATATAGAAATGCTGAGCGATGGATCAGGCGGTGCAATTATCGTTTGGAAAGACCGACGTCAACACCCTGACTTTCATGATCTTTATGTTCAACGAATTGACGGGAACGGTCAACCGATGTGGGAGCTCAATGGTATACCAGTTTTCTTATCCGAAGCACTTCAGAGCACTCCCCGGTTGGTTCCCGGCGATGCAGATAGCTTCTACGTCGTCTGGTGGGAAGTGATCGGTTACGAGCAGTGGAATATCGTGGCGCACCGAATAGGCATGGACGGCAAACATCTTTGGCAGGCACCAACGGTTGTTTCACCGATGGAAGGGTTGCAGGGTGAGCCGCATGCTGTGAGCGATGGACAGGGTGGTCTTATCGTCGTCTGGCAGATCTACGAGAATTTTATCAACGATGATTTTTACGCGCAGCGGATAGACCCAGCGGGAAACAAGGTTTGGGAGGCGAATGGTGTACCGATTTGCAATGCGGAAGGTATTCAAAAAAATCGCACAATTACGAGCGATGGGCGTGGGGGAGTGGTAGCTATCTGGCGGGATGAACGGGATGTTTTTTCGGATCTTTACGCCCAGCGAATTGATGCCGATGGACGCCCTCAGTGGAAACCCAATGGAATCCCGCTGTGTGTCGCTGGTGGCTATCAAGACAAACCGTTCCTGACCCGGTGTGGTGAAAACGAGTTTTTTGTTGCGTGGCTGGATTTTCGAGAAGATTACGGCGAAGAGAGCAATGATGCTATCTACGGACAGAAAATCAATTTAGAGGGCAAGACACTTTGGACTAAAAACGGGATTCCTCTATGCACAGCAGAAGGTGTGCAGCAACCGCCTTATGTCGTCGCATCCGAGTCGGAAGCATTGAGCGTCGTGTGGAGCGATGCCCGCAGCGATATCGGTGATATTTATATGTACCGCTTGAAATGAAGCAGTGAATCAGAGATGAAATTTCTACCGGTTCTCAATTTACTTTAGAACTTTCTCAAGAACAGATCACTCGCCTATGCGTTTATGGTATATTATCTCAGATATCCACGGCAACTACCGAGCTTTTCGTAACCTGCTTCTCCACGCCCAGTTGATCGGTGAAAGTAATCAATGGATCGGTGGAGAGGCACACCTGTTTCTTCTCGGAGATTACGTCACAAGCGGTCCCGATTCCAAGCAGGTCATTGATCTAATCCGCGCACTGGCATGTCAGGTTCCCAATCAAGTGATTGCGCTTCCTGGAAACCACGAACTTCTCTTACTCCGTGCCGTTCACGAAAAGCGTCATCGCCAAGGGTGGTTGACAAATCCTGCACATTGGCAGACGATTGCTTCATGGGCAAAAGCAAATGAGGAATTGGACAATTTGTTGCAACGTCTCCACATTAAGCCGCTCTCGACGCAGGCAATTGCAGAGATTTATCAGGCGATAGCGAAATCTGATCCCGATTCAGATTCGCTGATTCAGTACGCAACACAGCAGTGGCGGTTTAACCACCCCCATTTCACCTCAGATCTCTGGAATGCGTGGGATCTGTTTCTCCGTATCATTGAGGCGGATGGTACGCTAGAATGGATTGAGGGACTGCCGGTTGCTTATCGGACAGGGGGGTGGGGCTTTTTCCACGCCGGACCGCCAATCGGGTTTGATGGTGGCATCAATGACCTGAACAATCAGTTTGATGCTCTCCGGTGGGCAGGCAGCTTTGAACACCCATTGTTAGCGTCTGATAGCTCGTTGAACAGTCCGGTTGGCACACGACGCTGGTGGGAGGACGCATCGCAGGTGGAACTGTTATTCAATCGGTTTGAGATTGAGCGGTGTGCTTTCGGGCATGATCCGAAGGCAATTGCACCGCGCGGAATACTTGGAAGTGTTTGGGATAAAGCGGTGAGCACCGATCCGTACATGCGTGGGAACATAGAAGGCATGATTCAGATCCGTGGCAACTGTGTCGATGCCATCTATACCAATTCAGCGGTTTCAATCCTTCAGGACATCTACCCACAACGAACATTTTCCACAGTGACCCGGTTGATTGGCTAATTCTTCAATATATCCCAAGTTCAGCGGTTGGAAGCGAATCCGCAATAACATTTGGTGCAACCAGATAATGATCGAAATTGAAGCAAAATTTCAGGCAACGTCACCACAGGTGCTCAATCAGATTCGGTTACGGAAACAGGTGGGAGGGTATACACTTTCAGATCAGAAGAACAGCCCACAACAGGATATCTATCTCGATACAAGGGCCGGACTGCTCACACGAAATGGGGCTGCTTTACGGATCAGGAAGAAGACTCTCGTATACGGAGCCATTGAGGAAGAAACACAACTCGTTACGTTCAAAGCCCAAACCGAAGATATTTATACGTATACAGAACTCGAAATGCCGATTACTGACCAACAAGCGCAAGCACTCTTAAGTGGAAATCTTGAGAAAATTCACATTGAGGCAGTCGAAGCGGCTGTAAGACATCTAAAGGGAGAGAAGGTGTTTCCCGTCCTGCACGTCGAAAACCTCCGTGAAACGTTGTGCTTAAATGCAGATGCGGGGTGTATCGAGGTTTGTCTTGATGAGGTGCAGTATGCGGATATGAATAGAACACATTCTGTTCAGGAGTATGGCGTCGAGTTAGAAATCAAAACTGGCGAACCTGAGTTCCTAGAACGGATTGCTGGCGCATTATCTCAACAATACGATCTGATCCCGACCTTCCAATCGAAATATGAGCGAGGCATAACGCTCCTGAATGTGTTCGGCGTCAAGGCGAAGAATTAGAAGAAGGAGATTATCAATAAAATGGCGAAGGCATTGGCTGTCAAAGGTATTGCGCCGGAGAAAAGCCTTGAAGAGTGTGCCCGAAGGATTATCACAACCCGGCTCCATGAGATGATGTCTTTCAAAAAGGGAGCGATTGATGGGAGGGATATCGAATACGTTCACGACATGCGAGTCGCCTCCCGACGGCTACGCGCTGCGATGCGAAACTTTGCGGATTGCTTTGCCCCCAAAAAGAAATTCCGCCGGCACCTCAAACGGGTCGATCGAATTACAAGTACGCTGGGAGGTGTACGCGATTTAGATGTGTTGATTGATCGCTTTCAAAAAGATGTGATGACGGCGTCAGAAGATGCGCAGATTGGCGTTCAAAACCTGATAAGGCATCTCCAGAAAGAGCGGGAAGCACAGCGGGTGCCGATGCTTAGGCTGTTTGAAAAATTCGATAAGAATAATTTCGAGCAGAAGTTCTTGAAATTCTTTAAGGTGTAAATATGGCAAAAGCGTGGAAAATGAAGGGCATTCACCCACAATCGAGCTATCGTTGGAATGCACAGGTTATCCTTGCCGTAAAGATTGAGGAAGTATACTCGTGGGCGAAACCCATTCGCAACCCGGATAAGGTCAAGGAGCTCCATAACCTGCGAATATCAATTAAGCGGCTGCGTTATTCGATGGAGTTCTTCACCATCAACTACGATGAGGACTTTCAGGATTTCCTGAAGGTATTGGCAGATTTGCAGGAACAATTGGGTGATATTCACGATTGCGATGTCGTCGAGATGGTTCTGACAGATTATCTGCAAGCACTTCCGGACCAAGGGAATACAGAAACCGACGCAATTGATATCAATGCCCTTCTACTCCGCTATCGTGAAACGCGGAAGGTAAAATATCAAGCGTTTTTGCAGCGGTGGGACGCGCTTGAGGAGGCAGGTTTCAAGGACCAACTCCTTAGAGTCGTTACAGGTGAATCGGGAGAACTGTCGAGCCAAATGGATTCGGCAGACAACTCACCCACTCAACCACAGCCGAATTTAAGAAGTGAATCACCTAGTTCAGCAGATAAAGGAGGCACAGAAAATGGCGGTGAATGACGATTACGTTGTCGGGGTAGATATGGGAGGCACGAAGATCCTGGCTGCCGTTATTAATGCTAGAGGAGAAATCGTTCAGCAAGCCAAAACAGCGACAAAGCCAAAGAAGGGGCCAGATGCAGTAATTGAACGGATTGCGCGATGCATCCGAGAAGCGATTGACGGTGCTGAACTTAACCCCTCTCAGATTCGTGCAATCGGCATCGGGTCACCGGGTCCTCTCGATCCGGACACAGGTATTATTATCTTCGCTCCTAACCTCGGCTGGTCAAACGTGCCGCTCAAAGCAAAACTAGAAGCAAACCTTAGCATCCCCACCTTCGTTGATAATGATGTCAATGTGGGAACACTCGGCGAGTATGCCTTCGGTGCCGGACAAGGGGTAAAAAGCCTCGTTGGGATTTTTGTTGGCACAGGAATCGGCGGCGGCATTATCTTAGATGGGAAACTCTACCACGGTGTCAACAAAACCGCTGGAGAAGTTGGTCACATGATTGTGAAGGCGAACGGTCCCCGGTGTGGTTGTGGCAACTTCGGCTGTCTGGAAGCGGTTGCCAGTCGTACTGCAATTACTAGAGAACTCCAAAAAGCTATCCTGAAAAAAGGGAAGAAAAGCATACTCACCAAGCTGAATGGCGGAAAACTCGACCTGATTCGGAGTCAAGCCATTGCTAAGGCAGTCAAGCGCGGCGACAAGCCGACAATTAAGGTAATGCAACGGGCTGGGAAATATCTGGGAATCACCGTGGCTTCGATTGTCCATTTTTTGAATCCTGAGATGATTGTTCTTGGTGGGGGTGTTATAGAGGCGATGGGGGAGAGCTTGTTAGATTCGATCCGCCAAGCGGCAGCGAAATATGCTTTACCCACAACGATGGACGGTGTTCAGATTGTCGAGGCAACCCTTGGCGATAACGCGGGTGTGATTGGGGCATCTGTTTTAGCACGTCAGCGGTTATCGTGAAGCGTAAACGGGAAAAGTTATCAATAGAACAAGGAGAAGCAAATGCCGTATAAAATCTACCCCACTGCTGCTGCCGATGCCTCAACGGCATTCCAAATTGAACTCGATCCGCGCTCAATTGAGGCGATGGAGGAGATTGAAAACAGTGGGGCACAGGGGGCAGCACGTGAGGAGATCTTACGAAAGCATCTTAGCACAGACTATGACAAAGGCTACCGGGGGACAGCTTACGGACTTCACGGAATTTCCGAAGGCTTGACCCCAGCGAGACTTGCCGAAATGCTTGAAGAACATGGCGAATCCTTTGATCCCTGTGCAGAACGAGATACATTCGATCACAGCATGATGGTCAATGTCGAATCGGAGTTAGATTCGCAGCTGGAATTTATTCCTGACCATATTTTCGATGCTATTGTGGACGCTTACAAGCAGGAACTGATTGCTAGTTGAGATTACCACAAGCTAAATATGTTACGTAATAAGTAACACTATCGAACTAGGAGCGTGTATCATGATTTTAGAAAATTGGGTGGTATCAGCATCAAAATTCAAAAGGGCTGTTCTCGCAATTACCGATCATTTGGTGACACGGGTGAATCTCGAACCGCTTGAGGATCACGAAGGAACAGTAGGGGTCAAAGCCGTGTGGGAGGGTGAGTGTGGCGAAAGCACCTTAAACGTAAACGCACCCTCTATGAAGGGTAACATCAAAACAGAGGGGGATACAGCAACAAGGGTTGAATACTGGCAGCAGGGGGACAAGCGCGGCTTTGCGTTGCGAAATCCGAGAAACATCTCCTGTGAATTCGACAAAGAAACGTTCAAGAAAATTGAGACAGGCAAAGCAGTGGGGATTGCAGTCGCTGCCGGTGCCGCTGTTGGACTGGTTGGCTGGTGTGCCCTAGTGCTTTTGGGGCGGGCAGCACTCGTCAAACAGGAAGCAGAACCTCCCTCACCGCGTCAGCTTGAATCGGACCCTGCTAGCGGAGATTCGCACAACGGGTAGGAACCCTAAAACGTGAAACATGATGTGTGACAAGCGAATAGGTAGTCAACTGGGGCTCACTGATGTGGTTGTAGACCGTCGTTAAAAATCGTTGCGTACTTTCACAGTTTGCCCAGTCGAAAGGGATTCTTGGGCTGCCAAGGCAACCGCGGCAACCCGCGCGCCATCCCGGACGGAAGGCGTGGGTTCTTTGTCTTCTATAATCCAGTGTGCCATTTTGTGAAAGTACAGCAGCAGTTCATTTGCATGCCCTTCGATGAGGCGTTCCTTGTTAGCCGGCGGGTCGGCATTCAAGGTCTCACGTTCAGACACACCGTCCATACCGAGATCTAAACCGGTTAGGGTGCCTTTTGTGCCGTAGATCACCAGTCGTTGATGTGCATCCGGCGGTGAGTTGACCGCGCTGCATATCACAGAGACACGTCCGAGCGCGCCGCTGGCGAACTTAAGATTGAGAATCCACGTATCTTCTATAGGATAGTCCGGGATAACACCGCTGTTCAGGGCGAACGCATGGACGGTGTCAATATCTCCAGCAAACCACCGTACGCAGTCTATGGCGTGAGCACCTCCGCCAAAGAGAAAATTCTGCGGTGCCGTAACCCGCCACGGCGTGATTCGACAGACCCCGCGGATATCATGGACATAACCGGTATCAATCAGCGTTATTTTCCCTAGATTGCCTTCATCAAGGGCGCGACGTGCCGCAACAATCTTCGGAAGGTGACGCCAAGTCATCGCTGCAACGAATTTAAGTCCCGTTCGATCCACAAGGTGGACCAATCGCTCACAATCCGCCATGGTAGTCACCATCGGCTTGGTGCATACGACATGTTTTCCAGCCTCCAGTGCCTCCGCCGCATGTTCAGCGTGCAAGTGGTCAGGGGTGAAAATGCCGACAACATCGACCTCAGATCGCGACAGCAGCTCGTGATAGTCCTCGGTGACAAATCCGATTCCATAATCCTCATGCGCAAGTTTTAGAAGTGCTGGATCTTTGTCCGCCACCGCACACACCTTTATTGGGCTATCAGATTTCTGATTCAAAAGTAGGGCACCCTTGCCGACTCCTAACCCGATGATACCCAATCCGAGCGTTGACATTTTGACATCCTTTTCATGTGCCTTGAGGGAAGCGATGTATCGGGATTCGGAAATCCCTCTTACTGGAGAGCTAAATGCTCCTAATCACCGCTCGCAGTGGATTGACAAATCCACTGCATACATCCAAAGATGGCTTGGATATGTCTATCCAAGCCGAGCGGGACTGATAAACAGAACATAATGCAAAACACGGAACTGGAGAACTAAATACCCCCTACGGACCGGCTATGCCTCTTTGACTTTTTCCTTGAACGTATGGATTGCCTTTTCCAGTTCGTCGTCTTCGACGCTGTGGTGGACAAAAAAACTCCACGCGCCTCGGGTCGATTTCTCAGCATTTGGACACGAACCGGGAACATATTGCACGTAGTCTGGAAGTGGTACGCCGACGGAGGTCTGCCGCATCGCTTGCATGCGCTGGTACTCTACTTCGATGTAATTAATCTCACCTCTACACCCCAATGATTCGGGACCCCATACCGGATACACCCAGTAGTTGGGTTGGGTCTCTGGATAGACATACGCCAACCGCACACCCGGAACGTTACATAGCTCGGTCTCAATCTTTTCGACAAGCTCCCGTCGACGGGCGTTGAACCGGTCAATCTTTTCCAACTGGGCGAATGCCACCGCACCCTGAAGTTCGCTGAAGCGGAAATCATGACCAAACGAGAAATGACCGCGCGTTGGCAAACCGTTGACAGGTTTCGCTTCTGGTCGTTCCAAGCCGTACAGATACCACGGCATCCCGGAATTTGAAAACTCTGTCGTCCGTTTATAGAGTTCTGGATCGTCCGTGGCAATCATTCCCCCTTCGCCCGATGTGATATGCTTCGATTGCTGCATGGAGAAGCAGGCGACATCACTAATGGTGCCAACCTTACGCCCCTTGTAGTAGGCATCGTAGGACTGCGAGCAATCCTCCACAACCTTCAGGTTGTGCTTCTTGGCGACAGCCACAATCTCGCTCATCATCGCCGGTTGACCGTTCAGATGGACGACAATAATAGCGCGTGTCCGCGGCGTGATGCGTGCTTCAATCCCTTCAGCCGAAATAATCTGTGTCCTCGGATCTACGTCGGCAAATACAGGCACACAGCCGATCGCAACGACTGGGAAGGATACGAAAATCGGTGCGACAGCCGGACAGATAATCTCATCGCCCACGTCTAAGCCCAAACTGGCGTAAGCCGTTGTATTGGCGCTGGTGCCGGAGTTTACAGCGTGAACGTATTTCCGACCGAGATGTGCCCCGAATGCTTCCTCAAATCTCGGAACGAAGTTGCTCCGTCCCCACCGCCATGCGTCTTGACTTTCGATGACCTCTCGTAGATAGGTTAGTTCCTCTTCTCCAAAGCTATTTCTTGGCATGTCGATCCCTCCCTCCTTTTATGCAGGTGCTATTACGCGGATAGTTGTGTTAGTGAGCAGATAGTGGTCTTTCATTTCAATTATGACGTGATATTCCTTCACAGACTCTATCAGAATGCCTCCTTCTAGTCAACCCAAAATTGTTAGTAGGGGAATCGCATCCGTTATGGAAATTAGGCAGTTGAGGAATCAGCACCTAGGGTTAACCGCTGTCGTGGCGTAGAGACTGACCTCAATGGCATCGGGGTGACCTAACCCACGGGCGATCACAGGTTAGGAAACCTGTGGCTACGAGTAGATTTCCATTGGCCTATGCCAAAGCCCTACACAATATGGACATGCGATTGTCCTGAAATTGTTAGACCTTTCTGTTGATCTAACACGCAAACCGTGATAGGATGGAACCAATATTATCCATTTAGTGAGATCCGATTGAATAAGGAGTTTGTTATGGCTAAAATCGCTTTCCTCGGTGCAGGGAGTTTCGGCTTCGGTAGACGACTGATTGGAGACCTCCTTTCATTTCCAGAACTGTTAGATTCAACTATCCATCTTGTAGACCCCGATAGCGAACGACTTGATTTGACACACACCTATGCCCAACGTATAGTGCGTGAGTTGAACCTACCCACACAGATTGCTGCGTCAACAGAGCGCGAGTCAGCGTTGGACGGTGCCGATTATGTCATCGTCTCTATTCGGGTGGGAGCCAACATGGGACCAGAAGCGTTGGATGTGCAAATTCCACTTGAGGTCGGTGGACTTCGGCAGACCGTCTCCGACACCATCGGCATTGGCGGATTGATGAAGGGGCTGCGCACAATTCCTGCCATGCTCGACATCGCCCGTGATATGGAGAGACTCTGTCCGAACGCTCCAATGCTCAATTACACCAATCCGATGGCGATGATTATGTGGGCAGTGTTGGAGGCAACGAGCATCTCCGGTGTAGGGCTTTGCCACAGTGTGCAGGGCACCAGTAAGCAGCTAGCAAACTACATGGGGGTGGATTACGACAACCTCCGCTATCTGGTCGCGGGGATTAATCACATGGCGTGGTTCTTGGAACTTTCGCAAGATGGGGAAACACTCTATCCTCAACTGAACGCCTGCCTTGAAGATCCTGAGATTGTCGCCCGCGACCCGGTGCGTTTTGAAATCCTGAAGCATTTCGGTCGGTTTGTCACCGAATCCTCTCGCCACATGGCAGAGTACGTTCCCTATTTCATGCAACACCCTGACGAAATAGCGCGGATGAAGGTCGAACATCGTACCGCCGAAAGCTTTGTCAATCAACATGCAGATCGGGAAGAACGAATCGCACAAGCAAAGCGTGAAGCGGAATCAGCACCGATCGAACTAAGCCGCTCCCACGAATATGCAGCGGTCATTATTCACGCAATGGAGACCGATACCCCCGCCTACATTTATGGGAACGTGCTCAATACTAATCTCATCACCAATCTCCCCGCTGGTTGCTGCGTCGAAGTGCCGACACTCGTTAATCGTGCCGGGTTGCAGCCGTGCTATGTCGGTGCGCTGCCGCCTCAGTGTGCGGCACTCTGTCAGACCAATATCAATATGCAAGGGTTGACGGTGCGTGCCATCTTGGAGGAGAAGCGAGAATACGCCTATCACGCGGGATTGGTTGACCCAAACACGGTCTCACAATTAACGTTGTCAGAGATTCGCACGACGATTGATCGACTGTTGGATGCACAGGATGAATTTATGCCGCCGCTCACTGGATAGAAGCTAGGGGTGAGCCTTGCAGCCCTATTTTTCCGTTGACGCAACGGTGAATTTTAGCCAAAATAGGACCATAATTCGGGTTGCTACTTATTAGAGGACATTGCAAACTAGGGAAAATGGGAACTCAATCGAGTTAATCACCGCTCGCAGTGGATTGACAAATCCACTGCTGCACCCAAAGATGGCTTGGATATGTCTATCCAAGCCGAGCAGGATTGGGGCATTTCAATCAAAATAGGGTGATATTATTTCACAGGAAAGGTAGCTTGGCACAATGATCGAGGAACTTTTTATCAGTCATGTTTTCACAGAACGGGATGGTTTTACCTCTGGCATCGAGGGTCCCGCTTGCGACGCCGATGGTAACCTCTACGCCGTCAACTACGCACGTCAACACACGATCGGGAAGGTTACCCCGGTAGGAAAATGTAGCGTATTTGTCGAGCTGCCCAACGGCAGCATCGGAAACGGCATCCGTTTCAACAGCACAGGTGCCATGCTTATCGCTGACTATACCAACCACAATATCCTCAAGGTTGATATGGGGACACGGGAGGTCAGTATCTATGCCCATGAGCCAACCATGAATCAGCCAAATGACATCGCTATCGGTTCCAACGATATCGTCTACGCCAGCGATCCTAATTGGGCAGAATCAACGGGACAGATCTGGCGCATAGACACAGATGGCACAGTCACACTGCTTGAGGCGGATATGGGGACGACCAACGGCATTGAAGTTAGCCCCGATGAGAACACCCTTTACGTCAATGAAAGCGCGCAGCGTAATATCTGGGCGTACGATCTGTCCACAACAGGGGAGGTTAGCAACAAGCGGCTACTGATTCAGTTCCCCGATTTTGGGTTTGATGGTATGCGCTGCGATATTGAAGGCAATCTCTACGTGACGCGCCACGGCAAGGGCACGATCGCTAAAATCTCTCCGCAAGGTGAGGTACTGATAGAGGTTGAACTTGCCGGAAAGGACTGCACCAACCTAGCCTTCGGCGGTCCCGATGGGCGTACCTGTTATGTCACACTCGCAGACCGAGGCAATGTCGAGTATTTCCGCACAGATTTGCCGGGGCGAAGTTGGCAGCTTTTTCAGAGGGGTTAAATGCACAATCTACGGATAGGCGGCATCATCCTGTTGATGCTGCTGAATATCAATCAAGGACTTATCGCGAAGGAAGGCGACGAGTTAATTGGGAAACCGGCTCCGGAATGGGGGACGCTGGAGTGGATGAATTCGCAGCCGCTCAAACTGAACGCGTTAGAGGACAAAGTGGTTCTCATCCGCTGGTGGACGGAGACATGCCCATTTTGTGCCGCTAGTGCACCCGCGCTGAACGAATTTCACGACACCTTCAAGGATAAAGGTTTGGCTGTGATTGGGATGTACCATCCGAAACCACCCGGACCCCGTCGTCAAAAGGTGCTTGAGAAGGCGGTGAAGCGGCTCGGCTTTGAATTCCCGATTGCCTTAGATATGGATTGGAAAACGTTGAGACGTTATTGGCTGGCTAAGGGTAGGAACCGATGGACTTCGGTCAGTTTTCTCATCGATAAGCGGGGAAAAATTCGTTATATCCATCCGGGCGGTGAGTATTACAAAGAAGAGGACGAGCCACGGACGGAAGCCCAACGGGATTATGACGAATTGAAAGCGATGATTGAAAAACTGATCGCGGAACCTTCTCAATCCAAAACTGAGTCGTCGGATTAGTGTGCACCGTCAGATGGAGATAGACCTAACGCCGACGGTTTACTCCTCCAGTGAAAGCCGGAATACCCCCTCTCCCGAGGTGCCGATGTAGAACGTTGTGCCATCAAATGCCAACGATCTGATAGGGTGCTGTATCGGCTGTATCGGAGCGATTAGCTCCCATGAATCAGATCCGTGCGCCAAGCGAAAGATCCCATGAGAGCTTGCCCCGTAGATCGTTGTGCCCTCAACAATCTGTATCTCAATGTAGCCACCGGGCAATCCGGCGACGATTGATGTCCATGTCTCGCCACCATCTGTCGAGCGGCCTCCCCCACTGCCGGCCTTTGCATAAATTGTCTCACCGATGAAGGCCAAATCATAGGCACCGATTTCTTGTTCCCAATTTGGTAAATTTTGACTCACCTCCGTCCATGTATCGCCCTCGTCAACAGAACGGAACAGTTTTCCACGCACCGCACTGATGTAGACCGTTTTGCCTGACACAGCTAACGTTCCCCAACTCAAAAAATCCTGCGGCATGAGTTGTGTCCACAGGTCCTCCCCCACTCTCCAGCGGTAAAGCCACTCTTTGCCCCCCATCTGTCCAACGATGTAGAATGTTTCCCCACTAATCGCTAATTGATTGACGACATAGATTCTGTTATTGGAAGACTCCATGTTCGTCTGAATTGGTATCCATGAGTTTCCGTCGTCTGCCAAGTGATAAACTCCAGAAGTTGATGGGTTCAACCCGTAGTTAGTTTCGTTTGTTGCTATATAGAGTTTTCCTCCCGAAACTGTCAGCGTCGCCTCATCGCTGGCAACCAATCCTTCATTCACTGGCACCCATGAATTCCCACCATCCGCTGATTTGACGATACCATCACCCGTTATAGCATAGAGCGCGTTCCTGAAGAACACAAGATCCTCAATATGTGTATTGATGATGCCAGTGTTGATTTTCGTCCACGATTCTCCGCCATCCGTCGAGCGGAAAACCCCATCGGTGGTGCCGACGTAAAGCGTCTTCTCAGATAAAGCCACTATGGAAAGGACGGTTTGATGGGTTAAACTAGTAGTAGTAGGGCCTTATGCTAGTTACTAATGAACTGGAAACGCCAACTCTTTAATCTGTAAAAACGCCTCTTTTTTGCATAGCTGATTGAGATAAACGCATAGCGTATGAGCGGTGAGTTTGGAGTATAACCGAGTGCATACCCCCCAGAAACTATGCGCATGATTCTTTTGTATATGAAATTGTTCACTCAATTGACCATTAACCGTTTCAACCCTCTGCCTAATTTCGTTAATCCACCGCTTGGTTTGTCTGGAAATCTGCTGTTTCTGGTTGCGTCGGGGGACCGTTATCAGATCGATACGGTTGAGTTGAGCTAATTGGTCTTTGACTTGGTTGCTAATATAGGCTTTATCCCCTATCACTTGCTTATCTTGGTGTCCAGAGAGCAATTCGTAACCAACCGATAAATCGGTTGCAGAAGCCGGGGCAAGTTCAAAATCAACAATCACCCCACTTGCGGTGACTAACAGATGAAGTTTATAGCCGAAAATGGTCTGTTTCCTCGATTCCACCCGCCCATAATCGGCACCATAGCATGACCAATTATTTGATGACGAAGGTGCCAGATGAAACTGAATGACTGGAATCGGCAAACTATCAATAATACACAGTTTCTCCGATGCCGCTTCAATGTCTGACAAGAGCATCTGTCGAATCCGATTGATGATTGTCCCCAAATTGCGTCTTCGCCGGTTGAGTCGGGTCTGACAAGGCAGTATAGGGAACAGATGGGGGTGCTGGCTAAAGTCGGATAGCAGTTGTGTTTCGATGTCCCACCCCTTACATTCGGCAACCAATATCATAGTGATTAACTCACTATCGCTACATGGGGGAGGGGGGCCTGGGCGTCGGAGTAATGGTTCGAGTTTTATCAGAATGTCATCAACAATGACATAAGTCCATAGACAGAGGTCATCAAAATCGGTTATCATAAGGTTATCCTCCAGTTTTAGATGGATTGTCAAGTTCATCTATAGTAACAGACTGGAGGACTTTTTAGCTTCCCTTTTTTTTAGTTCCCATAAAAAAAGGGAAGCTAACTAGCATAAGGCCCTAGTAGACATTGTCCATGAATTACCGGCATCGGTTGAGCGAAACACCCAACCATCGGCAAAGCCTGAGCCGATATAGAAGACCGTGTTTCCCACCGCTGCTAATTCGCCATAGAAATGCTGCATCGCTTCGGGCTTAATTGACCTCCATAAATTGCCTGTATCCGTTGAACGGAAAAGCCCCCCATCGGCTGCTGCGTAGACAACTTCATCAGAGACAACAAACTTCGTAATATCTGAGACGGCATCTCTTTTCGACGGATCCTTGATGATGAGTTTTGTCCATGATTTCTCGCCGGCTTTGAGCCGGAAAAGTTGACGCTGTGTTTTTGCGAAAAGTATTGTTTCACTTGCAATCAGGCTGGGGCCCTCTCGGACAGCCAAGCCGCTACCCACTGGGGTCCACGATTTGCCTTTATCATTAGAAAAGAAAACACTCTTCTCTGTATGCCGCCCAATGTAAATCGTGTCGCCAATGAACGCAACCCCCGAGATACCTATCTCGTCCTGAAAGTGAGCTAACTGCTGCCACGAATTGCCGCTGTCAATCGAATAGAAGAGATTACCGTTTGTGCCGGCATAAAGGGTGTTCCCTTTCTGCGCCAACGCGAAGATGACAGGAAGCATGTTGTTCTCATAGACGCGCAAGCCTTCGCTGGCGGGGGCCCACGTTTCACCGCCATCCGTTGAGCGGAAGATACCACCTCCATTTGTTCCAGCAAAGAGTATTCCTTCCGGCGTCGCGTGAAGGGATATAATTGTTCCACCGTAAGGTCCCCCAGTCTGTGTCCAACCATTTTTATCTGATTCTATATCGTTCCGTGAATCCGCCGCAACCCCCTGAACCAAGCCATCTTCCCGATTTCCGTTTCCTATCTCTCCTCCATTCAACCCTCTTGCCCGATTGACCCGTGAAAACTTCGCCTGTGGCATTTCAACTATCGGCGCATCAACGATTTCAACCATTGTCGCCGATTCGGGCGCGTTAAAACTGTAAGACAACTGAAATGTTGCAGTTTGTCTAATCCCCAAGCCGATAAGCAACGCAACCACAGTTAGAGCAGTTGCGACAATCCACGGCGCAAGTGGTTTGCTTGTCGGTGCAGAATTCAGTGAGCCGTTGGGGATTTGACGCATAATCTCCTGCGTCACAGTCGGTGGAAGTTGGAAGCCTCCCAAGGTTTCTTCAATCATTGTCAATTCCTCCTTTAAGCGCATCCGAGCGCGATAGAGCCGATCTCTGATAGCACCGCATGACGTACCGATAAACCGTCCAATCTCCTCGCAGGTCATCCCCGCCATGTAGTAAAGTGTCAAGACAGTTCGCTCGCTTTCGGGAAGACTTTCGAGCGCGTTGTGAACCTCCTCATGGAGGCGTGCATCGGCATATTTTACCCATGACTGCGTGTTCATCTCCCCCTTGACGCTATCGAATGACTCTGTTTGTAGGCGATTCTGCCGGAGCCAAGAGATACAGCATCGCGCGGCAATCACGTAGAGCCAACCGGGGAAACGTGCTGGATCCTTGAGTGTCGATAGTTTCTGGTATGCCTTGAGGAAGGTGTCCTGCGTGATCTCCTCAGCAGTGTGGAAGTCGCCGAGCTTGCGATAGGCTAAGGCGTGGACAGATCCTTTGTACTTGTCCACCAGAAAACCGAATGCGGATTCGTCTCCCGCTAGTGTGCGTTGAATCAACTCGGCATCATGAAGTGCCATTCTCCATCTCCCGGTGCGATTATCAAGACTTAGGATTTCGCTGCGCGAAAGCCTTGAACCGTGTTTTTCTATTTATAATGACGCATATTTGCAACCGATCATCAGACCGCAGGTCTATTTTTTGATCTTGATCTCCATTGGACTTAGTGCTAAACTGAGAACCAAACCTTTCGCACAAATATCTCTATCGGCGTAAATTTTTGGTTCTCGTGACGAAAAGACGCAGCAAGGAGGAGCCCATGAGCAAATTAGCGATTCAGGGCGGCGATAAAGCCATTACTTTAGACCAAAGTGGGGCTTCGGAGTGGCCCATTATTGATGACGAGGTAACCGAAGCCGTCGTCAACCAATTACAGAGCGGAGAGATCTCGTTTTCCAATACCATCTACAAATTTGAGGAGGAATTTGCCGCTTATCACGGTGTCAAGTATGCTTTGGCGCACAACAACGGGACCGCTTCGATTCATGGGGCGTTGTTCGGGATTGGGGTTGGTCCCGGTGATGAAGTTATCACGCCTGCTGCAACGTTTTGGGGGACGTATATGCCCATCCTCTCCTGTCAGGCGATTCCGGTCTTCTGCGATATTGACCCGTTCACCGGCTGTGTTGATCCTGAAGATATAGAGCGGCGAATCTCCTCTAACACGAAAGCGGTCATTGTTGTTCATCTTGGTGGAATGCCAGCGGAGATGGATGCCATCATGGAAATCGCAAAGCGTCACAATATTTTCGTGATTGAAGACTGCTCGCACGCTCACGGCGCAACCTATAAAGTCAAAAAGGTCGGGACAATCGGAGATGTGGGTTGTTTTAGTATGCAGGGAGGAAAACTCTTGCCGAGCGGTGAAGGTGGGGTGATGATTACGGACAATCTGGAGTATTACGAGCGGGCAATCTGTCTCGGACACTATGAGCGCATTCGCGATCTTCCCGAAGAGAAGTATCGCAAGTATGCCAGGACCTGCTTTGGATACAAATACCGTATCGCCCCAATCTCCGCTGCTATTGCGCGTGTCCAACTCCGACATCTCGATAAGCGTAACAAATGCCGTGACGACAACGTGATGTATCTGATGGACAGCATTGCAGAGTGTCCGGGAATCTATCCAATCAAGCCTGCAACCGATAACTTCCGCGGTTACTATAGCTGCCCCTATATCCGCTATGCTCCCGAAGAACTCGGTGGATTGTCGAAAGAGAAGTTCATTGAAGCGTTACGGGCAGAAGGCGCGAACGTGAGTAGTGGTGCACCGGGAGGCAGCGACCACCTATCAGCGGTGTTCCAAGAGCGGAATCATCCGGCTTTTACTCGCCCTGAAAACAGGCGGGCAGTGAGATCTCAGGAAGGAGACCTGCCCGTTTCTGAGAACCCACGCGAAGACCTATTCACGATTCCGGTCTTTTCCAGACCCAACAAGGCGCTATTAGACCAGTATATCGAAGCCTTTCGGAAGGTTGCGACTCAGGTTGCAGAATTGGTCTAAAAATGAACAAGCACTAAAACGTAATCTCCCGACTACCCGCAATTTGCAATTAGCAGTGCATCATCGATCGTAAAGGTGTGCAACATATTCGGCGTAACCGTTATAGAGCAGCGTATCGCGTCTTTTCCACATGAAGGCTGGACCGTTACCAATCATCCGCTCGGAGGCTTGCGACCACCGTGGGTGCGGTACGTCGGGTTCCACATTCGCCTCAAAACCGTATTCGCGCGACTGAAGGGTATTCCAGAACGTCTTCGGCTGATAGTTGAGAAATTCAATTTTTACGATGGATTTGGCACCCTTGAACCCATATTTCCACGGCACTACTTCGCGGATGGGGGCACCGTGCTGCTTTGGCAGTTCATGACCATAGATACCGATGGCAAAAAACGCCAGTTCGTTTGCCATTTCGTCGGTGCGGAGCCCTTCTGTATAGGGCCATGGATGTCGAGACAAACTAAGCCCCGGTCCTTTGGTAATCTGTCGATTGTAATACGAGATGAAGCGAACATATTTCGCCTCCGAAGTCGGCTCAACATCACCAATAATCCGCTTCATCGGAAAACCGAGCCATGGAACAACCATCGCCCACGCCTCAACACAACGGAAGCGATAGACCCGCTCCTCAAGGGGGAATTTCTTCTTGATGTCGTCCAAGTCATAGGTGCGGGGATTCCTGACTAAGCCGGTGACCTCTACTTTCCAGTTTTCGGTCGGCAACGCCTGCGCCGCTTCCCAAATCGATTTTGAACTCCCGAATTCATAGTAATTGTTATACTTGGCGGCAACGGCTTCGTCGGTGATGGGGCGGTCAACCTTTGCAAAGGCTGGATTCCGTTCGACCAATTCAAATTTCATCAGGTTCGGGTCTATTTGGGGAGGCGTCTTTGCCTCCGATTCGGTTGGATAACCGAGAATAGATCCGCCGGCGATGCTCAAACCGGCACCGGCAAGTGTCGTCAGGAACCGCCGCCGATTTATATAAGCTGCTTCCGGCGTAACCTCCCGCTCTGGGATCTCCCAAGTTTTTGGAATGTGGATGTTTGCCATGAGTTTATCCTTTCTTTCTACTTTAATCTGTCCTACACTCTCTTAGAACCTGTTTTAAAAAGAAAAAGGCTATTCAAAAGTTAATGTTTATGTTAAACCATTAGAGCAGTAAACTACTGACCTAATGAAAGGCCTAAACATGACTACACCAAAGTATCCTACAGATTTGACCGATGCCCAGTGGGACAAACTGTTACCCTATTTTCCAGAACCTTCACCCATAGGTAGACCTCTCAAGTGGGAGATGCGCTCAATTATCAACGCTATTTTCTATATAGTCAAATCAGGGTGTCAGTGGCGAATGTTGCCGCGTCACATGCCACCGTGGCAAACGGTCTATTCCCACTTCAGAAAGTGGAAAACTTTAGGGACATGGGTTATGATTCATCAAGCACTTCACGAGCAAACCCGTAGTGATATTGGCAAATCCCCGTCACCGACCGTAGCTATCATTGACAGCCAATCGGTCAAGACGACCGAACTGGCAGATAGTAGAGGGTTTAATGCGCACAAGAAAGTCAAAGGTCGTAAACGCCATATAGTCACCGATACAATTGGCATTCCATTGGGAGTCAAAGTCACTGATGCCAATGTCAGTGATAATCGAGTCGCAATAGAGTTACTAAACGAGGTCTTTAGTTGGCAGATAACGATTCAGTTAGTCTGTGCTGATGCTGGCTATCGCGGAGAATTAGGCGACTGGCTATATTTAACGCATCAGTGTCAATTGGACATTGCTCCATCTCTTGGGCAATCGGGATTTGTGGTCGTCCCATTACGTTGGATTGTGGAGCGCACCTTTTCTTGGTTCGGTTGGTTTCGCCGATTGACTTTGGACTATGAACGCTCGGCTGAGACCGCTGAGGCTATGGTGTATATTGCTTCCATTTACTTGATGCGGAACCGCATCAAATGACTTTTAAAACAGGTTCTTACACACGCTCCCACCGACTTGGATTCATTCCCGGCGCTTCTTTTTTCATTTTTGGCGGCTTGTTGCCACCGTGATAATCCCAGTCGCGGGTGTTACGGTCACCGAACAATGGTCTGACGGAATCCGGTAATTTCGTTAGGTCTGCAGCCTCCCAAGTTGACACTTCATCTTGGGGTCCTGCCCATCCCGGCCGATAAGCGATAGCAAGCATCTCACGGGGATAGTCACCAACATTAGGATAGTTCCCGTGAAAAACTTTGTGGTTAATCAGTACCGCTGAACCCGCTTTCGCAGGGACCATCACCTCTTCGGGGTGCGACTCAAAACGTTTGTAAGGATTCGCATCTGCGTGCATCGAGAGATGGGATCGGGGTATGACGCGGAACGGTGAAACCTCCGGGGTGAGATCAGCGAGATAGTACAGCACCCGGACCATAAAGGGAACGCTGCCATCGTAACCAAAGATTTGAGAGCCGTAGGGTTGTCCGTCCGTGTGTAGACTGATGCCCGGATGCCCCGGTTCGGAACGGGCGTAGCCGTAGCTCATCATGATAATTTCGTCGCCAAAAAGTTCTCGCAAGAAGGACAGCGTCGGGGGATGGGCAAGTAGTTCCGTGATAGCACCCCCTCTAAATTGGAGATTTGGACATCCCCGCTGATGCACGCTGTAATCCACCGGTGTGGTTTCCAACTTCGCGGTCTCCGACTTGAGTCGAGCGACGTGGTCAGGAGATAGTAGGTCTGGTAGTAAGAGATAGCCTTCAACTTCGATTTGGCGAATCTGCTTGCCAAGCGTCAAGGCTGACCAGTCACGGTCATCAATACGTGGTGTGTTCATTATGCTTCCTCCAAATGTCGTCGAGCTCCAAAATAAAAGATGGACAACATTTAGGTTATCCTACTTGTAGACTGATGTCAATAAGGAAATATCGAATTTTTGTTGCAGCACACCCGTTTGTCTGTTAAGATGATAGGTTAAACGCACCCCTTAGGATCAGAGTTTACCGATACTCTAAACATGCCTTTTCTGAGGAGAAAATCCATGCCCGAATCATATCAAGGTTCACATCAGCAGTACGACGCGATTTGCCAATCCAACGTGATGATTCCGATGCGCGATGGTGTACTCTTAGCGACCGACATCTATTTGCCTGCAATCGCTGATCAGCCGGCATCAGGAAAATTCCCGGTCATCTTGGAACGTACCCCCTATGACAAAGCAGGAGCGGGAAATGTGACGAATGGAACCTACTACGCCCGGCGAGGCTATGTCTGTGCGATTCAGGATGTGCGAGGCAGATTCGTGAGCGAGGGCGAGTGGTATCCGTTTGCCAAAGAAGCTCCTGATGGCTACGATACAGTGGAATGGCTTGCCGCCCAAGAGTGGAGCGATGGGCAGGTCGGCACGATGGGCGCGTCGTATGGCGGCAGCGACCAATCCGCGCTAGCAACGCTCAACCCGCCGCACCTTTCGACGATGATTGTCGCTGTTGGTGCGTCGAATTACTACCACTGTTCAATGCGACAAAATGGTGCGCTCGAACAGCGTTTCATGATCTACGCCTTCCGAATGGCGACCACTAGCAAGGAAGCGTTTGCCGACCCTAACATCAAAGCCGCGATTGACAGGGCGTTTGCAAATGTGGGTGAGTGGGTGTCCCGCGCGCCACTCAAGAAAGGCACATCGCCGTTGCGGATGCTGCCGAATTACGAACAGTGGGTGCTAGATCTATTCACGCACGGAGAATATGATGACTATTGGAAGCAGCGCGGGTACGCCATCTCCCAATATTACGAAGAACACGCCGATGTGCCAACGCTATACCTCGGTGGGTGGTATGACTCGTATGCGCGGGCAACATGTGAGAATTATACCGCACTCAGCAAAATGAAAAAATCGCGGCAGGTGCTGTTGATGGGACCGTGGACACATGGTGGTTGGGGGGTGTCGAATGCAGGTGATGTTGATTTCGGGAATCACTCCTTCATTAACTACAATGACCTGCGGCTGGCGTGGTTCGACCACTTCCTCAAAGGGATGCATACGGAGACCTCCGACTGGTCACCGGTGAAGATTTTTGTGATGGGCACCGGCGAGGGGACATCCAATTATCAGGGACGCCTTCATCACAGTGGCTATTGGCGCGATGAGCAGGATTTCCCCCTGCCCGACACCCAATTCACGCCCTACTATCTTCACGCTGATGGCGAGCTGTCTGCTGCGCTACCAACCGCTGATGGCTCCCCAAGTCGCTTTAGCTTTGATCCTCGGGATCCCGTCCCAACCATCGGCGGCGGAATCTCTGCAGCTGACCCGATCATGGGCGCAGGTGCGTTTGACCAGCGTGGAAACTCCAGATTCTTTGGTTGCGAAGATACCCTTCCCCTCAATGCCCGCAGCGATGTGCTGACCTTCCAGACTCCTCCGTTGGCAAGTGATGTGGAAGTCACGGGACCAATTACGGTCAAACTCCACGCCTCATCATCTGCCCGTGATACCGACTTCACAGCCAAACTGATTGACGTTTGTCCATTGAGTGATGATTATCCCGATGGACTCGCTATCAATCTGACAGACTCCATCATCCGCGCGCGCTACCGAAACGGTTGGGACGCTCCAGAGTTACTGGAGCCGGGGGAAGTTTACGAGTTTATCTTTCAACTTTATCCAACCTCTAACGTTTTCAAGAAGGGACACCGGATTCGCTTGGACATTTCCAGCAGCAATTGGCCCCGCTTTGACGCAAATCCGAACACGGACGGCGATTTGGGGGTCGAGCGGCGACTTGAGATTGCAGAGCAGGCAATTTATCACGAGTCTGAACACCCGTCGCATGTGGTTTTGCCCATGATTGAACGATAAAGGAAACATGAAAAATAAGAAGATACAGGAGGGAAATATTGTGAAGATTAGATGGTGTGGACACGCTACGTTTTTGCTAGAAGGAAACGGGACTCGAATTGTAACCGATCCGTATACACCCGAAGTCGCTGGCTATGACCCGATTACCGAACCAACGGATATCGTGATTATGAGTTCGGCGACTGACCGGTTTCACAGTTGCGCGGATATGGTGCCGGGCGATCCGGTTGTGATTAATGCGCTCGATATTACTGAGACCGGGGCAGAGGTCAAAGGGATTCGTTTCTCGTCTGTGCCAGCCATGGAGAGCATCATACACAAAAGCGATCCGGATCAGAACGCAATGTATCG
This sequence comes from Candidatus Poribacteria bacterium, assembly GCA_965247655.1. Lineage (GTDB taxonomy): Bacteria > Poribacteria > WGA-4E > WGA-4E > PCPOR2b > PCPOR2b. The sequence goes on along the minus strand of OZ252032.1, from coordinate 6,637,457 downwards.
ATTCGGTGTTGAAGGGGTCGAAATTGGGCACATGGGCGATGTAGGAAATCCTTTGAGCGAGACGCAACTTGAATTTTTCAAGGGCGTTGATATCTTGCTTGTGCTAACAGGGGGTCCCCCAACCATTGAACTGAATGATCTCGATAAAGTGATTGATGCGATTCAGCCGAAGGTGACAATTCCGATGCACTACCTAACCGACAAGGTTAAACTGACCCACATCTTGCCGGTGGATGATTTCACCGCACGATATCCAGCGGAACTTGTCCATTATCAGCATCAATCACAGATTGAGGTGAGTCAGTCAAATCTACCCCAGACAAATCAGATCTATGTGTTGGACTACGCTAATTAGAATTCTTGGCTTAGCTAGCAGGCGAATCGAGCAAGAACTACACAATAGCACAGCTATGTCTTCACTGTTTAGCGAGTCGGATATTGGCGGTCTGTGCACGGTCAAAACATCGCTGTTTACACAGCATCTTCGAGGCATCGGGTGCCTGTGCTTGGTTGTCGGATTGAAAATCCTCGGTAGCATCTGGTGGCCCTTGAACATTTGGATTAGCAACTGTGGACACAAGATCGGAATCGGGCGGATACAGACGTTCCTGTAATGTTTCCCACCAATTCTGTGCAGGCTGGAGGGGCTCCACCTTATGTGTTGATTCGATTGTTGCTTTCAGTTTGTCGCGTTCGGCGGTGCATTCCTTACAACCTGCAAGATGCGCCTCGATTGTATGCTTACCCATCGAAGAAAGCTCGCCGTCGATATAGGTGACAAGTTCCTCGCGGACATCAGTACATTTCATTTTTGAATCCTCCTTTTGATTTCATAATGAGTAGTGCGTAAAACATTATACGGTAAAACTCGCTGCTCTTTATGTTCGCTATGTTAGCGGAAAGCCGGATAGTACGGCATTTCCTCTAAATCCGCCCAACACCCACGCAATTTGGCAGCTATATCGCGGACGGTTGCGCCGAGGGCTTCCAGGTGCCCAAACTCCTCCGACACTCGTCCAAATACGTCAAAACATAGCAGGAGAATTTGACGCTGCGTTGAGATTCCCCATCTATGGTCTTCTTCCCATACTTTTTTTATAAAATCGAGTCTGGAGTGAATTGCCCAGTAGGCACATGCTTCGACAACGGATCCAAAAAAAAGCGTATCGTCCGCTGCTTCGGGACACCCCTTCGCAAGTTCGGTACGATACGCTTTTTCCATTTCTTGAATCACATCCTCTGGTACACGGTTGATATGGTACCACGTCGGGAAGCAGGCACGGCCATAAATCCCATCTCTGAGTGCATGTCGAAAATCGCCAAATTCAAAGTCGAAGAGTTTCCTTTCATCGCCGACAGGAAGCGCATTCATCGGAATCGGATCGCCGTGTGTATAAGCGAGGAACGGTCCTGGTGCAGCACTGAACACCGCAACCGTTTTCATCTCCGTCTTTGTTCCACGATGGGGCTTCACCCCAACCTTCCCACAGACAGCATCTAACTTCCCCACAAGTCGTCGCCATTCACCGGTCATGGATGGAGGCTTGGGTCTGGAGCCGAGTCGGTCACGGATGCCATCGTACACCGCCTGCTTGCGGATCGTCAGGGCGTGCATCTTTCCTAGTGCTCTCGCCAGTTTGGTTAATTCTCCTGTTGCAGCTGTGGAAGATTTTCCGCGCAGGCTCCCGTAAAAATTCCTCCCATCTCCTAAATCCTCAATAACCATAAGCCCCTTTTCCCGATTACCGCCATAAAACTGTGCTGCTGGCGAGTCCCCATTTGAAACTTTATTCAAAAATTCAAGTCCCGCCCAGTCGTTAAAGAATCTCGGAACCATTTCATCCGGTGAATTCGGATGAAATTCCGTTCCATCAGCGGTCAGTATCTTTTTGACGACAACGTTTTGGGGAACGCCGGAGGAGCTTTTTACCACACGGCAGCGAAGGACTGTCGCTCGATCTGTATCAAATTCCGTTTCCATTTTAAGCCGCGCGTCGCCTGCAAATACTTCACAAAGTACATTCTCTGCGATTGCTACGGTTTCGGAATGGTCTTTTTCCTCTGACTCAGGCATTTTGATGAGTTACCCTCATTGAGATTGACGGAAATCTGGGAGACTAGATTCAAAAAGATACGCGAGTTTCGTAAACACGGCCCGCTCGCCCGGTAGGCTATCAGCAAACACAAAGAAGAAATGGCTCTCCGGGGTGAACTCGTAGTCGAAGATTGCGTTGAAATTGTAGCTAATCTCATCTTGCAGTCGTTCATCGACACGTTCAACAAAAATTAGCCAACCGATCTTTGGGGTCAGTTGATAGTTACTGCGGAGCCGGAAAATCAGTGTATTTTGATACGTGCGCCAAAAGAAATTCTCAAGGTCTAAATCAGCTGTCAACTTGCCGAAGAGGTTGACACCCGCAGAGAAGTTGGTAAATCGGTTGAGCTCATCTCGACGACTCCCAAAACGATTTCCAACCACCAAGTGCCACCACGGCGCTTCATAATCAATCTCTGAGCCGATAAACTTGGTGTCAAAAAGTTGACCGACCTCACGGAGTACGCCAAACCCACCGAAAGCGAAAAGGTCAAACCGACTAATGTCAATATTGAAACGGAACTCGCTCCGCCGCTCCCGTAGCAATCTTTGCGCATTGGTTTGATGAAAATGGCGCGTATCAACCTGAAATAACTGTACCAAATTCCCCTCCGGAAATTCATAGTTGTACCTTACGCGGGCGCGGCCCCGACGGAATGCCTCCTCTTCAAGCCCCATCTCATTTGGACGAAAGCCATCCTGAATCTCTTGAAGTCGAATGTTAGCGAGCCACCCTTTATGAAGCCATTCCATTCCGGTATGATATGCCCAATGCGTTTCGCCATCAATGAAATCAACCGCATACTGCGATGTTGCAGTCCAGTTTCGATGAAGTCCAAATCGACCATTGAACGATAGAAGCCCAACATCTCGGTCAACTTGGTGTTTGTGTGTGCCCATCGCGCCGATGACAGTCCGCTCACCGATATTGTAATTCAGCCTCCCAGCTAAAAGGTTCGCCTGCTTTTTCTGATCAGCATCGTACCGATCAATCATTTTACCATAAGTATTGATGACCGAAAAGTTAGCACCGCCGATTGTGCCCGCCGTTTTTGCACCGAAATCAATTTCTTGAACGCGACGGGTATAGAATAGATTAAGCGGCAGTTCAAACAACTCGGCACCCTCCCGGAAGAATGGACGGCGTTCAGGAAGAAACAACTCCCGGTCACTTGAGATGTTAATCTGCGTCGGATCACTTTCTAACTGTGAAAAATCGGGATTAAAAGTCACATTCGAGGTGAGATGCGTTGAAATTGGAAGGATAAGGCCTAACCCACCATCAAGGTCATTGGGGCGATTTTCTATCGCACGATAGCTACCGTAGGGGAGAATACCGAGTTTCTGCTCCGTTTTGATCCTTCCTAAATTCAAGCCAGTCAAATTGCCAAATTCCGACACGCGTGAGAAAAAAGCGGTCTGTGCCCAAGAATAGGATTGACCGTTTATCGGACGCACCCGCCAAAAGTTGATTCCCCATGTCGTATTACGCCGATTAAAACGGAGCGCACGGAACGGTATCGCAAATTCTGCGGTCCAGCCATCTCGGTGTTTCTTTACTTTCGCCTCCCATTTTGCATCCCAACTCATGTCGAAAACGCTCTCGTTGCTGACCCGCTCATCCGTCTGTGTGCCGAGTGTATTGATTGCAAAAACATAGCAGTTACGACGATCATGATAGGTATCAAGCATCACTTCAATACAGTCATTCTGCCAAACAGGGGAATCCCGACGCGTTTTCGTTTCGCGTAGACTGTTCATGTCCGGCTCCTCGCAATGTACGCCGATATAAAGGGTGTTCTCATCGTATAAAACCCTTGCTTCAGTGTTTAGTTGTGCAAGCTGAATGCTGCCCTCCTTTGCACGGAAGAAATTGGTCGCAATTTGGGCGTGTTGCCATACAGTGTCGGTAAGTTTGCCATCAATAACAGGAGGATTATCCACCCATGTGGCATTGATAGTACGCGTCGAGTTTCGCGTTGCTGCGAAAAGCGGTATAGCCAGCAGCGTAATCAACCCCCAAATTATCGCGCGCAACCACCGCAGCCATTTAGTTTTCACCACCGTCTTTGTCTCCCACCTCATCTGTTCCCAAATTTGCAATACTCAGATTGGTCATTTATTAGATCTCTCCATTCAGGTGTATCTTTACTTGCGCTAACATCTCCTCTTCGGAGATTGCCTCTTCTCGGTCTCCAGCGTATTGCGCCTCCACCCACCGATGAATTTCTTCGATTGCCGGGTGGTCTTCGTCCACAGGCGTTTGACCTTTCTGTTCCAGATAGGCATTCGCCCACAGCAGCACACCATATTTGCCAGAGGTTCTGGTAATGATAATATCGACCAGTTCCGCTTCGTCTACTTTTTCTTGTGGACGCTTGCCCTCGCCTTCCACTTCCAAACCGGATACATTGGAGACAACCGCCTTGTCAATATAGGAATGTCTGAACGCGTAATGATGAGGGCGCGGCTTGTCAAATTCGGTATATTTGCCGATATTAATGCGGCAGCAGAAAACCACTGGCGCTTCCCCACGAGACTGTGCTAGCCGAGCTGCCCTCCCGTGGGCTTCGCTCGATTTTTGGGTAAACCAGATTTTCTTCCCTGCCCTTCCCCGTGCCTTGAACCCTTCTGTCATAATCGCCTTGGCTCTATCAAGCGTCGTGCCGTGCCAGACGGTGATGACGTTCTTAAACTCTGCATTCCAGCCCACATTGATAAAACTGCGAATCCATTTGGGCTCAACACCGTGGCGAACCGCAAATTCTTCCAACGTCAGATCGGGGTTTTGTTCAACTTGTCTCTTAAACTGTTCTGCCAACCAAGCGAAGTCTTCGTCTTCAAATCGTCGCTGATAATGACCTTTTTGCTTCCACATTTTTCTCTTTTTTGCCAACGTAAAATCTCCCTCATGACAAATACCAGACATTTCCGGTGAACGGTGGGAATAGACAGTCGAGCAGCACACCAGCTTCGTCCCGTCCGCCACAGTCGACAAAATTGGCTTTCAATTCGTTGAACCGGCGGCACCCACAGAGGAGCTGCAAAAAGGTCAAATCCGGAAACCGTGCATCGCCGTCTTCGACCGAATCCGGCGACCAGTTGGAGATGTCCGTTATTTTTCCGCCGTTAAGTTTCAGTTGTACGCCGCTTCGGTAGTAGTTTAGTTTCAATTCACCGGTATAGCTTTCTGCAACAGTTCCCACAAGATTCTTTTTTAATGCAGGTTGAATCTGCCTTAAAAAGGCGACCAGATCCGGCACACGGATGTACAACCCATACGGTTCATGCCCGTGGATTTTATTTCCCAACAAAGCGTGGTAGGATGGATGTGCGCGTCCAAGTTCAAGTCTGAGAGTTTTCAACTCTTGGTTATTTCCCCATGCAGGCGTTGTTTGCGCGATCTTCCACATCCCACGCAACACACTCGGCATCAGGTTAAGATAGCCCACGCCCGATTTGAGTTCCATCTGAACGATGTACAGCGCGTTGTCCTCTATCCATGGGTAGTATTGCACGTAGCCCAACCGTTCACGCGCCGCTGTCTCAATTATTAGCCATTTAAGGTGGGCAAAATCCTTTTCCGAGCGTCCGCTGAACTCATAATTCCATTCCGCCTCCGACCGTAGAACTGTGAAGGGCTGACGACGACTGGTGTGGTCATACACCTCCCGAATGAAAACATGATCGTCCTCCACCGCTGGACGCAGATGATACATTTCGGAATCGCCATCTTTCAGCTTCGGCAGATGGACTCCAGCCACACCTCTCCCACCGTCCACATCCATTGCCATCTCATACCCGAATTGGCGATAATACCACGGGATGCCGGTGATACCTTGTATCAGTTCACGCCTTGATGCGCTCAAGGCGTGTATCACCTCAAACTGTTTTCGCACCAATCCGCGTCGGCGATATTCTGGTTCCGTAACGACCACTTCGGGACGTCCAAACTTAAACGGAATTCCGCGGTATGCCCACGTCTGAGAAATCAGGGCCATAGACGAGACAATTTTGTTCGTGCAGGTATCTTCCACTACCGTAAAATCACTCGCTTTCACCGTTGGGTGACGACCTGACATCAAACCTCGTATGCCGTGGTCAACTCGCTCATCCTCGAAGATGCGGCCATTAAACTCAGCAAGGGCATCCACGTCGTCGGATCGTGCAAACCGTAAGATTAGATTGTCGCCCAAGTTAATGGGCATTTGAGAGAGAATTGACTTTATAGACATTGTAAGTTTCCGTATGATTTCTTTATTTGCCTTCTCAGGCTGTTGCACCTCGTTTGCTTATTAGACGCTTCGTCTCTGACTCTTGATTTCATCCGTGATATCGGGGCTTAACCAAAATGGATCATCGCTGTTTCCGTGTAGAGCAGCAATGACCCGATGCTGAATTCGCGGTATAAGCGGGGCGTCAGGAAATTCATCCAGCGGAATCCAGTGAACGGCGACTTCGTTTGCGTCCGGATTATCGGGCAGGCGTGGCTCACTTCCCTCGCAGAGTACACAATGGAAGACGAAATCAACGCGATGTGGCTTTTCATCTATCGAAAAGCCGTAGTCAGGCGGGAAACATTCGTAGACAAACAACAGTTCCTTCACTTCAACTTCAGCAGCAGCCTCCTCGCGGACTTCACGCCGTGCCGCATCGTACAGCGTTTCGCTCGGTTCAACACCGCCGCCGGGTAGATTATAATGGAAACCGTTCTCGCTATCAAACGCAACAAGCAGAATTGCGTCATCGCGGACAATCGCCGCCCGGACTCCAAGCCGTATTCCTTGTCTATTGATTCGGCGTTGAATTTGATACCTTCTGACAAGTCGCTCTCCACTATGGATTGAGTTTTCTTTAGTTCCACTCTCTCTAAGGGAAAATCCTAGCTTTTCTAAAACCTTGGTAGAAGCGATATTATTTTCAGTGGTGCTCGCCTGAATTGTTGACAATTCTAAATATTCAAACCCAAAAGCAACGATTCTTTTGACGGCTTCGGTTGCAAATCCCATGTTCCAGAATTGAGGGAGAATCGAGTAACCCAGTATTCCCAATTCTCCGTCCTTTCTCAAGGTGACAATCCCGATAGTCCGATGGTCATCCTTTTTCTTAGCTAGTAAAGTCATAGTATCTTCTGTACTTTCCTCAGAGATACAATGAGAAGTCGTCCGTATCGCGTCTTCATATCCGAAAGGAAATGGCACTTTTCCTAGATGTTGTGATACCTTCCAGTCGGAATATAGTTGATGGATGAAATCCACATCACTCATTTCAATGATCTTAAAACAGAGGCGATCTGTCTCCATATTCGGCAATTGCTTGGCGATATTATAGGTTCTTAGAGTTTTCATTCAGTTTACTCTTCGGTCCTTTACTTGGTCTTTCTTTTTCCATTGTTGGATTGTCTATCGGGCTTAGGCAGCCCCTTCCGTTTTACGAGCAATCGCCATAACGTGTGCACTGACACCAATGACTGACGGCTCGCTTTCGAGGGAACGCGCAATAGTCAGTAACCGCTCACGGCAGTTTGGATCAGCCCACTGTTCTTCAAGGTTTTGTAGCAGCCAACCGGGCCCCTGAATGCCAAACAGACCTTCGACATCAAATCCCACAGCTCCTATTTCTGATTCGAGTTCCTCCGGTCGGTGAAGGTACGCCGTTGTAAAGTATGCCGGATGTTCGTTTGGATTCTGGTGCTGCCCCTCCCGCAGATCGCGGGATGCAATCTCAATAAACTCCGGATCCATGTTACCCTGTATCATACCGTGTAAAGTTGAAGCATATCGAGAAATAGCGACAGCAAATATGATTCCACCTTTCCGAAGGATTCGACGTGATTCTTGTAATGCTGCGATTCGCTCGCTTTGTTCCGTCAGATGGTACAAGGGTCCTAGCATGAGAACGACATCTACGGAGTTATCCGCCCGGTCTAAATGACGGGCATTTCCAACGCGGAGTTCTGCAATCGGATGGTCGGGTTGGGCTTGTGATGCTGCGGCTGCTTGTTCCACATGAAGCGGAACCGCATCCACAAGATGAACTTCGTATCCTCGCCTCGCAAGCCAGCACGCATAGCTTCCGGGACCACCGCCCACGTCGTATACTACGGCTGGCGTCGCTGGCAAATGGTGCGCAATCAACTCTCGCATACGAGTTTCCTCAAGTTGTCCTAGGCTTGAGGAGAGCCGCTGAATTTCATCCCCCTGTTCATAATGAGCGACTATTTCGTTGGGGAGTTTTTCATTGTAAGTTGGGGTGTGATTATCATCGCACTCTTGCCAACCGTTTTGCTTGCACATTCGGGAAAATCTCCTAATACTTGCTATAATTAACCTTAAAGGGTCAATCACTTGAAATAACCGTATCTCCAATTCGTTCTCATGAGAGGGTGACTAAACAGACTGTGGCACAGGCACAGCGTCATGGTCCGGTAAATCGTTCTCGACGCGACGGACCGCCCGAAATAGGTAACCGCTCAGGCTTATTGTCATGCCTAGCATCGCAGTGCAGCCAAACATAAGTGCCATCCCCGCACCTGGGCCCGTCCCGACCAGCCATCTGCACGTTCTCTCCAAACTTCCACCTGTCAGCATCGCCGGTTCAAACCAGTAGTCTGCCAGTGGCCCCGCCAGCAGATAGCCAAGTGACATAGGGATGAGTTCAAGCATACCCTTCACGGAGAATACACGCCCTTGTACCTCCGGGGCGACTTTCGCCTGCCAGATTGCGCGATGAGCACTGGAGATGAACGGTATAAAGAGCGCAGCGAGAAACGCAGCGAGTGCCCAAGTCTGCACATCCCGCCCAAGTGCTAACAAGGAATCCCCAAGCAGGAACGAGAGGGCCGTGCCTGCACAGATGCTATGTATCTTTCGCTTTGGTCCACCCCAGATGCTAACCAACAGTCCTCCAACAACGCCTCCGATACCCAGTGCAGCCTGTACGCTCGCCAGCGTCAACTCGTTCCGCCCACTCCGTGCCAGAATCATCGCCGGCAGAATCGAAAAGTAGGTCAGGGCGGCAAAGAAGTTGATGCCCATAAAAAGAAATATCAACCCGAGTAAACCATGCCGATGATGGATGTAGTGGAAGCCAAAGCCGATTTCCTTCCACATTTTGCTTTCTGTAGAATCCTTTTGCATCGCTGTCGGGTGCGGAATACGTACAATCAGCAGTGTTGTCATGGCGACGAGGAAAGTTGCAATGTCAACCAACATTACGCCGCCGATGTCTATCAGTCTGAGCATAACCCCGGCAAATACCGGAGCAAGCACCTGTGATGCCGAACTTGCGAGAGAACGCATGCCATTGGTTCTTGTGTATTGCGACTTTGGGACCAGCATTGTCGTGGCAGCGGTGTAGGCGGGCCCTTGAAACGCCGTAAATCCACCCGTCAGTGTCTGCACCACATAAAGATGCCAAATTTGCAAAGCACCCGTCATGTATAAAACCAGTATCGTGGCTGTCATCAACCCCGCACCGAGGTCGGCAAACAACAGCACTAGCCGTCTATCCCAACGATCAACCCAAACCCCCGCTATTGGACTCAGCAATATATCTAAGCCGAATGAAAAGAAGCCGAGTAACGCCAACGTCGTTGCTTTGCCGGTTTGTTCATAAGCCCAGATCAGCAAGGCAAATCGGGTCATGGCGGTGCCCAGCAATGAAACCAACTGACCAAACCAGATAACTGTAAAAGTGCGCATTTGTTCCTAGAAAAAATTGAAATCAGCACCGAAAGGAATCATGCCCAACTTCTGAGCGACGCGCTGAGATGCCCCATTGTCCCAAGATGTACTGTAGAGAGGAATGCGTCCTTTCTCCTTAATGGCTTGTGCCCAACCGGCGACTGCACGAGCAGCATAACCTTTCCCGCGGTAAGATACCAATGTTTCAACACCCGCTTCTTCTGCCTTCAACGATTTGCGTACACTACAACAGATTGAGACAGCCCTTCCTGCTTCCAATGCTACCATACAAGGTTGGATATGATCTAGTTCGTCAATCGTGTCTGAAAAGCCAAATTCCAGAAGTTCTGCATTATGTTTATCCACGCCTACTGCTTCTGCTGTCCGATCGAGGACATCCGGAAATCGAAACGCGGGCCCCGAATACATTTTTTGGATTGAAGCATGTGAACTGAGAATCTTCTTAACTGTTCCAAGGTAATCTGGTTGTTGAGCAATGCCTCTTGGAGGAGATTCCAACAAAATCAATTCTTCTAACTGATTGCGGATTATCGTCGGCAGATCATATCGAAAACGATACACAGAACCAACTTCTGTACGTCCGATGAAAAGGCGAGGTGCTGGATATTTTTCTGGCGCAATAGGCTTATTGATAAACTTAAGCCGTCCTTTTGCATCGTGGATGAAGAGCGTATCGGCTCGAATAGCCATCAGTTCAAAGTCGGAAATCAAATTTTCTTCTCCTTTTTTCTGGTAATAGCTGCGATGTATAATTTTCACAAGTACCACGATGACTAGGTTAAACATTGTACAACCTATAGCAGTAGAATACTTCACGGTTTTAATTTATTAACGCACACCCCGCAATATTCTTCAGTTTATTTTTATTTCGGCATGGTCTTTTGCCCTCTAAGTGAGTATTCGTTGGCAGCGGAAGGAAGTATTTGATATAATACTTGGCGATTATGTTGCCTCACCCAAAGTTAAGTGAATAGAGGAGAAAAATCGATATGGCAGATGGATTTAACGCACCGGGTGTCGTCAAACCCTTTGGAATTTTTTCGGGTGCTGCTTGGCAGCCGGAGGGCAAAGTCCTGCATATTTCTGGGCATGTTGCGCAGGACCCGGACGGCAACACGGTCGGAGTGGGTGATATTCGTGCACAGACCCGGCAGACGCTGACAAACATTCAGACCGTTTTATCGAGCGTCGGAGGAGAGATGTCGGATATCGCCAAGGTCACAGTCTTTGTAACCGATATGTCTACGCTTGCCGAGATCCACGCGGTACGCGCTGAGTTTTTCGATCCACCGTATCCCGCTAGCACGTTGGTTGAAGTGAGCCGGTTGGTCAACCCTGAATGGATAATTGAGATTGAGGCGGTAGCAGTGATCCCGTTTGACCGGGTCAAAAGTCTCGTATAAGGCAAGCACCGGGACAATTTTTTCCAGTCCCGGCGAAAACTGTCGGTTTCCCGCAAGCACAGCGAAGGACGGCTCAGAGTCATCTTAGATGGCGGCAACTTTGTTGTCGAAAGGACATAGGAATGATTTAATTTCCCTTCCTGTCAGGCAGCAGCATGAATATTCGCGCGTGTGCCGCCCACATCAAAGCAAGCGAACTGATTGTCTCGCATCAGGTGTGTCGCGATCTGCATCGCCTGTTTTTCGGTCATATAGCCGTCGGCAATCTCTCCCTCAAGGGTGCGACGAATCTCGTTACGCGCTTGAATCGCATAAGCCATTGAACTGGTGGGCCACCCTGTATCTCCACCAAAGGCGAATATCTTATTCGATGGCACCGCGTGCAGGAACCGACGCAGAAAATCGCGGGAGCTATATGGATCTATACTCCACGCCCAACACAGATCAACCCAGATGTTGCGATAATGCTTCGCTAGGGCGACGAGCTCATCGTTATAAGGGTAGGCGATGTGCATCAGGACAAATTTGGCATCCAAGTAGCGGGCAAAGAGATCACACATATTTCCAGCGGGAATTCGACGTACCGGCATCCGATCGTTTCCTGCGTAGTAGCCTGTATGAATTTTGAATGGAAGATTGTGCTCGATCGATAATTCGACCCCACGCGCCCAACACCAATCACCCAAGCAGAGATAGGTTTCTACACCGAGCTCCTCCGCAGGTTGGTTTAAGACTTGGGAGAGCGCAGCCGATGCCTCAACATCGTTCCGTTCAGTCCAATTGAGAGTTCGGTTGTAAGCGTGCTGCGCCTTCACTGCAATCGCACATAGCGCATGCTTCGCGAAAATTGCCTCCATTCCCTGTTTCAGCGTCCGGAGATCTTTCACCTCAACCCCCGTCTCGGCATGGATCTGTTCCGTACTGATCTGCCCATTACAAAATCCTGCCCATGAGAGGTCATAGAGGAAGAAGTCCAGTCCGGAATGATCAGGCAAGCAGGGCCAACTGAAATCGTCAGTCTGCACGTGGTCGAGGTTCGCTACGTCGTGCAGCAGGCGATAACGTTCACCGGGCTTGCGCAAGGCTTTAATTTTCTCTTGCGCTGCCTCTAGGGCTTCTCCAGTGAGCTCGTCAATTCCGTAGACATTTTCCGCCATGAGTCGCACTGCTTCGCCGTATCCGGTGAACTGTGTCGCTTCCCACGCCTCCTGAATTCCTTTGAAACGTCCGGCAATATCTGGGTCTGACACATCCATCAAGCGTTGCATCGCGCCGGGCGATGCGCCCGCCGTGTTGAGGTCTGCGGGAACATAATTCCCAAACAGGTCTTGTAAAATGTCGGGACCGTTTTCCAACCAATCTGGTTCCTTTCGCAGATGTTCATGCGTATCAACCAGAGGGGTCGCTTGGATATGGTGTGCAAGATCTGTCGGCATATTTCTTGTCCTTTCTGAATCTGAATCGTGATATAATCATCTCGGAGTTTAGCATTAACCATTAGTTTAACAGAGCGTAGGGTTTTACTCAAGAGATTTATAGAAAGGGGTGTGAGTTATGGGCAATGAAACAGCGCAGACACAGGCTGCTACGATGGAGATTGGTCTGCTTATCGGTAGCCTAGACCAACTGGAGGATGTCGGGGCATGGGGCTATGACTATGCCGAAATCTCCCCCGGTCTCCTCGGAATTGACGAGGAAAGTGGGACTATCGAACAAAAGGCACTTGAGCAAGTTCAAGTATCGCCGGTGCCCGTTACAGCGATGTGCGGCTTTTTAGCTCGGTTAAAAGTGGTTGGACCGGAGGTTGACAACGCACGAGTGCGAGATTATGTGGTACGTCTTTTCGATGGGATGCAGCAGGCTGGGATCCCAGTTATCGGCTATGGTAGCGGCGGATCTCGCTTCGTCCCCGATGGATTTTCTCGCGATCGGGCATTGGAACAAGTGAATGACTTCCTCCAGATGTGCGCAGACTTGGGTGAACCTCGCGGGGTACAGGTCGCCCTTGAGCCGTATAATTACGACGACGCGAACCTCATTAATACGGTTCCAGAGGGGGTTGAGATGGTTCGGGAAGTCAACCGCCCCGCCATTCAGTTGATGGCGGATTTCTTCCACATGCGACTGAATGGCGAGTCATTTGACACACTTGCAGCGGCGGGACCATACCTGATCCACGCACATATTGCCGAGCCGGGGCGGGGGCGTCCACAGACAACTCCGGCAGATCACGCAGCATACTTACAAGCGTTGTGCGAGGCTGGATATTATGGGCGCGTGACGCAGACCGGTGAATTACCTGCTTACGGTTCGCCCGCGGAAGCCGCCGCAACACTCAAGCGATTTGCTCGTGAAGGAGGGGAGAAGCAATGACAGCACCGACTTTCCACTACAGCCGCATTGTTGACCTTTCACGTCCATTGGTTCCGAGTGAGGGGCAACATCCGTGGGTTCGGTTCGAGACACGGATTGACAGCATCGTCAGCGATCCCGAAACCGTTCCAGCGTCAGGTCGCTGGTATGTAGTAACACAGATTGGGATGAGTGGTCATGCTGGAACTCATGTCGAGGCTCCCTTACATGCGGTCGAGAACGGTGCTGCGGTCGGTGAACTGCCGGTCGAGCAGTTCTTTGGCGAGGCGGCTATCTTGGACCTCAGCGACGTACCTTGGTCAATGCCTGTTGAGCGTCCACGTCTTGAGGAAGCAGCAGCGCAAGCTGGGGGTATCCAATCGGGTGACATCGTTTTTATCTATTTCGGTTGGGATCAGCGTGCTGCGGCTGAAGGCGGGGGACCGCCCTATCCCACACCTGATGCGCTTCAATGGCTGGTCGATCCGGGGATAAAACTACTCGGCATCGACAGCCCTGGGCTGGAGGTGCCGGGCAGCCGCGAACTGATTAACCACCATATTTTGTTTGACCGAGGTATTCCGTTAATCGAAAGCCTCGCTCACTTGGAAGATCTCCGCGAGAGCCGTGTGTACGTCTTTGCACAACCGCTGCCCGTCCTTGGCACGGATGCCATTCCGTTGCGTGTACTAGCATTTGAGGGAACTTCCGATTAAAAAATAATAGCGTTCTACCGAATTAATGCGATAATCAAAAAATCTGCATAATTGGCTGCCCTTCCCAATCTTCCGACAGAGGCAGATCGAGAACGTGAGCAAGTGTCGGCGCGGTGTCAAAGATACGCACTGGTCCCTTGATCTCGCTGGTCTGCTTAATCTTGGGTCCGGCTGCTATCCACGGAATAGTCAAATCTTCCGGCAGATCTGTCCCGTGACTCTTTCCGTGCCCACCGTGGTCGCTCTGAACGAGAATAAAGTAGTGATCTAAAAGGTTAGCCTTTTCGAGTTCTTTGAGTAGAATCCCGATTGCTTGGTCTGCAATACCGATCTGTTCAATATATTCCTCAGACATCCATGCATGCCGATGTCCTACAATATCCACCACTCCTAGATAAACGAAGCAGAAATCCGGTTGTTCGGCAATCAGGTGTTCCGCTGCGATCTGTGCAATCGTTAGGTCGCCCTCTGGGTCGTCAAGGTTCTCCCTGAAATAGGAAAAATCGAGTGAACCCGGTGCTGCCAAATCTCGGAGTTGCTCCCAGTTATAGATGAACGCTGTCTTCTTCTTCATTGCGTGAGCAGATTCAGCGATACTCGGCACCGGGCGCACCATCGGGACCCATGTGTTGGTTGTGATACCGTGCCGTGATGGTGTTACACCGCGAAACATCGAAGTGTGGCACGGTAGCGTAGAGGATGGAACGACGCTCTGTGCATTGAAAGTGTATGCTCCACGTGCAATCAGGCTATCAATGTTTGGAGTATCTGCCTGTTGGATACCGTCAGGACGGCAACCATCAATGACAATGAGGATTGTGCCGTAGTTTGAAGAGTTGTGCATGAAGTTTCCTCCCAATCGCATAAAATAAGTTTGACCGGTGCATAGCGGAATATGGATGAATCTTGATCGACAGCGTCTATGATACCCTATCATGACACCGTGCACAAGCGGGAATTCCTATCGTCAATCCAATCAATTCAAAGTGCTTGACACGGCACGGATTTCTGAGTATAGTTAGAACGCATTAACCCTTGGGGTAAGAAATTATAAATCCCGATCTGATCGGGACGAACCAGTAACGAAAATTTTGGAGATAAGAATGGCAAAAATACGAATGGCTCAGCATGGAACCAAACATGGACACGCCTCCGGCAAATTACAGGCGATGCAGGTAAACAATGACGTCGAAATAGCGGGGGTTTTTGAACCTGACCCGCAACAACGCGCCGCACTTGAAGGATCAGGGGGTGCTTTTGCGGGCGTTCATTGGTTCGACGACAAAAGCGAGATGTTGGATGATGAGAGCATTGTAGCGATTGCCTCTGAGGGTCTCAACGCGGAAAGCCTGGACCAGACCGAGGAGATTGTCGCTGCCGGCAAGCACGTCTGGTACGACAAACCCGCCGGTGATAACTGGACGCAATGGCAACGGGTTGTCGCGGATGCGGAAGACAAAGGGCTGCTCATTCAGATGGGTTATATGCTGCGCTATCACTCCGCTTTCAAGCAGGTTGCTAACTGGGCGAGGTCAGGCTTTTTAGGCGATGTGTTCGCCGTGCGCGCCCACATGTCCACGCATATAACTGAAGATGCCCGCACTCGAATTAGTGGCACGCATCACGGCGGCATCTTTTTTGATTTGGGCGGTCACATGCTTGACCAAGTCGTCTGGATTTTGGGACGTCCGGTGAAGGTAACTTCATTTTTACGGAACGACACAGGCTCAGTGTCGGCGTTTCAGGATAATACCTTGGGAGTCTTCGAGTTTGAAAACGCCCTTGCCTTTATCGACATCGCCGCGATGGAGACCCAACCAACGGCACGCCGCTTTGAAGTGTACGGCAGTCAGGGGAGTGCCATCATTGTCGAACCCTTTGAACCCGGTCTGCAAATCCGCCTCTGTCTGGCAGAATCGAAAGATGGCTACCAAGAAGGCGGGCAGTTTGTGAAGATAGACGGGGAAGGTCGGGGTAGAACCTATGAGCTAGAGTTGGACGCCTTTGTAGCAACCATTGAGGGGAAGCAGCCACCGGATCGACCGATGTCACATGAGCTGCTCGTGCAGGAAACCCTACTGCGCGCAACAGGGGGGATTTCAGGCTAAATCGAAGATGTATCTCCGCCCAACGAGAGAGGATATTATGGGCGACAACACAACAAACTTAACCGTCCGCTTCCTCGCTGACGCCGATATTCCGAAGATTCCCGCTTTCTTTGAGGGGCTTTCCGAGGCAAGTCGCTACTTTTATCATCCATACCCATTTGATCAGAATGCAGTTGCCGCTATTGCGGGAGAACTCCACAACCCAAGCTGCGTCCATATCGGTGCGTTTAGTGACGAAAAGTTAGTCGGGCATGTCTGGTACCGTAGCAGAGGTGGAGATGGTTATCCGAGCTTGGGCATTGGGATTGTTGATGCCTTCCACAACAGAGGCATCGGTCAAAGACTGATGCAACAGATCGAAGGTATTGCCCGCGAGCGTGGGAAGCAAGGATTGGCGTTGACCTGTTATCGGGAGAATTATCGGGCGATCCGCGTTTATGCCAAGCAGGGCTATCGCCTCGTCGGGAAGACTAGCGACGATGTCCAGTTTCGTATGGTTCGCAATTTCGCTGACGATGACACGCCGTACACAATACGAGGTGTCTACGCTTCAAGCATTCCGTGGAATATCGCGCCGTTGACAACAGATACTTGGAGCCTCGACGATTGGAAATGGTACATTGAACTGCTCAATGCAGCGGGCTGCAATTTGTTGAAGCTCTATATTTGGCCCACACAGTATTACCACCCGGACGAGCCGAAGTTGGCTTCCAATGCGTGGCGTTATCAGGTCTGGCACGACGCGCTGGCGTATGCCCGTGTGATGGGAATGGAAACCCATGTCGGCTTTTCAAGCGGAACCGTGCCACCCTCGACATGGTTGCGCTACCCCCAACTGCGAGCAGAAGATGTCAATTACACCGGCATCACCCTTTGCTGGCAGCGCGGGAAAGAACGAATCCTACCTTATCAGGAATATCTGATCGATACCTTTGCGGACGTGGCGGATAGCTTTGTTCTCTGGTTCGCAGATCCGGGTGCCTGCATCTGTTCGGAGTGCCGGGATTACCTGCGGGTCATGTTGGACGCCCTACACACCCTGTCCAAGGTTATTGACGGCAGAGCAGCGATCACAGCTTGCCCTTGGTGGATCGAAAACATTGAAGCCGGACGAAATGGTTTTGCGCCGCACCCAAATCTGCGCCATCGAATCGCAGCAGAGCTCCCCGAAGGGAGCGCAGTAATCATCAGAAGTGTCGAATATGAAACAATTGACATCATGCGAGAGCATGGGTTGGTCCCTTTGCCGCTTGCGTTCTTCCTTGATCCGGAGGGAGGATTTGAGTCAAATAACATCTTGCCTGAACCCAAATTGAGACAGATTGATGCGTGGCTCGAAAGAGGGCTTGAGGAAAAACACACCGCTTCACTTGCCTATCGATTGACACCTTATACGCAGTATCCGGGGGATTACTATTTTTTTCGTAGGCAACTGAACCCCACGCAGTCGAGAGAATCTATCCTCACAGGACTTGGTGAGTATATTTGTAATCCATACCGGCGAGAAGAGTTACAAGATGAAGGGACCCGCTTTGCATCAGCGGTGGAATCGCTTGACCGATGGTGGAGCGATCGGGGGGAACAAGATTTGGCTGAAGCAGTAACAGAACTCAGTACCCTCGCGGGAACACACGACTCTGTCAGAAACCTTGCCGATGCAGCAACCCTGCTGCGGCGATTGTCACATGGGTTAGGCGATCAATCGTTTGAAGCGTTTACCGAAGACCTGCGTCTTCAGATGAGTCCGATGCCAATTTTCCGAGGTTTGACACTCGATTATCTCTGGTCAGGTCGGGCGCAGGCATTTCTTCAACTCCGCGTTCAAAATTGGTTGAAACGGCTAGGGCATTAAAAATCTATTGAAGGAGAATGAGCAGCTGGCTCGTTCAACTGACAAAGAGGAAGATATGACATTATTACGATGGGGAATACTTGGTTGTGGGGATGTAGCGGAGTACAAAGGTGGGCCCCCGCTCTATACCGTTGACGGTTCTGAACTAGTTGCAGTAATGCGCCGTGATAGAGAGAAGGCGGAGAATTTTGCAGCGAGACATGGCGCAAAACGCGCCTATCACACGGTTGAGGAGCTGCTAGCCGATGACGAGATTAACGCAGTCTATATCGCAACACCACCGTACCTGCATTGTGAACAGACGATTCTCGCCGCGGAGGCAGGGAAGCATGTTCTCTGTGAAAAACCGATGGGAATGAACGTCGCCGAGTGCCAGCAGATGGTCAATGCCTACCGTGAGAACAACGTCACGCTCACAATCGCTTACTACAGACCCTTTTTTCCGAATATCATAAAAATGAAGGAATTGATGCAGGCGGGAGCAATCGGGGAAGTTGTGATAGGGCGAATCAATCACACCGCTTCTTATGATCCAAGCAGCCATGAGTGGGGTGCATGGCGCACTGATCCGAAAATTAGTGGCGGGGGTGTTTTGATGGATTTGGGAAGTCACCGGATTGATCTGCTGATGTATCTGTTGGGGGAGGTGACGTCTGTGTCTGGGTACGCAGAAAACGTCTATTTGCCCCATCCAGTTGATGATTCTGCCGTCTTCACTTTACGCTTTGAAAACGGGACACATGCTGTCGCGAATATCAACTGGAACGTTGGCGTTTCGATTGACGAAGTTGAAGTCTACGGTACGGAAGGGAGTTTGCGCTGCAGCCCGCTCAACAGCGGAAACCTGACGCTTCAGACGAAGGACAAAAGCGAGTCACTCGACCAACCAACCACCCCGTATATGCACACCGGATTAGTTGAAGCCCTTGTTGATCAGATGCGTACCGGTGTGCCGATTCGATGTACGGGGGAGGTGGGGTTAAAGACAAATGTGATTATTGCTGACATCTACTCGAACAGTGTGAAACGTGACTAGACTGAATCACTCTGGAGCACTCCACATATAAATAAGTTCTCCATTTTGACTTTCTTCCGTGGAGATCCAAGGAAAATTGCACTGCTCCATCTTCTCAATCAAACGGTTCATCACGCGAATCGGATTGGAAACATGGCACACGTCTCTCAGCTGCGATTCGGTGACTACCTGCTGGTTGATCATGTATTCGATTGCACACTGCTCATCTAAATTGAGGAGTATTTCCTTTCGTTGATCGTTTGCTGCCACCGGTAGGCCCGAATCAACTTCTCCTATTTCCTCAATTTCCGGGGTTTCCTCCCTAGCTTCCTCTGAATTCGTCACTACCGGCTGTCCCAAACTCTGGCAAGCTGGAACCACTGCTTCCGCAATCCTATCTTTGATCCGGTCCAAATCGCCTTGTAGTTCCTGGATCTCCTCGTGCAACTGCGTGATGAGCTCGAGCGGATCTGTGTCGTTGTTGATCGGCGAGTTTAACTGTTCATTGTCAGGAAGGTCACTGGATTCTCCCCAATCCGAGCCTATCTCCTCCATGAAAGCAGGGTAGAGGTTATCTATGCTCGGTGCAGCAGAAGGTAGTCCCACATTTCCAGAATCTGCCGGGTCTGAGCAGTTATGGTGCGATTCACAAGGTGGGGTATCAATAAGCTCAATGTTGTACTTATAGGGACTGATACCCCCTCTACTATCAATGTATGAAACCTTGACGTAGCAGCAATTGCCGACTTCCAATTGATCCATTTGACCCTGAATCAGCCTGAGAGTCCGTGCATGATAGTCTCGAAGCATCTCCGGCATACCTTTGACCAGCTGCTTAAAATAAGCTATCGGATCGCAGTTGGACTGAAAATATGGTGCTTTGGTAAGCGGTTGCGCCAAATTTGGAAACCGCACAATTTTGGATGGTACTGGATTCTCTAACGCCTCAAGTTCAATTCCCCACTGGAGCGGTGCTTCTTTTATGCAGGTTGCGACGTAAGTATGATGTTTGGGCATTTAAAAGTTCTCCTTAGTAACACATCAATATAATAATACAATAGATGTCTCGGTAAGTTCGTCATACGAAACGTGAACGGCTGCATAAAAGTTACAAAAAATTGTGTTTTCTACAATATATAGTGTTTTATTTTTTGAAAACCAACTATATGTAGTATACAAAACTTATGTTAAGCAAATATTTATAACGCAAATTGCGCCTAAGATTGAGTGCAATCAGTCTATGGTGGTGTGGATTGGAGACTTACAAACTTACGGGTACATTTCTGGCACAAAGGTTTGGTCTGTGATGGGGGTCCGGACATATCCGGTATCTTCTTGGAGTGGCGGTAATTTTAACTTAGTATAGGGTAGAGCTTCGTAAGGAATCAGACTCAACAGGTGGTGAATGCAGTTAAGTCGCGCACGCTTTTTGTCATGGGCATCAATCACAGACCAAGGTGCTTGTTTGATATCTGTATACTTAAACATCTCATCTTTGGCTCGGGAGTAATCAATCCATCTTCTACGAGATTCCAGATCCATTTCGCTGAGCTTCCAGCGTCTAGTCGGATTTTCGATCCGCCTGTTGAAACGACGCGCCTGCTCATCCGCATCTACAGATAGCCAATATTTGATCAAAATAATCCCGGAGTGCACCAACATTCGCTCAAATTCCGGGCAGGAACCCAAAAACTCATGGTATTCTTCCTCAGTACAAAAGCCCATTACCCGCTCAACCCCGGCGCGATTGTACCAACTTCGGTCAAAAATCACTATCTCACCGGCAGCCGGCAGATGAGGAACATATCGTTGAAAATACCATTGTGTTTTCTCCCGCTCAGTCGGGGTGCCCAACGCGATGACCCGGTAGATCCGTGGATTTAGCGGTTCCGTAATTCGCTGGATGGTTCCTCCCTTGCCTGCAGAGTCACGTCCTTCAAAAATTACGACCACTTTTAAGCCTTTGTTTTGGATATGTTCTTGAAGTTTGACTAACTCTCTCTGCAACCGGGCGAGCTCTTTTTCATAACACTTCCCCTTCAATTTCTTTCGTTCTTCTACAGGTTTGTCTATCGGTTGACTCTTGATGAAATCACTCTCAATCTGTGGATCTTTCTTCTTGTTGGCTGCTTTATTCTTGTGTTTTTTTGACATAGTTACCTCCTTGTCAATACTGGTTTATCAACTTTCACCGCTTCTTCTCTGACAATTCCACTCTACCTAACAATCTACTGAATTATACTTACCACGGGATTCTATGTCAATAGGAATTCTGACTCATGAAATTTGCTATTGACAGATTGCTATAATTCAGTGATAATTATGCTGAGATCTCGCTCAACGGCAGAACCATTTCCACAATGAAGGAGATAGAAATGAAGCATTTTGGTTTGGCAATCAATTTGAAAGATGATCCGGAGATTATCGAAAAATACAAAGAATATCACAGCAATGTTTGGCCCGAAGTCCTAGAAAGCCTACACACAATCGGTATCACGAAGATGAATATCTACCTGTTAGGTCGCAGGATGTTCATGGCAATGGAAACAGTCGATGCGTTCGACGTTGACAAGGATTTCCCACGATATCTGGAACAGCATCCACGCTGCCGTGAATGGGATGAACTGATGCGGACCTATCAAGAGCCGGTGCCTGAAAGAAAGCCGGAGGAATGGTGGGCGTCGATGGAGTGTGTCTTTGAGTTCTAATCATAAGATAACAACATTGATAGCGTACGGATCAAGACTATAAGAAATTTCACTTAGAAGCGATGCCGTTTTGCACAGCGTTCAAGGGGATCGAGGGGCAGCTTGGGAGGTGTCATTTGGCACTCGTCTCGCAATCAGAATCGAACCAATAACAGACAAACGTGAAATAATGATGAAAAAAACAATCGATCTCATTCAGTCAATGAAACAAAACGGACAAAAAATTGCGATGCTGACCGCGTATGACTACCCGACAGCTCGTATCCTCAACGATGCTGACATCGACATCATTCTTGTTGGTGATTCGCTTGGCATGGTAGTTTTGGGCTACGAAGATACACGGTCAGTGACGATGGCGGATATGCTCCATCATACCCGAATCGTGGCACGAGCCAATACAACGTGTTTACTTATCG
Source organism: Candidatus Poribacteria bacterium (assembly GCA_965247655.1). Classification (GTDB taxonomy): domain Bacteria; phylum Poribacteria; class WGA-4E; order WGA-4E; family PCPOR2b; genus PCPOR2b. The sequence goes on along the minus strand of OZ252032.1, from coordinate 6,615,086 downwards.
CAGATCTTCCACATCAGGCTTATGAAACTCCAGAGCAGGCGGTCAAAAATGCGCGCGCCCTTTGTGATGCCGGTGCCGATACAGTCAAATTTGAGGGTAACAAACCGGAGATTGTAGAAGCCATTGTCGGTGATGGCATCCCGGTGATGGGACACGTTGGGCTATTGCCGCAGACAAGTGAGAAATTTCGGGTACATGGACGCAAGCGGTCCGAAGCTGTGCTGATTGCCAATGACGCAAAGGCACTCGAGGCTGCTAGATGCTTTGCAATCGTCCTTGAATCTATCCCAGAGAAACTGGGCAGAAAAATCACGCAATCGTCGGGTATACCGACAATCGGCATTGGAGCAGGAGCGGACTGTGATGGGCAGGTGTTGGTTCTGCATGATATACTTGGACTCTTTGATCGCTCGCCGACATTCGTCAAGCAGTATGCAAATATGCGGAAAGAAATCCACCGGGCTGTGACGCACTATAAGCTAGAAGTTCAGCAGGGAACCTTCCCCGATGGAGGGCATTCTTATCATTGAGTGAAGCGTAAAGGAGTAAACAATGTTCAAAATAGGTGTTATTGGTGATGAGATTTCACAAGATTTTCAAACGGTTGTCAATGTTGCAAAGGAGTTGAATCTTGACTCAATCGAGATCCGATCTGTGTGGGATAAGCCGCCGCAGGAATTAACGGAGAGCGATATCAATGAGATGAAACGGATCCTTGATGGAACGGGAATTCAAATTGTCGGAATCGCCTCGCCATTTTTCAAGTGCGATATTGACAACCCACAGGAACGGCAGGAACATCTTGGAATCCTTAAGCGGTGCATTGAAGTAGCGAAAGCGTTTGATATCAACTTGATCCGCACTTTCGTTTTTTGGAAAACGGATAACGTTGAGGAACGGTGGGGCGAGATTATCGCTGCCTATGACGAACCGTTGCGGATGGCGAGTGGAGAGGGAATGATTTTGGGGATGGAAAACGAAGCCTCCACGTCCCTATCGACCGCTAAACTGACAGAACGATTTATCCGCGAAATTGATTCTCCTAACATCCGCGCCATCTGGGATCCGGCGAACGAAGCCCATTCGGAAGGCGAGCCGCCCTATCCCAACGCGTATGAAAGGCTCAAGCCGCTGATAGTGCATGCCCACCTAAAGGATGCTGGCAAAAATCCTGAAACGGGGGAGATGGAATCGGTCCCGGTCGGTGAAGGCGTGATCGATTGGCAGGGGCAGCTTCAGGCGTTCGTTGACGACGGCTACGAGGGACATCTCTGCTTGGAAACGCATTGGCGTTCAACCTTAAAGATCGAGGACGACCTCCTCAACCGTCCGGGCGGGACTGCATTCTCCGAAGCAGGGGAGGAAGCCTCTCGGATTTGTCTCCAAAATCTGTTTGGGATGATCGAGAAGCTGCATTGACGTACTCCCACACCCTAAAGGGTTGGGGATTCTCACCCGTTCCTTTAAGGAGTCGAATTGTGGTATCAACAACACTTGCGAGGCGAACCCCGTCTTACGGTGCCTACTCCAGTGGACAACGCCCTGCCTACTCCCCTAATGGGGACACTGATGAGACAGAAACACCACAACACGCTCCCGTCGGACCATGGGAAAACAATTGCGGATTTTATCCCTGCTAACCATTTTCGGTAGTGCGTCCGTCTCTGAAGATAATTGTACTATATTTGACTTACAAATTCAACCTTTTTTGGTTGAACAACACACTTGGGCGGGCTACATCACCTCCCTAAAGGGAAGGTGCCTTGCCCACAAGATTAGGTAAAATGTGATGCGTAAAACGTAAGAGGCAAATGATGATGAAGATTGTAGACATAAAAACCCAAACATTCAAATATAAGACGAGCCAAGTCAGTGACTCCGAGGGCCACGGACATCCTGGGCCTGAACACGATGCAACTCAAGTGCTGCTTACGATTGTCACCAACGAAGGCTTGGAGGGGTACGCCTTTGGTGGCAGCCCCGCCATCGCGGAGCAGATCTTCAAGCCCGCGCTGGTTGGGGAAGACCCATTCTATCGTGAAAAACTATGGCAACGGCTCAAGCACTGGCAGCGAATCCATCGAAACCTCACAGACAATGTGATCGGTGTAGCGGACATGGCACTGTGGGATCTTGCGGGTCGCTGCTTTGATCAGCCGGTCTATAAGCTGCTGGGGGGCTATCGAGACAAAGTCCTCGCCTACGCCAGCACCATGTGCGGTGACGAAGAGCCAGGGGGTCTCAGCAACCCAGATGACTACGCTCGGTTCGCCGAGTGGTGCATGCAGCGTGGTTATAAGGCGATCAAGCTGCACACCTGGATGCCACCTATTCCATGGGCCCCCGACCCCAAGATGGATGTCAAAGCGTGCGCCGCCGTTCGCGAGGCGGTTGGTGACGATGTTCCTCTGATGCTGGACTGCTACCATTACTACAGTCGAGAGCAGGCACTCTATATCGGCAGGGAACTTGAGAAGCTCAACTACTACTGGTTTGAGGAGCCGATGGATGAACACAGCACCTCTTCTTATGTGTGGCTGGCAGAACAGTTGGATATCCCGGTTGTGGGACCCGAAACCGCTGAGGGAAAAATGTATACCAGAGCAGAGTGGATTCTGCGCGGTGCTGCGGACATCCTGCGAGGCGGTGTGGAAGATGTGGGAGGGATTACGCCGTTGATGAAAGTCGTGCATCTGGCAGAGTCGTTTGGCATGGCGATGGAGGTACACGGCGGCGGAGCTGGAAATCTCCATGTGTTAGGCGCAATGGGTATCCCCGGCGAATTCTACGAGCGGGGGCTCCTCCACCCATTTATCGACTACGATGAAGTCGAACCTTGGCTGAATTCAAAGATTGACTTTATGGACGACGAGGGATACGTCCATCTGCCGCAGGGACCGGGACTAGGCTACGACATCAATTTCGATTACATCGAAGAAAACGCTGTCGAAACCGGAAAATAAATGAGCCAAGCTGAGGCATATTTCCACTAATTGAAGGGAAAGTCGCACCCATGAAACTCGAGAACCAAGTTGCAATTATTACCGGTGGCGGACGCGGAATTGGTAGATCAACTGCGCTCGCCTTTGCGCAGGAAGGGGCAGATCTGGTGCTTACGGCGCGAACGCTCTCAGAGATTGAAACCGTCGCAGGCGAGGTATGTGCACTCGGTCGCCAAGCCCTTGCAATACCAACCGATGTAACGCAAAAATCGCAGGTGGACGCGATGGTAAAACGGACGCTCGACAGATTCGGCAGGATCGATATTCTTGTCAGCAACGCGGGCGTTGCCATCCACAACCCGATTCCTAAGATTCGTGAGGAGGATTGGGATCTCAATATCGCCGTTAACCTCAAAGGTGTCTTCCTCTGCACGCAGGCAGTGTTCAGTCACATGTGCGAGCGGAAGTCCGGACATATCGTCAACGTCTCGTCAGTCTCCGGCAAAAATGGGCACCCCAACGGCGGGGCGTACTGCGCCGCCAAATTTGGTGTTGTCGGTTTTACCGAGACCACGAATAACGAGGGACGGCCGCACGGTGTCAAAGCGAGTGTGGTGTGTCCGGGGCCCGTCGACACCAAGATGCGCCGAGATAATCATCCGGACGATGTCATCGAGCATCTAACCTTGCCAGAAGAAGTCGCGGATTTAATCCTGTTTCTCGTCTCACAGTCCCCACGTGCTCACATTCTTGAGACAGTCATCCGGACGCCTCTAATGTAAATATCGTGAAACGGGACAGTGACGGAAAATTCCGGGAGCCAGATAAGCGACGCCCAATTAAACCCCAAACTGCCCATCGAATTCAAAAGTCCAAGATTCCCAAAGACCTAAAAATCAAGGAGGTCAAATGATAACTCGTCTATTCGGCATCCGGATCATTCTGGTGCTGTGTGCTTCGTCGTGGGGATGGGCTTCCGTACCGGAGGAGGCTGCTGACCTCACCTTCATCTTGCGTGCGAATCCAATCCAGATCTCACATCAAAAGCAGGAATCAATTCCGTTCAATCCCAGAGAATCAACGCCGATCCGCCTATTTTCGACCGGGATTATTCGTCTTTACCAGAAATACATTTCGACACAAGACCTATCTGTCTGCAACTTCTTGCCGAGTTGCTCCCGATTCGGGATGGGGGCAATCCAAAGATATGGTTTCTTTCGCGGTATAGTGTTGACCGCCGACCGTCTACTGCGCGATAACGGGATCATGCTGCACACGCACTACCTCTTTGACGAAGCGAGCGGCAAGTACATTGATCCGGTTGAGGCGTACTCGCAGGAGGCGTTGACACAATGATTTGCCGTCACGCCGTTTTTCTTATCGCGTTCTGCTCTGTTTTCCCCGCATTAATGGCAACTGCAGACAACCCACCAATCAATTATTATCAACCCGCTAACATCCGCAAGTTTGCAGATTACCTCTACGCTCAAGGCGACTATCTCCGCGCAGCGGGTGAGTATCAGCGTTTCCTCTTTTCTCAACCGACTACTTTGGAAGACGACCAGAACGACGCTTTACGCCGAATCGCCGAGAGCTATCGTCTAGGCGGTCAACCTGACCACGCCGTTCAATTCCTCGAAACGCTCCTCCAAACACAACCCAATTCCAATTTGGCGCGATATGAGCTAGGCGCGACCTACTTTTTGACAGGGCAGTACGACAAATCTGGCCGCTTTCTCAAGGAATCGCAGGATCTGTTTCAGGGAGGGGAGTATCGTTGGAAATCGCAGATGCTTATTGGCATGAATAAACTGATGCAAAAGCATTGGGAAAGTGCCATTCAACACTTCAACCAATTTGACTTGAGTGGGCTGCCGGAGGCTGTTGGTCACCGTGCGTCAGCCTACAAAGGATACGCTGAAGATGGGAGAACCCTTCCGTCTAAAAGTCCACTGTTGGCGGGATTCCTGTCTACTGCCTTGCCGGGCAGCGGCAGGGTCTATGTTGGGCGTCCGAACGATGCGCTGCTCACCGTGTTCCTTTTGGGGGTGTTGGGGTGGGCGGCTTACGACGGATTTTCTGAGAATGGTGTTTCATCGCGCAAAGGTTGGACGTTTGGGACGATTGGGGGTATCTTCTATCTCGGTAACATCTACGGCTCTGTCGTCGCAGCACAGACGCATAATCGGCGAACGGAAGCGACGTTTTTGGCGACAATCCCGTTTGAAATTCCGTAGACAGATCCCGGTTATTTTACTGCTTGGACTCAAGTAAAGTTACCCCCGTAGCTTTGTCAAACAGATGTACCTTGGTTGGTCTAAAACGAATTGGCACGCAGTCGCCGCGGTCCATACGTGCGTCCGGGTGAGTTCGCGCCTTGAAAGTCACGCCCTCCAATTCCAATGTAAGAAACAGATCACTGCCCAACGGTTCTCGTACCACAACAGTGGCTTGGGCGGTGGGTGATTCGCTCGGCAGCACCTCAATATCTTCCGGACGTACCCCGATCTGTACATTTGCCGAAGCGTTTTTAGTCAGGCGTTGTGTCGGTGCCGGTGTAAATTCACAGGTATATCCCTCTCCCTTTATCAGCCACTGATCTCCACCATTTTGCAACTGACCGTCGAAGAAATTCATCGGTGGACTTCCAACAAAGCCAGCGATGAACTCGTTGGCAGGCTGATTGTAGATCTCTTCAGGCGTCCCTAGTTGTTGGAGTTTGCCCTCATTGAGTACCACAATCCGATCCGACATGATGAGCGATTCCGCTTGGTCGTGCGTGACGTAGACAAAGGTTTTTTCCAATTCAGCGTGCAGCCGTTTGAGTTCGGTGCGCATCGTCACACGCAATTTGGCGTCGAGATTTGAGAGCGGTTCGTCAAGCAGGAATACATGGGCATTCCGGACGATGGCGCGCGCTAATGCCACGCGTTGTCGCTGCCCGCCACTGAGTTCACGTGGCTTCCTTTTGAGTAGATGGTCAATCTCCATCGCCTTCGCTGCCTCCTGCACGAGCCGTTCAATCTCATCCGTCGGTGTATGGCGCATCCGCAAGCCAAATGCGATGTTATCATAAACCCGCATGTGTGGGTATAGGGCGTAGGTTTGGAAAACCATTGCTATATCACGTCGTTCCGGCGGAACATTAGTCACGTCGTCGTCGTCGAAAAACACTTGTCCGCTTGTCGGGTCTTCCAACCCCGCGATAATGTTTAACGTCGTGGTCTTGCCACAACCCGACGGGCCCAACAACGTCAAAAATTCGCGATCGACAATTTCGAGGCTCAGGTCGTCTACCGCAACAACGTCTCCAAAGTGTTTCGTAAGATGCTCAATAACAACTTTTGCCAAAAAATCCCTCCTGTCCCCTGAGTTGAGCTATACATCTACAGTTTGTCCGAATTACTTCAATTTTTCAGATCCCAACTTATTGGGATCTTCTTTTTATTTCACTCCACATTGTTGCCAGTTTCCGCCGTGGTTGTACAGCAGCAGGGGCATCGTATGTTACCTCAAAATCGTCGAAGCGAATAAGGTTGCCAAATCCCGACGACAGATAGATTGCTCCGTCAGGATAGCGAACGTCCTTCAAACCCAGTACCTGTTCTTCGTTGACAAAAATTCGGAACAAATCTCCCTGTGCAATGACTTTTAAGCGATACCACTCACCCAATTTGACATCAAACGGTGAAAACCTTAATGTCTTATTCCCTATGTCTACTACCCTAACAAGACCTTCTTCATCTCTCACCACTCTTGTTACATGCCAAATTGATGCCCCAACACCCCATTGTCCGTCGGTGTTTTGTCCAATGAAAAAATAATAGCTTAAGTCACCCAAGAATAGTGGAGCTTGCGACTTATCGTTGTCTACAAGCCCGAGGAACTTATCAGTTGAATGCCCGCGGAGTCCAATCCCTGCTCCATTGGCAATAATCGGTTGAAACATGAAATGATCGAGTCTCACGGATACCGCCACATCATAATCGCTAGCAGGCATTCCTTTAAAGGGAACCAAGATGAGAGTCGTGCTGTCTGGTTCAGGGGGCGGGACACCTGCAATCAATTCACCATTTTCAATGGATGCTGTCTTGTGCCATTCACTAATCACCCAACCCTCCAAATCCAAATTGTTGAAATCATCACGAAGTACCCCTGCGGACGCCGATGATACCAGTAATGTTAACATTAACAAAACCGTTCCTCGCTTCACGGAAAATCACCTATCCTTTCTTCCGTAGGTTTTACTTCAGATGGGATTTATTACTAGCATCAACTGTCATCCTCTTTTCCTTTTGCAAGGCTATCCTGTCACCGCACCGCCAATGCCGTGAATGATGAATCGTTGGAAGATGAACGCAAGGATAATGGGGAGCAGCACCACCAAAACCCCACCGGCGGCGATGATTGTGAAGTCGATCTGTATCTCCTGTGCAAAGTCCGATGCCACCACAGTTACAGGCTTTGAAAATATGGTAGAGGTGAACAGCAGGGCAAAGAAAAATTCTCCCCACGACGAGATAAAGGAGAAAATGCCCACCGCAATCATACCGGGCGTTGTCACCGGCAGGAATACGCGGAACAGTGCACCGAGACGGGAGCAGCCATCAACCCTCGCCGCACGCTCCAAATCGAGCGGCACCGTCTGAAAATAGCCCTTGAGAATCCAGATAGTGAACGGTAACGTAAAGGTCACATGGGCAAGGATGACCGCAATGTGGGTATCTAGTAAGCCATAACTACGCATGACGAGGTACATCGGTATCATAATCGCTACACCCGGTACGCTGCGCGAACCGAGATAGAATAACAACAGCGCAAGGTTGCCACCAAAATTCATCCGTGCGAGCGCGTACGCCGCGAGCGATCCAAAGAACAGATTGATAAACATCACTGTGCCCCCGATGATGAAGCTATTGACAATAGCGCGGGGAAACTGCCGCGCGGTCGCTGCGCCAATTTCGGCACTGTCGCCGTACACACGGAAGTACATCGTGTAGTTTTCCAACGTCGGCTCGCGTGGAATCCAATGCAACTGTGTCGCCTCGCGCTCCTGCATGAAACTGATCATCACCACCCACATATATGGCGTTACAATGTACAGTACTGCGAGAACCACGAGAGCGTATAAAATAATCCGTTTGGCAACTTCTCTATTCACAATTCTCCTTTTTTGTGCATAAAACGTAATGGCTCAAAAATACGGGACGGGTCTCCCCATTTCCCCTCCAAAAGGTCTTGCCATTTATCAAAATCTTCCGTTCTAAAACCCCGTCTTTTAAGGCGGGGACACAGAACAGCAACTCCCGTTAGTTCGTCAAAAAAGGTTGATTTTGTAGGTGAAATATGGTATATTTGTCTTGTCTACGGGACAGGGAATTGCAACTTCGGCATCCTCGCCGTTGTCCCTGTCCATCCTTTGTAATGGACAGCGTAGATGTAGACAACCATAGACACTACAAAAAAATAGGATTCTACTCGGATCGACTACCCTGAAAAATGGGATATTCCCGCATGAATCTGTTGTGAAGCAGGAAAATACCTGCCACGTATCGGTAACATCTTCGTTCAAGGTGTTTCCGTAGAGAGCCAAATGGCCCGCTCCGCACCGTTTGTACGGTGTGTTGCCCTACCTGAGTGGGGAAGCTTCCCTAGAGGAAACGCAAGATGGCCCCATAGCAGAAGTTGAAGCTAAACTCTAAGAACGAGAACGTGGAATTGCTAACAAAAGAATCCCCGTTCTTTAGAGCGGGGAGCGGTCAACCCTGTACAGTCCCCCGGCGATACAACACTCGAATATAAACAACCGCCAGTCCCATCGTGATGAGCGTAATCAGATAAGAGTAGGCATTTGACCCGCCGAAGTCAAGGCGTCCGAAGGCTTCCTTGTAAGTCTGCCACGCGATGACGTAGGTAGCGTCGCCGGGACCGCCTGCGGTCAGGGCGTAGATGATGTCGAAGCCGCCGCGGAAAGCGTTCATCGTTTCAATGATAGCAACAATCATAATCGGGTGCAGTAGCCATGGCAGCGTGATGTATTGAAAGCGGCACCATGCACTCGCGCCATCCACTTGCGCCGCACGATATTGCTCGCTAGGAATTGCCTGCAACGCGGCTAAAAAGATAATACATGCGAACGGCACACTCCGCCAGACGTGGGCGGCGATAGCGGCGTTGAGCGCGACAATCGGTGACGCCATTCCTAGATACTCAATCTCAGCACCTGTCAGGTTATTGAACAGGTCGACGAAATCACCTATCATCCCGTTGAATGCGCCGTGCTCACCGAATAGCCCCGCCCACATCAAGCCGTTGACAATACCCGGCACCGCCCACGGAATCAACAACAGCGCGCGCGCGATCCCCCGCCCTTTGAATTGCTCGTTGAACAGCACAGCAATGCCTATCGCGACAACGATAACCAACACCACCGACATCCCTCCAAAATAAAGCGTAACACGGAGCGAGTGCCAAAAATCATAACTAGTCAATACATCAATATAATTGCCCAGACCAATGAAGGCGAATTCTTCCGGACGCCGCAGATTGTAGCGATGCAAACTGGTCCACAATGACACGACAACCGGGTAGGCAATCAGCGCAAGGATGAGAATTACACTTGGAACGTTGAGCAGGTAAGCGAAAATGCGGTCGCCACGTTCTTTCGGCGTCAAGCGCGAAACGGTTTTGCGTTGTGCAACGGTCTGGTTTTCTAGGGTATTGTCACTCATAGTTGAACGTCCCCATCAATCTTTCTATGTCCATTCCTTCTTCAGTTCCCGACACCGTTTGGCAATCCGCGCCAGCCCATCACGTGGGGATAGCTGACGGATAAGAACTTTCTGGATCTCCGGCTGATAGTACTGGTTGAAGTCGGGAAACCATGGGGTCCTGATGTTTTCGCGGGCACGGGCGACCTTTGACAATTCCTTGATGAGGTTGGCGTCTCCCCACTGCTCCGTTTGCTCAATGATTTCAGGGTCATCCAGTAAGGACCTGAATGCGATGCCCAAGCCTCGGAGTCGAAACCAGCGCCGTGCCGTATAATAGTCGCCGCTTGCGTCCCTACCACCGAGGAATTGTACCAGCCGCCATGCGTCTAACAGATACTCCTCTCGGCAATGGGCGGTTAAGGAATACATCCGCGACCACCCCAACGTGCCTTGCTGATCGGGTTCGAGACTTGGGACCGGTGCCATCTTGATGACTTTGGCATAGCTAGCCTGCGTTTCGGTGATGCCCCGCGCTCGTAGATATGCCTCGGCAACAGCACTGTCTTCGCGGCTATTTACCCGTTCTAAATCGTGTTTGTTAATCATCGCAAAAGCCTGTCGCCCTGCCGAGACATTGCCGAGAATGAGCGGCGATGTCAGTGAATTGATGTCGATGATAGCGTGCTTGTGAATACCGTCAGTAATCCACTGGAGAATCTGCTCTGCACGCCGGTCCACATCGTCCGGGAAAATCGGATTGATATCATCGTCAAACAGGTCAACCTCGGAAGCGTAATTCAATGCCCACCAGTCGGTGAACCCGGTGATCACCTGCCGAAAGCCAAGCATTATTGGATATTCGACAACATCCCCCTCGGGAGATTTCACTCGCGCCTCTTTGATCTTGATTGCCTGTTCGGTCAACTCGTCCAACGTCCGCGCCGGTTGCTCGAAACCTGCCGCCTCAAGCATTTGTTCGTTGTAAACCCAGATGGTAAAGTCGGTGTAATAGGGCAGACCATAGCGTTTTCCTTCGTAAGTCATCGCATCCAGACTATAGTCAAAGAGGTCATCCCCGTACTCATCTGCACCGGGCAAACCTTCGTAAGGACGCAGCCAACCGGCCTCAACCCACTCTACAAAATCATCGTCACGGACATAGCAGCAATCCATCGGTGCTTTGCCGACAAACAGCGCAACCATCTTATCGTGATAGTTGCCCGATACCGCCTCGTAGGCAACGTTGATGTTGGTTTGCCGCTTGAAGTATTCGACATTTTCACGCACGAGGTCAGGCTCATAGGGCCAGCCTTTGAAAATTACCCCTTCGGGCGTTTTTTGGAGGCAGCCTGCCATCACACCGAGACTTGCCAGAGCTGACGTTTTGAGAAAATCGCGCCGCGTTATTTCTTTCACTTCTCCCTTTCCTACTCGTTCTTTGTTACACACAAATTGACGGCGTCGTCTGAATTGATTGGTTCCTTGACATACTCCCACACCCTAAAGGGTGGGGCATTGCACGCAAGATTGGTAAACGACGGGATTCGCCACGATAGAGTTGCCAGCGTACTAGGCCCACTCCTGCTTAAATTCCTGACACCGTTTTGCCATGCGTCCCAGTCCATCGCGGGGAGACTGTTGACGCAGCAGGATCTTCTGGATCTCCGGCTGATAGTAAACGTTGAAGTCAGGAAACCAGGGTGCTTTGATGTTTTCCCGGATGCGGGCAACTTTCGATAGTTCCTTAACCAGTTTGATGTCGCCCCACTTCTCCGTTAGCGCAATGATTTCGGGATCATCCATCAGGGAAATGAACGCGAATCCTAGGCCCCGGAGCTGAAACCAGCGTCGCGCCGTATAATAGTCACCGGTCACGTCCTTGCCTCCGAGAAATTGCATCAACTCCCACGCCCCCAATAGGTGCTCCTCTCGACAGTGAGCCGTCAGACTATACATCCGTGTCCACCCTAGCGTACCGTGCTGGCCGGATTCGAGAGAAGGGAGACGCGCCATCTTGATGACCTTTGCGTGGAGGGCTTCCGTTTCGGGGATGCCACGTTGACTCAGATACGTTTCAGAGACAGCGGAGTTTTCGCGGTTGTTTATCCATTCTACATCATATTTACTCATCAGGCAAAACGCCTGTCTCCCCGCTGCAATATTCTCCCGAATATCTGGCATCGTCAATGAATTGATGTCGATAATACGGTGCTTGTGGATGCCATCAACAAGCCATTGAAGGATCTTCTCCGCACGTTGTCCTTCGTCGTCAGGAAAAATTGGGTTGAAGTCGTCGTCAAACAGATCGACTTCGCTCGCGTAATTCAGTGACCACCAGTCACCGAAGCCGGTGACGTTCTGACGAAAGCCGAGCACAATCGGATGTTCGATAACATCCCCGTCGGGAGATTTCACCCGCGCCTCTTTGACTTTGATCGCTTGTTCGGTCAATTCGTCCAACGTCTGCGCTGGCGCGTCAAATCCCGCTGCCTCAAGCATCTGCTCGTTATAGAGCCACACAGTAAAGTCAGTATAGTAGGGGAGACCGTAGCGCCTACCTCCGTAGGTCATAGCGTCGAAGTTGTAATCGAAAATATCGTCCAGATACTGATCGACACCGGGCAGGTCATCGCAGGGCCTCAGCCATCCCGCCTCTACCCATTCCGCTAAGTCATCGTCGCGAACATAGCAGCAATCAAACGGCGTTTTTCCAACGAATAACGCAACCATCTTATCGTGGTAGTTGCCCGATATTGCCCCGTAGGCGACTTCGATATTAGATTGACGCTCGAAATACTCGATATTCTCGCGTACCAGGTCCGGCTCATAGGGCCAACCTTTGAAAATTACCCCTTCGGGCGTTTTCCGCAGGCAGCCTGTCATCAAGCCGGCACCTGCCAACGCCGATGTTTTGAGAAAATCGCGCCGCGTTATTCCTTTCACCTCTGTCCTCCAACTGTTGATTCGCTTTCCAAGTGCAATTTTAGCCTATCTCTTGTTTCTTGTCAAGGATTGTCTTCCGATTTAGAAAGAGGTCGGTTCGGCTGTTGATGTTGCCTTAAATAGACCGCCATTTGGATTCCGTGAGGTAATTTGCGAAGATTTCAAGTCTACCGATACCCTATTTGCTTGATTGCATTGTTAACCCAAGGCGTAATTTTACACTTTCTTAATATTTTTCAAATTTGTATTTTTTTCTTGACAAGAAGCTGTTTTTTTTGATATTCTAGATTAGCGGAAGGGTATTGTAATTGACAATACTATCCAACTCAGGAAACTGAGAATGATTAACGAACCCATCCAAAAAGTCAAATGGGAAGCCCGGCTCAACATCTGGGCTAACTCCCTAGGATTTTCCGGATAGACACTTTATATGGAGGATAAGACAATGTTACGGAGGAAAGTATCTCTAACCTTTTTAATGCTCCTTGCTGTTGGCATTATGTGGAGCTTGTCCTCAAACGTTCAGGCGGAGCGCGAGCCGCATGTGTTAATTTTCAACGTGGCCGAGGCGTTTGGTGGAGTAATAAACGTAGATGGGCAACAGGTGCAAACGAAAACGAAGGGCAACTACTTCCAATCGTACTACACATTGCTGGGTTTCGCTCTAGGTGTTGACTTCAAAGAGGCAGCCGATCTGAACTCTTTTGATCGAGAGTTCAAAAGCGGCAATTGGAATCTGATTAGCTTTGAGTACCACGGTATTCAGGATAACCCCGATTTACAGACATGGATCGACGACAATGCCGACGCGATCAAGACATTTGTCGAAGAGGGTGGGTTTGTCGTCTATACCGGCGGCCGGGATGCAGCAGATATCCCATTGGTAAAAATAGTGGCTCCCGGTCTGGCAGAATCGCTCGGCGGGTTTCCTGTGGCAGACAAGTGTTGCATTGGAATTCTCCCAGATACGCCATTGACCAAAGACATGGCAGATATTCTTGATACATCGAAATCTACCGATCCCACCTTTGTCGGCGACGGAAATTTACCCGGTTATGAGATAGCTAAATTGCCAGACCACGCCAATGTGGCAGGCGACCTTCTGGACGATCCAGCTTTTGCACTCATTGTTTATGGAAGAATTGGCAAGGGCGGCTACGTCTTCAGCGGTAGCGCGGAAATTGTCAATTTGGCCATGGGCTTTGGTGTGCCAGAAATGTCAGAGGATTCTCACATTCTGTGGAGGAACATCCTCAACTGGGCGTCAGATGCCATCCTTTCCGTGGAACCGGCGGATAAGTTGTCTACCACCTGGGGTAGGATTAAGGCTAGCAGGTACTAACATATTGGGAACTGTTAGTTTCCTCAATATTTATATACTCATCTGTTTCGATAGGGGGAATGTACCACATCTCGGTGCACCGACCCTACAATTTAGAGGGGATCAAGAGCGACTTGATCCTCTTTTCACAATCTTCGACTCAGAAAGAATATGGAGGATATCTAAACACCAAGGAGGATTATCATGTATCGCCTATTTTTTATTCTTGGGATTTTGTGCATCTATCTGTCTCCAATGTGTGTTGAAGCCAAGGTCCTAGGTTATTGGAATTTTAATGTGAAGAATGAGATAGGGATGGATTCGTCAGGATTTGACAATCACGGCGAAACCAAACAAGGTGCGGTCTTTACGGCAAAGGGCAAAGTGGGTGGCGGCTTGCAACTGGATGGAGCTTCTTGGGTTGAAGTCCCTCATGCCGACAGTCTCAACGTGAAGAATCAAGTGACCCTGATGTGTTGGGTCAATTTTGATGCTGCTGGTGTGGCTGAAGCTCAAGAGGGATCATTGATTTACAAGAATGGGCCTATTATGCTCGAGGGTGATAAGAAAAACAGAAGATTTTGGACATCTTATTCATTGTTTAAGTATCGGGAGAGAAAGGAACAGGGCAGTTTCGCATTTGAGGCAAATACAGCGGAGGGGCGGACACTTACGGCACCCGGGTTTAAGAATCAGCCTGAACCGGGTAAATGGTATCATGTTGCAGGTGTCGCTGATGGCACGAAAGCAAGAGTCTACGTCAATGCCAAAGAAGAGGCAATCGCCGACCAAAAAGGGGATTTCAAGCCTACGGAGCAACCTTTGACCATCGGTTTTGATCTGCGTGTGAATCCTAAACTCGATGGCTCAAAGCCATACGTAATCGGCACCATAGATGAAGCCATTGTTCTCGATAAGGCGTTGACCCCGGGCCAGGTCAAAGAAGCTATGGATTTGGGTAACAACAGAAAGGCACTTGACAGATTCGAGGTGATCTGGGCGGTTGAGCCCGCCGACAAGTTAGCCACAAAGTGGGGAGAAATCAAAGTTGGAAGGTAGAGTGTTATCTACCGTGCTCTTTGTCGTTCTGCAATAAAGAAGGAGTTTTCACATGCCTCGTATTGTGTCCCTTTTTGCGATTTTGTTGGTCTACCTCTTTGCTCCCTTCCTGATTGTGGTTGATGCCAGACTCATTGGTTATTGGGCTTTTGAGAAGGAAGATGAGCTCGGGAAAGATCTCTCTCCCCTTCGTAATCATGGCGAACCATCAGGGGCAGTCGGGATTGCTCAGTGGACGCGGCAGGGAAAAGTTGGCGGTGGTTTGCTGTTGGCGGATGGACAGGAATCTTGGCTTGAAGTTTCCCACAATGATAGTTTGAACCTGAAGGACCAAGCAACCCTGATGTGCTGGGTCAAATTTAGTAACGTTGGCAATGCAGCGGATGGTCTTGATCAATCCTTGATTTGGAAGAATGCACCGAGGGACGATAGGCGGTTTTTTGCAAGTTATGCCCTACGTGTGTTTCGAGTAAAACTGAACGTTGGGAGCTTTGGCTTTGACGCAAATACGACAGAAGGACGAACGGCAACGATACCGGCCGATCCAGATCATCCCGTAATAGATGAATGGTATCATGTAGCAGCAGTCGTCAATGGTGCCGAAGTCAGAATTTATACCAACGGTAGAGAAAAGACTGTTGGTGTGCAAAAAGGGGAGTTTCGACCAACAGAGGAAGCCCTAACGATTGGTTGGGACCTACGCGATCCAGATCAGCAGGCACGGCGAGAAACTTTGGGATTTGTTCGTGGAATTATGGATGAAGTTGCGATTCTCAGCCATGCACTGACCCAAGATGAGGTCAAAGAAGCCATGGAATTGGGGGAGCGAGGGAAGACGCTGGAGACCTTTGCGCCCTTTGCTATTGAACCGAGTGGCAAATTATCCGTTAAATGGGCGGAACTCAAAGCAGGGCACTGAGTGGCATCTAGTTGGGTTGCAGCCCTCTGCTAAAAAAAACAACCTTATATAAATTACTAAAGTTTGGACAATTCACGGTACAAATGATGGTTGATTGGGAATACGCTTCGGGATGCCAAGCAGCACTGCGGATTTGACCTGATATCAGGTCAAATCCCAGCAAAGCATCAATTGATTCACGCAACTGAGTTTCGGGACCAGTTGCCTGAGGCAATTGCTATTCAACGCCACCCTGATAAAATCGGGGCAGTTCGATAACAAGTGAGTCGGTGTACTGGGTATTGAGCATTCATTGGTATCGTCCTGTCAAGCGGACACAGGGGTTGATGGTTGAGTATATGCGTGCTTTAATCAAGGGATAATTATTTTCTGCAACAATCTCTGAAGATACTAACTCGCCGAATATTCACTAGACCCTTGATAACGCTACATGAATTGGATACAAATTGTACTAACTTTACTAAAGTTTGTACAATTCACGGTACAAATGGTGGTTGATTGAGAACACGCTTCGGGATGTCAAGCAGCACTGCGGATTTGACAAGGTATCAGGTCAAATCGCGTCAAAGCATCAATTAATTCGCGCAACTAAGTTTCGGAACAAGCTGCCTGACGCAATTGCTATTCAACGCCACTTGTGTCACAGGCAGTTCGATAACATTGGTATCGAACTGTCAAGCGGACACAAGGGTTGATGGTTGAGCATCTGCGTGCTTTAATCAAGGGATAATTATTTTCTGCGACAATCTCTGAAGATACTAACTCGCCGAATATTCACTAGACCCTTGATAACGCTACATGAATTGGATACAAATTGTACAAACTTTAGTATAAATTAGGAGGTATAATCCAATGTCTCGGAAATTGCTCACTATTCTGGGAATTTTGTCAGCATGTCTTCTCTGTTTACCCCTGATGAATTCCCATGCCAGGCTCCTCGGTTATTGGTCCTTCGATAACAAAAACGATGTTGGAAGAGATCTCTCTCCAAATAAAAATCATGGCGAACTGAAAGGCGGGGCAGAATGGATAGGCGGGGGAAAAGTTGGAGGCGCGCTGAAATTGGTAGAGGCAGCAGACTCCTACCTCGAAGTCCCTCATGCCGACAGTCTCAACGTAAAAGATCAGGTGACCCTGATGTGTTGGGTTCAATTTGCTAATCCTGGCGATTTGACCGGTACCGGGCGGGATATGTCATTGATTTGGAAGAATGGACCGCCTGGAGACAAGCGATTTTTAACCGCGTATGCCCTGCGGATTGTTCGCCCGCATACGAAGTTTGGCAGTTTCACGTTTGATGCCACAATGACACAAGGGCGAGCCGCCGCAGCGGATCCAGATTTTCTGGACGCGGCCGACGCGGGTAAAACGTGGTTTCACGTTGCCGGTGTTGCTGACGGAACGAAGATTCGAGTCTACCGCAACGGCAAGCAGACTGCGGAAGCTGACCAGCGGGGAGAGTTCCAGATTTCAGAACACCCGTTAACAATTGGTTTTGATCTGCGCGCCGCAAAAGCGGAAGCACGCCGAGATCAGCTTGGGTACGTTGACGGACTTATGGATGAGGTTGTGGTTATAGATAAGGCACTCGCCCCAGCGGACATTAAAGCCGCCATGGAGCTCGGTGAAAAAGGGGATACGCTCGAAAGTTTCCAGCCGGTTTTTGCTGTCGAGCCCGAGGGCAAGCTCGCGACCAAGTGGGCGGAAATCAAAGCCAAGAAGTAAGATCGGAACGGGCCGTACATAAACGCGCTATACCTTGATAATTGCAACCCAGAAGGATGGGAGATTGTTGTCTTCCGTCCTTTTTTTCTTTTCATGCTTTGGAAACTTTATATAGCATTTCAGAAAAACTTGAGCTAAATCGTACTGTTCGCTATAATGACCTAATTCCGGTTGGAACGAGATGAGTGAAGCAATTGAACAAGGAAGATACAATGGCCCCAAGGGAAAAGGGACCAATTACAGGAAAGATACTCGTTGTCAATGATAAAACACCGGTGGCTGCAGTTTTATCTGGCTTATAGACGAACAAGGGCATGAAATCACAGCAGCACTCACGGGTGCTGATGCAATGCGGCAGATCCGGAACGAAGCCTACGATGTCCTTTTAACAGACCTTCGTTTGCCAGACCTTGGAGAGCAGGAGGAACTTTTCGGAGGCTTAAAACTTTCCGAATTTGCAAAGCAGACAGATTCTTCAATAGAAGTTATCATCATCACTGGGTATGCCTCGATTTATACGATTAAACAAGCTATGCGGGCAGGTGCTTCTGATTTTATCTTAAACCTCCGCAATAAGTGGATGTTGTACAAGCTATTGCGAATGCAATCAGCAAACGCTCACTAAAAGTGGAACGTGATCGACTGAACTTACCCTTGAAATGGAGCAGATACAAGCCGAACATAAAGAATTGGGTTCATGTAAAAAGAAAGTGTAAAGTAAAGAGAAGCCGAGTTCTTTACAAACACTCGGTTTCTGTTGCACGATTTCTTAACATGAGCCAATTGTGCAATAGAAATTCCTTGACAAGCCAACTGCATTTAATGTAGACTGTCGCAGTTGTTAAACCGGCGGTAAAGGGGTTACGCCGGGATGTTGGAATTGGTAGACAAGCTAGATTCAGGATCTAGTGGGCTCTTTCGCCCGTAGGGGTTCAAATCCCCTTCCCGGCATTTATCATCAAAAGCGACGCACATATCATGTAGCGTCGCTTTTTTTGTGTAACGTCTTCTATTTTAACGCAAGTTGCTAGTTGAAAAACACCATTGAAAAAATCTCGGACTTTTCATAGTTTTCATAGTTCTCTGAGGAATTTGATAAAAATAAAAAAGGGGGGAACCCATGCTATGACTCGTTTCTGTGCAATTTCTACGGGAAGGCTACTTGGACATACTATGAAATTCACGTCGTTTCTTATCTCTGACGGTTGGCTGATTAAAGTGGCAACTTGCGTTATTTTACCGAATCACCGCGAACTTTCCACTTACCGAATTCTTTCCCCTTTGACCCTCCCTCAAGGCTTCAATGTGATAAACGTAGATACCGGGGGCGATCTGTTCCCCAACCTCGTTCCGTCCATCCCAACGTTGAATTGAGGTATTGTTGCGATGGTCAATCTGTTTAATGAGATCGCCGGTACTGTTGTAGATTCGGATTGTTGCACGGTGAGGCAGATTGCGGAACTCCATTGGACGCACGCTCTCGTTCAGACGATATGGATTCGGGACAAAGATCACCTTGTCTAGGTTCAATTCGGGGGAGGCGATGGTTTCCTCAGGGATAGTGACATCCACAATTTGGGAGAGTTGACTTTCTCCACCAGCTGGATTCGTCGCGGTGATTGCGTAGAAATACCGCAAACCCGGATAGACATTGCGATCAACAAAAGTAGAAGTTTCCTGTGGAACTGATGCGATTTGCGTCCACGGATCGCGTCCGGTGTGGTTACGATAGATAAGATATCGATTGATATCGCGTGTAGATTTTGTCCAATTAAGGATAATTTGGTCTCTGTCGCGTGTCGCTGCTAAACCCACCGGCGCATCCTGAAAATGATCCGGGATGATACTGACTTCTGAGGAATCAAATTCAAGCGGTTGCCCACTGGAATGAACAGGAAGAATCTTGTAGGTGTATTCTACGCCGCCCTGAATCTCTGCGTCGTCAAAGGTGGTTCCTTTGATAATCCGCCCAACCTGCCGGAATCCACTCTCATTCCTCGCTCGTCTCAAGACACCATAGCCAGTCACGCTTGGATTGATTGCTGCCTCCCATTTCAACCGGACGGTTCCTCTTACAACTTCAGTAGCCAACCATTGCGGCGTAAAGGTAACAGTTCTTGCCGCATTGACATTCTTCCGTAGGTCTGCCAAGTTTTCGCCAGCGACAAGGGCAAAAGTAACAACGATAAACTGCTTGGCTGGAATGTCATAAGGTCCCGCTGAAATAATGGATACATAATCCCAAGGTGGAAGGCTAAGTGCCTCTAAATGGTCCTTTCTGGCAGTAAAAATATCCGGATTAGCCATGAAAAGGGATCGACTTTCATCTAAAAACAGGTCCAGGATTTGTCGCTTCTCAAGATCGAAAAACGGGATAATCTGATGGGCATTTAACTTTCCGTCCAGCAAGGTGAGACCCGTATGCACCTGATTAAGCCCATCGGTATCATCCCCATCATAGGTAAATAGCGTTTGATGTGCTTCATCCCAATCCACCCAATCCCGGCTTAACTCCCCAGCTGCTAAATCTGTCCCATCAACATCCCAATTTGCCATCGTTGCGACATAGATATCCTCAAGTCTTTCATTGCCGTTATTTTTGACAGTCAACTTTATTACAACGAAATCGTCTGCATCGGGATGATTATTGGTGCTCCAAGAAAAACTTTGCTGGTCAACTGAGATATTGAGTGGGAAACCAGTGACTCCAGATGAATCGTATCGTGCTATAATCTCCTGTCGTTCATCTGGATCTATCTTTGCGATATTCGTTGGTACGGCTTTCCACTCCCCAATTTCGAGGGGACCAGGTTCAGCGAGATCTAAATCCCATGCACTCGCCACATTTCCATTTGCATCACCGACCCAAATCTCTGATAGTTCGTGGAGATAGTAGGACTCTCCAGATTTGGTAAATCTAAAGTTGTTAGTAAGTCCATCTGCCCCAATGGCGGCAAGCGAGCCCTCGCCAACTATGTGGAATTCGACATTTCCTGATGTGTGTACTTGAGTAAAACCGATAATTGGGGCAATCAGGCTGATGAAAAGCCAAATTGTACATAGAAAGATTTTCTGAATTTTCATCTCTACCCTACTCTGATGGGATATGTAAACAGATTTTTGAAAGCAGCTGGAATAGCATAGCAGAAGTGGAAGAGGGTGTCAAGATCAGAAAACACTTGCGGAATGTTTTGAAATAAACTACAATCTAAAATATTGCAGTGAATACCCATGCCCAACTTGGAAAGAGCTATGATTTCTCAGAAAAAGACAGGTTTTGTATACCACACCGATTATCTCAATCACGATACCGGAATGCAGAATCCCGAACGTCCGGAACGTCTACAGGCAAGCATCAAAGCACTGCAAGCCTCTGATTTTTGGGGGGATTTGCATCAAATCGAAGCCACTCCTGTGACGATTGAGCAGATCTGTTATGCACACGCTCAAGAGCATATTGATCGGATCAAGCGGCACTGTGAAGATAGCATCCCCCTCGATTATGACACACCGACCTCACCCGCATCTTATGACATTGCGCACCTTTCCACCGGAGGTGTGTTGAGGATAGCAGATGCTGTCATGGCGGGCAGTGTGAGTAATGCCTTCGCGCTTGTCCGTCCGCCCGGACATCACGCAACTCCGAACCGTTCAATGGGCTTCTGTCTGTTCAACAATGTTGCAATCGCTGCACGATACCTACAACGTGAACATGGGGTGGGGCGTGTCGCAATTATTGATTGGGACGTCCATCACGGCAATGGAACGCAGGATATCTTTTATGATGACCCTTCCGTTTTCTTTTTCTCCGCTCATCAAGTGCCTCTCTACCCCGGCACCGGCATGGCGAATGAGACCGGTACGGGTGACGCCGTTGGCACAACTTTGAACATACCGATGCGTCCGGGTAGTGAACCCAGTGACTACATCGAAGCCTTCCAAAACACCCTTAAGCCGGCACTACTCGATTTCTCTCCCGATTTCCTGATAATCTCGGCTGGATTTGACGCACACTGTTTAGACCCTCTGGCGGCGATCAATATGACCGCAGACGGTTTTGCCAGTCTGACCGATATCCTTTGCGAAATTGCGGCAGAAACTTGTGAGGGACGGTTAATCTCAGCATTGGAGGGGGGATATGACCTTAAAGGTCTATCCGAATCGGTCGTTGCTCATGTTGGGCGGTTGATGGCGCATGCGTGAGTCAGATTTTCGACGCTCCAATTGCATTGAAACTCAAAGCGACCCCGATGGATCGGGATGCAAGCACTCACACGCTGCGGCAAATTCTGATGAGGTCGAGGTATATCCGATAATATGTTCAAAGTTACGCAACATAACCTTCCGCAGCCAGCCTCCCTCTGGTAAGTTTGGATCGACTGTATCGGGATACTCAGCGGAATGCGTGCCATCGCGCAGCATGATGACTCGATAATTGTGCTCGACTGCGCCGGCGAGGGTTTGGTATAAACAGGCACGCTGGCTGAACCCAACTGCGACCAGATTCTTGATGTCGTAACATCGCAAATGGTAATCGACATGCGTTTCATGGAATCCCGACCACTCTCGCTTGGGAAAGTCTGGCTCATGCGGTAACGGCTGAATCAACGGGGAATAGTTCGGGTTATAGGGTGTCCTTGAGGCAGGTGATTGCCTTGTTTCAGCGAGTGCATCGCCCCAGCGTGTGCCGTGGATTTCCCGTTTGATGCTGCCCGGCTCATCAACGAGGGAGAAATCGTTATGAATAAAAACGACCCTCATGCCTGCTGTGCGTGCCGCAGCCAATGCCGGAGCAATCCCGTCTTCTACATACCGATTTCCGGTGCCACAATCGCTATCCACAATCATGAAAGCGGTTCGATTCAATTCAAGTTCTAAATCGCCGTGCTGAGTTTCATTGCTGTACCAACGCACAGGAAGTGTTAGACTAGCCATAGTAAACCTCCTCTCCAATCCATTAGTAACTCGATGGTTTCGGTGTTGCGGGGGGCCAATACCCGTTGAGATCTTCATCCCAAGGGTGTCCGCATAGCCGAGAGATTACGCACCACTCCGCCGATGTGAGATGTGCGTGATTATGAAAAAGGAAACGCTTCAGACCTGCTTCCTCTGAGGCTGTGAGGATGCGATGCAGGTCTCCGGCGGTCATTGGATCTCCGCCGTGCGGCATCCGCCCCGTATCCACCCAAGGAACAATCTTCTCCGGCTGACTGACCGCCGCCAAGGCTCGCTCGGTTTCAGTTGTCACGACTTGGTCGAAGAAGGCTTGGGGAAATCCCAAATCCATATCCGATAGAGAGTTTACCTCCGGCAAATCTACGCCTAGCCACGCTTTTACCACCGTAAAACAATCCTGTTCGGTCAAACGAGGATTCCATTCTTGAATCTGTTGTACCCAACGGAGGACTGTGCCGTACATGCCATCGAAGCCCCGATGCCAGAAGTAGTGCTTGACGAGCAGCACATCCACGATCTTATCCCAAGCGTGGAAATCGAGTGCCGTCATTCCAGAGAATACCGCCGAACGGGGACCATTTCCCAATAACAACTTACGCGGAGATTTGTCAAGTTCACGCCGAAATGCCTCCCCTGTTTTAATTCCATCCTCCCGTCGCCAGCGCAGCCAGTAAACCGCATCCTCATTGATATCGAAGAGGTTCATCTCCGACAGCACGCCGTAGGCGCCGTAGTAACGGACATCGGCGGGGGTAAGACTGCGGAAACGCCCATGGAGATGACGCCTACCACGTTCAAGTCTGTCTGGATCGTACCCTCTGACAGCAGCCTGGGCTTTGGTTGATTCAGGTATATCTGCAAACACGGCGTTGCCGTGATGCCATTCCAACTCATAAGCGGACTCGGTCCAGCCATCCATGATGCCGCCATCGACCTGTGGAAAGCTGCCGAACGTCTCATCCCAAACCGCCGCCATGGCAACTGCGCCGTAGGGATCTTCCTCCAGTGGAAGCGATTTCGCACCCGTTGCCCCGCTGCCGGGAGCAAAAATGAAAATCTCCCAGCCGCGCGCTTTGGCGTTATCAAGCATCGCATGGAGCAATTTCTCTTTGGAGGAATCGGTTTCTGTGTCGCGGACATTCGGCTCTAACCCGCGATTGCGATAGGCTTGCGGGTTGGAAGGAAAAGCAGGAGTGGTAAATTGACCCTGTGCATCCGCAAAAAGTGTGCGACCAAAAACAAAGCCTTTGATGCCACCAACTTCCCAAGCATCAAAGATTCGTTCATAATCGTTCATCACCGGTTCAAGGGGTTGACCGATGCGTATCCAAGGTTGCAGCGCCATATTGTGAACTCCTTTTTTGTCGAAATGTTTCTTGATAGACCTTTTTTGCTATAGATTCTACGTTTTACCCCTACCCATGAGACATGATATAGCGCCGTCGATGATAGGCAATGCGGAACCCCTGCCGTTGGTATACCCGCTCCGCGTTGCTGCCTGTCATCGTCTCTAACGTTGTCCAGCGGTTGCCCATCGCCTGTGAATCTGCAACCGCTCGTGCAATCATGGCGGAGGCGACCCCTTTGCGGCGGTGTTCTGGCAGTGTTGCGACATGATCGACGTAACCCATGCCGAACTGCGAGTAGACCAGCGTTGTGCCCGCTGGCGCACCGTCCACACGCGCTAGATAGCGGCGCACTTCGGGCACGACTAGTACGGAACGTCCGACCTCTCCCATCGTCTGGTCATGACCGAACCCACGGCACATGGCATCCGCCCACAGGTCATATTCATCGTCGGGAGAGACATTGATTTCTGCGACAGTTTGGGGGGCTGGCGGTGCAGTGGACGGGTCAAAAACCATCGCCGACGCCAACATACCTTCTGTGAAACCGCGCCTCTCCAGCCGCTCGTCAAGGTCAACGGGGCGATCTAGCGGCGAAAGAGTGAACATGCAATCGTATTGTTTCTCTTGAAACAGGCGAATCGCATCGTCAATCAACCTGTCTACTTGGGTGTCATCCACGTTTATCTGTACAATGCGATGAAAGAAGTCCATCGCTGCACGGTCGTGACTGAACGCCAGTGCGCCATCGAGGTCGTGATTGTCACACCACGAAGCGCGAAGGGCAACCCAGAGTTTTTCAAAGGCGTTCATCATTTCGGCGGGCATAATTACCTCCTACTTTACGCTATAGCCGTTCTAAATCTTTATATCCCAAGGAGCACAAGGGGAAACCCAACCTTGCCGGGCACAATTTGAGAGTATCGCATAGTAGGGAACGCAAATCTGCGTTCCCTACAAAAACCTTTATAGAGGCACAACCCCAGCGTACTTAACCCCTGTCAAATACGCAATCTCCCGCTTCCAAGTCGTTAGATCATTAATACAGAATTGGTTCAGGTGGGTATGTCCACAGGCACGTGCCATCACCTGCATCAATTCAACTGCTGCGCCGAGGAATCGGTCAAGCCGGCGGGCGGCTTGGTGAACAATTAGTCGGGCGCGAAGATGCTCCTTTTGCGTGGCAACCCCTACCGGACAGTTGTTCGTGTGGCACGCACGCATACCCACGCAGCCAATCGCCTGTAGTGCTGAGTTCGCAATGGCAACGCCATCTGCACCAAGCGCGAGTACTTTGGCAAAGTCCGCCGGAGATCTCAATCCTCCCGTCGCAATCAGCGTTATATCCTCATTCCCTGTTTCATCAAGATATTTCCTCGCTCGCGCAATTGCTGGCATCGTTGGGACTGAAATGTTGTCACGAAAAATGAGCGGTGCTGCGCCGGTGCCGCCGCCACGACCGTCAAGAATGATATAATCCACCCCAATTTGGATTGCGGCTTCGATATCCGCCTCAATATGTTGCGCAGATAACTTAAAGCCAATCGGGATGCCGTCGGTTTCCTTGCGGACCTCTTCAGCAAAGTTTTTGAAGTCATCCAAGCTGTCCCAATCCGGGAAACGTGCAGGAGAGACCGCCGGCTGTCCTGCGATGAGTCCGCGAACCTCGGCAATCCTTCCCTGTACCTTTTCGCCGGGAAGATGTCCACCTGTACCTGTTTTCGCGCCCTGCCCACCCTTGAAGTGGAACGCCTGAACCAGATGCAACTTATCCCACGAAAAGCCGAAACGTGCAGAGGCGAGTTCATAGAAGTAGCAGCGGTTCTCCGCCTGTTCTTCGGGTAACATGCCCCCTTCGCCGGAGCAGATGCCAGTCCCAGCCATTTCAGCCCCTCTCGCCAGTGCAATCTTTGCTTCAGCGGACAGGGCACCGAAACTCATGTCCGACACAATAATCGGAATTTTCAGTTTGAGCGGTTTTTTCGCCCGCGCTCCAATAACCAATTCAGTGTCTACAGGCACATCGTCGAGTTGGGGGAACTTGCGAAGTTGTGCGACGATAAACTGTAAATCATCCCAGCCCGGAAGCTCCTGTCTCGGCACCCCCATCGCAGCGACACGACCGTGATGACCAACGTTGCTTAACCCATGGCTCGCCAATTCTCGGATGTAGGCAACATACGGCTCCTCCTCAACGCCATGTATATCTTGATACGCTCCCTGATATTCATCCTGCTTGTATGGTTGGGGACGCTCTTGTGCCCAAGCAGCGATCTCATCTTCATCGACCCAAATAGTGTCATTCTCGATCCAAGCGGCGAATTTCGCAAGCACTTCTTCGTTGTGATATTCACTTACACCTGTATCGTACCGGTAGTCCCAGTTATGAACGCCGCAAATGAGGTTCTGTCCTTCAATGTGACCGTCTGCGAGCAGTGCACCCCGGTGCAAACATCTGCCATATAACACCGAAACGTTGTTGTCGTATGGGATTACAACAAGGTCAACCCCGGCGACAAGCGCGTGGACGGGTTGCCTATCCTCAAGTTCGCTGAACGTTGCAATTTTTACTTTTTTCATGGCTGCACCTCAGATTTTATGGAAGATTCTTGTCGTTGTTGATGATACATAATTGGCATAATCGCATCAGGGTGATTCTACCTGTTCCAATTAAACAGAATGGCTAAATCGAGGCTCGATCAGCCGGAAGGTCAGCAAGACGCTGCAGAAGACCAGAACCGAGGACGTAATAAATACAGATTCAAAAGAGAATCGATCAATTAACAAGCCAACCACCGGCGACCCTAGTAACGGTACTGTCTGAAGGACACTCAGCATCCCTAAATATTGTGGGTGTTTTTCTTGTGGAGAAATCTCAAGGGTGTAATTCGTAAGAATACGACCGGATACCGGCGTAAATCCCAAGCAGGCATACACAAGCCAGTACCAGTGCGCTCCCATCGGCAAGCGACTCAAACCAACCGCTAGCAGAGGCACACAAGCGGCAACAAAGATCAGTACACGCATAACAATCCGATTGCCGTGCCGATCTGCGATATTCCCCATCACCAAGGCACCGAGTCCGCTAACCGTGTTTTGTGCAATCAACAGCGTTACAAAGTTTCTCGACACCAATCCTAACGTTCGCTTTCCAAAAATGGTATAGTGCGGAAAAATGGGCCAACCTGTGTAGAACAACATTAGGACTATCGCGAATATACGAAAATTTCGGTCATATCGCAGCAGCATTAGCCCGGAGCTGAGATATTTGAGAAAAGGCACGGTTTGCGGTGAATGGTCATCAGGAGGTTCACGGAAAAACACGCTGGCGCACGCAGCCAGACCAAAGAACATCCCCGTCATCCCAAATATCCAAGCATAGTTGGCACTGTCGCCGCGAACCCAGCGTGGCATCACAAGCCAGACGATGACAATTGCAAGCGTGCAGCCGATGAGACTAGCATAAGCCAATAGCCGCCCTCGTCTTTTAGGACGAATCAGCTTGCCTTGTAATGTGCCGTTTGCTAGGACATTGCTGCCGTAAGTCAACCAGTGCAAGCCATACAGCGTCAGGAAAATCGCTACGATTGTGTTGTTTGACCAACGTCCGAACTCAAGGGCCAACGCCAATATCAGCCACGGGAAGGTAATACCAAAAGCGGAAAGTACAAACACAATCCGTTTTTTGGGCATTTTTGCCACGCGGTGTGCGATAAGAATCTGAGGTATACTTTGCCCAATTCGAGAGATAAGGGGCAGAAACCCCCGGACAACTCCTGATAAGGTGTACACATCCAAAAACCCCGGCATTACCACCGATTCGGTCTTGAAAATCCAGCCGAGCCGCATAAAAATCTGGTTTGCCGCAAATACGATGAGATTGCGTTTTTCATGTTGCTCGACCGCTTTCTCAATTGTGTCCATAAAGAAAAATGACCCTTCCAAGACCGAAACAAAAAGTCGTCACTCCAACGGTATTATTTCAACTGAAGTGACGACTTTCATGGAAATATGCTATTTCAAGATGTGATTACTACTCCTCAAGCCAACTCATCATGCTCCGTAGGTCCTTCCCTACCTTTTCGATCTGCAGCTCCGACTCTCGACGACGGAGGGCTTGTAGCACGGGTTGGTTCGCCTGATTTTCCAGTACCCACTCCCTTGCAAATTCCCCATTCTGCACCTCTTTAAGAATTGTCCGCATGCGCTCTCGGACGCCTTCATCAATGACACGAGGACCGCGGGTGAGATCGCCGAATTCCGCTGTGTTGCTAACATCATTGCGCATCTTGCTGAGGCCGCCTGTGTAGATCAGATCTACAATCAGTTTCAACTCATGCAAACACTCAAAAAACGCCATCTCTGGTTGGTAGCCGGCCTCGACGAGGGTATCAAAAGCAGCCTTAATCAGGGCGGTAGTCCCGCCACAAAGCACCGCTTGTTCGCCGAAGAGATCGGTTTCCGTCTCCTCACGGAAGGTGGTCTCAATGATACCAGCCCGCGCACCGCCGATTCCCTTCGCATACGCGAGTGCGATGTCTCTGGCATGTCCCGTTACATCCTGCTGGATAGCAATAAGGCACGGCACACCGCCGCCTTCTTCAAAGACTTGTCGCACGAGTAGCCCCGGTCCCTTAGGTGCAATCATCGCCACGTCAATGTCGCTGGCTGGAACAATCTGACCGAAATGGATACTGAAACCGTGCGAAACCATCACCATGTTGCCTGCCTGTAGATTCGGCTCGATCTGATTTCGATACACCGCCCCATGTTGCTCATCCGGGATGAGAATCTGAACGACATCCGCTTCAGCAGCGGCTTTCTCGATACTTTTTACCGTCAATCCTTCCAACTCTGCTGCTGGTTGGGAACGGCTGCCGGGGCGCAGCCCGAGGACAACGTTTGCGCCGCTATCCTTGAGATTCAACGCTTGCGCGCGTCCTTGGCTGCCATAGCCAATGACAGCAACCGTTCGTTCTTTGAGTAAATCAAAATCTGCATCGCTATCGTAATAAATTGTTGCCATGGATACTCCTTATATGTGAAACGTGAAAATGCAATATCGGTTCATCACTTTGGGGCACCGCGCATGATCGCAATTTTACCGGTGCGGGCAAGTTCTTGAATGCCGTAGGGACGTAGCAGATCAACCACTGCCTTCAACTTCCCTTCGTCGCCAGTCACTTCGATGATTAGGGAGTCGGGACCGACATCAACCGTATGGGCGCGGAAGATCTCCACAATTTGGAGAATTTCCCCACGGCGCTGCGGCTCGGCGTAGACTTTAATCAGTACGAGATCTCGCTCGACATGATTTTCAACGGTAAGATCTATCACCTTGATTACATCAATCAGCTTGTTCAGGTGCTTGTAAATCTGCTCAATGATCTGCGCGTCCCCATGTGTAACAATTGTCATGTGTGAAACGTCGGGATCATCAGTTTCAGCGACATTGAGGCTGTCAATGTTATATCCACGCCCACTGAACAACCCCGCAACTCGCGCGAGGACTCCGAATCGATTTTCAACAAGTACGGAAAAGATGTGTCGTCCTTCAGTCATCATGCTAAACCTCGTATCACGTCGCCAAGTCCCGCACCCGCTGGAACCATTGGGAACACATTTTCCTCTTCATCAACGATAAAGTCAATAACAACGGGACCATCGTCAATGCCCTTTGCTTTCTCTAACGCTGGACGGACATCCTCGATTCGCTCCACACGGATTCCTGTTGCCCCAAACGCATCAGCAAGCTGTGCGAAATCGGGGTTATCGTGATAATCAACACCGGCGTAACGTTTCTGGTGGAAGAGTTCCTGCCACTGTCGAACCATGCCAAGATACATATTGTTGATAATGAAGATCTTGAGCGGAAGCTTCATGGTGATAGCGGGAACAAGTTCTTGTATCGTCATGATGTATGAACCATCGCCATTGATGTTGACAACCGTTTTGTCGGGACAGCCGAGTTGTGCGCCAATCGCTGCAGGCAAGCTGAATCCCATGGTGCCGAGTCCACCGGAGTTTAACCATTGACGCGGTTCGGTAAATTTGAAATATTGTGCCGCCCACATCTGATGCTGCCCGACATCTCCAACAACTATCGCATCAGAGTAAAGATCGTAGATCTGCTCGATTACATACTGCGGCATAATATTGTCGCCCTTTTGGTCGTACTCAAAGGGATACTGTTCTTTCCATTCATTAATTTGGCGCATCCAAGGTTCAATGTCCACGCGATGCACCAGTTTGTTCATTTCCGCCAATACGCGCTTGGCATCGCCCACAATCGGCACATCAACCGGAACGTTCTTGCCAATACAGGAGGCATCAATGTCAATATGGATCTTCTTTGCGTTCGGCGCAAATTTTGTCAGGTCTCCCGTCACACGGTCATCGAACCGGGCACCGATTGCAACGACCAGATCGGAATCGGTAAACGCATAGTTCGCGCAGCAGGAACCGTGCATACCGGGCATCTCCATTGCTAGCGGATGGGTTTCGGGAAATGCACCCAAGCCCATCAGTGTCACGGTAATCGGAATGTCTGTTTTTATTGCTAACTCACGCAATTCTTCAGAGGCGTTGGCAAGCGTTACGCCTCCGCCCGCGTAGAGTATCGGGCGCTCGGCGTTGTGAATCAATTCAACCGCTTTCGCGATCTGGCGTGGGTGTCCCTCTACCTTCGGTTTGTAGCTGCGAATATTGACCTTCTCTGGATAACGGAATAACGATTCGTGGATCTGCGCATCTTTGGCGAAATCGACAACGACGGGACCAGGTCTGCCTGTGCTAGCGATATGGAACGCTTCTGCTATGACATCAGCGACTTCATCACCACTTTTGATTAAGTAACTGTGCTTACAGACCGGGCGCGTCACGCCAATCACGTCACACTCTTGGAAGGCATCGTTCCCCATCAGATGGGTATAAACTTGTCCGGTAATCGCCACCATCGGAATTGAATCCATAAAGGCAGTTGCGATACCGGTTACTAGATTTGTGGCACCGGGTCCTGAAGTGGCAAGCGTAACACCGACTTTACCCGTTGCCCGTGCATAGCCATCGGCGGCGTGTGACGCACCTTGTTCATGCCGCATCATGATGAGTTTAACATCAGGGTGATCGTAGAGGGCATCAAAGATGGGCATCGCTGCACCGCCGTTGACACCAAAAACATATTCTACGCCTTCTTGTTTGAGACTTTCAATCAGTATTTTTGCTCCTGATAGTTCCATAGCATTCTCCCTTTACGCTTAATCAGAATTCAAGGATTGGTGGATTCGGGATAAAAAAAGAAGAGATTCCATTCAAACCCATGAATTCAATTTGAACAGCTACAGGTTTCTTTGGTCCTACACAGGCGGGTTTGAAACCCGTCCCTAATTAACCAAGGAAGTCCACCGTAAATCCTAACGGTTTTTATTACGAATGCGTCCAATAAAAAAGCCCTCCCGTTCCAACCCTCAGTAGAAGTTGCCCGATTGAAAATTTCAAGGGACAACTTTCGAGGACATGCTTGGAGACGAGAAGGGCTTTCTAAATCCTTACCGTGGTACCACTCCAATTCCCTTTTGTTGATTAAATACTGTGTGTAAAAGGGCACTCATTGGTATGCGTAACGTGCATCAAATCGGCTGACCCTACTTGGCGTTTTCAGGTTAACAGCTCCAGGGCGACCTTCAGTCGAGGTTACTTGGGGACATCTCTCAGCCAGTGGATTTCCCGCTCTGTCAAGACCGCTCGACTTACTCCTCCCCTTCATCGCTTTTGTATATTCAATTTTAGACAGGCTTGATTATATATATTTGAAGATGTAGCGTACCTTCAGTGAAGCATCTGAAGGCACGCTAGCTCACTTGCAATCGTCGCCTTAGCCTTTTGCAGCGGCGTAACGTCTGGCGACCTCTTCCCAATTGATAACGTTCGTCCAAGCTTCAATATATGCGGGGCGCAGATTTTGATAATTCAGATAATACGCATGTTCCCAAACATCGAGACCCAATATCGGTGTATGACCCTGCATGATGGGGCTATCTTGGTTAGCAGTCGAGTAGATTTGTATACTGCCAGTTTCATCAACAACGACCCATGCCCAACCGGATCCGAAACGCGTTGTCGCAGCGGTCACGAACTGTTCTTTGGCAGCTTCAAGAGATCCGCAAGCGGATTCGATTGCAGCCGCAACTTCTGGTGTGGGGTTGCCACCACCATTGGGGCTCATGATGGTCCAGAAGAGTGAATGATTGGCATGTCCGCCACCATTATTGATAACAGCTTGCCGTTTGGCTTCCGGCACCTGGTCAATGTTACGCAGCAAGTCTTCGACCGACAGTGCTGCCAGATCGTCAAGCCCTTCAAGGGCAGTGTTAACATTGGTAATGTAAGCCTGATGGTGTTTTCCGTGATGAATCTGCATTGTTTGCTCGTCAATATGCGGTTCTAAAGCGTTGTGAGCATACGGCAGGTCAGGTAATGTGTATGCCATTAGGATTTGCCTCCTTAGGAATTCCTTTAATTTTGAAAGTAATAAGCTAACACCAACAAAGCACATGAGTGCTGAGTATATAGTCCTTGAAACTTAATTATAACACATAGAATAACTAAAGCCAAGCGATTTTTGTAAATGCTTGATTGACTGTCCTAATCATCTGTGATAGAATAAATTTACGACTCAATAGATTAGAAGGTTAGGCATAATGAAACGTGAAACCATAGTTGTTTTAGATTTCGGTTCCCAGTATACACAGTTAATCGCACGGCGTGTCCGCGAACATAAGGTGTACTGTGAGATCCATCCCTACAACATTCCGCTTAATCAGCTGGCATCCATCCAACCGAAAGGTATCATCTTATCTGGTGGTCCTGCTAGCGTTTACGCAACAGATGCGCCCCTGCTCGATCCGAAAATTTTAACGCTCGGTATGCCGATTCTTGGTATCTGTTACGGTATGCAGCTCATTGCACACCTCTCCGCCGGCGGAAAAGTGCACCCTGCCGTTGAACGCGAATTTGGTTCAGCAGAGTTGACCGTAGATCTGCCAATTCCGTTGTTCGCAGATTTGCCAAAGACGATAGATGTCTGGATGAGTCACGGCGACCGAATTGATGTTTTACCTGATGGATTTCACCCCGTTGCCCACACCCACAATTCCCCGATTGCAGTGATTGCAGATCTGGATCGGGACATCTACGGCTTGCAATTCCATCCGGAGGTTATCCATACGCAAGACGATAACCGGCTACTCGCCAATTTTGTCTATGAAGTCTGCGAATGTAGTGATGAATGGACGATGCAGTCCTTCATCGCCGAGGCAACAGAGAAGATTCGCGCTGAAACAGGTGGTGCGCGCGTGTTATGCGCGGTAAGTGGTGGTGTCGACTCGACAGTGCTTGCGACGCTGCTTAAACGTGCCGTCGGGGATGTACTGGTCTGCGTTTTTGTCAATAACGGCTTGTTGCGGAAAAATGAAGCGGATCAGGTGTTGTCAACTTTTCGGGAACTCGGTATTGATGTTTATTACGTTGATGCTACTGATCGATTTCTCGAATATCTTTCGGGCGTTGAAAACCCGGAGCAGAAGCGCAAGATTATTGGCAATCAATTTATTGAAGTTTTTAAAGAAGGGTTGACACAAATTGGACAAATCGACTTTCTCGCACAAGGTACCCTCTATCCCGACGTGATCGAGAGTGTGTCCGTCAAAGGACCCTCAGCAACGATTAAAACCCACCATAATGTCGGTGGACTTCCTGAGAATCTGCCGTTCAAACTGATTGAACCGCTTCGTGAACTGTTCAAAGATGAAGTGCGAGCAGTCGGATCAGAACTGGACATCCCGAAACTAGTCCTAGGACGGCACCCGTTCCCCGGTCCCGGTTTAGCTGTCCGTATATTAGGTCCAATCACGCAAGACCGCCTCGACATGCTGCGGGAAGCAGATGAGATCTTCATCGCAGAGCTGCGGAAAGCAGAACTATATGACGAAATCTGGCAGGCGTTGACTGTGTTCCTGCCGGTTAAGAGTGTCGGCGTGATGGGCGACGAGCGAACCTACGAAAACGTTGTGGCGTTGCGCGCTGTGACGAGCACCGATGGTATGACAGCGGACTGGGCGAAAATTCCTCACAACGTATTGGGCGTCATTTCCAACCGCATCATCAACGAGGTACGCGGTATCAATCGTGTCGTTTACGATATTAGCTCGAAACCGCCGAGCACGATTGAGTGGGAGTGACAAAGTGAAACATGGTGGGAAGGGACGTGGAAGTGACCCAGTTCCCGGAGTGCTTGAAGTTAGTCCCAATGTAAAATCTATAGCTGCATTCCGTAATTATAATCCTTCAAGCGAACTGGTAGAGTTTGTGTATGATGTAAAAAACGACACTTTCGCTGTTGGTAAGCCAAAGCCTTATGTGAATCTAACCGGATCGCCACATCAAAAATTAGCCGCATCAATCGGTGCAGATCCTACAAATATTGTGGCGGGGATGTTTAGACGTGATGCCAACGGAGAAATTATGCTCAATGAACATAGCGGCCATTTTTGGCAAAACTGGGATAAAATTCCTGGTGTGCGTGAAAAATTAAAGCAATTCTTGGAAAAAACAACAGGGCAACAAGTAATAATGGAGAGGAGTTCAGCCGAGTCAACTACCTCACCCTAAAGGGTTGGGGCTTGTGTAAAGCATTCGTCCTTTGGGATTTATTGGGTTATTCGGTCTTGGCTCGTAACTTTACACAGGTGCCACCGAGGGGTCGCAGCAACCCACAACCTGAAACCTCAGACGACTCGCCTTTTGGCTATCACGCCAAGAGGGGAGCGAAAACGAGCGTTTTCTAATGTCATCGAGTTACGAGTCAGATTATACTATATTTCAGAAGTTTTACAACAAAAAAGGAGCGCAGTTTCCTCCCCTCCCTAAAAGAAAGGGGCCTCCACCGCGAAGATTGATGAAAGATTCAGAACTTCAACAGATTTTGAGAAGTATTGTCTCTCCTCGATGGAGGCATAGTATACTACGGGGGCACAACGAGGGTTTGCTTCGCTGGTTACCTGTGACAAAGATCGATGGGGATACTTGGTATGGGCTGTCGGAAGATGGCAGGTGGGTCGCTGGATCAGAAGACGAAAATGTTCGACTCGTTGAAATTTCAGGGCATGAACCTGCTGTGCCCTTGCTGTCTTGCTTGGAGCATTCTCGCTCTGAAGTTGAGTCTTTAGTCGCTGCGGGATGCCGGTTTGTGGGACTTCCAGAAACTGTGGTAGATACTTTCCCCTTTGACGCGGGGGTGACCTGTGGGTTGACGAGTTCATCAGATTACTGGATAGAATTAGCTATTGAATGGCTCCAAGATATGCCTATTAACGATCAAATTGCCAAGGTCTTATCTAGCATTGTTAAGTCAAAGGGAGTCTCACAAAAAAATCGTCATCGTGCGGCTCGGCTTTTTAAGCAATTGATTTAGTGTGACTCGCCAAAACACCGAGAGGAAAACGAACATGCCTACCCCTCCTGAATATCGGATTATCTACAACTGGGATGGTGCTCCCCACGGCTATTCTGAGCCGCCGCAGTCTGTAAATGCTTTTCTGGAAAAGGCTTACGCCCCTCTAGAAGATACGCAGGTCGGTGCCCATTTCTGGTGTATCGGCGAACATGCCGCCCGTTGGCAGAGCGATATCCTCGAACAACTTGGCGATATCCATGGTCGGCGTTATGAAAGTGCTCAGGCGTATGTTCATACCGAAAACATCCGTCAGATGGTGGAACGTGGCGAAGATCCGCAGCAAGCCATAATAGAGCGTGGGCACCAACTTGGGATGCATGTCTATGCCTCAGTGCGCATGAACGACAATCACTTCAGCGGGGCGCAGGTCGCTGACTTGGAAACATTGCACCACACGGAACTGACGCAGATACGGATTGAACATCCACAGTGGGTGCTCGGCGATCAGACATCGGAGTGGTTCGCGCTTTCATGGAATTTCGCCTTCCCTGAAATACGGGAACATCGTTACGCACACATCAAGGAAATCTGCGAACGATATGACTGGGATGGCGTCGAATTGGACTGGCAACGGCACGCCTTTCACCTGCCCGCAGATGAAGGCTATCGGCTCCGATACGTCCTGACAGACCTCCAGCGAGCGGTGCGGCAGGTGACCGATGCGCTCGCGCAGAAACGCGGCAAACCGTTCTACTTAGCGGCGCGTGTATCTGGTACGTTGGAGATGTGCCGCAACATCGGATACGACATTCCGACTTGGGTAAATGAGGGATTGGTGGACATCCTGATTCCTGCCGGCGGTGCCGCGACGGATCCCTCCTTGGATGTCGCAGCTTTTGTCGAACTGTGCCAAGATAAGCCGATTGCAATCTACCCCGGATTTGATGGCGGCTTGCCCGGAGCCTTCGTTGGTCCCGAAGATACCGAGACCAAAGACCGAATGCGTACCCGCGCTATCGCTAGCCGTTACCACGGTGCAGGTGCCGATGGTATCTATGTCTTCAACTGGCACGCAAACCGTGATTCAAGGCGGGAATTACTCTCACAGATCGGTTCGCCGGATACACTGCGAGGCACGGACAAAATTTATGCTGCAACCCATCGCTTCCTACAGGAAACAGGAGAATGGCGGGGGGCTTACCGAAACGATCGTTTATGGGGTGAGGTCCCGGTTGCTCTGAAACGAACGCTCACCGGCGAAGGTCCAACAATTACGCTAAATGTGGTGGATGACTTATCGACTAACATCCCCAAACAGGCGGAGTTGCGGGTGCGGTTAGATCAGTGGGTACGCGGCGATATAGTGCGGATCTTGTGGGATGGAACTGTCCTTAGTGGCCCGACAATCCGCTATTGCGCCATCAATGACCCACATCGTATTTCGGATGTGAGTGGGGCAGCGTGGTTGTGTTTTGAGATGAATATGCCTATAAGTGTAGGGGCGCACGAAGTCAAGGTTGTACTTGAGGAACGTCATCCGAAAGTTGCCCCTGACATCGTGTTGACGGAGGTAGAATTGGTTGTTCGCTTTTAGAGCAGTCATTTCGTGAGGGAGATGCTGGTTGACCCTCTTGAGCTGAGGAGAATTATCAATGACCCCAACCAGTCAATATCAATCCGAAAAAACGACAGTGGAGGCGTCAGTTGAGAGCAAATTGGTAATTGTCTGCCGAGCAGTTGTTTTTACCCTGCTGATGCTATACATTGTACTTGGTCCCTTTTATAAGCAAGTCTTGAAGGGTAAAAGCAATGCCCTTCCTGCATGGCGGATGTACTATGGTCGTGGATTCGGCGTCTGTGATGTGGAATTTTACATTCGACATCCAGATGGACGCATTGAATACATTGACCATTTCAAAGCACTAGGCTATGACAAACTGCTGAAATTGCACCACCATTCGCGGCGGATTAGGCGGGCAAAAGGTGTGTTGGAAGTGGGGCAAGGCATGCGACAGAAGGTGGGAGATACTGCTGATTTGCGGGTAAATGCACGTATCGGTACACGGGATGGGTGGAAAACCCTATATGTGGATAAACGCATCGAGTGAATAGGATATATTCATCTGGAGAGCCATAAGTGATGAAAACCTTGTTACGGCTCCTACAACGTTTTTATAACTGGGGGTCGTGTTATCGTGATTCCACCCGTTCAGTGGGTTTAATCCGAATCGGGTTGGTGCTGCTCATCTGGTCTCGGTGGGCGGGTGAACTGATATTCTGTCGGGATATACGGCCAAGTGCAATTCTACTCAATTCCGCGTTTTTCCTCCTTACCGGGCTTATGTGCGTCGGTCTGTGGACGCGAGTCTCATCAATGGGGACAGCCATCCTCCTTTCCATTCGGTTTATCACGCATCAGCCATCGCAACATCATCACACCTTCCTTCTGATCATATCTACCCTCTTTATTGTGCTGACACCGTGTGGTCGTTCATACTCGTTGGATCGCTGGTTAGCACTCCGTCGCGCGTTAAAATCAGGCGTACCGTCACCGCCTGAAACCGGCAATTTGTGGGGCTTACGCCTAATTGCCATTCAATTGTCAATGGTCTATTTTTGGACTGCCTATGCAAAACTTTACTGGGGTTTTTTGAGTGGCGCCGGCCTGGAACTTCTCGCTTACAACTATTATGCGGGGTATGACTACGCAAGCATCCCCGGATTTTCCGCGCTCTGTTTTATCGCCGCCATTACTACCGTGATACTGGAATTCTCGCTGTCTTTTGGGTTATATATCCCCAAATTCCGAAAATACTTAATGCCTATCGGAATCGTCTTGCATGTCCTCTTTTACGTCCTATTACCTATCCGCACATTTACTTTGACTGTGATTCTCTTGTACCTTGCTTACATTCCAGCGGCTTCGGTTCATCGTTTTATCGACAACATGCACGAAGGTTACAAACCTGCCTAAAAAAGGAGACGCCAAAATCATGAAAATCACCGATATCGAAACACACGTTATTTGTCCACCGTTTCAGGCGTGGAATAGTGAGGCGTTGACGCGCTATCAGGGTCCCGACTTCCGTTGCCGCACGGTCTTTGTTATTCGGACCGATAACGGGTTGGAAGGCTTAGGTGAGCACGTTGGCAAATCGTGGAATGGGATGGACGAATGGATTGCGCAGCTGCGCGGTACGAATCCGTGTGATTGGTTAGCGCACCCGTCTCTCCCCATCGCCCTCGCTCCGGCTATCTACGATTTGGTCGGCAAGTACAATGACGTCCCCGCCTATAAATTGTTCGGACCACAAGTCCGTTCGCGTGTGCCGATGGCCGCATGGACAGTCTCGCAGACGCCTGAGAAGATGGCGGAGGAGGTTGAGCACGCAGCCGCTGCGGGTTACACATGGCTCAAATTCCACACCTTCCACTGCCACAACGTCATAGCGCAGACCGAGGCGATGCAAGCTAAACTTGACGAGAGTGCGTCGCCGGGCTTTAAGATTCATTACGATATCAACTTCGACAACACGGTGGAGCATGTCTTGGATTTAGCGCGGGAATTGGTACAGTTCCCCATCGCGGGGGCGATTGAAGACCCGCTGCGTACACACGATTTTGAAGGGTATCGTGCGCTGCGAGGGAAGTGTCCCCTGCCGATCTACTTCCACCATCTGCCGTTGGGTGGACGGGAGGCGTTAATGGGACTTGCGGACGGTTACATGTTGGGTCACGCCCCCCCTGGCCAGGTTATTCAACGAGCGGGGTTGTTTGAGGCAGCGAATGTACCGTTCATGATGCAGAACACGGGTGGTAACATCACACGAGCGTTTATCGCGCACATGGCGGCGGTCTTCCCAATGGCAACACTGCACCATGTTACCTGCACCCAACTTTGGGCAGAAGACATCGTGACGCCGGCGTTAGAGGTCGCTGGCGGAACAGCGCGTGTACCAGAGGAACCGGGGTTGGGTGTAACGCTTAACCGCGATGCACTTGTCCACTGGTCTACGGTTGAACCTGAGCCGTTACCACGCGCCTTGATACAGATTCAATATGCCGGGCTCGCGCCGATTTACGCGCGGCTGCCAATCCGTTCTGTGGGCGACGGTCTGGGCACCGGTCCAAGTTTTATAGATGGGCATGGTCCCGGTTATAATCGACCGGTTGATATGTACTTCTGGGATGACGACGGTTCTGCAGCGTTCGCTGAAGCGTGGGAACGCACGGCGGGATGACCTGACGTTGCAGTTGGCTCCCCCATTCTAAGTATCGGTTCAAAAACCTATCTCTCCCCATTGTGATTATAAGGATACCCACCAATCACATAAAAATTCTAAGGCGTGTTGACATTTGACAAATTGAACCCATCCCCGTTCCCTACCAACCATTGTGTGCTTTTTTGATCCATATGCTGCCACGCTGGCGATGGGTCAGGTAAGATGCACGACCTATGGAGAAAGGATATTGTTGGGTTGACTATCGTTCCGCCAACCTACGACACGATACGACGCATTTGGGTTGGAGGAATGGGGAAATTCCCCAAATTCCCCGTGAAATTGAGAATAATATGTAATGCATAATACATGATGCGCGAGAAGAAAAAGGTGGAGCAACTTTGTCTCTACGATTGAGTGCTTATTGGCGAATTACGGGTGCACTTCATATAAATGTTAATAGAATCTGGTCATTTTAGGGGTATGGACATAATATATCCATACCCTTAAAAACTGGTTGCATAGTGAATGCAAGGAGGTTTATACTGTAGATCGTCTTGAGCCAACGACAACATTTTATAGACATATCCCGCTGAAGGAAGATGGTAACTCAGGTTATCTTCATTGCGTGTAGTCAATGAGCCAAGTGAATTTCGTTTGACAACGATTGGCGTTAGATCTTATCTAGCTTCGTTGAAATGTCAACAGAACCTAATTTTCAGTCGAGTTTTATCCAATCAGCGTAAGTGTTACGTTTTTGAGAGGGAAAGGAGGCATGGTAGATGCAACGAAGATGCAATCTCCCATATTTCATTCTGTATAGCGTTGTCTTCTTGGGTTTGACAGCACTGATGATAGGCGTTGACGCACACGCACAGATTGCCTTCGTCTCTGATAGGGATGGGAGAAATCTACGTGATGGACGCTGATGGTAGCGATCTTCAAAACCTCACAAACAACCCGGCGGATGACTATTATCCTTCATGGTCTCCCGACGGTAAGCGCATTGCCTTCAGGTCCTCTCAGAGGGATGGAAACTGGGGCATCTACGTGTCGGTAACAGGTGGAACTACGGGTGCGGTTGGATGAATGGGTGCGCGGCGATGTAGTGCGGGTTCGGTGGGATGGGACCGTCCTTGATGACCCGACAATCCGCTATTGCACCATCAATGACCCGCATCGTATTTCGGATGTGAGTGGGGCAGCGTGGTTGTGTTTTGAGATGAATATGCCTATAAGTGTAGGGGCGCACGAAGTCAAGGTTGTACTTGAGGAACGTCATCCGAAAGTTGCCCCTGACATCGTGTTGACGGAGGTAGAATTGGTTGTTCGCTTTTAGAGCAGTCATTTCGTGAGGGAGATGCTGGTTGATGCCCTTGAACTAGCGGAGAACTATCAATGACTCCAGCCAGTCAATATCAATCCGAAAAAACAACAGTGGACGCGGAAGCCGAAAGCAAGTGGGTAATTGCCTGCCGAGCAGTTGCTTTCACGTTGCTGATGCTATACGTCGTATTTGGTCCCTTTTATAAGCAAGTTCTGAACGGTAAAGGCGATACTTTTCGGGCATGGCAGATGTACCATACTCGTGGAATTGGTATTTGTGATGTGGAATTTTACATCCGGCATCCAGATGGACGTATCGAGCATATTGACCATTTCAAAATATTAGGCTATGACAAATCGCTGAAATTACATCACTCTGCGCGGCGGATTATGAGGGAACAAGGTGTGTTGGAGGCGGGGCAACGCCTACGACAGAAAGTAGGGAATGTTGTTGATTTGCGGGTAAACGCACGCATCGGCACACGCGAAGGCTGGAAGACCCTATATGTGGATAAACGTATCAAATGAACGGGATATATCCGTTTGGAAAGCCATAAGTGATGAAAACTTTGTTACGGCTCCTACAACGTTTTTATAACTGGGGGTTGTGTTATCGCGATTCTACCCGTTCAGTGGGTTTAATCCGAATCGGGCTGGTTCTGCTCATCTGGTCTCGGTGGGCGGGTGAACTAATCTTCTGTCGGGATATACGGCCAAGTGCGATTCTACTCAATTCCGCGTTTTTCCTCTTTACTGGGCTCATGTGCGTCGGGCTATGGACACGCGTGTCATCAATGGGGACAGCCATCATTATTGCAATTATGTTTGTCATGAATAAGTCTTGGAGACATCATCACGTTTTTCTCTTGGTCATGGCTGTCCTCTTTATTGCGTTGACACCGTGTGGTCGCTCATACTCGTTAGATCGCTGGTTGGCACTCCGCCGCGCGTTAAAATCAGGCTTACCACCACCACCTGAAATCGGCAATTTGTGGGGCTTACGCCTAATTGCCATTCAATTGTCAATGGTCTATTTCTGGACCGCTTACGAGAAACTTTATTGGGGATTTTTGAGTGGTGCCCGCATGGAATTCCTTGTTTACAACTATTATGCGGGGTATGACTACGCAAGCATCCCCGGATTTTCCGCGCTCTGTTTTATCGCCGCCATTACTACCGTGATACTGGAATTCTCGCTGGCTTTTGGGTTATATATCCCCAAATTCCGCAAATACTTGATGCTCACCGGAATCGTTTTGCATATTCTTTTTTACGTCTTATTGCCTATCCACACCTTCACTTTGACCATGATTCTTCTGTACTTTGCCTTCATCCCAGCAGCCTCGGTTCATCGCTTTATCGACAATATGCACGAAGGTTACAAACCTGCCTAAAGAAGGAGACGCCAAAAAACCATGAAAATCACCGATATCGAAACACATGTCATTTGTCCACCATTTCAGGCGTGGAATAGTGAGGCGCTGACGCGCTATCAGGGTCCTGACTTCCGTTATCGCACGGTTTTTGTTATTCGGACCGATAACGGGTTGGAAGGCTTAGGTGAGCACGTTGGCAAATTGTGGGATGGGATGGACGAATGGATTGCGCAGCTGCGCGGTACGAATCCGTGTGATTGGTTAGCGCACCCGTCTCTCCCCATCGCCCTCGCTCCGGCTATCTACGATTTGGTCGGCAAGTACAATGACGTCCCCGCCTATAAATTGTTCGGACCACAAGTCCGTTCGCGTGTGCCGATGGCCGCATGGACAGTCTCGCAGACGCCTGAGAAGATGGCGGAGGAGGTTGAGCACGCAGCTGCTGCGGGTTACACATGGCTCAAATTCCACACCTTCCACTGCCACAACGTTGTAGCACAGACGGAGGCGATGCAGGTTAGGCTTGAGGAGAGCGCACCACCGGGATTCAAGATCCATTACGATATCAATTTTGACAATACAGTGGAGCATGTCTTAGACTTGGCGCGAGAATTGATACAGTTCCCGGTCGCAGGAGCGATTGAAGACCCGCTGCGTACGCACGATTTTGAAGGATATCGCGCACTACGAGACAAGTGTCCGCTGCCGATCTACTTCCACCATCTGCCGTTGGGTGGACGGGAGGCACTGATGGGACTCGCAGACGGTTACATGTTGGGTCACGCACCCCCTGGCCAAGTTATTCAACGAGCAGGGTTGTTTGAAGCGGCGAATGTGCCGTTCATGATGCAGAACACGGGTGGTAACATCACACGAGCGTTTATCGCGCACATGGCGGCGGTCTTCCCGATGGCGACTTTGCACCACGTCACCGGCACCCATCTGTGGGCAGAAGACATCGTAACGCCGGCACTAGAAGCCGCTGGCGGGACAGTGCGCGTGCCAGAGGAACCGGGGTTGGGTGTGACGCTTGACCGGGACGCGCTTGCCCACTGGTCTACGGTTGAACCCGATCCGCTACCACGCGCCTTGATACAGATTCAGTATGCGGGACTCGCGCCGATTTACGCGCGACTGCCAATCCGTTCTGTGGGCGATGGTCAGGGCACCGGACCAAGTTTTATAGATGGGCATGGACCCGGTTATAATCGACCGGTTGATACGTACTTCTGGGATGACGACGGGTCCACGGCGTTCGCTGAAGCATGGGAACGCACGGCAGGATGACCTGACATTGCAGTTGGCTCATCTATTCTAAGTATCGGTTCAAAAACCTATCTCCCCCATTGTGATTATGAGGATACCAACCAATCACACAAAAAGTCCAATCACTTTTTTTGGAAGTATGGACACAATATGTCCATACTTCCAAAAAGCTGGTTGCAGCTTGAATGCAAGGAGGTTTATACTGTAGATCGTTTTGAGCCAGCGACAACATTCTATAGACATATCCCGCTGAAGGAAGATGGCAACTCAGGTTATCTTAATTGCGCGTAGTCAATGAGCCAAGTGAATTTCGTTTGGCAACGATTGGCGTCAAATCTTATCTGGCTTCGTTGAAATGTCAGCAGAACCTAATTTTCAGTCGAAGGAGGCACAGCAAATGCAACGGAAATGCAATCGTCCACATTTCATTCTATCTAGCGTTGCCCTCTTGATTCTGACAACGCTGATGGCAGGCGTTGACGCGCAGGCACAGATTGCCTTCGCTTCCGATAGGGATGGGAACTGGGAAATCTACGTGATGAGCACCAATGGTAAGAATCCTCAAAACCTCACCAACAGCACATGATCGTGAGCCTGCGTGGTATTTTCCTGCTTTTGCAGTTGTTCCTGTGGGTAAGCAATTCACGATGTG
The DNA here is from genome assembly GCA_965247655.1 of Candidatus Poribacteria bacterium. Lineage (GTDB taxonomy): Bacteria > Poribacteria > WGA-4E > WGA-4E > PCPOR2b > PCPOR2b. The sequence goes on along the minus strand of OZ252032.1, from coordinate 6,570,870 downwards.
GAGTTGGCTCAAACAGGTTGTCCGATAAACGCTTTTTGCTGCCGAGCACTAGAGTGCACACCGGGGAATCAATGTCCTCAACTCTCGAATACTCGATAAAATGTAATCCGGTACCGCTGCCATCAATTGTGCTTCTGTCTGAGATCCCGTCAACACAGCGACCGTCCATGCACCGGCGTTCTTCCCCTCCTGAACATCCACCACGGTATCTCCAATTTTGACGACCTTTCGTCCATCTGTGACACTGAGTTGTTGCATAGCGTCATGGATCATCTTCGGGTTGGGGCGTCCTACACCGACCTGCTCCGCACTCCCTACATAGTCAAGCAGCCCCTTGTCCAGCCAACCCAGTCGGGAGATGATTGCCTGAACAATCTGCATCGGAAAACCGCTTCCCACTCCAATATGGATATCCTTGGATTTGAGGTGTCGGAAAAGCTCGGTTGCGCCGTCAATCTCCGAGATACTCGAAAGGTTGCTTTCCAGTTCATGAAGAAAATCACGATACACGCCATCTCCGACGCGCTCGACATCAGCGGGAGATAGCTCTGCAACTTCGCGCAGGAGGGTTTGGATAGCTTCAGACTTCTGCTTTCCCCGATGCTTATTAATTAGGTTTGGAGCAAGTTCAATCCCATGCTTTGCAAAGGCACGCATCATACTGATGACCATCAGCGGGTGTCCGTCGACTTTATCGTTGACAGTGGTCCCAGCCATGTCGAACATTGCTAGCTGAATTGGTTGAGGGAGCATAGTATCAGATAATCTCGAAGTACCGTTTGAGTTCCCAATCTGTTATGGCGCGACGGAATTCCATAATTTCATGCTCGCGTGTGATTACGAAGTGATTCACAAACGCATCACCAAGGCAGGTGCGGCTGATTTTGCTGCCTTTCAACCGATCCGTTGCTTCTGCCAGCGATCCTGGCAAAGGTTCAAATCGCCCTTGGGGGGCTTCATAGGCATTACCGTTGAACGGCTCACCGGGGTCGAGTTGATGCTCAATACCGTATAACCCCGCGGCGAGACTTGCTGCCATAGCGATATGTGGATTGCCGTCAGCACCGGCTAGCCGATATTCAGTCCGCGTGGATTTAGGGGAGGTGCCGGGAATTGCGCGGAGGGATGCTGTTCTATTCTCAATTCCCCAAGAGGCGTTGGTTGGAGCCCATGCGCCGGGGACTGTCCGTTTATAGGAGTTGATTGTCGGGCAGATAAGAGCCATCATTTCAGGCATTGCAGCGATCTGTCCCGCGATATAGTGCTTCATCGTTTGGGACATGCCCGACGCATCTGATTCATCGGCAAACAGATTTGTGTTCCCTTCTAAATCCCATAAGCTCTGGTGCAGATGACCGCTGCAACCGGGGTAGTCTGGACTCCACCTCGCCATGAAGGTTGCAACGAGTCCGTGCCTAGCTAAAATCTCTTTCACACCAGTCTTGAACAGTGCGGCTTTGTCAGCGGCGTTGCACGCCGTGTCGTACCGAATCGCAGTCTCATACACGCCGGGTCCCGTTTCTGTGTGTATCCCTTCCAGCTCAACGTCATACTCCCTCATCCCATCAATAATTGCGTGAACAACTTCTGCAGCCGCTGATGCCCGTAACACGCTATAGCCGAACCAGCCGGGCGAGAGCGGCGTCATGTTCTCAAATCCTTTGTCCTCTAGAGAATGGGGTGTCTCTCGGAAGATGAAGTATTCGTACTCCGCTGACATGAACGGCTGGAATCCCATATCGTTCGCTTTACGGACGACTGTTTGGAGCAGTTGGCGCGGGGAAACGGTAAGTGGCTGATCTTCATTCGCGTAAAAGTCAAGCAAAAACAGTGCTGTATTTGGCTCCCAAGGCATCACGCGATATGTACTCGGGTCAATCTTGGCGAGGAGGTCTGGATACCCGGTATGCCAACCTGTGACGGTTGGTTGCTTGTAGAGCTGATCGATCATATCCCAGCCGAATGTCACATCACAGAAACCTAAGCCCTTTTCGACAGCAGAAAAAAATTTGTCGAGCGAAATGTATTTGCCACGCATAACCCCATCAATATCGAAGCCAGCGAGTTTAATCTTCTGAATTTTGTCGCTTTCAAGGTGCGCTTTGATCTGATTTATTGCCATAAAGCCCTTCTTCCGCACTAAAATGGGGTGCTCAACTTTTGTTGAAACTCAAATAGCGGTCACAGGATGCCGGGGCGTTAGCCGATGGCGTCCGATACCGGCTAACGCCGTATCTTATTTCCCGTGGATTTGCTAATCTTTGACGTTCTACGAGTCCAGCAGAGTCCCTTCAATCTGGTCAACAAGGTGAATCGAATGGATCGCGTCACGGAGATCGCTAATTGGGACTTTCTTGTTACGCACGCAATCTACAAAGTGCTCGTGCATTGTCAGGATACCTTCATATCGAGGCGTATCCCGCTCGTCAACATCGTCAACCTCCCAGCCGCCCATCGTGTGGCTCTGGTTGTCTTCGTAAATCTCGATCTCCGCTGGGATCTTCATGTAGCACCCGATTCCCACGCCGTGAAGTTCTGAGCGAAGCACCCGCCCCCCTGACGCCCGGTTCCCAAGCAGCACGCCTGTTACATCGTTATCAAAGCGAACAAGCGCGGTATAACAGTTTCGGCTTTCGCTGCCGAACTTGTCCCGATACGCCGTCACCTCGACAGGTTCACCTCCTGCCATATACCGCAGTAGATCTACAACGTGACACACATCGTTCCAGAGTGTTGTCGTGAACTCCTTGCCATCGCCACCGAGAACCTGCTTGTTGAAAGTGGTTATTGCTGTAGAGACAGGTCCTTTCTCCGACACGCGACGCATCGCCTCACGGGTCACTGCGGCGTAACGGCGTTGAAAACCGACCATCGCATAGACATCATTCGCAATTGCCGTGTCAAGCAGCTGCTGTGTCTCATCGCTGTTAGCACCGGGTGGCTTTTCGATGAAGATATGTTTCCCCGCGTTGAGGCAATCGAGCGCGGGTTGCAATATCCACTCCTCACGCATCACGCAGTAGATAATGTCCAAGTCAACGCTATCGAGCATCTCGCGGTGATCTGTGAAAGTGTGCGAGAATTCATATTTCTTGGCGACTTGATTCAATCGTTCTTCGTCAAGTTCGCATACCGCAACCATCTCTACATTATCTTCGAGGCGATTTACATTCGGGTAGTGCGCACCTTGACTTCGACCGCCAGCACCGATAAATCCTGCCTTTAACATATTGATTCCTTTCTGATGTTTTGATCTAAGGAGTTGAACGGGACCGTTGTTATATACCCCATCCTCTGTTCATAAAATCACGACTTATGTAGTTTTTATAAATGCCAACACGGTATAGAAATTTACAAAAGAAACCCAGACTCCCCGATGTGGCGTCCAAACTCAGAAGCCGGTGGACAGCCAAGCGTGTAAAGGGTTTTTTTATGCTATCACGTTTTCTATTGGCAAGGCAACTAAATTCGTGTATAATGCGGCAGAGAGATAATTGGAACTTTTGCCAGTAAAATCATAACTTTGAACGAGGGAAAAACTCGATGACTGAAACGCAGAAAGAAACCATGAAGGCATTAGTGACGGAACTCCAACAGGGAACACTGACGGAAGCCAATCTGCGCAAGGGAATTGCGGACATTGTGGGGACAGACAGCCCGAAACGGCAGGATGTCCTCTATCTGCAAGCGGTAACCACTTCCCCCGGAGCGGCGGTGGTCGGTATGCTGCTGGTTGAGGATGGAGAACTTCGTGAGGGACCGCCTAATCCCGAGGATTGGCCCTATCAGACAGTCATAGAAGCTGTCCGGGATGGCTGGCGGATTATTTCTTTCCCGAATATGGCACTGCTTGCTGTAGATGAAAAAGAGTTCTACGGCTTGGGTGCTGAATTCATTCTTGAACGCTGGAGGTAAACCATGCGAATATCAGAACGGAAAACCTACGACTGTGAACCGACGATGACAGATACTCAGGTGCTAGAGTTCTGCAAGAATGGGTATCTGATGCTTGAGGGTGTTGTCCCCGATGATGTCAATCGCAGGGCGATGGAGTACTGTGACCAGCACTCCAATATGGAGCCAAGCGGCATCCTGATGGAAGACTGGTTCGTTGAGAACGTGATAGTTCATCCGGAGGCTGCTGGCGCTGTGCGTTCCCTTCTGGGGGCTAACTTTCACCTGCCGATACTGATGAGCAACCATCGTGTGCAGGGGCCCATTCAGGCTGTGGGTGGGTGGCATGTGGATGGTAACTATCACTACACGCACGAACTCAACTTTTTGCAGGTTTTCTACTACCCACAGGATACGCCCATTGAAATGGGACCGACGCAGATCGTGCCCGGCACCCACCTTGTGCACAACAAAGCAAGGTTCATGGGGCATTTGGCTAGCATCAAGGGGGCTATCCCCACTACCGCGCCCGCCGGTTCCATCTTCCTGACCGTATACCATATCTGGCATCGCCGCGGACCGTCAACCGCTTCGGGCATCCGCAACCTACTCAAATATTTCTACTGGCGCACAACGCCGCCACAACGGGACTGGGTGATCGAGCCAGATTTCGATTTTGCGACCGCTCAATACACTGGTCCTGGCGGGGCGTATGTGGAGCAGTTCCGCGACACAATCAAGGTGTCGGAGATGTTCTTATGGCTCTGTGGCCGCCACAAGTCGTTCCAGAATCTAGGTGGGCAAAGCTGGCCCCTGCCCGCGGATCGTAATGACCTTCCCTACGGCTTCCCCGCAGGATTGCCTCAACCCCAATCTGTTGAGTTGTAAGAAAAACCAATATAATGAGGTGAACGATGAGCAACGAAAAATTACGGGCAGGCGTTATCGGATGCGGCTTGGGATCATATCATGGATATGCCTATGCCAATGCCTCCGAATTTGAACTCGTCGCAGTCTGTGACCTGAAACCCGATGTTCTTGACAACTTCTTCGAGCGTTCAAAGATTACACGCGGCTCAGTCCGCGAGTACAACGACTATCACGCCATGCTCGAAAAGGAGAACTTAGATGTCGTCAGCGTAGCAACGCCGGACGATTACCACACTAACCCGGTCTGTGACGCATCGGACGCCGGGGTCAAAGGGATTCTCTGCGAGAAACCGCTGACAATCAACCTTCAAGACGCCGATCGGATTATTGAGACGGTTGAGCGGAACGGGACCAAGATGTCGGTGGATCATACACGGAGTTGGCTGCCGTTATATCAAGCGGTACGAACCTCGGTTCGGGAAGGTGAAATCGGTGGACTGACCCGCATTATCGCACACATGGGAGGACGTCGGTCAATGCTTTTCCGTAACGGCACTCACCTCATCGACGCGGTCTGCTACTTCGCCGATGCAGACCCGGTCTGGCTCATCGCCGCACACGAGCAAGGCTTTGAAGACTACGGACTTGAGTACAAGGGGGAAGGCGGTCATGATCCTGGACTTGATCCAGCATCGTCGATTTTGATTGAGTTCTCCAACGGGGTGCGCGGCATCGTGAACAGTGCCAAGATGACGCCCGCCGGTTGCGAATTCGATCTCCAAGGACCGAATGGTCGCTATGTTTTGAACGACAGCCACTGCAAAGCGTGGAAAACAGATCAGCCCGAAGGGACAGCGACGGAAGCACCGGCACCCCAGGGCGAAACCTACGGAGACTTCTTCGGCGATAGTTTGATTCATCCTGTCCGGGAACTTGCCCAGATGGTTTGGAACGATGTGCCGAGTAGTTCACCGCCGCGCCGCGCCCGGCACACACTGGAAATTATGCTAGGCGCATTACGATCACAATCACATGACAGTGCGAAAGTTCGCTTACCTTTGCCGCGGGATTGAGAAAAAAGAAAGTGAGAAGAGGAGAAAGTGAGTATGTGAGGAGGCGAGGCGGCGAGTATGTGGGAAGGCGAGGGTTTTACACGCTGTCTCGTCCCCACGCTTCCCCGCTCTCACGTTCCCACTTAGGAGGTGCTTCTTAATGTTTAGAAAAAAAACGCACCATCATCACGGCGAACATGATCGCCATCATGGTCACAGCCACGACCATGGCGAACACGACCACACACACGGCGTCATTGACCCGTCCATTATAACCACAGAGCGCGGCATCTGGGCGATAAAGTGGTCCTTCTTAGGACTGATGGTAACCGCACTGTTACAGGTCGGCGTGGTTGTGATTTCCGGTAGTGTCGCACTGCTTGCTGACACGATCCACAACTTTGGCGACGCAGCAACTGCGATTCCGCTGTGGATTGCTTTCTCCTTCGCCCGCTTAAAACCGAGCAAACGGTTCACCTACGGTTATGGGCGCGTCGAGGACTTGGCGGGTATCGCAATCGTGCTTACGATACTGTTTAGCGCGATTGTTGCAGGATACGAATCGGTTAATCGTTTCTTTAACCCTCAAACCGTTGGACACCTTTGGATCGTTGCCGCTGCATCAGTGATTGGTTTTATAGGCAATGAAGGGGTTGCGATATTTCGGATTAAGGTCGGTAAAGAGATTGGGAGTGCTGCCCTTGTCGCGGATGGCTACCACGCACGCGTTGATGGCTGGACAAGTCTCGCGGTGCTGGCGGGGGCGATTGGGATATGGCTCGGTTATCCGCTTGCAGATCCCATCGTCGGAGGGCTTATCACCATCGCGATTTTTGGGATTGTGTTGCAGTCAGGAAAAGCGGTATTTACTCGCCTGTTGGACGGTGTGGAGGATGACGTAATTGATGAGATAAACCACGCCGCTTACCATGTTGAGGGGGTTGAGGAGGTAACAGATGTTCGCAGCCGTTGGATCGGGCACCGCCTACATGCGGAAGTCAATATCGCTGTGACACCGCACCTCTCCGTCGCTGAAGGACATACAATAGCGAAGGAGGTTCAACATCAGCTTTTCCATCATCTGAGCTACCTTTCTAGGGCAGTCATCCATATTGACCCAGTCGAAGAAGCTGGCGAACATCACCACAGCATTATGGAACATAGCCATGACGGTTTGCCAACCCACTCACACGTCGTGTAGGGTGCAGATTGGGAATCAGTCCAAAAGAGAGAATGATAAATGCAGCATTTGGAACCGGTAGATATGCTGAATCATATTCGACTGGGGTTGAATTCGCTTGTAGGCGGGCTTGACTCGACGAATAAGCACATGCCGTACTGGTCTATCGGCTTTGCTGAAGGGCAGTTGAAGCCGTTTAATCATTCTGGCGCATGGGACTGGTGTCACGATGTTGCCAGAGCCATTCACGCTATCGGTATGGCGGAGCGCGCCACGGGGGAATGCGTTGACGAAGCGATTTGGACGGATCTCGCGGATCTTCAGATTGCCCTGTTCAATGAGGCGGATAATCTGCCCGGTACGGCGGATAACGATACCGGTGAGCGTTTCGTCCATCTCCATAACATACGCGAATCCACCCACGCCCTGAACGGTCTCATCATTCGCGGTGATAAACGGGCGCGAGAATGGAGCCGGCGGATGATTCGGACAGTCCGCGCTGCACTAAATGACAACGGTGCCATCCAACTTGATCGTCTTCCCTCTTACGTCTTAGAATATAACCACCAGCCATCCCAAGAAGGTCGCGCTGTTGATGCGCTGGTCCGGAACTATCGCATCACAGGCGATCCTGCTGCATTAGAATTGGCAGGACTTATGACTTCCTATGCGCTCGAACACTGTTTTACACCCGAAGGAAGCCTCAGGGAAGAAGCAGGGATACACGGTCATTCCCTCAACGCCATGGTTGCCGGAATGCTTGACTTCGCGCGCCTCACCAACGACGCCGATTTGTTGAACAGAATCAAAGCTATTTACGACGTCGGATGTCCGCGTTTCAACAGCAGTTTCGGCTGGTCGATGGAATCGCTGCATAAATTTCATCCCCGTGGCGAATCCAACAACACCGGCGACCTGCTGCGTGCTGCACTCCTTTTGGGCAACGCCGGCTGGGCGAACTACTTCGAGGACGCAGAGCGCATACTTCGCGGACATCTCCTGCCTTCGCAGGTTATTGATGTAGATGACCTGTCCGATGACCCTGATGAAACAGATGATAGCCGTCATCACCGTGCCTCGCGTTTGCGCGGCGGTTTTAGCTTTCCAACGCCCAATGATTATCTTCTGCATCTAGATGCAACTATCGCAACGTATGATATTACATCTGGTGCCGTAGACGGGATGTGCGAAGCCCTCTCGTCCATCATCACTTCAGACGCTGCCGGCGTCCGCATTAATCTGTTATTCAGCCACGAAGCGGAAGGGGTGCGCCTTACCAGTCATCTTTCCCGAACAGGACATCTTGAGATTGAAAACCGAAGCGGTCGACCACTGCTGGTGCGTATCCCGTCTTGGGTGGATAAGAAAGAGGTTTGCCTGAAAGTAAATGGTGTGGAATCTCAGAAGATATTCATCCAGTCGTACTTGCTTAATACTGGCAATGAGATCCCTTCATCAAGTATTATTACTTTCCCAATGCGTGAAGCACGGACGGTGGAGAGTATATGCTTTGAAAACTACACCATTGATTGGCGGGGCGACCAGATCATCGCGATGTCACCACCCGCGAAATATCGACCGATGTTTCCACCGTGTGAATAACGCGCCAAGAGTCCATTGCCTATAGCAGAAAGTGCGGCTGTTTTTACGACGGATTGGATAAGGCTATGATGAAATTGCTCGAACAGATGCCTGATACAGTTAGTCAGAAAATTCAGAATGTGCTGACTCATGAAGAAGAAGAGCTCATTCGTGTGTCCACTGATCTGAATCCTGATGGCACCTTTGGAGAGCAGTGGCTCATCGCCACAGATAGGCGAGTGATTGTGGTACCTGCGGAAGGAATCAACGGGGTTGTTGACGTACCCATCAGGGAATTAGCAGCTGTCCAGACCGAACCCTTAGTCGGTGGGGGGCGCTTGGAAATCGAGCGAAAGAAAGAGGCGACCCTCTTTGTTCCTTACTCTAGCTCGCTTGCGGAAAAATTCTCTGAGGTGGCACGTGGGCTTGAGCAGCTTCGCCAGCAAGACGAATTTTTAATTAACACAGAACTTAATCAGATACGGTGCTCCAAATGTGGTAGGCTGTTACCTGAGAAGAACGGAATCTGCACAGCTTGCATTCGTCGGTTGGCAACGTTGGGACGAATTGCTAGTTATTTGAAACCCTATAAGTGGCGTGCTATCCTCTTGGCACTCGTCTCACTAGTAACTATCGGTTCAGAACTTGTTCCACCGCTGGTGACGCGACACATCGTTGATAATGTCATCCTGCCACCGGAGGAAACGGCTGGCAGCATTGATCAAAGGGCGGCACTTTTGGGATGGTGCATACTTGCTTTGATTAGCCTTCGTATACTGAGTTTGGGTATGGAGTTGGCACACGGATGGATAGTTAGCTGGTTGAGTGCACGGGTGACAGCAGATATCCGAAGCCATCTTTATCGGCGGTTGGAGATGCTTACAATGCAATTTTACTCAGACCGTAAGGTGGGGGCACTGATGTCGCGTGTGACGCGGGATAGCGACATGCTGCGGGAATTTCTGGTTGATGGACTGCCTTACTTGGTAATCAACACCCTGAAGATTTTTGGCATACTCGGCCTCCTGTTCTGGATACATTGGCAGGTTACCCTTTGCATGCTAATTCCCATCCCTTTCATCATAATCTGGGGAAGAATTTTCTGGCAACGGATGCGACGAATCTTCAACAAGCATGGTCAGGGCTGGGCGCATCTCAGCGCACGATTAAACGAGGCACTCGCCGGTATCCACGTCGTAAAGGCTTTCGCTCAAGAGGTCCGGGAGATACGAGAATTTGAGAAGAAGAACACCGATTTGATGCGGATTTCTAGGAAAACCGCTCGTCACTGGTTCGTGTTCTTCGCAGTGACGAGCTTTCTGACAGGATGTGGGGGAGTAATCATCTGGCTGGTTGGGGGATTGGAAATTCTTAGAAACAACTTAACCCTAGGCACCCTCACGGCGTTTTCCAGTTATATGTGGCTTATCTACGGGCCTTTAGAGTGGTTTAGCCGCGTCAACAGTTGGATGACACGGGCTTTTGCCGGTGCGGAGCGTATTTTCGAGGTCATGGATGCGCCACCCGAAGCTTACGATGATCCCAAGGCAACCGCACTCGCAGAACTAAAAGGACAGGTCACCTTCAAAGATGTGACCTTCGGCTACGACAAGAGTAAACCGGTTCTTCACGAAGTGGACCTTGACGTTGCCCCCGGAGAGATGATTGGGCTCGTAGGAAAATCCGGAGTGGGCAAGACAACCACCGTGAACCTAATCGCCCGGTTCTACGATGTAGACCGTGGTGCCATTGAAATTGACGGTGTGGATGTACGCAACCTCCGTCTAGAAGACCTACGCAGTCAGATTGGTATCGTGCTGCAAGAGCCGTTCCTCTTTAGTGGAACAATTGCCGAGAACATCGGATATGGCAACCCGGGTGCCACTTTCGAGGAGATTATGCAGGCAGCACAGGCGGCGAATGCACACAATTTTATCGTAGCAAAGGCGGATGGCTATGATACAAGTGTTGGAGAACGGGGGAACAACCTGTCGGGTGGAGAAAAGCAGCGCGTTTCTATCGCTCGCGCCCTCCTCCACGACCCAAAGATCCTTATTTTGGATGAAGCGACCTCGTCGGTGGATGTGGAGACCGAGAAGGAGATTCAGGAAGCAGTTGTCCGGCTGATCAAAAATCGGACGACCTTTGCCATTGCTCATCGGCTGTCGACCCTCCGGAACGCTAACCGGCTGGTCGTCCTTGATGCCGGACGTATTGTAGAGGTCGGCACACACAGTGAATTGATGGACAAGAAGGGCGCATTTTATGACCTTGTAGCATTACAACAACAGACCTCTGAAATTATTGGGATCAGAGAATAGCGACAGCTAACTCAACGAGTTAGATTAAGCAACATTTTTCACTTATCAACTCATGAAAGGAATACCAATTATGGCAACAACCCATAGACTTCAAGCAAGTTACTTGCATTCTATCACGCGACGGATATTTGTCGCAGCAGGCGCAACCCGCCACATCGCTGACGATGTGGCAGAAATTCTGGTCAATGCGAACCTCGCCGGACACGACTCACACGGAGTCCTCCGCATCCCTGCATATCTGCGCAGCATTGAAAGCGGTGGGCTTGTTCCCAATGTGGAACCAGAAGTCACTAGGGAAACGGCGAACACCATGTTTTTCGATGGGAAAAACTGCTTCGGTCATTACATCGCTAGACAGGCGATGAACCGTGCAATTGAGAAAGCAAAAGCAGCGGATATTTGTAGTGTAAGTATCATCAATACCGGTCACATTGGTCGGCTGGGTGAGTATGCAGAAGCGGCGGCGGAGGCAGGCTGTATCGGCATTATTACCACCGGTGGGGGTGGGCGAATGCAAGGAATTACGGTGCCCTTTGGCGGTGCCGGCGGCGCAACAGGCACTAACCCAATTGCTGTGGGTGTCCCAACCGGTGACGATGCCCCTTTTGTTATTGATATCGCGACAAGCATGATTGCCGAAGGCAAAATCCAAGTCGCACGGAGCAAGGGCGAAGATTTACCGGAAGGTCACATAGTGGATAAGAACGGAAATCCGAGCATCAAACCTGCGGACTTTTATGATGGTGGATTCCTCCTACCGTTTGGCTTGCACAAAGGCTATTCAATTGGCTTGCTGGTCTGTTTGCTTGGGGGGTTATCTGGCAGCTTCGATGTTGAAAAGGGCGCGATGGGCGGCTGTTTTATGCAGGTGATAAACGTCAATGCGATGACGCCGTTGGAGGAATATCAACAGGGCGTGCGTGCTTTTCTAGATGGCATCAAGTCGATTCCTCCCGCACCGGGCTTTAACGAGGTGCTTGTCCCCGGTGACTTTGAACATCGGAATCGCGTCCAGCGTTTGGCTGACGGCATTGAAATTCCCGATACTATCCATCAGCAGATTTCGGAGTGTGCAGAAAAACTCGGTGTTTCAATGAGCGAAGACGCGGTTGAAGATGCCGACGCAGAACGGTACGAATGAAGCGTAAAACGTGATATGTGAAAGGCAAATTCTGCAAAAATGTTATCTTTTTCTTCGTTGGATTTTCACATTTAATCTGGGCAGGTTAACTCATTATGCTATTTTTCATCATCTGGATTGTTTGTATACCGCTGATTATCTGGGTTATTCTACAAATCGTTTCCAAACGCAAAGCGGACACAACAGCAGATCCTGACGCCCAACTTGAGGAATGCGCAATCTGCCATGAAGAGTTTTCGATAGATGCGCTGCTAGAGAAAGAGGTCGGTGGCTATAGCCGAATCTACTGTTTTTGCGGCGGCTGCATTGAACAGCTGCGCCTCGACTATCAAGCAAAGATGGAACACCGGGATGAGGAGGATAAGCACATCAGTGAATCTGCCAACCTGTAAATTGCGTCATTGAACGCATGAACTCAATCTGTCATAAAGGAGGTCAATATGTACGATTTAGTTACATTTGGCGAAGCGATGGTACGACTCACTTCGCCTGAATTTAGACGGCTTGAACAATCATCAATGCTGCAGATGGACGCCGGCGGGGCGGAGTTGAATGTCGCAGTCAATGGGGCTCAGTTAGGACTACGCACCGCATGGGTCTCTCGCTTGGTTGATAATTGGTCGGGAAAATTCATCACTAACAAAGGACGTGAGTTAGGCGTCAATATGTCTCATATTGCGTGGGCAGCGTTTGACGGTGTCGGGCTAGAGCGGAACGGTTTCTATCATGTTGAATTGGGCGCGGGTCCTCGTGCTAGTAGCGTAACCTATGATCGTGGCTATTCAGCAATCTCAAACATCCAACCCGGCGAAATTAATTGGTCGCAGATTTTTGACGGTGCCCGTTGGTTTCACCTGAGCGGCATTACTCCTGCACTATCTGACTCCGCAGCGGCAGTGGCAAAAGAAGCCCTTCAGGCAGCACGCGCGGCAGACGTAAAGACAAGTTACGACCTAAACTTCCGATCAAAGTTGTGGAACGCAGAGCAAGCACAGGCTGCGAATCGCGAGATGATGGACCACGTTTGTGTGCTCATCGGCAACGAAGAGGATTTCGAGATGGCACTCGGCTTCAAAGCGGAAGGCACAACTGAAAGCTTCAGCCAACTTGATCCAGAGAGTTATAAAGAGGTCGCACAACGGGTTTGCGAGGCATTCCCCAATATTGAAATGATTGGCACCACTTTGCGCGATGCAAAAACCGGTTGGCTGAACGATTGGCGCACGCTTCTGTTCGATAGATCAGACTTCTACCTATCGCGCATCTACGAAAACCTCGAACTTGTTGATCGCGTCGGCGGCGGTGATAGTTTCTCCGCAGGGCTAATCTATAGCCTGCTCAACGGCAAGTCCCTGCAAGAGGCGGTTGATTTCGGTGGTGGCTACTCCGCGCTTGCGCATACCTTCCCCGGCGATTTCAACTGGGCAACTGCCGAAGAAGCTGAAAAGGCAATGGAGGCAGGCAGCGTCAGGATTCGACGGTAGGCTTTTGGAATAACCCCGAATTGTCGGAGCGGGTGAGCTTCATCTCACTGGAGGTTAGCTCATCGGCACTTTAATTTGTCCATCGGACTTGCTCACTCAAGGGTTTTCGCTCAAGCGAGGGCACTTCAGCCGGATAGCCCATATAATAAAATCCGATGATATACTCCTGATTGGCATCCATACCGAGCAGATCATAGGTATTCTGCTCCATCGTGATGGCACCGGTGCTCCATTGCATTCCGACCCCTCGCTCCCACCCGGCAAGTTGAATGTTCAACATAGCGCAGCAGGTTGCCGCGTAGTCTTCGCGCTTCCGTTGCTCGTCACCATCTTGAGTGCACGAAACTGCCACAATTGTGGGTTTGGAAGTAAACTTCTTGAACCCTTGCTCCCCAACCTTGGCGAGGGTTTCCTCATCTGCAGCAGCTGCTGCTTTTGGGTTGGACGTAATTTTTTCAATTTGGATTTCACGATACCGTTCAGCGAGGATTAACTTCGTTTCTTCGCCAATGACAGTGAATCGCCACGGTTCGGTCAGATGGTGATTGGGACTCCAGATACCTGCCTCAAGAATATCTTCGAGAACATCTTGGGGCACTGGGCCCGGCTTAAACTGAAAAATCGTTCGGCGAGATCGAATCGCCTCTGTAACAGGGAAACTCTGATCGGTCGGAACAGAGCGTATCTCAGTGGTCAAAGTATCTTGACTCATCGTTTCCTCCTTTTTTTGAAACTGAGACTCATTTTCAATCACAAGCTTGAAAAAATTATAAACCTATGGAGAACATTTGTCAAGAGGTTTCTCGCAGAAAAAATATAGGTAACTAAGAAGTTGTGCTATGCGTTTTTCAAAAATAAAGGTTAGCAATTCCGGCTCGATTTGGTCTCAATAACATTATCCCTCTAGTGAGGGCGTTGTGGACTGTGAATAGGGTTGACCTCACCAATGTCGTGTGATATACTGTCCACAACGGTAAATGAATTAATCACAAGACAGTATAAAACCATCTTTAACCCAAAGGAGTTATTCAATGCAAGTTGTCGATCTTGGCAGAACAGGGCTGCGAGTTTCGCGGCTTTCGATTGGAACAGGTACGCATGGATGGGGTGGAAAATCGGACCAGACGGCACTGGGATTGAAAGGATTGGTCGACCTCCTCCATTTTGCTCACGACCAAGGTGTGACATTTTGGGATTCCGCAGATCAATATGGTAGTCACTCCTTTATCAAGGAATCTCTCAAGGGATTGGATCGGTCATCAGTCGTTATCACATCAAAAACCGTTTCGCGCACTAGGGAATCAGTTGAAAACGATGTTAAACGGTTCTTGAAGGAGATCGGATCAGACTACGTCGATATTGTGTTGCTGCATTGCCTCACCGACCTCGATTGGCCCACGCGTTATCCGGACGCGATGGAAGCCCTAACGCGGTGCAAAGAACAGGGGCTCATACGTGCGCATGGCGTTTCGTGCCACGATTATGGCGCATTCCAAACGGCTGCCATGACCAAATGGGTCGAAGTTGTATTAGCACGGATTAACTATGCTGGAGCCCACATGGACGCATCACCTGCTGACGTTATCCGGACTATGGAACAGATGGCAGCATTTGGCAAAGGCATCTACGGCATGAAGGTGCTCGGACAAAGCAAATTAGCCGAAGAAGATGGCCCGAGGAAAGGCATCGAATTTGTCATGGGGCTGCCTTGTATTCACGCAATGACAATTGGCATGACCAGCCAGCGCGAAGTCGAAGAAAACGTTGCAATTGTCAATGAGTTTGCTGATTAACTCAGGTCGCCATTTATCCCCCACACAAATCCTACTGCTGCAAATAGTGTGCTGCAATCCCGATAGAGGACGGATCTCGATCTTGCATCGGAGTATCCAACAGAATGAATACCAGCCTTCTGAAATTTTGGAAGTCTTTCCCCTAATTAAAGGAGTCACGTCTTGAAACTATTTGGGTTGAAAATTTTAAGTCCCTTTGTCTATGCTATCGCTGCGATTCTCTTTCAGGCTCCCGCACTACTCCTGGCGCAAACTCCGGAGCAGACGGAACAGTTGCAGCGGGAACATGAACAGAAAAAGGAGGAAAAGCGTAGCCTGGAAGAACAAAGAAACACGATTATCCAAAAGGAACAAGGGGTCTTACAGAAACTACAGGAGATTGAATCCAAGTTAGCCGCCAACGAAAAAGAACTTGCCCGGTATCAGCAAGAGATTGAAAATCATACACTTGAGGCTGCGGAACTTCAGAGAGAATTGGGGGAGCTGCTTTCTGAAGACAAGAAACAAAAGAAACTGGCTATAAGGCGGATTCGTGCAATTTATAAGCTAGGCTACAATAAGGAAGATGAGCACTTTTTGAAGATATTGCTTGGTGCTCAGGATATGCAAGATCTCGTGGAAAAGTATAAGTATATGAGTGTTATCGCCGAAGCAGATCAAGATATGCTAAAGGAAATACAACTTCGGCAGAAAGACATCGCACAAAAATCTACTGAAATTGTTCACCAAATCCAATTAGCAAAGGAGGCATCGAAAGCTGCGCAAGCCGAACGTTCACTCCTGCTCGTCCAGGAACGGAAACGTCAACAACTCCTGCATAAGTACCGGACAGAGAAAGGAACTCATAACCAAGCGTTAAGGGAGTTAAACGCTGCCGTCACACTGTTAGGGGAGCACCTCGGAATCGTCAGCGATGCCCGCCTTGCAGAGCAAGCGGAGGCAATTAAAAGCATTCGACCCGCGCTGTTTGGTAAACTCCCTTGGCCCGTTGTCGGAGTAGTTATCCCAAACCAGACACCCACTGGCCGTGGCATCACCATTCAAGCAAAAAAGGGTAAGCCCGTGCGATGTATTGCAGATGGTATTGTCGCAACGGCTGAATCAATTTTCGGATATGGCAACACGGTTATTGTTCAGCACGGGAATGGATACACCTCTGTTTACGCGCATCTGTCAAGTATCTCTGTGGAACGGGGTGATACTATTCAAGCGAAACAAGTCCTTGGAATCCTCGGAGAAACCGGATCGTTGATTGGCCCAGTGCTTTACTTTGAACTCTGGGAGGACCGAAAACCTTTGAATACACGAAGGTGGTTGACAAGAAAGATGGGTTAATATCAATTGGTTTTTCAATCGACATCCCTATTGGGGAGAAAACATGGCATACAAATACGAAACCGTTATCGGTTTGGAGGTTCACGCTGAATTATCGACAAACAGCAAACTCTTTTGCAACTGTGAGGTTAAGTTTGGATCCGCGGCGAATACGCAGACTTGCCCCATCTGTTTGGGGATGCCCGGTGTGCTGCCTGTGATGAATCAGCGGGCGGTCGAGTTTTCAATCCGTGCCGCTTTAGGACTGAATTGCAAAATTGCGTCTTACAGCAAATTCGATCGGAAAAATTACTTCTATCCAGATTTGCCCAAAGGCTACCAAATCTCACAGTATGACCTACCCCTTGCCTACGACGGTCATGTCGATTATGAACTGGACGGCGAAACGAAGCGTGTCCGCATTAATCGTATCCACTTAGAGGAGGATGCGGGAAAGCTAGTCCATGCGGACGTGACAGGAAATCCAAATCAGAGCTATGTAGACTTCAATCGTTCATGTGTGCCGCTGTTAGAGATTGTTAGTGAGCCTGATCTGCGCTCCCCTGCAGAAGCCATCGCCTACTGGCGCGCGGTCAAAGAAATCCTCGAATATGTCGAAATTAGCGATTGCAACATGGAGGAGGGGAGTTTCCGTTGTGATGCGAATATCTCCCTGCGTCCCGTTGGCAGCAAAGAATTGGGGACACGAACAGAATTGAAAAATAAAAATTCATTTCAGCATGTGATGACCGCCTTGGAATACGAGGAGAAGCGTCAAGCACGGATTCTCGATCAGGGGGGTAAAGTTATCCAAGAAACCGTACTGTTTGACATCAACACCGGTAGGACAGCCTCCATGCGTAGCAAAGAGGAGGCTCACGATTATCGCTACTTTCCTGAACCCGACCTTGTTCCTTTTGAGGTAGATGCAGCAGAAGTTGAACGTATCCGAGCAGCGCTGCCGGAACTACCTGCTGAACGCCGCAAGCGTTTTGTTGAAGAATACGGCATTCCTACCTACGATGCAGAGTTTCTCACTGCCACGCGACAGATGGCGGACTTTTTCGATGAAACAGCGCGTCTCAGCAGCGATCCAAAGGGGAGCAGTAACTGGATCATGGGGGATCTGTCGGGGCTGTTGAACAATGCAGGGATAGAGATTCAGGATGCTAAAGTAACACCCGCTCATCTCAGCGAACTGATTGAGCTAATTAAAAATCAGACAATCAGCGGCAAAATTGCTAAATCCGTCCTGCCCGATGTCTTTGAAACCGGCAAAACTCCAAAGCAAATCGTCGAGGAGAAAGGGCTTTCGCAGATTTCCGACGCGTCTGCAATCGAATCAATCGTCGATCAGGTCATTAAAGAAAATCCGGGACCCGCACAGGATTATCGCGACGGGAAGCAGAAGGCAATCGGTTTCCTTGTCGGTCAAGTGATGAAAGCCACTAGAGGCAAAGCTAACCCGCAGATGGTCAACCAACTTTTGCAGCAGAAACTTACCGGCTAAGGGACCAACAACCGACTTGTCGAAGAAAGCTCGGTTCAAAGCAGTTATGACAATCCGAGACACCTTCCACCAAGGTACTGTGGCTTGTGTAATCCATAGCGTACGATATTATCAGGTTTCATCGGAACACGCAATCGGGTTAGCAGCCGCAAGTTATCGTAATCTTCCGATCTAAGACCCCCTCCTTTAGGTTGGGGATACAGATTGGCTAACGGTGTTTAGTCCTAAAAGTGTTAAAATTGTAGGTCAAATGTGGTATAATTGCCTTGTCTTTCGGTGGGAGAATGTCACCCCTATCGCACGATAGGGTCTCCCACAATCCAGCGGCATGGAAACGAAAGACGGAAAGATCCTCTCATGAAAACCTACAAGTTCAAAATGTATAGCAATCACGGCAACCATGAACTGCACAAGACTATAGACGGACACGCTCATGTCTGGAATCATTGTGTTGCTCTCCAGCGTCGGTACTACGCTATCTATGGCAAGTATATCAGTAAGTTTAGGTTGATTAACCATATATCTAAACTGAAACGGATTCCGAAGTTTGCCCATTGGAATCAACTTCCGAGCCAAGCGATACAGGACGTGGCAGCCCGAATTGATAAAGGCTACCAGGCAATGTTTGAAGCCAGAGGTAAAGGCAAAGCATGGGGCAGACCCCGTTTCAAGCCTCGTCGTAAATACAAATCATTTACATTACTTCAAGCGGGTTGGAAACTGCTACCGGGCAATCATATTAAAATCGGTAAACGAGTCTACCGCTATTTCAAATCTCGTGACATAGAAGGCAACCCCAAGCGTTGCACCATTAAACGGGACGCTTTAGGTGATATATATATCTGTGTGCTAACTGACCATGAGGAACCAGACCTTGTTAGGCTCACGACGGGTAAAATCGCGGGGTTTGATTTTGGTCTAAAGCGGTATCTCACCGGGTCAAATGGGCATGATATAGAATCGCCACAGTTTTTCAAACGCAGTCTCAACGCTATCAAACGTGCCAATCGTAACCACTCCCGAAAGCGAAAGCGGTCAAAGAACCGACAACGGGCAAGACTCGATTTAGCACGTAAGCACCGCAAAATAGCGAACCAACGAGAGGACTGCCACTGGAAGTTGGCACATGAGCTGACTGACTTGTATGACGAAATCCGCCTTGAGGATTTGAACCTGAAAGGCATGAAAGCCCTTTGGGGACGCAAAGTTAGTGACTTAGGCTTTGCCGATTTCGTCAAGAAATTGGTGTATATCGCTGACAAAAAAGGCGTAAAAATCACCTTCATAGACAAGTGGTATCCTTCCAGTAGGACCTGTTCGGCTTGCAGTGCTGTCAATGAAGCGTTGAACCTCCGTGATAGAATATGGCAATGTCCAAGTTGCCACACAATACATGATAGAGACCGCAACGCTGCGGTTAATATCCATAGGGTAGGGGCGTCTACCCTCTCAGGAGAAGTTGTAAGCCCGCCTTCGGGTGGCTAACTTCGTTGATAGAGCAATTCGACTCCCTGAACGGATGGGACTCTCGGAACAGAGAACGACTGAGAATCCCCACCCTTTAGGGGGTGGGAGTACGTCAATAATGCCATGACAATACAACATCTAAGGACAGACAAAATCAACTTGAAAGGGTTGACACTACTTGAGCTAGAAGAACTGGTGACACAGTGGGACGAACCGAAATATCGTGCGAAGCAACTGATGTCATGGATGTATCGCGGACGGGTGGAGACATTCGAGGCAATGACGAACCTACCCCATAAGCTAAGGCAGAGGTTGGCAGATCTAGCTTGCATCGGTGGGCCACATGTCCTCACGCGCACGGCTTCCAACGCCGACACGGCAATCAAATACCTGTTTGAACTTACTGATGGCAGCCGGGTCGAAAGTGTCCTGATGTATGATCAAGATCGCATCACGGTTTGTGTTTCGTCACAGGTGGGGTGTGCGATGGCGTGCGATTTCTGTGCGACCGCGAAGATGGGATTTTTCCGTAATTTGACAGTGGCGGAGATTTTGGGCCAATTGATAACAATCGAACGTGAATTGGACGACGAAAAAGGTGTGACGCATGTTGTGTTTATGGGGATGGGGGAGCCGCTGGCAAACTATGACCAGACTGTGAAAGCAATCCGCTTGATGACGGATGCGAATGGGTTAGGGATATCTGAAGGGAAGATCACCGTTTCCACCTCCGGTTTAGCCCGGCGGATGCGGCAATTCACCCACGAGCAGCTCAAGTGCAATCTTGCCCTTTCGTTAAACGCCACAACGGACGAAACTCGAACACGCCTGATGCCTATCAACGCCAAATATCCAATGGATGAAGTCCTCAACGCCACACGGGAATGGGCACTTGCGACACAACGACCCGCCACACTTGAATATGTTCTTATCCAAGGTGTGAATGACAGTGTTGCAGACGCTAGACGCCTCCGTAAACTGATGGGACGGCTGCCGTGCAAGCTAAACCTTATCCCCTTCAACGAGATCGAAGGTGCCGATTTTCAACGCCCCAAACTCGATCAGATCGAACGATTCCGCCGCATAGTCGCAGATGGGCACCATGTCGCACCGATTCGATTCAGCAAGGGCAGAGACATCGCTGCCGCCTGCGGTCAACTCCGAACAATTTACGAAAAGCAGGGCGCGATGCTGCCGCAAGTGTCATAGCGAATTCCCATTATGCTTTCTGAGCTTGCTACCGCTATTCAGGTATCCATCCGTAAGAACTACAACCTTACCATCGAGTCAGCAACACCGATCGGCACCGGCGCAATGAGCACAACCATGCGGCTTGCGACCAATCAGGGAACATTGTTCCTGAAAATCTATAAGTCGGCGCGAAATCAGAAGACTCCTGCACAACTCGACCTTCAACGAATTGCCTTCACGCACACTGTCCAAGACTTTTTATATGAGGAAGGTTTTCCTGTTCCTCGCTTACTGCCGAATAATAGCGGAAAAACGTTCAGCGCATGTAACAGCCCTCTGGAAACAGGGGAAGTATATGCCCTCTCTGAATTCATTGAGGGATCTGACTACGATGTTGCGAATTCGGAGCAGCTACGTGCATCGGGGGAAATGCTTGGACGTTTGCACCAGCAACTTCGCCTATTTCAACCTCAAATTCAGCTTGCCGGACCTTCCCTAGAAACCGAACTCTTTATACAACTGGAAGCGCGTTTATCCCGCCTCCAGCTCGTTGCGGAGAAAGATCCGTCGGCACCGACCCAAATTGATTCATGGATTGATGAGGTTGGGATTCTCAAAAGTGCAGTCAGTACAGTACACGATGCGGAATCCGAACAAGGTTGGCTCATACATGGCGATTACCGCGCCCAAAATCTCAAGTTTGATGGTAGTGGTATTCGTGCAATCCTTGATCTGGACACCGCTTGTCCTGGGTCCCGCCTGTATGACTTGGGGTATGCACTGGTCTTTTTCCCTGCCGTTTATCAAGATATCCCTCTAACCTCAAATCAGCAATCTGTATTTCTGCGCGCATACGAAAACATCTGCCCTCTATCTGAAGTCGAACGAGAGAGGCTCCCCTCCCACCTACGGCTCGCCTTTCTACGCGGACTGTCACTCTGGCTAGATTTGTACTACTTTGCCAGGATGAGCGAGCGAATACGCCCTTGGATTCAAGGGTATCTGCAACACGCACAATTTCTGTTTTAATCCCAATTTCATTGAGATCTAAAAGCAACCCCGATGAACCGTGGGTTCAGAGCAACCTGCACGAATTTCTGGGGTTAACAGAGAATTCTATTTACATCCGCTCTGCTTTTAGTCTATAATAATCTCCGTATCAGGTCGAGATATAGTCTTCGACCAAGACAAAATTTCATTCTTTAGGAGGAAGACAATAATGGGATACACATTTCATCACGTTCATCTGCGTTGTGCAGATGTTGAAGCGGCCGTTGCTTACTACGAAAAGATGCTTGATGGCAAAGTTACGGAACGGGTAGAGGTCCGCGGCTTACCAATTGTTCGGATGGATATCGGTGGAGAGAAAATCTTCCTTTCGCCGAAATTTGGCGATATGGAAGTGGAACCGACCAGCGGAAATCCACGCTGGGGCGTTTATCAACTGGCGTTTGGGGTAGAAGACCTTGACGCTACCCTTGCAGAGATGGAAGCAAAAGGGGCTGAGATTGAAGACGCTAAACCGTCTGGATTGCCGATCGCTTTCGTCAAGGGTCCGGATAACGTGCAGATTGAACTCATTGAGGGGACAGTCTAGCTTTTGCGGACTGATACCCCGTAGGGGAAGAAGTAGAGGAAGGCAAACTTCTTCACACTAAGGGTTAAAAAGTTTGCCTTCCTCTACTTCCCACTTGAGATATACCAGTGAGTAAATCGCCTTGAGAGATCTGACGAAAAACGACCAATTTTCTTGAAAAAAGGAGAGTAACAGATGAGATTGGAGTTGTACACCGCCGGCGTTTCTCAAGCGAGTTTCTTGGATTGGAGGGCAGGACTCTCGGAAGACGAACAAGCAGTGGGGCTGGAGGTGGTACACTCCCCAATCCAAGAGACACCGGAGGTTCTTCGAGAAAGGCTGCCTGTCGTTTTGGATGAACTTTGTTCAATTCCTGAGCAGCGGGTCCAATTTCATTCTGCGGATGCAGAACAGTTGTGCACCTTCGCTTATACAAATTACCAATCCCGTATGGATAGAGACTGGAACGCCTCCCTCTATTTCCCTGCAAAGGCGGCAATTTTCCTTCCCTTCAATGAAAAATTGCTTTCAAGACGGGTTGCGCACCTCTACTATCAGGAGGGAACATCGGACAAGATTTATCATCTTTATCTTGCCCAGTCGTTGACGAACGATCGTTACTCTGTCATCAGCCGCTATGGTCGTCGTGACGGAGGCATTCAACAAGCGAAAAAAGTGTTTGACTCCCACCTTGAGGCAGCTGAGAAAGAGTGGGACCGGCTTCACCACGACAAACTCCAGAAGGGGTATCAGGTCGGACACCCAACCCCACCCCAACAACTCACATTGGCGTTGTCTTTCTAACTATGAAGTACAGCGAATTTTTCCATACAATTCAGGGCGAAGGCAAACTAGTTGGCGTACCCTCTGTTTTCTTTCGGACTAGCTACTGCAATCTGAGGTGTGTGTGGTGTTCTGCAATAGGAACACGCGTTTTAAGTGCAGATCTCAGATGGACTCCCATTGAGAGTCTCAATCCCGGCGATTGGGTCGTTGGTGCATTGCGCCAAGATAAAGGGGGACACCTGCAACTGCAGCCAACTCAGGTTGTCGAAACCGCAGTCCGCCGAAGCCCCATGGTCCGTTTCTTAACGGAAGATGGAACACAGTTCGCCTGCTCGGCAGATCACCTATTATATCAGGTGACAACTCAAACTCAGGATAGTTCCAAGATTCACGTTGGCTGGAGAAAGGCGAAAAAACTCAGTGCCGGTAGCGCGATTCGTTCTATACTCCCACCCGAAGAGACACCATTGGACGTGGAGGCGTACGAAAGAGGATGGCTATGTGGAATGGCGGAGGGGGATGGCTGTTTTTGGAGTTTACGAAAAGGGGATAAAAGTTATCGCCGATTTCGACTCGCTTTATCGAATTTTTCGCTATTGGAACAATTCCAGCAATTTGCCAAACGTGCTGGCTACCGACTACATTTTGCTCCACATCAGCACTGTGGTTTCAAAGGCTACAGTGCAATGGAGGCGTTATGGCTTACAGAATCCCAAAGTGCGAAATCCTTTGAGCGGTGGTTGAAAGCGCATCCACAAGACCAAAGTTACTATCGTGGCTGGTTAGCAGGCTTTTTTGATGCGGAAGGCAGTTATACTGGTACAATTCGCTTTGCTCAGAAAGAGGGAATATTCAAACAAAAGGCGATTGACTTTGCAGCCAAACTCGGATTTCGTCCAACTAGCGAATCCCGTGGAGTTAGATTGGGTGGGACGACCCCTGAGATTCTAAGGTTTTATTCGTTATGTCAACCGCAATCTCTCAGTAAGTGGAATTTTTGGGGCATTTCTAGCCAAGCACGTCAACATATTGTCAACGTTGAGCATGCTGCCGCCGAAGAAGTGATTTCGCTCAAGACTGCGTCCGGTACTTATGTTAGCGAAGGAATACTCTCTCACAATTGCGACACCCCTTTTACATCTTGGAATCCAGAGAATAAGGACATTACTCTCACGGAAGCGGTCGAAGCAATTGCTCAATACAATTGCAAGCATGTCGTCATCACAGGGGGCGAACCGTTCATCCAAGTCAAGGAGTTGGCGGAACTCTGCCAAGAACTGGAGCAACGTGGTCATCACATCACTATCGAAACGAATGCGACCATTTTTGCGCCTGTGGCAGCACACCTCATCTCCATGAGTCCCAAACTGCGAAACTCCAATCCGCCCGGCGACAACCGTTACTTTCAAAGACATGAGCGCGGACGCATCTGCCCCGATGTTATCCGGCAATTCCTTGATCGGTACGAGTGCCAAGTCAAGTTTGTCGTTGATCAACCGGCGGATATCGAAGAAATACAAGCACTACAAGCAGAAATCCCACTGCCCGTAGAAACAATTGTGCTGATGCCCCAAGGCATAACCCCCGAAGAGTTAGCACCCAAACAGGAGTGGCTTGTAGACATCTGCAAGGAACACGGCTATCGCTATTCGCCGCGGGTTCATGTTGATATTTGGGGCAACAAACGAGGGGTGTAACGCCGTGGATAACCCCTTTGAGGTCAAATATACCCGAGGATAGTGTGTCGGAATATGACATCGACTGACTTGCCCGGTGGACCTCCCTAGCCTCAATCGTGGAGAGTAGGCAGACAATCATGAGCAAATTTGATTTGAATAATTTTAATATGCTGTATTTGCAACAATTGCCAGGTCATTTCATCACGAAGGCGATCAAAGCTAGCTTTATTGATGAACCGATTTGGCGGCTGAAAGATGCAGTAGGGGTCATTAAGGCGATCGAACAAACTCAATTTACCGTTACGAACATATATGTTTATGCGCTCAAAAACGGTGTACCAATCGTGCCATCGGAGGCAGTATATGATTTTGAAATAGAGGAATTTCCTCTTGATTATCCTTGGCATCAGATCGTGAAAAAATCATCGGATATGACGATGGCTTTTGTAAAGGAATTTCAATTTTTGACCGCCGATTCGTTCCACGGTCAAGAAGCTGCATTTTCTTTTTGGGCTTTCAATGAAAAAGTGTACCGCCGATTTCAGAAGTCTAGTGATGAGGCGGAAATACAAGAAGAATGATGAGGGATAATCTGAATGAAATACGATATACTGCTCAAAGGTGGGACCGTTATTGACCCTACCCAGAAATTGCATGACCAGCGGGATGTCGCAATTGTTGATGGAAAGATTGCAGCAATCGAAGGTGACATTTCTGCAAGAGAGGCGACGCAAACGGTTTTCGTTGAGGAAAAGTATGTAACTCCCGGCTTAGTGGACATCCACGCCCATGTCTACGCAGGCGTCACGACATGGGGGGTTAAAGCGGATCCGGTCTGCACAACGACGGGCGTCACGACAATCGTTGATGCCGGTAGCCCAAGTTGGGCAACATTCCCCGGCTTTCGGGAGTATATTGCACAGCCGGCGCAAACCCATATTTTAACCTATGTCCATATCTCTGGCATCGGTCTCGTTTATGGGCCGGTTGGTGAGATGCACGAACTTGAATACGCCCATCCAGAGAAGGTCGCTGACACGCTCATGGAGAATCGTGACATCACCGTTGGCGTTAAAGTGCGTCAGGGCAAATCCCAAGTCGGTGATAATGGCGTTGAACCTTTGAAGCTAGCAATCAAAGCTGCCGAACTTGCCGACACATCCGTCATGGTGCATATCGGGACTGGCGTTCCGCTTCCCGATGTTCTAAAACTGATGCGCCCCGGCGATGTCGTCACCCACTGCTTCCAAGGGAACGGTGACTGTATCGTTGATGATAAAGGACGGGTTATCCCGGATGCGTGGGCAGCCCGCGAAGATGGGATTATCTTCGATGTCGGACATGGCGGCGGGAGTTTTAACTACGAGGTTGCTCAACGCGCAATGGAGCAGGGATTCATCTCGGATGTTATCAGTACAGATCTGCACTCCGGCAATATCAACGGTCCTGTCTACGATCTCCCGACAACGTTATCAAAATTCTTAAGTCTTGGACTCTCGCTTGAAGAGGTCATTGAGAAATCAACGATTGCTGCGGCAAAGGCAATTGGGCGTGAGGCTGAACTCGGTCATCTCAAAATCGGGACGGTTGCCGACATTGCTGTTTTTGATGTCATTGAGGGTGAGTTTGAACTTTTCGACACACACGGCACAATGGTTATTGCCAACCAGAAGTTGCAAGCAGATTTAACCATCCGTGAGGGGAAATTGTAATACATGGCGCAGAGGAAGGGCTGTTATCAACGTGTGGCAGCGACCGGGCTAGTTGTTGCGATAATCATTGCTGCGGTCGGGGTTTTGCTTTATCAAAGGTTGGGCGGGCTTGAAGGGGCGCGATATTGGATGGCGGAACGTGCCTTAAACGCTGTCGAAGCGCACCTGTTGATGAAAGCCCCGGATGGCAATTGGCTACGGAAACCGGATGGTGTATCCGCCGAAGAAATCGGTTCTCAGTTTGAGCGCGTCCGAAAAACTACTGCCGATCGTCAGACGGATCTGATACAACTAAATCAGATTCTCAGAGAATACCAATCCAAATTTCAGAACACACAGCCAGCGACAAGTGAAGTCATCCAGTTTCTGAACGCTATTGAGGGAACGATTGTATCAAAAGCGAGCGTGGGAGGCTAACCGGATAACACGAGTAGAGCCTAGAGCTACATTGGGTTGAATACACGCTATGAATGCAAAGAAGGGACAACCAAAAGTGAATCGAGTCGGGTCTACTGCCCAAAGGCTTGCAGAAAAGCCTTACGAAAAGCGCGTGTGCCGTATAGAGTGCTATCCAAGTTGCGTGCGACCAGAGAAGTCGTATGTCGGACCATCCGTCGAAGAATGGGTGGACTTCATCGATGAAGTTGGTGTCGAAGTGCAGGTGGTCGATGGGGAGATTGACAGAGGTACACCCCGCTTTCGCTCAAAGATGATTCCGCCGCACGCCAATGTTGACAACGACCGCCTACCGAGATTTTTGGAACTAGCACACCAACGGGGCATCCTTATCCTCAGCTACTATCCCATCATATACACCAAGCCGCTCAAACCGCTTCATCCGGAGTGGTTGATGCAGTTTCTGGACAATGGCAGACCGGAGATTGAGAATTTGGGGTGGTTCTGTTTTAACTCACCCTACCGGGACTGGTTGCCGGAATATCTCATTGAGTGGTTGGACAATCTTGATATTGATGGCTTCTACTTCGACGACACCAACTACGGGTCCCATGAGGAGCGTCCCTTTTCCCCCTCCTGTTGTTGTGGGTACTGCGAAAAACTGTTTCGGGAAGAGACAGGGTTGGAAATTCCTCGGAAGGTTGACTTTGACTCTCTAGATTTCCGACACTTTGTCAACTGGCGCTACGAGAAGACGAAGGATTTTATGCATCATCTCTTCCGGCGGATTAGAACCTGTTTTAAAAAGAAAAAGGCTATTCAAAAGTTAATGTTTATGTTAAACCATTAGAGCAGTAAACTACTGACCTAATGAAAGGCCTAAACATGACTACACCAAAGTATCCTACAGATTTGACCGATGCCCAGTGGGACAAACTGTTACCCTATTTGCCAGAACCTTCACCCATAGGTAGACCTCTCAAGTGGGAGATGCGCTCAATTATCAACGCTATTTTCTATATAGTCAAATCAGGGTGTCAGTGGCGAATGTTGCCGCGTCACATGCCACCGTGGCAAACGGTCTATTCCCACTTCAGAAAGTGGAAAACTTTAGGGACATGGGTTATGATTCATCAAGCACTTCACGAGCAAACCCGTAGTGATATTGGCAAATCCCCGTCACCGACCGTAGCTATCATTGACAGCCAATCGGTCAAGACGACCGAACTGGCAGATAGTAGAGGGTTTAATGCGCACAAGAAAGTCAAAGGTCGTAAACGCCATATAGTCACCGATACAATTGGCATTCCATTGGGAGTCAAAGTCACTGATGCCAATGTCAGTGATAATCGAGTCGCAATAGAGTTACTAAACGAGGTCTTTAGTTGGCAGATAACGATTCAGTTAGTCTGTGCTGATGCTGGCTATCGCGGAGAATTAGGCGACTGGCTATATTTAACGCATCAGTGTCAATTGGACATTGCTCCATCTCTTGGGCAATCGGGATTTGTGGTCGTCCCATTACGTTGGATTGTGGAGCGCACCTTTTCTTGGTTCGGTTGGTTTCGCCGATTGACTTTGGACTATGAACGCTCGGCTGAGACCGCTGAGGCTATGGTGTATATTGCTTCCATTTACTTGATGCGGAACCGCATCAAATGACTTTTAAAACAGGTTCTTAGGGCAAAGTATCCAGATGTGATTCTCGACATGAATTCATACATTCGACCGACCGCTGATTGGTCAGACGGTCACCCGCTCAACTCATTCCATCTGGAAGACGTTGGTGGCTATTTTTTCGTGGAGACATTTCGCTCCCTACGAGAACCCAACTTTACAGCAAAGGTGCTGCGGTCAACCGGCACACCCTTCGGTCTTTTCCGAAATGTCACCCAATCGCTACAGGGATTTGGTGGTGCGCCTTATCCTGACATGTTTTCGCCCGCGATCGCTGGATTTGCTGCCATCGCGAACGGCGGTGCCCCGTGTGGAAATCCTTTCGATGGACCAACAACTTTCCATAAGGACACCGTCAAGTCCGTCTTCAGCGAATTTAAGAAACGGGTTGATTACATCAAAGGTGATACAGTCAAATACGTTGCACTCCACTACTCACAGCAGAACCGGGACTTTCGTCCGTCGGAGATTCCCAAGAACATAGGGCAGACCTATTTCCACGAAATTGGACAGAAGGACGCTTACGGTGCCTACGAGATATTGAATCGATCGCACCTGCTGTTCGACTTCGTTTTGGACGATCGGTTGAACTACGAGACGCTATCCCAATATCGTTTGCTCTTTCTCTCAAACAGCGTGTGTCTGTCCGACGAACAGTGCGAGGCCATTAGAAGATTTGTCTATGAAGGCGGTACGCTCATCGCTACCCATGAGACCTCGCTGCTCGACGAACTTGGACGTGAGCGGGGCAAATTTGCTCTCTCCGATGTATTAGGCGTGGAGTACCGAGGACTGCGTGGGGGCACAAATGACCACGGTATCATATATGTCCCTCAGGCTGCAGAGTTGTCCCACAAATTCGGCTATGTCATCTGCTTTTACGGTCAAGAATCTGCGGTGTCCGTTCTGCCGAACGCCGACATCCATGTGCTTTGTACGCGGAGTTGTCTGGAAGGGGAGCGGTTACTGAACGATTTCGACCCAAGGATGGACTACGATTCGCCCGAACCCGCTATCACGACGCACCGTTTCGGGAAGGGGGTGGCGATTTATATCTGCGGTGATGTCGGCGGCGCGTACATGAACAACCCTTATCCGCCACTGAAACGGCTCATCGCCGACTTGGTGAAGCGGACACCTCCACCTATCGAGTTTGAGATGCCAGAGGCTATTGAGGTTAACGCTGCCCACCGAGGTGCGAATGAGTTGATGATTCATCTGCTCAACAATCCCACCCCATTACTGCCTTGGCGCATTGCCAATCGTGAGAAACACGATGCGGAGATGACTACTTTTTTAGCACTCCGTGAGGTAAACCCCATCCACAACATTCGGGTTCAGTTTAATGATTTTGCGGTGAAGTCGGCACGTTTGCCGCTACAGGAGACAAATCTAGAGGTGTCAGGAAACGCTGCGACGGTTGTGGTACCAGCGGTAAGCCTCCACGAGGTACTTCTCGTGGAGTATTAGGATTAAATCGGAGGTCTCGCGATGCAGTTCACACAAGATGTGTACTATCCTGAACAAGGGGAAGAATGGGAACGCAGAAAGCCAGTGGACGTGGGTATGGACGCTGATTCCCTCAACGAAGCGGTTCACTATGCCCAGACGATTGAAACCGCATGGCCTCGTAAACTGCGGTTGCACTACACCGAGAATGAAAGGGGAGAATCCCACCCCGAGGTCATCGGACCGATAAAAGACCGGGGCGCGACCAACGGGCTTATCTTACGGCACGGCTACATAGTCGCTGAGTGGGGGGAGACGCAGCGCGTCGATATGACGTTCAGTATCAGCAAGAGCTATCTATCCACGATGGCAGGGCTAGCACTAGACCGCGAACTGATTCGAGACGTACATCACCCCGTCCGGGACTATGTAAACGATGGTGGGTTCGATTCACCACATAACGATCAAATTACTTGGCACCATTTGCTCCAACAGACGAGCGAGTGGGAGGGGACGCTATGGGACAAACCCCACTATGCCGACGGTCAAGGAGAACAAGGTCCTGACAGCCCGCTTCAAGCACCCGGCAGCGTCTTTGCTTACAATGATGTTCGTGTCAACCGACTGGCACTCTCCCTGCTGCGTATCTGGCGCAAGCCGCTGCCACAGTTGCTAAAAGACAACGTGATGGATCCTATTGGTGCTTCCAACAGTTGGCGATGGCATGGCTACCGAAATTCATGGCTGACAATTGATGGACTGAAGATGCAGTCGGTTAGTGGTGGCGGTCATTGGGGCGGTGGGGTATGGATTAGCACCAGAGATCACGCGCGGTTTGGTTATCTGTTCCTGCGCCGTGGCCGCTGGGGGGAACGACAGATACTTTCTGAGCGATGGATAGATTTAGCGACCACCCCATGTCCGGTTGAACCGGATTATGGCTATATGTGGTGGCTCAATACGGACAGACAACTTTTCCCAAATGCACCGGAGACCAGTTTCTATGCCCTAGGTGCTGGGCGGAACGTGATCTGGATCGAACCGGAAAACGATTTGGTGGTTGTGGTGCGGTGGATAGATACAGACCGTGCTGACAAATTGATGAAACGTGTGTTGGCGGCGGTTCGCTAGACAAACAAACTCTGGTTCTGTTTTATGGGACTCTGTGCCAAGAGGTAATCCGTTAATCTGGCAAGTCCCGATTAATTGAGAGGAGAAATGTAATGCCACACGAATGGGATTCGCCCGAATATGTTCACCAATGGGTAGAAGATGGCGACAAAACAGACCCGCAACGGGCGGAACAGATTACCGCGCTCGTGGGTTTGATTCGACGCAACCCTGAAGAACCTATTGAGGTGTTAGATCTCGGTGCGGGATACGGAATTGTAACACGCGAGATTCTGACTGCCTATCCGAATGCGCAGGTGGTGTGCCTCGATGGGTCAGAGGAAATGCTAAAGCATGGGGAAGCGCGGCTAGCAGATTGGAGAGATCAACTCTCTTTTGTTGTATCGAACTTTGATTCTCCGAATTGGTTGGCAACCCTGCCAGACAATCGACAGTTCGATGCGGTGCTTTCGTCGCGAGCCATTCACCACACTGTTGATGATCGTAAACAAGCGCTATACGAAGAAATCTTTCAGCTGCTAAAACCGGGCGGTTGCTTTGCCAACCACGATTTCGTTCGCAAGCCCGATGAGTCCGTGCGCGACATTGACAATCCATTTGGAACGGTTGAAGATCAGGTTGCTTGGCTTGAAAACATTGGGTTTGTTGATGTGGAATGTTTTTGGCAGACGGAGGGTCGTGCCTTGTTTGGGGGATACAAGTCAGGTCCCACGTAATGGGCGGGATATGCTCTAGAGGGATTATATGAGTCTCCAGTCGGAGGAATATTTTGGCGCAAACAGTTCAACTAAACCGTTTTAAGAATTATATGCTGATGGTTCACCACAGCATTGGTTCGGATCTATTCCGAAATCTATACGCTTCTGTTGACGGGGAAGAGATAGATATCCTACGAGATGGAATACTTTCTTGTGCCTATTTCGTTTCATCGGTACTTTTCCATTGTAAACTGATAGATGACCTACACACGACCGTCAAGGGGCTAGAGGCGAATCTCCAGCGGTCGGGCTGGAACAAGATAGAAGAACCGAAAGTTGGCAGTGTCCTAGTCTGGGAACCGACGGAATTTCCTGACGGTGGTATTCGTAGACACGCAGGGTTTTACATCGGCGATGCGGAAGCAATCAGCAATCGGACAGATCAGCGCGTACCCAAGGTTCACAGCATGAATTTTGAAACAGAGGGAAAGTATCGTGCAATCGAAGCCATTTATTGGCACGAAAATTTCGATGAAGCGGACAGCTAACCACGCAACGGAGCGAAGCGATTGGAAAACTACAGAAACAAAGTAGTCATCATCACTGGGGCGTGTGGCGGCATCGGAGAGGCAATTGCCGAAAAATTTGCGAATGCCGGGGCGGCGCTAGCCCTTTGTGACATCCGTCAAAATGAACTTTCACAGACTGCTGAAAAGTGCCGACAGGCAGGGGCAACCGTCCACAGCAATGCCATTGATGTTGCGGATGAAGCCCCGGTGCGTGGTTTCTGCGAAACAGTTGCCCAAACTTTCGGGACGATTGACTGCCTGATCAATACTGTCGGCATTGTCGATTGTCCGGGAGATGTCGAAGAACTTTCGCTGTCAATGTGGGACAGGACAATCGCCGTCAATCTTACCTCCGCTTTTCTGATGGCAAAGTATTCGGTACCATATATCAAACAACGGGGCGGCACCATCCTCAACATCGCTTCGGTGTCGGGCTTGGCAAATCAAGAGGATGCGACGATCTATTCAGTGACCAAAGCAGGACTGCTATCGCTCACCCGGAGCGAAGCTATAGATTTGGCAAAATACGGCATCCGCGTCAACGCTATCTCGCCCGGATCGGTGGAGACGCCACTATTGGAGGCAGCGGTTGACCAAGCGGCGCAACTGTTTAACCGTACCAGAGACGAGCAATGGCAGGTCTGGCGTTCGCAATACCCGACCCAACGTTTTACATCACCACAAGAAATCGCGGAACTGGCACTGTTTTTGTGTAGCGAGAGAGCGACCAATATCACCGGTGCCAATTTCGTCATTGATGGCGGATTGACGGCGCTGCTCCCGGAGCGATAAAAATCGTCACCGGATAAAGCGAAAACAAACAGATTTATGCAGTAGTCTGTCATCTCACGTTCTTGACGAACTTTCTTCAACACCGGAAAGAATCCGTCTACCCTGTTCGTTGAAAAGGTGTTAGTAATGAACATTCACGACAGCGGATATAAGAAGCTATTCTCAAATCAAACCATATTTCGGCAACTGCTTGAGACATTCGTCAACCAAGAGTGGGTCGATAATCTGGATTTCGCCAGTTGTGAACCCTTGGATAAATCGTTTATCTCCGAACACTACAAAGAAACCGAGAGTGACTTAATCTACAAAATCCAATTTCATGACCACGAGATCTATATTTACATCCTCATCGAGTTTCAATCTACTGTTGAACCGTTCATGGCGTTGCGTGTTCTCAACTACATCACCAACTTTTACATGGATTTTCTCGTCAATAACAGAGACGTCAAAAAACTGCCAGCGGTTTTCCCGATTGTGCTGTACAATGGAGAAGCACCTTGGACAGCACCGGTTAATCTTTCGGCGTTGATTGAGCAAAACCCACCACTTGGTGCATTCGCGTTAGATTTTCAGTATTTCCTGATTGCTGAGAACCAATACAGCAAGGAAGCCCTGTTGAAAATCCGAAACATCGTATCTACGCTGTTTTTGGCAGAGTCACATTGTCAACTACCCCGCCCTGAAGGACGGTGCTTGTGATACCGTCCACGGGGGCTTACAGGTTTCGCGCTTCCTTCTCTTTCGAGGGTTTCAGAGCCGTTAGTTACCGACGTCCCTCCACGCAGGGCAGCAGCTGCCCGATTACGAATGTTGATTGCTGCGTTGTGATCACGGTCAATTATCAACCCACAATCGGGGCAGTAATGGACACGGACAGACAACGACTTCTTTACAACCGAACCACACCCTGAGCATTCCTGAGACGTGCCTTGAGGCTTAACTTTCAACAGATGCTTACCAGCCTTTGCAGCTTTGCTTTGCAGTGTTAAGCGAAAATTACCCCATGCAGCATCAGATATGCTTTTAGAAAGATTGTGGTTTTGAACCATGTTAGTGATTTTTAAGGCCTCAACGGCTATCGCGTCGCACTGGGTAAAAAGTCGGTGTGCGGTCTTATAGTGGAAGTCACGGCGTTGGTTGACAATATGCTCGTGTATCGTGGCAACCCGTTCCCGTTGGTTACTATAGCGTCTGCTCCCCTTCTGCCTTTGGGATAACCGACCTTGTGCTTGGCTCAACTTGTGTTCTGATTGACGAAAGTGGCGCGGATTGGCAACCTTATCCCCATTGGAAGTGGTTAGAAACGATGCCAAACCGACGTCAATCCCTGTAATCGTTTGGATAGATGCTTCGGGAATTTCAGGCACATCAGGGAGTTGGACAGTGATATTTGCATACCAACCACTGGCTTTCCGTTGTATGGTCAGATTCTTAATTTTGCCATCGGGAAGGGCGCGGTGGTAACAAATCGCAACATGCCCAATCTTGGGTACAACTATCCGAGCCATGCGTTTGCGGATATTGCGAATCAACCGTTTAGATAGGTGACTAAAGGTCATTGAGCGGTATCGGCCTTCACCTTTGAAGCGTGGGAACCCGGGTGCTTCCCCTTTTTCGACACGGACAAAGAACGCTTGATACGCTTTATCGAGACGGCGTAAAGTGTCCTGTAACACATCACAGTGCTTGTTTTGCCAGAATTGAGAGACATTGCGAAGCGTGATCAAATAGGCGGCTTGCGTTTTGTAAGGGATATTTTCCTTGTGCGTGTCGTAAGCTTGCTTTTTCATATCAAGTGCTTGGTTATAAAGCGTACGACACGCATCAAGCCAAACTTCAAGTGTCTTGCGTTGTTTCATCGTCGGATAAATGCGATATTGATACGTTGTTTTCATGCGATTCGGTTTTCTAACTTTCAATCCGGTACTAACGGAGGTGGACAGCATCATCGAGCGGGGGCGTAGTACCTTCCCACGAAACCCAACTATAGTATACCATAAAGCCTTTAACAATACATCGAAAAGGAGCGCAGTTTCCTCCCCTCCCTAAAGGGAACGGGTCTCCACTGCGAAGATTTGATGATTTAGATTTGCTGGAGGTAGAACTGCTGAATCTGTTCTCTTCGGAGGTGGACAAACAAGCGGTCAGTTTGTTCTTAAATTGGTTCAGGCAGTTGGCACTCCACGGACGGATTGAATCTGGAGATTATCAATCACTGGAGTTCATTTACCGAAACGAACAGGAGGTGAAGACCATGTTAATCACCGCATTAGAAAGAGAAAAGCAGCGGATCTTTCAAGACGGTTTGCTTGAGGGCAAGCAGGAAGGCAAACAGGAAGGCAGAATTGAAGGAAAGATTGAAGCTGCAAAGGAGATGCTTGCCAAAGGAATGAAGATTACGCTCGTCTCTGAAATCACAAATCTTCCAGAAGAACAACTCTCGCAGTTGAAAAATGAACTTTCCTCAGTGGCGGACTTTTCGGATAATCGCTAGATAAGTTCAAAGGAGTAGATAAACAACATGGCTCAAGAACGCGTGGTATACATCAATGGAGAGATAGTTCCAGAGAGCGAGGGGAAGGTATCCTTCCGTGACCAAGGATTTGTAACTGGGGACGCGGTCTTCGATGCGACCCGCACTTTCGGCGGGGTGATATTCAAACTAAAGGAACATCTGGGCCGGTTGTACGATTCGCTAAAATATATGCGTCTGGATCCGGGGATTCCGCAGCACCAGATGGCAGATCTAACTATGCAGGTACTAAAGGCAAATCAGTCTCTATTGGGAGCAGACGATGACTACTGGGTGATACAGCGGATCAGCAGAGGTATCCCTACGGGAGGGGGCAAATATAAGCCAACGGTAATCATCGAGTGCAACCCTTTACCGTTTGCTGCGAGGGCACGATATTACCGTGACGGTTTGAGTGTCGTCATTCCTTCAATAAGGCGGACGCCACCTGAGTGTATGAGTCCTAGGGTCAAGGTGCACAATTACATCAACCTTATACTTGCTGATCAGGAGGTAAAGGCGCAGAACCCGGACGCCTTCTCTATCTTATTAGACATCAACGGCAATATATCCGAGGGTCTCGGAAGCAATTTCTTCATTGTCAAAAACGGGGTAGTGATTACACCAAAAGAGCAGTACGTCTTAGCAGGTATAAGCCGCGAGACTGTCATTGAACTTGCCCAAGGTCTGAACATCAAGGTGCAAGAGGCAGATGTCGATCTCTATGATGTCTACACAGCGGACGAGGCTTTTGTGACCTCTACCAGTTTTTGCCTCTGCTCTGTGTCCTCTGTCAACGGTTCAACCATCGGTGATGGCAGTGTACCGGGACCGGTTACCGATCGAATCCAGACAGCGTATAGTGATCTTGTGGGCATAGACATCGTGAAACAGTATCTGAAGCGACTCGGTTGACCAAGGCTTTGGCTCAAAACGATACGCACTCGTATATTAAGGAAAAAATAGATATAAAGAGATAGTGGTTGGAATATCTAGAATACTCCAGAGGCTACCTAGGATATAGTCTCCTAGCGCGAGTCCTAAAAAGAACGGAATTGCGCGTCGATATGCCTTGAAACCGCTATAACGTAGGATGACAGCCTTGCATACCCAAGCAACAAAGAGACAGCACCACAGATTCCCCATCCCCCAACTCTGCGCTGTCGCATAGCCGAGTGGATGGAGTGACCACCACAGGAAGCGCGCTCGCAAAAACATCAGCAAGACAGTAAACACAAGCCCACCCCCCATAAAGGCAAACGCTGGACGATCTGGCTCTTTGGGAGAGTTCACCCAATTTTCAAGTTGCACGTAGACCTCACGTCCAAATCCCAATGTAGCCGGATCGAAGTATCCAGATTCCGCGCCATGTCGGTAGTAGACATCCAACAAGAGCCAAAAGGTCACCCCCGATCCGATCACCGTCGCAAGCAGGATAGCAACGGCTGTATGACGCGGGTTAATATGCTGCCTTTCCGAGATTTTCAAGGCTTCCAGTTGCTCTGGCATCGGGTTTGCCCAATTAGCGCGATTGAAAAACATGTACAGTGAAAAGACGGTCAGCGTGCTGGAATTAAGTCGCCGTGTGCCAACACCGACAACAATCATGTTATGTGGACTGATGTATTTCAAACCGTGTACTAGGAATCCCAACTCTGCCCTTAACCGGGTGATCATTATCGCTAGTAAGAAGTAGATTGCGAAAAAAATTGGAATCACCCATAACGACATGCCTGCTTTGTACGAAAATGCCATCAGGAAAATCGTGCCGATTAGGATACCCGCGAAAGCAAGACGATATGGCATCGGTTCGCCGGAATCATCTAGTTGTGACGGAGAAGCGCGGGAACTGAACAGATGACGCACCAGCCCTTTGATATGAGATCTGCCAGTCCAGAGGACGAATCCTAGCAGCCCCATATATACACCGAAGCCCTGTTCGGCGGGATAAGGGAAGCGCGGTAGACCTCGCCAACCCATGACGCTACCAACCATCAGTTCGATCTTGTAGATCCAGAAAAACGCCCAGCATGAAAATAGGAGATCCAGCGGTATAAGAAAGCCGATCCCAATCGCAAAAGGATAGAAAGCAACTTGCACACCGCCCATCCCGTTCCAAGGGCGGGTGGTAAAATAGTGACCGATGCTCTGGCGCTTGACGGGAATATAAGGAACAACAGGGTTGATTGAGTGGAGCAGGTTCACAATACTAATCAAGGCAGCGATGCCGAAACCAAGCCACATCAACCTGTTTCTGAAGAACCCTAACCTCGGATTGGTCATCTCTAACGGGAGTTGGGTCAGGGGATATGTCAACCGCTCGCGCTCGATCCACTGGATTCGCAACAGCGCGTTGATACACAGCATCACAACCATCCACGCAAAGATAAACGCCATCCACGTTACCGCCGGACCAAGCCATGCCTTTAAATACCTCTCAATATAAAGGCTTGAACCCCCTTCGTAAAGAGCCGTCACCGCTTTTTCGTCGTGAACGGTGAGCCACTCCGGAAGTTGTCGCCAAAACAGTTGACGCCATTCGTTTTCGGGGCTAGCAAACCGGAACGCATGCGCCATGATCGGTATGAAGATCTCCATACAGTCGTACGAACAAAGGGTGGAGACAA
The DNA here is from genome assembly GCA_965247655.1 of Candidatus Poribacteria bacterium. Classification (GTDB taxonomy): domain Bacteria; phylum Poribacteria; class WGA-4E; order WGA-4E; family PCPOR2b; genus PCPOR2b. Next base: position 6,532,468 of record OZ252032.1, on the reverse strand, counting down.
TACACAGCATGAAGTAGATTGTGAGGAGTTCCTGTTGAGAAAGACCGAGCTTGGGGGAGATTTTGCCGAATATCCACCCGATCAGAACGAGCCAAAAGAGTGTAAAAATGACATGTGAGAGCGGATGAACAAGCGTTGGGAAGGTATGGCGAACCACTTCAAGCTGAATGATCCAAGCAACAGTGATCGGAATCAGCAGGAAAGCGATAACGAATGATTTAAGTGTTAAACCACTCTGGAAGGGCACAGGGGTATTTTCTATTAGGGTAAAACGGGTATTTTGAGGTTCTGTCGATATACTTTTCATCTCACCAACTATATATGTTGATATCTATGATGAGCAGGTCGATATTATCTCTGTCCGCTAGGGAAAAAATTGATACAGAGTAGTATTGGCTACAATACTGATAATACTCCAAAGACTGCCTAAAATATAATCTCCCAAAGCAAGTCCGAGAAAGAAGGGGATTGCCTGTCGATAGGCTTTAAGTCCACCGTGGCGTAGGATGATTGCTTTCAACCCCCATGCAACAAAGAGACACGCCCACAAATTGAACATTCCCCAGCTATTTGCCATGGCATAGCCGAGTGGATGGAGGGGCCACCATAGAAAACGTGTTCTCAGGAACATGAGCAGTGCTGTGAAACCGAGTCCACCTCCGATGAAAGCGAGAGCTGGAAGATCCGTCTCTTGGGGATAGTTCAGCCAGTTTTCAAGCTGGCGATAGATGATTCGTCCGAACCCTAATGCCCATGGTCCATAGTACCCGGTTTCTGCGCCGTGTCGGTAGTAATTATCTAACAATACCCAAAACACGCTTACTGATCCAATTAAGGTAGCAAGTAGAATGGCCGCAGCTATATGACGCGGATTGATATTTCGCCTTTCAGCAATTTTCAGGGCTTCCAGTTGCGGTGGCATTGGGTGAGATCGATAGGCACGATTGAAAAACTTATACAATGAAAAGACGGTCAAGGTGCCCGGTCCTAGGCGACGTGTTCCAAATCCGGCGATGATCATGCTGTGCGGATCAATGTAATGCAAATCGTGTACTAAAAAACCCAATTCTGCACGGAGCCTCGCAATCATTATCGCTAATAGGAAGTAAATCGCAAAAAAGATTGGAATGACCCACAGGGACATCCCCGCTCTGTAGGAAAATACCATCAGGAACGCCAATCCAGCTAATATACCGGCGACTGCCAAGCGGTATGGCATCGGTTCACGGGAATCATCAAGTGAAGATAAACGTAACAGATGGCGCACTAATCCTTTGAAATGGACTCTGCCGATCCATAGCGCAAATCCGAGCAAGCCAACGTAGACACCAAAGCCCTGTTCGTTGAAATAAGGAAAACGAGGCAGACTGCGCCACCCCATCATGTTGCCGACCATCAATTCGATCTTATAAACCCCGTAAAACATCCAGCATGAAAAGAGTAGGTCTAGCGGTATGAGGAAACCAATGCCGATAACAAAGGGATAGAACGAGACTCGGAAGGAACCCATCGCATTCCAAGGGCGAACGGTGAAATATTGGTGTAAATTCTGACGCTTGACGGGAATATAGGGAACGGTGGGGTAAATAGAATTGAGCAGGTTCACTATACTAATCAACGCAGCAATGCTGAAGCCAAGCCACATCAGCTTATTTTTGAAGAACCTGTTTCTCGTGTCCGTCATCTCCAGTGGAAGTTGAATGATTGGGTACGTTAGCCGTTCCCGTTCCGTCCACTGGATCCGCAACAGTGTATTGATGCACAGCATGACAAACAGCAGCACAAAGATGAATGAGGTATATGCCAGAGCAGGACGGAGCCACGCATATAGGTGCCGTTTGATATAGAAACTGGATCCCCCTTCGTAATAGGGGACTAACGCCTTTTCATCTTGAACGGTAAGCCAAGGAGGAAGCTCCCTCCAGAACAGTTCGCGCCATTGATTTTCAGGTGTTGCAAAACGGAAGGGGTGCCCCAAAATCGTAATTAAGATCTGCATCATGTCGCCTGAGCAAAGGGACGATACGATACCCAACATGACATAGATAGTCAAAAGCTCCGGCGGACTAATCCCGAGCTTCGGAGAGATTTTCTTGAGGAGGTACCCAATCAGAAGCAGCCAAAATAGAATGAACATGACATTTGATAGGGGATGGACGAGCGTAGGAAACGTGTAGCGAACGACTTCAAGTTGAACAATCCAGTAAATATTGACCGGAATGAGGCACAGGGCAATGAGAAAAGATTTGGGAGTTAGACCGTTTTGGAAGGTCGTTTCGGGCACTGTATTATGCCTCCAATGGAGGTGATGAAAACAACGTTAAACTCGATAAGGGGTTTGTGAACGTAGTACGCTGTTCAACTCTCATCATAAATCGTGATGCGTTAAGGTCGAGCAGCACTGTCAGTTGAACATCCTATTGGAGATGATATCGGATGAGACTAAAATTAATGGAGATTTTAGCCTTCACCAAATAAACCGATACATCGGTCTCTGTACAATCACACCAATCAGTGCCCATACACCTCCGAGTAGAAACTCGCCGAACAGCATTCCTAGGAAGAACGGTGCTAGGCGACGAAACGTCCTTAAGCCTCCAAAGCGGAGAACGCACCATTTAATCACCCAAGCAACGAGCACCGAAGACCAGAAAAAGTTGACCGCCCATGTGCCTGTGATGCCGTATCCAACGGGATAGAGGGGCCACCAAACGAAACGATGACGTAAGGCGGTGAGAGCAAAAGTGAAGAGCGTGCCGAAAAGCATTGCCAAGATTCCCAGGATGTCCACAGGCGTTGGATTGGTAAGCCAGCCCTGAGTCCGTCGAAAGACGCCGCCGCCCCAAAACGCCACCGCACCGGATTCGTAGCCGAGCTGCAATCCACTCAAGAACAGGGGCAGCGGGCTGATGACAACGGCGATTAGTATCGCAAATCCGACACGACGCGTTGAGATACCTGTCCGCTCGGCGAGTTTCAATCCTTCCAATTGCGGCGGCATGGCATTGCCCCGATAAGCACGATTAAAAGGAAATACGAGCGCAAACAGGCTGAGGTTTCTAGGACCCAATTGTCGCATGCCAAACATCTGTGGAATTAGCACATCAGGTCCCATCCTGCGGAGATCATGGAGCGGGGGACCGAGCTCGGCGCGGATGCGAGTCGTAACGGTCACGGTTGTAAAATGGATGATGAAGACTAGGACAGCAACCCAGAGCGACATCCCCGCTACTACCCAAAAACCGATAAGCAGCAGGAAACCGATAACTACTCCGAGGACCGCCGTACGATAGGAGATCGGTTCGTTAGATTCAGACGCTTTCTCGCCGCGCCATGCGCCCACCAGTACATCTCGCAGATGACGGTGCGCACTCCAAAGCACCAGAATCAGTACACCGACGCATACACCAAACGATTGCTCAAAGATGAAGGGAAAGGCGGGGATCTGCTGAAACCCAAGAATACTCCCCATGATCATTTCAAATTTCCAGAAGATATAGAAAAACCAAAACGTGAAGGAGAGATCGAGCGGCATGAAATATGCCATCCCAACGGCAAAGGGGAAGAGCGTGACAGGTGTCCAACCGATAGCGTTCCACGGTTTCGAGGTAAAATAGGGTCGCAGATCGAAGAAATCGCCACCGAGCCCGGGGATGGATGGATACAAGAAATGCAATGCGTTGATGATATCCATACCGCCAGCGAGGATTGCCCCAGTCCACATCAATCGATTCCGAAAGAAGCCTTTGGTAGCCATTTGCTGCGGAAGTTCGATAATTGGGTAGCTCAACCGTTCTATCTCAATCCACTGTTTTCGCATAATGACGTTGATACAAAATGCCGTGCAAACGAGGACGACGATAAACCCAGACCACGACAGGACAGGCTTCCACCATAACCGAAGATGTTCGTCAAGGTAAAGGGTCGATTCACCGACAAAATAGGTCGTGAGGCTATTTTTATCAGTCAGTGCCAGCCAATCGGGGAAGTAACGGTGAAACAAGGTCGCCCATTCGTTCTCCTCAGTTGCCAGCCAGCCGCCGCCGGCGATATGTGTGATGATTACGGCGAAGAAATCGGCGCCGGCGATTGCAGTAGCGACGGAGAGCATTGCGTAAAACGTCAGCAATTCGCCCTGCGTTAATGCCAGACGCGGCGAATACAGGGATATTCCATAATTCAACGCGAGCAGGATCGCGAAGATGAAAATCACGTTGAAGAAGAGCGACATGGTTGTTGGGAGGCCCTGTGCCCACCGCAACATCGCGTAGACCCAGTAGTTGTTAAAGGGGATGATAGCCGCCGCCAGCCAGATTACACGCCAACGAATTTCTGGCTGCGAGGCGTGGGTTGAAGCGAGAAGACGATTGTCTTTTGGACTCAATGTGATTCTTTCTTGGGTCAGTTACTCATCAGTTTGATATAGCAATTGATACGAAGTCTCAATTATTACTGACGATAGCATTCACGAAGAGCTAATCCACTCCAGATCGCGCAGACATTCAATCCAACGCTCGCGCACAGGGTTTCCTTGAGCGCTCTCGATCCAGTCTGGGTGACAGAAGGGTGCGTTAATAGGGTAGTTAAACATGCGGTAGTGATTGCCGTGTATGGTACGAGCCTCTTTGCGGCGGGCATCTGCCTGCTCCGGGGTTTGCGACGGTGCCCAATATACAGTAGCACCGAAGCGCCGACTGGGAGCACCCCCAAAACTAGCGTGCAACAAAGGCATAGCGAATGCGATTACATCACCAGGTTCAGATTCCACGGCTACGCTAGGAAGCATGCGGTCCCCCGGTTGAATTTCTAGCACTCTTACCTTTTGCATGTAGTCCTCATCCTTTGAGGTAAGACGCATCGGTTCAACTTCGGGAACGTCGGTGTGGTGCGGCTCTATATGTGAGCCCGGAACGACGCGTAAAGTTCCATTCTCCGCTTGGAGTGCATCCAAGTAATAGATGAATTTCAGTCCAGTATTCCCCGGCACATCCAGATCGCGGTGCCACCCCGTATTTGCCTGCCACCAGAGCATGTCGGTATTCAAGCCAATTATGCTCTCGTCGAAGAGCTGGGTGACAATACCGTAGAAGCGCTTGTCCTCAAGCAGGGAGGCATTGAAAGGAGTGGAGGGACCAAGCAGTGATACCCAACTGCCTTGGGGACCACCTTCGCGACCTTGGTAAATTTCGTCCAAGGCAACCTCCGCCTCGCTGCCGATGGTCTCCATTTCTTCTGGACCAAACAACTGGCGAAAGACAAGAAATCCAAATTCGTTAAAGAAGCCGATTTGTTCATCGGTGAGCATAGTCAGGACTCCATATCAACGTACCCAAAACAGTTCTCCAGTCGCTTCAGATTTGGGAGTATGTTAACACTAGCCTCCATATTGTTCCACGCCTTTTAATTCTAATTCCTTGGAAAAGTGACAGGCAGTGAAATGGTCAGGCTCTATTTCTTGCCAAATAGGAGGTTCAGTTTTGCATATATCTTCGGCATATTTGCAGCGGGGATGGAATGGACAACCATTGGGGACATCAGCCGGATTTGCTGCCTCACCATCAAGAATAATTCGTCGATTTTTTCTTTCTCCCTCGGGTGTTGGCACCGCTGAAAGGAGTGCTTCAGTGTAGGGGTGTTTGGGTCGAAAAAATAAATCCTCGGTCTTTGACATCTCGACCAATTTCCCGACGTACATCACGCCAACCCTGTCAGAAATGTGCTCCACCACAGAAAGATCGTGCGAAATGAATAGATAGGTTAACCCCAAATCTCTTTGGAGGTCAAGGAGTAGATTGAGAATCTGAGCTTGGATTGAGACATCCAAGGCACTTACCGCTTCATCACAAACCACGAGTTTTGGATTTGTAGCTAACGCTCTTGCTATACCAATACGCTGCCGTTGACCACCGCTAAATGCGTGAGGATAGCGTTTCAGATATTTGACCTCTAGACCAACAACTTCCATAAGTGCCTTGACACGTTCTTCCAGTTCAACGCCCCTTGCGATATTGTTTACCTCCAAAGGCTCGCCAACGATTTCTAGCACTGTCATACGGGGGTCAAGCGACGTGTAAGGGTCTTGGAAAATCATCTGCATGTGCTGACGAACTTCTCGAATCTCTTTTGGGTTCAGCGAAATCAGATCGACCATTTCTCCGTTGGCTCTGAACTTCGCTATACCATCAGTCGGTTCAATTGCACGTATGGCACAACGCCCTAAAGTTGTCTTACCGCAACCGCTTTCTCCCACCAGACCAAGGGTTTCGCCCCGATCGATATAGAAACTCACATCGTCAACCGCTTTGACCTGACCTGCCTCACGTTTTAAGAAACCCACTGTGATAGGGAAATATTTTTTGAGGTTTCGCACCTCCAAAAGCCGTTCTGAACTCCCTTTTTCTGGATTCATTCTTCAACGCCTTCAATCTCGTCACTGTGTAGGAAACAGCGAACAGAATGTTTTTTACTTGTCTCCAGTAGAGTTGGAATATTTACATCACAAATCCCTGTTTTAGATTCAGGGCAGCGAGAAAAGAATCCACATTGCCGAGGCAGATTAAGGGGAATTGGGACATTACCTTCTATAGCTTCAAGCCTAGAACGTGCTTTGTAACCGAGCTTAGGCACGCTTTTCAATAGCCGCTGCGTATAAGGATGAAGTGGATTATCAAGGATCTCACGAGTTGGTCCTTGTTCAACAATTCGCCCTAGATACATCACCGCAACCTCATCGGCGATTTCAGCAATGACACCGAGATTGTGTGTTATGTAGATCATGCTCATCCCTGACGGTTCTTGCAATTCTTGTAGCAGTTCAAGGATCTGCGCTTGTACCGTTACATCTAGAGCGGTTGTCGGTTCGTCAGCAATCAATAATTTCGGATCACAACATAAAGCCATAGCAATCATGATGCGCTGACGCATTCCGCCAGAAAGCTGATGTGGTAGTTCCTCTATTCTTTGGGCTGGGTTGCTAATACCGACACGATTGAGCATTGCCAGTGCGATGTCGCGGGCTTCTGCTCGGCTCTTTGTTTTGTGCAACAAAAGGGCTTCTATGATTTGGTTGCCAACAGTATGAATCGGACTGAGGCTTGTCATGGGCTCTTGAAAAATCATCGCAATGTGGCGGCCCCTAATATTACGAATCGCTTTCCCAAATGGATCCAGCTGATTAATAAAAACCGGGTCCTCCCCGTCTGTATATAAGATAATTTCTCCATTAACAATCCTGCCGGGGTGGGGTAATATTTGCAAGATCGATTGAGCAGTAATGCTCTTGCCGCAACCACTTTCGCCTATAATCCCAAGTATCTGTTTTTCAGAGACCTTAAAACTGACTCCATCGACAGCCTTTAAAACTCCTTCATCGAGGAAAAAGTGTGTTTTTAAGTTATTCACTTCAAGTACTGGCAACATTACATATCCACTCAGTCCTTTAGATTCTTGCTAATGAGTTTGGAGGGTTCATTTTCGGTGTACTTGCCCTAAAGGTGTATTTCGTGCCATATCTTATTTTTCCACACTTTATCGATAAATCAGTGGTTCTTAACGACGATGCGGATCCGCCGCATCCCTCAAGCCATCACCCACGAAATTGAAGGCAAGCACCGTGACGATTATAGCCGCTGCGGGTGTAATAATCCATGGGTATAAAGTAACTGTGGTAACTGCTTGCGCCTCCTTGAGCAAAACACCCCAACTCGTTACGGGCGGTCGAAGCCCTATATTGAGAAAACTCAGGGAAGTTTCCGCGAGAATCATCCAAGGGATCGCCAGTGTTAAATGTACAATGATATAGGTAAATACGCCGGGTATCAGATGGCGTCGAATGATGTAGCCGTCTGTAGCCCCACTGACCTTAGCTGCCATGACGAAATCTTGTTCCCTTAGCGAAAGCAGTTGACTTCTGACGACCCTCGCAACCCCTGTCCATCCCATAAAAGAAAGAATCACTGTAATGCCAAAATATACCAACACCGGCGACCATTCGGGTGGGACCGCTGCACCAAGTGCCATCCAAAGCGGTATGGTCGGAAAAGAGCGGAGTATTTCAACAACACGTTGTATGACAATGTCCCAAATACCTCCAAGATATCCTGAAATCCCACCAAGGAATAAACCAATTAGGAGTGAAAGCAATACACCGACGATTCCTACGGAAAGGCTGATTCGAGAACCGTAGATAATTCGGGATAACAGATCTCTTCCCATTCGGTCTGTGCCTAGCAAAAATATGCTCCCTTGCTCGTCAACACCAAACAGATGTCTGTCGGTTTCAAATATTCCCCACAGTTTATAAGCATTTCCGCGAGCGAAAACTCTGATGGGATACTTTTTTGTCTTATCCTCTTCATAGATCTTTTTGAAAGTTTTCTTATCGATTGTGCGCTTAACACCGTATACAAATGGCCTGAAGTTAAAACCATCCTCGTCGAAGAAATGAACATCTTGGGGAGGAAAGTAGGTATATTTGGCGTGTCGATCTCCAAGCCCATATGGCGCGAAAAATTCACAGAAAATGGCAATGAAGTAAAATAGAGCTAATAGGGTTAGACTGATTTGCGCCAACTTGTGTTTTTTAAATTGAATCCAAATCAGTTGGCGATGAGATAAAGCTGAATATAGATCGTCCTCCCGTTCCGTTTTTTCGCGTTCTGTTCTCTTCTTGAAGAAAATCATCGCTTAATTCGATTCAAAATGGATTCTTGGATCAACGATAACCAATAGGATATCAGAAACAAAATTTCCAACAACTGTCAGTGATGACAGAATCAACACAATGGATCCGGCGAGAAACATGTCTTGCCCCGATAGTGCCTTTAGGAAAATTGGACCAATTGTTGGAAGGGAAAGGACGATTGAGGTGATCACTGTCGCTGATATCATTTCTGGGAGTTGCCAACCGATTACACTGATGATGGGGACTAGCGCCATTCTCACAGGATATTTGTATAGCAGACGCCTTTCGCTGACACCTTTAGCCCGTGCGGTCATAACATACTGCTGCCTTAATTCGTCCATGAGTGTACCACGCATGATTCGAATTAACCAAGCGGTTCCAGCTGTACCGACCACGATTATCGGAACCCATAAATGATTGATAAAGTCCAGAAATTTGGCAACACTCCATGGCTGATCATAAAATTCAGGTGAGAATAAGCCACCGATGCCTATTCCAAAATACTGGTGAAACACCCAAATGAGCACAAGTGCCAAAAGGAAATTCGGAGTTGCCACGCCGATGAAACCCAAGAAGGTGAGCGCGTAGTCTCCAAAGGAGTATTGGTGCGTGGCTGTATAGACACCAACCGGGATTGCCAGTAAGTAGGTAAAGATTAGTGAAACAAAAGCGATGAGAAGAGTGTAGCTTAACCGTTCCCAAATGATTTCGTTAACGGGCCGATTCCACATAAAGGAGACTCCAAAATCACCGACAAAGACACCTTTCATCCATGAAAGGTACTGAATATATACAGGTTTGTCAGCCCCCAACTCCTTTCGCAGTTGCGCTTCATAGTCTGCGTCAAGCCGACTCGCATCATTTGCCATTTCAGCCATAATATAATCAACAAAATCTCCCGGTGGCAATTGAATGATGATAAAACTGACTATTGAAATGCAGACGAGCGTTGGGATTGCATAAAGCAATCTTTGGATAATATACCGTATTATCATGCTTTATTTTTTTTGGCTTTTCACTATACTTGTGAGAGTTTGCATCATGACAGCCTCCGTACCTAAAACACCTAGGATCAATTTTTGAAATAGAAGGTTTCGTACGCAATATTTTTCGGGCTGTTGTAGGCAAGTGCATATACCCCCTCCATTGAAACATTACCCAATCTCTTTGAAATAATCATGGGCTGGGGAACATCACCTACAACACCGATAACCCATAAGTTATCAATATGATTCTGGATGATTTGTTCTAAGAGGCGACTTTTTTCAGCCTCGGTTTCTGCGACAAGTATTTTTTGGTGGAGATCGAAAAGGGCTTGCATTTCAGGGGTAGGTTTTTCACCCTGTTTTCCATCATAATGGTACCATTGAGAATACAAAGGTCCCCACGAGTTTGACCACGAATCTGTTGCGTAAGGGACAAAATGCACCATGGTGGAGTAACTTGGAAAATATACATAGAGACCAATTTGGAGTTTGTTATCTGCCCACTTGGGCATAAGCTGCTCGCGAGCCTGATTATCAACAGCCACATCAACGCCAATTTTACTCCAATAGTCCTTTAGCATCTCTGCTGTGTCAACATCTTCAGTGCCAAGCCAACCTTGATAACATGAAACAATGACGGTGAGTTTCTTTCCATCCGGGCGCAAGCGATATTTCCCGTCCCATTTGAGCCCCATTTCATCGAGTAGACCGTTTGCCAATTTTATATCGTATTGTGCATAATTGTTCGCCCATTTATCACGATGGAAAATGCTGTTTGAAGCCGATGAAGCCTGCCTCGGCGTCAGCAATCCCGTGGTCACAAGTTCATTGGCTTCCTCACGGTTAATAGCGACGGAAAGTGCTTGTCTAAAACGCACGTCTTGGAAGATTTTCCGCAGCGTCAAGTCTTCAACCGTTTGGTTTATAAATATTCCGGGTAGCGCACCAATGTGAGTATCGTAAAGCGCCACATCAAAATTATTCTTTTCCGCACTTGTCATAAAAGTGGGGAGATTATTCGGACTGAGACGCCGCCCCTGAAAATCGACTTCGCCGCCGGCGGCTTTCAGATTCAGCATGGTCGTGTCTTCTGCCAAAGTATGAACAATCACATCAATGTAGGGAAGCTGATTGCCGGCACTATCAACTTTCCAGTAGTAGGGATTCCGGGTGTGCACAAGGCGTTCCGGCGTTGCTTGAGTGACTTTGTACGCGAAAAGCGTTGGGTGCTCTAGGTTACTAACAAACCAGCCTTGTCCACTGCTGCTGGACTTTGCGGACCAAAGTTGAAGCCACGTATCAAAACCGGCTTTTTTCGCCTTCTTTTTTAGTTCACCGATAGGGGTGTATTTTGGATGGAACTGTTTGAGGTAGTGTTTCGGATATGAGGTAAAACCTAGGTAATTCGCAATCATTGTATGAAAAAACAGATGGGGTTTCCTAAAGGTTATTTGAAAGGTGTGCTCGTCTAACACTTTAAGTTTCCCATATTCATCACCCGATCTATATTGAAATCCGGGAACATTTAGGATTTCTGTGTTAAATTGGATATCCTCCCAGTAAAACAAGATATCTTCGGTGGTGAATGGATGGCCATCCGACCATTTGATTCCCTTTCGGATATGATAAGTGTATACACGACCTCCATTGGAGATTTGTGCATCTGTGACAACACAAGGAATAATTCTACTGCCATCTTCGGACCACTCCACCAACGACTCTCCGGTCAACTTTTCAACACCCCATTTATCTGAAAAACCGAGCCACACACGGTTCAAAGCCCCCCCATACTTGCCAATTTCGGGTGGATTCAGAACCAGCGGGTTTTCCGGAAGCCGTTCTTCGACCGGTGGAAGTTTCCCCTGTTTGACAAGTTTTGCCAGCATTGGGGCTTCGTTGTATTTTTGTGCACGCGATACTACTGTGAATGTGAGTGATATACCTATTATTACGATGAATGATAGGCATTTGGCAATCGGTACTCCACAAATACTCCCATTGGATCGGCATCTCCGACCCTTCACGCCGTTAACCCTCAAACCTTTCATTGCGTTCGAGGGTAGGCTTAAGAATCGGGAAATCCCGGTTGAGCGTGTTTGAGGATTACTGGCAGTTCGTTTTGGGATCATATTCTCCTAAAAAGCCGATTTTTGTAATAGTCAAAATGGATGTCCTTATCCGACAATCCCAAAAACGCTGGGCTTGGCGTCGGAGATATTTATGCGGAGGCTATTGTTAGCTCTCTCATCTTATCCTCGTCCAACTCGATACCCAACCCAGGTCCCTCTGGCGGATACAGGTGGCTCTCCTCTGCCCGGATGCGCACTTTGGCAGGCGAAACCGTATAGAGTAGAGGACCAGCAGGATCAGCCGGAATATCAAGGTTGGGTACAGAAACTCCTAGATGCACTGCCCCGGCTGTGCCTAGGGTTGAATCCTGATCGGTTGAAAGCAAGGTCTTGAACCCTGCAGCTTCCGCCAGCGCGAACATCCGGCGGACGTAAGTCGGTCCCCACCAGACCCACGCCAAATTAAGGACGGTGCATGCCCCGCGCTCAATTGCCTCGTAACCTTCCTCTAGGCTGCTGATGTGCAGACTTACCTGCGTATCCATCCGCTTAACGAACTCGGCGCATACCCGGAAATTGTTTGATGGTTGCTCAAAGTTATACGGATTATGGTGGCGTAACACGTCTGCGTAGCGCAGGGCAGTCTCCCAATCCGCAAAACGCCCGGAAAAATCGAAGGCTTTGAGTTTGATTTTCTCTCCAAAACGGGCTTTCATCTCGGTGATGAACCGGTTGTCCAGATCACTGTCTCCTGAAACGTAGTAACGAAACAGATGATGCCCCAAATCCACCAATCGCTGTAGGTAGCTGGCGTTCCGCTCAAAGCCATCCTCTAGGTGCGCTCCTATAATTGGATAGCAGAAATACACACTTTCTCGCACCTTGCCGCCCATTAAATTGTGGGCTGGCACACCCTGCGCCTTGCCGTTGAGGTCGTACAGTGCAATGTCAATAGCAGCTGTCAGGTGCGAGTTACTGACTGTGCTACCAAAGTCTTGTGCCCGCACCAATTCATTAATCTCTGTAATCCGGGTGGCATCGCGTCCAACCAGCAAATCGTTGTAGCGTTTTGTCAGTGCCCCCAGATCACCAGCTTTGCTGTCCGATGCCTCTCCTAGCCCTACAAGTCCATCAGCCACATGGAGTTTCACGATAACATGACCTGATGGCGCTTCGCCTGTGTCAACCGGGTGTTTTTGGTAATAGCGCGGGGTTTCAATCTGGAATGTTTCGATTTTCGTAATTTTCATTTATTTGTCCTTTCAGTAGCTAACAATAGTGCAAAGTGACGGTAGTAACATCATGACCAGACAAAAATCTCCTCATCGTCCGGGGACATGCCAAAGAAGGCAGCGAGCACAATGCGCGGCTTCTCACCTATCACCGGCGGTACTTCATGGATGTTTTCAGAGAAGAAGAAGTAGAGGTCGCCGGGCTCAAGCTGAATTTGAATCCGGGGGATACCTTGCTCAGCGACATATTGGCTAAACGTACCTTCGGTGATATATTCCTGCACGGCAGGTGTCCAAGGACAGTTGTAGAGGAAGGGCTCTCCACTTTCACCTTCTTTTTCGGAGTTCTGGAAGCACATCACCCCAGCCAACTGATGCTGGAACCGAGAGACCTCATAATTGAACAGCTTCTGCCGCTTTGCTACGGAATCAAAGTGCGGTCCGTGTCCTATGTCGGCATAGTAGACACGAAAAACGGCGGGACCATAGAGGCGTCCGTCCGGCTCGCGAGCGGTCATCACCCGCTTGTCCGGTGCTATACACGACAACATCTTGTAGAAGGTCTTCACTGGATCGTCGTACCCGTTGAACAAGGTTTTGAAAAGTTCGTGGGTGTCGGCGGCGTAGCCGAAAAATTTTTCGGGATCGGCATTGTACCTAACGAAGGCGGGACCAACGTACACCGGTCGCTTACTGTCTTCATCTTGGTGAGGTTCGTATGCCAAGCCACGTTCATAGAGCCTCTCTACGAGACCCGCACAGTGATCCGGATTGAAAGCTTGGCGGAGGACAATCGCCGGCACTTCACCCGATACCAACGCATTGAGAGGCTTGGGATATTTTTTTAATATCTCTTGTGGACTGCCTTCAGCAGGTGTCCACTCATGGGGTACTGTCATCAAAACCTTCCTTCAAATCATGGCATGAGAGCGTCACAACGCGGATTTTTCAAAAGTCAAAATAGGACTAAGGATCAACAGGGACTACGCAACGAAAGCCAACGTAACTGAGCGTGACCGCCGGCTCGTTGCTGTTGCGGTACGCCACGCGAAGGATCTCTGGAGTGCTGTGCCACGAACCACCGCGAAGTATGCGACGTTCTGTAATACTGGTGAAGTTATTAGGCATGAATAGTGTAGGTCCACCTGACACCGGGTTCTCTCTTGAACTGTTTTCGTAAAACTCTACATCCAATTCGTCTATGCACCACTCCCATACGTTTCCAGCGATGTCGTATAACCCGTAGTCATTTGGAGGATATAGCCCCGCAGGAGCGGTTGTTTGGTAGCCGTCATCAACGTTCTGATCTGACCAAGAATAGCTCGTGTGCTTATCCGCAAAGTTGCACTGACTCCCATCAGGGTCATCATCTCCCCACGGATACCGCTCTCCGACCTGCCCACCGCGGGCGGCTTTCTCCCACTCCGCTTCGGTCGGCAAGCGTTTGTCCGCCCACTGGGCATACGCCGCTGCGCCGTACCAACTCACTTCAACCACGGCATACTCTTCAAACCCTGCCTTCGGTCGGTATTGTCCCCCAACCCATTCTATCATCTCATCACCGTCACCCATATCCAACCAGATATGACCGGTATCCCCCATATGCTTTCCCATCGCATTGAGAAACTTCGCATACATCGCGTTGGTCACCTCGTAGACATCAATATAGAAATCGTCAAGGAAAACGGTGTGGACAGGGCGTTCGTAGGTAGTACCTTCGTTGAAGGAATCGCCCATCTCAAACTCTCCAGCAGGAATCAGTACCATTTCCGCCATGTCTTCACCGACAATTTTGTCGGGAACGTCTCCATTCTCTTGCTCATCATCACTTCCACAGCCTAGCCATAGTGAAGCAAGCAAGATGATAAGTAACCCCATACTATACGCAGATTTTCCACCAAAATCTTCGTGCATTAAACTATCCCCCTGTAATTAGTTTTGACTGTCATGTTGAGGCGTGAAGTCTACCCTTGAGCGAAACTAAGGGCGGGCAACTCTTTGGGGTGAGCGCATATTGTGATGCTAGGGAAGAATTACACTCCCTAGCGGCTTATTGATAAACACGGGTTTGAGGAATAGCAATAGAGTCCGACTTCATCGGATGGGCAGTGCTATCAGTTCCCGATGTTGTTGGATCGGCCTGTCCCGATCTTATTGGGGAACGATCCAAACAACAACCCCGATTCATCGGGGATAAATCGGAACTTGGCAAGTCCCGATTCCGTGAGACCGTTCCGATCTTTACGGAATAGTAGATTCACGGCAGCGTAAGTTCCCAGAAACTGAAAACCACGCCGCCAGAATTGGAAATATAGTCGGTTAGTTGAATTGTGGGTGTAAGGCATCTTCACCGAAAATAGTGGGGAGAGGCTGACCATCGTTGGTCCTGGCCGCAGCATCTACATAAGCAACGCTGAATGCCCGCCGCGGCAAACCGGTCTCATTCACCGCAGAAGTGTGAATCAGGTTGACGTGCAGCAATACCCCCTCGCCCGGCTGTAATTCAAGGGTGACGGGATCTGCCACCGCGAAGAGGGCTTCCAACTGTTCTTCCGTGGGGAAGTTTCCTTCATAGATGCGGTGATGAGATTTGGGAATTACTCTGAGACAGCCACTATCAAGGGTCGCAGGATCGAGCGCCGCCCAGATGATAACGTCTGAAAGTGCGTCAAGGTTCCGAAATACATCCTGATGCCAAGGAAGGTGAGTTCCTGTGTCCGCAGGTTTATTCATAAACATTGCACGCGGGGTAGCAATCGAAGTAGAGGGACCGTAGGCTTTGGCACAAATGTCCCGGAAGGCAGGTTTTTGCATATACGACAGGAAGAATGGGTCAAGTTCAAGTTCCGTGATCTTACGATAGTTTAACGTCGGACCTTTGTGTCCCTTGCTCATTGGTTCCATCTTACTGTAGTCGCTGGTCTTGCCATCCAATTGCATCATTAGCTGGTCGTAGGGGAGTTTGGCTTTGCCCATCATTATGTCATCAACGCGCTTCTGTAAAGTATCGAGTTCTTCATCGTCCATCACTCTACCGAGAACGAGATAGCCTTCCTCCTTGAATTGCTGCCATTGACTGTCACTGATTGATTGCATCATTTGTGAATCCTCCTAATCTTAACATTGTCAAATCGCACATCGCAACATAAACCCTGATAGTCTTGTCGGCTGTGCATCGCTAAATCCACAACACATTGTTGAGAGTTGGCTTGGAATTGACACTCCAAGCCAAGCAGGGATGGTTGTCATCACTCATCTGACTCTTCTGGAATTCGGTCGGGATATATTTTGACCTTTGCTTTATCACGAAGCTGAAGGTGCAAGTTGTTCGTAAGCACCACGCGCTGTTCACCTCTAGCACTCGGTCCCACTTGCCGCTGGACATCTTCTTCGTCGAACGCTTTGTGGCGTGATGCTTTGTGTTCTTCTTTGCGGAAGATCATATAGCGTTTCTGGCATCGAACTGTGACAGTGATGATTTCCTCAACGGTTTGTCCCATTTCCATCGCAAAGGCGGCGTCAACGAAGGCTTGGTCCTCTCGCGGATCGCTGTGTTGGGCGAAGTAACCAGTATCGCCGGGATTGGCGGCGCCTGCCCCGGGACCAATCAATTCTCCAGAGTCTGCTAACTCTTTCGCCGCTTCGGCGATGTCTTTCCCAGACTGAATCGACTCAAAGATCTCCTCCGCACGATTGCGGTCGTTAAGTGTGATACAGGTTAGCCGTACCTGCTCCTCCTCGGCGAATTCGTTTTTATGCGATTCATAGTATGCTCGCATGTCTTCCGGCGTCACTTTGACTTTCTGCTCAACTTCGAGTTCCGTAATCTTATTGACCAGCAACATGTGGAGATGGTTTTGCACTCTTTTCTGGATTTCCGGATCTTCATCGAGTTCCCGATCCTTGGCGAGACAGAGTATTAAGCGACCTTCTGCCATCAGGGTCATGTATTCTTCAAGGTGCCCTTTGTCTTTATAGCGTTCCGGCGTATCCTCTGAGAGTTCACGAATGTCCTGTATCATTTCAGCAAGCGTAATCTGCTGCTTTCCGTTGCAATCAAATTCTGCAACTACAATGCCTCCCTCGTTTGTCACCGGCTCCTCTTGATCCAGCACTGCTTCAGGAATCCGTTCCGGATAGGTTTTCAGTCCACTTGCCGTGGTGACTTCTGCCACCCATTCAATAATTCGCTGCCGTTTTTTTTCACGCTTAACGGAGGGTTCAATATAGTCTCTGACCTCCTCAAAATCCGCTATGCGTTCAGGTATGTGCTCCTCCTTGCGGAAAATGAGGTAGTACGTTTCGTGATCCATCTCAAGTTCAAGGATTTCTTCCGTTATCTCGCCGACTTCCATGTCAAAAGCGGCGTCAACAAAAGCCTGCCAGTCTTTGGATTCGTCTTTGGTAAAGAGCCCGGTGTTCCCGGGATCCACCTTGTTGCTGCCAGGGCCAAACAACTTTCCTTTTTCCGACAACCCTTTTGCCAGTTGGCTGATGTCTACCCCGGCTTTGATTTGCTCGAGTGCCTCTTGCGCAAGTGCTTTCTCCACGACACTGATGCAGGTTACCCGGGCCGCTGCCTCTTCGACGTATTCCGATTTGTGTTCCTCGTAATATCGCCGCAGGTCTTCCTCCGTAGGGGAGACCTTTTCATCAACTTCAATTAGCGTCAGGCGTTCGACTAAGCGCGTATGCTTGTAATCCTCCACCTTTTTGAGTAACACTTCGTCTTTATCCAATCCCTTATCTATAGCTGCGAGGACTTTCAGTCTTTCGTCGATGAACTCCGGCAGGTATTCTGCCTTTTCTGCTTTGCTCGCGTAGTTTTCCTGATAGTAGATTGGTAACTTCCGAATCGCCGCCTTGAAATCCGCAAGCGAAATCTCGAATCTTCTGCCGTTCCATTGATATTCAGCCAAGATGATCTGACTTTCATCAATAGATTCGGTAACCGAATCTGTTTGCTGCGACTGAGCAATCTGCCAACCCGCTATGTTGATTGCCACAAGCCCAATCAACATAATCAACCTTTTTTTCATCCGCAGATTTCTCCCCTGACACATAAAAAATTGCGGCGAGAAATCTGCACGAATGAATTCGGCAAGTTCCTCGCCGCAATTTGTTGTGAAAGCGAACCTCCAAATTCAGCCCGCTTTCGTCCTATTTTCACGTCTTCTAAGTGTATTTTCACGTCTTCTAAGTGTAATTGAACAATGGAAAAATCTCTAACACTGTCACGTCACTGCCTGGCAGCTTTGAGACTCCCCCAGGTGAGGGGAAGTTTCCCCTTCGATTCAACGGCTAAAAGATCTCCCTCGATCAACGATTTAATTTCGTCTAGCGTTAAAACTCTCTTAATCAGGAAAAGCTCGTCAAACGCTCCGTTCCAGAAACGCTCTTCCTTAAATCGACCGATTTCCAAATTGGCAGGGGTCTGAACGGATCCTAATGCCGAACCCATTTTGTCCTCCGCATCAACTTTACCATCAATAATCACGTTAACCTCTAGTTGATCTATACGCTGCGTGCAGCAATGGTGCCATTGGTCATCGGCAAGGTCCGAATTAGATGGAATCTGGCCGCCTCCGACGCCGGGTACGTTAAATCGGGTCGTTAGCTTGTTGTCCCACATCTTGAGATACCAGCCACCGCCATCCCACTTGATATAGATAAATCCCTGACCTGGATTTTTATCAGTCTTAAACCAGGCACAAAGGGAGACATCACCGGTGCCGAGATCGAAAGACGGATGATCTGGCACGAATCCCGACATCTCTTTCCCGTCAATAAATGAAAGGGCTGTTCCAAACTTGGGGTCTACGCTGTCTACCCATGCTGGGCCACCTTCAAGTTCCCCTTCCTGGGCGTTGGGACCGAGATCTGCTATTATATCCCCTTTGCCTTCATCCAAGGGAAAGTAAAATACTATGTCTGGGTCATCCAATAAAATTTGGCTATATCCCAAGGATGGCAACACGGCCATCAAAAAGATAATGACCAGAGTGCTGATTGGGAATCTCTTCAACCTTTGCATTTTAATATCCTCCTGTTTACGGTTATTACAGAAATTTGCATCGGCCGACACACTGTCCGCACGAATGATGATTCGTTTGCGAATCTAACCAACCGAAGTTATGCTGATTGACCAGAACCGCTGCGAATCTGCTCATTCTATTGCAAATTTCTGCAGATTATTACATCAAGAATTAATTATAATACTAAAAATAAAATATGTCGATCTAAAATTTACTTTTTTCTTGACATGTATTTCATAGATGTGATACGATGGGCTTAATTTTTTTTTAGGTGTTTCAATTGAAGGGTATTGTCAGATTTTGAAAGGGAGGGATTGAAAATGAGAACGTTTATTGCGGCAAGTTTCATCACAGCGTTTCTGGTCGTTACGGTTTTCTCTGCATCGGCTGCTATAGATCCAAATATGATTTTGTATTACTCGTTTGATGAGCAGCTAGATGGCAGGCAGGTCGAAGACCTGACCGGCGGTGGTAACAACGGTAAGCTCAAACTGGGCGCAAAACTCACTAACGAGCCCGCGGAGGTTTACAAAGGGGCGGGGGCGGTTAAATTCACTAACATCAGTGCTCAGGTCCGCGTGGACCCCTTTAAGAGAATGAATGAGTATAACGATAACACCTACACCTTTTGGATCTATATATTCGGTAACACCGCTAAACCTTGGAATTGGGAACATTGCGGTGGAGACTGTGGAGAAGGAAGGGCAAGCATTCTGGAAAAGGGCAGACTTTTAGAGGGTAATGTAAAAGGTTGGGCACCAGGCATCTTTCTTCAAGAGGAGCCGCTAGCACTTATATATCAATTTGAAGATAAAGCGGGTGGCGCGCTCCAAGGGGCTATAGGCGCGAAGGGAATAGTCGGTCCCGGTGGCAACGGTACAGTGTTTGACCTGAAGACGTGGTATCACATCGCGGGTGTCAAACAGAGGGACGCGCTGATAATCTACGTTGACGGCAAAGAGCAAAGCAGACATGCTGTCGCGAGAGATTTCGTCCAAGGTGAGGCGCAACTTCGTATCGGTGGAACGCGGGAACGATCCGCCCATTTTGCCATGGATGAGTTTGGGCTTTACGATCGGGCCTTAACCGAAAAAGAAGTAGCATTGGATGCAAGAGGTGTATTCCTGTCGGTCGAGCCACAGACCAAATTGACAACCACTTGGGGCGATATCAAAATCGGTCGTTAATCCATGGGACTTCTGATACGGTAATCGGCTCTCTCCGTCTCATTTTAGCCCCGACGGGTTTTGACCCGTTGGGGCTATATCATTTCGGGATGGGAAATGACACACCAAAATCGGTAGAAGTCACTTCCAATTCGTAATTTTGAAAGGAGAATTTGAAAATGAGAACGCTTATTTGGTTGAGTTTCATCACAACATTTCTGGTTATTACCATTTTCTCTGCCCCGGCGGCTATAGATCCGAATATGATTTTGTATTACTCGTTTGATGAGCAGATAGATGGCAGGCAGGTCGAAGACCTGACCGGCGGGGGTAACCATGGGAAACTCAAGTTGGGTGCAAAACTCACCAACGAACCAGCGGAAGTTTACAAAGGAACGGGAGCGGTTAAATTCACTAACATCAGTGCTCAGGTCCGCGTGGACCCCTTTAAGAAAATGGATGCCTATAACGATCACACCTACACCTTTCAACTCTATATATTCGGTCCCACCCGGAAGCCTTGGAATCCGGAACAAATTCCGCCTCGAGCAAGTCTTTTGGAAAAGGGCAACATTTTAGAGGGTAATGTAAAAGGTTACGCGCCAGCCATATTTCTTCGCGAGGACCCTCTCGGATCGCTTATATGGCAATATGAAGGGGGCGCCGGCATCGAAGGTGCTATCGGCGAGGAGTCAGCCGGGCCCGGTGGCGAAGGTACAGGGTTTGAACCGAAGAAATGGTATCACATCGCGGGTGTCAAAAAGGCCTCCGAGCTGATAATCTACGTTGATGGCAAAGAGCGAGTCAGATATGATGTCCCAAGAGATTTCAAACAGGGTGAGGCGCAACTTCGTATCGGCGGTACGCGGGAACGAGCCGCCTCTTTTGCCATGGATGAGTTTGGGCTTTACGATCGGGCCTTAACTGCAAAAGAAGTGTCGTTGGATGCAAAAGGCACATTCCTGTCAGTCGAACCACAAGCCAAATTGACAACCATTTGGGGTCGTCTCAAAACCGGCCGTTAATCCATGGAACTTCTGATACGGTAATCGGCTCTCTCCGTCCCATTTTAGCCCCGAAGGGTTTTGACCTGTCGGGGCTATATCATTTGAGGACTTATTGGGTATGTGTTGGCTTTTGCTAACGTTTATCCATACCGCTTGAACGGGGGTGCCCAGACCACTTCAGCTACCAGGCAGATTTTGAGATCAGCCCCGATGAATCGGGATTTCACTCCGTTTAACCTGTATCGATTTATCGGGGGTAGAAAATGTTACAATAATTTGCTTCAGTTGAGTGCCATTTAACCTAAATCGGTATAAAAGGAGGATTTGAAAATGAGAATGCTTATTTGGTTGAGTTTCATCACAACGTTTCTGGTCATTACCGTTCTCTCTGTTCCGGCGGCTCTAGATCCGGCGTTGATTTTGTATTTCTCGTTTGATGAGCAGATAGATGGCAGGCAGGTCGAAGATCTGACCGGCGGTGGTAACAACGGTAAACTCAAACTGGGTGCAAAACTTACCAATGAGCCAGCAGAGGTTCACACTGGGACGGGGGCGTTAAAAATCTTCAATAATGTCAGCGCACAGTTTCGTGTGGACGCCTTTAAGAAAATGGATACCTATGGAGATAACACCTACGCCTTTTGGATCTATATATATGGTCTCAGAAACGCCCCGGAGCGTCCAAATGAAAGTGTTGTGGAAAAGGGCAACGTTATAGGGCAGGGTCACAAAGGTCACGCGCCAGTCATCTGGATTAACAATCCCACTCAATCGCTTATATATAGATTCGGCGACGAGGGGGCTGTCGCCGGGGTCGGGCCCGGCGCTAAGGGTGGTGAAAAGTTTAAACTGAAGAAGTGGTATCACATCGCCGGTGTGAAACAGGCAAACAAACTGACAATCTACATCGACGGTGAAGAAGTAGACAAATTTGATGTCAAACGAGATTTCGTCCAGGGTGCGGGGCACCTTCGTATCGGCGCAACGAACATACGAGCTGCTTCTTTTGCCATGGATGAGTTTCAGCTTTACGATCGTGCCTTAACCGAAAAGGAAATTGCGTTGGTTTTTAAGGGGATATTCTTGTCGGTCGAGCGACAAGACAAATTGACAACCACTTGGGCCCGTCTCAAAACTGGTCGTTAATCCATGGGACTTCTGATACGGTAATCGGCTCTCTCCGTCCCATTTTAGCCCCGAAGGGTTTTGACCTGTTGGGGCTATATCATTTGAGGATTTATTGGGTATGTGTTGGCTTTTGCTAACGTTTATCCATACCGCTTGAACGGGGGTGCCCAGACCACTTCAGCTACCAGGCAGATTTTGAGATCAGCCCTGATGAATCGGGATTTCACTCCGTTTAACCTGTCCCGATCTATAGGGGGTGGAAAATGTTACAATAATTTGCTTCAGTTGAGTGCCATTTAACCTAAGTCGGTATAAAAGGAGGATTTGAAAATGAGAACGCTTATTTGGTTGAGTTTCATCACAACGTTTCTGGTCATTACCGTTCTCTCTGTTCCGGCGGCTCTAGATCCGGCGTTGATTTTGTATTTCTCGTTTGATGAGCAGATAGATGGCAGGCAGGTCGAAGATCTGACCGGCGGTGGTAACAACGGGAAACTGCGGTTGGGTGCCAAAATCACCAACGAGCCCGCGGAGGTTCACACAGGAGCGGGGGCATTAAAAATTTTCAACAACATCAGTGCGCAGGTCCGCGTGGAGCCCTTTAAGAGAATGAATGAGTATAAAGATAACACCTTCACCTTTTGGATCTATATCTTCAATCCCATGGGTGCACTATCAAGTATTGTTGAAAAGGGCCACGTTTTAATTGGTGCGGAGAAAGGGTTCGCGCCAGCCATTTTTCTTACTGATCCCGGACTACAGCTAGTATATAAATTTGGCGAAGACGGGATTCGGGCTGGAGCCGGCCCCGTGTTTGACCTGAAGACATGGTATCACATCGCGGGCGTCAAAAAGGGGGCAGATCTGACAATCTACATCAACGGTGAAGAAAAAGACAAGGCTCGTATTCAGAAGTTCCAGCAGGGTGAGGGGCAACTTCGTATTGGCGGCACGCGGATACGAGGTGCCTCTTTTCTCATGGATGAGTTTCAGCTTTACGATCGTGCCTTAACCGAAAAGGAAATTGCGTTGGTTTTTAAGGGGATATTCTTGTCGGTCGAGCGACAAGACAAATTGACAACCACTTGGGGCCGTCTCAAAACCGGTCGTTAAAGGAGGATTTGAAAATGAGGACGTTTATTGGAGGGAGTTTCATCACAACATTTCTGGTTATTACCATTTTCTCTGCCCCGGCGGCTATAGATCCGAATATGATTTTGTATTACTCGTTTGATGAGCAGCTAGATGGCAGGCAGGTCGAAGACCTGACCGGCGGTGGTAACAACGGTAAGCTCAAACTGGGCGCAAAACTCACCAACGAGCCCGCGGAGGTTTACAAAGGGGCGGGGGCGGTTAAATTCACCAACATCAGTTCTCAGGTACGCGTGGACCCCTTTCAGAAAATGGATACCTATGGAGATCACACCTACACCTTTCAACTCTATATATTTGGTCCCACCCGGAAGCCTTGGAATCCGGAACAACTCCCGCATCGAGCAAGTCTTTTGGAAAAGGGCAACATTTTAGAGGGTGATATAAAAGGTTACGCGCCAGCCATATTTCTTCGCGAGGACCCTCTTCGGATCGCTTATATGGCAATATGAAGGGGTCGCCGGCATACAAGGTGCTATCGGCGAGGATTCAGTCGGGCCCGACGGCAAGGGTACAGGGTTTGAACCGAAGAAATGGTATCACATCGCGGGTGTCAAACAGGGATCCGACCTGACAATCTACATCGACGGCAAAGAGATAGGCATATATGCTGTCCCAATAGCTTTCGTCCAAGGTGAGGGGCACCTTCGTGTCGGCGCAACGGACATACGAGCCGCCTCTTTTGCCATGGATGAGCTTCAGCTTTTCGATCGCCCCTTGACCAAAGAAGAAGTGGCGTTGGATGTCAAAGGCATATTGCACTCAGTCGAGCCACAAGACAAATTGGCAACCAGTTGGGGCCGTATCAAAACCGGTCGTTAACCAATGGGACTTCTGATACGGTGTTCGGCTCTCTCCATCCCGTTTTAGTTCCAAAGGGTTTTGACCTGTCGGGGCTATACCATTTCAGGATGGAAAATTACCTTGACTTTGGTAGGCTTCCGGTGGATCTGTTGATGCGCGCTGTTTAATTTACTAAAATCAAGTTATAAAAGGAGGATTCGCAAATGAAAACGCTTATTGCGGTGAGTTTTATCACCACGTTTCTGTCCATTACGGTTCTCTCTACCCCGGCGGCTCTAGATCCGAATTTGATTCTGTATTTCACGTTTGAAGAGCAGCTGGATGGAAAGCAGGTCGAGGACATGACCGGCGGTGGTCACAACGGCAAGTTGCGGTTTGGTGCCAAAATCACCAACGAGCCAGCGGAGGTCCACAAAGGGGTAGGTGCTTTAAAGCTCTTCAACAACATCAGTGCGCAGCTCCGCGTGGACGAGTTTGACCGAATGGATGAGTATGAAGATAATACCTACGCCTTTTGGCTCTATATCTTCAATCCCATGGGTGCACGGTCAAGTATTTTGAAAAAGGCCAACGTTTTAGTTGGTGAGGAGAAAGGGAGCGCGCCAGGCATCTTTCTGACCGATCCCGGTCTAGCGCTTGAATATAGATTTGACGACCAAGGGGCTGCTGCAGTCGGACCCGCCGGCAAGGGTCAAGGTTTTGAACTAAAGACATGGTATCATATCGCCGGCGTCAAAAAGGCATCCAACCTGATAATCTACATCAACGGCGAACAAAAAGGCAATTTTAATGTCAAACGAGATTTCGGCCAAGGTAAGGGGCAACTTCGTATCGGCGCTACGACAAGCCGAGCCGCCTCTTTTGCCATGGATGAGTTTCAGCTTTACGATCGTGCCTTAACCGCAAAAGAGGTGGCGTTGGTTTTTAAGGGGATATTCCTGTCGGTCGAGCCACAAGCCAAGTTGACAACCACTTGGGGCCGTATCAAAGCCGGTTATTAGCCAATGATATTTCTGATACGGTGCTAGGCCCTCTCCTTGACCAAATCTTAGTCGCATTGGGCTTCAGTAGCTAACATTTTTGTTTCGGCGACCCCGTCGAATTGACGGATTTCCGGACAGGGCAAATGTTGGAAAACTTATGTTCACCCAAATCTAAATCGGTATAAAAGGAGGATTTGAAAATGAGAACGCTTATTACGGTGAGTTTCATCACGATGTTTCTGGTCATTACGGTTTTTTCTGCCCAAGCGGCTCTAGATCCGGCGTTGATTTTGTATTTCACGTTTGATGAGCAGCTGGATGGAAAGGTGATCGAAGACATGAGCGGCGGTGGTCACAACGGTAAACTCAAACTGGGTGCAAAACTCACCAACGAGCCAGCGGAGGTTTACAAAGGGGCCGGTGCTTTAAAAATTGCGGAGAACATCAGTCAGCAATTCCGCGTCGAAGCCTTTGACCGTATGAATCGGTATCAAGATCACACCGTCGTCTTTTGGATCTATTTCTTCGAGGGGTTTCATCAAGGTCGCGCGCGATCGATCCTCAAGAAAAACGCTGATGAAGCGCAAGCACTCAACGCAGGCTTTTCAAGATCGCCATCCATCCAGATTAGCGGAAATAGTTTTGCCCTCTTCTATGAGGTTGGTGAGCAGGGCGGAATTGATGGACTCGGTCCAGACGGTGAAGGATCGCAGTTTGAGTTGAAGAAATGGTATCACATCGCCGGTGTCAAAAAGGGGGCAGACCTGATTATTTACATTGACGGCGAGGAGGAAGGGAGATTTGACGTGCAAAAAAAAATCCCTCAGGGTGAAGGGCGGCTCCGTATCGGCGGCACACGGACCCGAGCCGCCTATTTTGCGATGGATGAGTTTGCACTTTTCGATCGTCCCTTAACTGAAAAGGAAGTAGAGTTGCTTGAACAAGGTGTATTCCTGTCGGTCAAGCCACAAGACAAATTGACTACCACCTGGGGCGATATCAAAACAGGTCATTAAACGATGAGACTTCTGAGATAGATTATCGGGGAAAGCAAACAGGAGGTGATTAGTGACCCAACGTGCAAACCACGTTGTAGGATATAGTATCCTCATCATTCTGATTAGCATGGGAACACGGCAGACGTTTGGTATTTATCTGCAACCAGTTACCGATGAACTTGGTATTGGGCGAGAACTATTTAGTTTAGCCATAGCCCTCCAAAGCATTATTGGTGGTCTGCCGTTTGCGGGCATGCTGTCAGATCGTTACGGTTCGCGCTGGGTGGCGATAGGTGGCGGGTTGCTATTCGCTATATCAATGTATCTGATGTCGATTACGACGCATTGGACCGGTTTGATGCTCGGTTTCGGTTTGTTATCTGGAGTGTCTCTGAGTTGTGTGTCGTATGTCGTGGTATTGGGTGCGGTTGTGCAGGTAGTTCCACCTGAACGGCGCAGCAGAACATTTGGCTTTATCACAGCCGCCGGTTCGGTTGGGATGTTTATTGTCGTGCCAGTCGCACAACACATCTTGAATGCCCATGGTTGGCGAACCACTTTTGTAGTTTTTGCGGGGTTTGTGGGCTTAATTTCCTTACTGGCAGTGGGATATCCAACTCGAAAACAACAGATTGCAGGGAGTGAACTCACAGTGGAGGCTTCCGATTCGCTCACTCAAGTGTTGGCTAAAGCCAGCCAGCATTCGGGATATTGGTTGCTGACTATTGGCTTTTTTGTCTGCGGCTTCCACGTTGCGTATGTTGCGTCCCACTTACCCGCCTATCTCACCGATAACGGATTATCAGGCACAGCAGGCGCAACTGCACTCTCGCTGGTAGGGTTGTTTAATCTATTTGGTTCTACGCTATTTGGCTACCTAGGCGATCATTATCGTAAGAAATACCTGCTGAGTGGTCTTTACCTTGGTCGCTCGATTATTATCAGTCTGTTTCTCCTCTTTCCGGTAACGGAAACCACGGCGATGGTTTTTGGTGCTGCAATCGGTTTTTTATGGCTGGCTACTGTACCGTTGACGAGTGGCACGGTGGCGCAAATTTTCGGTCCCCGTTACCTATCTACGCTGTACGGAATTGTATTTTTCAGCCACCAAGTGGGAAGTTTTCTTGGGGTTTGGCTTGGCGGCAGAATTTATGACGCAACAGGGGTGTACACGCCTGTATGGATAATTGCGATTATCCTAGGTGTGATGGCTTGCATCGTTCACCTGCCCATCGCAGATCGGCCTGTATATCCACTTAGGGCAACGGGCGCGGCGGCTCGCTGATATGATATCAACTCAGTTGCAAACTCCAGCGGAAATACGAGAATAAAACTATGGAATACAAAATCCCAATGCGCATCATTGTTGTGAATCCTCCAGTCGGAGTCAATTTCGCTTTGGAAAATAATGGAAACTTGGTTTCGGTTACCCAATCTACTGGGAAAGATATTGCGTTTGATTTTGACGCAGTTGTGAAACCGCAGCGCAACACGGGTGTTCCCAACTTTACGGGGGCGTTTGCACAAGGAACTCCCGCGAAACGGTTTTTCTATGTCAATATCGGGGAGCTAGCGGGTCAAGCAGATTGTGAATGGTGCAGAAGGGCGAAGATTTGGATTTCAACGGGCTATCCCAAATCTCTCCGCCAAGAAGAAGTGACTTGGGATATGGTAAAAGAGGTATCTGAAGATCCGAGTAAGGTGCTTATGGCGAGATATATGGGAACAGATAAGGATGGGGGACCTAGTTGTGCAACTACTGAACTTATAGATGGTGGATGGATTATTGCCGACAGATAATTGTTGTCAAATCAAGCTGCAAAAAATCCGGGGTATTTGTAGTAGCGCAATTCATTGCGCGTTCGTGCAAGTTCTACCCTCTGAAGAACGGATTAATTAGGTTTGTAGTAGCGCAATTCATTGCGCGTCAGATACCAACGACATCGCGCTAAAGTATCTGGCTCAATTCACCAAACACTACCACGCGACACAACGAGTATTCGATAAATCATCCTACCACAAACCTACCGATTTACGGTAGTTGCCCGTTTCTTAATCCCGATTATCGGGATTAAGAAACGGGTGCCCG
Organism: Candidatus Poribacteria bacterium; assembly: GCA_965247655.1. Taxonomy (GTDB): domain Bacteria; phylum Poribacteria; class WGA-4E; order WGA-4E; family PCPOR2b; genus PCPOR2b. Next base: position 6,504,136 of record OZ252032.1, on the reverse strand, counting down.
CTCCGCCTGCTCTCGGAACGGAGAGACCAGGGTTGGGCACGGTGTCCAGTTGCTTTGAATCCCGATTTATCGGGGCGGCGATAAATCGCCGAACTACAGGTTCTCCTCCTTTACAAGGGGGAGTTAGAGGGGGTGCCGTTCAACGCAGCGCAATGCTTTGAGCGTTCAACTGCGTAAGTCCTAAAGTGAAACATTTTTGCCTACCTTCCAACTTCTTCAGATGAATCGATAGGTTGCCTGCCCCAAAATTGTCCCAATCACGCCCCAGAAACTTGCGGTCACAAATTCTCCTAAAACGAGACCGATAAAAAACGCGCTCGCCTGTCGATACAGCTTGAGCCCACCGAATCGAAGGATGATTAACTTTGCCAACCAGCTAAGGAAAATTGAAAACCATAAGAGATTGAGCGACCATGTCCCACCAATCACGTATCCCGCCGGATGAAAGGGCCACCAGATAAAAAGTCTCCGCATAATCAGAAACCCTAGCCCGATACCAAATCCCCCACCCATAAAGACGAGCGATTTGACATCCGTCCCCCGTGGATAGCTTAACCAGTTTTGTAAACGGTTAAAGATGGGCCAACCGGGCCACGTACTCCCTTGGTATTGATAGGCAGTATGTAGGTAAGCCCAACAAGCGGCGATCGATCCAACTACTGTGGCAATCAGGATACCTGCGATCAGCATCCCGTTGATGGAGAGATTCATCCGATCCGCCAGCCGAAATGCTTCCAATTGATGTGGCTGGGGATTGCTACGATGGGCATAAGTGAAAAAGTGGAGATAGGAAAATAGTGTGAGGCTCGTGGGTCCAACCGCTTGTGTGCCGAATCCCGTCACGACAATGTCCTCGGGACGGAACGCAAAATCGTGCATCGGGTAGCCTGCTTCGACGCGGATGCGTGTCACAACCGTTGAAAGCCCAAAGAAGATTAGGAAAAAGACCCCTGAAACCCATACGGACATCCCCGCAACGTAGCAGAAGCCGATAAGATAGCTCACACTCGCTAAAATGCTAAAAACTGCCCAGCGATAGCGTCGCATCTCTGCCCGATTGTCCAGAATCTCGCGTAGTTGATCTCCAGTGCTTTGGGCAGTGGAGGGCATTCTAAAAAAGCTCCGTAGAATTTCCCGTCCGGTAGATCGCAGCCCCCACAATGTCATAAGTAAAATTGCTGCGCAAGTGCCGATGGATTGCTCCCATGTAAAGGGGAATCCGGCCAGCATGCTGCCACCGGAGAAGACTGTTCCCACCACCCGCTCTAGCCGCCAAAGCCAGTAGAAAAACCAACAAGAGAAAGAAAGGTCCAGCGGCATAAAGAATGCCAACCCGATTGCGAATGGGTGAAACTCAATCGGAATCCAACCCAATGCGTTCCACGGCTTCGCGGTGAAATACTGACTTAGAAGGTAGCGCCCATAAAAGATACTTGGCGCGACAGGGAATAGGGTGTGAATGCCGTTGATAAGGTTGAATGCCACGGAAATGGCAAACCCAGTCCAGATTAGGCGTGTTTTGAATAGGCGAGGCCCGTTGTTGATAATATCTAACGGTATTTGGGCGAGGGGATAGGTGAGGCGTTCATGTGCTGTCCAGTGTTTGCGCACCAAGAGGTTAATGCCCAGCATACAAATCAACAGCGCGATAATAACGGTACACCATGCGAGACACGGTACTAGCCACGCATTGAAGTATTCAGCAACGTAAAAGGTGTTATCATAAAATGTGCCGCGGTCTTTGTAGTAACCAGCTAATACTGATTTGTCTGTGACGACGAGCCAATGTGGTACATAGCGATGGAAAAGCTCCTGCCACTCATTCTCAGGTGCGGCGAAATAGAATGCGTGTCCGATGAGCGGGAACAATCGCTGGATCATGTCGTGACCCGCAATGGCAGAGGAGACGCACAGCATCACATAGATCAGCACCATGTCGCTCGAATCCAGCGCGAACCTCGGAACATAACGCTTGAGCCACGGATTGATTAGGCTCAAGACGAAGATGACGGAGATCGCGTTCATGAACAGGGACACGCGCGTGAAGTTCACGCCATGTCCTGTAATGCCGGTGTCAACGACCCAGAGGCTGTTGAGCGGCAGAACTACGAGACCGATGAAAAGCAGCTTGCAAATTTGCGCGGTTAGATTTGGTTTGGATGGATGGTTTGGTGTGTGGTGCACGGATGGTCAGTTACCCCACCCTGAAGGGTTGGGGCTTGTTGCCCGTTCCCCGGGATTTACAAAGTTTCGCGCTTCTGTCCCGACAACGGGGGTTTCGGGGTCGTTCACAACCGACGCACCTCCACGCAAGGCTACAGCAGCCTTTTTGATGTTTATCGCAGCATTATGATCTCTATCTAATACTAATCCACAATCTGGACAATCATGGACTCGTACTGACAACGATTTAGGAACAATCGAATCACAACCTGAGCATCTCTGAGAGGTATATTTCGGGTCAACTTTCGTCAACTGTTTGCCAGCGTTTGCAGCTTTGCTTTGCAATATCAACCGAAAGTTACCCCATGCAGCATCTGATATACTCTTGGCGAGGTGATGATTCTTTACCATGTTGCCAATTTTCAAGTCTTCAACGGCAACTTCCTCACATTGTGCAAATAGCCGGTGTACTGTTTTGAAGTGAAAATCTCGGCGTTGATTCGCAATATGCTCGTGTATCTTTGCGACATGCTCACGTTGTTCCTTATAGCGTGTGCTCCCTTTTTCACGACGAGACAATACCCGCTGTGCTTTTGTGAGTTTCCTCTCTGACTCACGAAAGTATTGAGGGTTATGGACTTTATCACCGTCAGAAGTGGTCACAAACGATTCAAGCCCAACGTCAAGTCCGACTGTCAATTGGATGGGAACCTCAATAGGATCTGGAACTTGAACCGTGATATTGGCATACCAACCGCTTGCTTTGCGTTGGATGGTCAACGCCTTGATTTTGCCATCAGGCAACGGGCGGTGATAGCGAATAGCGACATGACCGATTTTCGGCACTACGATTCGTGCTGTCCGTTTTCGGATAGTGCGTATCAGTTTCTTAGACAAGTGGCTAAAGGTCATTGACCGATACCGACCTTCACCTTTGAAGCGTGGGAAGCCGGGGCCTTCACCAACTTTGACCCTCCGAAAGAAGGCTTGATACGCTTTATCAAGACGACGCAAAACGTCCTGTAACACGTCGCTGTGGAGGGACAACCAATACGGCTTGGCTTGCTTTAATTCAGGTAATGCGTTGGCTTGCGTTACCCAACTAACTGTTTTACCTGTTTTGGCATAAACGTCTTTACGCCACGACAAACCTTGATTGTATAGGTTTCGTAGGGTCTCAAGCCACACAAGCAGTTTTTTCGCCTGCTTGAACGTTGGGTATATCCGATATTGGTAGGTTTTGGTCATGGGATTTAGTTTTCTGGCTCTCATATCCGTTTCAGTGGGTGTGGGAACCAAGATAATTATGGCATTTTTCACAATTTTTTACGACAAAAAAGGCGCAGTTCCCTCCCCAACCCCGATAAATCGGGACTAAGCAGCCTAAAGGGTGGGGCCCCACCGCGAAGATTTGATGAGGTGCCTCCTGTCGTTCTTGTGCTATCACCAAATATTTGGAGTATACTGTGATAGCAGCTACATCAAACGTGCCTTGTGAGAGGTGAGGAGTGACGGGCGACTCACTTATCACCCGTCACTCCTTCACGTCGACTGGAGATTTACTTGGTTTTCTGACCGTAGAGTGGTTTTTTCAGAACGGTCTGAGTTTCGTAGATTGAACCGCCGCGCTCTGCACGTGGGAGTGACACGCGAACCGGAGCATCAATCATACGTACCTGATTCGTGAGTTCACCACGCAGAACACTGGCACTTAAGGCATCCCAATCACCTCCGCCCAGGGGCCAAGCGTCAACCGCGGTATAGGCGGCGAGCAGTAAACGGCGGGGCTTGCTGGAGGAGTTGGGGGCAGAGCCATGGAGGGTACGGACATGATGAATCGAAATGCCTCCGGCTTTGACTGTGATCGGAACGGCACCATCCGACGTGAAATTAGGGTCAGTGACTGCACCGGCGAAACGGCCGTTCTGATGATGGTCGTAGATTGGTCCTTTGTGGGAGCCGGGGATGACCATTAGTCCGCCATTCTCCATCGACATGTCGTCAATGGCAACACCGACTGCCAACACATCATCGTTCGTATGGGGATAGAACGCCCAATCTTGGTGCCATTCAACAGGGCTTCCAAAATCGGAGTATTTCATATTCAGTTTGCTGCCCATAGAGCGAACGCCGGGACCAACTAACTGCTCAACGATGTCGATAATGGGGTCGTAAGTTCGCACCTGATCATAGACAATGTGTTGGGCTGCTGGATTTTTGATTCGGCGTACGCGGGGAGATTCTGAGGAATGACCGGGTTCAAGATCAAAAACGTCAGTATGTTCGGTGACTTCACGGGATTTTTCGACAAATTCATCTGTCACACGACGAAGGTCGATGATATCTTGCTCCGAAAGCACACTTTCAACACCGATGTAACCATTCTCGTGGTAGAAGTCGATCTGTTGCTGAGTTAGCATAATGTAACTCCTTTCGCATAAAGCGATTGAAAAAGCCTGCGAATCCATTCGCAAGCTAAGAACCTCTCTAATCAACGCTCAATCAGGTGACTGAAAATATACACTCCTAGGGGGTAGAATCTAATAGTTCGAGTCGTTTCAGGACGACTCAAATCCGCTTCCATCTCAATATTATACATCCAACTGGATCGTAAGTTCCAGCTTTTTCTTACCAGAACCACACGACATACATCGGTGTCTCTAAAATTATGCCTAGAATAGCCCAATAGCTGCCACTCACCACATCGCCCAAGACCAGCCCTAGGAAGAAGGGCAATACACGTCGATACAGACGCGCCCCGCCATATTTGAGTATCACGAACTTGGCGATTGAGGAGAGGATTAATACGAACCAGAATTGATCCAGCGTACCACCGTTGATGCCTATCACATAACCGACCGGGTGGAAGGGCCACCAGATAAACTGGAGTCGCATGATACCGAGAAACATCGTAAATAGAAATGACAGACCGATGACCGCCGATCCGAAAACATCTGTCGGTCGTGGAAACTGTAGCCAACCAGCCAGTCGGTTGTAGGTTCCCCAGCCAGGCCCCAAAATCATTCCCGCCTTGCTGCCTCCATGCGTATACAAAACATAAAGGTACATCAGAAACGCCGAGAAAACACCTATCACAATCGAAAAGAGCATCACCCACAACAGTTTGCGATGATCCATTCCGGTGCGTTGCGCCAGTTTAAAGCCTTCAAGTTGATGCGGCATAGGTTGGCTGCGGTTCTGGCTGTTAAACCACGAAAAAAGTGAGAATATAACCAAATTACCACGCCCGAATGGACGTATCCCAAACACCGTAGTCAAGGCGGTCTGTGGATTGACGCCAGCCATGTCGTGGGCTGGTGGTCCAAGTTCAGCGCGGACGCGAGTCACAGCCGCTGTAATCATTAGGTACAACCCAAAAAATAGCACGAATACCCACATCGACATCCCCGCCTGATTGCAGATTAGATAGAGCAAGACGAAACAGATTACAACCCCTAAGGCTGCCGATCGATAGCGCATCGGTTCCATCGAATCGTCGATAGATGTGTTCATACCGATGATCCGTTTACCAATCTCCCGAAAATGTTGCCTGCCTGCCCACATTGCCATCACAACAATCGCAAGTGCTGCGCCCATTGCTTGGTTCGGTTGAAAAGGATAGTAAGGGATTGTATACCATCCAGCCGCCCTTCCACCAATGTATTGCGCTTTGCGAACCCAGTAGAAAAACGCTGTCGAAAAACTCACATCCAGTGGCAAAAGAAAGCACAAGCCGATAAAAAACAGGCGCAGGTGAAAGAAGGTCCCTCCAATCGCATTCCACGGTTCCTCGTTAAGCCACCGCGAGAGGTCCGCAGTTTCCTCGCGAATCGGTATCATCGGGAAGGACGGATAAAGGAAATTGATTCCGTTGATAATTTCGATACCCGCTGCGATAGAGAACCCCAACCACATACCGCGGTTTCGGAAGAGCTCCATTCTGGGTGCAGTCATATCAAGCGGCAATTGGGTAATTGGATATGGTAGTTTTTCATGCTCAATCCATTGGCGTCGGAGCAGGACATTTACAAAAGCGACGAGAGCGAAGATCAGAGAGGAGATGACTGTCCAACTCACGATAGGAACGATCCAGTAGCGCAGATAGCCTTCGGTGAAGAAATTAGCTCCTCCCTCATAAAAAGGACGGGCAACGGTTATGTTACCCATGACGAGCCAGTTCGGAAGGTAAGGCTGGAGAATCTGTTTCCATTCGTTTTCGGGGGTGGCAAACCAGAAAGCGTGGCAGAGGGGTCCCATGAGACCGACCATGTTATCGTGGGCAACCACCGCGGTAACACATGCCAGCATGATATAGATGATGAGGAGTTCAGCTTGGCTCAACGCATATGCCGGAAAGAATCGTTGGGCAATATAGTTCAAGAGTGCCAACACGAAAATGATGAAAATGACATTCATCGGGATAGAGGTTGCGGTGAAATGGAATCCGTGCCAGAGCATCTCTTCCATTCCAATCCAGTAGGCATTGATTGGCATAAGGATGCAACCCAATATCACAGCGCGTAGGGTAATTCGCGACTGAGAAGGTGCGAGTGTAGAGGGAGAGGCTGGCATCGTTTCTTTCATCAAATCTTCGCAGTGGAGACCCCTTGCTTTAGCGTGGGAAGGAAACTGCGCTCCTTTTTTTGTTGTTTTTGTAATCTACCTTACACCTTTTTGGTAGATATATGATAGAATATATCCCGTAGCTCGATGACTTTAGGAAAACGCTCGTTTTTCGCTGACCTCTCACTTCGATGTGAAAGGCAGTTTGTCTGAGGTTTCGCAGAAAGTTGAAGCGGTGCTGTCACCGACACACTGTGAACGCTTTCAAAGGGATGCTGTAGCCCTTCGGGGGTATGCGTGTAAAGCTACGAGCCAAGCCCGAATAACCCAATAAATCCCGGGGAACGGAGGCTTTAAACAAGCCCCAGCCCTTCAGGGTGGGGTAGCTGACAGAATCATTTCTCCGATCCGTTGAAGAATTTGCTATGATGAGCAAGACAGGATATGCAAAGGCTTTTGCTAGGTACTTACTTACCAGAGTTCATTTCGGCTTTGCCGCGTGGTCTGTGGGGTTCGGGATCTTCGCCGGGTTGCACTAGAGTAGCACCGTCGTCCTCAATAAGGGGCCGGTTGTAGATATAAGGCGGTTCAAGCGCTGCCTGCTGCGCTTCTGTCAACTCGTCAACCCATGTCGGCATGCTGGTTTGATAGATGCCGCCGCTTGTGTGCATAGACTTTGGGCAATAGCGGTAGAGTAGGGAACGCCTCTCATGATTACCTTGCCAAGGCAGGGCACCGTGGATGGTGGCTTCCATGAAGATTACGAGATCTCCCGCTTTGCTTTCCACATTATACACCACTTCTTGGTTGACGTCGTAAAGCATGATATCTTCGGGGCAGAGGAAGTTAGCTTTATGGCTGCCCGGAATAACAGCGATTCCGCCATCTCCGGGATTGATATCAGCCAACTGGAACTGGCAGACAATTAGACCGACGCGCATCTCGCCATTCGCATAGGTATAATACTGCGTACCGTCGAAATGTCTACTGGTCGCACCGTGTAATCCGTGTCCACCGGTGCCTTTCCTAGAGACTAGCAAAAAAGGCTCATGGTCCATTCTCCATCCACGACCAAAAAGGGCATTGAGGTAGGGAATGAGTTTTCGGTGGGCTATCAGGTCTCGGAACGGTTGGCACCAAGGTCGTTCCCAAGTCAGCATACCTGTCATAGATCGGCGATTGTACTCACCATCCATGCCAAGACCGTACATTTTGCTGTCCTCTGTGTATTTGTCATGGTTGGCGTCAACCGCTTCGTTGAGCACCTGGACCTCTTGGGGAGTCAGGAAGTTTTCGACCCGGAGGTAACCCCGCAGATCGAAGAGGAATTTTTCACGTTCGTTCATATTATACTCCACGTTTTGTGTTATACCGATGTCTAACTATTCTCTGTCCGATGGGGGGACAATCTCTCCGTCAATAATCTGCTTTTTGAGTGCTTCAACGCGCTTCAGAATTTCCGGTGATAATACCCCTTGATTGTTGGCATCAACGATATATTCGATTCCCCCTTCCTTGAGACCGTATAATTTTATTCCACCGGTGAAATTGTCCTCAGCGATGGCTTGAATTGTTTGGTAGACTGCGAGTTCGACTCCTTTGATCATGCTCGTCAGCACAAGTCCCGGTGCGAGATGGTTACCGTTCGCATCCACCCAGATGAGCTGCTTCTGCTTTTCTTTCGCAGCTTCGAGTATTCCTAAGCCCGTTGCACCCGCCGCCGCGAGGATTACGTCAGCACCTTTGTTATACTGCGCCAGTGCGAGTTCCTTTCCTTTGGCGGGGTCACTGAAGGCTTTTGGTGTGACACCGGCATAGTCAATGAGGACTTCAATCGTCGGATTGATAGCCTTTGCCCCGGCGTAATAGCCTGCTTCAAAAACGTGCAAAAGTGGGACGTTCATCCCACCGATGAACCCAATCCGATTTGTCTCCGTTTTTAGTGCAGCGATTGCCCCCACAAGGTAGGTTCCCTCATGCGCCTTGAAAATTAGCGAGGCGACGTTTTCTCGTTTGGCTTCGGCATCAATAATTGCAAACTTGACGTTTGGGAATTCGGATGCTACGCGCTCTATCGGTTCTTGGAAGAGAAAACCGACCCCAATGATGAGGTCATATTTCAACCGAGCCAACTGCCTCAAGGCAAACTCAATGTCGGTGCTCTGTCCGGGTGTGATTTCTTTGAGGTCAAGTTTCCACTGATCTGTCGCTTTCTTGGCACCGGCATAGGAGGCATCACAGAACGAAAGATCTCCACGACCCCCAGTGTCGTAAATTAATCCAATCCTTTTTGTTTTCGCAACACTTGGTGCGACGGACAGAAAGATGAGTGTGACGCTACAGATGAAAGTTTTAATTAATTTTTTTTGCATAATGTTGATTCCTTGCAAGGCAGCCCTGTATATCAACTTTGCTACGTTTAGGCTACGCCCCTAGCCAAATTGACACCGCTGCAACTATCCCCAACGCAAAGCAATAGTAAGAAAAAATAGAAAATTTTCCGCGATTGAGCATCGCGAGCAGAAAGCGTAACGCGATGTAACCTACAATGAATGAAGTCAATATTCCAGCGACGATAACGGTAGGGGCAATTGTAATTTCCCCTACATCTTTGAGCTTGAGGATAACAGCACCCAAGATTGCAGGAATGGAAAGCAGAAAAGAGTATTGCGCTGCAACCTGCAGAGACAGACCCAACAACAGTGAAATAGAAATCGTTGACCCAGATCTGGAAATTCCGGGGATGATGGCAAGCCCTTGGACAATCCCAACGAGTGGTGTATGCCACGCCCGTAAAGGAGTTTCTGTTTGTCGCCGCCTTTGTCCGAGACGTGACAGTTGCAAGATTAGACCCGTGATAATTAACATACCGGCAACAACCATCGGTTTGCCAAAGATCGCCTCAAATGAATCTTTGAACAACAGCGCGATTAGCCCGGTAGGAATCGAGCCAAGCAAAAGAAACCAGATCAACCTGAGATTAGGACTATTGCTGATTGTAAGCCGAGGGTGTCGGTAGAAATCTGCCTGAAAAAGCGTGGCAAAACCGGTCCGCACCAAAGACCCGATTAACTGATAATAAACGATGATGACAGCCCCCAAGGTCCCAAAGTGGAGCATGACATCGAAAAAGACCTGTAATTCCTTTATCCCTAAGAAATGCTGTACTAGGACTAAATGCCCAGAACTGCTCACTGGTAAGAACTCTGTTATGCCTTGTAAAACACCAAGCACAATCGCTTCAAGAATGGTCATCCGTACTTCCTAAATCGCCGACAAGTCGTTTGAAATCTCTGTTTATTTCAGGGTGTAAGGCGTAAAAGGGGCGTTTTTACGTTTTACTCTTATGGCACAGCAACGGGCAAAAGTAAGGTAGGTTGTAAGCATCAAAACCCAACACACGCCGCCATGGGTGTCGCGCTGCACAAAACTATGGATAAAAACAGATCTAATAGGAATCAAAAAGAAGTAGATTGACCAAAACGGGGCAGGAAAACGGAGAATGGTTCCTTGAATACTAGGATATTCTCGAAGAGATTGGGCAAAGTTGGAAATGGGATTCATCGCGGATGAGGCAGGCATTTAATCCGAGGGGATTGACCCATTGTAGGTTTATTTGGGGAATTATTCGTATACAACCTTGCGAAGGTTCTATACCTTCGCAAGGTTGATTAACTTAGGCTATCAACGCCACAAGACAGCGATATTTTCTATTCAAGGGCTTCTTCTACTGCCTCTGGCAGAGTAACGGTACTTGGATCCACATCAATTGGATATTCGGTGCCATAGGCTTCAACGAGATCATCAAATGTTGCATTATCTACGTTTTCTAGTTCGCTACCGGGACGATTGAGAAAAACACCTTGGCAGCCATCACAACTCATCAGATCCATGTCCGATCGTTCGATCGGGAATTGTGTAAGCGGGTTATTACAACCTGGGCAAGGAAGCATAAATTAGATCCTTTCAGATAAAGGGTTTGCAAAGCGTAAAACGTAACACTCAAGACGCTTTACGTTTTACTATCGAGTTTTTTAGTCGGCAGCAGTCGCAAGCGGTTCGGAATGATCCATTTCACAGAACTCAACGTAATCACTGATTAACTCAGTAATCGTCGGTTCTTCGCCGCAGATCGGGCAGTTCTCATCCCGATTCACCTTCAACTCACGGAACTTCATGCTGAGTGCGTCATACATCACTAAGCGACCGATGAGTGGTTCGCCAAGGTCGAGCAACAGTTTGACGGCTTCAGTCGCCATCACAAGACCAATTGTGCCTGGGAGCACGCCCAGGACGCCAGCCTCGTTTCAGCCAGGCACCATGCCGGGCGGCGGCGGAGTTGGATACATGCACCGATAGCACGGTCCATCGTGTGGCTTGAGGACAGTTGCTTGCCCTTCAAACTGGAAAATACTGCCGTGTACAATGGGTGTGTTTGTCAGCACTGCGGCATCATTGACCAGATAGCGCGTTGCGAAATTATCGGAGCCGTCAACGACCAAGTCGTACTCATTAAAGAGATCGATGATGTTATCTTCTGACAGTCGCATATTGTAGGGAACAACATTGACATCAGGGTTCAGGAAAGTTATTGTTTCAGCCGCAGATTCTGCCTTCGGCTTGCCAACAGTTTCCGTGCGGTGGAGGATTTGTCGCTGCAAGTTGCTTAACTCGACGACATCTGAATCAACCACGCCGAGCGTGCCAACGCCTGTCGCTGCAAGGTATAGTCCTGCCGGTGAACCCAAGCCACCCGCTCCGACGAGTAGCACCTTAGCGTCAAGTAGCTTTGACTGTCCCCTTTCGCCGACTTCGGTCAACATGAAATGGCGGCTGTAACGCTCCAACTGATCCGGTGTCATCTGCTTATCTTTAGCTGTTGGGAGTCCTGCCGCTGACCAGTCTCGATATCCACCCGCCATGGATACGGAATCCGTGTATCCCAGTTCTCTTAGGGATTTGGCGGCGAGCAAGGATCTCATTCCTGCAGCGCAATAGACAATCACTCTCTTGTCCCGATCTGGCACTTCATCTTCAATCGAGAATTCAAGCATTCCCCGCGTGACATGAACCGCATCAGGGATATATCCCGCTCGATATTCATCTTCATCTCGGACATCAAGCAGCACAACATCATCTCCGCTTTCCGCTTTCTCTTTCTGAGCTTCTTCAACAGAAACCTCTGGAATCTCTTTTTTAACTTCTTCGATAATTTGACTTGTGGATTTCAATGCAATTCACCTCATTTGTTCAATCGAATATAGCAATCTCAGATTGTATTGGTGATGGGAATTCGCTTTCTTTACAACTTTCATTATATCACAAGCGGATGGTGCTGTCAAAACTAAATTGAGATGTGATATACTTGTTTATATTTCGTGTTCGACGAGCATATCTGAGAATCTATGGAGGAGAAAGTAGAACGTGTCGGAGGTTCTACAGAGACCGTGCAGACCCCACTTTCCATCGTTTTTGTTTTATTGTCCGCCTTCTTCCACGCATTGTGGAACTACTACGGCAAAGCAAGCCGTTCGCCGCAACTGTTCTTCTTCTGGATCGGGATCTTTACAATGGGTGTGGCGGCACTTGCCTTTGCGCTGCAACTGCCAATCGCCCCAAAATCGGTTTGGGGCTATATCGCTGGGTCGGGTGTCATCCATTTTTTCTACTGGGTATGCTTGAGCCGCGCCTATATGTCCGGCGAAATCTCTTATGTCTATCCGATTGCCCGATCCGCCCCCGGATTCATCCCCTTTTTTGCCTTCCTATTTTTAGATGAGCGGCTTTCGGTACAGGGATTGATTGGTATTTTTTTAATTGTATTCTCGATCTGTCTACTTCAACAGCGGGCGGGTGGACTGACATTCAAGGAGCTGCTTCGGTATCTCAGACGACCGGATTCCGTTTGGGCGTTTTCGACGCTCGGCACAGTGATCGCATACTCACTAATTGACAAGGCTGGGATGGCGGAATTTTATGCACATTCGACCCAACAACACGCTTGGCAACCTGTGACCTACTTTTTGACAGAAAGCGTGATTGCGATGATATTGTATGGCAGCTATATTGTGCTTAACTTCCCACCACGAGAAATTACAGATATTGGGCGTCGAGAATGGAAGCAGATTACCGCGACCGGAGTGCTTTCAATGCTTTCTTATATGCTCATCCTTTATGTCTATATGACTGAAAGTGTCAGTTACGTAGTCGCGCTCCGTCAGAGTTCTGTGATTTTTGCTGTATTGCTGGGTGCATATCTGCTGAAGGAGTCACAAACGAAATTGCGATTTGCGGCAGCAGCGGTGATGGTTATTGGGGTACTTCTAATTGCGGCAGCATGAAGCAGGATAGTTTATGCGCCATGTTTCGCCTATCCCTTCCGGATTTGCCGCTTCTTCTGCCATCTCGGATCTGGTTGCGTTTTCCACCGATTGTGTGTCCAGAGCCATTGATCCGGATATTGTCGGATATACGTCTCAAGGATTTTCAGGATACGCGCAGTATTAGTTTGTACGTCCTGTTCAAGATCGTCGGATATCTCTAGGTCAATCTCCGGTGTGATGATTACATGATGCCGGTCATCAGGCTGACGGATATCCATAGACAAAAGCAGCGGTGCACCCGTCTTGAGAGCGAACGTCGCAGGTCCGCGGACAGCGGAAGCCGGTTTCCCAAAGAAATCGACAAAAACCCCCTCCCGCCCTGCATTCTGATCTGCAAAAAACCCGATAGCAAAATTCTCTCTAAGCGCGCGAAGGGTTTCCCTAACTGCCTGCCTCCGGGTAATTAACTTTAAACCCAAACGCTCTCGATATTGAGAGACAAGCGCGTTGAGGTATCTGTTTTTGAGCGGAAACGCAATTGCCTTTGCTCGGTCCGGGATGAGTGCCCCATAGGCCAACGCAAGAAGCTCCCAATTCCCAAAATGGGGCAGAAATACAATGGCACCTTTACCCTGATTCAATGCGTGTATCAGGTGCTCTTTTCCCTCAACGGTCACTTCTTCCCAAATGTTGTCGAAAGTTAATTTGGGGAAACGGAGAAATTCGATTGCGGTTTTCCCTATCTGTTGGAAACTTTTGCGGCAAATCTTTGCTCGCTCATCGGTGGACATCTCATCACCGAACGCAATTTGCAGATTCTCTAAGGCGATTCGACGGCGCTTCCTTAGGGCAATATAGAGGAGACGTCCGAAACTGCTCCCCAGCATCAAGGCATACCGCTTGGGAAGCCAACGGATGATTGCGCCCAATATTCGAAATATAAATGTAATCAGCCAGTCAACAATCAAAATCCTTACGCATTGGGTTTTACGAAAGGGCATCAATTTTCTTTGCCAATTCAAAATCCAGCGCGCTAATTCCTCCGGCGTCGTGTGTTGCGAGATCAACTGTCACGCGATTATAGACGTTAAACCATTCGGGGTGATGATTCATTGATTCTGCAATCAGGGCAACGCTCGCCATAAAGCCGAAGGCTTCTACAAACGAGTCGAACTGAAACTCCTTGTGCAGCTTTTCATTTTCGACTGTCCAACCCGATATTCTCTCAAGTTGATCACTGATTTCTGCGTCGGTTAGTTTTGTGGTTGCCATTTTATAATCTCCCTAAAAACTGAAGTTGTTTTAATGCCTGTATCCCGATGGGATTGTATTGAGATTTGCAGATAAAGTCAAGTTAAAATTCCAAGATTTCTGTTGTTGACAGCAGATTACAGTTGATGTATTATATGTTGATGCACCATATATCGAAGTTTTGGACGATTAAAGTTGGATATACAACTGGCTGATACTGTGTTATAATTCGTTGGGAAATTGTCCGACAACTGGGTGAAAAAATGGTTGAATTGCATTTTGATTTTCGAGATATTTTGGGAGCGGGGCGTTACGGTTTCGATGTAAAGAAGATTTTAGTTCATCTTTTCGGGCTTGTCCTCGCTTATCTCATCTACGAAATATTGGTATATGCGAGCTTGTTCATCGCAGGCGGCAGTGTGGTCAAGCAATTTTGGGATGCCTATGCCCTCCTGCCCGTTTGTCCCCTTGTCAATTATGCTTTTGAAGACATTACAATTGGTGCGATGTGGCTCGGCACATTCATCCTGTTCGTGTTCTTTTTCTTAACGAGCACGATGGCCTCGAAAATCACAATTGAGCAACTGCGGGGCGACCATTTCTTTTCTATGAAAGCGTCTTGGGGCTTTGTTCGGAAACATTGGAAATCGGTTTTCGGGACGCTTGTGGGCTTAGTTATCATTCTCGTAATTTTGGCTTTAATACCGATTTTTGTCGGTTTGCTGGGCAAGATTCCAACGGTGGGTCGGGTTATCCTGATGTTTGCATCGGCCTTGACCCCTTTTGCTTTCTTTATCGGGTTGCTGATGGCTTATCTCCTTGTTGGCTTGGGGATAAGTCTGTTTTTCGCACCCTCCGTGGTTGCGGCTGCGGATTCAGATGCTTTTGAAACGGCGTATCAGCACCTCGCGATGGTTTGGAATCAACCGTGGCGGGTTTTTATCTACGAAGCCCTTCTGTTTGGCGTGAAGGTGATTTGCACCCCGATTTGGGCGATTCTTTGCTTGATTGGGTTTGCGTTAGCGATGCTGCCAATCCACTTTCTGATCCCTACGGATATGCAGCATATTATGTGGCAGACCGATCGGTGGCTTGGTGGCTCAATTGATAAACTTGCTGCGTTACCATACATGGAGCATTTCAAAGTATTTGATATTGGTCCCGAACCCACCAATTTGCCAATTACGCTTAATATCGCCGCGATTTTTATGACGTTTTCCCTGTTATTTATCGCGGGTTTGATTATTGCTTACCTTTTTTCGATTGCTTCGGCGGGTAATACCCTCATCTATACGATACTGAGAAGACGGGTTGACGGGGGGAACCTATTAGAAGTTGAAGATGAAGCGGATGTTTCGGACCCGGTTGTTCCGGAGGTGCCACCTTCTGAGGCTGCTTTGAACCCCGATACAACTGAGACTGAAGAAAAAACCCAGTGAAATGTAACTAAATCGTGTGTCAAGCGTCAAACGATAAGTAGGATTAGATAGTGTTAAGTAGGATTAGATAGTGTTGAAAATTTGTAAACTGTAAAGGGTGATGATGTTCCATGCTTCAAAAAGTTTTGACCAAGGTTTTCGGTAGTAAACAGGACCGGGATATCAAGTTGTTCCAACCGATTGTGGACAGAATCAATCAATTGGAGCCGGAGATGCAACGTTTATCCGATGCTGCCCTCCAATCAAAGACACCGCAATTTCGAGAAAGGTTGGACGCCGGTGAATCCCTCGACGCGCTCTTGCCCGAAGCGTTCGCTGCTGTGCGTGAAGCAGGGGTGCGTACCTTGAACCAACGCCATTACGACGTTCAACTCATGGGCGGGGTTGTGTTCCATCAAGGCAAGATCGCCGAAATGAAAACGGGCGAGGGTAAGACGCTAACCTCGACGCTCGCCGTTTATCTGAACGCTTTGGCGGGCAAGGGTGTCCACATTGTAACTGTCAATGATTATCTCGCCAAGCGTGATGCGGAATGGATGGGAAAGATCTACACCTTTCTCGGATTGAGTGTGGGTTTAACATACAGTGGATTGCCCCATAATTTGAAAGCACTGGGATATAAATCGGACATTACTTACGGCGTGCACAGTGAATTCGGCTTCGATTATCTATGGGACAATAAAGGGCAGATGCTCGAGGAAAAAGTGCAGCGTGGTCATCATTACGCTATCGTTGATGAAGTCGATAGTATCCTGATCGATGAAGCGCGGACCCCGTTAATTATCGCTGAACCCCAAGGGGAGCCGGTCGAACTGTATAAAAAAATTGACACTGCAGTACGACGATTACAAAATGAAAGACATTATGAACGCGACGAAAAAAGCAGCAAACGCGGCACTGTCGCCCTCACTGAGGAGGGTGTGGAAGAGGTTGAACGCCTCCTAGGGGTGGAAGATCTCTACGGTCACGAAAGCATGAACTTGGTGCACCACGTCAATCAGGCACTGATTGCACACATCCTTTACAAACGTGACGTGGATTATGTCATGCAGGGCGGGGAGGTCATCATTGTCGATGAATTTACCGGACGGATGCAGGAGGGCAGGCGGTTTAACGAAGGTCTCCATCAAGCCCTTGAAGCCAAAGAGCATGTGCGAATTAAGCAGGAAAACCAAACCGGTGCGTCGATCACTTATCAGAACTATTTCCGGATGTACGAGAAATTAGCGGGCATGACCGGTACGGCTGATACAGAATCTGCCGAATTTGCACATGTCTACGGCTTGGATGTCGTCGTCGTTCCCACAAACGAGCCGATGATTCGACTAGATCACCCGGACGTGATTTATAAGACAGAGGATGCAAAATACCGGGCGGTTATCGAGGATATCATAGAGCAGCATGAGCAGGGACGACCCGTGCTTGTTGGCACCATTTCAATCGAAAATTCTGAAAAATTGAGTCAGCTGCTCCGCAAAAAACAGCGTGATATCAAACACCAAGTGCTAAACGCCAAAGAACACGCCCGTGAAGCGACAATCATCGCCCAAGCGGGTGTCCCCGGCAACGTAACGATTGCAACGAATATGGCGGGGCGCGGCGTAGACATCCTGCTCGGTGGAAATCCGGAGGGGCTAGCGAAAGAGATCCTTCTGAAGAAGAAAGTAGACCCAGCCACTGTTGACGAAGGCTCCGCAGAATGGAAGGAGGCTCTTGCTGAAGCTGAAGCGATTTGCGCCACAAATCGGGAACAAGTACTAAAAGCGGGTGGCTTGCATATCATTGCGACAGAACGGCATGAAGCACGACGGATCGATAACCAATTGCGTGGGCGCGCCGGGCGTCAAGGTGACCCGGGATCCTCTCGATTTTACCTCTCACTCGAAGATGACTTGATGCGTAAGTTTGGATCTGAACGCTTATCGAGTATCATGGATCGGTTGGGCATGGAAGAAGATATACCGATTGAACACAAAGCGGTAACCAACGCGATTGAAAAAGCACAAAAGCGGGTTGAACAAGTTTTCTTCGAGATGCGGAAGAATCGGCTCAAGTTTGACGACGTGATGAATTCGCAACGTCAAAGCATCTATAGTTTGCGCGATAGTATTTTGGAAGGGAACGACCTCAAAGAAACAATTTGGGAAATGATCGAGAATGTGCTGGATGATTACCTTGAGGAACATTTGCCCGAACATATCAATGATGAGAGATTATCCAGTATTCGCCCAGAATTCCAAAATCAGTTAGACAGCAGCGAACCAATCCCGGCGGATTCGTTGCAGGAACTTAGAACCAATGGTCTTGCTCTGTCCGAAAACATCACCGTTTCAACTTCCAAAAAGGGCAGCGAATGGTTGGTCTCCGATGACTCCGATGATGAGGATCAGAGTACATACGTTATCAGGAAGGAAGGGGACCAGCTAAACGTTTACGACGGTAACATTGAAGGCTTCAAGGCTTGGGCGCCGAATACCTTCACGATTGATGCGACAGATTTGCAGCAACCGTTGAACATGAGTCGATCCGAACTGCGGGAATATCTCCTCAAATTGCTGCACCATCTTTACGAACAGCGTGAAGTCGAGATGGGTTCAGAGTTGATACGCACCCTTGAACGGTTGATTCTGCTTGATCGAATTGACCACCACTGGAAAGACCATCTGTACAATATCGATTATATCGAAGAGGGGATTTATCTGCGTGGCTACGCTGGCAAAGATCCAATTGTTGTCTTCAAAAATGAAGCCTTCAGCGTCTTTGAAGCGATGCACCGACGAATTGAAGAGGAGGTCAGTGAATACATCTTCAAAGCACGTATTGAAACCACACCCCTCCAAAGCGATCGACCTCGGCGGGCTTCCCGTCGTGGAGAGGCTATGAACACGCCCGGTGCCATTGCAGGAACGCTCGATGGGCAATCGGCGAGTGACACTGCTGAATTTGCTTCCCGTCAGGCGGCTGGTGGACTCCCAAAGGTAGGGCGCAACGCTCCATGTCCCTGCGGGAGCGGTAAAAAATATAAAAGGTGTCACGGTAAATAGAAGGTAAAGCGTAAAACGCAAAGAATCCGTAAGCACTCTAGTGAAGGGTTAGATAATTATGGGGGATCCCCTTGAGTCCACAGGCACAAGAAATTAGTAGCGAATTACTTGAAATCCTCGCATGTCCGGCTTGCAAAGGCGATATTGAGTATAATAAAGAGGATGAGAAGTTGATTTGTATCGGTCAATGCAAGCGACGTTACCCAGTCCGAGATGGCATACCAGTCATGCTAATTGGTGAGGCGGAGATCCCAGCAGATGAAGCGTAATGTTTGGTCAATTACATAACAAAAAACACACGGTGGGAAATTTATCAGATAACTTGTCAATAACCTCACCCTAAAGGGCTAGGGCTTGTGTGAAGCGTGCGCCACACGCCTCTCCATAGGTTAAACCGTTGACTACACAAAGTTACAATCACAGTATCTGGTCGTGGCAGATTGATAGACGTTATGGGTGCTCCCCAAGCCCGTATCCTCTCTGATACTGTGATGTGGATGGAGCAACATATACCCCGAAAGGGAGTTATAACAACAATGTTCGTTCCAGTAAAATCAGAAGAAGGCAAGCCATTGATGCCAACTTCCCCACCAGTGGCAAGACACCTCATTAAACAAGGAAAGGCAACGCCCTATTGGAATAATGGTATTTTCTGTATTCGGTTAAACTACGAAACAACCGAATATACACAGGATATCGTTGTAGGCGTTGACCCTGGTAGTAAAAAAGAGGGATTCACTGTCAAGAGTGAGGCACATACTTACCTTAATGTACAAGCTGATGCACATAACAACGTTGGCAAGAAAATTGAGAAACGCAGAGAGTTACGGCGTGGCAGACGGGGTAGGAAGTGCCCCAACCGTAAGAATCGAACAAACCGTATGGCAAACAAAGCTCGTATACCCGCAGGGACGCGTACCCGTTGGAATTTCAAGTTGAAGGTGCTTAACTGGTTAGCAAAGATGTTTCCTGTTACATATGTGTGTGTGGAGGATATTAAGGCAGTGACACGCAAGGGGGCAAAGAAATGGAATCAATCCTTCAGTCCATTAGAAGTTGGTAAGCAATGGTTCTATGGTGAGATACGCAAGCGATGGGAGTTGTTTACCGTGCAAGGCTATGAGACAAAACAGATGCGTGATGTGCTCGGATTGAAGAAAACATCAAACAAGATGTCAGAAGGCTTTGATGCTCATTGCGTTGATAGTTGGGTGCTTTGTGACTACATTGTAGGCGGTGAACCTATCGTTGACAACACAGAAGGATTCTGTATATCACCTATTCCTATCCGACGGCGTGAACTCCATCGGCAGAATCCACAGAAGGGTGGGAAACGCCCACGCTATGGTGGGACAATGTGTTTGGGAATTGCAAAGAATACCATTGTTAAGCACATCAAGCATGGTATCGCCATTGTGTGTGGGCACCAGAAGAACGGTCTATCCTTGCAGCCTGTGACGGGTGGGAAACGTCTCACATTATCTGCAAAACTAGAAGATTGTAAGATACTCACAAGACTCAACTTTAGGTATAGAATAACATAAGAGGCGCAGTGGAGGCCCCACGCTAAAGCATGGGGCCTCCACTGCGAAGATTTGATGACTCGTCGAAAAAAACTGATCATCATTGTAATCATTGGTATTGGAGTGTTGTTCTTCTTGTTGGTTGGTCGGACCTTGGTGCAAAGTGCGCCAATTGGGGATAAAGTTGCAATCATTGATATCACTGGGGTTATTTCGCGCACAGAGACAATTATTGACCAGATCCATCAGTATCGTGACGATCAAGCCATCAAGGCAATCGTCCTACGCATCAACTCGCCCGGCGGGAGTGTCGCCCCCGTTCAAGAAATCTATAGCGAATTGAAAAAATTGGAAAAACCGATCGTCGCTTCGATGGGCAGCACCGCTGCATCCGGCGGGTATTATATCGCCGCTATTGCTGATGAAATTCTTGCAAATCCCGGCACCTTGACAGGCAGCATCGGGGTCATCATGCAGTTTACAAAACTGAAAGGTCTCTACGAAAAGATTGGATTAGAACAACAAGTTGTTAAGAGTGGTAAGTTTAAGGATACAGGTTCACCGGTGCGCGATATGACGGACGAAGAACGTGAACTCCTGCAAGCAACACTTGATGATGTTCACAATCAGTTCATCGATGCCGTCTTTGAAGGACGGCAGGCACATTTGACGCGAGAGGAAATTGTTGCACTCGCCGACGGGCGAATCTTTTCGGGCCAGCAAGCACTAGGACATAAGCTGGTAGATCAACTTGGTAACCTGCCCGATGCGATTGATCGTGCGGGAGAACTTGGTGGTATTTCAGGAAAACCGAAAGTGGTTCGCACAAAGCGCAAAACCTCTATGCTTGAAAGGGTGTTAGGTTCCACAGGGAAAGAGAATTTAGATAGATTGCTTGACAACGCCGGTGTCACTTTCCGGTATGAGCTTCATATCCAGTAAAGTTGTTGTGGGATTAATACTCAATAGCCGTATAAAGTAAATGGCAGATCTCTACCAACCGAATCGTGATTGGGAAAACCTTGCCCGAAAGGTGGTACAACCTCAACAGATTGTACTGGTTATTGGTGCAACAGATGTCGGTAAGTCAACATTCTGCCGTTTTCTCATTGAACGAGGTGTGACGAGTAGACTGAGGGTTGGCTTCGTTGATGCAGATGTAGGGCAATCACAGATTGGACCGCCAACAACAATTGGGTTGAAAGTCTTTGTGCCAAACGATTCGACGGAACGCCTTGAAGAGATTGACGGCGAACCTGATGCGCTTTACTTTGTAGGCTGGAACTCACCAGAGCGGCACCTGCTGCAATGTGTGGCAGGGACACGTTTGATGGTTGATGCTGCCTTGAAAACGGGGGCAGATTTCATTGTGGTCGATACCACAGGCTATATAGAAGGGGACACTGCGGTTGTTCTCAAGCAGCATAAAATCGAGTTGGTTAAGCCGACGCACCTGATTTGTCTCCATCGGTCACGCGAGTTGGAGGCGATTGTCGCTCCTTTTGAGGGTAACGATACGATACAGACACATCGTCTCTTGCCGCATAGGAGTGTTACTTCTAAAAGCGACGACTTTCGCAGGAAGTACCGTGAGTCGAGGTTCGCGCACTATTTTTCAGATTGCGTTCAGGAGATGTTGTCCTTCGATCAGATTCGTGGGCAAAGAACCCCATTCTTCAATGGGCGGCAGGCGAACCCCAAAGAACAGGAAATGCTCTCCGATTTTGTTGATGACCGTGTTTTTTACGCGGAATGGGGGCACCGATCTTTGGCACTGGTCATGCTAGATGCACTGCCGAGTTTAATCCAAGCACGACTGAAAAATCATTTGAGTTTGAAGAATTTGGTCGTCAAAACTCCCCAATATTTTGAGCATTGCTTGGTCGGGTTACTCGACGCATCGGGCGCAACGATGTCAATTGGAGTAATCGATGCTGTAGATTTCAATACCGAGCAGTTGAAAATACGATGCAAGGTGGGAACGGCAGCCAAGACAAAAACCATCCAGTTTGGACAGTATAGGATGTGATGCACAATGTGGGATCAGACCTATCTCCTTTCCGAACTCCCTCCGGCAGCAGAAACAGCAGAAGAGGTCGAATTCATTTGTGAAGCACTTGAGCTTACGCAAGGGGCGACTGTCTTAGATCTTTGCTGCGGTCAGGGACGGCATGGACAACTCTTGGCGGACAGAGGCATGAAAGTCGTCGGCTTGGATAGCTCCCGTTTCCTTTTAACGGAAGCACAGAAGAACGGATCTTCAAGCCAGAGTCGCGTGCATCTCGTTGAAGGTGATATACGCCATATCCCTTTAAAGCCAGCCTGTGACGCCGTCATTAACCTCTTTACCAGTTTCGGTTTTTTTGAAGATAACGATAATAAAAGGGTTATTACAGCGGTTGCGGCAGCTCTCAAGCCGAGCGGGAAATTTTTGTTGGAGTATTGGAATCCCTATGCAGTACTTCAATTGGATCAAACACGCAACTGGTGGTGGATGTCTGAGTCATTGCTAGCACTTGCGGCAGTCGAATACGATTCGACATCTGGACGGCTCTCCGACTATCGAACGGTGATAGACCTCTCCACCAGCGCAGTTCAGGAGTCGGTCAATCGCATTCGGTTCTACTTCCCAACGGAATTGGAAGGGCTGTTAGCGTCAGCGGGCTTGAAGGTGCGTGCGATGTACGGCGACTTTGACCATAGCCCGTTTCTGACGGAGTCGAGGCGGCTCATAACGATTGCGGAAAAGTGCTAACAATGTCCACATTCTCACGTTTCGCAAAGTATCTATCGCCGCACCTCGGTTCAATTGTATTGGCGGTAGTGTGTGCGCTCCTGATCGCCTTCTGCGAAGCCGGCTACATTTACATCTTGGCGGATACAATTGATGCACTCAAGCTGATTGAAACTCGGCACTTTGAAGATGGACCTATTCAAGCCCAATATTTCCATTTTGAAGAGGTCTTTGATGGTCTCGAAATTACCATTACAAACGCGAGCGATGCCTTCAGACTTATCGGTTGGATCTTGGCGGGCATACTCACACTTGTCGTGGTAAAAGGGGGATTTACTTATTGTAACGATTACTTGATGGCGCGCGTTGGGTATCAACTGATTACCCGAGTGCGAAACGAATTATACGAAAGAATCCTTTTCGCACCTTTGGGGGTACTGAAAGCGCATCGGACAGGAGATTTGATGGCGCGCGTCACAGATGATGTCCGGACATGGCAGTATACCATTGGATCTACAGCGAATACTATTCGCGCAGTTGTCTGCATCCCTGTCTTTATCTCGGTCATGCTGTTCCGAAGTGTCCAAATGACGTTACTTGCGCTGCTTGTTTTTCCATTGCTTGCCCATCTGATTAATCGGTTTGGACGACGGGTCCGCAGCACTAGCTCAGAAATCCAACAACAGACTGCGGACATCTCCTCGCAGCTGAAAGAGACCCTCTTTGGACTCAAGATTATCAAGAGTTTTACTGCGGAGGAGGTAGAACGGAACCGCTTTGTTGCTACAAACAGGGGGCAGTATCGTGCTGCTATGCGCCGTGTGCGACTCACAGCGATGTTGCCTCCACTTGTGGAGTTGATTAGTGCAATCGGTATCGCAACCGTTTTTGGGCTTGGCTGCTGGCAGGTTGTTCAGGGTAAACTTACAACCGGTTGGTTTATCGGGTATATTGGGATAGTCAGCTTGATGTTTAAACCGATTAAAACCATCGGACTCTTCAACAACGTTCTACAGCAGAGTCTCGTTTCTGCTGCAAGAATTTTCTACGTTCTTGACTTTGAAAAAGAGGCGTACAAGCGCGAAAAACAGTTGAAACTACCGTCGGTTCATGGTGAAGTTGAGTTTCGGAATGTCTCCTTCGGCTATGAACACGAGCCGGTCATCAAGCATATCAGTTTTCATGCGAAACCGGGCGAAGTTATTGCGTTAGTGGGTCGGAGTGGAAGTGGAAAAACAACGTTACTCAATCTGCTGTCGCGGTTCTACGAGGTGGATTCTGGCGAGATTCTGATTGACGGGATTCCCACCTCCGAAGTGGCGTTGGCAGACCTCAGACGCCATATCGCTATCGTGCCACAGGATACTATCCTATTTGATGGAACGGTAATGGAGAACATCATCTATGGCGCGCCGGCAGCGACACGGGAGGGGGTAATTGAAGCCGCAAGGCAAGCAAATGCACACGATTTCATTATCCAAATGCCCAAAGGATATGAAACACAGATTGGCGAATCTGGAGCCAAGCTATCCACAGGTCAGCAGCAGCGCCTCTCGATTGCACGGGCAATCCTGAAGGGTCCCCCTATCCTTGTGCTTGATGAAGCCACTTCAGCACTTGACAGCCAGTCGGAGGTGCTTGTTCAAGCCTCTCTTGAAAATCTAATGAAAGGCAGGACAACCTTCGTTATCGCCCATCGGCTTTCGACCGTTGTTCATGCGGACAAAATTCTTGTCCTGAATGGTGGGGAGATTGTTGAAAGCGGTACACATCAAGAGTTATTAAAAAATGGAGGGCTATATCAGAAGCTATGCCAGATGCAGTTTCGAGGCTGAACCGTGTCTTTGGCTGAATTAAGATAATCCTGATGCAGCAGCCTAAAAGATTCTTGTAAATTATTTGTAAACTGAATCGGGGAAAAAAACGTCTCAAGGTTGATCAAATAAATCTTGCATGAACACTTAAGTGTTGACATCAGTATTAGAGGTTGTGATAGTATATACCCCTTAATGATGAGAAAAGATTTTCGGTGCTCAATCCCAAATTGATTCTTGAAATGCTTTTTTGGTAACTGCCCCCTCAAGGTCTACAGATTTGTATACGGCTTCTGAAAGATCTACTTCGTATAAATAGGCACCCTTGAGGTTAGCTCCAAACAGAATAACGCCTTTCATCACAGTTTCGCCGAAAGTCGCATCTTCGAGGTCGGCATTTTCAAAGCTCGTTAGGCTGCCAAACGCATCCGAAACGACCCAATCTGGTGCACCGATTGCAGCCTTGCGTAAATTTGCGCCTCGAAAATTTGTACCAGAAAGTACCGCACCACTGAGAAACGCGCCCTCAAGGTCTGCACCTTCAAAGTTAGCGTTGGTTAAATTTGCCCCAACGAGGAAAACGCCTTTCATTATTGCGCCTTTAAAGTTAGCATTGGAAAGATTAGCGGCGTTGAAGTTTGCTTCCGTTAAATCAGTGGAAGCCCCCGACAGATTGATATCCGTCAAGTCTTCTCCAATAAATGATTCACCTTGTTGAAGGCGTCTGAGAACATCGGTTTTGGTAAGTTGATTCATAGTGACCTCCGAGTTAATGAATGATTATGTAAGTCGTTGAATAAAATTATGTTAATATGTTATACCCATGGCATCGGCAGCTTGAGTGGCGAGCTAAGAGGATCTCTCATGTTGCGCTGTTGAACATGATAGGCTAGTACGATCCTCGGCGATTAACTTAATTTTTTCTGATACTTATTATAACATATCACGTTTCATACATCATGTGCATTGTATAAATGTGACTAATAAATAGTAGGAGATTTATGGATTTTTTGTATATTTTAGATCTTTTTAAGATTCGACAGAGTTTAGTAAAATGGAGATGAACAAGAAATGAGTAAAGAACGTAAATTCACGCATAGTGGAACTAACGATAGGCAAGCGGATGAGTTGGAATTTGAAGACAACGATGGGTTCCTGTCAGTACCTACCGATAGAACGAATGAAGTTGATGATGAAGAAAACAGGATTACGGGCGATACAACAGAGGATAGTCTGATTTCTTCTTTTCGACGACGCAGCGATGTTGCTGATGGTAACCGAGATGAAGCTTTTTCTTATCTGCAGGAGATTGCTCGCACCCCCCTGCTTACCCCTGAAGAAGAGGTTAAACTGTTTCAAAAGTTTGAAGAGGGAAAGCAGAAGGTAACGGCGTTATTGAATCAGCTGCCGCTTTGTATTTTAGAGAAGGTACGTCCAAAAACCGGTCGACGCCGCGGCGCCAAACAGAAGGAAACACACGGAATTTGGTGGAGTCCAATGCACGTTGCTACGCTTTTGGAACAAATTCAAAAGGAAATTAAGGTTTACCAAAAGCACGTTGAGACGGATGCTACAATGGCATCAAGCAATCCGGTTGAAGAGTGCGAACGTCTTGCGACGCTGGAGGACGACCTGCACGACGCTGTCGAAATCATCCAAAAAGCGAAACGGAAGATTGTCGAGGCGAACCTACTGCTTGTTGCAAGTATTGCCAAACAACATAATTTCAACAAATCATCACTTTCCTTCCTCGATCTGATGCAGGAGGGAAGTGTCGGCTTGATGAAGGCTGTGGAGAAATTCGATCTCGCAAGAGGATATCGCTTCAGCACTTACGCAACATGGTGGATTATGCAAGCGATTAAGCGTGCATTAGATCAGCAGAGTCAGACAATTCGTATCCCCTGTTACGTTGGGGAAACCCGGCGATCTATCAAGCAGGCACAGAGCAAGCTCGCCAGAGATCTCGAACGTGAGCCGGGCATCAAAGATATCGCTGAAGCGGTAGGGATGCCTGAAAGCCGTGTCATCGAAATTCTCCAAAGCACGAAGGGGACAATTTCGCTGGATTCGCCATTGAGTGAATCTTCACCCGATGCAACGATTTCTGACTTACTGGCTGATGATTCGCAGGTGACCCCTGAGGAAGAATTGCTCTCTAATTCAGAGAAAGAGTCGCTTGAAACGGTCCTCGGTACATTAGCGGGTCGTGAAACGCTTGTAATCAAGCTGCGCTACGGTTTAACCGATGGCACGGAGTACACCCTTGCCGAGATTGGACGGCGACTTGGCATTAGCCGAGAAAGGGTACGTCAAATTGAAGACGAGGCACTTCGGAAATTGCGTCATCATACGCGAGTGCAGTACCTGCAAGAGCTTCTCTAACCTTCCGAAGGTTCTTCACCTTTGAAAGGTCCTCCCTGAAACACAACATTTGCATATCTGAAATAGAAGGAAAATCTTTCATCAAAATCTTAGCAGTGGAAGCCCCGTCCTTTAGGGCGGGGTAACTGACTCTTTTCCTTCTATTCCATTCCTTCAATTTTCAATCGAAAATTCAAACATAGACCGGTTTGCTTGAGTAACGATTGATTATCTGTTTTACAAGAGTTGGGCTGCCAGCGAACAGACCCGTAGGCTGCCTAACTCTTTTTTTATTATACCTTATGGTCTGACCTGCTTTATCCCACAAGACACCGCCGGCTTCCCGTAGGATGAGATCGCCGGCGCAGAAATCCCACTCGTTTTTAGGCCGCACAGTAACATAAAGATCGCCCGCGCCTGCCGCGAGCCTTGCTAGCTTGTAGGTGACGCTGCCGATATATTGGATTTCTCCGACCAATGGAACTAGCCCCGCCAACACCCCTTTTCGATGTTCCGTTTGGCTAACAAGCATTGATGCCTGCTTGAGGGTTCGGTGTGATGAACAGCGAATCGGCGTTCCGTTACAGAATGCGCCACCGCCCGTATAAGCATAAAAGAGTTCTGCTGTAGCGGGATTGTGCAACACACCGATAACCGGGGTTCCCTCAACCACGAGGGCAATCGAAATCGCAAATTCGGGAATACCTGCGATGAATTCCTCCGTTCCGTCAATGGGATCGACAACCCACACGCGGGATTTTGCCAATCGATCCGGAGAATCCTCCGTTTCCTCAGAGAGCCATCCATCGTCAGGGAAAGTATGGTAGATGATCTCTCGAATCCGATGATTTGCCATTAGATCAGCGGTTGTAACGGGGTTATTGGGGCTTTTTTCACGAATGTCGTAATTGCCCCGATAATACTCCATCACGATTTTGCCCGCTTCTTTGGCTGCCTGTACGGCAATTTCGAGTTCTTTCTGCAACGCACTCTCCTCTATACTTACCAATTTGCGTGATTACCTTGACTGCATCCAGCTAGCGGCGAAGTCCTCGACGCTGAAATCGGTGGGCATCTCATTGAAATGATACCGCGACGGACGGTTCTCGTATCCGGGAGCGGTACTCTCAACATCCGATTGGATACGGGCATCAACCGGTTTGAACCGGTCCCACAAGGTTCGCGCTTCTTCAAAAGAGAATCGATCTGTAAGGGGTAAACCCCACTGAAGCGTTATCGGATGCGATCGAATCATCGAGCCACGGGTCTCCTGCGGTAGATTTTCAAAATCGGGGTGTTTACAGTCATACACGCGTTTGGCAATTTTGCTCAGGTATACTGTTGAGAGCATTTTGCCCTTTTCTCCTCGACCCGGATGGAGTTTTTCGAGACTCGCATGGTAGGCAGCAGCATCCTTTTTGATGGCAGCTCGAAGTATTGATTCGGTGTGCGTTATCATCTGATCACTGCGCTGCATCCAGCGTTCAAATGTCGCTTGGGCAGAGGTTGACAGATGCTTCATGTAGTTCTGATTTTCATACTGAGTGAAAGTTGAAAAGCCGCCGTGAATTGTGCGCCGCATTTTGGTGCTATAGTTGCTGCCCCAGTGCAAAATCGGCAGAATATAAGCCACGCCATCACCCGCATTGAGGTGCGTCTGAACGCCCCCGGGAAAAGGGATATGGCGGTTTGTCCGCAACAGTTCGTTTTCTCGTTCCGTGTTGAGGCGCGCGTGGCTGCCGGGTACCACCCATAGCACGTCATCGTCGTAGAGGCAGAGATTCCACTGCACATATCTGGGACCCGACTCGATAATATCGTCCACATAACCTTGCAACGGGGCACCGTAAGGGGGATATAAATCACGGTGCCAATGGGCGGGACCTCGATCTCGTACAGGGCTACACATCAACATCATCTCTGTGACCGCTGCCTCTGACACCCCCAATAACTCGCTGCTAGCGCCTTGCGTGTTTTCATGAAGCCAGATCTCCACCGCGCTAGCAGTATCCTTGTCTATTAGGTCTACGAGTGGGCTTTGGTGCAGAAGCAACCGCGGTTGGGCAGAGGCTTCCCACACACCGCCGGGCGGATCGTCTGGCTTGCGTTCCTGCGCCCAAATCGCTTTCTGCCGCTCAACCAAGATTTCATAGCTCACACGCAGCGCATCCAGTTCACCTGCCGGAATGACGTTGCGTAAGACGACATATCCCTCCTCAAGGAATTGACTACGATCTATTTTCATGACAACGTTTCCTTTCGCTGCGGCTTGTGTGTTGTAATTTGTTGAAGGTCTCAAACAAACTACGAATAATTGATATACTTGCGCAGGTTGTTGATTGGATTATTTATGCGATCAATGGAATCTACCTGTGCCCCCACGGTTCTATCCACTCTTCCTTAATCTCCATGCCGAATCCCGGCGCGTCCGAAGGAACTAAGCAGCCCTCCTTTGGCATCGCCATGCCGGGGATGGGGCACACCTCGGAGAGTGGAATACCGGGGTCTGTGCCAAGCCAGTATTCAGCCATCGGCGACTCCGGCAGTGCCATAGCAAAATGCTGACCGAAAGGTGTATTTCCACCACCATGCGGAATTGTTACAATACCCGCTGCTTCAGCAATGGTATATATCTTGATTGCCTCGGAAAGCCCACCACACCACTTCAGGTCGGGCTGTACTACGTCCACGCACCGGTGCTCAACAAGTTGCCGAAACGCATGCCGTCCGTGGTGGTCTTCGCCGGTAGCAATTGGCATCCAAGGCACCGATTTCTTCAACTCGATGTGCCCCTCAAGATCTGTTGGAATCAAAGGTTCTTCCAGCCAACGCATCCGGAAGGGACGGAGACGTTCAGCGATCTGTACGGCAAACTCGACGTTGTATGACATGACCGCGTTGAGCATCAATTCGGCGTTGGAACCAATCGTTTCCCTAGCTGCCGCAAGTTTCTCCTCGACCAGATTCAACCCCTCAATGCCCATAGCGTAATGTGCAGGGTTTGTGACTTTGAATGCTTTGAAACCGAGTTCCATGCTCCAGTCTAGGTCATCACCTGTAGCATAGAGTTCAATTTTATCTCGGCACGGTCCGCCGAGCAATCGATACACCGGCAAATTCAGTAATTTTCCCTTGAGATCCCATAACGCTAGATCTATGCCGCTCTGCGCTACCGCAGCATGGCCCGCCGCACCAAGTCGCTGCATTGAGCGCCACATCAGGTCGTTGAGGAATTCGGTAGCAAGGCAATCTCGACCTTCCAACAGTAGCGCAAAGACACGATCGATCAGTACTGCCACGGAATCACCAAAACTACACGATCCCAGTCCCCACGTTCCATCCTCAGCGGTGACTTGCACCCACACCTGCCCACCACCCATACCAGGCATTTGGCCCGGCAATCGGGAGAACTCTGGATATTTGTTAATAGGCAAAGCACGCGGTGCACTCTTATTCCACGTCGGACGGCGTGACTTGGTTCTTGGCGGGGTCTGTGGGATATTTACGTTGACGGCGCGAATTTCTTTAATCCTCATGAAAAACCTCCAAACAACCAATGGGGTGGTAAGGAACAACGATCGTTGTTCCCTACTGACACATCTCAGCAGCGACGTTAGGTGAGTTTGTCATTCTGCGTTGCGGGTCGGACAAGCTTGCCTGTCCGTGCCGATTCATGTAGAGCAACTATCGTTGCGACATTCTTCCAACTATCCGCCAGCGAGATTACCGGTTCGGTACCATTCAGAACGCTCTCCACCATCGAATTGATTTCGCATTGATAGGCATTCATATTCTCATACGTCTTTGTATCGGTCATGTAACCTTCCATGCTGTCACTGAAGGTTGATGCCCCTTCAACATTACCGCTGCGAGTGACCTGCACGTTGGCTGAAGCACCGATGTGATTAGCCCACGGTATGTCCGCATAGATTCTCCCTTCGGTGCCAAGAAAGTCTGCCTCAATATGAGCGAATGATTGAAAGCTGGAAAAGAACTGAACGAGTGTGCCGGTGGGGAATTGCATCTGTGCTGAGAAGCTCATATCAACGCCGGTGTCGCCACTGACCTGATAGGCACTGACCTGATAGGCACTGACCTCAATCGGCTCCGCTTGTAATACCGTCCGCGTAAAGCTCACGCAATAGCTACCTAGGTCCCACAGTGACCCGCCGCCCATATTTGTATCCAGTCGGATATCCCCCGGATTTTCAAGGGTGAAGGTGAAAACGCCGCGGATCAGACGGACATCGCCGATGACCCTTTTGGCGACCAACTCGCGCAGATACTGGGTCTGTGGATGGAAGCGCATCATCGCAGCTTCCTGTATGATGACGCCGTTTTTCTCAGCTGCCTGTGCCATACGAGCCACCTCTTCGGTCATTATGGCGATCGGTTTTTCGCACAGGACATGCTTTCCTGCCTCCGCACACTTGATAGCCCACTCAGCGTGCAGATGATTGGGCAAAGAGAGGTAAATCACGTTGATTGCTGGGGCGGCGAGCATCTGCTCATATGTGCCGTAGGTGTGGGGGATGTTCCACTGTTTGGCATAAGCCTGCGCTCTTTCTTTGCTACGACTTGCCACCGCCAAGAGTTCACTCCGCCCCGAAGCACGGATGGCGGGGATCAATCGCTCATTGATTCGGGCGGTGCTTAACAATCCCCAACATGCCTTCTTCTCCGCCATGACTCACTCCTTGTTGATTCATCCCCGATAAGATCGGGATTCAAAGCAACTCGTAATTCAGTTATTGAAGCAAATCGGTTTAGTCCTCGACCACATGCCGATTCATCGCTTGAACTTCTAGGGGCATCCGGTCGCGCACACTTCTCTTCATCAGATACCATCCCCCGGCTGCCGGGTCCATCCACGAGGCGTGAAATCCGCTCGACACGCCCATGCGGTGCTTGTCCGTAGTGACGTTAGCACCTCCGCGATGCCAGATGGCTCCGTGAAAGATAACGATAGAACCTGCGGGACCTTCGGCGGTTACTAGATGGTTGTAGTCTACCCCGGATCGCGGGGTTCGGCGCGAATGGTGGCTGAACGGCATCACCTGCGTGGCACCGTTTTCGAGAGTGAAATCGTTCAACATCCAGATACAGTTGATGAGAAAGCAGGCGTCCGGTATCGTCAAGCCGGATTGGGGAAACCAGCCGATTGGTACGTCTGCATGGAGACCTTGAGCTTCTGCCCCCGGCTTAATCCATCGCGCACCGACCTCTGCCATCTGGAAGCCGGGACCCAGCATGTGCGCTGCCAGCTCCAAGTACACCGGGTGGGTGACGAGTGGGATGAACGTATCTTGGTCGTCGTAATTAAACACGCCACGCAAGTTCTGATTCGGCATGCCCTTATCCGGCTGCTGACGCATGATTTCTATTAGTCGGTTCGTCATGTGCTCTGCTTGATCGGTCGGAATCAGATTATGTATAATGACGAAGCCGTATTCCTCTAGCTCGATTTTCAATTTCTCAATGTCCATGCGTTTCTCCTCCCCGTTTTGGTTCAACTTCTGCGATCTCTTTCATATAATGCCCTAAACGAGTGTATCATATCGCCACAATCGGGGTCAATTCTTTTCTCTTGACGCCGCTCATGCGTCTTCGCTACAATGTCTCATGAATTTATGATGAGGAATTCAATCCCCTGCAATCAGGTGCATCCCAATAGCAAAGTAGCCTTTAGAGGAAGAAGATAACAGTGTATAGGTCGAGGAGGACAAACTCATTGACCCCAAAAAGGAGAATTTAGCCATGAATCAATCACAACAAGGGAAAGCGAAAATGCACGTGGGCGTCCAAGGTATAGGAACGTCAAAATCGGAATTACAATTTCTCGTCCGGCACGGTGTGACACACATGGATGCCTCTGTCGAAAACACAGAGGTAGAAACACTGCTCCGACACAAAGAGGAAGCCATATCCGAAGGCGTCAGCCTTGAGATGATTCATATCACTCTCTCGCGGAGTATTATCCTCGCTCAAGACCCACAGCGTGACCGAGATCTCGATACGGTTTGCAAAGCTATCGAAAATGCAGGTAAAGCTGGAATCCGTGGATTAAACTATAACTTCTGTATTGTTCATCACCAGCGGACGGAGAGTACGCCCGGACGGGGCGGAACTACATATAGCACCTTCGATATGTCAAAGTTCGACAACGAAACGCTGACCGAAGCTGGTCAGGTAAGCCGGGACGAAGCGTTTGAACGAGCTGCCTATTTTCTGGAGCGGGTCATTCCGGTAGCAGAGGCGAACAATGTACAGATGGCTAGTCACCTCAATGATCCGCCGGCACCGGTTTTAAGGGGCGTTGAGCGATGGAATTACCCGGTCTTTGAGGGGTTGAAGCGTTTTGTTGAGTTGGTAGATAGCCCTTACCATGGATTCAACTTCTGCTGTGGAACTGCTTCGGAAGGGTTAGAAAATCCCGGCGAAGAACTGTACGAGATTGTACGGTATTTCGGAGAGAGAGGAAAGTTGTTCAACATCCATTTTCGTAATATTCGTGGTGGACTGCACAACTTTCAGGAGGTTTGGCCCGATGAGGGGGATGTGGACATGCACAAAGTGGCACAGACGCTTCGAGACGTAGGCTATCCTTACATGCTGATGCCTGACCATGCCCCACATCATCCGGATGATGTCCCCCCACCGGGGGTTTCGGGCCGGGTGCGGCAAGCGTGGGCGTTCCAGTTCGGTTACATCATTGCGCTCATCCAAGCGGTGAATGCTACAGCATAACAGATGGCAATCGCAGGTATCCAGTATTTTTGCTTCCTAATCAGAGTTGGGACCAGAAGAACTTGCCTCCACAAATCACACGAATTGGAGCGAATTTTTGGGTTTCGATTCGCAAATATTGGTAACTGAACAACGCGGACCGAACCGACGCGGAAACGAAAAATCTATGAGCTCAAATCCTAACTCAACAGGAGTGTGAGAGTAGTCAACCGCTCCATAGGTCGAGGAGGACAAACTCATCGCCCGCCCCAAAAAGGAGAATTTAGCCATGAATCAATCACAACAAGGGAAAGCGAAAATGCACGTGGGCGTCCAAGGTATAGGAACATCAAAACCAGAATTGCAATTTCTCGTCCGACACGGTGTGACACACATGGATGCCTCTGTCAAGAACACAGAGGTAGAAACGCTGCTCCGACACAAGGAAGAAGCCGCAGCCGAAGGCGTTAGCCTTGATATGATTCATATCGGACTACCGCAGAGTATCACCCTCGCTCAAGACCCACAGCGTGACCGAGACCTCGATACAGTTTGCCAAAATATTGAAAACGCAGGCAAGACCGGACTCCGTGGGTTGAACTATAACTTCCACACGGTTCACTACCCAATCTATCGGACGGAGAGAACACCCGGACGAGGCGGAACGACGTACAGTACCTTTGATATGTCAAAGTTTGACAATGAAACGTTGACCGAAGTTGGTCGGGTGAGCCGGGACGAAGCGTTTGAACGGGCTGCCTACTTTTTGGAACGGGTCATTCCGGTGGCAGAGGCGAACAATGTGCAGATGGCTTGTCATTTCAATGACCCGCCGGCACCGGTTTTGAGGGGCATCGAATGGTGGAATTACCCGGTCTTTGAAGGATTGAAGCGTTTTATTGAGTTGGTGGATAGCCCCTACCACGGATTCAACTTCTGCTGTGGAACTGCTTCGGAAGGATTAGAAAATCCCGGCGAAGAACTGTACGAGATTGTGCGGTATTTCGGAGAGAGAGGAAAGTTGTTCAACATCCATTTCCGTAACATCCGCGGTGGACTGCACAACTTTCAGGAGGTTTGGCCCGATGAGGGGGATGTGGACATGTACAAAGTGGCACAGACGCTTCGAGACGTAGGCTATCCTTACATGCTGATGCCTGACCATGCACCGCATCATCCGGATGATGTCTCCCCGCCGGGGGTTTCGGGTCGGGTGCGGCAGGCGTGGGCGTTTCAGTTCGGCTATATCATTGCGCTTATCCAAGCGATGAATGCTACAGCATAACAGATGGAGGTCGCAGTCGGGAGCATCGGGATTCGGAGATCCCTCTCCGTTCCGAGAGTCTTCGACCTACAGGAGAACTATGGTGAAGTCTATAAATAAGTAAACATTTGCTAATAACTTGGGTCTTTCCGAAGTTTCTAAAGTCCCCCTGATAAGGGGGATTTAGGGGGTTAGCTGTATATTGGGAGTGTCTAATTAATTCTAAAATCTACTATAAATACCCCTAAAGTTGAATTGATTTTCATTGACGACCAATACGCAGCCTGATACCATTATGGAAGTTCTTATTCAACACAATTTACAACACATGAAAGGAGATTTGAATGTACCGAATTGTTGTTTTTGGCTTAACGGCACTCTTAACGCTTTCATTGGCAATTATAGCAAACGCAGAGATGTCTGAAAAAGCTAAGATGGGGCGGACACTCTTCAGTGATCCGTCTTTTGGTGGAACACTCGACCCTGCCAAAGTCAGTGGAATGTCATGCTCGGACTGCCACGCAGATTTTGACGAAGCAGCGAACCCCGACGGTCGGATACGGGCAGGACACAGCATCGTCGGTGTACCGCACCGTGGCACAGCAAAAGGTGGCATGATTACAGCGGATATCTTCGAGCGGGCTGCCGGTGGTGGTGGTTTCTGTTATCAGCATTTTTTGCAGAAGATTCCTTCCGATAAAGTCGATCCGATTGCAATTCCAGAGGAACAAGCTGCAGCCCTGATGGCTTACTTTGAGCATGTCTCTGGAGATAACAAAGGACCGCAGTTTCAGATTACAATGTTGGACAAAGACGCTGCGAGTGCAGCCGCTGATAAGATTATGGAGATGAAAGGCGATTCACAGAGAGGCTGGAAATTGTATGGTCAGGCATGCAATGTCTGTCATCCAACCGCTAAAAGACAGGGTATCGGTTCTCAACTTGTCAAAAAGAGACCGCCGCGAGACTTAGAGAAACACAAGCACCGAATCGCCGCTTACGTCCGCAAGGGCGGTTTTGTCATGCCTTTCTTTGCGGAGGATCGGTTATCAGATCAGGACATCGCTGACATCGTGGCATTTATCGCTAAATTGGTCGAGGAAAAGCAATAGGTACGTACTCTCACGCGACATGCGAGAAATTTGTTTGATGATGTGAATGATAGAACGCTAGCTTCCTTTACCGCGACCTTTTGGGGGATAATTGGCAGGTGGTTTGTTCTGAGGTTTCGATAACTTTGAGGATTTGATAAATTGCTGAAACAGACTCTGGGCTTCGGTATCCGTGTGGTCTTCATCTGCTTCCTCAACCGATGGGGACGATTGTGATGAAGCTGGTTCCTGTGAGTCACTTGATTGGGAGGAGGTTGTTTGTGAAGCCCGACTTCCCCTCAGTTGGTTATTTTCGACTGATAACTGCTGGATCTGTCTTTCTTGCGCTTCTAATTGCGTCCCGTATTCGCGTAAGATTCTTTGTGCCGCAAGAAGTTCCCGTTGCAAGGTGCCAACATGATTTTCTAGGCTAGTAATTGCATCAACGAGCACTTGGGGAACCCGTGCCTTCTGCTCTTGTGAAAGCGTTGCTACCAGAGGTCGACCACGGTTAATCGGAGGAGACACGCCAAGCGAATTAATCTCGTATAATCCTGACCTTAATCTCTTATGCTCAAAGCAAGAGATTTTTACGGTAATCTGTTGTCCAAGTTGTAACTGCGAAAGACGCTGATTAATGTTCCGGATCACCGAGTCGTTGTGTCCGACGGTCCCCCTGCCACTATGACGGTTTAATTGACGAAGGTAGCGTGTCATAATTTTTACCTCCGCAATTGTTCGCGTAATTGGATCCGTTGTTAGAACCTCATCTGTCTCCGAGTCCGGATGAACGACCGACATAGGAACCTCGCTGCTGTCCGCTTGCATTTCCATCGTCCATTCCGTATCTGTTATTTTCTTACAAGAAACGAGAAAGTGATAGTGTGTTGCCATCTTTCCCTTTCCAATCGTTATTTTGATTTCGGAAAGAATTTAGTTATTCTGGCAAAGATTGTGTAAAATTATACAACCCGACACCGGGAGCCAGCTAACCTCAGTAATAGGGCGTAATGTACAAAACGTAAACTCACGTAGACCATAGTTCACTTTTGCTCTTCCACTCCTGATTGTGCATTGAGACGCCAATCATATTGTAAATATTGGATCTGTATCTCTGCCCTTGCGAGAAAAGCGGCATCTGCTTCCGGAAGATATTCTGAAATGAAATTGATGACGCTATCGTGGGTGTCCTCAAAGTCTTCTGCGTACCACTCAAAAATCTGTGAAAGGTGCAGTACACCGTTTTCACGGTCTAAACGTACTTTTTCTGGATTATTGATAAAATTCGCTGTGGCATTGTCGAGCTGCTTTTCAAGCGTTTCTGGGACAAACGCCCGATTCTCCAAAATTGGGCATCCTAGCGACGCACAAACCAGCGCGAAATGGATGCGTGGGTCGCCAAATTCAGATCGGATGATATCATGTTCGATGTTATCCAAGGTGTAGCTGCGCCCACCAACTTGGAACTTGATACGAGAAAAGAAGCCACCGAATAGCTTGATTTTACGAACACTTGTTGTTGGGTAGTGGTCAAGGACACCCTTGATTGTCAGCGCATTGTAGGCGTTAATCCAAAAGGCAAGTCCGGTCTGAAAAGTCGCTTTATCGCTGGGCGCGTTCACGGCAAGTAAATCCAAATAGGATTCCAACGTTCCCGGATCGTTTTTGAGCCCAGCGTAGTTGACTCGCCCTTGTGAATCGACATATTTTTGCAAAACTTGGTCAAATAGTTCGTGGCTTAATTCATCATCAGATGTGGTCACCTGAATTTTTTTTCCGCCCCGCACTTCGCCTTCAACCCGATGCGGATACAGAAACCACGTGCCTAAAACACATAAAACAGTAACCCCACCAATTAACCAACGTGTCGTTGATTTCATCGTATCTCATCCCAATTTATTTATGACGCGTACTTCTCCAGCACGGCGCGATCAATCTCAATTCCTAAGCCCGGTTCCTGCGGGACAGGAACATATCCCTCGACCGCATGAATCGGAACTTTGGCGAGATCAGTGCGCAGACCGTTTTCCGTCATATCGAACTCAAACAGCGAAGGGATAGGATTTAGCGCCTGTGGGGAATCCGGGATCGTTGCTTGCCAATGCAACGTAGCGGCGAGACGGATGCTACTGCCCCACATGTGCGGCAGTACACGGAGATGGTTGGCACTCGCCATCGCCGCGATCTTGCGGCATTCAGTGAATCCTCCCGCAATACTAACATCGGGTTGCACGATGTCATATCCACGCCTTTGGATGAGATCTCGGAACGCCCAGCGTCCCTGTAAGCCTTCGCCGCCGGCAATTCGCATATTGAGTGAGCGGCGAATCTCTATATAACCCTCCACATCGTCTGTCGTGATTGGTTCCTCATACCAAAAGAGATCATTCTCAGCAATCTTCTGTCCAACATCAATTGCTGTCCCAACATCATAACCGCAATTAGCATCGACTGCAAGGATAATCGTATCTCCGATCGCTTTCCGCACGGCGGCGACGTTTTTGACATCGTAGGCTTCCCCGAATCCGATCTTCATTTTCATAGCGGAAAATCCTTGATCGACGTAACCTTTTGCCTCGTCCATCAACGCTTGGGTGATGTCAGGCACCGCTTTTTTGAAGAGCCCGGTCGCATAGGCAGGGATCCGGTGCCTGAACGCGCCACCGAGGAGGCGGTAAATGGGCTGATCCAACGCTTTCCCCACAATGTCCCACAGAGCGATGTCTACCCCGCTTATGGCGGCGGTATTACTCCTGCCTTGGTGCATCGTATTCCAGATGACCTCTATATCAAACGGATCCTTTCCAATCAAGCAGGTATCAATTGCTGCCTGCGATGGCGTACTTGTACCTTCCCCCCAGCCTATAATGCCAGCATCGGTACGAATCTCCACGATACCGGCATGTCTCGCCTTTGACCACGATAGTGCGTTTGCAAACGGCTCAACCAAGGGATAACTGAGATTATAGGTTTTGACTTCGGTGATTTTCATGCTTTCTTTGATACGCGATATATGATGGATAGAAGTTCAGGCCGAATCCAAATGTGCTGAGATTGCTTTGTCGTGGTAACTTTAGTCAGACTATCGCAGAAAATTATGGCATTATAACACAAGTTCGCACCGAAAGCGACTACTAAATGCGCCCTGAATATGGGGCGATGCGTGAAAACTACCCAAACCATCGCTAAAGTAAGCGGAACAGCGACTTTATCACCTCATCTCTTCTAGAAAAGGATTGTCCTCGTCGTAGTAATACGCAGCCTCTTCAACAGAGATTTGGCTTTCTTTGGTGAGCCGCAGCGGGGAAGAAAATTGCTCGATAACCCCCTTTTGAGCCAGCCATTCGCAGACAAGCCCGACCCAAGCCTGTCGTACTCCGAAATGATCGCTCAACTCGGTGGCAGTGCGCGTGCCACCTGCGCTCGCCAAGAAATCGAAAAGCGGCTGAAAAAGGGTGAAGGTCCGATCCTCCAGATAGCGATCAATTGTCTCAAGTGCACGACGAACTGTCTCCTCATCCTTCTCTTTATTGATTAGGTCTGTAAAAACTGCGTCAAAGAAATTGGGATTATGCATTCTTGCTTGATAAATGGCTTTTCGCCGCGGCACCTCCCCGTGCATGATGGTTTCAACCCGTGCCAACTGCTCGACGACAAGCATGATGTATAAAAAGCTATAGTTGAAATCCTTTTTCACATAGAACCATTTTTCCGCCTTTGTCAATAGTGCGAAGATACTATTCCCGGTGTTTATGAATTGTGTTTCCCGGTCTCTTCCGCCAACGCGTTCAAGATTGTTATGCCATTCCTCGACGACTGCATCCCTCGTAAAAAGCACCCGACTTCTGGAGAGAACAGAATGCAGCTCGCTCCCCTGTAGCCCACCTTCTATTATCTGCTGGTATCGTTTCCGTGGATATATCGTCACACTGATATTCACACCGCCTTCTACTAGACTGTAATGTTCATCGAATTTCGCGTCATCTCGTCCGATGATGATGAGGTTAATGTTGGTATGTTCCCAAACATTATCTTCTGCGAGGTTGCTGGTGAGAATCGCGGCGATGATGTATCGATCGTCCTTGATCTTATCCACGAAGGCATCCAGCGCATCCATAATCTGTGGGTGTGCATCCGATTTCAATTGTGGGGGATGCAATTCACCCATTGTGGCAGCTGCCTCCCGGTCATAATAGTAGGCGGCTTCTTCCATCTCGACCTGGCTTTTCAACGTGAGCTTCACAGGGGTAGATACTTGCTCAATGATCCCCTTTCGCGCTAACCATTCATAGGCAGCGTCAAGACGATTTTCGCCGATCTTCTTTTGGAAATAGCTATTCAATTCCGTTGTAGATCGGGGGCCATCTGCTTCGGCTAAGAAATCCAAGATAGGTTGGAAGATAAACAGTTTTTCGTCGAGGTAAGCATTGATGGTATCTAGGGCGTTTTGGATGACCCCTTCATTTTTCTCACGGTTAATCAAATCTGAATAGGTGACGCGAAAAAAGTCGGGATTATATTCAAGCGCGGGTTGGATGACCTCTCGCGACGGCACCTCATCGTTCAGGATCACTTCAATTCTCGCCAAGCTTTCTACCGTACGCAGGATGGAC
Organism: Candidatus Poribacteria bacterium; assembly: GCA_965247655.1. Classification (GTDB taxonomy): domain Bacteria; phylum Poribacteria; class WGA-4E; order WGA-4E; family PCPOR2b; genus PCPOR2b. Next base: position 6,463,224 of record OZ252032.1, on the reverse strand, counting down.
AGGAAACTATAGTTGAGGTCTCTGTTGACATAAAATTGCTTTTCGGCATATCTTAATGTGGGGAGCAATCCGGTTGCGACAATGAGGAGTTGGAGCCCCCTATCCCTCGCGCCGATGTTATGTAGATTAGCGTTTTGATACCATGTCTTGACTGATTCATCGCTACAGAAAAGGAGGGTGCTACGGGAGAAGAAGGAGTGGTCAAATGAGCCTTGCAGCGCTGCCTCCTGCCATCGCCTTAATTGACCTCTTGGGACGACTTCCGCATGGATGTTGACATCGTTTTCTGCCAAGGTATAACCTCTGGGGTCACCCTTTCCTTCCCTTTGGACGAGCAAGAGATCAATGTCGGACTTGTCCCAGACTTGGTCGTAGGACATACTACCGCACAGAATGGCAGCAATGATATTTCGATCTTTCTGGACTTTTGTGACTAGGGAATCTAACGCATCGCGATAGCGTTTTTCGACAGCGGCTTGTGATTCTATCATTTGACGGACTCCTTTCTAGATACCATTCCAATATAGCACATATATGTGAAGCAATCAAAAGAAATCTAAGGACAATCACTGAGCATAGTAAGTGTAGCATTTTTACGACGACGGTGTGGCACAGTTTCGACAGTCTCTTTGTTAGCACGACGTTTCCCTTGAGATAATAGTTCATGTCGGAAGCAGATGCGAAGTCGCCCGGAGAAGGCGGTTGCTGAAGAACTTGGTTCTTTGCATAATCTCCTCAGGTGATTGGAGATAACTGTGGTATCTAAATTGCGTGAGGTTGATGAACAAGTGAATTTCGTTCTGAGATTGAATCCGGTTCCACTCCAAAGAGGAGAATTACCCCATGAAAAAGGAACTGTTTTTCAAGTTTAGTTTGTTGTTCGTTTCTGTTCTGTTCCTACAGCACGGCTTTGCCCAAGATTCTCCACAATGGCGTTTACCCGAGAATGTCAAGGCGAGGCTCGGTAGGGGCAGGATAGTTGAAATGCGGTATTCTCCGGACGGAGCGCGTCTCGCCGTCGCTAGCTCTATCGGTATTTGGTTCTATGATACGGCGACCCTCCAAGAGGTTGACCTGTTTACCGGGCATACGTCTTGGGTTACTAGCATCGCGTTTAGCCCAGATGGACAGATGCTGGCGAGCGGTGGAGGTCGGGAGGACAACACCATCCGTCTATGGGATGCCGCCACGGGTGAACACAAGCGAACCCTCACCGGGCATAGTTGGAGTGTCGTTAGCGTGGCGTTCAGTCCGAATGGACGAACGCTAGCAAGTGGAAGCGGAGATCAGACCGTCCGTCTGTGGGATGTCGCAACGGGTGAACAAAAGTGGAGTTTCACCGATTCCAGATCCCGGGTACAGAGCGTTGCGTTTAGCCCAGATGGAGAAACGCTGGCAAGTGGACATTCGGATGGCACGTTGCGACTGTGGGATGTCATGACGGGTGAACAGAAGTGGATAAACGGGCATCCACCTGTGATCAGTAGCGTTGTGTTCAGTCCGGATGGCAGGCTGTTGGCGAGTGCGAGTGTGGACCAGACCATCCGTCTATGGGATGCCGTAACAGGTGAACGCAAACTGACCCTCACCGGGCATACGGATAGAGTCAGGAGTATCGCGTTCAGTCCGGATGGAGAAACGCTTGCAAGTGGAAGTCGGGACGGCACGATGCAGTTGTGGAATGCTGCGACGGGTGAACACAAACTGACAATCGGAGGCCTGGGTTGGGTCGAAAATGTTGTGTTCAGTCCGGACGGAGAGACACTGGCAAGTAGGAGTTATGACGAGACCATTCGTCTGTGGAATGTCACAACGGGTGAACAGAAGGGGGCGATTACCGGGTATGCGTCTGAGGTCTCTAGTGTTGCCTTCAGCCCGGATGGGGAGATACTGGCAAGCGGGAGTTATGACGCCACGGTGCGTCTATGGGATGCTGTGACAGGCACACACAAGCGGACACTCACCGGACATACGGATAGGGTCCGGAGCGTCGCGTTCAGTCCAGATGGACGCACGCTGGCAAGTGGGGGTAATGACGATACCATCCGTCTGTGGGATGTCGTCACGGGTGTGCACATCCGCGACTTCACCGGGCATACGTCTGGGGTTGCTAGTGTTGCGTTCAGCCCGGACGGACACACGCTGGCGAGTGGAAGTTATGACAATACCCTCCGTCTGTGGGACACTGTAACTGGTGAACACAAGGAAACCCTTACCGGGCATACGGGTGGGGTCTATAGCGTAGCGTTCAGCCCGGATGGGGGCACGCTGGCGAGTGGGAGTTGGGACAATACCATCTGTCTGTGGGACACTGTGACTGGTGGACAGAAGCGAACCCTCACGGGACATACAGGGATTGTCTGGAGCCTTGCATTCAGCCCGGACGGACGAACGCTCACAAGTGGGAGTAGGCCAGAGATCTATCTGTGGGATGTTGTGACCGGTGAACAGAAAGGAACCCTCACCGGGCATGAGCATGAGATCTTGAGCCTTGCGTTCAGCCCGGATGGGCGGACGCTCGCAAGCGGCGGGGGAAGATGGGACTATACCCTCCGTCTGTGGGATGTCGTCACGGGTGTCTCCAAGGGGACCCTCACAGGGCATACGTGGACTGTCACTAGCCTCGCGTTCCACCCGGACGGGGATACATTAGCAAGCGGGAGTGGGGATGGCACAGTGCTCCTATGGGAACTCCCGCCTACAAGGGAACACAAGCACAGATTCACCAAACATACGGAGGCAGTTAGGAGCGTAGCGTTCAGTCCGGATGGAAAGACTTTGGCAACTGGGGGTAGGGATAAGATCGTCCGTTTATGGAACGCCGCCACGGGCGTGCACATGCACACCTTCATGCGACATTGGGGGGATGTCAATAGCGTGGCGTTCAGTCCGGATGGACGCATCCTAGCAAGTGGGAGCTATAAGCAGATCCGTCTGTGGAATGCTGTGACAAGGGAACGTAAGCGTATCCTCACCGGGCATACGAGTATAGTCAATAGTATTATGTTCAGTCCGGATGGGCGGACGCTGGCGAGTGGAAGTTTGGACGATACTATCCGTCTGTGGGATGTTGTCACGGGTGAACACCAGCGCATTCTCACCGGGCATACGGGTGGGGTTGATAGTGTCGCATTCAGTCCGGGTGGGCGCACGTTGGCGAGTGGTGGGGGTTGGCAGGATGAGATCATCCGCCTGTGGGATGTTGTAACAGGTGAACAGAAGGGAGTTCTTACCGGGAATACAGGTGGGGTCAGTAGTGTAGCGTTCAGCCCGGATGGACACACACTGGCAAGTGGGTGCTTGGACTATACCCTTCGTCTGTGGGATGTCATCACGGGTGAGCACATCCGTACCTTCACCGGGCATAGGCATCAGATCAATAGCGTAGCGTTCAGCCCGGATGGACGTACACTGGCAAGTGGAAGCGTGGACGAGACTACCCGTCTGTGGGAGGTCGCCACGGGTGAACAGAAGGAGACTCTTGCCGGACATACGAGTTGGATCAGTACCGTAGCATTCAGCCCGGATGGACGGACGTTGGCAACCGGGAGTGGGGATGGCACGGTGCTCCTGTGGGAGATCACTCCCACAACGGTGTTCGGAGATGTCAACCGTGATGGCGTGGTGAACCTCCAAGATTTGATGTACGTTCGCTCAAACTTTGGGAGGATAGGACAGAACGATGCCGACCTCAACGGGGATGGCGTGGTCAATATTCTGGATCTCGTCACGGTTGCCGGGGTGCTAGCGGAGCCTGTGGCGGCACCTTCCGCACATCCCGTGGCACTTGGATCCCTCACCGAAGCGGAAATCCGGGGTTGGCTCACTCAAGCGCAGGGGTTAGATCTCATGGATCTAAGATTGCGAAGGGGGGTTATCTTCCTTGAGCAACTCCTCGCCGCGTTGACGCCGAAAGAGACGGTGCTGTTGCTTAACTATCCGAATCCGTTCAATCCAGAGACGTGGATACCGTATCGCCTCGCCCACGCCTCCGATGTGATACTTACCATTTATGACGCAAAAGGGGCGGTGATGCGTCGATTGGATCTGGGGCATCAGTCGGCAGGATTCTACACCGCTCGGAGTCGTGCGGCGTATTGGGATGGACACAATCAATTAGGTGAGCCTATCGCCAGTGGTATCTATTTTTACACGCTCACAGCAGGAGATTTCACGGCGACACAGAAAATGTCGATCCGCAAATAAGACGTTCTGAAACTCAAAATTTGCCATCTCGCACTTCAAACTTTGTCGGTTTCCCCAAGGTTGTTCCTCCGATTTTTACCCAATGCACCACCCATTGCACCATCTGTTCAAGTGAAATTCGCGGATAACCGAAAAACTGATGACAGCGAGCAGCATTACTCAAGAGTGCGGTATCTGCCTCTACCCCTTCAAAGGTGGGAGCTTTCCCAAAAATTTCGCCAAACCGTGTGGCAAGCCAGCGAATCGAAACGATTTCTGGACCTGTGAGGTTAAGAAGCATCGGTGGACTTTGGCAGTGCATGAGGGCCCGCAGCACGACTGCATTTGCGTCTCCTTGCCAGATGACGTTGGCAGCACCCATTGTCAGATCTACAGGCTTCTCATGGTAAACCTTTTCCGCGATGTCCAGCAGGATGCCGTACCGCAAATCAATGGCATAGTTCAAACGGAGGATTGCGAGGGGGGTCCCGAATTGATTTGAAGCGTACTCGAACACCCGTTCGCGACCAAGACAGGATTGTGCATATTCGCCGGTCGGATCCACAGGGTGCGTCTCTGTTGCGCCGCCGTGCGAAATGGGTGTCAGTGGATAAACATTTCCTGTCGAAAAGACGACGACACGAGATTTCTGATATTTTTCGGCAACCCGTCCGGGCAGATAGGTATTCATCGCCCATGTCAGGGATTCATTCCCTGTGGCACCAAACTTCCTGCCCGCCATGAAAATCACATTGGGAACATCCGGTAACCCTTGCAATTCAGTTTCGTTGAGTAGGTCACACGAAATAGTCTCAATATCCTGCCGATTCAGATCTGCCTGTAAGCCCGGTGATGAGAAACGGGACACGCTAATTACTCTCTTGCCTGAACCTGATTCGTTGATAACGCGTTTTGCCAGTTTTGCCAGCGTCGGACCCATCTTCCCACCCACACCGAGTATAAGCAGGTCGCCCGCCATTTCCTCCATCGCTTCAACGACCTCCGGCGTAGGTCGGGACATTACTTCCTCAAGTTGTTCTGAATCCTCAATGTATCGAGGCTGTGATACTGTTTTCATTATATCCATATTCTTACTTCCGTCGTGAAAGATAGGACGACAGTGCATAATCAAACGGCGTTGATGTGTCAATCTGTACGTAGTCAATCAAACTGGCACCGCACCCCCGGCGATAGGCTTGAATGAACCCATTCAATTGTTCCAGATAACCAGCTTTGAGTGCTTCTGCCTGCGTTGAAAGGGTGTTATCCGTCTCCATATCGCGAAAAACAACCGGTCCCTCAAACGGAAATGTCATTTCGGCTTTGTCGAGTAGATGAAACACGATGACTTCGTGCTTGCGATGGCGAAAATGTTTGAGAGCTGAAAGAACTTCTGACGGCTGATCCAAGAGGTCAGAAATTACGATGACCAATCCGCGACGAATAATCCGCTTGGCAAGTTCGTTAAAAGTAGTGCTGATGCTCGTTTCCTCGCCCGGCTGAATGCTTTCTAAGGTAGACATGATAGCGTGTAGATGGGTTGCGGCACCGCGTGGCGGGATATATTCCCTGATATGCGTGTCAAACACCGCCAACCCCGCAGAGTCCCGCTGCTTAAGCATCAAGTACGTCAACGACGCAGCGAGATAACAGGCGTATTCAAACTTGGTGATGCCGTTGTCATCATATTTGTAGTTCATCGATCCGCTGGCATCGAGCAGGATATAGGCACGAAGGTTAGTTTCCTCCTCAAACTTTTTGATGTAGTAACGGTCAGATTTGCCGTACACCTTCCAATCAATATCACGGATTGCATCGCCGGGCATGTATTGGCGGTGCTCTGCAAATTCAACGCTGAAGCCCTGATATGGGCTTTTGTGCCGTCCTGTGATAAAACCCTCCACAACAAGGCGGGCGACTAGTTCCATACCGCCGAGCCGGGAGAGCGCTGTGGGATCTAAGTATCTGTGAGATGTTCTCATGGTTTCTCCATTCGTTTGAGGACGGGCTTTGAGGTCAAGATGACTTCACGTTGAACACCCTCGCGTCCGGGTGAGGCACAATAATCGCAGCGACCGAACCCTCCGGCGTCAGCTGAAATTCCCCTGAAAGTTCAACACCAATCCGTCCCGGCTCAAGCAGTCGCCATAGTTTAGCGAGTGCTACTAAATCTGGGCAGGCAGCATCCCCAAACCGAAAACGCGCCCCCTGATAGCTCCCGTGGAATAGATCGAGGACGTACGGGCTATCTTCTGCTGCGATGTCAAGCTCAAGACGGATCTGTCTGTGGGCATACTCTTCCAACGCTTCAGCCGTCTCAATAGCCATCCCACGTAGATGCAGGTGTCTCCCTTCATTGCCTTCCGCCATCGCCTGTTGCATAACTTCTGTAATTGTGGAGCCAATCGTGACAAGCTGAAATGCCACGACATCCATCTGAATAGAATCAACGCTGGCAAAATAATCGGTGATGCAGCGTCGTTCTTCGGTGTGCGTCTGACGGGGAAAGGTGAAACGGACCCATTCGGTTTGGGCATCGGCGTGGTAGACGATCAGATCGTCGCCATCCGACTGGGCATGGAAATAGCCGTACACCACCAATGGACGCAACCAACTGTTATCCATGCAGAGCTGCTTGTAATGTTGGTATATCGGCACAACTTCCCGCTCGATGAAACGATCATACTCATGCTGCAACATACCTTGCTGACGGCGATACCCCCACTGAACCCGGAACAGTACCACAGGATTGATATAGTTGTAGACCTGTTCCAACGAGATATCGGTGACGACCTTAGCACCGTAAAATGGCGGCGTCGGAATGTGGGAGTGAGACGCGAACTGCAAGGTTTGAATCCTTCCTTATCCCCTAGGAATTGAGAGCTATTTTCTATTCCACTCGCCCGGAAGCCAATTCGTACTTGCCCTGAATCCCTTTGACAACTGTCGCGCTCCCGTATCGCCAGAAATAATTTCCGAACTGTGATGCCAAACGGATAGCCTCATTCGGCTGCTGATCGATGAGATTATTTCGCTCACGCGGGTCTTCAAGCAGGTTGTAGAGTTCGTCAGGCTCGCCTTCAGGACGCTGGATATAGCTCCATGTCGCATCCCGAATACACCGATCCGCACCCTCGTGGTATCCTGTAATAATAGTGTCACGGTGTGAGTCGCTGTTCCCCTTGAGCACGCTGAGGAAACTGTCGCCGTGCATCGATGAGATGTTATTCCCAAATCCGAGTGCCTCAAGCACCGTCGGAAGGAAATCTTGGAATTGCACGATTGCATCAGTTCGGCGTGCCCCTTCGCCTTTCGGTAAACGCACCATAAAGGGAATCTTGAGCAGTTCATTGTACATCCGATCTGCGCCCTTGAGAAACTTCCCGTGATCGCCGAGGGGGTGTCCGTGGTCTGCGAGCAGGAAAATTAACGAATCGTCGTAATACCCAAGCTGTTTCAATTGGTCAAAGAGTCTACCAAGACAATGATCCACAAAAGCCGCCTCACCGGCGTAAAGCCCTTGAATATGCTTAATCTCGGCATCGCTCGCCCAATCGCTTGCCATGCCTCCCATCGGCATAACGATACGGGGTCCATTATAATCCGAATCGGTATAGGTGTCCCACGGATCCGGTGGGTCCCACGGCTCGTGGGGATCGAAGGAATCGACCCAGAGAAAGAGCTTTTCATGTGGACGGTTATCCTCAAGCCACTCAACGGCTTCATCCACCACCGTATGGGCAAACCAATCTTCGGGACCTGCGAACTGGTCGGTGTTTGCCAGAAACTGACTGATTCGATTGCGCCACTGTTCGGGGAAATTCTCGTTGAGATAGTCGTTGAGATTTCGTTTTAGAGGGGCGGAGACATAGGGGTCATACTCCTGCCCACGAATCCAACGGTAAGCGTGGAAATCGCGGTGAAAGTTCATTCTCGGAGCGCGGTAGTGGTAGGTATCCGAAATGAGTCCAGAAACGTATCCCTCTTGGCTCAAGATCTGTGCGATTGCCACATCTTCCGGGGTCAACGGTTGCCAAGGACGATACGGAAGCGTCCGCTGCCCCGTCATCAGTTGGGTACGGATTGGGATTGTGGGTAAGGCTTCCGGGTAGGCGTTCTCGAAAACGACACACTCCTCCGCAAACTGATCGATGCTGGGGGTTTGACACGGGGCGATACCTTCAAACGCGGGGGTGCCTTTGTGATAGGTGCTGACGTGGTCTTGACGGAAACTATCCAGTACAATAACAATGAGATTCATTATGATGCCCTCCGAGCGCCAGATCTGTAACGCTTTTTGTTGTTCGTTCGGCGATGACTCCATTCTATCACAACCATGCGTGTGCGACAAGCGTTTTTTCATCGTGCACATCACAGGTATTAGACCCACAGGCTCTCGCAGAAACCGACTAACGCTATTGACAAACGAAATCCGTCAGACTATAATCTACTCAACTTCGTCATTGCATAGGTATAGGCATGCCGTCGGTGGGAGAGAGTAGGGATGAACACACAGAATCCGAAAGTTGTGGTTGTGGGAAGTTTTAACATGGACCTCGTGGTCAAAGCGGGACGCCGTCCACAAACAGGCGAGACACTCATGGGGGAAGAATTCGGCATGTTTATCGGGGGGAAGGGAAGCAATCAGGCGATCGCTGCCGCGCGCTTGGGGACGGACGTGACGATGATTGGCAGGCTAGGAACGGATCTTTTTGGAGACACATTAATGACCGCGCATGCCGAGGAGAGCATCTGCACGGATTATGTCATCCGAGATACGGAAGTCGGGACAGGGATCGCGTCGATATTGATTGATGCCGACGGGGACAATAGCATCGTCCTTGTTCCACAGGCGAATATGCGCCTGACCGTTGCAGATATAGAACGGGCTTCAGAGTCTATTGCTGCTGCGGATGTACTCCTTCTGCAATTGGAAGTACCAATTGCCGCTTCCCAACGCGCCGCAGAAATCGCGAAATCCAACGGTGCAACGGTGGTGCTTAACCCCGCTCCGGCACAGGAATTGCCGGATGACTTTTTGGCACAGGTGGATATTCTCACCCCCAATGAGGTGGAGACCGAATCACTATCAGGAGTCAAGGTCTCCACCGCGGCGGACGCAGAACGTGCCGCCAAGGTGTTGTTGGACAAGGGGCTTTCTGCTGTGATTTTGACGCTTGGCGAGCGAGGCGCGCTGTTGCTGACACTGGATCTGACGCGACAGGTTCCAGCGTATACCGTCGAGGTAGTAGATACGACCGCGGCGGGGGATGCTTTTTGCGGTGCACTCGCGACGGGGCTCGCACAGGGTGAAAACCTTGTAGATGCGGTTGCTTTTGCCAATGCCGCGGGTGCCTTAGCCGTTACTGTGTTCGGTGCAGCCCCATCTATGCCAACTGCGGCGCAGGTTGAGGTGTTTCGTGGGAGCCACAATAGAGTGCAGTGCTGAAACGCTCGAACTCTAACTATTCTGAATAATCATCAGGAGGTTTTATGAACGGTGCACACTGGTTGGTTAAAACGCTTCAACGGCGCGGCGTGGAGTATGTCTTCGCGCTCTGCGGTAATGGGCTCAAACCGTTCCTCGACGCATGTGTGGATTTACAGATGCCGGTGATTGACGTGCGGAACGAACAATCCGCCGCGTATATGGCAGATACATGGGGACGGATGACCAAACGGATTGGGGTGGTCGCTGTGAGCGCGGGACCGGGACACACGAACACCCTCACCGGACTCGCCAACGCTTTTTGGGATGGTGGACCAATGCTCCTGATCAGTGGATGCGCCACCACGGATACACGCGGTATGGGGCATTTCCAAGAATTGGATCAGGTGGGTATGGCGGCACCAGTTTGCAAATATGCCCGGTTTGTCGATCGTGTTGATGTTTTGGAGCATGAATTTACCAATGCGCTGGGGGCATCATTTGCTGGACGTCCGGGTCCCGTGCACCTAACTATACCTAGTGATGTCTTCAGTGCGCAGATGCCAGATTCAGCCGTTTCCCGTTTGCAGGGATCTCCGCCCACCATCACCCACGTCAACCCGCAAGCTGCCGGCGATCCGGATCTGATTCGTGATGCCGTTGAACAGTTGTGTGATGCAGAACGTCCTGTCATCATTATCGGCAACGGAGCGTTCTACGCTGACGCTGGTGATGCCCTTGCCCAATTTGCTGGTTTGACACATATCCCAATTTTCTCAAATATGTGGTCACGAGGGTGTATCGAGACGGCGTTGGATGAGTATGTCGGTACAACCTTCGGTGGTGAGACCAACGGCGCATTCGCCAACCTCGCGGAGGTTGATATCGCACTGGTATTGGGGGCGGGGGTTGACTACCGTCTGGGATATGGCCGTCCTCCTGTTTTCTCTGAATCGGTCCGTTTTATCCGTGTTGATGTTGATCCGAATGAGTTATCAAAGACGATTGAGCCGGAGATTGGGATTGTTGGCGATCCGCGGTCTGTCCTTGAGGGGATGAGCGATGCAGGAAAAAGCCGTCAGTGGAACCATCAGGCGTGGCTGGCAAAGGTGCGTCACAGCCGCGAAGCACTGTTAGCGAAGTGGGCAACACGAGGGCATGAGGACGTAACCCCACTCACTTCAATACGAATCTGCCGGGAGATTCAACCGTTTCTGGATCAGGACGTCACCTTCCTGCTCGATGGCGGAAACATCGGACGCTGGGCGCACATGACCCTCTGGAACCGTCACCCGGCACACTGGTTCACCTGCGGTGCAAGTGGCATTGTTGGTTGGGGTGTGCCGGGCGCAGTCGCTGCAAAGTTAGCACGACCGGATAAACCGGTGCTGCTCTTGAGCGGGGATGGTTCAGCGGGCTTTACGATTACGGAGATCGAAACGGCGTTGCGCTTTAATACGCCTTACGTCGCTGTTGTTGCGCACGACAGCGCGTGGGGCATCGAAGCGGATTCTCGCTCGCCGGAGCGTCGCATGGGGACGGTGTTCGGCGAAATCCGCTTTGATCGTGTTGCCAAGGCGCTTGGTGGGGAGGGGGTATATATTGAGCATCCCGATCAGCTTAGACCGGCGATTGAACGTGGTCTAGCTGCGGATACGGTTACCTTTATTCATGTCCCGACGGAGCTTGGAGGGATTGGGTATCTTGATGGGCAATATATAGAAAAGGAATAGGGCAGTGAATATTCCAAAACAGTGTGGGACTGAGAAGACGAGGTGATCATTGAGAAGATTAGGAGTCAAACCAACATTGGGATTGACACGCTAACTAAGATGGGTTAAAATAAGCCCAATCTAAACACCAAGTTGTTTGAGGACCAATACTGAAAAACCTGAGAGGTAGGTAAGATTCACTCACCAAAACACCACCCTGACTGTAAGGAGGCAAAAAATGTTTGAAGGATCCTTTGTCGCACTCGTGACACCATTCAAAGACGACGAATCTCTTGATGAAGCCAAACTCAAAGAACTAATCGAATTCCAGATCGATGGAGGCATACACGGCATTGTTCCCTGCGGCACGACTGGTGAATCTCCCTCCCTTTCAGAAGAGGAGCATGACCGGGTGATAGAACTCACCGTTGAGACGGTCAACGGCCGCGTGCCAGTCATCGCAGGGACCGGCTCCAATTCGACGACGCGAACATTGCGAGCAACGGAGCACGCAAAAGCCGCCGGTGCCGATGCTGCGCTTATTGTGACGCCGTACTATAACAAACCGAATCAACAGGGATTGTACGCGCATTACATGAAAGTCGCCGATAGCGTTGACATCCCGATTATCATCTACAACGTTCCCGGCCGTTGTGGGACGGACATTCTTTCGGACACCGTTGCTCGACTCGCTGAGCACCCGAATATCGTGGGACTCAAGGAGGCAACCGGCGAACTTAAACGCGCCAGCGAAGTGGTATCAATGTGCCCTGACGATTTTGTTGTACTTTCGGGTGATGACATCAATACCTTGCCGATCCTCTCTGTCGGTGGAAAGGGTGTGATCTCGGTCGTTGCAAATGTGGATCCCGCAGATATTGCTGAGACGTGCAACGTCTTCAAAGCGGGTAATATTGAACTCGCTCGAAAACTCCACTACAAAACCATGCAGTTAGCGGTGGACCTCTTTATCGAGACCAATCCCATTCCTGCGAAGACAGCCCTCATGCTGATGGGGAAACTCAACGGCCAGCTGCGGCTTCCGCTTGCGCCACTCACACCCGCCAATCAAGAGACGCTACGTCAAACACTGGAAGACGCAGGTTTGATTGGCTAGTAATGAGGCAATTTTGGGTTGATGGATAACCTGTCGGTCGATGTTGGAAAATCGGCTGACAGGTTATCTGACGACCTGTCAATCGGAGGAGCAGTAATGCAATATCATGGGTTGGGAACCACAGGCTTGACCGTTTCCGAGATCGGCATGGGAACGTGGGAGCTCGGCGGACGAGAATGGGGCGATATAGACGAAGCAGTGGCAATCCGTTTGCTTCAGTATGCGTATGAACAGGGGGTTACTCTGTACGATACCGCCGATCAGTACGGCGGTGGTCGCTCCGAACGGCTGCTCGGACAGGCTTTCGCTAACATGCAAGACGCAGTGGTTATCGCCACGAAAGTCGGCTATGAAATAGACTCCGATGGCTGGGTGAGCCAGGAGTGGGAACAACGACCGGCGTATAACGCTTCCCGTGACTACATTCGCACCGCTGTGGAGGGGAGTTTACAACGATTGGGACGCGAAACGATAGACACCTACCAATTCCACGCGCCTCCGGCTCCTGAACAGTGGGATGAAGCCTTCGAGACGATGGAACAACTCAAAGCTGAGGGGAAGATACGTTTCTACGGCATGGCTCTCGGTAGCGAGGCGCAAGCACTGAAAGCAATCGAGGAGACCGGCATCTCCACAATGATGCTGACCTACAACATCCTGAATCAATCAATGGCTGAAACGGTGCTGCCGGCAGCACAATCCAAAGGTGTAGGCATCATCGTCCGACAGCCGCTCGCATCGGGTTTACTGTCTGGACAACTGACGCCGGACACGAAGTTTGCCGACAATGACTATCGCAAAACCTGGTCATCTGAACAACTTCACAACGACTTGCAAAAGGTGGAAACCGTCAAAGAAATTGTCGGTGACGCGACCGAAACTTTGCCGCAAGCCGCCCTCAAATTTATCCTTGCCCATCCAGCTGTTAGCGCGGTTGTCCCCGGCATGATGACGACTGCACAGGTGGACGATGGCGTTGCTACGGCGGATCTCCCGGTGCTACCACCGCATATTTTGCAGCGATTACAGAACGACTTCTGATACCAAGATGTGTGCAAATTGTCCTCACGTCCTATGGTCATGAATCGCCTGAAGTTTCAACGCAAGCTGATGATTCTTTTTGTGGGAATGGCATTGCTACCCACTGTTGTCCTCATTTTTGTCTCCTACCGCCTCATTAGTCGAAGCGTGGAACGTTGGGCAAACCACCAGATTGCGTTGACGCTTACGAATTCCGCAGTAATTATCGAAGGTGCCAGTGAAATCGCGCATACGCTTGAGCTCTATGAGAACCTACCCTTGACGGACGCCGCTGAACTTTTGGCGGTTGATGAGGACTTGGTTGCCGTATTGGATGATTTTGACTCTAAGGCTGTCGAGATACGAGCGACTGAACTCTCGGACACTTACGGCGATTACCTCATCGCCATCTACGACTGGGACGAGCATCTCGTCTTTAGCACTGACCCAAACCACCCCCCCGAAACGCTCACCACCTTTTTAGGACCGTTGGATGCGTTACCCGACGGTCCAACCATTTCGCACAAATTGGCAGACCAAGGTTTTTTGATTTGCGGTGTGCCGATCTTCTCAGAGGATGGAATGAGACGCTTGGGGGCAATGGTCGTCGGGAAATCAATGGCATTGACACCCGCCCAGATGCAAGCCCAGATGTCAGCCATCGAAAACAAACTGGACCGTCTGGAAACGGATATCGATGCGGAAGGGACCGCATATCGCCGAACGGAAAGCCGCACAACTGTTATTGCCCTGCTAATCACAGCAGCCCTGATTGTCGTCGTTGCCTTTTTTATCAGCAAGGTCCTCGCAAAAGGGATTAACACGCCGATTCGGTCACTTGTCGCTGGCACAGAGCAGATCTCCAATGGGAACCTCGACTATCAGGTAGCGGTGCAGACTGATGATGAGTTTGCCCTCTTAGCCGGTGCCTTTAACCGGATGGTCTCCGACCTGAAAACGCGTACTGAGGAGTTAAGGCGTGCTGAAAAAATTGCGGCATGGCAGGATATCGCACAGAAATTAGCGCATGAGATAAAAAATCCTCTGACCCCGATCCAGTTGTCCGCACAACGTCTGCAACGTCGTTACCGCAATAACCCTGACGATCTCTCCGAACTTTTGGAACGCTGCACCCAAACTATTATCACCGAAGTTGAAGGGTTGCGCCGCCTACTCGATGAGTTTTCCGTGCTCGCCCAGATGCCTGCCCCGGAGCTCTCTCCCGTGGACTTGCGCGAGACGCTTGATGCAACGTTAGCACTCTTCGACGAATTTCCCGACCATATCGATTGCCAAATCAACTTGCCCGCCGATCTCCCCCCCGTCAGCGCGGATGCTGACCACCTCAAGCGGGCATTCCTCAACCTTATCAATAATGCCATCGATGCGATGTCGGAGGAATCTGCCCCGCCTTCTCCTGTTGAAGGAGAAGCGAAGAAAGGGTGTTTGACGATTCGCGCTTTTGTGTCAGCGGACCAATCCAAAGTCTTCGTGCAATTCACTGACACCGGACCGGGCATCTCTCCCGAAGTCCGACCGAAGTTGTTCACCCCGCATGTTTCCACCAAGCGGGACGGCATGGGACTTGGGCTGGCGATCGTTAAGAAAGTGATGACCGATCTCGGCGGGGATATTCGGCTTGAGGATGCTCAACCTGATCAGAGCGGTGCAACTTTTACCTTGTGGCTGAGAGCGACCGCAAAGGGTTGAGTTTACATAATGGAGTGGGAAAATGCTTGAAGTATCATAGAAGTCAACAACGAAACTTAACAGAAAGGAAAAAAACATGATTGATAAGCAGTATCTTCTGAGTGATGATGTGATGCGGGACTTCATCGTTAACGGATATGTGGTGGTGAAACCGGCACTTCCTCCTGACTTCCACAAATCTGTTTTCCAGCAAACACTAGGAATAATTGAAAAAGAGGGGAATTTGGGGAATAATAATCTGCTCCCTAAAGTCCCCATGCTCCAGCAGGTGTTCGACGATCCGGCAGTCCATGGCGCGCTTACCAGCATTCTGGGACAAAACTACATCATGAACCAGCACCGTGCCTGCCATTACCACCCACCGGGCAGTAAGGCGCAAGACTGGCATAAGGATTATCCGCTGGGCGGGAACGTACGATACCACCGCACGCGCTTGGCGATGGCTTTTTATTATCCGCAGGATGTTACCGAGGATATGGGTCCCACGGCGATTCAGCCTGCCACGCAATACTATATGACGCCATCGGAGGATGCTGGGTTGTCCCTTTGCGGCGAACCCGGCACGGTGACAATCGTGCATTATGAACTTTGGCACCGAGCAACGGAGAATAGAAGCGATAAAATCCGGTTCATGCTGAAGTTTCTCTTTTGCCGTACAGAGGAACCGCAACAGCCCTCATGGAATGCGGAAGATCCGAACTGGGAGTCTAATCGGACCGCTCCCGTTGAACATCAAGCAATGTGGGAGCACCTTTGGAAATGGTATCACGGAGGGCAGAACGGAGAGATAAATCTGACAACAGCATCAAGTCCCAATGACCTTTCAAGATTGATGTGTGCTTTGCAGGACGGGCTAAACGATGAAAATGAGGCAACGCGTCTCAATGCGGCGTATGCGTTGGGAAACATTGGGGAACCTGCAATACCGACGTTGATAGAAGTGCTACGCCAAGAGTCGAAATCCGCTTGGAATCGGAATCTGGACCGCGGGGACTTCACCAATCCGAGTCAACTTGATACCATCTATGGACTGGCTGCCGTAGGTGAGCCTGCCGTGCCTGTACTGACTGAAGTGTTGGGTGATACGGACTGGTGGACGCGTGCAGGAGCTGCTGCTGCATTGGGGTGTATGGGTGAACCTGCGCACGGTGCCGTGCCCGCATTAGTCGAGGCTTTGAAGGATGATTCTGAGTGGGTTCGTCGAAATGCAGCGGATACACTGGGGAATATCGGGCAATCAGCTCGGTCGGCTGTGCCAGCACTGATCGAGGCGTTGGGGGATAACAGAACGGTATCGCGTTGGTCTCTCTCGGATTCGCCGTTGCGGGAAAATGCTATAATTGCATTAGCGAAGATGGGTCAACTCCCTCAGACTGCTATTCCTGTACTGAAAGACGCGTTGCAAGATGAGAATCAGTATATTCGTTCATGGGCTGCCATCGCCTTGGAGTGAGGTTGCTAACCGGACTGACGGCGTTCAACGGTGACTTGGCTCATATTTTGGAGCAAATCCAGGAGACTGGTGAGGCTATCGTCGAACTGGATTTCTAACGGCGAGAACGTATATTCAAAACAGGGTGCTAGCAGAACCACCGCAAAATCTTCCTGAAACAGGGACAACACCCGTCTCCCAATCCTCTTTCTTGCTGCCATGTTTGCTGTCTGGTCAAGTTGAGAAAGCAGCTCATCAACTTGGGGATTGGTATATCCAAAAAAGTTGTATATCCCGTCGGAACGGAAGAATCGTGACAGGCGGTTGTACTCCAAACCAAAAAAGAGTTGCGTTAAAAAGGCGTCCGCCTCTTCCCGCATCTCTCCTTTAACAGAGATAGGATTCACCACAGAGGAACCCGCTGATTGTCCAATGAGATGAGCCAAGTAGTGTAACGTCCCTCCCGCAGGGTCCACCACCCTCGAACAGGCTACCCGAATATCAAGGGGTTGAGAAGGCTGCACAACCTCCGCTTCCCCAGTGCCTTTGCCCATGCGCAGATAAAAGTTGATTGCTCGATAATCGATGGCTTGTTTCAGCAAACTACATTTCCGTTTATCCGAGAAGAGACCGCGGTGACGGTTAAGAAGTAGGGCGTAATAGTTATCCTGAAAAAAGGGCCACTGTTGACAAGGTGCTGTCGTTGAAAATTGGTAGAGAGGCTGCAGCGCATGGATATAGAGATAGAGAAGATCAATTGTCCCATCCTCAATTGCCTTAACGGCATTGGCGGGTCGTGTGAAACGCTGCACGGTCAACCAATCGATACAGGTATCCGCGCCGCGATAGTAATCCGGATTGTGCTCGAAGTAAAGGGTCATGGTATCCGGACGGAAACGCTTTAATTGATAGGCACCGGAAATCACACGATAGGGTTGGGGCGAGTGGGAGGGGAGTGGGCAGATATAGCGCAAACTAAGGGGAAAGAGCGGTTCCGCTTGAGAAAGTCGAATACGGAGTTGTGTCTTGCCATCAGGTTTAATCTCTGTGATAATCGGAGCGATATGGCTCGCGGAAAACGCTTCGATGACCTCTTCGAGAGTAATCGGCTTTCCATCGCTCCAACGAAGGTCCTTTCTCAAGGTCAGCTGCCACTGCGAATTTCCTTCTACCGCCTCGCAACTGATTGCAAGCCGTTCTTCGATCTCCCCGTTTTGGTAGGACATCAGGAGGGGATCATAGCATAGGAACTGAAGCCAAGAAAACAGTATCGGGTCCGGTTGGTCTAAAGATCCCAGTTCGATGTCCGTCAATTCCCCGATCTCGAGCCAGCTCAGAGGTGCGTGCTCATCGGGGTGCTTGATACGAAGGCTTCCGGTGTAAGATACACCGATTTGCCTTTGAAGGTGTTGGGCAATCTCCTGCTGATCGGGTTCCCGTCGATTCAGCAGTGACAGCAGAAATTGGATCTCCCCCGGTTGCAAGGAGGGTTCAGTCAACTGATGTCTGAGAAGGTTCACCTCTTTTTTGCAGCGTCTGACATGCCGCGATGAAATTCCAATCCCCTCGGCAATCTCGTCGTCGCTGGCTTGGGAGTATTGCTGTTGATATGCAATGAGCTTGAGGAGCGTATCGACTTTGGACATCTGTGCACCTGTCAATTCAGACCCGTCTTTGAGGGTAGAATCCCCAAAGAGAAGGGTGCCCGATACTGCGACCAAACTTCCAAACACTTTTGGTTCCCATCAAAGGTGATCTGTATAAGACCAGCTTCTCAACAACCTTCCGTGTCAAGAGGACACCGACTGTCCCCGTCTAAAACAGTTTACAGTATAAACCTCCTTGCCTTCAATTTGCAACCGGTTTTTTAGAAGTATGGACATATTATGTCCATACTTCCAAAAGGGACTGGAATTCTTGCGTTATTGGCTGCTATCCTTTTGACATACTCCCCGCCCTAAAGGACTGGGATTCTTCTGTCCTTCAGGAACGTGAATTGTGGTATCGACACGGATAGCGAACCGAAGTCCGTCTTACATCCGCTACTCCAGTGGACGATGCCCCGCCCGCCCGCCTCGAAAGGCGACATTGGCGAAACGAATATATGACAACATCTTCCCGTCGGAAGATGTGAAATTGATGGAGGATTTTACCCCGTCTCACCGTTTTCAGCCATATATCCATTTCTGGAGATGTATTTTACCATATTCTACCTACAAGATCAACGATTTTTTGACTAACCAAGGGGTTTGCCGTTCTGTATCCCCGCCTTAAAAGACGGGGTTTTAGAACGGAAGATTGCGATAATTATAATAGGGCAGATAGGTCCTTGAACCGATTTCACGGTTCACGCCCGCCTGATTTTGAAAGTATGATAAAGGAGGGAAACGATGAAACCCGCATGGCTCAAACAGGGGATACAAGCCTGCTATCTTCACGGTGGGCTTTTGGCTCTCGCTGTGAACCTTTTCTTGACATCAATAAGTTCGGCACAACTCGACGACACAAGGATTGCCTTTATGTCCAACCGGCACGACGAGAGGAGTTGGGAAATTTACCTGATGAATTCCGATGGGAAACGAGTTCGCCGACTCACTGAACACCCTCAAGCTGACGGAATACCTGCCTGGTCTCCTGATGGGCAGAAGATAGCCTTCGTGTCATTCCGGAATGAGCCCCGAGATATTTATGTGATGAACCCCGATGGCACCAATCTCATTAACCTGACTCAATCGCCAGAAAGATCGGATAGTTATCCCTCTTGGTCTCCGGACGGAAAACAGATTGTCTTTTCAACAGGGGATATCTGGGTGATGGATGCAGATGGAGAGAACCAACGTAACCTGACCAACCATATCGCCGGAGATGGGCAACCAGATTGGTCGCCGGACGGGAGGCAGATTGCATTCTCCTCTGACCGAGACAGAGCCTGGGAATTTGAGGGTCGGGATAATCGGGACATCTATGTGATGAACACTGACGGGACTAACCCCATTAACCTCACTAATAATCCCGCATGGGATAGTAGTCCTGCATGGGAACCAGCACCAATCTTAAGCATTTCCTCAAAGGGGAAATTGGCGACCTTATGGGGGAAAGTCAAGCGCGCTAATACCTTCAATGGGAAGTAGAATCTGTGACAGATTCAGCCGACAGGTAAAGGAGGAAAATGATGACACTCGCACTGTTCAATCGGAAGACACAAACCTGTTATCTTCGCGGTGGGCTTTTGATGCTCACTGTGTACCTTCTTTTGGTATCAACAAGCCTCGCACAACTCGCTAACACAAAGATTGCCTTTGCGTCTGACCGGGACTGGGATTGGCCGGCCGAAGAGGATTGGAATGCCGAAATTTACCTGATGAACCCCAACGGAAAACAGATCCGCCAACTCACCGAACAACCTAAATTTGACACCGAGCCCGCTTGGTCCCCCGACGGGAGGCAGATTACCTTTGTGTCATATCGGGATCTGGAACAAGTCCCTAAAGGTGAAATCCATCGCGGGGAGATTTATGTGATGAATGCGGATGGCTCAAATCCCATCAACCTGACTCAAGCACCAGAAAGGGCGGATGGGGTTTCCTCATGGTCACCGGACGGAAAACAGATTGCCTTTACATCTGCCGAACTTTTCAACGCGGACCTTCTCGCTAACTCGAATATTTTCGTGATGGATGCAGATGGTGCCAATCCACGTAACCTGACCAATCATGATGCCCAAGACCAAACGCCAGATTGGTCTCCTGATGGGCAACAACTTGCATTCACTTCAGACCGTGACGGAAATTGGGAAATCTACGTGATGAACGCTGACGGGACTAACCCTATTAACCTTACCAACCACCTATCGAAAGATGGTAGACCTGATTGGTCTCCTGATGGGCAGCAGCTTGCATTCACTTCAGACCGTGACGGTAACTGGAAAATCTATGTGATGAACGCTGACGGGACTAACCCCACTAACCTCACCAACCATCCGGCAGAAGACAATCACGCTTCTTGGTCACCAGATGGAACGCGGATTGCTTTTGACTCTGATCGTGATCGCGACCATGACAATAACTGGGAAATTTATGTGATGAACGCTGACGGAACTAATCCTATCCGCCTTACCCAAAACCGTGACTGGGACAGTAGCCCTTCGTGGGGACCTGCACTTACTCTAAGCGTTTCCTCAAAGGGAAAACTGGCGACTTTATGGGGAAAAGTCAAGCGCAACAATACCTACGGGGTAAGGTAGAATTTATGAGGTGCTTAGTATAAAGGAGGGAAACGATGAAACTCGCATTGCTGAAACCGCAAAGGTGGACATGTTCCTTTCATAGCGGATTTTTAATTTCTGTTATGTGCATCCTCTTGGCATCAGCAAACTTGGCACAAACCGCTGACACAAGGATTGCCTTTATGTCCAATCGCAGTGAAAGGAATGGCGAAATTTTCGTGATGAATGCTGACGGGAAACGAGTGCGCCGACTCACCAGACATCCTGAATATGACGCATCACCCGCTTGGTCCCCTGATGGACAAAAGATTGCCTTTTTGTCATTTCGAGATCTGCATCGAATTGAGGCGGGAGGGATCATCCTCAGTGAAATTTACGTGATGAATGCTGATGGGACCAATCCTATCAACCTGACCCAAGTGCCAGAAAGGCCCGATGGTTCTCCCTCTTGGTCCCCGGACGGAACACAGATTGCATTTAGATCAGCCAAGGCTTTCAAGTGGGACCTTCTCTTTCACTCGGATATCTGGGTGATGGATGCAGATGGAGGCAATCCTCGTAACTTGACCAACCATCATGCCCAAGACTCATCTCCGGATTGGTCCCCGGATGGGAGGCAGATTGCGTTCCACTCTGACCGCAACAGGGACTGGGAATTCGAGGTCCAAGAGAAGAATTGGGAAGTCTTTGTGATGAATACTGACGGCACCAACCTTATCAACCTTACCAATCACCTAGCTGGAGACGGTAGCCCCGCTTGGTCACCGGACGGAAAACAGATTGCATTCTCCTCTGCCCGCGATAGAAAAGATGCCGACGACGAAAACGTAGAAATCTATGTGATGAATGCCGATGGAACTAATCCCATCAACCTCACCAATCACCCAGCTAAAGACAGTGGTCCCGATTGGTCACCGGACGGGCAACAGATTGCCTTCTCCACCGACCGTGATAGAAAAGATGACGGGACCAAAAACACAGAAATCTATGTGATGAATGCCGATGGAACCAACCCTATTAACCTTACCAATCACCCAGCTGTAGATAGTAGTCCTTCATGGGGATCTGTCCGCCCCTTAGGAGTTTCTTCAAACGGGAGATTGGTCACCTTATGGGGAAAAATCAAGCATAGCAATACCTACGGGGCAAAGTAGATTTGTGAGGAAACTAAAAAAATAAATACAGGAGGGAAACGATGAAGATCGTATTGCTGAAACGAAAAATACAAGTCCACTATCTTCATGGAGGTCTTTTTGCCCTTGTTGCGAGTCTCTTTTTGACATCAACCAGTCTTGCACAACTCGCTAACACAAGGATTGCCTTTATGTCTACCCGCAACGTGGATTGGGATCCCGAAATTTACCTGATGAACCCTGACGGGGAACAAATCCGTCAACTCACCAAACAGCCTAAAACTGATGCCGAGCCTGCTTGGTCACCTGATGGGAAGCGGATTACCTTTATGTCATATCGGGATCTGAAACAAATTCCTGAACGCGGGGTTATCCGCGGTGAAATCTATGTGATGAACGCTGATGGCACCAATCCGATCAACTTGACTCGATCGGTAGACCGAGCGGAGAGGATTTCCACCTGGTCACCGGACGGAAAACAGATTGCTTTTACATCAGCTGAATTATTCAATGGGCATACTCTCGTCAACTCGGATATTTTTGTGATGGATGTAGATGGAGGGGATCCCATTAACCTAACCAACCATGATGCCTTAGACCAGACTCCAGATTGGTCGCCAAACGGGAATTGGATTGCCTTCTCCTCTAATCGTGATGGAAACTGGGAAATCTACCTGATGAACCCCGATGGTGCAAACCCCATTAACATCGTCAATCACCCAGCGAAAGACGGTAGACCTGATTGGTCTCCGGACGGGAATCAGATTGCATTTACTTCTGACCGCGACGGCAACTTAGAAATCTATGTGATGAACGCTGACGGGACTAACCCCATCAACCTCACCAATCACCCAGCAGAAGATAATCATTCTTCTTGGGCGCCGGATGGAACGCGGATTGCTTTCGACTCTAACCGGGACGACCCATACGGGGAAATCTATGTGATGAACGCCGATGGGACCAATCCCATTAATCTCACCCAAGACCCTGATAATTTTGACCTTTATCCCTCATGGGGACCTGCCCCCACCTTAAACGTTGCTTCAAAGGGAAAATTGGCAACTTTATGGGGAAAAGTCAAGCGCAACAATACCTACGGGGTAAGGTAGAATTTGTGAGGCACGTAGCATAAAGGAGGGAAACGATGAAACTCGCATGGCTCAGGCAACAGATACAAGCCTGCTATCTTCACGGTGGGCTTTTGGCTCTTGCTATGAACCTCCTCTTGGCATCAATAAGCTTTGCACAAAATGCTGATACAAGTATTGCCTTTATGTCCACCCGCAGCGGAGATGGTGAAATTTATTTGATGAACCCCCATGGGAAACGGGTTCGCCGACTCACCAAACATCCTGAATATGACAGCGCACCCGCCTGGTCTCCTGATGGACAGAAAATTACCTTTGCATCATTTCGAGACCTACACCGCCCAGGAGGAATAATTCTCGCTGAACTTTATGTGATGAATGCCGATGGTACCAATCCTATTAACTTGACTCAATCGCCAGAAAAACCGGATGGTGCTTCCTCTTGGTCACCGGACGGACAACAGATTGCCTTTACATCAGCTGCACTCCTCAAATGGAACAATGGGTTCCGCTGGAATATTTTTATAATGGATGCAGATGGAGGTAATCTCCGTGACCTAACCAACCATGACGCCGAGGACCGGAGTCCTGATTGGTCACCGGACGGGAGGCAGATTGCATTCGCCTCTAACCGCAACAGGGACTGGGAGAGGTTCGACAGGGGCGGGAATTGGGAAGTCTATGTGATGAATACTGACGGAGCTAACCCCATTAACCTGACCAATAACCTCGCATGGGATAGCAGCCCCGATTGGTCGCCGGACGGGAGACGGATTGCCTTCACCTCTAACCGTGACGGAAACTCGGAAGTTTACGTGATGAACGCTGACGGGACCAACCCTATCAATCTGACCAATCATCTAGCTAGTGACGGTAGCCCGGATTGGTCACCGGATGGGAATCAGATTGCCTTCCAATCTGACCGCGATGGCAATTGGGAAGTCTATGTGATGAACGCTGACGGTGCCAACCCCATTAACCTGACCAACCATCCCGCATGGGACAGCAGTCCTTCGTGGGGATCTATCCAACCCTTAAGTGTTGCCTCAAACGAGAAATTGGCGACCCTATGGGGAAAAGTCAAACGCGGCAATACCTACGGGGCGAAGTAAGATCTGTGAGAAACTTGGCAGATAGATAAAGGGGGAAAACGATGAAACTCGCATGGCTCAAACGGAAGATACAAGCTTGCTATCTTCGCGGTGGACTTTTGGCTCTCGCTGTATGTCTCCTTTTAGCATCGACCAGTTTTGCACAACTTGCGAACACAACGATTGCCTTTGCGTCTGACCGTGACTGGGATTGGAAGGCAGAAAAGGATTGGAATATCGAAATTTACCTAATGAACCCCAACGGGAAACAAATCCGCCGACTCACCGAACAACCGAAATACGACGGTGAGCCCGCTTGGTCCCCTGATGGGAAGCGGATTACCTTTGTATCATATCGAGATCTGGACCTAATCCCTAGACGTGAAATCCATCGCGGTGAAATCTATCTGATGAATGCCGATGGCTCAAATCCCATCAACCTGACTCAAGCACCAGAAAGGGCAGATGGGGTTTCCTCTTGGTCGCCGGACGGACAGCAGATTGCCTTTACATCGGCCACACTCTTCAACGAGAGCATTCTCGCCAATTCGGATATTTTCGTGATGGATGCAGATGGAGGGGATCCCATTAACCTCACCAACCATGACGCTCTAGACCAAACGCCGGATTGGTCGCCAGATGGGAATCGGATTGCATTCTCCTCTAACCGTGACCGAAACTGGGAAATCTACGTGATGAACGCCGATGGTACAAATCCAATTAACCTGACCAATCACCCAGCAAGAGACGGTAGACCGGATTGGTCACCGGACGGAAAACAGATTGCCTTTACCTCTGAACGTAATGGTCACTTCGAAATCTACGTGATGAATGCTGACGGAACTAACCCCATTAACCTGACCAATCACCCGGCAGAAGACAATCACCCTTCTTGGTCGCCAGATGGAACGCGGATTGCTTTCGACTCTAGCCGTGACCATTTTGCAAACTTAGAAATCTATGTGATGAATGCTGATGGGACGAATCCCATTAACCTCACCCAAGACCCTGACTGGGACGCTCACCCTTCGTGGGGAACCGCCCCGACCTTTAGCGTTGCCTCAAACGGGAAATTGACGACATTATGGGGAGAAGTCAAGCGCACAAATACCTACGGTGGGAAATAGAAATTGTGAGAAACTCAGCATAAAGGAGGAAAACGATGAAACTCGCGTGGCTAAAATCGCAGAGGCGGAGACGTTCCCTTCATATCGGGCTTTTGTCTCTCACTGTGTACCTCTTCTTGGCATCAGCAAGTCTGGCACAACTTGCTGACACAAGGATTGCCTTTGTGTCATTCCGTAGTGGGAATGGTGAAATTCACTTGATGAATCCCAATGGGAAACGAGTTCGCCGACTCACCAAACACCCTAAGTTTGACGGTAGACCTGCCTGGTCCCCTGATGGTCAGAAAATTGCCTTCATGTCATACCGGGATGGGCACCGATTTATGGGCTGGGGATCGATGTTCGGTAAGATTTATGTGATGAACGCCGATGGCGAGAATCTCATTAACCTGACTCAATCGCCAGAAAGAGATGAAGATAATCCCTTTTGGTCACCGGACAGAAAACAGATTGTCTTTGGATCAGCCGCGCACCGCCTCTGGCAGATCTGGGTGATGGATGCGGATGGAGAGAACCCGCGTAGCCTGACCAACCATGCCACCCCTCGCATTATAGATCTGTCTCCGGATTGGTCACCGGACGGGCTGCAGATTGCCTTCTCCTCTAATCGAGATGAAGACTGGGAGTTTGAGTTCGGTTTGTGGAATGAGGACGTCTATGTAATGAACGCTGACGGTACAAACATTATCAACCTGACCAATCACCCAGCGAAAGACCGTAGGCCCGCTTGGTCACCGGACGGGAATCGGATTGCCTTCACCTCTAACCGTGACGGAAACTCGGAAGTTTACGTGATGAACGCTGATGGAACTAACCCTATCAACCTCACCAATCACCCGGCAGAAGACAATCGGTCTTCTTGGTCGCCGGATGGAACGCGGATTGCTTTTGACTCTAACCGCGACGGTGATGGAAACCTAGAAATCTATGTGATGAACGCTGATGGGGCTAATCCCATTAATATCACCAACGCTCCCGACGTGTTGGACCTTAACCCATCATGGGGACCTGTTCCTGCCTTAAGTGTTACCTCAAAGGGAAAATTGGCGACGTTATGGGGAAGAGTCAAGCGCGCCCGGTAACACAGTATTGAGGATAGTGTGAGGGATTATTGACCTATCGAATGATATGCACTCGATTCCCGCCTCGGACTGTTTCGTCGGGTAGTGCGATTGGTGTTTCGATGAGGGCGATGAACCGTCCGTCCGCACTAATGTTGATGGTATCGTAGGGGAGCTGCCCCTCTGTGCGATAGGTGTAGAGATACTTAGAGAGACCACCTCCCTCCGCTGTGAGATCAAAGACAGAGACGCCGTGAAACTGGTCTGCAACGTTTCGTCCTCGCTTGGACACGCTGATGACGGCATATCGTCCGGTCCCATCAACCTGCAGCCCTTGTGGCATATTTTCCAACGTCCACTGCCAAACCTTCTCTCCTGACCATGCGTGAGCGAACAGGGTCATCCCATTCGGGTGGGCAGAGGGTGGTCGCTGCGCGCCTTTCTGCAAGTGGTACGGGATAAAAGTGTCGCCCGTCACAAAGAGCGCGAAGTCGTTGGTGGCGCCGATTGTTCCGTTGGTGGAGATAATTGGGATGCCGCTGACTTCAAGGGGCGTCGTGAGGTTCATATTCCACAGCGGCTTGGTTTCTGCCGGTGGCGGTGCTGTATTGAAAATGAACGCCCGCCCGTCATCGGCTGTGACGTTGATGAACTTTCCATCGGGTGAGGCACTCACTCCACGCCAGAACGTCACCTCCTCAAAGTATGGCTTGAGTGGATTGAAGGTATATTCCCACGCCGTTTCGCCCGTCTCGCCATCGATGACGTACAGCGTCCCGGATTTGAAACTCGCGGTGTCCCCACTACCTCTTTTGTAAGCGAGTAGTGCGACTGTTTTCGCATCACGGCTATAATCAAACCAACTGATAGTCATCGGAAGTGTCTGATCGGGGGGCCATTTCCATTTGAGCGTTCCCGTTTCTCCATCGAAACGGTAGAGTTGCGCCTTTTTTAGCTCCACGCCATCTTTCGTCCACGAGTGATTTCCCACCACAAGCAGATCGTCCCCTTCCGTTGTCGAGATCCGATAGGGTCCCGGATACTGCACCCATGCGTACACATCGTCCGGATTCTGTGGGGCTGAGGTGTCAATGTCATCCGCCATGCGGTATTTCCATAACAGCGTGGGTTTTGTCGTTGACAGATCGTAGGCATAGATGAAGCCATCAGCGGATTGCTCGCCGATGTAGAAACGCTTACCATCTGGGCTGAAGGCTGCGTGTTTGGCGTAACCTTCGGAGATGCGTGTTTTCCAGATTCGATCCCCTGTGAGCGGGTTGATGATTGTCAGATGTCCGGCGTCTGTCCCAATCGCGAGTTGTTCACCATTGGTGGAAAAGGTGATTGTCGTCGGTTTCGCCGGACGTTGCAGGTTTGCCAGTAGTGACAATGAGTCTTCTAATTCGACGGTACGGATACGATAAGGGAGGGGTTTGAGTGGCGCAGTGGTGTTTATCTCAAATAGACTGCCGTCAGTCCATCGGAGCGCGATGTGGTAGTTCGTTTGAGGTTTCCAATCGTAAGTTGCAAGGGTGCGTTGATCGTCGATCCAAGAGGGGAAGATTTCTTCCGCAGGTTCGGCTGCTTCGTGTATAACTAAACTTGGTAACAGGTCCGGCTGATTGGTCCCCTTGAGGCGTTCTTCTAGCTCAATAACAATACCACCCCGTATGAAAATAACATTACCCTTGAGGGGCTTTGCTACAGCCCCGATTGCATCGGGGTTCAAAGCAACGTGGGTTGAGACGAAAACGTAAATCAGTAGACCGAGAAATATGCTCAATCGTAAATTTTGAATTTTCATGAAAAACCTCCGGTAGAGTGTATTATTGACGTACTCCCACACCCTAAAGGGCGGGGATTCTTACACGCTATGATAGCCGAGTTTAGATAGGTGCGGGTGGAACCGAACACCCATCGGGGACGCCATAGCCCCAACTACGGGACTCAGTATGAATCCCGATACTTTGTTCCAGAGGTTGATAGCTCCCACACCGTCTCGGTGATATTCAAAGCCACAATGGTTGCAGTGGTAGTTGCGATTTTGAGGTTTCTTTCGATTGCCGCAACGTGGGCAGGTTTGCGAGGTATATGCCTCTGATACAAACTTGATATTCAACCCTGCAAGTTCGGCTTTGTAGCATATCATGAATTGGAGACGGGCAAATGCCCATTGATGCACCTTCTGGTTAGACTTCTTGCTAAACTTCGCTCGCTTGCGGATGCCTTTTATGTCTCCAATCACTATCGTATCTGCCTTCGCTCTTAGGCAGTCAGATATAAACCGACTTGTGATTTTATGTTCAGCATCCTTGATTTGAGCATTCAATTTTGCCAATATCTTTGTCTTGATTCGCTTTAACCGATACCAGCGGTTGCTTCGTTGTTTACACCTATCCATTTTGGACTGGATATGTGCTTTGAACTTGTTGAGGTATTGCTTGATAGCACGTAAGGCACGTCCGTTATAGATGATGGTGTGTTCACCGTCATGAGAGACTATTGGGTGAATCTCGCCCATGTCTATCGCAACGGCTTTGCCTGTTTCGTGTTTGGGCGGTGTGTGGACTTTGTAGACTAATGAAAAGCAATAGCTGCCTCGTTGAAAACACATTTCCACATAGGCAGGTTGGACATCAGACTTGAGGGTAATAGGCGCGTTGCCTTTGCCATTAGACAACCGGATAACACCAGCTTTGAAGGAGATGCTATTCTGAATCCAGCGCACCTTGAAATACTTACGAGTGCGTTTGAGAGGCTTGGCATCAGCGTTAGACTTGATAGATTGAAAATAACTCTTGAGTGAGTCAAAGTAGGCTTGAATGATAGATTGGATTGTCTGTGAATGGAGATTGTATCCATGAAGGCGCATATACTTCTGAACTGCACCTTGAGACAACCAAAAACCTTTCTTCTTTTTGACCGTGCGGATAAGGGAAACCACTTTGGAATACACTCGCCCCGATTCACGGGCAAGCGCATCCAATTCGGGTGTCGGTTCAACTTTGACTTTCTTTGTTGTATACATCGGGATTGCCTTTCCATCTTTCGGTCTCTATACCGTAGAGTGTAGGGGACACCACCTTGCAGGGGTGCGGTATTCCCCTACCGAAAGACAACACAAGCATACCACATGTTACCATTGGAATCAACGCTAAAGCCTTGAAAGAAACTATGCTAAAGCATGGGTGTATCCCCAACCTAAAGGATGGGGATACACCCCTAAAGTGATTTTTTGTTAAAATTTTCAACCTGTTCAGGGAATCCTGATACTATTCCGCGACCCGCCATAACCCCGAACCCAATCGCTTTCCTAGAAGGACACCGATAAATGTATAAGTAAAACCGTCGACCAAGATCCGTGTCAGGATATACCAATCCGCGTAGAAGAGACGGTAGAGTGTCATGCTCAGTTGGAAATCAACGTAAACAGTGAACGCATCGCATAAGCCGAAGATCAACGCCAAGGTCAGCAGGTTCGCACCTCCAATTGCACCGGAATCCAAAGTAATTTTTCGTGCTATTTGAAAACCGATTTCAAGCAGCAGTACAGCGGTGACAGCGTGAAGCAGTATAGTGGGCGTGAGTAGCCCCAGCGTGACGCCTCCCAATAGGAGTCGAACTGCGGTAACAAGAGTAATCACCCCAAATTTTGGGATGAGCATCAGCAGCGATGTCAGCAAAGCGTAGTATAGCATCTCGTTGATGAGCCCAGTGACCAGAGATGAAACGGGACCGAGTAGCGCAGAGATCAGGTTGGTCAGCAGGGTTGATGGGACGTTGACGGCAATAAATATCGTTGTGCCAAACAGAGAGATGAGGATCAACTGCTTAGTTGAAAAACGGGTGGATAGTTGTTGGTTAAAACAGAGTAGCAATCCAATTCCTAGTCCTGTCACAATGATTACAAGGCTGGTGACAAGCAGCGCGTGGAGATTGGGTGTCACAATCAACAGAGGTCGCGTGGCGCGGAGAGCTGTTGCGTCGCTTCCCCAAATTTTCACTTCGATTGCACGCTCATATTGCCCTGCTCCAGTGAAATCTTGATGCTGCTGAGACAGTGGATTGAGATAGATGGGCAGGGGGACAGGGGTAGTACTTTCTCCCATTAAACTGACAAACGCAAGGCTGCGATTCGTGCCGGCGTTGACCGCGTCTGGAGGAGATAGGAAAGGGACTGGTTCCCCGTCCTGTGTATCGCGATTCATTGATGCCACAATCGCGTGAACCGTTTCCTGCCCTCGATTGTGGATGTGCACCGTTTGATATGCGACAGGTTGGTATTCGTCTATCGGACCGGCTTTTGCGCCGAACCATTTGCCGAGTCCTCCCAAGAGTGGGCGTGGATAGGAAATCGTGTCCCGTCGTTGGCGAGGATCGGACATACCACTGAGGTCTGTCGGCATGGTAATGTCCTCAATCCGAAGTTGCCCTGCAATCTCATCGAGGGAGGCAGAACGCAATGGCATCGTCACACTCCGTTCCCACCGATCTCCCGACACATTTTCAAAAAACACATGTCCGCGGACCTGTGCGTCCTTAAGGAGCGGTTCATCTGGGATTTTTAAGGTCAATTGGCTGTACCAAACCTCTGATTCGACTGTGAATTTTCCTGATGAGTGGTAGGATAAGACTTCCTCTCCGATTGCACTAGGATTCGGAGCAGCCTCCTTCACCTCGCTATCCCATACTGGGTTATGTGGTAACACTTGAAATGATGCCGGAACCTGAAGCACCACTTGAAAGGTAACAGGTGCCTCCAAGCCATTTCGGACCAGCACGGTTGCGGTCATCTCGATACCTTGTAAGACTAGTGATGCCTTCTGGGTAGATGGCACCGGTCGCGTACCAACACTAGCATCAGCGGTCTTCTCCACCTCGATCGTGCCGTAAGGGATGGCAATCTCAATCACCCCGCGCGGATCGGTTTGGGGTGCCTCCACCGTTTGAGCAGCAGATTCACCGTTCTGATATATCACTTCAAACTGATACGTTCGCCCCTTTTCCCACCGAAAATAAAGCGACTCGATGCCACGCGCATACCCCCCAAGGTCGAGTTGCGCGACTAACCTGCCTTCTGAATCAAGGACGGTGACTTTTTGGACGTTCTCTCGAATTGCAGCGTCAAATTCAACTTTTGCACCAAGCGGAAAAAAGGTGACAGCCCACGAAATCGGGGCTTGTTCACCGCTTTTCGGTGCACAAGCGAGATAAAAGAGACAGAAGGATAGGGATAGCAGACGTGAAAGGTAACGGATATGGGAATTCAAGGATTTTAAAATAACGGCTTGAAAGATAATCGAACCGGATTAAAGGTTAAGTGATACGGGAAGCAAACTTGCGTAGGGAACGGAGATCTCCGTTCCCTACGAATTACGTATTCATCAGTTGACATCTTGTCCGAAATACTTCGCAATACGGACAAGATCGAAGACGTCGATAATTCCATCTCGATTGACATCGCCTTGGAGATTTCTACCTGTTTGTCCGAAGTTGCTTGCAACGAGGACCAGATCAAGGATATTGACTATTCCATCGTGATTCACATTAGCAGCCGCAACTCCTATCGATTGGACCTGCGCAACGGTGACGAGAGATGCTCCCGGACCAACGCCGTAGGTATTAAGCAGTGCTCCATCGGGGGCAACGACATATAACTCGTCCATCCTACCACCCGTCCAATCTGCCCTTGTGATATACAGGTTATCGTTCTGATCGATTGCTCCCACTCCGCCCAAATCTGTGAGTGGGTTGTCGGCATCGTGTGTCCATGCGTCGCTGACCAGATCGTACACAAGCAATCCACCGGAACTAATAAAGACGCGCTTCATGCTGTCAATGGTAGGTCCCCCCGCTCTACCGTCGAGTTCAATTGTTTTTTCAATTTCATCGGTAACTGCGTCGATAAATACGACCGTCCCTGGGATAGGACCTTGAGGATTCCACTCACCAATACCTGCCGACACTGCAATCACCCTAGATTCACCATCGCTTACGATACTGTTTGTGTTTATTGGCATTGGGAGGGTTTTTATAACTGTGTCGGTCTCTATATCAATGACTGTAACGTTGCTCTTATCATCATAGCTAACGTTCCAGGTGCCCGGCTCCTTAACATACGCTGAATTGGCGACGTAAGCCTTTCCGTTAAGAATCGTTATGCCATCGGGCATTGGGCCGCAGGGGATGCGCTTAACAACGCTTTTCTGGTTCAGATCTACCACATGGATAACATTGCTGTATAGGCCGGTAACATATGCTTTGGAGGGAGGGATAAGGGCAATTTGATTTGGCGTGGTATCGGCATCGATTGGGATACTTCCGACATTTGAGCGGGTCAACAGATTGATAATTTCGATAGACCCGCCGCGCGGATCAAAAAATGGGTCTGGGTATTGGATGAGAATATACAGGAGATTCCCTTGAACCTCCAGATCACTTGGTATGACCTCCCCAAGTGGAACAATCTCATTCTCAACTGCCTTTTTCAGATTAGGTTCATCAAGATCGACAATTGAGAGCGATGGCAAAATGCCGGCTTCTGGTTTCCGTAAACCGTTCGCAACGATTGCTAGGTTTTGCACGCTTTCTTGGGCGTAAACGCTCAAGGCGGCAAGAATTAAAATTACGAGTACAGATGTGAATGCGAGTCTGCGTATATGCACAACTGAATCTCCCTTTCATCGGTGATATAGCGGTGTCAGCTGTAGGTTTTGCAGCCTAAAAACAAAAAACCCCAGCTTTCACGCTGAAAGCTGGGGTACGGTCCGCCATTTACACCTATAATATGCAAGTATACGCAAGCACGATGAGTCGGCAAAGAACCCCGTTTCACAGCCTTCCCGCGAAAGCTACCATGTGAAATCAGATTCAGGTAGGTCTCCTGACTTACGACAAACGCATTGTCCACCTTCCCATCCTGAGCTGGGACAGTGGCTTTCTGGACACGGTTTAACGTCGTTTACAGTGGCGGGGCCGTGGCGGATTCTCACCGCGCTTCCCTATTTTCCGGCAATCTGCATCGATTACCGGCACCTGAATCAACAAATATGCAGTTTTAAGATGCTTCTTTGATTCTGTTTGAAGCAACGATGATTATAACAGATTGTCGAAAAATTGTCAAAGGAATTTGTGAGAAGCTAGAAAAAGAAGAGAGGTTGAAAAGCTAGGGAGACACTAGCGAGACACACGAGAAAAGGCCGAGAAAAGCGTGCTACTCTCTGTTCCCAAGTACAACTTCTCGCAGAAGGAATTGACCATCTCGGTAAATTTTAACCGTAGCGCGGGTATCGGGTGGGAAACTTGCAACCCGTTTTTTGAGTTCAAGGAATGTATGGACGGGCTTCCCCTTAAATTCAACGATAACGTCTTGATGTTTGATGCCGGACTTATGAGCGGGGCCACCTTCTATGACGTTTGTAACACGGACACCAACAGCGGGGATTCGCTCGCGTTCTTGTTCAAGCCGGACCCCAAGCCAACCGCGAGGAACTTTACCGTATTGAGTCAGTTGTTCGGTGATGTGTTTCACTGTATTAATCGGAATGGCAAAGCCAACCTCGCTCCTCGTCCAAGTCCGTCCGAAGGGTGTGCCAGCTTTCATTATGGCAGCTTGTTCCGGGGGCAATTCTGGGAGCGTTAAATCGAGTAGATACGATATCTGTTTAAGATACGGATCTTCCAGTTTCGCCACGATGACGCCAACAATTTCCCCCGATGTATTAACAACAGCACCTCCACTGTTACCCGGATTCACAGAAGCATTGATCTTGATTGCATCGTAAAACGGTCGATCGGGTAAAATCTCTAAGCCGCTGACCGTTCCAAAGGAGAGTGTTGGAGAATGCCCATAAGAACTGCCAACCGTGATGACCCATGATCCCGTATCGATCTGATCGGAATCGCCAATTCTCGTCTGAGGAAGGTTATCGTTCTCAACAGAGAGAACCGCGATATCTGTTAGGGGATCGACACCGAGTAGTGTTCCCGATGCACGCTTTCCATTTGTAAACACTACTTCAATCTCATCCGCATTTTCAACGACTCCCGCGGTCGTTACGATGTGTCCAGCGGCATCAATGATAATACCGGACCCAATGTTCTCGTAACAGAGTACAGTCTCCAGATCATCAGCTAGCAATGTCCCCCGTCTTCCCGAAATCTTTTGGGCGGGGACTGTACATGTCGCCACAACCTCAACGACAGACGGTTGCACAGATTTTACTATCGCTTGAAACTCTCGTTCCATGGATTGTAGCACACTCTCTTCGGCAATCGCAGAACAGAGACAAGCCGAAAACAGCGCAATAACGAGGACGACTGATTTATGATACGGGTGAATTGAGAAACGGTTAATAGATATGTTGCATCTCTCATTCTGTATCTGAATTGTTTTGTACATTTTACAAGCCTCCCCCTGTAGGAGCCTCTGTGTGTTTAATGGTCCGCAAAATATAGTTCTGTTCTAAGCGTTGCGGTTGTTGGTTTTTACGCGCCGGCTGTAGGTCAAACACCGGGAGTTGCGACTGTTGGCTTCCACGCAGCGGTTGTAGATTAAACGTCGGGGATTGTGGTTGTTGGTTTCTGCGTACCGGTTGTAGATCCAACACCGAGGATTCTGGAAAATTGACTAGGGATTGCAGTTCTTGACTAGGGACGGCTAAAGGAAGTTGCTGCTGTGACTCAACCCCACGCTCTTCAGCAAGTGGTGCACGCCTTGAAGGCTCTGGGGTTACAGCAATCTTGACCAACGGGGGTTTAGTCAGCGTTTTTTGATAAAAATAAAAACCTGCGACCATCACAAGCAGTACCGCAATGCCACCCAATGCCAAACGAGTTTGACCGTACAAGGGCTGCAATACGCGTCGCCAAAACGGAATTGATTCGACTTGGGTATCCGCAAGGCGGGCTTGCAAGGCAATATCGAATTCGGTTGATGGCTCAATCTGCGGCAACTGATGTAGCAGATCTAATGACTCGCGGAACAGCGTAAACTCTCGACGACACGACTCGCAGGTGCTCAGATGGGCTTCAAATGCCCTAACCGCCTGATAGTCTAATTCATCTTCTAGATACGCAGAAAACTGTTCTTCAACTTTTAAGCAGTTCATGATGACTCCACAAAACTTCTCAATTTATCTTTTAACATAAGCCGCGCACGGTTGATGCGCGATTTTGTCGTTCCGAGCGGGAGGGTTAACGTTTCGCTGATTTCCTCATAGCTCAATTCTTGCAGATCCCGGAGAACCAATGGTAGCCGATACCGTTCGGGGAGTTCCGAAATCGCACTTTGCACAGCGTGTTCGCGTTCTTTCTGTTCAAGTTGGTTACCGGGTTGTAGGGAGACATGCGCAGGGGCAGTTGCGATTAGATCCGCTTCGGTTGGTTCTGGACCCGAGGAGGATTCGGTAGTCACACTATCGACGAAGAACCGACCACGCCGCCCCCGATTTCGTAGCTCATTTTTGCAAAGGTTGGAGGCAATATGATACATCCAGGTGCTAAATTTTGCCGCTCCGGATTTGTATCGTTGGATTGCTTTGAACATACGAACAAATGTCTCCTGTGCCAAGTCCTCAGCGGAGTCCGGATCGCCTAGGAATCGAGCGATGAAATTCACCAGAGGGACCTGATTTCGGCGCACGATCAGATCAAACGCCTCCATATCCCCTTGTTGACACTGTTTCATCAGTTCATCGTCCAGATCTGGCATAATCGGTCCTCCGCGGGTGCTTGATTAGAAACACACCAATCGATCCAAGAAGTTGCAACCTTCGTCTAAAAATTTGAAGAATCTTCAGTATCTTGTTACGCTTTATGTACTACGCAGTTCGATAAGGTTTGGATTCACAGACAGAAATGTCTAAAAGGAAATTTTTGTTGACGTAACCTAAAAAAAACTGTAAAATGAATTTTGTTGATAGGAGTTGTAGCGACATAGATAAGCCAGTACGAATCCGTATCTACATCAAAGTAAGCCACTGAATAGATTCACCTCAAACAATTATAGCAAGGAGTGTGTGATGCAATCAACAAGAATTTTGAGCCTAATGCTAGTTTTAACAATCTCAGGGGTGTTGATACTCTCCCACGCTTATGGGGATGGGAAATGGACAATTCTGCGGAATGAAAATTTCACGCGTGACGATGGTGTGGAGGGACATCTTCAGGATGTGGAGTTTATCGATGGGATGAATGGTTGGGCTGTGGGGTCTGACGGATTAATTCTACAGACAACCGATAGCGGAAAGACTTGGACACAGAGGACGGTCGAGATGGAACGCCAAGTTTATTTCTGGAATGTTTATTTCCGTGACGAAAATGTCGGTTTTATTACGGGGACGAGGGGTGTTATCCTCAAGACGACTGATGGCGGTCAAACTTGGGAACTTAGAGAGGTAATTAATGAAGGCCAACTGGACCGGGAGGGAAACCCCGCAGTCCTTCGTCGCCGTCTGATAGATGCGTGGATGGTGGATGAGCAGACTGGATTTATGGTTGGAGAAAACGACACCTTCATTAAAACCACCGATGGCGGCGAAAGCTGGGTTGGCACAGGCAAGCGTGTGGCTGTTGGGAATACACGCAACAATTTTGAAAGGATCCATTTTGCCTCGCCAACACTCGGTTGGATAGTTGGTTCGTTCGGAACGATTCTGAGGACCACCGATGGCGGAGAAACATGGGAAAACCAAGACGCTAGCGTTGACAATAATCTGAAAGGGGTCGATTTTGTCGATGAAAACACAGGCTGGGTTGTGGGACAGGAAGGTGTGATTCTCCACACCCAAGATGGAGGAGTCACATGGACAAAGCAGGAGACTGATTCTTACGACAGCTTATATGATATCGCCTTCGTCGATCGACAAACCGGCTGGGCTGTCGGCGATTTTGGAACCATCTTGCACACTGTTGATGGTGGACAAACATGGACACGCGAAAAAGCCGGAAACCTCCCAGCACTGTACTCCATCCACGCAATAGATAAAGCGCACCGATGGGGGGTTGGCGAAGGAGGGATAATCATAGGAGTTGGGCAGTAACGTCCTTTCTGGAAGCCAATGTTTCCATTTTCAGGTTGAGGTGCTAAATGGCGGACCTCAAGAATATTGACGAGCATTTTGTTCAAACCGTGTGGAACGAGCAGCGGTTCTTCGATTTCGACCTCAAGTCCACAGATGGGCGTTCAATTCAGGTGCTCAAGCCGGGCTTCTGGAATAGCGATGAAGGTCCCGATTTTGTGCATGCGGAGATCTTGATTGATGGGGACCTACATGCCGGCGATGTGGAGATCCACATCAATTCGTCCGGCTGGTATAATCACAAGCACCATCTCGATCCGAGGTACAATCGTGTCATCTTGCATGTGGTCTACTTGAACGATGACATCAACCTCCGGACGCGTCTCCAGAACGGGAAGCGGATCCCAACACTCGAAATCCTGAACCGACTTGATGCGCCGATCGGCGATCTTTTCGACGAGAGAAGGGAAAGCCAGGAGACAGCTGCTAACGAATGCCGGGTGACGGGCAAGACGCTCCAAATTGAGCGTGTCCAATCGGTCTTCGACGATCTGGGGCAGGAGCGACTACTGGAAAAAGCTGATGTGATGCGAGGCGTGTTGGCTCGAGTTGACTTTGAGCAGTTGCTGTATGAAGGCATCATGGAGGCGTTGGGCTACACAAAGAACAGTAAGTCCTTCCGGGAATTGGCGCAACGGGTGCCTCTTTCGGAAATCCGGGGCAAATCCGATGAATCAATTCAGGCAATTCTGTTTGGCGTGGCAGGGTTGCTGCCTTCACAATCTCAGCAAAAAATTGAGTGGGACGGAGAGGACAAGAGGTTTATCGAACGGTTGGAGTCGATTTGGGAATCTACTGAACAGTACAAAAAACCTACGCGTATGACAGCAGGGCAGTGGCATTTCGCCAAGATGCGTCCAGCCAATTACCCCTCCCGTCGCATCCCAG
Source organism: Candidatus Poribacteria bacterium (assembly GCA_965247655.1). Lineage (GTDB taxonomy): Bacteria > Poribacteria > WGA-4E > WGA-4E > PCPOR2b > PCPOR2b. The sequence goes on along the minus strand of OZ252032.1, from coordinate 6,424,926 downwards.
CCATCGCCCAAATTATCAGCCGTTGTCAGGATACCCTGATGATGGATTTTCTTCCACTAATTGAGGAAGCATCAACGGCGAATCAGAGCACTTTGGTGCGTATTCGGCACCGATTACAAGAGAGGTTGAGCCCTGCTCCCTCCGGTTACTGGGAAAATCATTCCCATTTCGGAAAAGGCATTCCACAACGCGGTGCTGCACTCATTGGTGCTGGGCGTGCCGCTGACATTATTGTTAACAAGTTATTGCCGATTACGTTATTATGGGTTGAACATTCCCAAAGCTCAACGCTAACAGAAGCGGTGCAGCGACTGTATAATAGCTACCCAAAACTGCAAGAGAATCGTATCACCCAACAGATCAAGGCACAAATTTTTAGTCAAGAACAACCGATTAAACTCATCTCTCCTTCTGCAAAGAAACAGCAGGGCGCGATCTACCTCTACAACAACTTTTGTAGCAGCCAACTTTGCGATCTCTGCCCTATCATTGAAGGAGGCGGAATCATTAAAAACTAATATATCAGTGTTCAAATGGAGGTTATTATGAAATTGGGGTTTCTCTCAAAGATTTTTGCAGGTGCTCTCAGTATTGAAAGGACCTACAACGATTGCGATAAGGCACTAAGTAGATTAGGGACGTACAATGAGCGGATTGAGGAAATGCAAAAGAACGGCGAGGATGTTAGTCGTTTCCCTGCCGAAGAGAAAGCAGAACTCGATGAAATTGTGAATAACGCTATCCAAGGAGCAACACGCCTAATCAACATGAAGTCAACACGTAACTGGCCTGGCGTCTTCAGGGAGATGCACAAGAACCTAGCAAATATCTACTACGAACTGCATAATTATGACAGGGTTCATGAAGAGTGTGAGAAGCTAAAGGCCGACTACGGCGAAACCGGGCGCCAGGACGCAGAGGAGGTCCTGGAGAAATTTGCGGATAAAGAGAACGGCAAAACCGATTCCCCTGAGGAGGGTGCTGCGACAATGTAACAATGCATTTCCTGAATCCTTCCGCCTTTTACCTCTTAGTATTCATTCCAATTGTGGTGCTGCTGCATTTCCTCAAACTGCGTCGCCAACGCCATGTCGTTCCCAGTGTAATGCTTTGGCTTGAAGCTATTGAGGACATGAAAGCCAACGTTCCCTTCCAACGCCTGCGAAACTCGCTTTTGCTCCCGCTTCAGATCCTGTTTTTGCTGGTTGTGGTGGGCGGTGTTGCCCGTCCAGCACTGCGTCAACTCGGCGGCTTGAGTGAGCAATCAATTGTCATTATTGATACGTCGGCAAGTATGGGTGCGACCGATCTGGGGAAAATCCGTCTTGATGTGGCAAAGGCGGAGGCACTAAAACTGATTAATCAGCTTGGGGCAAATGGGCAGATGATGATTATGGACACATCTCGTCCACGGCATAATATCCGTCAGGCGTTTACATCGGATACAGAAAAATTGCGTCAAGCTATTGAAAGTCTGTCCGTGGTACATACTCCTCCAACGCTCAAAGCGGTATTCGATTCTGTAGCTATTTACGCAAGCGTGCCAGGGGCGCAGGCTGCGCAGACCCCCGATGCAGTCGGAGTTGTCTTTATCAGCGACAATTTTGGGATGCTCCCCAATTCTGCAAGTCCAATTCAACTTCAAAAGATCGGTTTGGGAAACCGAAGTGAAAACATTGCAATTGTCCAGTTTAGTGTCACCCGCGCACTAACCCTACCGAATCGCTACCAAGTGCTCGTTGGCGTACAAAGTTTTGCAGACACCCCTAAGGAATTTCAGGTACAGTTGGGAATTGAAGGGAAGTCGTTTTTTGAAGACGAAAGCGTAGTCCTACCACCGAAAGAGACAACATCAATCCTATTCTCTCTCGACGACGACGAAAGGTTTTATGGACAAGTCGTCACCGCCCGCCTTGATATTGATGATGACCTCTCTGTTGATAACGTCGCTGCGGCGATTTTGCATCCACCGCCGAAATGGAAGGTTTTACTCGTCAGCGATCAAAATCAGCCACCGCTGACTGCGGTTCTCAAAACGGATCCGCATGTTACCCTAGATCAGATTCAGACATCCGATTATCATGGCACGGGAGGGAACGATATCCTTATCTTTGATCAATTTGTCCCGGATCCGCTCCCCGAAGGGAATATCGTTTTCCTGAACCCGATCAGTGGGATCCCTTTTATGCCCACCCAAGAAAACAGTCAGCCGACTCAGATCATCGGTCAGCACCCTACGCATGAGGTGATACGCGATGTCTCGCTAATCGATTTGGAGGTCAAAGCATCGCTGCAAGTCCAATTGCCACTGTGGGGGGTTCCGCTTATTGAAACAAACCAAACGCCGCTCATTTGGCTCGGAGAACAGGACAACCAAAAAGTGGTTGTTTTTGCGTTTGATCCGTTCGATCTGGACGTTTCAAACTTTGCCACATCTATACCTTCCGCACCTATTCTGATGTCTCAGTGTTTGGAGTGGCTAGGGGCAGCGACATCCCCAATCCAACCCGATCTTGTTAAGACAGGTGAGCCTGTAAAGATCTACCTTGAGCATCTCAGTGAGATTGAGCGAATAACTGTTCAAACGCCCGATGACGACGTGCAAGAACTACAGGGGCGGGATTCCCGACTTGTTTTTACAAATACAACGAAGGTTGGCGTTTACACCGTATTTATTGATGGCGAACCGTTTGGCAGATTTGCAGCCAATCTACTTAACCCACAAGAATCTGACCTTTCGCAACCCCAATTGGCGACCAACCCCAATGTGGCTTTGGACACTAGACCGGTGCGATCCGATTTACCAGAGGTGAATCGGGAGATATGGGCATACGCAGCCTTTCTCGCACTATTGCTGCTTATTGTGGAATGGTGGGTCTACCATCAGAATCGCCATTTTAGGTAATGAACAGCGGCATCGGTAATATCAGTTTATAGGCTCCACGTCAGCGTAGATGTACGTCGGGGAGGGGTTTCTCGAATGAATGGTGTCATTGCTGTCGTCATCATCCGCGGAAGCGATGTCTCTTTGGACTATGCGGCCGGGTCACGCTTTTATGGGCGATGTGAACATTGGACCGTCAGTGACACATGTGTGGAACTCGCCATTTTCGCCTAGCGGGTCTACCTCCGCGGGGAGGTCGGCGAGGAATTTGCGATCGAACCACCTACCTGCGAATTCAGCGGGCAACTTGGTAGGATTAAGGGCAGTTACGATGGCACGCACTCCGGAGGTAATCATCTCTTGAGCGAGCGTGGGTGTGTCTTGTCCCCATATCGGGAAGAGCGGCTTGACATACTCCCAAACCTAAAGGATTTGGATTCTCCTCCGTCCTTTAGAACCTGTTTTAAAAAGAAAAAGGCTATTCAAAAGTTAATGTTTATGTTAAACCATTAGAGCAGTAAACTACTGACCTAATGAAAGGCCTAAACATGACTACACCAAAGTATCCTACAGATTTGACCGATGCCCAGTGGGACAAACTGTTACCCTATTTGCCAGAACCTTCACCCATAGGTAGACCTCTCAAGTGGGAGATGCGCTCAATTATCAACGCTATTTTCTATATAGTCAAATCAGGGTGTCAGTGGCGAATGTTGCCGCGTCACATGCCACCGTGGCAAACGGTCTATTCCCACTTCAGAAAGTGGAAAACTTTAGGGACATGGGTTATGATTCATCAAGCACTTCACGAGCAAACCCGTAGTGATATTGGCAAATCCCCGTCACCGACCGTAGCTATCATTGACAGCCAATCGGTCAAGACGACCGAACTGGCAGATAGTAGAGGGTTTAATGGGCACAAGAAAGTCAAAGGTCGTAAACGCCATATAGTCACCGATACAATTGGCATTCCATTGGGAGTCAAAGTCACTGATGCCAATGTCAGTGATAATCGAGTCGCAATAGAGTTACTAAACGAGGTCTTTAGTTGGCAGATAACGATTCAGTTAGTCTGTGCTGATGCTGGCTATCGCGGAGAATTAGGCGACTGGCTATATTTAACGCATCAGTGTCAATTGGACATTGCTCCATCTCTTGGGCAATCGGGATTTGTGGTCGTCCCATTACGTTGGATTGTGGAGCGCACCTTTTCTTGGTTCGGTTGGTTTCGCCGATTGACTTTGGACTATGAACGCTCGGCTGAGACCGCTGAGGCTATGGTGTATATTGCTTCCATTTACTTGATGCGGAACCGCATCAAATGACTTTTAAAACAGGTTCTTAGGAATCGAATTGCTCTATCAACGAAGTTAGCCCGACGAATCGGGACTTACAACTTCTCCTGAAAGGGTGGATGCCCCCACCCTATGGATATTGAGTGCCGCATTGCGGTCTCTATCCAACTCTGTGTGGCAGCTTGGACACTGCCATGTTCTATCACGAAGGTTTAGCTCTTGATTGATTGCGCCACAGACATGGCACGTTTTACTGGACGGATACCACTTGTCTATAAATCGCACCTCTCTACTTTTTCTACTGGCAACATACTTGAGTTTCTGTACAAAGTCATAGAAACCCAAGTCAGATACCTGAGAGGTGTTCATAAATACTTATCACAAGATAGTCAATTTTCCATCAATCCTTTTAACGAAATGAAGCCATCATCACTGAAACATTTCTGAAAGGTAAATGCCAGATGGAATTGACCAGCATTGCTAATTGAAGTAATATTACGGTAAGCAGCAAAAAGGGACGTACATTGTCAAGCCGACTGACCGGCAGTTGCTTCTGATTGGCATCGGTTGCCCCCAATTCAAGCAATACCCCAAACACCGGTTCAATCGCCGTTTTCCGCTGTTTCTGATAGCAGTTCAATGGGTCCGAGGTCTCTATTGCATCAAGATAGCCAAGTGCCTTATCGCTTTTGGCACCCGTAACCGGCGTCAAGAGCAATATCCCTGCGCTTGCCAATTGCTTGACCCGGTTGAGGTCAGTATACCCCGCATCAGCAGTCACATACCGGATATTGCGCGCAAGCAGTGCCTCTGTTTTGTGGTCAAGCACCGCTTTCTCGCTGACTGAGCCGGTATAGACCGCAGCTAAGCGTGGAAACCCGCTTGCGGTGGTTGTTAGGTGAAGTCCATACCCGTAAACCCACCCCCGATACTTGCTCGTTGACCAACTCGCATCGGTGTCAAGATTGCCAAGTCCATCGGGGATGATGTTGGCGTTTCGGTCCTTTTGATGCCACACATTTCCTTTTGCCTTATACAGGCTTTTGTCTTCATATATTACTTCTGGGGTCGTCTCTATATCCAATCCCACTCCCATATCCCCAAGGTAGGCAACAAACGCTTCAAGAGTCGGTGCCAACTGTTTGTAACGGCGGGAGAGAGTCACCCGGGATGGCACCGTTTCAAGCCTCAGCCGTGGCAGCCAATCGGGGTGTGCCAAAAGCCATCTGTGTTGCGCTTTGAAGCGATTGACGGCTTTGAGGGTCATTATGGCGAAAAAGACAATCAGTGAACTGTCGGGGTATACTTGAGGGTGGCCTCGATGCTCGGTTCGCTTGAATGTATCCGATGCCTCAAATTCTTCAAACAGTTGGAACAACAATGTGATATAATACTCACGGTCAGGGTAACACATGTTATAATCCTTTCTTTGGTGGAAATTAGATTAGATTATAACCGTTATCCTGACTCTATTGCAATTATGAACACCCCTCAGATACCTTGCGTCCCCAAAGGGACTTCATGCCTTTGAGGTTCAGAGATTCAAGTGCAATCCAATCATATCTGTCTGTAAGGTCATGGGCAAGCTTCCAATGGAAGTCGGCACGTTGATTGGCAATCTTACGGTGTTTGCTTGCAAGGTTTAGCCTTGCCCGTTCCCGGTTCTTAGACCTTTTGACCTTTGGTGAGTGTTTGCGGTTCGCTCGCTTAATGGCATTGATACCGCGCTTGAAGAATTGTGGAGATTCGTAGTCATTGTAGTCAGACCCGGTGAGATACCTCTTTAGTCCAAAGTCAAACCCCGCGCTCTTACCCGTCGTGGGTGACTCTAAATCGGTATCTACGTGGTCTGTCAGAATGATTAGCCATACGTCTCCTACACTGTCCCGCTTTATGGTGCAGCGTTTCGGGCTGCCTAAGACTTCCCGACTTTTGAAATATCGGTAGATTTACTTACCGATACGGATATAGTTGTTTTGTAGCAGTTTCCAACCTGCTTGTTTGAGTGTATAGGACTTATATCTTTGCCGTGCTTTGAAACGAGGTCTACCCGTCTTACGATTGGATTTTAGGTCTGCAAAGAATTTCATGTAGCCTGTGTCGATACGGTCTATCACCTCTTGCAAGGACTGACTCGGCAGAAGATTCCAGTGGGCATAGCGAGGCAATTCTTTCAACTTTGTTAAGTAGACCTCTTTCCAAAAAGATAATAGTTATACAGCATATCTGAGGTTGACTAAAGCAGCAATGACATTCCAAGTCTTGCCATAATTTCTATGCTTGCCGCGATACCTTTGCTGGGTAATCCGGAATATCTTGCACCGTCGGTTGACATGTTCAATAACTATTCTGCGCCGAGACAACGCTTCATTGAACCGACGCTCGGCATCAGATAGGGGCTTGTTCCGGCTTCGCTTGACCGGGCTGACACTGTTGGGATAGACCTTATCTATGCCTTGATAGCCCCCGTCAGCTAGCTTCTCGGTCTCTCGGTTGATAGCCAGACGGCTTTCTTTGAGTATCCGAAAATCGTGGACTTTGCCCTTTCGACAAATGACCGATAGAATCTGCAAACTCGCCCAGCAGATAATCAGTTGGACTTTGAGAGTATGGCATTTTTTTACCGGAGTAATAGTGGCACTGTTGCTGCTTGGGACGCTCAATCGGTTGTTCGGTGACATCAATGACAACACTATCTAAGTCGCTACGGAGTAATTCTTTTTTGCTGTTCATTGGCAAAACGCGAACCAGAATGTCGAGCATTCGGTGATAAATCTTGTTGGCGTAAGATTCACTGATTGAAAATTCCTTGCCCAACTTGGCAAAGGTAGGATAATGTCTGAGGTAAGTCAAGGTGAGTAATAGCTGGTCTGCAAGGCTAATCGTTGACTTGAGTCCTCGTTTTTTCATGGGATTTTTCTCGCGTTGAACTGCCAGATAAGTCGCGACTTTGTCAAGGAGTTGTTGAAAGGTGGCTTTGCTGATGCCCACGTCTCGGAGAAAGCGTTCGTCGGATTGTTCAAGGGTTTGCTGAAAGATGCTCATGGGAATTCCTTCCTGTTTTGGGCTTGAATGTATCGGTTGTGAGAGGAAAGAAATTATACCTTCAATATTCAATTTATGGAAGCATTTATTTAAGAAAGATGTCTAGTGTCGCATCAGTACCTTCTTACCCGGATATTTACCGTAGATAGCATAGTATCTGCGACATAACGCTACAAAGTGATTCCACACTTGAGCATGACTATCTATCGTTTTGTGCAATTCACGGTTCCCGTGATTACTATACATTTTGAACTTGTAGGTTTTCATCGGATTGGCTCTCTGTCTTTCATACAAAATCAATACAAAAACGGCTAAAGCGAAACTTATATCCCAAAGATAAATCTTGGGGCTTTACGGGCTAAAGCCCAAATCTGTAACAGGTTCGCAAGGTAAAATTTCCAATTGTAGGGAACAACGATCGTTGTTCCCTACCAAGGGTTCTCCTCCTATGCAACCAATAACTTCTGATCACGGCATCATCGTCGGTGTCACGGGGGGCATAGCCTGTGGCAAATCAACTGTATCCAAACTGCTCTCAAAAAAGGGCGCGATTCCAATCAACTCGGATGAGATTGGGCATCAACTTCTCAAGCGTGGAAGTCCCGTCATGGGAGCGTTGCTTGAGGCATTTGGGGCTGATATCCTTGACGAATCCGGTGATGTCAGCCGTCAAAAACTCGGTGCCATTGTTTTTAATGATAAAGCTGCCCGCGAGCGTTTGAACGCAATAATGCACCCGCCGATTGTCGAGAAGTCCCGTTCCGAAGCGAATAGACTTGTCACTGAGGATGCAAATTGCATTGTCCTGATTGATGCGCCGTTGCTTATTGAAGCGAGCTCACAAGATACAGTGGATATCATTGTCGTCGTCACAGCTTCAACGCAAACTCAACTTCAGCGTTTGTTGGAGCGAGCTATCGCGCAAAATCGTCCTCCAAGTCAAGCAGAAGCGCAGGCGCGGATAGATTCACAGATGCCGCTATCCGAAAAAGTGAAATATGCAGACTTTGTGATTGAAAATGATGGGACGCTTGAGGAGTTGGAACGAAAGGTGGATGGGCTGTGGCATGAAATTCGCTGCCTGATAACCAACTGATTTCACTCATCCTATATCTGTGTGACATAAGGAGGCCATAATGTTCAGTGCATTATTAGCGAAACGTGCAGCAGAGAATAACCCCATCCGCGTGGGTATCATCGGTACTGGTAAATTCGGTGCGGGGCTAGTGGCACAACTTTCCCAGATGGAGGGTGCCGAAGTCAGTGCCATCGCCGATATCAACTTAGCTCACGCGAAGCGCGCCTACACCGCGAGTTGTGTGCCAACGGACGCCATAAAAGTTGTAAACAATGTTGAGCAATTGAACGGAGCCATCCACAGCGACAAACGGGCGATAACCGAAGATGGGCTGCTCCTACCCCAATCTGATCTGATAGATGTGGTGGTGGAAGCCACTGGGATTCCAGAAGTCGGTGCCCGCATGGCATATCATACGTTGACCCATAACAAACATCTGGTGATGGTCAATGTGGAAGCCGATGTGACCATAGGACCCTATCTAAGCCGTCTAGCGGATACCGCTGGCGTCGTCTACACCCTTGTGGACGGTGATCAGCCCGGTGTGACCATGAACATCGTGGACTGGGCAAAGACGCTCGGATTTGAAATTGTCGCCGCTGGTCGTGGCACGATCTTCTACGGCGATGACAGAGCGGGAACGCCGGATACGGTGCCAGAGCGTTTTGGCTTCAGCGAAGAGATGATTGAGCGTCGAACAATTAACTTAAAAATGTTTAACTCGTTCCGGGATGGCACCAAGGCACAGGTTGAGATGACTGCGCTAGCGAATATGACCGGGTTACCGCCGGACGTGCGGGGTATGCACGAACCTTCACTCAATATCTCCGAGATTGCTCAGGCTTTTAGCCTGCAAGAAGAGGGAGGGCTTCTGAGTCGGCATGGGGTGGTTGAATTAGCCAATAGTGTAGCGGACGATGGGGTTACCCCGTTGGATTCACCGCTTCGGATGGGGGTTTTTGTGGTTATCCGAACCGATCATCCCTTCATTCAGGAGGACTTAACCGGCTACCATCTCCATCCGGGCGGTAATGGCAAAAACTTTCTGCTCTATCGACCCTATCACCTTGTAGCGGTGGCAGCTCCCATCTCCATCGTGAAGGCAGCACTCTACGGGCAGCCCACCGGCACACCCTTGACGAAGCCGACCGCAGAGGTGATTACTGTCGCAAAACGAGACCTGAAGCAAGGAGAGATTTTAGATGGTGGTGGCGGGTATACAGTCAACGGATTGATTGAAAAAGCAGAGACCGCCCGTTTGGAAAATCTGCTGCCTTTAGGCTTGGCACCCGGGGCTAAATTGAAGAAGGATTTAACGAAAGGAGCAGCGATTACTTACGATATGGTAACGCTCGACGAGGATTCCTTTATACTCAAACTCCGCCGGCTCCAAGATGCAACCCTCAGTGATGAAGCGTGAAGAGCCTTGTCCATCACGATTAAAGTATAGGGCTATTTAGTTTTCGGTTTTCTTCCTGTTTGAGCGATGCGTCGGGATGCGGAGATCCCTCCTACAAGAGAACTAAGTCCCTAATTAAAGTAAATTTGACATTACAGTGCTTGTGCAATATAATATAGATTAGTATTTTCGATTCAACACGAAGTTTGGAGCCGGACATGCACACTCCACAAGTTATGGAGCATTACGAAAATCCGCGGAATGTTGGTACAATCAGAGATGCGGATGGAGTGGGGGTTGTAGGCACACCTGCCAGCGGCGAAATGATAAAACTCACAATTAAGGTTTCTCAAGAGCGGGTTGTCGATGCAAAGTTTAAGGCATTTGGGTGCCCAACTGCAATCGCAGCCAGTTCCGTCATCACAGAACTGATCAAGGAACGCACAATTCAAGAAGCACTAGACATAACGAATCGGCAAGTTGATGAAGCACTTGGAGGATTACCGCCGGATAAAGCGCGCTATGCGGTACTTGCCGAGAAGGTACTAAAAGCTGCTATCTATAATTATAATTCACATCTGAATGAAAAAGGGGAATCAAAATGATTACAATCACTGAAGCTGCAGCAAAAAAAGCCCACCTGTTAATGCAGGGCACGATGGGAGAAGAGGCTGTGGAGACTAGCGCGGAGCATGGTCTGCGGATGCAGGTTGTCGGTGGGGGGTGCTCCGGTTTTCAATATAATCTTGGGTTTGACGAACAACAGAATGGTGATAAGGTCTTTGAACAGCACGGATTGAAAGTCTTCATTGATTCGCGTAGTACACTCTATCTTGCCGGTTCAACGCTAGACTATAACGATGGTTTGATGGAGTCAGGCTTCAAAATTACCAACCCCAATGCAAGGTCCGAATGTGGTTGTGGCGAATCTTTCAGCGTGTAAACTGGATTCGTGTTTCATAGGTACAGGCAGGAGATTCAGACTGAGTTTCCTGCCTTTTTTGTGCTCATACAGGCAGGTTTTTCTTTCCACTATTCGGCTTACTCCTTCTCTTTCATAAGCGCATCAAGCTGCTGCCGGGCGTAGGCAACAATCACACTCTCAGGATAATCTTGAATGAGTGTGGAGTAGGTCTCCTGTGCTTTGTCGGGCGCATCGAGTTCCGAACGGTAGATGTCCGCGATTTTTGCCGTTGCCTCCGCTGCGATTGGACTCTCCTCCAAAACGGTGACCTGCTGATATGCCGCGATAGCATCGGTGTATCGCGCCTCGCGCTCATGAATTCCACCGATCAGCATCCAGAGATCATCAACGATGAGTGCTGTCGGATACTCCGTCATCGTTTCTTGGCATAGCTGTAATGCCTCCTCGGTGTCTCCACTCAAATCGTTTTGCATTGCTTCAAGGTAGCGTTTGAGAGGTTCATTGCTATAGTCTGAGTTGGACTGAATCAAGACAATTCTGTCTAGTGAATCGTTGCTCAACGGATTGGACATCGCAATATCAAGCACACGCTTGTATGCCGCAACCGCCGCTTCAATATCCCCCCGGAGCAGGTATGCGTCACCGATTAGTTTTTGAGCATCCACCTTGAAATTGCTATTCCCATCAGCAATCGGGCGAAGCGCGATTGCTGCTTCGTTGGACTTACCCTGCAAGATGTAACACGTTGCTACGCCGAGTTGAATCTGTATTTTTTGGTCGGTCGACAACGGTTGATTGGCTAACGCTTGGTAAACTTGCAGTGCAGCCCCCGGATCTCGTATTCCGTGTAACCAAACCTGTCCCAAGAGCAGTTGTGCAGATGGCTGGTTGCTCCGTCGTGTCATACTTATTAAAACTGTCAAAGCATCATCCCACCGTCCCCACCGTTCATAGAATCGTACCAACTTCATCTGTGCAATCCAAGCCAGATGCGTATTCGGAAAGAGTTCAGCAATTGCCTGATAAAAATCTGCCGCTTTAGGGTTTTTGTTCCGCTCCAGAATTTGTGCGTACTTTTCAAGGATGCGCCCACGGTCGGCGGCGTAAAACTGATGCAGCCGCTTAAAAGTTCTGAGCGCCAAATCTAAATTCCCACGATAGAAATAGACCTCTGCCAAAGACAGAACGAGACTCGGATTTTGTGAATCCGCTCCCAGCGTCACTTGGAGTCGGTCAATTATCTCCTCAAACAGATGTTCCTGTTGAGCACCTTCGTAGATCTCCGCCATGCTTTGGATAAGCGTATCGCGCCCACTGTAGCCAATATCCACAACACTCAACGCGCGCAGACAGGTATTGACTGCCATATCAACCTGCCCTTGAATTTTGTAGACGTCCGCAAGCCGGTTGTAGAGTTGAGCATTTTTGGGACTGAGGTTGAGGGCTGTTTCATAGGCTTCGACAGCCTTTTCATACATCTGGTGAGATGTGTATATTGACCCTAGCTGCTGGTATCGATAGGCCTGATCCGGATCATCTTGGACAATCTTTGCCCACTGCTCTGCTGCGAGGTCTTGCTGGCCTCGCTCCGCGTATAGCTCCCCAAGTTTCTTCAGAATATCTGTATTGTTCGGATTCTGGTCAAGGGCAGTACGGTATAGGGATAACGCCTCATCGTATTTCTCCTGCGCTTTATAGAGACCCGCCAACTGATCCATCAGATTGATATCGTTCGGTTTGTGGCTAAGTTCAGCCCGGATCAATTTCTCTGCATCAGTGTACCTGTGACGAATCCGATATAGCCGAATAAGGCTATTGAGCGCACTATTACGGTACGGAGAGGTCGGGAAATCATTTAGGAAACCCCGGTAATTTTCAATCGCCTCGTCATATCCGCCGTCTGCAAAAGTATATTGGGCAACCAGATAACGCGCGATCGCTGCGGTTTGCGTTTTCGGATACTTGTTGGCGAGTTGTCGGCATCGGGTAATCGCCTCTTTGTACTGATACCGGTCGCGAAAAAGTGCCCCAATTCGATGCACCGCTTGGCTTGCATACGAACCGTCTGGATTGTCATCGATCACCGCTTGGAAACTTTGAAGTGCCATGGCATCATCGCCGAGTTTCTCGTAGGAGCGCCCTAAATTCATACGAATCTCATCTTTTGAGCGTTGGTGTAACGGTGTTTTTAACAAAACTTGATATGCTTCAATCGCCTCTGAATATTTCTGGGAATAGTAGAAATCGTGGGCGTTTTGAATCGCGATTCGGTCTTCTTTAATGGGTGGGGTTTGGGCGAAAGTCGCCAGAGGAATGAAGAGATAGGTGGGTATCGAGAAAAGCAGGCATAGAAGTGCCCTCAACCGTATGCCAACTCTTGTGGGTTGCAGCGGACTTTGTGGGGGTAACTTCAATTGCTGGCGATCTAAAAATAAAGTGGGTATCATCATGTTTCGCTGATTGCTACTGTGATGCTGCTTTCCTTTGACTGCTCCTAAGCCTAAATGCTTGGGATTCTTATGATAGACTGAATCCCGATAAGATCGGGATGCTACCTTCTTGCTTCAACGATTCGTGCCCCTACTGACAGGGTCTTACAGTATCTCCACAAGCGTTTAAACTCTCCGTATGTCCCACGGCGAGGGTTCTAAGGTTTATTGCAGCGTTCAGGTCTCTATCTTGTGTATGGCCACAAACACTGCAATGGTATGTGCTCTCCGACAAGGATAAATCACTATCAACTACACCACAGTGAGAACACGTTTTACTAGACGGGTAGAAGGTATCGGCTTCTACAATCTCTACATTAATACGTTCTGCCTTATTCTTCAGCATTGCCAAGAAACTTGACAACGAGGCGTCCGATAATGCGCCTGCAAGTCTATGGTTCTTTAACATACCAGCAACGTTTAATGACTCAACCCCAATACAGCTTGCGCTATTGATAATTGCTGTGGACGCCTTGTGTTGAGCGTCCTGTCGTATGCACGTGATTCGGTAATGCAGCTTGGCTATCTTATCCTTGAGTTTGTACCAGTTGCGACTGCCTTTGGTGCGTTTGCTCAAACACCGTTGCAACCGTTTTAATTTACGCTCATAACACTTTAAGGCTTTTGGATTCTCGTAGTAGACACCTTCGGAAGTGACTGCAAGATGCTTGATACCTACGTCCACACCAACAGTGGGCAGTCCACGAATCTCTGGGATGGTGTCGTCCATAAGTGTATCTACCAGTATAGAAGCAAACCAACGGTGTCCTTGCTTAGAGATAACTACCTTGCGGATAGTACCAAGGAAGCGTAGGGATTGAAACATGCGGACCCAACCGATTTTGGGAAGTTTAATCCGCTTACCTACGACGGAGATTGTGCCTCGACCACTATCTGCTTGGTAACTCTGACCGTTTGACCGATTCTTGAACTTAGGGAAACGATTCTGACCTGACTTCCAACGTCCTATAGCGTCCTTGAGATTGGTATAAATCGCATTCTTTGAGACATTCTGCGACATCTCTCCACACCAATCATATTGCTCATGCTTGACTGCATTAAAGCGTCTGCACAACTCAATGTGGCTACACCATTGACCAGCGGCTAAACCTTCTTTGAAGTCGGACAGGGCGTGATTGTAGGCAACACGGGCATAGCCACAGTGTCGAGCCAATTGTGTCGCTTGAGCGTTATTTGGATTCAGTGCTATCTTGTGTGTTTTTAACATGGGATTGTCTTTGCGTTTATCGTCTTCCATATCACTGGAATGGGGGAGCCCCTATCGGGCGATAGGGGTGATATGCTCTCACCAAAAGACACCTCAATTATATCACATTTTGTAGAAAGAAGCACACAAAATTACCGTGTCAAACCCAAAGCTAAAGCATTGGGCATGTTGCTAGGGCGTGTTGACATTTGTAAAACTTTCGGTAATCGTAGGAGCGAAGTTCCCTCGCCCATTGACCAACGCGGGTTGGAACCCCCAAACCATACTACAGTTGAGTCGATTGTAGGTCTATATTCATATCTCGACACTAAAACGTCGATTTTGGAAAATCGACCTACAGCAGTCCGCAATCGTCTCTGACGTGTGAACAAAGAGTTGGAAGACCCAACCCCTACGAAGAGTCATGGGTCTGTGCGTCTCCCTTGATTGTCTGGTTACGATGAAATGCCAACAGAACCTAGTTAGCCGTCATATTTCTCCGTCTCCTCTACACTATAGACGAATAGCGTCGAATGGGGTTGATTTTTTAAGGTTCAAACCTCATCAATCCAATCCAAGCAGGGAGAGGGAATCGCGATGGATGAGAGCCTCGATGTCCCCCTCTGGAACCTGTGGCATACCGGTGCCTTCGGCGAACCGGTTGGCGGTGCGGAGTGCGTTGATAGTTTCCTCAACGGTGGCGATTGGGAAATCGCTGCCAAAAAGAAGTTTATCCATCACACGATTCTCATGACAGAATGTCAATGCCTGATACCCCCACCAAGGTCGCAGGGGAACGCCGCCGGAGACATCGGCAAACACATTTGGATGCTTGCGTATCATTACCATCGCATCGGTGTACCAAGGCAGTCCGATGTGAGCAAGGATAATCTTCAGGTTTGGGAATTCACGAGCAACGGGATCATAGAGCAGCGGATTTGCCCACTCCATCGGCGTATTGGCAATGACATGGTACGCTGCATGTGTGAGGATGGGGAGTCCCAATTCTTCCGCACGGCGGTGCACCCGTCGCGCCCTATCGCCGTTTGGATCATAGTGTTGGTATACCGGGCTCATCTTGATGCCCTTGAGTCCCAAATCGTTGACGCATCGATCAATCTCATCCAATGCGTCCGGATCGTTTGGGTCAACCGACATAAAGCCGATGATTTTTTCCGGGTGCGCCTTAGCGTACGCGGCGATGGCGTCATTCGGTGTGTGCATACCTAGCGCGATGGAATTAATGCCGAAAACAATTGCACGCGAAACCGCTGCCACCGCTTCCCAATGTATTTCGGGTGTTACTTCTAAGTCAATCCCGGTGTAACCGGTGTATCCCCGGTCAAACGCTTCGACAAAGACTTTGCCCCACTGCTCGCGGGTAGAAAGGTGTGTATGTACGTCAATAATCATAAGAGACCTCCGACTTGAGCAACCCCTGCTCTGGCTTTTTTCGGCGCGATAGCCCCATAACCCAAAAGTTGTGTTATGAGAGTTTATCAGATTGATACCGCACTCGTCAACATAGAAATATCTGAAAGCCCAAAGTGGTCCGCAACGAACACTTTTCGATTGACATGCAGGGAGAAATGGATATAATAGCGTAGCCGGAGACAAGTGGATTCCGGGGTTTGGCTCTCGCTGGATTTCGGACTGTTCACGGGATTGAGGAAAGCATGGCGCATCCGACGAAAAATGATAGCAAAGGCGACGTTACCTTCCGAGCGGTACTCATCGGCTTAGCGCTTGTACCAATCAACGTCTATATCGTCGTGCAGTGGGAAACGGTCTGGAATACTCAGTACCCGACCACAATGACGATTTTTTATAACGCGATTTTCACCTTCCTGTCCTTGATTCTAGTGAACATGCTGCTGAAACGGTGGATACCGCGGATGGCATTGAGCCAACAAGAGCTGCTGACAGTTTATACAATGCTCCTCTTGGCGGTCTGTGTCAGTGGTCACGATTTTAGCCAATCCATATTTTGCACACTAGGTACCGCCCGCTGGTCTGCGACGCAGGAGAACGATTGGGGCAATCTCTTTTGGAAGTATTTACCGCAACGACTTACCGTAAATGACGATCAGATACTTTACGGGTTTTACAAAGGAGAATCGACATTTTACACTGCGGCTCACATCAGAGGTTGGCTTGAACCAATGGTGTGGTGGACGCTTTTTCTCTCGGTGGTTGCGTTTACCATGTTTTGCCTGAACGTTATCATCAGGAAACAGTGGATTGAGAAGGAGAAATTAACCTATCCACTCGTTCACCTACCTTATGAGATGAGCCGTGAGGGTAACGGACATCACCCGTTTTTCAGAAACAAACTGCTGTGGTTGGGTTTTGGGTTAGCCGCTAGCATCAACTTGATTAATGGGACAACCTACCTGTTCCCCGTGCTTCCCCAGATTCCCCTTGGATACAATCTCAACGTGTATTTTACAGAGCGTCCCTTCAATGCGATGGGTAACTTTCCTGCCCAGTTTAATCCCTTCGCTATTGGTCTTGCTTTCGCCATCCCGCTCGATCTCCTCTTCTCGTGCTGGTTCTTTTTTCTGCTTTGGAAAGCACAGCGAGTCGTAGGCAGTATGGCAGGGATTAACATGCCCGGATATCCATTTGTTGCGCAGCAGGTCCTTGGTGGATATCTGGGAATCGCTATCGTCTCCTTCTGGCTGGGGCGGAAACCGATTTGGCAGGTTATAAAGAGGGCTATCGGGGCAATGTCAGATGCGGACGATTCCGGGGAACCAATAAAGTATAGAACGGCAGTAATCGGGATAATTTTGGGATTCAGCTTTCTGGTGTTCTTTTCATATCAAGCGGGAACAACGGTTCAGTTTGGATTGGCGTTCTTCAGTGTTTACTTCGTTATTGCGTTTGCACACACACGAACACGAGCGGAGCTTGGTCCCCCAATACACGGGATTTTCCACTACGGTCCGCTCCAACTTTTCATAGCGATGGTGGGCAGCCGCAAACTCGAAAGTCAGACATTGACGGCAGCAGCCCCATTCTGGACGTTCACGAAACAGTTCAGGAATCATCCGATGCCGTATATGCTCGAAAGTTTCAAACTGGCAGATCGGTCGGGTATGGATACCCGCAAACTGGGGAAAGTCATTATGTTCTCCGTCGTCGTGGGTATTATCGTAACTTTCTGGACATTTTTGCAATTCAGCTACAAATGGGGCGGCATCAGTGAAGGGCGCGGTATAGGTGCCTATACGGTAGTTGAGCGGTGGCTCGTGCGTCCCATAGAACCGGATGCACAGTCGCTTAGTGCTGTTGGCATTGGTGCTTTGGTTGTGTTTATCAACACGGCACTGCGGTTACGGTTCTTATGGTGGCCCCTGCATCCGTTAGCTTATCCGATAACGGGGTATATACCCTTTGAACACCTGTGGTTCCCATTTCTTATCAGTTGGGTGGTAAAGGGATCAATTCTCAGGCACGGCGGGATACAGATGTATCGTCGAACATTCCCGTTCTTTCTGGGGTTGGTCTTGGGCGCGTTCACAATAGGTAGCCTCTGGGGAATCGTTGGTCTAGTAACGGGCATCCCTACCTATGCATTCAAGCGATGGTGAAAATACAGACGTCCAGCGGATCCGACGGAGAAGTGATAGAGATTAATTTTGCCAATGTCGCGTCCCCCATCAGACAACAGCATATTAAGCAAATGGATACTGGTATTAGGAGAAGGAAAAAATGTATAAACGTCATCGGCTTGCCCTAGCGGGATGCGGCGGTATGGGTCGCCGGCACCTGCGTGGATATCGTGTCTTAGAGGATTTCGAGCCCGGACGAATTGAAGTGGTCGCCCTGATTGATCCAGAGTCGGAACGCGCTGAATTTGTCGCTGGGGAAGCAGAGGAGTTTTTTGGTAATCGACCACAGGTATATCGCTCACTTGAGGAGGCGATTGTAGGTTCGAGTCCGCTGGAGGTACTGGACATCGTCGCTGCGGCATCCGCACACCACTCGATTGCCAGAGTTGCAGCAGAAAATGGTTTGCACGTCCTGTGCGAGAAACCGATGGCACCAACTGTGGCAGCCTGCCGGACAATGCAAGCCACCGCTCAACAATACGGCACTGTGCTTTCCATAGCAGAGAACTACCGGCGCGACCCGATAAGCCGTCTAGCGAAGGCGTTACTTGCAGCGGGTGCCATTGGCGATATCCGTACGGTCCTAGACTTCTCTGCCGGTGGCGGACGCTTCGCATCTGCTGGCGGCTGGCAATATCTCCGTAAACAGGGCGGATCGATTCTGGAGTCCGGTGTCCACAACGCTGACATGCAGATATACTTGGCTGGTCCCGTCGAGCAGGTGACGGGCAAGGTACGCCTTCAGGAGCGCGAGCGAATCTTCAAAGGGGCACGCGTAAAGGGGTTTCACGAGCACTACGCTCACACCTATCCCGATGTTCAGGCAGCGGATGCCCCTGACCTTATGATGGCAACCCTTGAATTTGAAAGCGATGCGTTGGGGCAGTGGTTATATGACCAAGCAGCGCATGGACCCAGATTTCGTCGTTTCACGATCTTCGGCAGCGACGGTCAGATAGATCTGCCGTCGGTGCGTACCGGTCAGCCGTTATGCCTCTTTCGGGACGATCATGATGGCGCGTTTGATGACGATGATGTGCTGGCGCTCGTCCCGGACTTCTCGCTCGATGACCGCACGGCTCGATTCTTTGGCAGCGAACGGCTCGCACGTTACGATCAGTCCGGATCGGGCGTGGGCGGTGGTGGCGACTTAAACATCCTTGCCATGGAGCTTGCGGAGCTTTTGGACGCTATTGACAATGGAACGCCAGTCGAGGTTGGCGCAGAGGAAGGGTTGGTCGCTGTCGCTCTTGTGATGGCATGCCATGAATCCTCTGAGGCGGGTAGAACTGTCCGCATGGATGAGGTGGTGGGTGGAAGACTCAACACTTATCAGGACGTTGCGAACCGAGAGTTGGGGATTGAGAGCTGAAACGTTGATAGAATCAGAAAGCTGCTTGACATATAGGTTCACAGTTTTCGGTAATCCCGGAAGCGGTGGATCGCGTCTTAGAGATACTTTTTAAACTAACCAAGCGTCTGGCTAAAATCTAATACCTCAGTTCTGAGGGAAGCCTGACGCCTACACTCAAATGGGGGTACTCACGTCAACTACCCCGCCCTGAAGGACGAGGCTTGTAGCCTGTCCAACGGGACTTACGCTTGGGCAATTATCTTGCCCGCGACGCTATCTCGGTGCGTTGCACCTAAAAGATAGCGCGGTTATGCGGCTCTGGCTCGTAACTTTACACACCCGCCACCGCACGGTCGAAGCATCCGTTTAGGCATATTCACGATGTATCGGTGATAGCATCGCTTCAACACCCGGGTGAAACCTCAGACAAACTGCCTTTCACATCGAAGTGAGAGGGCAGTGTTAAACGAGCGTTCAACTGAAGTCCTCGAGTTACAAACTATATTCTACCATACATCTACCAAAAAAGTGTAAGGTAGATTACAAAAACGAAAAAAAAGGAGGCGGGATGGAAACCCCATGCTAAAGCAAGGGGTTTCCATCCCGAAGATTAGATGAATTCATCTAATGAACAGATTATCTTTGAAGATAACTTCGACGGTCAACTCGATGAGGGCTGGTCGTGGCTGCGGGAAGATTCGGACGATTGGCGTCTCCGGGACGGCGGACTGGAGATTCGTGTCCAACCCGGCGTGGCGGATACGGTCAGGAATGCGCTGTTGAGAACCGCACCAGACCGTAATGACGGCACTTATGCCATCGAAGTAACTATCACCAACCATACCCTTCCCATCCAACAGTACGAGCAGGCAGGGATTACGTGGTATAACGACGGTAAGCCGGTATTCAAAGAGGTCAAGGAGCTCATCGGCGGCGATCTCTACATTATCCCCGGTAGAGCAGCGATGGCAGCGAAGACTGTCCGGCTGCGCCTATTGGTTACCGCTGATTCGTGGGAAGCGCAGTATCGCCCATCAGGCGACACGGAATTCCAAACGGCGGCGACGGGAGAACTGCCTCCACCGGGCGAGGATCAAGTGAGCCTCCAGTGCTACAACGGTCCGCCGGATGCAGAACATTGGATTCGTTTCGAGAATTTTTGTATTAAACTGCTAAATTCCGATTAGTTGGAATAATTTTCTGGAGGCAATGCAGGTTATACTTCTGTAGCCTCGTTGGCGTTAAAACGCTTTTTCGGTTGAAGCTGTTGATGGTTGTGATATAATTTCTTGGAACCTATGGAGAGGCGATCACACGCAATCTGGTTTTTTTACATTGAGAAGGAGGGAATCGAAAATGGTAAAAATCGCTTTAGCCCTTGGACCGGACCCGACCCCCGTTTGGACATTAGCCAAGCAAGCGGGTGTTGAGCATGCAGTTGGCAGCATGAGCTTGAATCCGATACCGAATGCCAGCGCCGAGCAGCAGCCTTGGAGTTACGTGTCACTGGCGCGGGTGAAGGCTGCATACGAAGATGGCGGATTTGACCTACAGGTGATTGAGAGCCGTCCCCCAATGGAGCAAATTAAACTCGGTTTGCCGGGACGCGATGAAGAAATTGATGTCATTTGTGAATTTATCCGCAACATGGGGGCATTGGGGATTCCAGTGTGGTGTCCTGCGTGGATGCCGATTCTTTTTGTCCTCCGAACATCTGTCACAATTCCTTCACGTGGTGGGTCTCAGGTCAGCGGCTATGACCATGATTATATGAAGAATGCACCTCTGACCGATCATGGGATTGTCACCGAAGAGCAGCAATGGGCGAATCTGAAGTATTTTCTGGAGCGTGTGGTCCCGGTTGCAGAAAAAGCTAACGTCAAATTGGCGATGCATCCGGATGATCCGCCGTTGTCACCCATCCGAGGGGTCGCCCGAATCATGAGCAGCGTAGAGAATTATCAGAAACTGATAGATCTGGTGCCAAGTCCTGTTAACGGGATTGGCCTCTGTCAGGGCAACTTCTCCCTGATGACCGATAACCTGCCTGATGTGATTCGACATTTCGGACAACAAGAGAAGATTTTCTTTGTTCACTTCCGAGATGTACAAGGAACACCTGAGAAGTTCGTCGAAGTATTCCATGACGATGGACAGGCTGATATGGCGGAGTGCGTACGCGCCTACCGCGATGTTGGCTATGCGGGGGTTGCGCGTCCAGACCATTTTCCGAAAATGGGCGATGCTAGCATCCCAGATGAACATAGTATGGAGCGGCTCTTTGCCATCGGTTATATGAAAGGGTTGATCGAAGCGGTCTATACTGAGTAGGATTGGCAGTGCCTAATATTATGTGTCGCATGGCGCGTCTCAGTTGGCGAGGTCAACATTTTGTAATACCAGTTCCGGTCAATAACTGAGCCTAAACGCCTGTCATTCAAAGGCAAGTCGTTGGATTTGGAAATGGTATAAGGATGGTAAACAGACGAAACAAGTAAAGGAGACATGTATGGACACTGCATGTTTGGATTACTGTCTGACTGAAGATGAACGCCTTGATTTTGAGCGTAACGGTTTCCTAATCATCCCTGATGCCCTAACACCACAGATGACATCTGACATCGAGGCAGTCGTAGATCGGATCGATGCTCAACACCGGTCGGAAACGGAGATAGATGCTCACGAGTGGCTGCACAAGTTGGACTTTGTGGGGCAGGATGAAGTCTTCCTAGATTTGCTCGATTGGCACAAGACATTCCCCAAAGTGTGGGGGATACTTGGCTGGAACATCCAGCTCTATCTCACCCACATGGATGTCACACCTCCGCCACCCCCCGAAGCAGAGCAGGAGAAGAAACGGCTAGGGTGGCATCAGGATAGTGGACGTTTGAACGCCGAGTTGGAAACTGATCCCCGACCACGAGTTTCGATCAAGATTGGCTACTTCCTTACCGATACGACTGAAACAGGCCGGGGAAATTTCTACGTCATTCCGGGAAGTCACATCCAGAACAAACTAGAGTTTCCTCCCGATGACGTTTCAGACCCGGAAGGGGCTATCCCGGTTTGTGTTTCACCCGGCACAGCTGTCATTTTCGATCGGCGTATCTGGCATTCTCGAAGCCCAAATGAATCGGATATTACGCGCAAGGTACTGTTTTATGGCTATAGCTACCGATGGCTACGCCCAAGGGACGACATGACTGTTGGGAGCTTTGTAGACCGCTGTGATCCAATTCGACGGCAACTATTGGGATTTAGTACCAGTTGGCACGGTTATACCTCCCCGACCGACGAAGATGTCCCGCTGAGGTTGTGGCTGGCAGAACACATAGGAGAGGAGGCAGTCACATCTTGACCCTTATCTGGTGTCAATAGTGTAAGTTCTTGAAGGTACGCAAATATGGGGCAAATCAGATCTCATCCACCTGTTAAACTGATTGTTGGAATTATTACGGCGATTCCAGATTTACTCTCGATCGTACACCAACGATTGTCAGAGCAGTTTGGACGGGTTGATTTTGTCAGCGATTTGTTACCCTTTGATTATACCAATTACTATGAAACGGAGATGGGAAAGGATTTGAAACGTCAGTTCGTGAGTTTTGAGCAACTTATCCCCGCCGAGGAACTTGCGTTCGCTAAATGCTTTTCTAATACGGTCGAATGTGAGTTTGCAAAGGGGGATACAGCCCCCCGTCTGGTCAATCTTGATCCGGGCTATATTTCGGCGGCAAAGTTGGTCCTCGCTTCGACGAAAGACCATGCGCACCGCATCCATCTCCAAGATGGCATTTATGCTGAGATTACGCTCAAATTTTACCATAAGACTTTTCAGTCTTGGGAGTGGACTTACCCCGATTACCGTACACCCACCTATATTGACATCTTCAACCATATCCGCCGTATCTACATGGAGCAATTGAAAGGAATAGGGTTAAACCCTCACCCATTTTAGATGATGAAATCGAAAATCTGTTCAACCTCTATTTGGTCATTTGTGTATGTGATTCTGATTGCTTGTTACGCACCTCAAGCTTTTTCTTGGGGAAGCTATGCGCACGATCGAATCACTGATGCCGCCTGTGACTCCCTGCCTTCAGAAATTTCCCCGTTTTTCGATAAATACCGCCGGGAACTTGCCTATCACTCGAACGATCCGGATCGATGGAGAAGGGTGCTGCTGTTTCGGATTGGATTGAAGTACGAAGAAGATCTGAACAGTGGACAGGTTACCGAGGACTTACGCCAAGTGTTTGAGACACACGGAGTCGACTTCCCACAAAACGCCCCGGTTTCGCTTCGCGGAAAAAATGGCAGATGGTTCATAAAGATCGATGAACAGGAGTACCCAATTCGGAAGGAGGTAGATAAATTATATCTATTGGGGGATAAAACGAACATTTTTGAAAATCGAAGTGCGGAGTCGGTGCTGCTCGGGTCCGAGGAGGGCACCCGTTTTGCCCTTGATACAAAGGAAAAACTATTATCTTTGACCAGTCTCAATGTCTACAAATCGGGTGATTCTGCCGAAGCTCCTCGGCATTTTCTCGATATTGATATATACGGTCTCTATCCGTTTGTAGAACTTCCCCATAGCTATGATGATGCCGTCGCGAAATTTGGTGTGGAAGCCGTCACAAAACGCGGCTTGGCGACATGGCGTATCGCTGAGTACACACGACTGCTATCTGAGGCAATGAAATCGGGAGATACCCAAAAGATTGTGCAGACCGCCGGTGCACTCGCCCACTACATCGAGGATATCCACATGCCGCTGCATGTCGTCAAAAACTACAACGGACAATTGACCAACCAGCGTGGTGTGCATCAACGTTTTGAGGACGATATGGTGGAAGCCTATGCAGAGCAAATCCATCTCTCACCGAAGATGGCGTCAGAAATTGAAGACCCACTGGAAGCTGCTTTTGACATTGTACTCGACAGCTATGTATACGCTGACAACCTCCTCCATGCTGACCGCAGGGCAAAGTTAAGCGAAAATACCTACGGCGCATCGTATCTGGAAAAGTTCTTCCAATTTAGCGGTTGGATAGCGGTGCAGCGAATGAGTGATGCGGCATCAGCAACCGCAAGCTACTGGTATACTGCGTGGCTTCGCGCCGGGAAGCCTGAGTTGAAGTGAAGTATAATAGTGAGGAAGCAAAGTAATGAAAAAACAAAACATGAGATTATGGTTCTGTTTGTGCTTATGTTTAATGTCCGGCTGGATTCCTGCCAACTCCGATCAAGGTGCTGGCGTTCCTGAAGGCAGAGCAAGGGCACGGGATCTCGGTATCAAAATCGGTATTTATGAACCCGGCAAACACAATGCGATCACGGATATCGCAGGGGTGAAGGTGGGGCATGTCACGTTGAAAAGTGGTGATAATGTTCGGACAGGTGTTACTGCGGTTATTCCACGTGACGATATTTGGACAAATAAACTGTTTGGTGCGGGTTATGCAATCAACGGTAACGGCGAGGCAACGGGGCTAGCATGGGCTAATGAAGCGGGGTGGATCGAGTCCCCAATTATGCTGACGAATACACTCAGCATTGGACCTGTTCACGATGGTGTTGTGCGATACATGATCAAACGCTATCCGGATAATCACATCATTCTGCCAATCGTTGCAGAGTGCTATGACGGTGGACTGAATGACATCAGCGGGCTGCATGTCACCGCAGAACACGCAATTCAAGCGATAGAAAATGCCGTAGATGGTCCTGTCGCAGAAGGATGTGTCGGCGCAGGCACAGGAATGCGGTGCTACAGTTTTAAGGCAGGTATCGGTACATCCTCACGGGTGTTGCCCGCAGATCGAGGGAGATACACGGTCGGAGTGTTAGTCAATTCCAACGGCGGGCGGCGCCATCAACTACAGATTAATGGTGTTCCTGTCGGCAGAGAAATTACAGAACTCACACCGAAGCGGGGTCGAGATGGTTCGTTCATCATCGTTGTCGCAACGGATGCCCCCTTGGTACATCGTCAACTGATGCAACTTGCCAAGCGGGTGACACATGGGCTTGCCCGCACCGGTACACCAAGTACCGTTAGCAGCGGCGAATTTGTAATTGCTTTTTCAACCGCTAACACGATTCCGCGTCGGACGGACGATGGGACATTTCCTATCACGATGCTTGCTAATCGTCGGATGGATGCGCTGTATCAAGCTGTTATTGAAGCGACAGAGGAGGCAATCCTGAACTCCATGACCACAGCAGTGACGACCATCGGCAGAAATGGGAACACGATCTATGCCCTCCCTTTGGATCGGTTGCAAGCTGTGATGAAACAATACGGACAGCTTAAGTCCGAAGGCAATTGAAGCATCAAAGTGTGTCGCCTGTTAGCTTATTTAGGTTTTGTCGCTGCTCGTTATCTGCGATGACGATCAACGCGTCGCCAGCCTCCAACCTCAACCCGCCGGAAGGATTGTAGATAAAATCTCCTTGCCGCTTATGCACTGCAACAACCATCAGGTTCGTTCGATCTGGGATGCGTGCCTCACCCAGAGTGAGCCCCACCAATGGTGTTCCCGTTTGGATGACGGATTCAGCGAAGCGGGTTGTCTCTTGACTCCTGAGCATAATATCTAGAAAATTAACCACGATTGGACGTGTGACTGTCGAAGCCAACCGCATACCGCCGATATGGTCTGCTAAGACAACCTCATTTGCCCCCGCCTGTTTCAACTTGGATAGCGAATTGGCTTCAATTGCTTTAGAGGCAATCTTCAACTCCGGATTCAACTGCTTTGCAGATAAGACAATGAATAGGTTATCTTGATCGCGTGACAGTGAGGTAATTAGTCCACGTGCCCGTTCAATACCCGCACGAATCAAAACCTCGTCTTCTGTTGCATCCCCGTGAACATACAGGAAATCTTTCGTTTCCAGTAGGTGATCGATCCGTTCCTGCTCAGACTCAATAGCAACGAAATCCATGTTCATTTGGAGCATTTCTTCGAGCGCATGAACTCCCGTATCCCCTATGCCGCAGACAATATAATGGTTTGAAAGTTTATTATAGTAGATTTTAGAATTAATTAGACACTCCCAATATACAGCTAACCCCCTAAATCCCCCTTATCAGGGGGACTTTGGAAACTTCGGAAAGACCCAAATTATTAGCAAATGTTTACTTATTTATAGACTTCACCATAATTGATTTTTCCATTTTCCTCCGTCGAAATACCTCGCGGAATTGTCCTTCAATAATAAAGGCGGTTGCAACGCCGATACTATACACAAAGATGCCAAGCCCACCGATCAATAGAAAAACAGTGAAAGCCCTTCCTACCTTGGACATATTGTTATCGGTGTATCCGACTGTCGTCAGCGTAATGACAGTCATGAAAATTGCGTCGAACACTGTCCACTTCTGATATGGATTTTCCGCTTCAATAATCCGATATCCGGCGACCCCGATGGCAAAAAGGATGGCCAGCGAAATCATCGCGATAATGAAGCTTCGTTGATACCTCAAAAGATATTCTCCTCAATTGCAGACAGTTCCAAACAGTGAGGCAGATGAATTTCCCCCATACGCCCCGACTTCTTTAGAATTATATAGTTGATGCAAAACCGTTTATAGCCCGCTCCGATATCTAGCTTCAATGATAACGGTCCAATCAGTTTGCACTTCAACAGATTTTCGATCATCAATTCCATGATACAGCAATCAACACATTATTCGAGTCAACGTCAAGGAGGGCAGCGGGGTTTCCGAAACCCCTGCATCAAGCACGTTTATATCAGTTCCTGTTTTTAGTAATCCGACAAGTTAAGAACTTTTATGAATTAAACTAACAAGTAGGTAGAATCTGTTGAATCGGTCATTGGACTTTGCTCGTCTTTTGGAGTAAACTTCATCATACATCACAACGTCAATTAGTAAGGGTAGTTAATTGTGTCCCACTAGCGACTGTGTTACAAAAATGATACAGCGTAAAGTGTGAGGTGCTAATTGGTGTTGTTCGACCAATCGCGTTTTTGCCAGTTGTTTTCAAGGATGCACTTCTTTGTTTCTATCATGGTATAAAATTTGCTAAAATATCACTGTAATTTTCGGGCACCAATCAAGGAATCGCGTAGATCTATATTAGATTCTTTGGATTTTTTCAAATATCTTGACGAAAAAATTGTCAGGACTAGGCGATATTAATTAAAGGAGTGAACAAAAAATGCTACCGCGTAAGTTCCACCTCAGCCTCCTCATCCTTTCCATGTTTCTGTTTGCTAGTTTCACCAACTCAAGTCATGCGGAAGTGGAAAGTATTCAAATCCACCTTTTTGGGTTCGTCAATGGTGATGACGCCCGACAGATTCGACGTTTATTAAAACCTTGGGCTAATCCGGAAGATGTGAGTTTCTACGCGCCTGTCGATAAAAATGGGCTCAAACGCCATTTTACAACCATCGTTGAAGTCACCCCACGACGGGGCAAGAATCCGTACAACGAGGGTCGTACTTTTGACATTTATGACATTATCCGTCAACTGAGCGATCAACGCTTTCGAGGCAGTCAAACCGGGGGTCGAGCTTGGGTTACCAAATCTGAAGCGACAGTCACCGGCAATATCTACGCACACCCGGGCTTTTCACGGAGCTACATACGCAACGTTCCTTTTTGGCGACGTTGGCGTGCTGACACATCAGAAATCAATCATGCAATGGTTGTTAGTCCGGACCAGAAGGTCGTCTTTAGTAGTGATGATAAATTTGATGAATTAATACAAGAGGCAAACCAAGGCGTTAATGGGGTCGAAGTCAAAGGACAGATTGTTGGTTTTGATGGGGTCTACCCCGTTATATCCGTCCGAGATTTTCGGGTTGAGTACCTAGTTGAACCGAGTATGAAAGAGGAAGCCAACGAGGCAGAGGAGACCCCAAAACGAGAGCCCGAATATCTCAAAAAGGCTGAAGATACTGACAAATAGATATGACACCGATTACATAGTGATGAGTTACGATATATGAGGGGTTGGGAATAATACGATGAGTACAGATTCGTGCTTCCCAGCCCTTCAGTTTATTAATTGACCGTATGCGTGCAATTTAACCTTGAAAAGGTTGGATTGTTCGCTAATTTGTTAGTTTAGGAGAATGATATGCACATTTCTGAATTGGATACACCTGCTCTTACCGTAGACCTTGATGTTCTTGAACGTAATATCTATAATATGGCAGCTCTCTGCCGAGAGATTGACATTGATTTGCGCGTTCACACAAAAACTCACAAGGTCCCGGAGATTGCCGAAATGCAGGTCGCTGCTGGCTCAAAAGGGATTACCTCCCAAAAACTCGGTGAAGCAGAGGCTATGGTTGATGGCGGACTTGATGACATCCTGATTCCCTACAACATCGTTGGAAAGCCGAAACTGCAGCGGCTGACACAGTTGGTCAAACGGGCGAAGATTACCGTTGCCCTTGACTCGGAGATAACTGCCGAAGGAATCTCTGAACAGGCTGTGGCAGATGATTGTACCGTGCGCGTGGTCATTGAGCAGGACACAGGGGGACGCCGGGTCGGCGTGCAATCCCCACAAGCCACGCTTGAACTCGCCCAGAAGGTGACGAAGATGTCCGGACTTGATTTTCAGGGCATTATAACCTATGGGAGCAATATTCGCGCAAAACCCTTCATTGATGAAACGGTCAATCTCCTAAATGGCGCAGGTATTCCTATCAATATCATCGGCGGAGGTGGGACAGGTGCTGAACAGGCGTCAAAAGATATTGGCTGCACGGAAACGCGCAGCGGCTCGTATGTCTACGAAGGCATAACGCGCATTTCTGGTTCGGAGGCACTCAATCCGGACCGATGTGCCTTGCGGATGATTGTAACGGTCGTGAGCACCCCAACCGCAGATCGAATCATCGTTGACGGTGGTGCCAAGACGTTCACCAGCTATCCGCCCACGCCCTATGGCCACATCATTGGACATCCAGATGTCAAAATATATGGGATGTCTGTCGAACACGGACATCTTGATGTGAGTGAATCGCAGCATAAATTCCGCGTTGGCGACCAATTGGCTGTTATTCCACTGCATCAAGGGATGACAAGCAATCTGCACGATGAGTTGGTTGCAGTGAGAAATGAGCAGGTGGAAACCGTTTGGAAAATCGCCGGGCGCGGCAAAGTCAAATAGCTCCGGCAAACCAAACCGAATTTCAGAGACCGTAAATTGCTTTCAGATTTCCACCAAGGATGCTCGCGGCTTCCTCGTCGGTAAATCCGATATTTCGGATACCGTTGACGCCATTTACAGCATCTCCACTAGGCGAGTTAGATCCGAAAACGATGCGATCTGCACCAATCTGTCCGCCACGTGCAATGCCCTTGATGGTAATCGGTTCAGCTGCAGCGATAAGGGTTGTGCCGAGATAAATATTGGAACTCTCAGCTGCGGCTTGTACAGCTAGTTGCGTCCACTCACGATAGCCCATGTGGTCCATAATGATTGTCACATCTGGGTGGCGTTTCGCAAGTGTTCCAATAAACTCCGGTGAGCATCCGCTCATCGGAGAACCGGAGTGGATGGTAGCCGGAACGCCAAGTGATTTGGCGAGTTCCATGACGGGATCAACACAAGGTGCGTCAAGACGATAACGATGTGCTGCTGCCATCAGTTTGACTGTCCGGGCACCAGCATCGACGCATCGTTTTAAGTCATCGCAAGCATCGGAACCCATTGTGGGATTAATCAAGCAGCCCGGAACGATGCGTGGTTCGCCTTTCGTTTCTTCGAGCAAATGGGCGTTGATTTCTGCTGGATCGGGTGGCAATCCGCCGGGAAATACAACACATACATCAATGCCTGCCTTATCGGCAACAGCTATCAGACCTGCCTTGCCGTAAGGTTCGTCGTTAAATTCAGCGGGCATATAGGCTTCAAAATCCGCAACAAATTGTGCAGCCATAAAGTTCTCCTTATTGTCTATTCGGCAACCTGCTCTCACTGCCAAGGAGGAGTTATCTGTCTCCATCCTATCAGGGACTGAGAGGTTGAGTGTTTGGATAAATACTTAGCTTGAAAAGTGAATAGAAAGAAAAGATTGATAAAGCGGAAAAACGCTTCTCATATCCAAAGTATCATCTCTGTACAAGCTCAATAAGAATGCCATCGGGGTCTCTTGCGCAGACTACACCGCCAGCATCCGGAGCACCGACCGGCTCGGACAAAAATTCGACACCCTTCTGCTTCAATTCTTCGACGGTCCCCCACACGTCCTCAACAAAAAAGGTGAGCCAGCGCACGCCAGCCGAGAAATCGTAGGAGGGTGTTGGTGGGGGCGATTCGATGCCCATCAACTTAATGAGTGTCTGCCCGGCTTGCAGACGAACTTGGCGAAATCCGCGTGGTGCCAGTCCTGCCCCTTTCGCTACGTCTTCAGGAATCTGGATATCCAGAACAATCTCCAAGCCTAAACATTCGTGGTAGAAGCGCAGCGACTCCTCGAAGTTACTACACGTAATGGCAACGTCAACGATGGGGTGGGTTAATTGTAACATAGCAATCAATCTCTCCTTTTTGGTGGCATTTTCTTTTTTCTGAACAGTAGTGAGATTATATCACGATGACTTGATACCGTCGAGAGAAAAGCATGTGATTGATGAGAACCGAAGTCAGTTACCCCACCCTAAAGGATTGGGACTTGTTGCCCGTTTCCTGGGATTTACAAGGTTTCGCGCTTCTTTCCGTTACCGGTTTTTCGGGGGTGTTTGCTACCACCGCACCTCCACGCAAGGCTATAGCCGCCTTTTTGATGTTTATCGCAGCGTTGTGGTCACGGTCTAACTCGAGACCACAATCTGGACAATCGTGTATTCTAACAGATAGCGACTTCTTGACAACCGTATCACAACCTGAGCATTTCTGAGAGGTATACTTGGGATTCACTTTCGTCAACTGTTTACCAGCGTTTGCAGCTTTGCTTTGCAGTATCAATTGAAAGTTTCCCCAACCAGCATCAGAAATACTCCTAGCAAGGTGACGGTGCTGCACCATGTTACGGATTTTCAAGTCCTCAACGGCAACCTCCTCACATTGTGAAAAAAGCCGAGTGCCGTTTTGTAGTGGAAATCACGGCGTTGGTTGGCAATATGTTCATGTATTTTAGCAACAATTGCTCTTTGTTGTTGATAGCGACCGCTTCCCTTGTCACGACGAGACAGTATCCGTTGTGCTTTACCCAGTTGCTTTTCTGATTCACGGAAGTGGCAGGGGTTATGAACCTTATCACCGTCAGAAGTGGTCAGAAACGATTCAAGTCCAACATCAACACCGGTAGTTGTTTGAATTTTAACTTCGGGTACGTCGGCAACCTTAACAGCGATATTTGCATACCAACTACTTGCTTTGAGTTGGATAGTTAAGTTCTTGATTGTTCCATTGGGGAGTGGACGGTGATAACGGATAGCAACATGCCCGATTTTTGGCACGACTATCCGAGCCATACGCTTTCGGACGTTGCGAATCAGTTTCTTAGACAAGTGGCTAAAGGTCATTGAGCGGTAACGTCCTTTGCCCTTAAAGCGTGGGAAACCTGGGTCTTGGCCTGCCTTGGCACGCCGAAAGAACGCTTGATACGCTTTATCCAGACGGCGTAAGGTGTCTTGAAGCACATCAATATGGATAGATGACCAGAAACAGGACTCTTGACGCAAGGGTGTTAGGTGATTCGCTTGTATCTTGTAACTCAAGGATTCGCCATGTCCCGCGTAGCGAGGATTCTCGGAACGAAACTTTTCGTAGGCTTGTTTCCGCATAGCGAGAGCTTGGTTGTGAAGCGTTTGACAGCCTTCAAGAATAGTCTCAAGCGTCTTACGTTGTTTGGTCGTCGGATAGATTCGGTATTGGTATGTTTTAACCATTGCAATTCAACTTTCTGGTTCCGCAAGCACTTTCCCACGAAAGTCAATACGATTGTACCCGATTCACACTGTTTTTTGAACAAAAAAAAGGCGCAGTTTCCTCCCCGCTCTAAAGAACAGGGTCTCCACTGCGAAGATTTGATGAAAAAAGTCTCCTCTCAGGAATGTCTTGTGCGAGGTTACCCGATGAATTTTAGCGATCGCGGTACATATGTTCCATCAACATTACTGCTTGACGATGCCTTTCACATGGTGTTATCATTCCTGCAATAGAAGGCTCAAGGGAGGTTTTTTTATTTATGCATCATCAATCTTATGATGGACTACAAAGCGACATCCGCGAAATGAAAACGCCGAGCATCGAAACTTGGAAAAATGAGTATAGCGACAAAGATTACACCATTGAAGTAACGACCCCAGAATTTACAGCGATTTGTCCTAAAACCGGGTTGCCAGACTTTGGAACGATTCAGATTGCCTATATCCCCGACGAGCGATGTGTCGAACTCAAATCGTTGAAAGAGTATTTTCTATTTTACCGAGATGTAGGAATATTTCACGAACATGTTGTCAATAAAATTCTGGTAGATTTTGTTGCGGCGTGCAATCCGCGGAGGGTCGAGATTGTTGGAGATTTTCACGTCCGTGGGGGAATTAAAACTGTTATCCGTGCTAACTATGAACGGGAGACCGTATGATAAAAACGAGCTAAAGCAGGTGTTTAATGAAGTTGTCCGCCCAGACCCAACTTGCCACAACTCCACAAACCGTCATGAAGCCACAATTCCCACCTTTACGCCCATCGTGGGCTTATTTCAAAACTATGTAATCCGTGCCGGAATACGATAACGTTATCTCCATGAGCTAAAAGCATCTTCATATCATACTGGCTGAACCACCTGATCACCCCTGTGATAATCTCCCCGCCTCTGAGAGTTAAGCGCACCGGAATTTTTTCTTTGCGGCAACGCACAAGCACACGATCGTCAACTTGGAATCGTTCAGATTTGTGAACAATCGAGATTAAGTTTTGCGCTTTCAAATCCGTATCTACTTCAATATCCTGCACAACTTGAGCCATTTCATCCCGCTTATACATATACTTGATGTTAAGCTTTTCAAGATGGTGGACTTCTCCATTGACTGATACGACAGCAAGGGTGTAAGTCAATCGGCGGCTGATGATGCCTTCAATATGTTCCCCGTAAAGTTCAAAAACCATCGGTGTTTTCTTCCGAATCTGCTTTTGAACGTAAGCACGTCCGTGGCTCTCGGCGCGAATCTGAGTCAGCAACTCTGGAGGTAGGTAACGATGGGTTTGTTGTTTATGATGTGAGGACTTACGGTGTCTATCACGATGTCTATACTGCCAAGGGCTCTGTGAGGAATTCTTTTGTGGCTGAGGGGTTAAATCACTCTGCCAAACTGAAGTTTTTGACCGCGCCTCCAATGGATTGCTCTCCTCTTTAGATGTTCTATTTTAATCCCAATCGTAGCCTATCCTAAAGCGATAATTAAGGATATTATAACATTTCCTAGAGCGCAATCCAACTGCAAAAAAATGGGCAATTTGGCAATGCAGCTGTGCAAATGATCGAAAAACCTGTCCCCAAGGGCTGTAATCGAGGAATAAAAGGTGTGTCTTGCTCAATTGCATACCTGTGAAAGATTTTCCGAAAATAAAAAAGGCGTCTGGGAAAGATTTCCCAAACGCCTCTGTTGAAATGGAGTTAATGAATCTAAAACATGAGCGGTGCCTTATTCGCCACCGCCACCACCGCCGGTACGACGTGGGATGTTTCGATCTTTCATATACTCCGTGATTTCGGTAATCTTACCTTGCGAGTATGTCAACGCTTTGTTGACCTGTGTATCGCTAGGCGGGACGGTCGCGTATTTACTCCACAACGCATCAAAGGAGTCAAGCGCGTCGTTATAATACTCATCATTTTCACCCGCTAACAGCATATACGCTTCACCAATTTGCACCAAAGAAAGGTCGGCGTATTTAGTAGTCGGATATATTTTGATGATATCTTGGAACCCAGCGATTGCCTGCTCAACAGCTTCCCTCTGTTGATCTTCAGATGCCACTCTCGCCCGATCGAAATTGGTGGTTGCCTGAATATATACATCTGCCGAGAGAGCTCTTTTCGTATCATTCAGGAAAAGGTCAGCACTCTCCTTCGACTCCGCATTGATACCGGGAACCGCCAATGCCTTCTCATACTGTTCGATAGCCATCGTATAGAGGCGGATACGGTCTTCTTCTGTCACACTGTCGAGAACCCCTTGGTTATAGTATGTGTTGCCGATGTTGAGAAACGCTTCGGCTGCAAAGGGACTGGTCGAATAGTTCTTTGCGAGAATCTCGTTTGTCTCAAAGACTTTGTCCAACCACTTCTCTTTCTCTGCCTCGTCCTCGGTATTTTTTTCCAGAAACGCATAGCAGGTCGAAATAGCGGCAAGAGATTCCGCTGCCTGTGCATGTTGCGGATTGATGCGGCGAACCTTCTTGTACTCTTCAATAGCTTTCAGGTGCTGTTGACCTGCAAAGTACGCCTCACCTGCCTGATACTGCCAGAACGGAGCTTCTTTCGCATTAGGGAATCGTTTGGTGAGATCCATGAACACGCTCGCCGACTGCTCAAAGAAGCTAACAGTCTTTTCAGAAAACCTTTCGTCGAAACCAAGCTGCATTCGACCCAGTTCATAGTATGTGGGTGCGAGATAGCCCAATACGGTCTGGACGTTTTCCGACACATCCGCCTGTGATGAGACGGAGAAAATGCCCTTGTCCGCATATTCAACGAACTGCTTCAGCACCGGAATCGCGTTATTGAGATCATCGGGAAGTTTGATCCCTGTACCGAGCGAGTAGTAAATCTGCCCGGCTGTAAAGAGCGCGTTCTGAACAAATGGACTAATGGTGTCATTGACCTTATCGGCTGGTGCTATATTAGCCGCTTCAACATAGGAGGCTGCGGCTCGCCGACTCGCATCAATATACGGCTTTAAGTCGGTACCAGGCTTATCCGAGAAGAGTTTCCGCGCTTCGCCGAAGTACAGAAGACCGAGATTATATTGTGCGGAAACTGTCTGTGGAACCGTTTGCGCCGCCTCGCGTGCAGCGACTGCTTGAGTGATTGCATCGTTCACACGTCCCAATTTTAGGTAGAGGTCGGACCGACGAATGCCACCGTCTGCCGCCATGGATTGGATGCTGGTATTAGATTCAGCACCGAATTGACTAATCAAGGTTTCGTATGCTTTCAGTGCATTCTCAGGGTCATTCAGTCTTTCTTGGTAAATCAGACCCATCCGATAGTATGCCTGTGCCTTGATGAGCGAATCTTTAGAAAGCTGAATCGAATTTTGATAATTGAGGAGCGAATCATCATACTGGTTGAGATGTTCGTCTTGGGCGTATGCTATGGAGAAGTAGGAGCGTCCCTTCTGATCGTCATCGTCTGTATACTGAATCACATACTTATATTCCCGCACGGCTGCCGCATGGTCGCCGACAGCGGTATTCAAATCTGCAAGACGGGTATGTGCTTGACGAATTAGATTTTGCCGGGGTTTGTCCTCCGTTTGTCCCTCATACGAGGTGGTCTGAAGAAACGCCGAAATTGCTCCCTTTCTATCATTCATTGCATGCTTTGCTAGCCCTATTGTGTAATAGGCACTGATTGCCGCCTCCACATCGGGGTCTCTTTCAGTAACTTGTGTTGCGGTATTTACAGCATTCTGGAATGCAAGCTGTTGGGCTCCTTCATCTGTGCTGTTTTGACCGATCTGATAATAGCAAACCGATGCCTGATATAGCGCATTCGACACGAGCTCGCTATTGGGGAACATCTGAAGAAATACTTGGTATTCAGCGAGCGCTTTTTCATACTCACCGTCACCATAATACAGGTGCCCGATTTTCAACTGTGCTCGTGAACGGGAATCTTCTGGAGCACCGGTATTCTGAGCAATTCGCCTCAGACTCGCAATGAGTTCAGCCTTCTCTTCTTCAGAATTGATACCCTGTTTTTCAATGGCGGTTGCTTTGACCAAGTCTATATGACCCAACGTCTTTTGGACTACGGTGTTATCGCTACTACCATGCTGCGCGTAAGCAGTATCGGCAACTTCTAGCACTTTTGGCCATATACTTGTATTTCCACCCAATGCCATGTCACGATAAGCGAGTGCTAAACCGTAATATGACTCAACTGCATTCGGGCTATCCGGATAATCTCCAATCGATTTCTCGAAGGCAGCAACGGATTTGTCCAAGAGGGCTGCGTCATCGGATGCCGCTTTCGCCCCTTTATAGTAACAAAGTCCGACAAGATACTGTGCATCGTCGGCGTATTCACCAGTCGGGTTACCAGTAACGACGTTTTCATACTCAACCGCTGCTTCAGCATATCGCTCCTCAGAGCGCAGCAGGTCTGCCAGCTTAATTTCTGCGAGCGAGCGGTTGTCCGTATCCAAAGTATCCATTATCGACTGATAATGCGCCACGGCCTCGCTGTTCTTGCCTTCTTTGACAAGGCTCTGTGCAACTAGCAGCTGTGCCCGTTGATAATTATTGCTTTCCGGGAGAATCTCTGTGTAGAGCTCGCGAGCTTTACCCCACGCATTCAGTTTTTCGTGGGAAAGGGCTTGATTCATAACACATGCCTCGACCTGCATTGGGCGCTGCGGGAAATCGTCATAGCGCCCCTGCTCGATACCGGCGAGGAAGGTGCCACTTTCTCCCCCCTTAATCTCTGGTCCCTTGAACTTTTCTACCGCTTGCTCATAAGCATTTACAGCATTTTGGAGTAGTACTTCGTCAAAGACTGCGTCTGGATCGCCTTCACGATAACCCGCCGGTTTGGCGGCTTCGTAGTATGAGCGCGCTTCCTGAAATTTTCCAATCAATTTAATTAAGTGAAACTTCGGAAAGTCACGATACTCCCAAAGTTTAGCGTATTCCGCGGCTGCATCTTCATACTGCTTGAAATCATTAAATTTTAGATCTGCAAACTTCAACTGAACTTCAGCAGCAAGAAGGTCAAGCTCATTATCCATGCGGTTTTTATCAATAAATTCCCGCGCAACAGCCTCAAGCTCATCCTTTCGCTCGAGCGCGTTCAACGCCCAGATAGCACCATAGAGTGCATGAGATGCGACCGGATCCGCCGGGAAGTCATCAACAGCTTTTTGATACCAGATAAGTGCTGTTTCATAAGACGCATTTGCCGCATCTGTTTGATCGTCATCTTTCAGGTCAGAAGCTAGCTTATAGTTTGATTCTCCCATCTGGTAGGTGAGATAAGGGGTAAAATCGGTCTCCTCGGGATGCTCGTCCAGAACACGTTGGTATGCGACAGCGGCTTCGGCCCAAGCTGACGACTTGAAGTAGCTATCGGAAATACCCAACTTCGCCTCACTAATGAAATCACATTCCGGATACTCTTCAAGCAGTGTATTGTACGATTCCACTGCGTTGGGGTAATCTTGCTGCTCGTAGTAGGTACGACCAATGGTTACCTGAATTTCTGCTTGCAGGTCTCGATCGTCCGTATTCTGCAAAGCAAGCTCATAGTTGACTCGCGCATTGTCATAGTCTTTCTGTTTTGAGTAAATTGCGCCGATGTCAAAATAGGCAGCGGTTACATAACCACTTGTTGGGTATTCCGTGATAAATTGGGTGTATCTACCAATTGCCTCTTCATCACGGGCGAGTTGATTCAAACAGAAAGCGGCTTTGTAACTCGCCTCCGCTTGCAGGTCTACGAAGGTTTTAAATTCTTCGGTGGCAAGCTTATCAAATTCTGGGTACGCCTGCTCATAATTCTTTTCGTTGAGGAAAGACTGTGCAATTAGGTGTTGTGCATCATCCTTGAACTCTGAGTTTGGGAATCCGTCTAGTACTTCTTTATACGCTCGGCGCGCTGAGTCATACTTTTGCAGTTTATAATTGAGCTGCCCAATTGCATACCAAGCATTTTCGACAAACAGGCTATTGGGGAAGTTTTCAATCAAGGTGTGAAACTTCGGTTCAGCGAGTTCAAATTTCTCTTGTTTGTAGAGGACGTGTCCCCATAGGTAGGTTAACCCTTCCTGATGTTTGGGCACAGTGGCATTCGGTGCAACTTTTTCAATCTGCTCAATTGCATTGTCATAGTGGGTAATATCACCACTCTGCTCCGCCCATTTAGAATAGTTAACGGCAATTTTGTAATTTGCAAGGGTTTGGAAGTCCTTATCAATAACCTCGGTCTTGACCCCCCATTTGACAGATTCTTCAAGGGCTTGATTGTACTTTTCAGTTGACCCTTCGTAATCATTTTGACTGTAGAGTTGTTCTGCTTCGTTATAGAGTCGTTCGACCTTTTTAGAACTGCCTGCCGGCCAAAACAGAACGACAGCTAAAGCTACTCCGGCGAGGACGCCTAAAAGTTTCGGATTCATTAGATCTCCTTTCGGATCATAGTTAAAGGGGTTTGTTAAATTGACATACTCCCCTCACCCCAGTGGGGTTTCAAGTTAGGGAACGCAGATCTGCGCTCTGCACAAGAAATCGTAGCATATTTTCGTAAACAACACAAGTTTTTTGTTGAAATTTAGATGGAAGTTAGTTTTCTATCTAGGGCGTGTTGACATTTGTGTCATAATGGTAATATGTCCACATTCACCCTATCCGATAGTCAATGGTCAAAAATAGTATCATTCCTTAAAACCTGTCCTGATATCTATACCGGACAACACACACACTTAAAACGTTTTATCCATGCGGTGCTTTGGATAACTCGTAGTGGCAGTCAATGGCGCCTGTTACCTAACCAGTACGGCAATTGGAACAGTGTCTATAAACGATTCGCAAGGTGGTGCGATAAAGATATCTTTCAACGCATGCACCAACACTTTGCCAAAGACCCCGATATGGAGTGGCTTATCATTGACAGCACTATCATTCGCGCACACCCATGTGCTGGGGGTGCATTGAAAACAAGTGGGGGTCAAGCCTCACAAGCACTTGGACGCAGCCGGGGTGGATTCTCAACTAAGATTCATATCGCTGTTGATGGCTTAGGCAATCCCTTACATTTTATGCTGACAGCGGGTCAACGGCACGACATCACTTGTGCTGAGGCGTTAATTGACGGTTATAACAGTGAGTATGTGATAGCTGACACATCATATGACTCGATGGCATTGATTGAGTCGATAACCCAAAGGGGGGCGGTGCCGGTGATACCCCCACGTGCCAACCGTCGGGATTCACGCACTTATGATGCGCATCTGTATAAAGAGAGACATTTAGTCGAATGTTTCATCAACAAAATGAAACAGTATCGTCGTATTTCCTCTCGGTTTGAT
This sequence comes from Candidatus Poribacteria bacterium, assembly GCA_965247655.1. GTDB lineage: Bacteria > Poribacteria > WGA-4E > WGA-4E > PCPOR2b > PCPOR2b. The sequence continues at coordinate 6,385,379 of OZ252032.1, read as the reverse complement.
AAGCTAGCGGTTCGATATATGGGATTTCTGAGTTTCGTTGCCACGATTATCTGGTTACGATGAAATGTCAACAGAACCTAGTTAAAGTTTAACAGAATCATAAACTTCCGTAATTGAGAAACTCGGTAATGGTACATTCATCAACATCTCAACAACGCCATTCAGCGAGCGATTGTCACTCCAACCAATTTCCGCTGAAGTAGGAATAGCCACAACGCCCAAGGGCTGCGAAAAATCTTCTTTCGCGGCAATCGGTTCAGGGCTTGATAACTGGGCAACCGTCATTAGGTCGGGGGAAGCATCATCGATCGCCATTGCTTTGAACGTATCACTATCGTTAATGAAATTACTGTCACTAACGGGATCTGGTTGGTAGCCCTCCCATCTTGACAACTCTGCAAGTGATTCAATAACCTCAATCTCTTTATCTATATCTTGTCTGCTCTGAACAACGTTTTCAGGAAGTGTCTGCGCCGTTGCAGCAAGCCGTTCCCGGTTACTGATTACCTCTCGATTTCCACCCTCCTTCGGGGGAGCGGTTGGCTGGACTTTCACAACCTGCGACAAGTTTACAGTGTCAGAACGATCTTGTTCTTGGGTTTGGAAGGATTGATATGCAGACAAACTGATAAGAACGATGAGCAGCATCCACGCATAAGCAGGAGACTGTTTAACCCAACCTATAGGAAAACTAATTAGCTTGCTGAAAGAACTGATAGATTGATGCAGAAACTCTTGAAATCCCCAAGCAATTGCTTGGGAAAACGCGGTAACACCCCACCATATAGGACGAGGTTGCTTTTCAATTAGCCGCTGCAACTGCTCCCCAAATCGATCGTAATAACCCTCTGGGGGCTGTGTAGGGACATGAACACGAAGCAGCGCCTCTGTCCGTCGCAAAGATTTCAATTCGAGTTGGCAATCCCGACAAAATCGCAGATGTTGAGCCACGATGATGGTTTGCCGAGCTGAAAGTGTGTAGTCTACATAATCAGACAAGCACCGTTGAATTGAACGACATTGAGGTTTCATGTTTTTCTCGCTATGTTTCTATTATTGCCGGGGTAAATCGCGTAACAACTTGGGTACATTTGCGGGTTCAGTCGTTTTTTGTTGTTAGGGGAAAGTCTGTTGCGTCCACATAAGGCTTCAACAAATCTTTCAATTTATGTCTAGCGTAATGCAACCGGGAACGTACTGTTCCCTCGGAACAGTTGAGAATCGAAGCAATTTCTGGATGTGTTAAGCCTTCAAACTCGTGGAGAATAACAACGGTTCTTTGTTTGAGCGGCAAACTATTCACCGCTTGGGTGACCCATCTTTGCCGCTCTTTTCTTTCAAGGTTCATGTGAGGATTATTTGCTAAATCTGTGGCTCGCCTCAAATCCGGATGAATCTCCATCTCACTAGTGCTTGAAAGTGGGGATTCACGACGGCGTTCCCGGCGTTTGACGAGATTCGTAGCATGGTTGACGACAATACGATAAAGCCATGTTTCAAAAGCAGCATCCTTGCGAAAGCTGTGAATGGATTCATACACTTTCAGAAACGTATCTTGCATGACATCATTTGCGTCTTCATGGTTTTTTGTAATCTGAACCGCAACTCGATAAACGAGCCGCTTGTACTTTTCAACCAGAATCGCTAGTGCTGCCATATCTCCTTCACGGAGTTCATCAATAAGCAACGTTTCGATTCGTTCCACAGAACTTTCTCCCTAATTTTGCTGCTCTCAACCGTTTAGACAACTCAGCCTCAAGAACCGTTCAAAAATTTTGGCAGATTTTGATGTTTTATTAAAAAGCCAGATTAAATTGATACTATTTTATCAGATTTTGTGTTCCTTGTAAAGCCCTTTGATGGCAATCTTGCAAACAAACTCATATAGTTCTTTGGAAATTTCTAGGCGTAAAAAAAAAGGGCAACATGCCTATGACACGTTGCCCTTTTTCAAAAATTGAAACCGAAGAATAAAACGGTTTATTTACTCTTTCGGTTTGGTGACGAAGGTAATCGTCGCTGGTGCACCATTAGCAGAACCATCTTTGACATCAAGCTCAACCTTGTAGGTTGTCTCGTTGGCGAGTTCCTGCCCTGCAACTGCAGTCAACGTTGCTGTCGCACCCTGCACGGTTGCAATCCAGTTGAGGTCAGCACCCGCTTCATCAGTCAGCTTAATGGTTCCTGTGACGGTTTCGTCGAAATCAAACCGGAAACCACCCGCATTGATCGGCGCGGGATCAACATCTGAGTCCCCATCAGCCACCGTACCACTGGTGATCACCGGAGGATCGACATCTGGGTCAGAAACGGTATAAGGACCGACCGCTTGAGAACCGGTGGTGCCGTCTCGGTTTGTCCACTCGACGTTCAATGTCGCGGACCCTTGCGCTAAGGCAGGAGATGCTGTCCAGTTGAGACCAGCTCCGGTGGCTGCAGCACCACTGACCGTCGCCGCTGTGACACCTTGATCAAACGTCAGCGAGAACTGTTGATTTGACGGAATCGTGCCACCGGCGGCTGGGTCTACCGTGACCATTGTCGCAGAAGGTGGACCTGCGTCATTGTTGTCATCGTCATCATCGTTTGCTGTTCCTGTATCATCATCATCATCATCATTGCCACCACCACAACCAGTGACCACGAAGGCGACAAACATGATGGATATTATAAGGGCTAGTACGCCCCAGAATTTGTGCTGCGTGAGTTGGTACATTTGTTTCGTATCTCCTATTGTTCGCCGCAACTCATTTTTTTTATATGCTAAGGTTTATGAATCTTATGTCGTATGAACTTTTTGTGCCTCTCGTTTATGTGAGAGCCCCTCAAGTTCAATTGACTTCATTTTGGCAAGAGCGAGTTGCGACTAAAAATTGTAACTTGCTTCCAACGAAGCCAGAAAACATCATAAAGCATTCACAAAATGGTCATTTTGACCCTTGCGTTTCTACTCGCGGTGACCTTCTCATCCTTTTGGAAAGCTCCCCGCGTGTGGCCACAACGCAGGTTAAACGTTGTTATCCATTTAGCCTATCAAAGTTAGTGATTTTTGTAAAGAAAAATCTTCACATTTTTTTTACAAATTTTGATTGCCAAATGTTTAATGGACGATATTTTACCAAACTTTACAAAAAAAGTAAAGTGAAAAAAACGAAAAAAGGGCAATATTGCCCACAACAACATTTAAATTAACATATTCCACTGCCTAAATTCGGGGTAATTCGCTTGGTATATCCCATATACTGAGTCAATACCTATTTGGTAGATTAGGGAACGCAAATTTGCGTTTCGTATAGAAATCGTAGCATATTTTCGTAAGAAACACAAGTTTTAAGAAACACAAGTTTTTTGTTGAAAGACAGGAGATAGCAGTCTACATCCCCAAGTTAGAGAAACGGGACTTAATCCCAAAATTAAAGTAGTTTATTCATTGATTGGGTGTGAGCCCTCATCATTTTATTCCTAAAACAGATCCATCTGTTCCCCTGTGAGGTGAGCCGCTTGAATCTTTTCTAGATGGTCGGGATTCGATAAAACATCAACGACCTTATCTAGCTGATCCGGCGAGATAGGGTAAGCACCCTGCTGAATGAGTTTGCGCGGTCCCTCACTTAATCGAGAACGGTCATTCCAATTATAGGCACACACGAAACGTTCCTGTTCTAAGGCGAAGCGTGCTGTGCTAACCGCCCCACCGTTCTCCTCCGCTTCAACAACAATTGTTGCTATTGCAAGCCCACTGATAAGCCGGTTCCGACGGATAAGATTGGCGGGTGTTGGTTGCGTCGTAAATGGATGTTCGGAAAAAAGTGCGCCGTTCTCACAGATCCGATCGGCAAGCTCCCGCTTTTCGTTCGGATAGATCGAAAGCAAATCGCTCCCCACGACACCAACGGTTGTACCATTGGCGTATAATGCGCCTAAGTGTGCAGAGGTGTCAATCCCTTTGGCAAGTCCACTAACGACCGTCACTCCCGCTTGAGTAAGGCGTGTTGAAAGCTCAAGCGTTGTCAAAATTCCCAAATCTGTAGGGGTTGTTGTACCGACAATAGCGACAGCTTTTTCACTAGCTTGAGATAGATTCCCTTTTTTACAAAGGATTGCCGGAGCGTTTGAGATTTCCTTGAGTTGCGAGGGATAGCCATCTTCTTCAACGCAGAGAATATCAATACCGCGACTTTTGAACCACTTGATGTGGCGGCGGAATTCAGCAACCCGTATTCTTGCCTTTAGGATCCGCGCCGCTAGTAGCGGATTGAAGAGTGGCACCCGCGCAATTTCGGAAAGTTCCGCATCAAAGATAGCTTCAATTGTCCCAAAGCGATTGAGTAGACGCTTAATTCGCATTGGTCCCACACCGTCAACCGACGCGAGCGCGAACCAAAATTCTTGTCCTGACATAATCCATTGCCAGCCTTAAGGTCCTTTCTTCAGTTGCATGACAGAAGTTGAAGAGAAACACCACTGATAATATTAAAATGTAAGAAAACTCGTAATATTTTGGAATGGAAAATTTCACTTGTACATATAACGGCGCGCCAGAATAACTGCGTGCATCTGGTGCTGCGCCACATCAATCCGCAAGGGGGACTCACGGCGATGGTTTTGTACCCCGCCTATCGCGAACGGATCAGCTGTCGGTTGGCTACGTATAATAAACTGGTTCATCAATGGGCTGCCGACCTGCCACGAGGTCAATTTTGTCAAGCCAGCCTCAATAACGCTAGCAAATTTCTCGATATGCTGAGTATCGTTGCGCTGCACAGCAAGTTGATAGGCATGGATAATACCTTCATACGCATAGGCAGTGTTACGCGTTCGTTTTAGAGTCTTGTGAACGTCGATCATCCAGTTGGCAAGGTCAATGACGTAATCGCCGTACTTCTCCGTATTGGGCCAGCCGGAGGTTGCGATTTCAAAGAAAACCATGGAACTCCACTGATAGTATCCCTTCGTTATAGACGAATCGGGATCTTCCTGAAGGGCTTCTTGAATATTGTGATGATAGCCGGCATCGGCAGAAGCGATAATAATGGGCTGTAAATCTTCACGCCCCATATAATTCGCTGCTTTAATCAGTGCAAGAAGGGATTCACCATCAAAGTAGGGAGAGGACTTTCCGTATGGGTGTCCGCTGGTAACGCTGTAACTTCGGTGCCACAGACCCGCTGTTGGTTCTGTCTGTATACGTGCCTCGATAAGAAATTCAAGGTATTCATCGAGCAGTTGCTGATAATTTTGGAATTTTTCTTCGGTAATCTGAGATTTGGCAGCACGCAGGTAATCAATATGAGCGAGTGCACAAAGTGCCACAGTTCCTAGGCTTCCGACCTCATCCCCCGGATAAGTTACATAGCGGTGACCATCAGGAGTAAGCTTTGAGTTTTGAGCAAAGAAATCCATCGCCTTCTCGACCGCTGCTCCGACTTCTGGATTCGGCGTATCGTTATATATCATCCCTAACCCCCACATCGCTCCAGCCTGCCGCACCTGACTGTCGCCGGGGTCGTAAGTCTTTTTAACCCAATCGTAGATGTAGGTAAAATTGCCCTCTGGCTTTTGGTGATTAAGCATAAACTGCGTACCTAATTCAAGCGAACGGTCAAGAATTGCACGGTTTAGCGGCTCCGATCGATCGAAGTCGCAGGAGAGCAATAGTAGAGCAAACATTATGAAGCCTGCTGTTCCCGCCACCAAGGCGATGTGGTGTGGCAGTTTCCTCATTTTCGCGGTCGGATCTATGTTGTTTGTGTTCATAATATCCTTTTTGTTCATAGCCTCCTACTGAAAGCGATTGACACCTTGCGCAGCAGGCGGTATCTGATAAATAAAGCGTAACCCCTTTGCAAAACTACTGATTGCATGTTGTGTGTTATCAATCCGTAATTGAGAGTCGGTGAGGGTCTTGCGAAAGCCACCCTGTGCCATATTGGGACGTTTCAAAGCGGCGGCATCAGATTCCCCGTATTGCAGCATGAACAACCAGCGATACCCCATTTTTGCGCGTTCTTGATAGAGCCACAGTCGTCCTGCATCTCCTGTCAGGCGTGCAACATAGATGGCATCTCCCAGTCCCTCCATGTAACTTGCCGTATTCGCGGAAGGCACACTATGAAAACTACCATAAGCCTCATCATCAGCTTCTAAATTTTGTTGCGTCAACAGTTGATCACTCAAGAAAAAAACATAGTCAGCGTACTTCTGTTCCCCGGTTTGCTCATAGAGCGATGCGAAAGCGGAAATAGTCCACGGGAGAAACGCATGCGACTTCCATTTTTCTCCATAATAGAACTCTAACGCCCAATCCATACTCTGTTTATAACGGATATCCCCGAAAGCCTGATACATACCCGCTAACGCATAAAGTGCTTCACCGGGGTAAATCCTCGATTCCCAACCGGAGCTTTTCTCATACTCGTAGTCGCCGTAATACACATAGGTACTTTTATATTGGCCCGTGTTATATTTTTCCTGTAGAAACAAGATCATGTTTGCCAATTTCACCAAGATTGCATCGAATTCAGTCGTTCCGGTTAGCTGACGAATTTTGAGCATCGTCAACATGGGGAGGCTAATTCCACCGAGTTTCGCTTTCTGGCGAAAAAGGAAGTAGGCTTTGTCAGTATGAAGTGGCTCTGTAAAAGCCAACAGGTATTGGACACTCTTCCGCGCTGCCTCGAAATAACGGAGATCTCCTGTCATTTCATAAACCAACGCCAGTGAAAATGAGGTGCCCGCTTGACGCAGAAAGTTATCATCATCTTTACTGCTGAACTTATCATTAATGGGATCGTACCAATATTGAAATCGCCCGTGATGTTCTTGCATAGCGACGATCCAATCGGCACCGAGACGCATTGAATGCTCCAGTGTTTCCGCGGTCACATGCGCGTAGCGTTCAGGCTGCGGTACCGGAGGGAAAATGTTTTTCCAGAATCGTTTAATTTCTAAGCTAATTGCTTGGTGTTTCTCAGATCCGGAAAGATTTTTCCAGTATTGCCACTCCTTAGGATACTGACGCGTCAGATAGTAGCCTGTCCCAATCCCGGTGACCAATAAGACCAAAAACACTATACCTAGCACTCGGAACTTACGGAGAAATTGATAGATTTTCATTGGTTTTCCTGTTGCGTATTTTCGCTTATTTTATCACGCACTATAAAAAATTGAAAGCGAAAAAGGTCACCGATGTCTGACACCTGTATTGCTCAAGCAGCTGTGCACTGTTGTATCCGGTTTCAAGCGAGTTTGAATACTACCGAGAAGCCAGCGTTGTATCATGCTATGCAACGCTCAACAGACCAATGCCGGTCTGAACTTTGGACAACAATAGCATCGGTAAGGCTTGTTTGAGCGAGCATCGCTTCAATTTCGGGAATGGTAAGGGCGGCAAGAAAGGAATCGTAGAAGAGTTTCTTTTGGTAGGGGGTATCGTCAGCGGCGTAAAGGTCAACAAGGGCTTGAGCGGCTTCGGGCGTATCGGGACGCATCAGATCGCGGATGAGAATCAAACCACCGGGGCGAATGGCACGGCTAATTTCCCGAAAGGCAGCCATCGGATCGGGAAGGTGATGGATAATGCTGTTGGAAATCATGCCATCGAATGATAGATCGGGATAGGGCAGCGCTTTTGCATCAACACACTCCAATGCGATCCGATCCGCTAATCCGGCTTCGGCGACGTGCTGCTCGCCGAGTGTAAGCATGTTTACCGAGAGATCGATCCCGGTGATTCGGATCTTGGGACAGCGTTGAGCTAAAAAGATGGGAATTTGAGCGGGACCTGTCCCCAGATCGAGAAACTGTCCTTTGCTTGCACCAAGTTCAACCACGCGCTCCACAAATGCCACGTTGACGGTACTGTGATCCATGGCGTCATACACTTCTGCTTCTTCGCGGGTGTCCATCACTTCAGGTTCTAAGATACGTTTCATCAACTCTCCTATCGGGTTGTTTAGTGTCTGATCTATTAAAAAACAAAAACGCTAACTACTTTAGTTGTTCCTTCATCTGCTTTCCGTAAACCTCAATTTCCGCAATTCGCGCTTCTTCAAACTCAATCTCAAATTGTGGTGCGACTTCCATTAGCTTGCGGGCATGGAACGGTTTCTGGAATTTTGCTTGAAGCAGGATGGCGTTGGTAACAGCGTGGACACGGAGAACAATCGGACTTTTTAGGGGGTTCCTACTTTGACGTATGGAGGTCAACGGTTGCCACGATTGTGTATCATCTTGCCAATAGATCTCGAACCCGTTTAGATTGGTCGCATGAATCACAATTTTGTCAATCGATTGCTTCTGGCGGAATTGGATTTTGGCTTGGGGCTGAACCTTGACTTGTGTGAATTCCATCGTTCCGGGGGTTTTTCTCCAATGGCCTGTCTCTGCTCCCTTATTCCTAATAATTGCAGAGTCCATCCGTCCAACAGCGTGTAATCCAAGTCTCCCGCATGTCTTGAGGTTTCCGTCGTTCATTTCAGGGCTTGAGCAGTCCCCTCCGTTTGTATCAAGTGCGTAATTCTTACTCCAAATATAGTTTGATTGAGGAATTAGCGCGCTACAACCACTCCAGATCAAACACACCGAAAAAAAGAACAACAATCCTAGTTTTGGTGCACTGAAGCAGGTTATCATGATAGGCTTCCTCCCTCCTCAATGAGACGGGTAACCAGTGTCACGTTATCACAAATCTGATCGGGATGGTCTTTTGTATACATCCCAACCGCCATCGCGTCAATTGGTTTGATACCTTCAAGCGCGAACCGAAATGCGGGCAGCGGCTCACTTCTGCCTGCGGCGAGGACTTTAATCGAAATCACCGGAAGATGCACGGCTTGAATTGCTGCAATCGCTGCATCCCGATCCGCATCAAGATACATCTCACGATGGCGGGTGTGATTATAAAGCGCACAGACGTAGAAATCAACATCGTATCCTTCGTAATAGCACTGTTTCAGAATATGCGGTTCATGCGTTCCCAAACCGGGGGCAAACCCCAAATCTCGGATCAGTTTCAACGCATCATGCAATGTATCCAGTTTTCCCGCATCGTAAAGTTGATCCGTCGTTCCCCCGTGATGGTAGATGGCAATAGGTTGATAGCGGGCAATCAGTCGAATATGCGCCGCCAGATCGGCGTACTCACTCCCTTTTGCTGTCTGTGCAATCCACTGAATCCTTCCGCCACTGTTGCGGTATTCATTCAGGACCCGCATAATGTGGCGATCCGCCCGTGCCAACACGGTATTGATTCCGCACCGTTCTGCTTCACGCAGGTCTGCCATAATCCGATCAGCGGTATAGTAATCCTCCATCTCCTTCGACTTTGCAGGGGAATGATGGGAAATACCGCTATATGGGTTGCCGCCAATAATCAGGCGGCTCACCCGGTGCGGACCAATGGCAATCGTTGGTAATTTCATGACAAGATCATACCTTTACTTTGAATTGTTGAGTCTTGTCATGTAGTGCAGATTGTGTGCCAGTCCAAAAGCCCTGTTTTCAGAGTTTAGCACGCCTCTATTGCACGGAATTGGGCAAATTCGCTCCACCGGCAGGTGACGGTTTGGTGCGAGTATGTTCGTGGACTTGCTAATGTGCCAACTGATTTTTAGTGCCGCATAAATTTTACTCGTTTTCCCCACGAATTTACACATTTTACACGCCGATACATACTAATATTTTACACGCAGGAGCGACAAACCGTGTGGCGGCACGGAAGCCCCAGCCACCGACCTATCCCGTGCATCGAGAATCTTGTGCAACTGATTGACGCTATCTTCTCTGTCGTACAGTTTCAAGATGGTGCCGACAATGGCGCGAACCATACCCCGTAGAAAGGCATCCGCTTCAGTCTCAAAATAGACCAGATCCTGGACCTGCCAACATCGACATTCGTAAATCTCACAGATTGAGTTGATTCGCTCACTGCCGGAGCGTTGAAAAGAGGAAAAATCCCGCTTGCCGACGAGTGATTGACAGGCCGTGTCTGCATCTCGCACCTCAATTGATTCGGGAAAAAAATAGGTACTGCTCCGCAGGAGCGCGGAAGGGTATGCACGATTGAGAATCGTGTACCGATAGCACCGACTCACTGCACTGAACCGGGCGTGGAAATCTGGCGAGACCTCTTCTGCATTTATAACGACGATGTCTCGTGGCAAGGTAGCGTTGAGTGCTTTCTGGAACGAGATCAGCGGCATCTGGGAACGGGTGTGGAAATTGGCAACCTGACCGGCGGCATGTACCCCTGTGTCCGTCCTCCCTGCCCCAATGATTGACGTCTGTGTCTTGGTAATCTTTGTAAGTGCATCTTGGATGGCTGTTTGAATCGTTATCGCGTTGGGCTGGATCTGCCAGCCGTGATAGTTTGTGCCGTCGTATTCGATTGTAAGCTTGATGTTTCGCATCGTTATTTATAGCCCAAAGCATCATGTTTTCCGCTTGATTCTTTTTTTTCGTAATGCTAAACTGTTGTGAAATTAGTTTCTACATTCACAGAGGGAAAATATGCGGATCAGTGAGGCACAGAAAGAACAGTTTGCAGAAAAGGGATTTTTCATCCTTGAAGATATCTTCAACGAAGCGGAGATCGACAACCTCACCGCCGAGATCGAAGGGTATGTTGACGAAGCGAATCAGCAGCTTAAGGCGGCTGGCGGAAAGGGAATTAGCCGTCCGGACGAGATTGTGTTTACTTCCTTCATTGCGGAAAAAAACGAGAAGATTCTATCCTTCGTCAAACAGGCTAAATTTGTCCAACTGACGACAGATCTCATTGGTCCAGATGTGCGTCTCTACTGGAATCAGGCGGTCTTCAAATATCCCGAAACACCGCAGGAGTTTCCGTGGCACCAAGATAACGGATATACACCACTCGATCCGGAGCAGTATTACACCTGCTGGTTGGCACTCAGTGATTCAACGTTGGAAAACGGGTGTATCTGGGTGCTGCCCGAAAGTCATAAGCTCGGCACGCAACCACATGAGCGAACAGTGTTGGAACAGGTCGGATACTCTGGCGATGATTCAGGGGTTTCTGTGCCGCTCAAAAAAGGAAATATGGCGGTTTTCTCATCGTTGCTTTTTCATCGAAGTGGTCCCAACCTGACGGAGGGGGTCCGCAAAGCATATATTATTCAGTATATACCGGCTCACGCGAGAAACGCAAGAAATAACGAACCTTTTACGGATAGGCTCTGGGTTGCAAAAGACGGGAAACGGTATGATCGCGACCCTTCGGATGGGTAAGATTAGAAAACAGTTTTTGACGCTTCGGCTGGGGGAGTGAAGAAAATCAACATGGACGACATTACGCTTGCGTATTCAACGGATTCTGTTAATTGGACAGAACTGGCTGAAGTGTACCGCTTGGCACCGTTGGGCACATACGATCCGGAACGGTTACAGCGCGCTTACGAAAAGAGCCAGATCTGCTGCTTTGTATATTACGGGGCTCAGTTGATTGCTGCCGGGCGGGCATTGTCCGATGGGGAATACTTCGCTTTCATTTGTGATATAGTTGTGCTACCGGAATTTCAACGGCAAGGGATAGGGACACGCATCATGAACGCGATGTCCGAGAGGTTAGCCGCTAAAAAAGTGCTTCTCGCTTGTGTGATTGGGCAGGAAGACTTCTATAGAAAACAGGGTTTCTTGAGACATAAATCCGTTATGGCTCTGTATCCGAATGCCGAATGGTATAAGGAGAATGGGCTTTTGGAGTGAAGGAGGACAACATGGAACGTCTTGAATACGGGAACACAGGACTTGAAATCTCGCGCCTCTGCTTTGGGGCGGGACATCTTAATAACGTTTGTGCGAGTTACGCAGAGGGCGGCGACCTGTTACGTGAGACATTTGATCAGGGAATCACCTTCTGGGATACGGCTGAAGGGTATGGCAGCCAGCCACATCTGGGTGCAGCATTGAAGGGACTTGAGCGCGACCGAGTGGTTATCCAAACGAAAACTGGAGCTAAGGATTATGACGGTGCCCGCGAGAGCATTCAACGCTCACTCCGAGAAATGGGGACCGATTACATTGACGCGCTTTTGCTGCATGGCGTTTCCTCGCCTGAAGATTTGGAATCGCGGGAAGGAGCCATGTCAGCATTTCTGGATGCCAAAAGCGAGGGGACTGTCCGTGTCATCGGTTGCTCGACGCACCTCTTCACTGGACCTGTGATGGATACCGTCATCGATCACCCTGAGATTCAGGTCATCTTGGCGACGGCAAACAAGGAGGGCAGAATGTTGGAGGGCGGTCCGTTAGATCAGCATCTTGAGTACCTCCGGCGAGCTTATGACCTCGGCAAAGGGTTGAGTATTATGAAGGTCATCGCAGCTGGAGGCATTCCTGAATCAGAACTTGAAGATTGGATCCGCTGGGGATTTGAACTGGAGATCGCACACGGTATCAATCTCGGCATGTCCAACCGGTCAGAGATTGATTTCGATGTACGGATCGCGCGTGAACATGCGAGGCAACGCCTGCGTAAGGTTGCGTGAGAAGCTATAAGGATTTTCAACACCTCAAAGGAGATTTCAATATGACAGAGCATACGCATAACGCTTCACCTACATCTACAGTGATCCCTGCTTCCGAGACAGCTGAACGGATGGCAGTCGCCTGCGCGAACTTTTTAGAAACTTTGACGCCGGATTTGCGGCGGAAGGCGGAATTTCCGTTCAAAGACGGCGAACGTCAACGCTGGCACTACATCCCACGCGAGATGTTTGATCGTAAAGGGGTATATATCCAAGAGATGAATCAGAAGCAACGGGATGCGGCTTTCAGTCTGCTTGCTACCGGATTAAGCAGGACAGGCTATCAAAAGGCAACGGCGATTATCGATTTGGAAGCCACGCTCGGTGAGCAGGAACGGATGGAAGGGGTGGCGCAGCTCGTCCGAGATCCCGAACTCTACACATTCAGCGTTTTTGGAGATCCGACGAACCACGGTCCTTGGGGGTGGCGGGCGGAGGGGCACCATGTCTCACTCCATTTTACCGTTGTGAACAGGGAGTTGATTACGCCGAATCCGTTCTTCTTTGGATCTAATCCCGCAGAGGTTCGGCATGGTCCCGACAAGGGACTGCGGATATTGTCCGCGGAAGAAGATCTCGCTAGACAACTTTTGGGATCTCTCAATCCGGATCAGAAAATCAAAACGGTTATCAACGAAACGGCACCCGCGGACATCCTGACGCGAGATGTTCCAAAAGTCCAACTTGACGCCGCCGAAGGGCTGGCAGTTGAGTCGATGACGACCGGACAACGTGAGGTTCTAGCGCAGCTCATCGACACTTACATCGATCGGCTCCCGGAACAGTTAGCGAAAATTGAGGGGCAGAAATTGCGCGATGCGGATATAAACGATATTCACTTCGCTTGGGCAGGACCGGCGAATCGCGGACAACCGCATTACTACCGGCTTCACGGTACCTTCTTCTTCGTGGAATATGACAACACGCAAAACGACGCGAATCATATTCACACCGTTTGGCGACATATCGAAGATGATTTCGGTATAGACCTGCTCCGTTCCCACTATCAGAACGGACACCATCACGCATAAAACGAGGTTCGGCACCGATGAACCGTGCGAGGGTGCATGTCCTTCGCACGGTTTTACGATTCGAGCCGGTTCGCCCGAAACCATTCATATATCAACACACTCCCCGCCACTGCCACGTTGAGCGATTCCACCTTGCCTGTCATCGGCAGCCGCGCCCACCCTTCGATCTGTGCACGTACAGCATCGGATATGCCCCGCACATCATGGCCCAGAACTATGGCGACCCGACCTTTCCAATTTTCCTGATTCCAAGACTTTCCGAGATGTGGATCTGCCCCCATCGTTCTGAACTCCTTTTCACGCAGCCACCTAAAAAGCCCCGGAATGTCCGTTGTCTCTACGAGAGGGACGCTGAACAGTGAACCGTGACTCCCTCTTACAGACTTAGGGTGGAAGATGTCCACGCAGGGTGGAATCAGAAAAACGGCTGCAGCCCCAACGGCATCCGCAGTGCGGAGAATCATCCCTAGATTGCTCGGTGTTTGTGTTCCATCAAGAACAAGGACTAGTTCATCCCCGGTCAAAGTGATGTCCTGAAATGACACCTCAAATCGGGCGAAAGTTGCCACAATATGCGTCTGTATGACATTGGGCGGTGCCTTATGGGGAGAGGCGTATACGTTGCCTGCAGCAGCCGATAGCGTATGTAACACTTGAGTCGACACTGGAGCAAGGGTTGCGCCGGCTTCTCGCAAACGATTGAGAAGCTGCTGCACTGTCTTTTCACCGCATTGTTCCTCACAGTAGAAGACTTCGATCGGTTGTATCCCTGCATCCAGCGCCAGATCCAAGATTTCAAAGCCTTCGACTAGGAAGCGTTCTTGACGATGACGGTGCTTACGTGTCTGGAGTTTGCGGGCAGCGACAACTCGCGGGTTGTTGATGCTGGTAATAACAGAATGGTGTTGGGGGGATATGGATTTGTGTTTCTGCAAGACACTGTTCTCCTGCACCGCATGGAAGCGGAAGAAGAAGGAATCTGAATGGCTAATAACTAAACACTGGCGAGAACCACACGCTCAATACCAGCATAATCTTTGATAACTTCACAGTGCCTATATACTGGTTGTGATTTAATCAGGTCTTGAACAGGGTGGTTTTGGTTGCAACCAATTTCCAAGATAAGCTTTCCCTCCGAATTCAAAAACTGTGGTGCGTCTGTTACAATGCGCCGAATGATATCAAGACCATCAACGCCAGCGAAGAGTGCTATTTCCGGCTCATGCTCCCGCACATCCAGCGGAAGGGTTGATGCCTCGTTTGTGCCCACGTAAGGCGGGTTGGAAGCAATCCAGTCAAAACGAGAGTCGGGTAGTTCTTGCAGAGGCTCAAACAGATCGCCTTGTAGGAATGTGAGTCGATCTGCACAGTTGTGGGTGAGTGCATTCTGTTGGGCAACTTCTAAGGCTTCCGTTGAAAAATCTGTGGCAATCAGTTCCCAATCAGGACGGTGATGACCAAAACTAACCGCGATGGCACCACAACCAGTCCCGATGTCAACAAATCGGCATGGCTCCTTCTGATGTTGTAGGACCGTCTCAACGAGGATCTCCGTCTCGGGTCGCGGAATTAGCACACGCGAATCTACATAGAAATCCAGTGACATGAACTCCTTGTGGTTGGTGAGATAACTCACAGGAGTGTGCGCTATCCGCTTTTTGATTAGCTCCCGAAATTTCGAGAGCGCACCTTGGAAGACAGGCATCTCGAAGGAAAGATAGAGTTGTAAACGACTCTTTTGCAGGAGGTATCCAAGCAACAATTCCGCGTCTAATCGCGGGGTGGGGATTTCGTGACGTTCAAAGTATTCCGTCGTCCACTCGATAAGATCGATCACGCGCCAAGTTTTCACGACGATAGGTTCTTTAATTGCTCCGCTTGGTCGGCGTCTATCAAGGCATCAATGAAAGTGCCAATGCCTCCATCTAAGACCGCATCCAACTGATAAACGCTTAAACCGATACGATGGTCTGTCACCCGACTTTGGGGGAAGTTATATGTGCGAATTTTTTCACTTCGATCGCCGCTGCCAATCATAGATCTCCGCGTTTGCGCGCGTTCGGCATTCTGTTCAGCTTGCATTTGTTCAAGCAGACGGGAACGCAAGATCTTCATCGCCTTGGCTCTATTTTTATGTTGGGATTTTTCGTCTTGGCAGGATACCGTGAGCCCGGTAGGAATGTATGTGATTCGTACCGCTGAATCGGTTGTGTTGACGCTCTGACCGCCGGGACCCGATGAACGGAACGCTTCAATCCGCAAATCTTCTGCGTCAATCTTGAGGTCAACCTCTTGCGCCTCCGGCAATACGGCGACAGTTACCGCCGATGTGTGGATGCGGCCACTAGCTTCCGTTGTGGGGACGCGCTGCACACGGTGCGTACCACCTTCAAACTTCAACTGACTATATGTCCGGTTCCCGTTAATCGAAAAAATAATTTCTTTGAAGCCCTTCAAACCGGTTGCGTTGGAGTTGAGCAGTTCTATTTTCCAGCCCTTCTGATCAGCGTATCTCGAATACATCCGGAAAAGCTCTCCGGCAAATAAGCTCGCTTCTTCGCCCCCTGTACCTGCGCGGATCTCCACAATCACATTCTTCTCATCGTTCGCATCCTTCGGGATTAGCAAGATTTTCAGCTGCGTTTCTAAGTCGTCTTTCTGCTCAGTAAGCGCGTCAAGTTCTTGCTTGGCAAAAGCAATAAACTCAGTATCGGTTTCTTGTTCAAGCAGGGCAGAGGTTTCCTCGATCTCTTTGGCTGTTTTTTGATAAGCCGCGTACTTTGAAACAATCGGCGCAAGTCCCGCGTGCGACTTTGCGAGGTTTTGCAAGTTTTGCTGATTCGCGATTTGTGCGGGATCGGCTAAACTTTTTTCTATTTCTAAATATCTTGTTTCTATCTCTTTTAACTTCTCAAGCATAGTTGGGTTATCACTTTAGTATTAAACGGGTGTTGATGCCGCTTTATTGGTAGCGTTGAGATTTGGATTTTCCATACCGAAGCCAGCTTCACGCCGTCTGCTCGATTCGGTTCGCGCTTTCTTGTACCATGCCTCAAACTCAGGCGTCCAAGCACTGTCGTGTAACGTTGCCCGTTTGCGATAGGGAACGTAGTTGCCCAGATGCCAGAGTGTATTTCGGTAGAGCGCGAAATCTCCCGCCTCTAGATGCAACTGTACTGCCCCGGGCATACTGCGACAGTATTCGAGGCAGAGTGGTTCCCGCTCTTCAGCGGACTTGCCATCAAGGTCCACGCTCGGTATCGGTCGATCCGGGAAGCGTTCAATTTCTGCTGGTAAGTCTCGCCTCAGATGGCTACCCAGAACAAACCATGTCGAACTGTCTTCATACAAGGCGCAGTTAATCTGATTGAAATGGTTAATGTCGCTGAACACTTCATCCCACATTGAGAGCGGTAAGCCTGCGGCATTATCACGCCAGTCTCGATGCCATGGCGTGCAGTATGGCATATCCGCAGGTTCAAACAGAATACCGAAGTGGTCTCGATCGCCATGACGATGACGCGGCGTTAGTACCTTGGCAATGGCATCAACTAGTGGCGGTAGATTGGCGTAGTCAATGAAGGGCTGCTGGTCAAGGTCGTAGCTTACAACAGGTTGGAGGCGCTGCACTTGAGGACCGCTATGCTCACGGGCAATTGCTTTCGCCCTGTCACTGGCTTGCCGCAGATCCCGAATCAATGACGGTGGAAGAATCTTTTGGAAGACTGTGTAACCCAGCATATGGTATTCTTCGATATGTTTATCAGATATTTGAAATCCCATGTGTTACTTTCTCCTCCACCTGCTATGCACTGCGGAATTTTCTCAGAACCTCAGAAGGGCAGATGGTCGCTCGTACAATTTATCAGTTGACCTCTGCCCTCTCATGTTTCATAGCCGACAAGCATTCAGTGCCTCTAGTACACAAAGTTTAATTTGAGGGGTTCAGCTGCCGGTATTTGTAACTAAACCATATTTAGTTTTCATCAGCAAGACCATACCTGCGGCGGAAGTTTTCCACACGTCCCGCCGTATCGACAATTGTCTGCTGTCCAGAGTAAAATGGGTGACACTTTGAACAAATTTCTACGCGGATTTGGGGTTTTGTAGAATAGGTCGTATGTGTTGCACCACACACACAATTGATGACACATTCCATTGTTTCTGGATGGAGATCTGGTTTCATGAGGATGCTCACCTCCTTATAATTTATTTAACGGCCAACTCAGCACTACCACTGATACCGTCCACCGCGGGTGGGACCGTTGGCTTTGGTATTGTTTATCATCATATCAACAAACTGCTCGTTTGTCTCTGTTTTTCCTAAGTGTTCAACAAGGAGTTCCATTGATTCAGCGGTGTTCATCTGCCCCATGAATTTGCGCAAAATCCACGCTTTGCTGAGTATCTCTGGCTTTAGAAGCAGCTCCTCGCGTCTGGTCTTCGATTTGCCGATGTCGATGGAGGGGAAAATACGCCGTTCTAGCAGAGAACGCTCTAAGTGAATCTCCATGTTTGCAGTACCTTTTAACTCCTCATAAATATGCTCATCGCCTCGGCTTTCGGTATCAATCAATACGGTAGCTATGATTGTTAAGCTGCCGCCATCCTCAAACTTTCGTGCCGCCCCGAAAAACTGACGTGGCTTCATAAACGCAAGTGCGTCAATACCACCTGATAATGTTTTACCACTATGGGGTGCCACAATGTTACAGGCTCGCACGAGACGTGTCATGCTATCCAGCATAATCACCACGTCTTTACCATATTCGACCCAGCGTTTCGCCTTTTCAATGACCATATCCGCAACTTGTACATGCCGTTCCGGAGGCTCATCAAAGGTGGAACTGATAACCTCCCCTTTTATGGAGCGGGAAACATCCGTCACTTCTTCTGGACGCTCATCAATTAATAAGAAGATGAGCATAACTTCTGGATGATTCTCCTCGATACCGTGGGCGATATTTTTTAAGATTGTGGTTTTGCCGCTGTAAGGTGGAGCGACAATCAACCCACGCTGACCCTTACCGATCGGGGACATCAAATCGGTAATACGTGTCGAATATTCCTTCGGATTATGTTCAAGTATTAGCCGCTCGTAAGGGTAGACAGGGGTCAAGTTATCGAAAAGGATTGTATCCTTTGCACCTGTCGGAGCTTCGTCATTGACTTTCTCGATTTTCAATAATGCGAAGTAAAATTCATCTTTGTCGCCCCCCTTTTTAGGAGGACGGATTTGTCCCTGAACCTCGTGACCTGTACGGAGGTCAAATTTGCGTATTTGCGAGGGAGAGACATAAATATCATCGGTACTTTGCAAATAGTTATAGCTTGATGACCGAAGAAAGCCGTATTTTTCTGGTAAAATTTCAAGGATACCCTCTCCGAACAACAAGCCGCTGCTCTCCGCTTTGGCTTCAAGAATTTGGGCAATAAGCTCCTGCTTGCGGAGGCTACTGTATCCCGTCAGCCCCAGCTTCCGAGCCATATCATTCAATTCGGAGATCGTCATCTCTTGGAGTTTGACAATGTCCACATTTTCCATAATTTTGTTGCTCCTCATTGCGAGATTCTAACCGCTTGCAGATTGCCTAACACTCATATCTTTTACACTAACCCCAAATTGCACAAAGCATCTGCAGCAGACAATCCACGGTTGACGCTACGTTTCGGGAAAAGATGGTATACTCCAGACGGTCATGTAACAGGTAAGTGACAGCATCATAGACAGAAGATGTGTAATAACTCACCGGTTGACCTATAATTTGTGACCGTTGGCAGCATAGTGGGGGGAAATTATCGAAAAGAAAGTTGGATCAAATTAAGATAAAAGACAAGGGTACGCGGAATAGGGATTGGTTAAGTCTTAAATTATAGGGAATTCCCAAACGGGTAACATCGAAGAGGCATCAAATCGGTGTTTGAAGGCATTCAAGATAGTACGAAATATAGCAGCGGACGGCTGTTGGTGGGAATTATTCCTATTAGCAGTGAAATTATACATTAATGGGCCGCTCAACGTCAAGTATTTTATTAAAGAACTTAGGAGTTACGCACTTGGACAGGCAATAGGTTATAATATAGCCTATGAACCCACCTAAATGCACTGAATATGACTATATCAACTTTCTGATAGCAACTCCGAGACACTACAGTTGTACAGAAGCTGCCCGAGTCCACCCGGAACCAGACAACCCCCCGGCGCATGACTCTTTGAATAGATTGCTCTATCGGTTGACTCCCGATTCAGAACAATTGTGGCAAGAATCAGCACCTTTTGTGAAAAAAGAGCAAGGTATTTTAGTCATAGACGACTCTACCCTTGATAAACCGTATGCCCAGCAAATGGAACTGGTCACCCGCCATTGGTCAGGTAAACACAAACAAGTGGTGTCAGGAATTAACCTCATTACCCTGATGTGGACTGATGGCGACACTCACATTCCGTGCGATTATCGTCTGTATAATAAACAACACGACCACTTGACCAAAAATGACCACTTTCAATCGCTGATAGCCACTGCTGATGAGAGAGGCTTTCGTCCCGAGTGTGTCGTGTTTGACAGTTGGTACAGTAGCTTAAAGAATCTCAAGACCATTCGGAAGCATCAATGGCATTGGCTGACCCGATTGAAGTCAAATAGACAGGTCAATTTGGATCGCCAAGGCAATCAGCCGGTTAGTCAACTGCCACTTAGTAACAAAGGCACCATCGTTCATCTGAAGGGATATGGATTGATTAAGGTTTTCAAGATAGTTTCCCAAAACGGCAACATTGAATACTGGGCAACCAGCAACCTCTCAATGAACGAACTGTATCAACTCAAGTATGCTGAGTTGTCTTGGTCAATCGAAGAGTATCATCGAGGTATCAAGCAATTGGTGGGTGTTGAAAGGTGCATAGCACGCAAGGCAATTGCACAACGGAATCATATTGGTCTGGCGTTACGAGCGTTTCTCCGCATAGAGCGACACCGTTTTTTGACAGGTATCAATTGGTTTGAAGCCAAAGCCTCAATTATCAGAGACGCGGTGCGAGCTTATCTCGCTAAACCCATTTACACGTTAAATCCAACTGCGTAAGTCCTAAAAGAACTGTAAAAATATCCAAATGAGCCAATGGATGAAGGCTTCAAATTTAGCGAATTTGCTCAATTTTTCCCGACGAGAATGAACGGGAACGGTTACGAATCTTGCACCTCTAAACCTGCTTCATCGTCCGCCTGTGCCTCACTTTCTACGCCGGCTGTCAGCTGCAAGAAAAGTTCCTCAAGCGTCATTTCGATGGAACGCATTTCAAGCAAATTCCAACCGTGCTGAATGATGCTTGATGAAACCGCTGCACGAATATCTGTATTTAGTTCATAATTGATGTGGAATGTTGGATTGACGTTACCGTTCAGGTCTCGGCTTTCGACACGACTGACACCGGGTAGATTTTCGAGGACAGTCTTGACCTCCGTCTCTGGACCTGAGACCTCTAGATAAAGGGTTTTCGTATCGCCCAACTCGGTGTGTCCACCATTACCTGCGTCAATAGAAATAGCGCGCCCTTCTGAGAGTTTTACACCGCCGGCGATTTCACCGTCATTAATCACAATCAACCGTTCACAGGTCATACTCGCTTCAGGGAGGATGTGTGTGCTGAGAATGATTGTGTGTTCCTTGCCGAGTGCCTTGATCAGTTCACGGATTTCAATAATCTGCCGTGGATCGAGTCCGGCTGTAGGTTCGTCAAGAACAATGACATCTGGATCATGAATCAGTGCCTGCGCCAAGCCGACCCGTTGACGATAGCCCTTGGACAGCTGCCCGATAATCTGACCTCGCCGCTCGGTCAAACTACAGGATTCAATAGCTACATCCAATCGCTCGGCGCGCTTGCTTCGCGGTACACCTTTAATCTTTGATACAAACTTGAGGTAGCCGGTAACGGTCATTTCCGGATAGAGCGGCACACTTTCGGGCAGATAACCGATGTGCTTACGAACTTCCAAGGATTGCTTGAAAACATCGTATCCCGCGACCATCACATTTCCACTACTGGCGGGCATAAAGCAGGTCAAAATTCGCATGGTGGTAGTTTTGCCAGCACCATTTGGTCCCAAAAAACCGATGACTTCGCCTTTGTCGATACGAAAGGAAATCCCTTTCAATGCCTGAAACGGTCCGTAATTTTTTGTGAGATTTTCAACTTCGATCATCCACCGATCTCCCATGGTAAATCTGTTTGCTGTCGAGGAGTCGTTGCCCATCGAGCCGCGGTGCTGCTACGAAGGATCGCTTGAAAATCCCGATGCCCTCCATATCGTTATTCTCCTTAACGTCGGTGCAGCCGCTTTGGTTACGAATCGTCAGTTACCCCACCCTAAAGGGTGAGGGTTGTTGCCTTCGCCCTTGGGATTTATTGGGTTGCGCGCTTCCGTCCCTTTCGGGTGCTTCGGGGGTGTTAGTAACCACCGCACCTCCACGCAAGGCTACAGCAGCCTTTTTGATGTTTGTAGCAGCGTTATGATCTCTGTCTAAAATCAGACCACAATCGGTACAATCATGGACTCTTACAGAGAGCACTTTCTTGACAATCGAACCGCACCCGGCGCATTTCTGGCTTGTATAGTGGGGTTTGACTTTCGTAAACTGCTTGCCGGCACTTTCAGCCTTGCTTTGCAGTTTCAATCGAAAGCGACCCCACCCTGCGTCCGAGATGCTCTTAGCGAGGTAATGGTTCTTGACCATGTTCTTAATTTGGAGGTTCTCAACAGCTACTTCGTCGCACCGCTCAAGGATAGAATGTGCCGCCTTAAACTGAAAGTCTTTCCGTTGGTTCGCAACGTGTTCGTGGCAACGGGCAACGGTATCACGTTGTTTCGATCTACGTTTGCTTCCTTTCTTACGTCGTGCGAGTATCTGTTGATGTCTAGCAAGTTTCTTTTCCGCTTTACGGAAATGGCGGGGGTTCGGGATTTGCTCGCCGTCCGAATCAACGACAAAGGCGTTAAGCCCCACATCAATGCCGAGTGTCGTTTGAACGGGGACTTCAATCGGGTCTGGAACCTCAACGACGATTGTGGCGTGCCAACCGGACGCCTTCTTGGAGAGGGTCAACGTCTTAATTTTACCATCGGGCAACGGTCGATGGTATCGAATCTTCAGGTGTCCGACTTTCGGGACAACTATACGGGCAAACTTCCTATGGACATTGCGAATCAAATTGTTAGACAGGTGACTAAAGGTCATCGACCTATACCGTCCTTCGCCTTTGAAGCGTGGGAACCCCGGTTCACCACCTGTTTTGATACGGCGAAAGAATGCTTTGTATGCTTTATCCAAACGGCGAATCGTATCTTGGAGAACGTCGCTATGGAGACCGGCAAACGATGTCGATTCTTGTTTCAGGTCAGGCAAAGCGTTCGCTTGTGTCGTCCACTTTACCGACTCGCCGGTGTTTTTGTACGTCTCTATACGCCATGCAAGGGCTTGGTTGTAAAGTTGTCTCAACAATGCCAACCAAACGGTAAAGGTGTTCCGTTGCTTGGTTGTAGGATACGCACGATATTCATAAGTCTTTTTCATTATTTTACCTGCAAAATCAACTAAAAAAGGAGCGCAGTGGAAACCCCACGCTAAGAACCTGTTTTAAAAGTCATTTGATGCGGTTCCGCATCAAGTAAATGGAAGCAATATACACCATAGCCTCAGCGGTCTCAGCCGAGCGTTCATAGTCCAAAGTCAATCGGCGAAACCAACCGAACCAAGAAAAGGTGCGCTCCACAATCCAACGTAATGGGACGACCACAAATCCCGATTGCCCAAGAGATGGAGCAATGTCCAATTGACACTGATGCGTTAAATATAGCCAGTCGCCTAATTCTCCGCGATAGCCAGCATCAGCACAGACTAACTGAATCGTTATCTGCCAACTAAAGACCTCGTTTAGTAACTCTATTGCGACTCGATTATCACTGACATTGGCATCAGTGACTTTGACTCCCAATGGAATGCCAATTGTATCGGTGACTATATGGCGTTTACGACCTTTGACTTTCTTGTGCCCATTAAACCCTCTACTATCTGCCAGTTCGGTCGTCTTGACCGATTGGCTGTCAATGATAGCTACGGTCGGTGACGGGGATTTGCCAATATCACTACGGGTTTGCTCGTGAAGTGCTTGATGAATCATAACCCATGTCCCTAAAGTTTTCCACTTTCTGAAGTGGGAATAGACCGTTTGCCACGGTGGCATGTGACGCGGCAACATTCGCCACTGACACCCTGATTTGACTATATAGAAAATAGCGTTGATAATTGAGCGCATCTCCCACTTGAGAGGTCTACCTATGGGTGAAGGTTCTGGAAAATAGGGTAACAGTTTGTCCCACTGGGCATCGGTCAAATCTGTAGGATACTTTGGTGTAGTCATGTTTAGGCCTTTCATTAGGTCAGTAGTTTACTGCTCTAATGGTTTAACATAAACATTAACTTTTGAATAGCCTTTTTCTTTTTAAAACAGGTTCTAAAGCATGGGGTTTCCACTGCGAAGATTTTGTTGACCGCTCCCCGCTCTAAAGAACGGGGATTCTTTTGGAGGTTCACTAGTGAACCTCATTGCAATTCCACGTTCTCGTTCTTAGAGTTTAGCTTCAACTTCTGCTATGGGGCCATCTTGCGTTTCCTCTAGGGAAGCTTCCCCACTCAGGTGGGGCAACACACCGTACAAACGGCGCGGAGCGGGCCATTTAGCTCTCTACGGAAACACCTTGAACGAACATGTTACCGATACGTGGCAGGTATTTCCTGCTTCACAACAGATTCATGCGGGAATATCCCATTTTTCAGGGGAGTCGATCCGAGTAGAATCCTATTTTTCTGTAGTGTCTGTAGTTGTCTACATCTACGCTGCCCATTACAAAGGAGGGACAGGGACAACGGCAAGGAGGCCGAAGTTGTAATTCCCTGTCCCGTAGACAAAAGAATTATACCATATTTCACCATTGGAATCAAGGCTAAAACCTTGAAAAACGGTGCTAAAGCGTCCCTGTATCCCCGACCTAAAGGACGGGGATACAGGGCTAAAGTAGAGTTTGATAAGGTTGATTAGACGTATCGCTTCGACTGTACGATGTAGCAGAAATTCCGTGAGGCTCTTGACATACTCTCCCACCCTAAAGGGATGGGGCATTGCACGCAAGATTGGTAAAACGCTTGATATTACAATTGCTCTCAGCAATCCTTTAGGGCTATGTTAGTTTTCGGTTTTCTGCTTGTCTGAGTCGGGATTCGGAAATCCCTCCTACAGTGATGTGTCGGGATGTGGAGACCTCTCCCATAGGAGAACGAAATACCCCTAAGCACCGCTCGCAGTGGATCACCAAATCCACTGCAAACCTGCACCGATGGCTTGGATATGGCTATCCAAGTCTTGGACTCTCGGCGAAGTCGGAGCCGAGCGGGATTGATAAACAGAACACTATGCAAAACATGAAACTGGAAAGCTAAATGACCCTAGCAATCCTTGAAATTCCGTTGACGGGCTCTGCAATCTTTGATATACTGGCGCAGTTTAAGACACAGTTCCATTTACTGAAATCAATCCATCAAGGAGCGCAGCATGAAAATTGACAAGATCGAATCCTTCTTCATCGGTGGTGGTTATGTGGTTCGCATCCACACCGATAACGGCATCAGCGGTATCGGTCAAACCGCCTGTTGGGGCTATCCCGAAGCGGTTGAGAGAATCGTCGCAACCTTTGAAAAATACCTAATCGGTCAGAATCCTCTGCGCATCGAACACCACTGGCAGTATCTCTACCGCATGGGTCCATTTCGCGGCACCGCTCTCTGTGGCGCAATCAGTGCGGTGGATATTGCGTTGTGGGACATCAAAGGGAAGCATTTCGGTGTGCCGGTATGGGAATTATTGGGTGGGAATTGTCGTGACAAAATTCGTCTGCATCTTATGGCTGGTGGGTCAACTCCAGAGACGATGTTTCAGACTGCGAAAGATACGGTGGAGGAAGGGTTCACTGCGCTGAAGTTCGATCCGGTGGTCGGTGGCTATCAGGACATGGCACTGGATCGCTTGGTCAAGACCGCTCGGGATCTGGTTGCAGCGGCGCGGGAGGGAGGAGGTCCCGATCTCGACCTCATCGTCGAAGTCCATCGCAAACTCACGCCGATGAACGGGATCGTCTTGGCAGAAGCGTTGATACCGTTTAATATCTATTTCCTTGAGGACCCCATCCAGATCGACAGCATCGTGTCGCAGGCGGAACTCGCCAAGCGGATGACCGTCCCCTTGGCGAACGGTGAACGTCTGACCACCATCTGGGAATTCCGTGAATTGCTCGCCGCCGGTGGACCTCAGTACGTCCGACCGGATGTAGCATTAGCAGGCGGGTTGACCCAGTGCAAAAAAATCGCTGCAATCGCTGAATCCTACCACAGCGCGGTTGTCACCCACAATTTTTTGGGACCGTTGACCACAACCGCCTCGTTACACCTCGACACGAGCATCCCGAACTTCATCACCCAAGAGTACACTAAGGGCGACGAATCGCCTAATAACGCTGTTTACAAAACGTGCTATCAGCGTGAGGGTGGTTATATTCCGATTCCCGAAGCACCGGGACTCGGCGTGGAGTTGGACGATAGTCTGATAGAGCAGAACCCCTACCAACCGATGAACACCGGTCAGACCCTGTTGCGAGAAGATGGATCGGTCGCTTACGCTGTGTGATGGATAACAGGCAGAAGGGAGAGCAACTCATATTCAAGCACGCTTCACGCTTAACAGATCCGGCAACGCATGTAAGGTTCGGATGGTTTCTCCCCACCGTTCAGTCTGCGTTCCGTCCCGGTCTAACAAAATTGCACGGATGCCGGCGGAGTGCGCTCCCATGATGTCCGCCTCGAAGGAGTCTCCGACATGAACGGCTTCTTCCGCGGACACACCAACAGCATTTAAGGCATATTCAAAAATGGCTGCGTCCGGCTTCGCACTCCGTACCCGCTGATCATGGGAGGCGACGACTACCTCAAAATAGGGGGCAAGCCCAAGTTCTTCAACCATGGCATGTAAGGGCGTATCCCAGTTGGAAATGATTCCCATCTTTAGGTCCATTTGCTGCAATCGGTCTAGAGTTGGCAAGACATCTTCGTAAAGCGTGGCGTTGTTGCGCGAAAATAGAGCGTGTTCGTATTGCAAGACTTCCCATGCAATCTGCTCTACATGCTCACGCACTCCCAGCTTTTTTAGAATAGCGCAGCAGCCATCAAGCTGCCTGAATATCGTATCCCGTATACTGTTTGTCGGTTTTGAGGCTTCATACGCTTCGGTCAGAATTGCTCGCGCTTCGTCGTAAACAGACCAATCCAGACGCAGTTGATACCGATCGGCAATCTTGCGGATGGTTATATGGAGTGGCTGTGTCCAAAAGATGAGCGTGGCAAAGAAATCGAAGAAAGCAACTTTTGTCATTGAGGTTCCTTACTATACCGGCGAAACTTGGTTTATGTTGTTTTTTCGACAGTTAAATCCTGAAAAGGTTTACAGCCTTTTCAAGGTTCGACGGTCAAACTATTTAAGCTGCTCAGCGGAGGAGGTTTCCTATGATACCGTGGATCTTTACCCATAGCCCACTCGAACATTGGCTGCCTGACTACCAGCGGACATTCGACGCATGGGAGGACGGGGGTGTACGTGGCATCGTATTTGGTTACTTGCAGTTCATGCAGGATGATGGTACGACGATTCGGACCTTTGCTCCTGACCCGGAGGTATACAAATCATTTGGGGTGAGTCCACCGCCGGAAGCACCACGCGATTTGGAGAAGGAGAAACAGCTGTACGCCATGTTAGACGATGCCGCCTCGCGCGATTGGCATATTATGACCTTCAGCGTTCCCGGCGGCGGTGGGACGCGATCGTTGGAGGAAGATCCTTATGGCACGGTGGGATTTGCCGCCAGCGTTCAGGACACGATGAACGCCTACCCGCAAGCACACGGTGTTATCATAGATGGTCCGGGGGAACAACACTACGAATTAGCCTTCCATCATGGCGGGGAGCTGCTCGAAATCCGTGAGCATGAGCGACATCGTTTCGCGGCTTTAGGAAAGGATATTCCCCGCTTGGAGCGAGGCATCGCACACTTACGGGAACGGCTTCACAACCTGACACCGTCTCTGGTACGGTATCACGCCCCCGGTGGGATGCTGGCAGCGTTGACACTGTTTGACATCAACGAAGATGTGCTTTACTGGTTGCGTACCCGCCAAGAAACTGCCTTGGGTTACATGCAGGCTATACGCACCCAACTCGACCAGTTGGACCGCAAGGTGGAATTAGGCGGCATCCCACGCACGGCGACGTTTTCTTCGCTCACCGGACAGAACTATCAACAGATGGCGTCGCTTTTCGATTACATATTTCCCAAGCACTACTTCTGGCACCGGGGCTTCGATGGAATGTACGGAACGATTGCACGTTGGGTTCAGATACTTTCTGAGTGGAATCCTACACTGACAGAAGAAGATTGCTTTGCTTTGGTAACGTCGCTGTTTGGCATTGAACTGCCGGGCGTTCACTCACTGATGGATATGGAGTTGGGGTTCCCAGACGAGTTCTTCTCGGAGGTTGTGCGGAGCGAAACCCAACGTGCGCTGGAAGCCATCGGAGATGATGATAAAGTCGTCGCTTGGGTGTCAACTGGACGTAGTCCACATGCAGGCGACGCGATGACCGCAAGAGATCTTCATAACATCCTGACAACCTCGGAACGTGCAGGATTGAAACGATTTCTCTTTCACCCAGATCCAGACCTAGGTGCAGCGGAATGGCGAGTGATTTCGGGGCTGTGCGGGAATTTGTGGCAGGAGGATCCCAGCGGGTATTGGCCCTCTGACACCCAGAAGCCAGATGCGTTTAGCGGCAGTAGAAAACCTCCCCGCTCATGAGGTTTCAAACCGTGACCTCATCGGTAGAAAGTACAAAAGGCAACCGGTTTGTAGCGTTTTCTAAAAACTATCAAACCGAAGGAGTCGTATTTGCGGATGAAAAAGTACAGAGTTGCAGTCGTCGGAGGGGCAGGAACTTGGGGCAGCAGATATCTACACGCCTATGCCAACCATCCAGCCTGTGAAGTTGTCGCACTAGTTGACCGCGCCAAAGACCGTCGACGTGCCTTCGCTGACCGATACGGCGTTGAAACTGTCTTTGATACGTTGGAGGACCTGTTAGCCAGAGAAGTTCCTGACATCGTTTCGGCGATTCTTCCGACATCGCACAATCCCGACACGGTAATCGCCTGCGCAGAGGCTGGCGTCAAGGTGGTCTCATGCGAAAAACCGATAGCGGTTGAACTGTCTCAGGCGGACGCGATGGTGCGTACTTGCCGTGAACGGTGCACCGTTTTCGGATGTGGTAGTGTCTATTCAGGAGTTCCGTACCTACTGGAAACCGTTGATTGGATCGGTGCCGGTAACATCGGCAAACTCACCGCTGCCGCTATTCCGAGCGGGCTGCCACGCGAAGCATCGGGCGGGGGCTGCGTTCAATTGACGTTGCTGCGAACCCTCACCGGTATGGAGGTGGAATGGGTCGAAGGCTGGACGTTACCGCCGGAATCCGGCTGGATGCCATCGGTTGACGTTTCATCGTCGGAGATTGACTGTCCCGCCTATGGTCGTCTCGGATTGTCGGAGGGCATCATCTGTGAGATTCCTATGCCATCGGAGCAGGGTGGAATCTCCCCGATTGCAGTCACGGGGGAGAATGGACAGGTATGGATAACGAGTCCCAGACCTGTGTTTATCCAAGGGAGTGCTGCGGCTTCGACTCCGGTTTATCCCGATTTTCTTGACATACCTCCACCTGACGATTTCTTTACGCGGCGGATTGAGTGGCTCATACAGGCGTTTGATACGGGTCAGGATGTGCTGGACAGCGGGCATGGATACCGCCAAGCGTTGGAAATTGCTATCGCGCTAAAACAATCTGCCGAGAGTGGGCACCGACGGATTTCTTTGCCGTTGGAGGACCGCTCGCTGCGGATAGTTCCGCACCCTTACCGGCTACTGGGGGGCGATGTGGCTGGTTGGGAGAGCATCGGCTATACGGGTCCGCCAAATACCGAGTAGATTTATAGAATGGGTGTTGGGGTTCATTGTTGTCCCGATGCTCCCCGATGCAGAGATTAGGACAGGGCGATTGGGATTCAAAGCAATCTGAATCAGGATATTCTGGATTGAAGGATGAACAGGATAATAGTCAGTTACCCCACCCTAAAGGGTGAGGGTTGTTGCCTTCGCCCTTGGGATTTATTGGGTTGCGCGCTTCCGTCCCTTTCGGGTGTTTCGGGGGTGTTAGTAACCACCGCACCTCCACGCAAGGCTACAGCAGCCTTTTTGATGTTTATAGCAGCGTTATGGTCTCTGTCTAAAATCAGACCACAATCGGTACAATCATGGACTCTTACAGAGAGCGATTTCTTGACAATCGAACCGCACCCGGCGCATTTCTGGCTTGTATAGTGGGGTTTGACTTTCGTAAACTGCTTGCCGGCACTTTCAGCCTTGCTTTGCAGTTTCAATCGAAAGCGACCCCACCCTGCGTCCGAAATGCTCTTAGCGAGGTAATGGTTCTTGACCATGTTCTTAATTTGGAGGTTCTCAACAGCTACTTCGTCGCACCGTTCAAGGATAGAATGTGCCGCCTTAAACTGAAAGTCTTTCCGTTGGTTCGCAACGTGTTGGTGGCAACGGGCAACAGTATCACGTTGTTTCGATCTACGTTTGCTTCCTTTATTACGTCGTGCGAGTATCTGTTGATGTCTAGCAAGTTTCTTTTCCGCCTTACGGAAATGGCGGGGGTTCGGGATTTGCTCGCCGTCCGAATCAACGACAAAGGCGTTAAGCCCCACATCAATGCCGAGTGTCGTTTGAACGGGGACTTCAATCGGGTCTGGAACCTCAACGACCATTGTGGCGTGCCAACCGGACGCCTTCTTGGAGAGGGTCAACGTCTTAATTTTACCATCGGGCAACGGTCGATGGTATCGAATCTTCAGGTGTCCGACTTTCGGGACAACTATACGGGCAAACTTCCTATGGACATTGCGAATCAAATTGTTAGACAGGTGACTAAAGGTCATCGACCTATACCGTCCTTCGCCTTTGAAGCGTGGGAACCCCGGTTCACCACCTGTTTTGATGCGGCGAAAGAATGCTTTGTATGCTTTATCCAAACGGCGAATCGTATCTTGGAGAACGTCGCTATGGAGACCGGCAAACGATGTCGATTCTTGTTTCAGGTCAGGCAAAGCGTTCGCTTGTGTCGTCCACTTTACCGACTCGCCGGTGTTTTTGTAGGTCTCTATACGCCATGCAAGGGCTTGGTTGTAAAGTTGTCTCAACAATGCCAACCAAACGGTAAAGGTGTTCCGTTGCTTGGTTGTAGGATACGCACGATATTCAAATGTCTTTTTCATTAGGGATTATCTTTCCATCTTTCATGCCTTTTCAACGAGGTGTAGGGGACGCTAGCAAGGGTGCTGACGGTTGAAATCCCCTACGAAAGACAAAAAAAGTATACCATATTTTACCTGCAAAATCAACTAAAAAAGGAACGCAGTGGAAACCCCACGCTAAAGCATGGGGTTTCCACTGCGAAGATTTTGATGAAAAGAATAATTTTCTTCGTGTTAGGCTGGTTATTACTGTGTGTGGCACTTGCATCAGGGCAGGTGGTAGAAATACCGGATCCGAATCTCAGGCAAGCTGTTCGGCAGGTACTCAATTTGCCCGATAATACCCCCATCACAGAGCAGGATATGCTAGGATTAACGGGCTTCGCTGCCGAGGATGCGGGAATCGAAAATATCACCGGTTTAGAATATGCTCATAATCTAAGAAGTTTGTTTCTTCGGAGCAATCCTATTGAGGATGTCATGCCGCTTGCGAATCTCACACAACTTAGGCTTCTGCACCTCGCTGGCGTTCTCATGGAGGATCTGACTTTCCTTAAAGATCTCACGGAATTAAGGGAACTTTATTTGGGTTATTGTCGGATAACAGACATCACGCCGATTCAGAATCTGACAAAACTGGTACTTCTAGATCTCAGGGTGAATCGGATTATGGATGTCGGTCCGCTTGCAAATTTAGCTTTGTTGCGAACACTGTGGATTGACAGAAATCGGATTACTGATTTTAGTCCACTTGCCAATTTAACCCAACTGACTAATCTGACACTTGCTAACAACGCGACTACAGACTATCGTCCGCTCTTTGGGTTGAATCTTCAGAGTGTGGATATTGACATCCACAAGGCGGACGAACTCGCTTCCAGTGAAATAGAGATACCCGATCCAAATCTCAGGCAAGCCCTCCGAGAAGCACTCACGCTGCCTGATGAAGTTCCGATCACTCAACTGGATATGTTACAATTAACAGACTTCGTTGCCGAGGATGCGGGAATCGAAAATATCACCGGCTTAGAATATGCTCATAATCTAAGAGGTTTGTTTATTCCGAGCAATCCTATCGAGGATCTCACACCGCTTGCGAATCTCACACAACTTAGGTTTCTGCACCTCATAGGCGTTCCCATGGAAGATCTGACTTTCCTTAAAAATCTCACGGAAATAAGGGAACTTTATTTGGGTTATTGTTGGATAACAGACATCACGCCGCTTCAAAATCTGACAAAACTGGTCCGTCTAGATCTCAGGGTGAATCGGATTGTGGATGTCGGTCCGCTTGCGAATTTAACTGCGTTGCGAACACTGTGGATTGACAGAAATCGGATTGTCGATTTTAGTCCACTTGGAGGACTATCTCTAACCGATTTTCGATATGATCAAATCTGTTTAATACCAGACCTCCCAATTCAAGACCGAATCGAAAACCGGAACTTCCCCTCTATTGTTCAAGCGTGGGGTAGTAAAATACTCAATCTGCCTGCATTATCGTATCAGGACCGTTATGCTTATCACGATTTGTATTGGCATAATGTCCCATTTGGACTCCACTTTTTTCCGGCACCACCATGGAATCAATTAACTGGCGATTTAGAAACTGTAATCGCTAGACGAGATGAACTCCTCGCCAGAAATCCTAATATGCTTTTCCTTGCTGAAATCCGGCAGCGGAGCGGGCATGTGCCGGGACAGTATCCCGAAGATTGGTTCGGTTGGCTAAGGGATGAAAACGGAAATCTTGCTAAAGTAAGGGTAGGGGAAGGGACGTACCTAATTGATTTTAGGCTCCCAGAAGTTCAAGACATCATTGTTGAACAAGCGATTGCTGCATCAAAATGTGGGTTGTTTGACGGCATCATGTTCGATTGGTGGTCAGAGAATGGTGGAACGTTGCTAAATTATGGTGTTGATCCCCCTACGGAGTATAGCACCGAAGCAGAAGAACGAGAAGCTCGAATTGCAATACTCCAACGCATCCGAGAAACCGTACCCGATGATTTTCTTATACTTTGCAATAACAATCATCGCAAACTGCCACTGTCGGCGCCGTACATCAATGGTAGTTTCATGGAAACCTTCTATTTTCGTGCCGGCTATACACTCGATAAAATTATTGAGATTGAAACGAATCTCATTTGGTTAGAGGCAAATCTCAGAGAACCCCAAATCAACTGCCTCAGAGGACAGGGGATTCCAACCGAACCCCCGGACAGCCCAACCAACCGTCAATGGATGCGCCTCTTTACCACGATGAGCCTTACCCTCTCTGACGGATACGCGCTCTATGTCACTGGAGTATGGGAGGACCAGCAATCTCATTACTGGTATCCGTTCTGGGATGCGAATCTTGGACAACCTATCAGCCCCACTGCACAACGCTATCAAAACATTGAGGGCTTGTATATCCGGGAGTTCGCCAACGGCTGGGCGGTCTATAACCGGAGTGGGCAAGCCCAAAGTATCACACTGCCGTCATCTGCGAGTTCTGTATCCGATAGGGGAAGCCCCGCTGCGTCTATCACGCACTTGCTACCGGACCTTGACGGTGAAATCTATCTCAAATCCAAACATCCCGCTGATGTCAATGGCGATTGGGTCGTCAACATATTAGATTTGGTTCAGGTTTCCAACAGTTTTGGTGAATCCGCTCCAGACCTCAATGGCGATGGGGTGGTCAATATTCTGGATTTGGTGTTTGTCTCTAAACACTTCGACTAAAAGAAATGGCTCGTGTAAAAGCCGAGTGCAATTATGGTAAAGGCGTTCAGAGCGGGGCAAGTCGCTTTGGATCTCCCGATGAAATCGGACCTGCGGAACGGGTTGGGAAACCCAACCCCTACAAAAACTCGGTTTCTGTTGCACACTCTCTTAATATGAGCCCAAAAAATAAACTAATGAATCTTGATTTTCCGTTGCCGTTTTTTATTACGACTCAGCACCGATCGGGGAGCAATTTCCTTATGGATTTACTCAACTCGACGGGGCTGGTTACCGTGCGCGAATTTCGCGCAAACGTTAAGAGAGATACATTTGAATCAATTCTTGATACTGACGAAGGGGCGCATGTATTGCCCCCAATGCGGTTGTGTTATGAAAATTTTACAGCGCGTTCTGATTATGAACAATGGGGTCTGTCTATCCATGCTGCACAGATGATAATTTGCGATCATTTATTGAATTGTGGCTGTCAACCAAACGCAATCAAATGGATTTGGTTGGTGCGCCGTAACAAAGTAGCACAAGCACTTTCCTTTATTCGTGCAAACGAAACACAGATCTTCGGAATGAAGAAAGATGTCCCAAACGAAATGATTGAACACAACGATATGGAAATATCTGTTCCTCGTGAGGAACTCTTACGGCTAGCGCTTCGCTTCTATTTTTTGGATGAGGTGTGGCAAACTTTCTTTAATACGCACAACATAACGCCATACAAAATTTATTATGAGGATTTTATTGATCCATCAACATGGGAGACTACAATTTCAGATGTTTTGGGCTATCTATGTGTTCCCCACAACCGACCTCTGAATATCCAAGATGCAACACTTGTCCAATCACCCAAAGAAAAACCCCGCGCTTATTACGAGGTGCTTAAAATGTTACGTCTTCCGGTTTTGATAAAAAAATACTTGCCTTTCAAGGTCGATTATTTTTCAGAGGCATAATGAAAGATAATAAACGGAGAATTAACAATGATTCAATTTAAGAGGTTCAGAAACATTGTTTTAGGGATTTTGATTTTCGCTGTGGGGCTAGGTTGTTTTTGGCAAAATGCCAACGCCCAAATTGTGGAGATACCTGACCTTAATCTGGAGCTGGCTATCCGTGAGAAATTGGGATTGTCATCTGAATTTCCGATTACCCAGCAGGATATGCTACGATTAACGGGCTTCGCTACCGAGGATGTGGGAATTGAAAATATCACCGGTTTAGAATATGCCAAGAATCTCAAAGTCCTGATTCTTGTTGATAATAATTCAATCCAAGACCTGGCGCCACTTGCAAAGCTAACGCAACTTGAAATTCTGAACCTTGCTGGTGTTCCTATCAATGATTTGACGCCGATTAAAAACCTCACACAGTTAAAAGAGCTGATTTTGGATTTTTGTGGGATAAGAGACATCAGTCCCCTTGCTAATCTGACACAACTCAACCATCTACATCTCGCTGGGAATGATATTGTCGATGTCAGTCCCCTTGCCAATTTAACTGCCTTGAAAACACTCTGGTTGCACAGGAATCACATTGTCGATCTTAGCCCGCTTCAGGGGCTATCTCTGACCGATTTTAGATACGACGAGGTGTGTGTGCTACCGGCACCCCCAATTCAAGACCGCATCGCAAATCGGAGTCTGCCATCTATTGTTCAGGTGTTTGGTGGAATCGTCACTCTGCCTACATTATCGCACGCAGATACCATATCAGAGCGGGAAGATCACATATCATATCATGATCTTTTTATCACTCATCTTCCTTTTGGGCTTCGTTTTACACAGGCTTCGCCATGGTCTCAACTAACAGCAGGCAACCTCGCAACAGGAGCCGACCTTGATGGTACAATAGCTAAGCGAGAGGAGTTCCTTGCCAAAAATCCTAATATGTTGTTTCTCGCCGAAATCCGAATATGGACTGCACACCCTGTCCGCCAGTATCCTGAAGATTGGTTTGGTTGGGTAAGAGACAAACATGGAAACCCTGTGTCAGGTGATCGGTTTTCCTCTTACCCGATTTACCTGATTGATATAAGACTACCCGAAGTTCAAGACATCATTATTGAACAGGCAATCTCTGTGGCAGCGTGTGGGCTGTATGACGGGATTTTCTTCGACGGGTGGTGGGAGGGCGACTTCCCGCTTGCAGGCAATTGGAATGAAGACGGATCGGTGCAATTTTGGGAAATTGCCGATGGAGAGATACTTGTTTCCATTCTCCAACGGATTCGTGCCAATGTCCGCGATGATTTTCTTATTATGTTCAATAGTAATCGTCGTCAAATGCCGAGCTCAGTCTCTTATATCAACGGCTCTTTTATGGAAACCTTCCCGCGTGAAAACGGTTACACACGGGATGATATTATTGAGATTGAAGGTAGTCTCATCTGGTATGAAGCAAATGTCCGAGAACCGAAAATTAACTGTTTAAGAGGTTTAGGTATTGGTGCTGAACCGCCAGATAGCCCAAGAAATAAACAATGGATGCGTTTCTTCACGACAATGAGCCTCACTTTATCCGACGGATACGCTCTTTACACGCTTGGTCATATTGGCGGACAGAAGCAGTACCAAAGACACATTTGGCATTCGTTTTGGGATGCCGATCTCGGTCAACCTGTCGGTCCCACTACCCAACGCTATCAAGAAGATATTGAAAGTTTGTATATCAGAGAGTTCACCAACGGTTGGGCGGTTTATAATCGGAGTGGGGAATCTCAGACAATCACGCTGCCGTCATCTGCGACCTCCGTATCCGACAGGGGAAACAACGCTGCATCCGTCACCCACTTGCTACCGGACCTTGACGGTGAAATCTATCTCAAAGCCAAAAACCCCGCCGATGTCAACGGTGATTGGGTTGTCAATATTTTAGATTTGGTTCAGGTTTCCAACAGCCTTGGTAAATCCTCTCCAGACCCTAATGGTGATGGGGTGGTTAATATTCTGGATTTGGTGTTTGTCGCCCAGCAGTTCAGCCAGTAAGTATTACTTCGCTCTTTACCAACCTCCCACCAACAAAACGGATTTGTAACGGTGTCCGTGAAACAATTTTTCCATCTTCCATTTGAAATCTGATATAATGAACCAATAAAACGTGAAGCGTGAGAAGAAATCTTTCGCTGCGCTGCGCGTCTGAATCTGGATTTGCGGGATTGTTATGCATCCATCACCCAGCAGGGGCTTTTTGTTGGTTCATTAGTTCAGAAGTTTATTGGTTGATTGAACTGGTGAACCCTATACATATCGCTCCGCTGGAGCGCGGGAATCGTAGGTATCGCAATTCTATAGACATATCGCTCCGCTGGAGCGAAGATTTGTGGCGATTCAGCATTACTATACACCTATCACAAGATATCCGGAACATTGGGTGAGTAGGTCGGGCTAGGAAGCCCGACCTACATGGGCTTTCAATAGAAATCGAGTTAATCACAATTGATATTTTTGAGGGAGATATAAACAATGGAAGCATTCAAAGAACACGTCGGACTTGCAGCACCATTGAATCGGCTGAATGTAGACACCGATCAGATTATTCCCAAGCAGTTTCTCAAACGGATTGAACGCACCGGTTTTGGACAGTTCCTGTTTTACGACTGGCGTCTTCTGGACAATGGCGATCCCAATCCGGACTTTGTCCTGAATGATCCCCGCTATCAGGAGGCGAGTATTTTGGTTGCTGGGGCAAACTTTGGGTGCGGTAGTTCGCGGGAACATGCACCGTGGGCACTGCAACAGTATGGGTTCAAGGCGGTGATCGCGCCTTCATTCGCGGACATCTTCCGTAACAACTGCTACAAAAATGGCCTCCTACCTATCGCTCTGCCGGACGATGTGGCCGCGGATCTGATGGAGCAGATCGAAGCACAAGAAGGCTACAGGTTGATGATTGATTTGGAGGCACAGCAGGTGGTTCAGCCCGACGGGACCTCGCACCCCTTTGAGATTGGTGACTTTGAGAAGCACTGTTTGTTGAATGGCTTAGATGAGGTTGGCTGGACGCTGCGGTTTGATGAGCAAATTTCAGCGTATGAAGGACGAATCGGAACTTAACGTAACTGGACTGATGGGATAATTAACGCTGGCACTATGTCAATCCCCCGCTGAAACGTGGGAGGAGAGCCCTATGACTGAAAAACAGGTCACACTGCCCATAACAGGGATGCACTGTACGAACTGCTCGGAAACCATCGTACGCGATCTGAGGAAACTGGACGGCGTGGGAGCGGCAAACGTCAACTACGCTACCGAGAAAGCGACGGTCACTTTCAACCCGTCTGTACTGGATGAGAGCACCATCATTGAGAGAATTAGAGACATCGGTTATGGGGTAGCGACAGGCGAGATTGAATTACCTATCACAGGGATGAACTGCGTCAACTGTGCAGCGACCATCGAAAAAACACTTAACGAAATGCGACCAAGCGTCGTCTCTGCGACAGTAAACTTTGCCACAGAAAAGGCGCAGATAGCGTACATCCCCGGTCAAGTGACGCCCACGGATCTTATTGCTGCTATTAAAGGGGCAGGCTACGGTGTTGTCGAAGCGGATCCCGACCAACAATTAGCAGATGTTGAGCAGGCTGCCCGCGAAGCCGAAATTCACGAACAGACGCGCAAGTTTTGGATTGGCGTCGCTTTCTCCCTCCCGCTCTTCCTTTTCAGCATGGCTCGTGACTTTGCGCTGTTGGGGACTTGGTCCGATGCCCTTTGGGGTAACTGGCTGATGTTCGCCTTGGCTACCCCGGTACAATTTTACGTCGGCTGGGACTATTATACGGGCAGCTTCAAAGCACTACGCAACGGTGCCGCCAACATGGATGTGCTGGTTGCGATGGGTTCATCCGCTGCCTTCTTTTACAGCTTGCCCGTCACCGTTGCATTGACGTTGGGCAGCACAGCCCTAGGCAGCCACGTCTATTTTGAAACCTCGGCGGTCATCATTACCCTTATCAAACTCGGTAAATTGCTGGAAGTCCGTGCGAAAGATCAGACCGGTGCTGCGATCAAAAAGTTGATGGGTCTGCAAGCGAAAACAGCCCGTGTGGTGCGTAACGGTGAAGAGGTTGACATCCCCATCGAGCAGGTGGTCGTCGGCGATCTGGTCATCGTGCGACCGGGGGAGAGGATTCCTGTTGATGGAATTATTATCGAGGGCAATTCCGCCATCGACGAAAGTATGCTCACCGGAGAGAGCATACCGGTGGATAAGGGAAAGGGTGATCCGGTAATTGGTGCAACTATCAATAAACAGGGAAGGCTCAAGTTTGAAGCGCACAAGGTCGGTGCAGAGACCGCACTCGCACAGATTATCCGGCTCGTCCAAGAGGCTCAAGGAAGCAAAGCACCAATTCAGCGTCTCGCCGATCGGGTGGCGAGCGTTTTTGTGCCCGCTGTCATTGCGATAGCGACGGTCACTCTGTTGGTCTGGTGGTTTGTCCTAGACGCTGGTTTTACGCCATCAATGATCCGGATGGTAGCGGTGTTGGTTATCGCTTGCCCTTGCACGCTTGGCCTTGCGACGCCGACTGCCATTATGGTCGGCACAAGCAGAGGGGCGGAACAGGGAATCCTTTTCAAAGATAGCAAGGCACTTGAACTCGCTCATTCGCTCAAGGTGATTATCCTCGATAAAACCGGCACGATTACGACGGGTGAGCCATCGGTGACAGATGTAGTGGCTGCGGAAGGTAACACCCCAAGCGTTATCACCAAGGCGTTAGGAAATAGGGTAGAGATGGAAGATAGGCAGAAGGAAGAAGCCGCAATCCTATGGCTGGCTGCCTCGGCGGAGCGGGGGAGCGAACACCCGATTGGTGAAGCCATCGTACGGTCGGCGCAGGCGCGTGGGTTGTCACCGGTAGAACCTTCCCAGTTTGAAGCCTTAGCTGGACATGGCGTTATCGCTCAGGTCGAAGGGCATCAAGTCGTCTTGGGCAATCTCAAAATGATGAACGAGCGGAATGTTAATCTCAACGGCTTGGTAACCGAAGCTGAAAAGCTGCAGGCGCACCCGAAAAGCGTAATTTGGGTTGCTATTGATGGCAAAGCCGCCGGACTGATTGCTGTGGCGGATACCATCAAACCCGGTTCCAAGGAAGCCATCGCTCAAATGCACCGTCTGGGTTTGCAGGTGGTGATGGTCACCGGCGATAACCGAGCTACGGCAGAAAGTATCGGCAACGCTCTCGGAATTGACCGGATCCTCGCCGAAATCCTGCCGGAGGATAAGGCAGCGGAAGTGAAGAAACTGCAACTGGAAATGAATCAGAAATCTCAAGCTATCGGAGGTGTGGCGATGGTCGGTGACGGCATCAACGACGCACCGGCATTAGCCCAAGCGGATGTGGGCATCGCCATCGGCACAGGCACTGATGTGGCGATGGAAGCGGCTGATGTCACCCTGATAAGCGGTGACCTTCGGTCTGTACCACAAGCGATTGCCCTCAGCAAAGCAACAATGCGCGTTATCCGGCAAAATTTGTTCTGGGCTTTTTTCTACAACGTCCTCCTCATCCCGGTGGCAGCGGGTGTGCTGCACCCGTTCACCTTCCTACCGATGATGCTACGCGCCTTGCACCCAGCGTTGGCTGCCCTCGCCATGGCTTTTAGCAGTGTGACCGTCGTTGTTAACAGTCT
Source organism: Candidatus Poribacteria bacterium (assembly GCA_965247655.1). Lineage (GTDB taxonomy): Bacteria > Poribacteria > WGA-4E > WGA-4E > PCPOR2b > PCPOR2b. The sequence goes on along the minus strand of OZ252032.1, from coordinate 6,344,970 downwards.
GCGAATGAGGCGGTAATTGATTTAGGACCCACCGTAAACGTTTGATTCCACAAGGAAACAGCCATGAAGACTCATGACTCACTTAGAAGCGTCGTTTTCTCTGTGATGTTCCTGATCTCCACCGTTTCGGCTTTGGCTGAACGTCCGATCGGTCATCGTCCGGTGATGACCGATCGGACGCTCGACTATTTCGATCAAATCACAGTCTTCTCTCACGGCAGGATCACTCGCTTTGTCGAAATGCCAATCACCGTTTACATTACACCGACGTTACAAGCGGCATACCTTCCCGCGCTACGGTATGCGATGCGGCAGTGGGAAGCGGTCTCCGATGGAAAAATTCAGTTTCAAGAATCGCAAACGAGTAAGGACGTTGATATTTGGGTCCGTTGGGGATATAGCGAACCGGCAAACATGGATCTGACCTATGGAAAGGCAGAACTCACACGCCACCGCACTGGGGATTTCTCCGTCGAAATTGTCCTCTCATTACCTAAGCCTTCAATATCGGCAAAACTGTCGCAGGAAGAAACCCGAACGGTTTGCCTTCATGAATTTGGACATGCCATCGGGCTGTGGGGACATAGTCCTAATCCACTTGACGTGAGTTTTCGGGCATCAATTGCACAACGTCCAACCGCTCGGGATCAAGCAACATTACTGAAAGTCTATGCCACGCCGCAAAACACGCCTCAACACGATGCTGCCATTAACACCTTGAAAAAGCAGCTCGAAACCAACCCAACGAACGCACGTACACATTACCTGTTAGGGACAATCTACGACGACAAGGGAGATACCGTGCTGGCTGTTACCAGTTTCAAAGCCTGTCTTGAAATAGACCCAGACTTCCACCCGGCACGGGAAACCCTTTTACAGGTGTACCAGAGAGCTGGTCTTTCCCAACAGGCTGTGGAACTACTTGAAGAAACGCTCAAACAGATGCCTTCGCCCAATGATTACAACACGATCGGTGTGATGTATTATCGGACCGGAGAAATCGACCAGTCCATAGCTGCCTTCCGAAAATCGCTCGAAATGAACCCCTACGATCCAACGCCTCGGAATAATCTCTATCAGATATTTCGAGAGCGAGGAATCGAGGCACTGAACGTTAAAGCGTATCAAAAAGCGGCGTTGTATTTCGGCGAAGCACTCCAATTCAAGCCGGAGGATGCGCTTTTGTATCGCCTTATGGGCGATGCTTATGCGAGGGACAGCGACCTCAAAAACGCCATCACGCAATACCGTAAGGCATTTGAATTCGATCCCGCTGACTTGGAAATCAAACAGAATCTCGCGGGGTATCTGAGCAACTACGGTGTAGAGTTGACGGACACCCAGCGTTGGGAGGAGACGATCGCTGCATATCAGGAAGCATTACAATTGACCCCAACGTTGAACACTGCGTATACAAACCTAGTGGATGTCTTATGGAAGCGCGCTAACACCCACCGCAAATCAGGGCGTATCGACAAGGCAATTGATGCCTATCTCCAACTTATTCAGGTAGATGCTGATGCCGCCGATGCGCACAGTCTACTTGGTGAACTGTATCTCAAAAAAGGGGCATATCCACAAGCGATTGACGCATTCCAGTCGGCGTTTTCCGCAAAGCCTGATGATCAGCAATCTCGTAAGAACCTCGTCGCTGCCTACCACCATTATGCACAACACCTTGACGGTAAAGAGCGGCATAGTGAAGCGATTGATCAGTTACGGCTTGCGCTTGCACTGTCTCCTGAACAGGCTAATCTCCGCTTGAGCCTCATCAACACTTATCAACTTGCCGGCAACTTCTCAAGTGCCGAAAAAGAGTTGGGGTGGTTTTTGGAAGATGCACCTCAGAGTTTACAGGCAGAAAGTGTCTCAAAAAATCTACACGTTGCACGCGGAAATACGCTCATGAATCAAAGAAGATATGCTGCCGCGCTTGCTGAGTTTGAAAAGATCAACACATCGGCAAAAACCACAGAAATTTACAACATAATCGGCTATCTTTATCTGTTGCGAAAGCAGCCGATTTTAGCGATAGCGGCTTTTGAGTCCGCCTTAGCTCTCGCACCGACAAACAACGTTGCTTTCCAAAATCTGTTGTCAATTGAATCCCAATTTGAGCGGCAGTTTGTCGATGACCGGCATTCACCGCGCATTAAAAACCACCTCGCCCGTGCGCGAAATAGCCTCGCCGTGTGTTATATCGGTCATAACGAACTTCTGGACGCTGTAAAGGAATATCGTGCAGCATTAGAGGTTGAACCAACGGCAAATGAAGTGAAAGTCGCACTGAGAGACACCGGTAGACAGCTAATATTGGCGTTACAAGAAAAGAATGCACGTCAGCAGATAAGAGAGGTCATGGGTTGGATTCAGGAATTGGACGCTGACAGTCTGAGCACTGAACAGTTGCTTGATGGTGAAAATTAGGAAGCGTGTGAAAAGGTGCGGATCGACACAACGGCATCAAACCAACTGGAGGAGGATAAATGGAGGGACTACGGAATATCAATTCAAGGTTGGAGTTGTTCGTAGATGATTGGCTTATCGAGGGGATGAATGGTGTTAGCCTTCAAATGCACAGTCCCATCCCTCAAGAGGTCGTCTTTGAATTCAATCAACCGTGGGAGGGATCGATAAGTTATGATCCGGTGGTGATGACGGACGGTGACCGCTATCGGCTGTGGTATCGGGGGTGCGGTTCGGAATCGACATGGGAAGACCAATGTACGGCCTATGCAGAGAGCGTAGACGGCGTGCACTGGGAACGTCCGACGCTGGGAATCTTTGAGTTCAACGGGAACCGGGAAAACAACATTGTCCTCCAAGGGAGCGAGGCAAAAGCGTTGTGTGTTTTCAAGGACAGCAACCCGAAAACCCCAGACTCAGAGCACTACAAAGCCGTTGGGGTAGGTCCCCCAATAGACAAACGTGCAACATTGCGGGGGTTCACCTCCCCAGATGGAGTGCATTGGCAAACACTGGACCAAGATCCGATCTTGATAGCACCAGACGATCCGTGGCCCATGTTTGATTCCCACAACGTTGCGTTCTGGGATACGCTGCAAAACCGGTACGTGGCATATACGCGGGGTTGGATACCACCGGGCATCCGGACAATTCGACGAAGCGTTTCAGATGACTTCCGTCACTGGTCCGACCTAGAATTCATTGACTTAAGAAAATCACCAACGGAGCATCTCTACAAAAACGCCTGCACACAGTATTTCCGCGCACCTCACATCTACCTGATGTTCCCCAAGCGTTTTGTCCCTGACCGTAAGTTTGATAAGGATTGGACAGCCAACGGTCTCTCCGAAAGCGTGTTTATGACCAGTCGTGATGGCGTACACTGGGATCGGCGTTTTATGGAACCATTCTTGGGGCTTGGATCTGACCCCGACAACTGGACAGACCGAAATCTGTACATCGGCGTGGGTGTTGTTCCAACGGGTTCGGCGGAAATGTCGGTCTATTTTATGGAACATTACCGGCGTCCGTCTATCCGTCTCCGGCGCGGCACACTCCGAACTGACGGATTTGTCTCAGTTAATGCACCTTATGTCGGCGGCGAATTTTTGACGAAACCGTTGATTTTTGAGGGAGATAAGTTGGTCGTTAATTACGCAACATCTGTAGCGGGGGGCTTACGCGTTGAAATCCAAGACGCGGAGGGGCAGCCAATTGATGGGTATCGGTTATCTCAGTGTGTTGAGATTTTTGGGGATGAAATTGAGCGGGTTGTCAGATGGGAGAACGGGGGCGATGTCAGCGCGTTGGCTGGCAGGGCGGTTCGTCTCCGCTTCGTTATGGCAGCGGCAGACCTGTACGCCATACAGTTTCAAGCATAGTTCTACAATGTTGACAGCGTACTGGCCCGCCAAATTCAAACCGATGAATAACCGCCTACTAGCCTATATCCAAGTAACGCGCTGCTTCGGCTTCCTGCCATTGGAATTGAAGGGGTGTGGTTTCATGCGGCTTGAAGGGTTTTATAACCTCATCAACAGGTGTGCCTAACACATCAATCCGCTCAAGATCCGCGACCCCATAGCCCATCCCATTGGCATAGTGAAACAGACCGATTTCCAGCGGCTCAAATCCCATTGCCTTTGTGGTTACAGCGTCCGCAGCAAACACATCGGCACTGGCAACAGCAATTCCGAGCGGGATTGAATCCGTGCCCCCGGGACCGTTCCCCTGCAAGCCAAGGGTGCCATCGATCACAGCGATATCAGGGGACAGATGACGGGACAGGCGAATCAGATTGATGTTCAATGTTTGGGCTTCGCGCGGCAATTCCCGATCAGCATGGCTATGGTAGCCGTGCATTTTGATGCGATCTGAGAGATGGAGCGTTCCCATAATCATGTTTTTGAGGGCAAGCGTCACCACATCAACATCGTGCGTTTTTGCAACCGCAACAGAAATTGTGCATGGGCAATCGAGCACGGTTTTGGGCATCCGTACGGGCACTTCGCTGCGATCAGCAAGAACGACGGGGGTCTCTTCCCACCCCTCATCTTGATGAAGGTCTACTAACCGAATCGGAATGGCATATTCGTCGAGCAAAGCCTTGTAACCGAAATTATCGAAAGCCTCGCCCGAAAACGCTTGGTTGGCACCTTCTGCGATGATAATCTCTTTTGGTGGCTCCGGCACAGTCAATAAGAAGTCCATTGCGCCACGGATTGCGTCAACGTGTGTCGAGGCAAGCTGATTTGTGCTGGAAAGGAAATTCGGCTTCAACATCACCTGCTCGCGCAACTTTGGTGTGACATCGTCGCGCACGAGGTCCAGAGCGGTGAAGACATTTTGGCGTCGCTCGCCGGTTCGGGCGAGTCCGACTTTCGTTTGATTGGTAGCCATCGGCATTCTCCTTGTTTGTTTCACGTTTCCACATTTTCCCCGCAATATAATATCTGGGGGACAAAGCAATTCAGGAAAAATCGTTGAGTGGTAGAAGACGAGGTGAGATCGCCCGGATTGTCTAAACCAGGGAGTTCAACATCTGGGCAAAACGAGGAACGGCAGTCATTGCATCCTCAGCGGCTTCATATTCAATTGACAGATACCCTTTATATCCCTGCGCTTTGAGCATCCTGACGATTTCGGAAAAATCTGCCTCCTCTTTGCCATCGCTTCCCTTTGGAATCTCTGTCTTTGCGTGGGCAGTTACGGCGTAAGGGGCGACACGTGCGAGTGAACCGTAGGGATCTTGACGGAAGTTGCCTGTATCCAAATTTACACCGACCCACTCGGAATCAACCGACGTAATCAGATCGATAACCTGATCTGCTGTAGACGTTATCCCTCCGTGATTTTCCAATGCCAACAAGACGCCACGCGGTGCAGCGTATTCCGCACACTCCTTCAAACCGTCAATTGTCCATTGCCGTGCTTCCGCCTCACTATGCCCTTCAGGCGTTCCTCCAGCGAACAGACGCAGGCAGGGCGCCCCAAGTTTAACGGAGACATCAACCCAATCCTTGACATACTCGATCTGTGCAGCGCGCTCACCGGGATCAGGCTCTGTAAAGCGATTCCCAACAGCTGCTGCCGAAACCTGTAACCCAAGCAGGTAGCATTGACGTTTCAGGGTGTACAAATAAGCATCGTCCGTTGATGGAAAATAGTAAGCGGTCAATTCGACGCCGTCCACGTCCATTTCGACTGCTTTTTCAAGAAAACCCTCAAGACTCATTTCACCGCTCGTCAAATATTGGCGAAACGAATAGGTGGCACATCCAATTTTCATGGTTACTCTATGCCTCCTTACGTTCCAGCAGCTCAATTTCGTAGCCGTCCGGATCATCGATAAACGCCATCTTCATGCCGCCGGAGGTGAACTGTTCGCGCCAACCGCCGGGCCAAATCTCAATGCCATCTTTCTCCAACGTGTCACAGCAGGCAACAAGATCCGGCACACCGATGGCGAAGTGCATCAAGTCCTCCGGGACATTGAGCTCATAATCGGGTGAATAGGTTAATTCAACGGTATGCAGGTTACCGGGTAGTTCCAGATGAGCGATCTGATTGCCCGCAGGCGATTTGTCGCTTCGACTTTTAACGACAAAGCCTAAATGGTCGCAATACCAATTAATTGATTTATCGAGGTCACTTACTCGAACGCGGGTGTGTAAAAAAACAGCCATTTGGTTTCCTTTCTTTTGCCGGTTTCGGATGAATCAATTGATGCAGGAATGCTGTAAATAGTCAACTACCCCGCCCTGAAGGACGAGGCTTGTAGCCTGTCCAACGGGACTTACGCTTGGGCAATTATCTTGCCCGCGACGCTATCTCGGTGCGTTGCACCTAAAAGATAGCGCGGTTATGCGGCTCTGGCTCGTAACTTTACACACCCGCCACCGCACGGCTATAGCATCCGTTTAGGCATATTCACGATGTATCGGTGATAGCATCGCTTCAACACCCGGGTGAAACCTCAGACAAACTGCCTCTCACTTCTGAGGTTCACTAGTGAACCTCAGAAGTGAGAGGGCAGTGTTAAACGAGCGTTCAACTGAAGTCGTCGAGTTACAAACTATATTCTACCATACATCTACCAAAAAAGTGTAAGGTAGATTACAAAAACGAAAAAAAGGAGGCGGGATGGAAACCCCATGCTCAAGCAAGGGGTTTCCATCCCGAGGATTTGATGATAACACACCCTCCACTATCAAGCAAGTTCTTTTACAACCGAATGCGATCAGAGGGGATCTTCGGAAGATTCGCATTGAAAAATGGTGTTAGATGTGAGATAGTTAAATGGGTTCATTAGTTCATTGAACTGCTGAACCCTATACATAGCACTCCTCCCGATAAAATCGGGATTTAGAGCAACCGGAGCGAAAGATTGAGTGTCTCAACTTTAACGGAAAACCGGTGAGTTTTCAATAGGTAAGAAACTTAGGTTATAATACTACTATGAAGACAATCAAATATTTTCTCATTCTTGCAACGATGGCAGTCGTTACGACTTCCACCGGCTTGGCTCAAGAGCCAATGGAAAGCTCTGAATTGGATTCCAAATTGTATGAGCTGCACTTTCAAAAGGGCAAGACACACAATGAGAACGGGAAAAGAGCCCTCGCTCGGAATAATTTCCTGATGACAATTTACCTTCATCCCGACCACGCCGGCGCAAACTATCAACTCGGACTGATCGCATATAGCGACAATAATTATTCGGCTGCCATCTCTTTCTTGGAAAGAGCGAGTGTGGAAATGTCCGACAATATCGAACTTTATTATTGGCTTGGGGGGGCATATTGGAAAAAGAGTCGGGCAGCAGGGGCGATAGAGAGCTATCGAAAAGCGGTTGCACTCGATCCGCAGCACGAGAATCCTTTTTCGCTCTATGCGTTAGAGAACCTCGCCGAAGTCTATACCCGAACGGAACGTCTCCAAGAGTCAATGGAGGCTTATCAGGCGGCACTGAAACGCGAAACGAGAGGTGGGTGGATCTCTAAAATCAAAGATCAGATTGCCGAACTGCATTTGACAATGGGCACCTATCAAGACGATGGCAACACGCGATACAATGAGAAAGGTGAAGCTATCAGTGGTATTGGCAATGGAGATATGCGCACCAATCGCTACTTCGAGATAGCTAGACACACCACCGATCCGGTCAAAGAGGCAATCTATTATCAGAAATCGATAGAAGCGGATCCGGGGATGTATCAGTCCTATTTTAATTTGGGTTGGGCGTTGACTCGGCAACGAAAATACGCTGAAGCGGTTCCTGCTTTTATCCGCTCAGACGAAGTTTGGCGACAAGATCGGAACTGGAATCCAGAAGCGACCCCCAAAATTGACGCGTACGCATTTTTAGCACTCTGCTATGTTGAATTGGGGGAACCAGAAAAGGCACTTGATTACGCCGAAATAGCACTGGGTTCTGCTCCAAACTACTATTACGGCTTGTTGTATAAAGCGAGAGCGTTGACCAAACTGGATCGTCCTCAAGAGGCAATACCGATTCTGGAGGGCTTGGTTGATGCAAAGCCGGACGAAGCAGAAATATTGTACGCGCTTTACGAGGGTTACCGCGCGGCCTTGAAGCCAAAATTGGCACTTGCTGCGCTACACCAAGCTGTCCGCGCTCAGGTGGACAGTCAACAGAAAACACGTTGGGAAAGAGAAATCAACGTGCTGAAAGAGAAATGATTATCAATTCTCTTTCGTAACTTTAATCTAAAATAAGGAGAAGTATCATGACAAGATTCAACCGTTATGCCCTGATTGTGAGCATGATAGCTGCAATGATTTTATCAACGGGTGCTTTCGCTGCTGAGAATCCGTGCAACCCCTGCGGTGGGGAAGCGGCGAATCCGTGCAACCCCTGTTCGGGGATGAAACACTTTGGAATTGATGACCCCAGAGGCAGAGATGTACTCACCTTTGATTCCAAGGCACCGCTAGAAAAAATCGTCGGCACAACCAATAAAATTACGGGTCACATTCAGGCCAATCCAAAGGACATCACCAAGGGGTTGAAAGCATCCTTTGCATTGGATCTCGCCAGCCTGAAGACAGGAATCGACAAACGCGATGAGCATATGCGGGATAACTTCTTGGAGACAGCCAAGTATCCCAAAGCGATGCTTACCATAGACAAAGTAACCAAAGCTTCTGATAACATGCTCATGGATGGGAAGACGCTCACGGTGGACGCTGAAGGCACTTTATCACTACACGGGGTCAAGAACGCCGTCCAGCTAAAAGATATTACGATCACCTATTTTGACGAGAGCGAAGCCACCAAGGGCAAGATGCCGGGTGATCTCCTGATAATTAACGGCGGCTTTTCGCTGAATCTTCCCGATTACGATATTGAAGTACCCCAATTCATCTTTCTCAAGTTGGCAGAGACAATAAAGGTGAGCGTGGATTTGACCGGTTCGACAGCGACAACAGGGGTTGCCAATCCGTGTAATCCGTGTGCAGGTGTCAATCCCTGTAATCCCTGCAATCCGTGTGCGGGAGTGAATCCTTGTAACCCGTGCAATCCATGTGCAGGTGTCAATCCCTGTAATCCGTGTGGGGGAGAAAATCCTTGCAATCCGTGTGGGGGAGAAAATCCTTGCAATCCATGCAACCCCTGTGGAAAGTAGGGTTAGGAGAAATTTATCTGTAGGGGAGGGCTTCAAACCCCTCCCACTCTCAGATATTTGGAAGTGCCTGAAATGAGCGTATCTGTTATTATCCCCGCCTTCAATGAAGAGGAGTCAATCGGCAAAGTCATCGTCGATATTCCCAAGGCGTGCGTTCAAGAGATTATTGTTGTTGATAACGGCTGCCTTGACCGAACGGCTGAGGTGGCTCGCGCCGCGGGGGCACAGGTGGTAAGAGAAGAACGCAGAGGCTACGGTTCTGCGTGTCTTGCTGGGATCGCTGCGCTAAACGCACCAGAAATTGTGGTCTTTCTTGACGGCGATTATAGCGACTTCCCGTCAGAGATGCCGTTGCTCCTTCAACCGATTCTTGCCGGGGACGCAGAGATGGTGATTGGTTCGCGGATTCGTGGCGTGCGTGAGAAAGGGGCTTTGCTTCCGCAGGCTCGTTTTGGAAATGCGCTTGCCACCTTTTTGATTCGGCTGCTATTTCACGTCCACTACACTGACTTGGGTCCCTTTCGCGCGATTCGCTATGAACGATTGTTAGCGATGGATATGCGGGACAAGACCTTTGGGTGGACGGTTGAGATGCAAGTCAAAGCAGCCAAGATGGGGTTACGTGTGTGCGAAGTGCCGGTCAGCTACCGGAAGCGGATTGGACAGTCGAAAATTACGGGAACAGTTAAAGGAACAATTTTAGCCGGATATAAGATCATCACAACAATCCTTCGTTACGGTTTAGTACAATGAAAAAACTAGAACAAATTTGGTATTTGAAACATTTCGATATTTTTAAGGATCTGACCGACAGAGAAATCAATGCCATTGATCGCATTTCATACATGAAGCATTACAAGCGACGTGAACGGATCTACGGTCAAGGCGATCCGGGGGATCTGGTCTACCTGCTCAAAGAAGGACGGGTTAAGATTTACAAACTTTCCCCTGATAATAAGGAGTTAACGTTGGCAGTTCTTGAAAATGGAGAAATCTTTGGTGAGATGGCGTTAATCGACGAGGGTCCCCGTGGCACAATCGCGGAGACGCTGGACGATTCCGATATCTGTGTGATACGTCGCCGGGATTTTGAGATGTTGTTGAAGAAGAAGCCAGACTTGGCGATGCACGTCACCAAACTAATCGGGCTGCGACGGCGGGAAATTGAAAACCAACTTGAAAACTTAGTGTTCCGAAATGCACCATCTCGGCTTGCCGCCCTGCTGATGTCATTAGCAGAAAAGCATGGTGTGCGTGATAGCCAAGGTATTATCCTGAACGTGAAGCTTTCGCAGCAGGAATTAGCAAATTTGATTGGAACGGCACGGGAAACGACAAGTGCACTCCTTAATGAGTTCAAGCGGCTCGGTTTTATAGATATCCGCCACCGGCGAATCAAGATTCTGGAGCAATGGCAGCTAAAAAAAATCGCGGATGCAAAGATGAAGGAGTTTTCAATCAAGGTTGACAGCGAAGAGGAAGACGAAGCTGTTGCCCAATAATCATACCCCCTCCCCTTGTTGATGCGCTTCGTTCAATTCAAATTAGGAGTTACGCACTTCAGCTTGCAGTATCGCAATTTAGTGAACGGATGTAGGGAACGCAGATCTGCGTTCCCTACGAAATCGTGGATTCACGGTTTGGTAATGTTTGAGGGCAACCACAAGTGCTTGCATCCCGATCCATCGGGGGGCCGCCCCTACGAGGCTTTGAACGTTCAACTGCGTAAGTTCTAAATATTCTTGCATTTAATCTCAACCATTTTTTTAGGGCGTACTGACATATTATGTCAGTACGCCTTAAATTTGGCTGACATTTTGAGGTTATTGGTTGATATACTTTATAGTAGGGGGATATGTATGATGTTTCGCGGTGGAATATGTTAGTGATTTTATTTGTTTGATACCCCGTTTTGGAATACGGCGTTACATGTATTGCTCAAATAGTTCATAATAAGAGATATATTTATGCACACCCCTCACTTTAATTGGAAAGGGGCTGCTAACACAATCTGGTCTCTATCCACTCCAAAGAATAATAAACCGATTTGAGAATAGAGGAAGAATAGCAGATGCAACGGAGATACACTCTCGTACATTTGATTTTAGCTAGCGTTGTAGTCTTGGGTCTAACACCGCTGATGGTATGCGTTGATGTACAGGCACAGATTGCCTTTGTGTCTGATAGGGCTGGGAACTTGGAAATCTACGTGATGGACGCCGATGGGGGGAATTTGCGAAGACTCACTAACAATCCCTTTGATGAATGGGACCCCTCATGGTCACCGGACGGTAAACGCATTGCCTTTGTTTCCACTAGGGATGAGAACAGGGGTAGGAATGAGAATCGGCAAATCTACGTAATGGACGCCGATGGAGGTAACCAGCGTAGACTCACTCACAATGATTTTAAGGATTGGGATCCCTCATGGTCACCGGACGGTAAACGCATTGCCTTCGTGTCTGATAGGGATGGGCACAATTGGCGAATCTACGTGATGGACGCTGATGGGGGGAATCAGCGAAAACTCACTCACAATGACTTTGATGATTGGGATCCCTCATGGTCACCGGACGGTAAGCGCATTGCCTTTACTTCGAGTAGGGCTGGGAACTTGGAAACCTACGTGATGGACGCCGATGGGGGGAATCAGCGAAACCTCACCAATAATCCCCGTTTTGACGAAGATCCCTCATGGTCACCGGACGGTAAGCGCATTGCCTTTACTTCTATGAAGAATGGGGGGAACAGGGACCTCTATGTGATGGACGCCGATGGCGAGAATCAGCGAAAACTCACTCACAATGATTTTAAGGATTGGGATCCTTCATGGTCACCGGACGATAAACGGATTGCCTTCGTGTCTCAGAGGGATGGGAACCCTGAAATCTACGTGATGGACGACGATGGGGGGAATCAGCGAAACCTCACCAATAATCCCCATGATGACAGTGATCCTGCATGGTATAACCCTGCTTTTGCAGTTGCTCCCGCAGGCAAAAAATCCATGATATGGGGGTGGCTCAAACAGTTCGACCGATAATTACCATTATTGAGAGAGCAATGTTTGCCACTTCCCGGTTTCACTATTCCGCGTATTCGTTTAATCAGATTCATCGTGGTTTTTAGGTACTTAACAATTTGGCTCATGTAAAAAGAAAGTGCAAAGCACGAACAGAAACCGAGTTTTTCCGAAAAAACTCGGTTTCTAACAATTTGTGCTCGTTAGAAATCTACTTCTTTAGGTTATTTTAACCTTCCTATTCAGTCTATCGTGGTATCCTATAAATCCAGACATAGTCAATGCCGTTGAGGGTTATCACGTGTTCTAGCTCGCCGTTGAGCATTCCCGTTTGCGGCACCCATCCCGCTTGGGATTCGCGGATATGGACCACCTCATAATCTGGGACGACCGCTTGACTTGCGTCGGTCCGGGACGTCTGTCCGATAAAGTAGCGATAAAAGAATTGGCCACTTTGCGGAAAGATTTGAACACGTAGTGCTTGTGCATTTGGTTTTCCATTTAGGTATTTTGCCGCAAGATCTAACCCCGCGGCTGCGGGAACTGTGATAATTTTTCTGATGTCAGTGAGTTTGAAGCAGAGGTTGTAGTAGGTGCTGTAGTAGGGGTGAAGCCGTAGGACCGGCAGGATTTGGATTAGAAAAAGACAGAGGATGGTCACGATAGAAAAGGTGAGTTTTTGGGAGTTTGTCTCGGCCTCAAAGCGGGAGTCGATATAGGAGTAACCCCATTTAAGAAACTCAAAGAAACCGATAGCGGCAAGTATCTCCAGAATCGGGAAAGCGGGTAGCAGATACCGACTAAACTTTTTGCTTGTCAGCGAGAGACAGAGGGTAAACAGTAAGACAACCGCTACCAACCCGAGTACTATCCGAAACTGTCGCGCATACCCTTCCTGTCCGTTCCGCCTGCTCTCGCCTGCCCCGATCCTATCGGGGGAACGGAGAGACCAGGGATGGCGTTTCCGCCACAGAAAGAGACACCCACCGAATGCTAAGGGCAGCGTTAGCGGCGTGGTCTCTATACAGAGCACCAACGGGTAGAAGAGCCAGCCGGGGTCATATAGTACCTGTCCGAGAAAGAAGTGTTCGACGTTATGCGGCGTGGTAATCGCCCACGCAACGCCATCGAACACCCTCCATACGGTTCGGACCATATAGCCGGATACCACACCTACCACCACAACCGATGCCAAATATAGAGTGAGTCGTTGATGTGACCCTTTCTGTAACTCCCGATATGCAAACAGTATGACGCCTAAAAGACACACCCCAAATATCAAAAAGGCGGGGTTCCAAAAGAGAGGCCACAGTGCAAAAACGGTGAGTAACGTGCAGCTCAGGAAACAGAGGGTCGCTCCAAGCCCCCGGAGAAAGAACTGCCGCCACGTCTCCTCTCGATTTCGAAACAGGGCGAAGCAGATAGGCAGCCACAAGAGAAGAATAAGGGAATTGCTTTTGGCAAGACAGGCTAAACCATAAGCAATTCCAGAACCGACAAGGTAACGGCGTTTTTGGAGTGTTTCACAATAAAGCAGGAGGGACAGGACTGTTAACAGGACAAAAATCGACGCCAACGCATCGGTGTGGACACGACGGGATTGGGCTAAAAAGAGTGGAGAGAAGGATAGAAACGTGGCACCGATGAGTGCAACCCAACGCCCAAATAACCGATATAGCAGCATGGCTGCTACACCAATCCCGATTAACAGGGCGACACCGATGAACCACCGGGCTAACGCTAAACCTTGAACACTTATATGTGGTTCGGTAAAAAAGGTGCGGAGGGCAGCAAGCCACATCGTTATGACACCGGGATGGAAAGTGACGAGGGTTTCTGAAAAGGCACCCATCTCGACTGCGGCCATAAACACTGTACTATGGTCCAGCCACCCAGCTTCATCAGAGGTCCAGTGGTCACCCAAAGAGAACAGCCGAGACACACTTGCAACTACAAATAAGCACACACCAAAAAAGAGTGAGGAAGTTTTCTGGGAGAATAGTTTCATTGGGAAGACGATTGTGCAACGGCAGAGGCTAGATTGGGTTGTTTTTCTCTCTCAAGGATCTGCTGTATCTGCTTTGCCAATCCGGGATCTTTGGCAGCTACCCGTTTCACGCCTTCTTCATATCCGTAATTGGCAAGCATCTCCCGAGCCCATGCTTTACGTGCTTGCAGCTTCTGTTGTGCTACCTTTTCACGATAGCAGGCGCACTTTTTCTTATTAGGTGTTTTCACCTTCTGCCCGGCAGCTGATGATTCCTTGACGTGCGTGTTTGCCATTTCCTCTCTCTCTGAAACGGTCATGAAATCTCGGGTGGTTCCTTAAGCGACAGCTTAAAACGTTTCAAATCCCACCGGGCGTAAAGAAACATCCCCGCACACATTAAGGATACTAGCGCGAGAACTCCACCAATCGTTTGGGAGATATTTTTCGTTAGCCTTTTGTTCATTTGCTGCCCTCCTTCAGATGGTAGGACGACAACGCAACCACTTCCTCACGGGGAGGGAGTGCTCACCTAAGGTCATTTGTAAATAGGTTGGCGTATACTCCGCTTAGAACCAAACAAACAGCGAAGCAAATAGGTCGTTATGCTAAAAGCCTGTGGCTGGACTTTTAGCATAACGAAGGTGCCTGATTTTAGTCGGGTGTATGCCACCATTCAGTGCAGACCATGCCATCTACAGGCGCACCGAAAAAATCTCCCCAGCCATTGGGGGCCACGCACCAAAACAGCGGGTGTGCCTCTGCTTCATAAGTAAAACATGTAATCATTGACACAGCTAACAGGCTTAGTGCAAAAATGAAAACCATTCCGAGGGTCAATGCTTTTCGTAACATTATGGTTAGCTCCTTTCGGATTTGCAGAAGTAAGCAATCCACTTCTGCTGTTAGAGATAGAACCTTCTGAATCGTCCAATTTCGGGGCAGGCATGAACAAATTTTACGTTTCACGGTTTCATCTGCCCCGTCACGATTATAGGATACCAGCCAACGAATAGAAATTCCAGTCGCTTTTGGGGCGTACCGACATAATATGTCTATACGCCTTGAAATTGATTGCAGATTGAATGGAAATAGCTTGTCAACCTTGAATTAATAGGCTTAAGCCCAGATTTCTGATTGGGGTTAAAGTGACTTCTTTATCCATTAGGAGTTACGCATTTCCGTAAGGGACGCAGATCTGCGTTCCCTACGAAATCGAGGATTTACGGTTTGGTAATGTTTGAGGGCAACCACAAGTGCTTGCATCCCGATTTATCGGGGGTTGCCCCTACGAGGCTTTGAACGTTCAACTGCGTAACTCCTATCAAGTATTAAAAAATCCCCTCCTTTGTTACCATCAATTCCACTGATCTGAAATTTAGAGAAATAGCGTTAATCAGAAGTGTGAAAAGCGGAATAGTGATAGAATTTAATTGTCACGCGCCCCTTTATGTTTTATACTGGTAGCGTTTCAAGACAAAGATCTTCAGCGAAAATTAGTGTACTTATGCAGCGTATAAAGATGAGATAAAGGTGGGGAAGATGTCAATATTTGAAAAACTCGGCATTGTAACCAATATTTGGACGAAACGCATTGATGATGGCGACCGGTTTGAAGACCTCGCCCGCCAGTTTGGCGACCACGGCTTCAAAGACATGGAGGTGCGCGAAGGGGATTACCTCCGTAACTCCGAATTTGGCGGCTTGATCGGTGAGGTTGAAACGGCGATGGGACGTTATACAGACGAGCAGTGGAAGGCGATTTGTGATGCGATCTGGGAAGGGGGACAGGATTCGGCAGTTACGGCGGAGGATGGTGACCTCTTTGCGCGCGTCAGCGCGTTTGTTGAGTTGGCGAGGGATTTGAAACTGAGTTACGCCATGTCGCACTCGTGGCTCGCCGCGCCTGAAGACCTTGAAGCGGACACTCAACAGATTATTCAAGCGAAAAAGCTGGCGTATCTACTGTGTCCAGCGAACGCACGGTTGCGGATTGTTGGGCTTGCACCTACGGGGGGGAAAACAGATCCACAGGCTGCGGTTGCCAATGTAGAACGGTATAGATCACTACTGCCAAACTGTCCGATGGTTTTTGCGGTTGAAAATTCGCGACAACCAGCGACTTTCACCCTCGATTTGGCGGTGCAGGGCGGGGCTTTGTTGACCTATGACGAGGCAAACACCTACCGCGACGATGGCACAACGGTCAACCCATCGGAGGAATTCTGGAGCACTGTGAAAATGGAAGACCTTACATCGGTACATTTCAAGCAGAAAACGGCAGACGGTGTTTTGACACAGGTCAGCGACGGATATGTCGATTTTGCAGCGATCGGCAAGCGTTTGGTGGCAGGGGATTATAAGGGTGATCTGTTGCTCGAAAACACCCCAACAGACCAGCCTTTGGAAGATGCGGTTTCGAGTCGTGTATATCTTTCAAGCCTCTTATAATACGTGGATTGGGAGTTGCGTTGAGTAGGGAAATTAGTGGTTGTTGACCGTACCCCGGAAGAACGGACAAGACGGAAGCACGCAATTTCTGGGGTTGTCATAAATCGGATCGGAACGCCTGTGACTCCGAGTCCGCGACAAACGTAAAGCCTTGACGCACCGACATAGAAAAGACCAGCGAGATACTTGTTCCCTACCTTGGGAGGAACAAACGGTAACGAAATTTGTCCGCCATGTGTGTGCCCCGACAAAACCAGATCAAATCCGTGGTGGGCGATTGATTCGATCGGTTGCGGGTTGTGCATTAAGAGGAAACGCGGTTCATCGGTCGAAGGCAAAGACCCTAACGCACGCTCTAAATCGAAACCCCCAGCAAGAAGATCGTTGCAGCCAACAAGCCGTAGGCGGTCGCTACCGCGCTGCAACAGGGCGGATTCGTTCATCAAGACTCTGATTCCCTCCGCTGTCAACGCGTTGAGTACCTCAAGTCCATCGCCCTTCCAACGATTTCGCAAGGGAAACACATCGGCATCTGAATCGTTATCCCAGTCGTCGTTCCAGTCGCTGTTCCAATGGTCGTGGTTACCGAGGACAGCATAGGTGGGAATCCCCGCCTTAATGATAGTTTCACCGATAGCCTGTGCCACTGGCTGCGCATATTTTTCTTGGTAGGTGATATAGTCCCCGGTCATTACGACCAGATCTGGCTGTAAATCCACCACTTGCTGAAAGCAGGCTTGAAGATAATCCAGCGTTACAATCGAACTGTGATGCAGGTCTGTGAGTTGAACAATCGAAAATCCCTCAAAAGCGGGTGGAAGATTAGCAATCGAAATTTCGTGTTGTGTAATTTCAATCCATTGTGGTTCAATTAAACTTCCAGAATTGGTCAATGTAATTCCGCTAATCCCCACGTTAAACAGTGACCGATGTAAGGATCTACGTCGTGCTACTTTGGGTGACATGGATAGTATAAGTCCTTATTTGACAGATACGATTTGACATACTCCCCGCCCTAAAGGCCGAGGATTCTTTTGTTCTTCCAGAGAACATTCTCTGCTCAGGCAGAGCAACATCGAGCTTCTAACCGAATCCCGATGGGCGGTGCCATGGCCGCCTCTACAGGGACACCTAAGTGTCCTTGATACTTTTTACGAATGTTGATTGCACCAACGCCGTCTCGATGGTATTGAAAGCCACACTCGCATTTGTAGTTTCGGTTGGACGGTTTATGGCGTTGTCCACATGATGGACAGGTTTGCGAGGTATACTTCTCACCAATCTGTTTAACCTTAATGCCAGCTGCTTTGCATTTGTAGGTCAACATATCCGTCAATTTAGCAAATGGCCATTGATGCAGCTTCTGGTTTGCACGTTTGCCATAGTCAATATCAGTTCGGATGCCTGTTAGGTCTCCAATGGCAACCGTCTTAATAGTACAGGCTTGACATAGGCGCACAAAAGTTGCAGTGTGTTTATGTAGAGCATCTTTGATTTGATTGTCAATTCGGTTAATGCGCTTCCATTTTCGTTTGACTAAATGCCACCATCGTTCGGAGCCACGTTCACACCTATCTATCTTAGATTGGAAACCAGCAATCACTTTGTTTCTCAAGCGATATAGCGATCGGATATACCGTCCATTGAGAATATAGGTATCTACTCCATCATGGCAGACAATCAGGTGGATTTCACCAATGTCAACCCCCATGATGTCAATACCTACTTCTGTGATTTCTATATTAAGATTGTAGGTGAAATGCAGCTCCCATTGACCATAGTTGTAGCACAAGTCAATCGTAGCAATTGCATTAGTTTTTGACATATCAAAACCATTTGGCAGCGGAATATCTAAGGCAGGACGACCACTGCCCATAGACAATACAACTCGTTTGCCAAAGACTCCATCTTGAAATCGGATTGCAGACTTTAGCCAGCGAGTTGTCATCAAAGACTTCTTTCTACCTGGAGGTTTGGGGTTCTCTATAGTATTATTTCGCCTTAGCTCCCAATAGGACTTCCACGACTTAAAGTATTGTTTGCGAATTGTTTGGATACTTTGTGAATGTAGAGGTTGAGACTTTGACAGATTCTTGTCCAGCCACCCTTCACAATCAGGTCCAATCCAAAAGGCATCGTGAGCATGGGGATAGCCCCGTTGCCATTGATACCATTCCATCAATTGGAGACATTCATTCCATACAGAGGCAGACGCAGCGTTAATTTCAGAGAATATAGGTTGGGTTGGACTCTTCAACACGCTGGTTCTGACCAATTTCAATGTTAAACTCCTTTCTGGCTTTCAACGTATTGTTTCAATGCCTCTAATGTAACGCCTCCTGTCGAAGCAACGAATTGAGAGCCAGTCCATAGTTGAGGAAGTCGCTTCTGAAGAGACGGGAATTCTTCACGAAGCATTTTAGAAACAAAACCTTTGATTCTGACTACTATTATACTAACAGCCTCCGTTGGGGGATGCTTGCAAGAAGGTGAACATGGTCAGGCATACACTCTATTGCACGAACTGTATATCCATACTTCTCTTGGGCTTGGCAAACAATCTCTTTAATCCGTTGTTGCATTTCAGGCGAAAGCACGGAACGCCGATATTTAGTACACCATATGATGTGATATTCACAAGCATACACACCATGTTTTGTAGATTTATACCTTAGTTCAGGGGTTTCTACTTTCATCGAATACCCTCCATCTTCGTAATGTATAGAGGGAATAGTGACACATTTTTAGTAGTATGTCAAATTTTTTTGACCAACTCACGGGGTTTGCCGTTCTGTATCCCCCCCTTAAAAGACGGGGATACAGAACGGAAGATTTTGATAATTTCCGATAGCATAACATAACTCCGCCATTTTTGCAAGCGGGGTCTCTTAAATATCAAGGTTTTAACGATTACGGAGGGGAAAATGGCATTTAGAGTCGGCGTTATCGGGTGTGGCCGCATGGCAAACACCATCGAAGACGAACAGATAAACAGAAGAAAACAACGTCCTTATCGCGGTGGTTTGGCGCTCCCCTACTCTCACGCGGCGGGCTACGCTGCTGTCGATGAGACGGAAATTGTCGCTGCGTGTGACATCCATGAGGAACGACTAGCGAATTTCGTGGAGCGATGGAATGCTCCCGCCGCCTACACTGACTACCGTGAGATGATTGAGAAGGAAAATCTCGATATCGTCAGTGTCACCACGCGCCCCGAACAACATGCGGAGGAGATGGTATTCGCCGCAGAACATGGCGTTAAGGGTGTTTACGCGGAGAAACCGCTCTGTATGTCACTCGTGGAAACGGATGCTATCCGAGACGCATTTGAGCGCAATGGGGTGCATTTGGAGTACGGACCCATCTATCGCCACTGGGCTGCCTACGAGCAAGCGCGGGCCATCGCCGAAAGCGGAGAATTGGGAGAAGTCCAATCGGTGCTAGGCTTTGAAGGCAAAGCACTTGAAGGTCATTTCATTGACCTGCTGCTGTATATGCTTGGTGACCCGGAGCCGGTGTCAATTCAGGGAATCATCTCGCAACTCAACCCACCAGAGGGGGATACCTCCGGCATGAAATTTGTCCAAGACACGTCAATCCTGTCCGCACTTATCAAGTTTGATAACGGGACGACCGCCCATGTAGCAGGCACCGGCGTTGGCAGGGAGATTGAATTGGTCTGCACTAACAGTGTTATCCGTGTCGTGAACGATGGCGAGGCGGTGCAGATGCGGCGTCGAGACGCGGTGTCGGATGTGTGGGATACGGTCCCGGTTGAGCAGATACCACCGCGGAGCGGCACGGTGTATCTCATCCGTGACCTCATCCACTCAATTAAAACTGGAGAACCCGGTAAAAGTAATCTCCGCGTGACGCTGCTCAGTCAAGACATCGGATTCGGTATTTACGAGTCCCATCTGCGCGGTGGGGTGCCCGTCAGTCCGCCCATCCCGAATCGGGAGCGGTGGGTTTTCAGTTGGTGATCCCCCTAATCCACCGAATTGACCTCATTACCCTGTTTACGCCGTCGAATGCTGACGTAACCGCAGCAGATCCGCGTTGGTGTGGAACGGTTCGTATTTCTCCACGAACTCCGCCAGTGTCTCTTCGACAGTCGCAGTCGTGGTATCAAGGACGATGCACTTCTGTATTAAGGACGCTTCAAACTCCTCCTCGAACCGTTGCAAGACGTATTCAATGTCCTTTTCCTGCACAACTTGGTGGGTGTGTGGGTTTTCCTTCATCCGTTTCGCAATCACCTCTGGTGTAGCTTTGAAAAGGACCAGCACGGCCCCCGGTGCGCGCTCAAGGATCTTACCCTCTATGCGTCGTGCCATCTCCGTCCGCTGTCCTTCCGGGCTTCGGAAGGGTGCCTTGCTATCTTTCCCACCATAGCCGTAGTACAACGGGGCATAGACTGCTTCTTCGATGACCAAGCCCATCAGGTTGTGATCGGGGTTGCTATAAAACGCCTCCGAGACATGATACTCAATCGTATAACGTTGGAGCATTTCCACGGCTTGGGGATGAAGGGTCAACAAAGATTCTTGAGCCTCCGCTATCAACTCGCTCGAAGGAACGCTCATATGGTCATGGAAATGACTTGTCCCTCCCAAAGTGCGTTTCGCCCATTCCATGACCTCTGCCGCTAACGTCGATTTGCCCGCGTATTCGCATCCGACAAAAATGAGATTCATGAGGATTTTCCTCCCATAATTTCTTGTAAAAATTTTGGTGTCAAGCCTGTCCTGAAATAGTCACTATCCTTTTGTCATTCGACATTATAGCAGAAAGCGAAACGGCAATCGATCTCAAAATAAGCGGGGGTTTGACAGTGCGGATTTGAAGCGTGACCCTCCAAATAGGGCTATTTTAGTTTCCGGTTTTCTTCCTGTCTGAGTAGGAAGTTGCAATCAGGAGTGTCGGGATTCGGAAATCCCTCCTACAGGAGAACCAAATGACCCTAACCGCTAAAAAATAGATCTTGACAAATTGATTGTGGTCGCCTATAATCCGAAAATACGATGAACAAGATTGGGCAGCTTTTGGCGTTATTTCTCAAGTTAGGTGTCACCGCTTTTGGTGGTCCTGCCGCACATATCGCAATGATGGAGGATGAGGTTGTCACACGCCGTCGTTGGTTGACGCGCGAGCGATTCCTTGATCTAATCGGTGCAACGAATCTGATTCCCGGTCCCAACTCCACCGAGATGGCGATCCACATCGGTTTTGTGCGTGCAGGGATTGTAGGACTGATTGTCGCAGGTATCAGCTTTATACTCCCCGCGGCATTGATTACATTGGGCTGTGCGTGGGCTTACGATCGGTTTCAGACGGTGCCACAAGCGGGGGCACTGCTGTATGGGATCAAGCCTGCGGTCATCGCTGTTATTCTCAGTGCTGTGTGGCGGTTAGGCAAAACAGCGGCAAAGGGACCCTTCCTGATCGGCGTCGGGCTCTTGGTGATGCTGCTTGTCCTGTTTGGAATCAATGAAATTATAGCGTTACTTGGCGGTGGGATTGTAGGTATCCTGTGGCAGTTCGGAAGTCGGCTGGGAAAAGGGAAAGCGCTGCTCGGTTTCGCATGGCTTCCCTCTAGTAATCTGGCACTCGCGGTCACGGCTGCCCCTTCGTCGTCAGTTACTCTCACTTCTCTTGGGCTTTTCTTCCTTAAAATTGGCTGCGTCCTGTTCGGTAGCGGCTACGTCCTCGTCGCCTTCCTGCAAGGTGGTCTGGTTGAGCAGTATCAATGGTTGACGCAGCAACAACTCCTCGACGCAGTCGCGATTGGGCAGTTTACGCCGGGGCCCGTCCTCACGACCGCCACGTTCATCGGCTACGTCTTAGCGGGACCCACCGGTGCGCTTGTAGCGACTCTTGGCATCTTTGTCCCATCGTTTCTATTTGTGTTAGCGACCAACCCGCTCATTCCCCGCCTGCGCCAATCAGCGGTTGCCGGTGCGTTTCTGGATGCGGTCAACGCAAGCGCGATTGGGCTGATGGCAGCGGTCACAGTTGAGTTAGCACGTCACACGCTGATCGATTGGGGAGCTTGGCTGATAGCTCTGGTATCAGCAGCGTTGCTGTTTCGCTATCAAATCAATTCAGCGTGGCTGGTGCTGGGCGGTGCAGCGATAGGCTGGCTGTTGAAAACAGTGACGTGAAACGCAAGATAGAAGAAGCCGAGGTAGGATTCCAATCTATTGGGGACAGCTCCTACTTGGTGTAAAATTAACGAAAGACCTCAACACAGAGAAAAATAATGTATCCAACGCTTATTGATTTTGGTCCCATAGCGATTCATAGCTTCGGTCTTATGATGGCGTTGGGCTTTCTTGCCGTTTTATTGATTTCACAGCGCGATTTGGCAAGAAAAGGATTGGATCCACGCCCCACATCATCAATAATCTTTGCAGCTGCGGTCGGCGGAATTATTGGTGCCAAACTGTACTCAGCACTGCAAGATGGTAGAATCGAACTAGCTGAACTGATTTCAAATAGCGGGTTGGTTTGGTATGGCGGCGTTATTGGCGCGCTTGCCGCCGTTCTGTTTGTTATCCATCGGTCCCCCAATCCGATTCTCCCAACAATTGATACGATTGGTATGGCAGTTTTGCTCGGATATGGGATTGGGCGAATCGGGTGCTTCCTCTCTGGAGATGGGGACTACGGGCCCCCTTCAGGCCTGCCGTGGGCGATGGCATTTCCTAACGGCACGGTGCCGACGGATGTTCCCGTCCATCCAACGCCGCTTTATGAAACAGGGATGTCGCTGATCGGTTTTGGATTGCTGTGGTCTATTCGCAAACAGAAGGAAGGTACGCCGGGGTGGCTGTTGGGCGGAGCGTTTATCTTGGCGGGAATTGAGCGTTTTATTGCAGAATTTTTTCGACTGAATCAGCCTGCCCTTTTTGGATTGACAGGAGCACAACTCACAAGTATCTTGATGGTCATTATTGGGGGTTGTCTTATCTATTGGGCCACGCGTCGTCCCGTTGTAACGGAGGAAGTGACCGTTCCAACACCGCCTCCATCCCCTAAGCGCAAAAGGCGACGGCGGTCATAAGCAGGTGTGATGAATTCGCAGATTGCATATAGATTACCGCTTCGGCATCTATCGCTGAAGCTATCGTCCCGTTTTTCGCATGCCCATCGTGATTTTCACAACACCCCTAATCATAACCATTGTTCCCGCAACTAAGAAGACGATAAGTCCCAATTGCTTGATTTGAGGGGAAGGTAGCAGATATCCGATAAACCCAACAACCATTATGAAGATCAGTGTGTTCAAAAGGATTTTGTTCGTATACCATTTTTGCATCGGTTTTTCCTTGCGGGTTCGGGTGCTGTCTGATTATTGATGTATTCCCTAGGCTTTCAAGTGTTAGCGTCGGCTTCAATGATTTCTAGTAACGTGGTGCGCCAGCTTTGGAGGTCCGATAGATTCTCTGTCAAGATGTTGTAGATATCTTCCGGATCGACACGATAGTAGTGGTGGACAATCAGGTTCCGAAACCTCACCATTTTGTCATAAATGCCTGCGGACGTTTGGTCAAAGTATCCTGCATCGGCAAGCACGGTTGGAACCTGCCGATACGCATCGGCGGATGGCAATCCAAGTGAACGGATCACGTAGCGAGAGATGTCTATCAATGCCTCAATGGAGGTTTGAAGTCTTCGCACGGTTGCATCCAGATTCCTAAAATCAGCCATGAACTCATCGCGGCTCAGACAACTCAAGGTGTTAAGTTTCTCCAAATTGTCGTCAATCGTATCAAAGTTAATTTCTACATCCTGCTTGTTCATGTCTCCAGCATCCGCATACTCAGGCAATCCTGCTTCAAGGCACTTGTGTATGAGTATGCTTTCATATTCGCTCCGTGCGATCCTGTCCGTCTCGTAAATCACCTTTCCCGTCTGTACCACCACCTGTTGAAACCAGAGTGGTTGATTCGTCACATCTACTACATCTGCCTTGTCCTGACCGACCACCGCAAACGCCTTATCGAGCAGCTCCCCAACCAGAGTCCACCGTTTATCTTTTGACCAGTCTGTCGGTAGCAGCACCGCAAAGTCGTAATCGCTGAAAGCATCAGTCTTCCCGCTGACCTGTGACCCGAAAAAGTAGGTTGCTATGATGCCATCGGTTCCAGAAAAAATCTGTGTCAGTTTTTCTTCGTTAATCATACAGAATTCCTCTCAACCAAGCCGCTCAATCTTCAAGTGTCTATATCAGATTCAATGATTTCTAATAACATGGTGCGCCAATTTTGGAGGTCCGATAGATTCTCTGTCAAGATGTTGTAGATATCTTCCGGATCGACACGATAGTAGTAGTGGACAATCAGATTCCGAAACCTCACCATTTTGTCATAAATTGCTGTGGACGTTTCG
The DNA here is from genome assembly GCA_965247655.1 of Candidatus Poribacteria bacterium. GTDB lineage: Bacteria > Poribacteria > WGA-4E > WGA-4E > PCPOR2b > PCPOR2b. Next base: position 6,320,000 of record OZ252032.1, on the reverse strand, counting down.
TCAAGGTATCCGGCATCGGCAAGCACGGTTGGAACCCGTCGATACGCATCAGCAGATGGTAATCCAAGTGAACGAATCACATAGCGGGAAATGTCTACCAATGCCTCAATGGAGGTTTGAAGCAAGTGGACTGCCGCTTCAAGATACCAAAATTCTGCCATGAATTCATCGTAACTGAAACGACTTAATCTCTCAAGTTTGCCCAAGTTCTCCTCAACTGTGTCGAAATGGATCTGCACATCCTGTTTTCTCATCTGTCCATTCTCTGGATATTCAGACAGTCCCGCTTCAAAGCATTTGTGTATAAGTGTTCGTTCATATTCCTGCCGTGCGCCCCTATCCGTCTCGTAAATCACCTTTCCCGTCTGTACCACCACCTGTTGAAACCAGAGTGGTTGATTCGTCACATCTACTACATCTGCCTTGTCCTGACCGACCACCGCAAACGCCTTATCGAGCAGCTCCCCAACCAGAGTCCACCGTTTATCTTTTGACCAGTCTGTCGGTAGCAGTACGGCAAAGTCGTAATCGCTGAAAGCATCAGTCTTCCCGCTAACCTGTGACCCGAAAAAATAAGTTGCTATGATGCCATCGGCTCCAGAAAAAATCTGTGCTAGCTGCTCTGTATTGACCATAAGGCTGCCTCAATATCCGTGTCCGATCGTTACGCAGCTTGAAAACGTGCGTTACTTAAACAACGCTCGCCGCATTTGTCTCACAGCTTGGCGGAGGCGATCTTCGTTTTCGACAAGCGCAATCCGAATATAGCCCTCTCCGTTGTGACCGAACCCTGCGCCGGGAGAAACACAAACTTCCGCCTCATCAAGCAGTTTCATTGCGAAATCCATCGAACTCATATGGCGGTACGATTCAGGGATTGGTGCCCACACAAACATCGTTGCATGCGGTTTTTGCACCTTCCAGCCGATTCGATTCAGTCCCTCTACTAGCACATCGCGACGGATTCGATAGGTCTCCGCATTTGCTTCCACAATATCAGTATCAGTTCGTAGTGCCATGATTGCAGCGACCTGAATGGGCGCGAAGATGCCGTAGTCGTAATAGCCTTTAATTCGTGCCAACGCGTCAACTAGCTCGCGGTTACCGACAGCGAACCCACACCGCCAACCTGCCATGTTGTAGGACTTTGACAAAGAGATAAATTCAATCCCAACATCTTTAGCGCCCTTCGCCTGTAAGAAACTTGGTGCCTGATAGCCATCGAAAACAATGTCAGCATACGCGAGGTCATGGATAACAATAATGTCGTTTCGCTTGGCGAAGTCAACAATTTCTTCAAAGAAGCCGAGTTCGATAACTGCCCCCGTTGGGTTGTGCGGGAAGCTCAAGATTAAAACCTTAGGTCTGGGCCAGATATCCCTCGAAATCTCGTCGAGGCTCGGCACAAACTGATTTTCTTCGCGTAACGGAAGGCTGACAACGCTGCCACCGGCGATGACAGTGGCGTAGATATGAATCGGAAACGTCGGGTTTGGGACGAGCACCAGATCGCCTTCGTCTATCAATGCAAGTGCGAGATGGGAAAGCCCTTCTTTAGTGCCAATCACTGAGATTGCTTCATGGTTGGGATCGATCTGGACCCCGAAGCGTCGTTCATAATACCAACTGACCTCACGGCGCAGGTTGAAAATCCCCCGTGATGCAGAATAACGATGGTGGCGGGGTTCTTGGGCAGCTTCGGTCAGTTTATCTACAATGTGCTGCGGGGTCGGTCTGTCAGGGTTGCCCATCCCCAGATCGATGACATCGATTCCCTGCTGTCGCCTTTCATGGGTCAACTGCTTGAGTTTGCCAAACATGTAGGGCGGTAATCGGTTGAGTCGTTTTGAAAGTGTGTTCATAGTTCTGATCTAAAAGGTTTTGCGGATTTGGTAGCTATGCGTTGGAGGTGGACAACACAATATGGCACACGGAAAAGTAAAGTACATCACGGCATTGTTAAGAAGCTAAACGTGAAACGTCAGAAAAAGTTTCCCGTTGATGTGCTTGTGGACAGGCGTATTACCCATTACGCCTCGACGCAAATGATTGTGCATAGCAAATGTTAAAACGCCTCTTACACCCCTGCAAAACCTCGAATCTTTGGGACATCATCCGCCCACAGCCCACCAATCTCATGCCGCAACAGCCACTCGACATCGCGCCGGGTCCGCACAAATCCGCCTTCAACAGCGATGCCTTTCGCCTTGAGGCGTCTAACCTTCCGAATTAATGAATGTGCGATGGCGTTGTACAGACGAAAGTGATTGATTCGGCTCCAGCCGATCGCAATCCGGTTCGCGTCAATAGCTTCTGCCTCCTTGAGGAAGTTCGCCATTGGGTTGATGATAATTGCGCTTGTCTGAATTTCAGGCTCGATCTGTTTTACTTGGACCAGCAATTCCTTACGCGAATAGAAGGTCAGGATACCGACCTTATCGACGAGGTCAAATTGCCGGATGCGCTCAACTAAAAGTGGGATGAGATTTTTCGCGTCCTCTTTCGGTTCAATGGAGCACGGCAATCCGGTCTCCTTGACAAAAGAAAGCACCTCATCGAGGTGCGCCACCGGTTCAGGAGAATCAAGAACCTTCAGTTTTTGGACATCCACCCAGTTCAATTCACTCAACGGGGACGTGCAGCCCGTTACCTCCTGAATACTGTCCTCATTAAAACCAGTATGGATGATAATCGGTTCCTGATCTTTGGTCAGGCGGACATCACATTCAAAGACGTCTGCGCCATCCTCAAACGCTTGTTTGAAGGAAACGATTGTATTTTCGGGAGCACGGTCTAGTCCACCGCGATGGGCGAGTATTTTGATTTCGGTTTTCATGCGGACATTTTGAACTTACCGGTTCAATCTCCCTGACCGTTAGCATTTTTCACGCTTCGCGCTTCTTGTGCCACATCTTTTCAAACCGGTCTCGTGGGGCGAAGCCAAGAATCCGCTTTGCCTTATCATTGGTGAACCGTTGATGGGGCATGTCGGTGAAGATACTGAACACTTCGCACCGTGACGGGAGTGCACTGAGGTCGATTTCTAAACCGAGACGAAACGCCTCTCCAGCATCTCGCCAAGACACCGCAAATGGCGTTATGTCTGTACCTTCAGCCGGGTCATCATCATACCGGAAATTGTAAAAGAGATAGCAGAGGACGTAGATATCGTAGTTTTCGGTGAAGATTTTACAGATTTCTTGTCCGAGCCCTTTTGTAATAGGGTACAAACCTGTCCCCGGTTGAGGAGGAACGTCCGGATCTATCTCATAATCGTAGTGTTCGTAAGTTGGTCCTGTGATTGTAAAATGCGGTCCCGTGTTGATAACCCGTCGGATACCGTGTTCGACTGCCGCCCGCATTGTGTTGTAGCAACCGCGTGTGCTGACATCGAAAGCAATCTGCCGGTCTTGACGAAGGACGGAGCAGTTAATAATCACATCCATCCCCTCTGCTGCTCGCATGACATCGTCCAAGGATGAAACATCAATCTGCATTGACTCATGTTTCGTATCAATCGGTTTGATATCCGTGATGCGGAGTTGGTAGTATGGCTCCAACGCTTTTTCAACATGGGGACCCAGATAACCGTGTCCACCCAAAATCAATACCTTCATGCTTCACCTCCTAAACCGAAAATTGTGGGTTAAATTCGAGCGATGTTTTTGCCTTGTTGATGAAAAAGCGCGAATTGGGGAATTCTGACTGAATGTGATAGATTTCCCACCTTCTTTCACCGGAAGTTTTGAGAGAGCATTCAAAGGCGTGGATCGCATCGTTCATTTCAAGCCACGTTGAGTCAAGCGGTTGATTCGTCGCTGTCTCTGCTGTGACTAGTGTACCGAGCCGGAGACAGGCGATTTTCATGTGTCCTTCGCGGGCGAATTCTCGACAGGTAAACTCGCCGAGGTATCTTGATAAAATTGAAGCATCCGTTGATGGACGCGGACGCCACACTTCGGTGACTGTCCAATCTTCGTCATGTGAATCAAAGAGGTGAAGGGTGCTTGCGTAGATTGTGCGGGGAACGTTCTCTTCAACCGCTGCCATTAAGAGATTGTAGGTGCAGCGTGTCTGGAAGTCAATCTCTGAGTTTTCTGGTTGGTTCGATTCCGAAAGAATAGAGGGCGGCAGCTGCGCCAGATGCACAATGGCGTCTATCCCCTGAACAAGTTTATTTGTTGCCTCATCATGCCCAAAGTCGCAACGTACAAATTCAAAGTCGGTTTCGACGTCAATTAAATCTGTCAAACAGATCTGATGCTCGCTGGACAACGCACTAGCTAATCCTTGTGCTAAGTCAGAGGCGGCTGAGGTGATAAGAATATTCATAATGAAGTCTCCAACAGGTAGTATGACCAGTGCTCCACAAATGCTCACATTGGATTGAACGGGTTTGAGGAGCACTGACAACGATAAAAGCAGGCTCAATATATCACAAGGTTAAATTTGGGGGCAAACACAATCTCATCGAATCTTCGCAGTGGAGACCCCGTTCTTTAGAGCGGGGTCTCCACTGCGCCTCTTTTTTTGTTGAACAAACAGTGTGAATCGGGTACAATCGTATTGGCTTTCGTGGGAGAGTGCTTGCGGAACCAGAAAGTTGAATCGCAATGCTTATAACATACCAATACCGTATCTATCCGACGACCAAACAACGCAAGACGCTTGAGACTATTCTTGAAGGTTGTCAAACGCTTTACAACCAAGCTCTCGCTATGCGGAAACAAGCCTACCAAAAGTTCCGTTCCGAGAATTCTCGCTACGCGGGACATGGTGAATCCTTGAGTTACAAGATACAAGCGAATTACCTAACACCCTTGCGTCAAGAGTCCTGTTTCTGGTCATCTATCCATATTGATGTGCTTCAAGACACCTTACGCCGTCTGGATAAAGCGTATCAAGCGTTTTTTCGGCGTGTCAAGACAGGCCAAGCCCCCGGTTTCCCACGTTTCAAGGGCAAAGGACGTTACCGCTCAATGACCTTTAGCCATTTGTCTAAACAACTGATTCGTAATATCCGTAAGCGTATGGCTCGGATAGTGGTGCCGAAAATCGGGCATGTTGCTATCCGCTATCACCGTCCACTCCCCAATGGAAAAATCAAGAACTTAACTATCCAACGCAAGGCGAGTGGTTGGTACGCGAATATCGCTGTTAAGGTTGCTGACATATCCGAGATTGAAGTTCAAACAACTACCGGTATTGATGTTGGACTTGAATCGTTTCTGACCACTTCTGACGGTGATAAGGTTGATAACGCCCGCCACTTTCGTGAATCAGAAAAGCAACTCAGTAAAGCCCAACGGATGCTGTCTCGTCGTGACAAGGGAAGCGGTCGCTATCAACAACAAAGAGCAATTGTTGCTAAAATACATGAACATATTGCCAACCAACGCCGTGACTTCCACTACAAAACGGCACATCGGCTTTTTTCACAATGCGAGGAGGTTGCCGTTGAGGATTTGAAAATCCGCAACATGGTGCAGCACCCTCACCTCGCTAAGAGTATTTCTGATGCGGCATGGGGAAACTTTCAATTGATACTGCAAAGCAAAGCTGCAAACGCTGGTAAACAGTTGACGAAAGTAGACCCTAAGTATACCTCTCAGAAATGCTCAGGTTGTGATAAGATTGTCAAGAAGTCGCTATCTGTTAGAATACACGATTGTCCAGATTGTGGTGTACAGTTAGACCGTGACCACAACGCTGCAATAAACATCAAAAAGGCGGCTATCGCCTTGCGTGGAGGTGCGGTGGTAGCAAACACCCCCGAAAAACCGGTAACGGATAGAAGCGCGAAACCCGTAAGCCCCCGTGGACGGTATCACAAGACCCGTCCTTCAGGGCGGGGTAGTTGACTGCGGCTCTGTTTCTTAAACTGTCACTTCGACGGTAAATCCGCCGACCAGCGAATAGTTCGCCGCATAATGGTGGAGTTTGGCGTTAATGTCCAATATCTCGTCCGGTGTGTGATGGGCACCTTCTTTCGACCAGACTGCGTTATTTGCCTCCACGCTTTCCCAGAGCGTCATCCAGCCATAGTCGTATTCGGATTGTGCGACGCCGGCGAGGTCTCCCTTGTAACCCTTGAGTAACTCGACGTTAAGACAGTTGGGGAGCGCACGAATTGTAGGTAGAAATTGACCCAGCATGAAATCCTCAAACTGTTCGCGTTCGACATACGGCTTTAGCTCAATCGTGTGAATGGCGCGAAAATGTGACATTTCGTACTCCTTTACCAAAAAAAATAAAAAAGGGAAAGCAAAATATGGCTATGCTTCCCCACGGGTTTGACTACAAGTACCTGCCTCAACTTCTTATCTACCGCCGATAAAATCTTCTACCATCGTCAAGGCTTCCGCGTCAGCATACTGATGTGGTGGCGACTTCATGAAGTAGGCACTTGGACCATAGAGTGCACCACTGACGCCGCGATCCCGTGCAATTTTACAGCAGCGGATCGCGTCAATTGCCACACCCGCCGAATTGGGCGAATCCCAGACCTCCAGCTTAACTTCAGCCCGGACAGGAATACCACCGAATTCGGTTCCTTCGATATAAAGATAGCACCACTTCCGATCTTCGAGGAAGGGCACGTAATCGCTGGGACCGATGTAGACGTTTTTCGGTGCGATCTCATGGTTGAGTTGGGAAACGACCGCATCAGTCTTGGAGATGCGTTTGGATTCCAACCGTTCTTTTTCCAGCATGTTTTTGAAGTCCATATTCCCGCCAACGTTCAGTTGAGAGGTGCGCTCAAGTTTAACGCCGCGGTCACTCATCAGTTTTGCCAGCGCACGGTGAACGATGGTCGCCCCGAATTGCGCCTTAATATCGTCCCCTACGATGGGCAAGCCTGCCGCTTCAAACTTTGCGCGCCATTCGTCGTTTTTCGCGATGAATACAGGCATGCAATTCACGACCGCACAGCCGGCGTCCAACGCCTGCGCCATATACCATTTCGTTGCTGCCTCACTGCCAACAGGTAGATAGTTAATGAGAATATCGGCTTGACTTTCACGCAGAACCTCAACCACATCAACAACTTCAGCCGGCGATTCATCAACCGTCTCATGGTAGTATTTGGCAAACCCATCCATCGTGGCTCCACGCTGGACAGTTACGCCGGTCTTCGGCACATCCGAGAATTTTATAGTGTTATTAATTTCGACAAAAATTGCATCGGCGACATCAAGCCCGACTTTGTTCTTATCCACATCGAAAGCTGCAACAACTTTAACATCACTCACATGGTAGGGACCGAACTTAACGTGCATCAGACCGGGAACAAACTCATCTTCTTTGGCATCTCGATAGTATTCAATACCTTGAACCAAAGAAGATGCACAGTTTCCGACACCCACAACGGCAATGCGAATTTCAGGCATTTTGGTTATTCTCCTTGTATATGTTCAAATTAACACATCATTGGTTTTGTTCATTATAACATTAGTAGATATAAATTTCCATCTGTATTTAGTAGATTCAAGTTGAGCAGTCAAATTGAATCCAACGGAAAGATTGGTCGCCGCACATTCTGATACGTAAAATACATCGGATTCACCGCCGTCAGTCCGGGGGTGTCAACCTCAATAATCTTTCCTGCGATAGGCTCATAGGCTGCACGATAAGCAATGGCAGCCTTGACAACGATGTGCTTCATCTGCCGCGGATCAATCCCCAAACTGAAGAGTTGATGTAGGCTGAATGGCACCTGACGTTTGCTCGTTAGAACAATCAGGTTCTTCCGTTCAAACTCCACAACTGCTGTGATACCTTGATCTTGGTATCGCTGCCCACCGTGCCGAGGCTCTGTTTCCTCGTAATAACCATCGTGGATGAGACGAACACGCCCACGGATTGGGACTGGTGAGCCGTGTAGGTCGTCCGATTTCCCACCGATGGTCAGATCGACCTCCCCGCGAACACCCGCTCGAATACACGCTTCCACCTCCTGGGGTGCGTAGAGGATACAGACGAACCCGTCCGCTTTCTGCCTTACCAGTTCACTCAAAATGAATGTACTATCCCCCGGCGAACCGCCCCCGATGTTATCTCCCATCTCGACTAGTATGACAGGATGTGCCTCGCTTTCTATTGCTTGCGTGACCGCCGCTGCTGCATCTGGCAGGTTGATATCTAACTGATCGTGTACATTCCACAGCATTTTTGATAACCGCTCGGCTTCTGTTTGAGCGAGTTGTGGATCGTTATCGGTCACAACAACGGAGGCGGGACCGATCTCATGAACATCGGCGTACGGGTATCCTGCCGCAACGTTTGCAGCGAGGACATTAGATCCGGCTTCTAGTTGTACCGCTTCTCCAAGGATTGAGTACATCGGCTCGACGCTGGTGTATTGATGCCTGATATTAAAAATCATCGGTGGCTTGGCGAGGGCTTGCGTTGGCTTAATTTCTCCACGAACCGTGCGCATCAGGATCTCGGCGGCTTGGAGTCCTCGTTGACGTTGATCGACGTGTGGATTCGTTTTGTAGATGACCAATACCGTTGATTCTGCGACCATCTGCTCGGACACATTGGTGTGGTGATCTAGCGTGGAGACTATGGGAAAATTGGCTCCCAATGCACGGCGCATCCGGCGCAGAACCTCGCCATCGCCATCAGGGTAGCTTTCAACAACCATCGCACCGTGCAGAGCAAGTAATACGCCATCAAGATTTGGTACTGACTGAATACGCTGGATGAGTTCAGTAACGATTTCGTTAAAAAATGCATCCGTCACTCTGCCCGCAGGGGTTGCGGCAGCCATCAGAGTTGGGTGCAAGTCCCAGTCGTATGTTGATGCGCCTTCGATAAAACCGCCAATCTCATGATGCGCTTCTCCCCAGATATCAAGGATGTCGTTACCGAAGATCAGACCCCCGGACTCAAATGCTACACGGTCTGTCGGCACGTTACAGAACGTGTTAGACTCGTGCATAATACCCCCAATTGCGATGGTTGCCATAATTGTTTCTTTCTCCCTAAAATAATTTGCGATTGAATTTCCCCATCATCTATGCTATTATTGGTACGTTCATCAGTTGGTTCAGTTCAAACAGATATTATATCAGTTTTTGGTTAAAGATGCAAAGGGGCAGAAGATAAGAGCTTGCTCCTGTGCAAATTTTCTTACGAGGTGATTCCATGAAAGTCGCTTATGCGTTTCGTCGAGGGGTATTGTATCCGCATCAAGACGGAGGTATCGGATCGAAAGAGCATCGTGGTGCATTTTTGAAAAAAGCAAGAGAGATCGGCTTTGAGGGCATTGAGTTGGGTGCCAGCGTGCTAGATCAACCGGACGTCGCATCCCTCCGATCGGAGCTTGAAGATGCTGGGATGCCGTGTGTTGCCATACGTGGCGGAGGCGGCTTTATAGCTCCGCGTACTGCTGCGACAGCAGGTAAGCAGTGGGAGCAGATTATCGGCTTCGCTGCGCAGATCGGTGCCGGGGTGGTCAATTCAACAATTGGCGGTAGCCCGGCACCAGATCCGCGGGGAGCTGGCACGTATCGCGGAGAGCGGATATCCCAAGGGGCTAGCCAGACTGCAAGAGAAGAGGATTATGAACGCACCGCATGCGGGCTCTCTGAGGCTGCGAAGGTCGCCGCCGATCAAGGGCTGGAGGTTTCGATCGAGATCCACCAACATACGATTGTTGATAACAGTTGGTCTGCTTTACACCTGCTGGAACTCATCGATCAGCCCAACGTTGGTATCAACCCTGACCTCGGTAATATCTACTGGACCTATGACATCCCAGAAGAATCGTGCGAAGATGCCATCGCTGCGCTCGCGCCCCACTGCAATTATTGGCACTGCAAGAATCTGAATAGTGTTCATATCCCCGACCTTGAAAAGTCGATCCTGTTGCAAGCCCCGATTCCCGATGGGGACATTGACTACCGATTCGCAATCTCGGCGATGTTGGACGCAGGCTACAGTGGTTATCTCGCCATCGAAGGTATGCGTCTCGGCGATCAATTCCACGGTGATGGAAAAAGCGTCGCTTATGTGAAATCGGTGGCGGCAGAATTAGGTGGGTAAATCCAGTTATGAGTAAATGGGTTGCAGGTCTGCCCATTTACTCGTTCACTTTCCTACTTGGGAAGTCATTTATGCCCAGTAACGGAACCTTATGGACAAAAGAGATCTTGCCAAGCAGATTAAAGCCGCTTCGTATTTGACCGGACAATTCAAGCTGCGGTCTGGACAAACCAGCTCGTTCTACTGGGACAAGTACCGCTTTGAAAGCGATCCGGTTATATTGGATGCAATTGTGGATGAGTTGCAAAAACTTTTACCACTCTCTTTCGACAAACTCGCCGGTTTAGAATTGGGCGGTGTTCCGCTTGCAACCGGACTGTCCTTCAAGACAGGGAAACCGTGTCTATATGTCCGTAAAGAACCTAAAACCTACGGCACCTGCAATTTGGTGGAGGGCGGATTTCAGACAGGTGAAACAGCGTTGGTGATAGAGGATGTGGTCACAACTGCTGGACAAATACGGACATCGGTATCCCAAATGCGGGAACTTGGGCTAAAAGTTGAGCATGCTTTTTGCGTCATCGATCGGGAGAGCGGTGGATGTGAAAATCTAGCGGAGATTGGATGTTCCCTTACTTCGGTTTTTACGTTGACAGAGTTGGATCAATTGGCACAAGCATAAATTAGATTGATGAAAGTATTCCAGTAGCAAAACTGGTCATTTAGGACTTACGAGATTTGATTGAGAGGTAATATTGAAAATTCTATTCATTGGAGACATCGTTGGGTCCCCCGGACGGAAAGCTCTTGCGAACCTCCTTCCGTATCTGACTGAAAAAGCAGGTGGGTTTGATGCAGTCATCGTCAACGGGGAAAACGCGGCAGGTGGCAAAGGGTTGACCCAATCGGTGCTCGACGAAATCCTAGATTTGGAGGTTGATGTCATAACGACAGGAAACCATGTCTGGGATAATCGTGACATCTTTAGATTCATTGATACCGAGCCGAATCTAGTCCGCCCAGCGAATTTTCCGAAAGGTACGCCGGGACGCGGCTGGCTCGTCGCTACAGCAGCTTCAGGGACGCGGATCGGTGTGATGAATATCGCAGGACAGCTTTACATGGACAGCTACGAGAATCCGTTTCATGCCTTCGATGCCATCTTCCCACAAATCCAAGCGCGGACCCGCTTTATTCTGCTCGACTTCCACGCAGAAGCGACAGCGGAGAAGATTGCAATGGGTTGGTATGCAGACGGAAAAGTGAGTGCCGTTGTGGGCACACATACCCATGTCCAGACAGCCGATGAACAGATTCTCCCGCAAGGCACCGCTTACATCACGGATGTCGGCATGACAGGTCCCCACGACTCGGTGATTGGCATGAAAAAGGAAGAGGTGATCGAGCGTTTTCGGACAATGCTGCCCCGGCGCTATCAAGTTGCGAGCAGCAATATCATCCTTTGTGGGGTTATTCTGGAGTTGGATGATGAGAGCGGTAAGGCACTCTCCATCCAGCGTGTTCGCCTTCCTATGAGCGATGTGGTCAAAGCGCGGTAGTTCGGTCATTATATTTTTAGGTTATATACTTAACTTATGATGTTTCCAACAAGTCAGATTTACAAAGTCCACGAAATTACACAGATTCTGCAAGGCATTTTGCAATCGGAGCCGATACTACAAGATTTATGGCTTGAGGGCGAGATCTCGAACTTAGGGCGTCCCTCTTCCGGGCACGTCTACTTTACGCTCAAGGATAACAATAGCCAGATTCAGTGTGCGATCTTTCGTCCTGCCGCCTCGCGTCTGCGATTTCCGATGCAAAATGGGGATGCCGTACTTGTAAACGGGCGGCTTACCATCTACGATGCGCGAAGTCAGTATCAAATTATTGGCGAGCGTGTCGTGCCTGCCGGTGTGGGAGAGTTGCAGTTGGCTTTTGAGCGACTCAAGGAACAACTCGCTGAAGAAGGACTGTTTGATCCAATTCATAAAAAGCCGCTGCCAAAATTTCCACAGAAGATTGGTCTGATCACCTCTGCAACAGGGGCAGCTATCCGTGATATTCTCCGGATGTTGCAAAAACGTTATCCCGCAGTGGAAGTGTTGCTATTTCCGACCCTTGTACAAGGGGAGGACGCGGCGTCAGAGATCGCCCACGCCATTGCGTGCATGAACCGTCTGCCGGGGATAGATCTCCTCATTGTCGGTCGAGGGGGCGGGGCTATCGAAGATCTGTGGGCGTTCAACGAAGAGATTGTCGCCCGTGCGCTCTTTAAGTCTCATATCCCAACCGTGTCTGCTGTGGGGCATGAAACCGACATTACCATTGCAGATCTCGTCGCCGATTATCGCGCTCCGACCCCTTCTGCAGCGGTTGAAAATATTGTCCCAGATCAGGAGAAACTTCATCATCAGCTTGCTGCCATCAGGTATAATTTAGTGCGTAGCATTGCTGGACGAATTGATGTTGTCCGCACAAAACTGGAAAATATACAGAGCCGCATCCCAGCAACACATCGGATTGATGCTATTAACCGGCTTCGACAGGTTATCGATCAGCTTGACATCCGAGGACAGCGAGCGGCTGCACAACAGTTAAGCGGAAAACGGCGAGCGTGGCAAATCGCTGCTGCTCAGTTAGACACATTAAGTCCTTTGGCAACGTTGGCTCGTGGATACAGCATCTGCAAAGATTCAAGTGGCAAAACAGTTACAGATGCTGCACAGGTTCGCGCTGGCGAAGAGGTTCACCTCCGACTTTCGCGGGGGCAGTTAGCATGTCGTGTGTTGAAAGGAGAGATAGATGTCTGAAGAGATGAGTTTCGAGGAAGCCTTAGTTAAACTTGAAGAGGCGGTTGCCCAACTTGAACAGGGAGATGCCTTGACTCTGGATGAGTCACTGCAAGCCTTCGAGGAAGGCATCCATCTGACACGACTCTGCCGAGAGAAACTTGATGCGGCGGAATTGCGTGTGCAACAACTGGTTGAAGTCAATGAAGATGTGTTTGAAATGGCACCGTTTGAAGTGGAAAATGAGGGAGAAATCTGATTGTTCGTCGTAGGGGACGACGCATTTTTGTCCTCATGCGTTGACTGTCACAAGGAGCTTTGGAATGCTTTTACAAAAAATCGATACACCCGCAGATCTCAAATCACTAAATACCAACCAACTGAAACAACTCGCTGAGGAGATGCGTGGGTACCTTATTTCGGTGCTATCAGAACACCCCGGACACTTTGCTCCCAACTTAGGAACGGTTGAATTAGCAATAGCTCTCCATTACGTTTTCGATACCCCACGCGACCAAGTCATCTGGGATATTGGGCACCAAGCTTATCCACACAAACTCCTCACCGGTCGCCGCGATGTGTTTCCGACACTTCGCCAATATGGTGGCATCAGTGGGTTTCTCAGTCGCGCAGAAAGCGAGTACGATGTGTTTGGTGCCGGTCATTCGAGTACATCACTTGCGGCGGCGTTGGGGGTTGCCACCGCTCGCGATTTCAACAAGGAAGATTACAAGGTGGTCGCTGTCATCGGGGATGGCGGTTTGACAGGGGGAATGGCGTTTGAGGGACTAAATACAGCCGGCGATTTCAAAAAAGATATGCTCGTCATCCTCAATGATAACCAGATGTCTATTTCCCAGACGGTCGGCGCATTCTCAAAATATCTGCACCGCCTCTTAACCAATCCGACCTACAACGCTCTCCGCTCTAGCGCGAAAGAGATTGTGAAGCGAATTGTCCCGGAGGTGAAGCCTGTTGCCAAACGGATCGAAGCTGCTCTCAAGCCCGGCACTCTGTTTGAGGAATTTGGCTTTCGCTATTTCGGTCCCCTTGACGGCAACGACTTGGAGGCGTTATTGCCCGTGCTTGAGGGCATAAGATCGCTACATCAACCAATTTTGCTTCACGTTGTGACCCAGAAGGGAAAAGGGTATCCCCTCGCCGAAACGGACTCAGAGAGCTTTTACAGCGTCAGTGGCAAATTTGACCTCGAAACCGGTAAATCACTTGTCCCCAAGTCACCCATTCCGACATATACCAGTGTTTTCAGCGGCACATTGATTGAACTTGCTCAACAAGACTCCCGAATTGCCGCTATAACCGCAGCAATGCCAAACGGCACGGGGTTAGACAAGTTCCAAGAGGTGTTTCCGGATCGCTTCTTCGACGTTGGTTTAGCAGAGCAGTGCGCTGTCACCTTTGCAGCGGGGCTAGCGACCCAAGGTATCAAGCCGGTCGCGGCAATTTATTCCACCTTCCTGCAACGCGGTTACGACCAGTTGGTTCACGATGTCTGCATTCAGAATCTGCCTGTTATCTTCGTATTGGATCGCGCCGGACTTGTCGGAGCAGACGGACCGACCCATCACGGTGTCTTCGATTTTGCATACCTGCGTTCTCTGCCAAACATGGTGGTAATGGCACCAAAAGATGAAGACGAGCTCCAGCACATGGTGAAGACCGCCGTTAAGTACGAAAAGGGACCAATTGCCCTCCGTTATCCTCGTGGCAACGGTCTGGGCGTTCCTATGGCGAACCAACCTCAGTCGTTGCCAATTGGGAAAGGTGAGGTCCTACGCAACGGTAATGATCTGTTAGTTATAGCAATTGGCAATCGCGTCCAACCGGCACTCGAGGCAGCAGAGATATTGGCGAACTCAGGGGTATCGGCAACGGTGGTGAATGCGCGATTCGTCAAGCCGCTTGATGATCAGCTCATCCTCCCACTCGCTTCACGGATTGGAAAGGTGATTACGGTTGAGGATGGTGTGCTGATGGGCGGATTCGGCAGTGCTGTCTTGGAGATGTTAACAGATAGCGGATTGACAGATGTGCAGGTCAAGCGTCTCGGTATTCCCGATGAGTTTATTGAACATGGGGATGTCAAGACCTTATATGAACAGTGTGGTTTAGATGAAGAGACGATTGTCCATGAAGGGTTAAAACTTGCAAAGGAGTAGATCCGCGGATAGACGCGGAGAACTGAGCGATGCGGAACTGGAGACGAACGCGGAGATTGGAAGGAAAGGCAGGATGGAAGGCTGGAAGAACAACAACAATACCTCTAATATCTCACGTTTCACCTTTCACGCATCACGAGGGCAGAGCAAGCAGCGACTTGATACACTCGTTGTCCAGCGTGGGCTTGTCGAAAGCCGTGAACGAGCAAAACAGTTAATTCTCGCCGGTGAAGTGATTGTTTCGGGTAGCACACAAGTCAAACCGGGGCATCTGATTTCACAGGATACGGAAATTGTAGTGAAACAGCCGCCACGGTATGTCAGCCGGGGTGGACTGAAGCTAGAGAAGGCGTTACAGGTCTTCCAAGTTGATGTGCGTGGTAGGGTCGCCATTGACGTTGGCGCATCAACCGGTGGATTCACGGATTGCTTGCTGCAATACGGTGCAAAGTTTGTGTATGCGGTGGATGTGGGGCATGGGCAGCTTGCATGGAAAATCCGTCAAGACCCACGGGTGTGTGTCATTGAGGGGACCAATATCCGCACGATTGACGTGAATCGCTTTGAACCGCCGGTCAAAATCGGCGTGGTTGATGTCTCGTTTATCTCTCTCGAAAAAGTCTTACCGGTCATCACCCAAATCGTTGATCCTACGGGGGATGTACTCGCCTTGGTCAAGCCACAATTTGAGGCGGGACGGGAACACGTTGGCAAAGGCGGCGTCGTGAGGGATGCGAGGGTGCACGTTCAGGTTCTCTGCGATCTCATCCAGTTTATTCATGGACGAGATCAATCTGTCATGGGGATCTCTCACTCTCCAGTTCGGGGTCCGGCGGGAAACATTGAGTACCTGATCTGGTTTAAGGCAGGAACTGAAGGCAATTCGGTGGATTGGGAAGAGCGCGCAGCACAGGTGGTTCAAGAGGCTAACACTGCTTTGCAATGATTTGATGGGAGAACATTATGGCGATTGGTATTGGTATCATCGGTGCGGGCGGGATTTCTCGTGCACATGCGCACGGATACCTCCAGATTCCCAATGAAGCACGGATTGTGGGGGTCGCAGATATCCTTGAGGAACGGGCGCAAGCCGCAGCGCAGGAGTGGGGCGCGGAATACGCATTTGGGGACTATCGTGAACTGCTCGCGCTTGCGGAGGTGGATGCCGTCAGTGTTTGCACGTACACCAAAGCGCACTGCGAACCAACGGTCGCCGCGCTTCAGGCGGGGAAGCATGTCATCGTGGAAAAGCCGATGGCCGCCACGACTACTGAAGCCCATCAAATGGCGGAAGCCCAAAGAGGTAGTGGAAAAATCCTAATGGTGGGCATGAAATGGCGGTTTATGCCTGAAATCCAAGAGGCGAAGGCATTCATTGAAGCGGGAAATCTCGGACAAATCTATTACGCTGAAGCCATCGGTTGGCAGCATCGTGGTATCCCCGGCGGGACATTCATCAAAAAAGAAACAGCCGGTGGTGGAGGTTTCATGGACAATGGTGTCTACACGCTTGACGCTGTGCTCCACATGATGGGACACCCCAAACCGCTTACGGTTTCCGGCACCGATGCCAACATTTTTGGGCACTCCCCGGACGGTACTTGGAATATCGACGACTTTTCGGTGGAGGATTTCGGAACAGCCTACATCCGACTGGAGGGGGGAATTACCTTGTTCTTCGCGCACAGTTGGGCGATTAACTTCCCGGAACAGTGGCAGATGCGTATCGCCGGCAGTCGTGGAGCTGTTGAGGTCTTTCCCTTTGGCTCAGAACCAAAACTGCGTCTATCACATGGAGGCTACAGCGATTTGCAGGATGTCACGTCCAATCAGCTGCCGGAAGGAAGTATAGACGTTACCTATGAGATCAAGCAGTTTGTGCGAGCCATCCGGGACGGACAGCCTTCCCCCATTCCTGGGGACACTTTCCTGTACACCAACGTAATTTTCGATGGAATCTATCAATCCTCGCAACTAGGACGTGAAGTTACGATCAATTTACCCTAGTGGGCTTCTATCTTCGCATCCGTCTATCTGCTTATCTCCGAATTTGCGGCGCATCATATAAAAAAAGCACCAGGCGAATGGTATCACCCGGTGCTTTTTGTAAAATTATCAAACGAAGATGGCGTTTACCATCTGTCGCGGTCATCGCCGCCGCCGCCGCCGCCGCCGCCGCCGCCGCCGCCGCCGCCGCCGCCTCTGCCGCCGCCGCCGCCACCGCCACGCCTATCACCGCGTGCGGGACGAGGACGAGCCTCGTTTACTTTCACAGCACGTCCGGCAATTTCCTGTCCATCCAATCCGGCGATCGCCGCTTCCGCCTCAGCTGAATCGGGCATTTCGACAAATCCAAATCCTCTTGACCTTCCACTGTAGTGGTCTTGAATGACGCTGGCAGTATCGACTGCTCCGTAGTTTTCAAAAGCCTCTCGCAAGTCATCATCCTTGGCATCATACGACAGATTACCGACATAAATATTCATCTGAATTTCCTCTTTCAAAAGATGTTGTTCAAAATTTGCAAACGTTTCTGGACTTCGCACACGGAGGTTGGCTTCCCCCTCACCGACTGTACATTCGAGTGATCCACAGTTCATCGATGAATCGACACCGTGCCATCCTATAGCTTACCCCTTGATAGTATCACCACATTCCGCGTGTGCCATCACTGCTCTCCGCATCGTGGGGCTTGAGAAGCCGGGCATCTGTCAGATAACATCGTCGTCTCTGAGTTGTTATTGACGCCATTTCATTTACAAAGTGACGTGATACCTTAAATGCTGTGAGATGATACGTTCTGATCTCACAGAGAAATACCATCGCAAGTGATTTTCGTTGGAGAAAAACGAGACCAAGAATTCAAGCGTTCTCATGTCCTCCGATCGACTTTAACCGTCGCGCTTAGAGATTCAGAAAGCAACGAGGGAATCCGCAGATGTCGCTCCGATGGAGACCAAGCGGTATTGGTTGAGGAAATTCGTGCCAATTTCGACCTTGCCTCAACCTGTTGTTGATTTGCGTAGTTGCATATTTCTATCCGCACCAATTCCGCTTGACACTATTTCTTTGAATATTATACGCCAAAATAGCGCAAATAGCCAGAAGGAATTTTCGTTGGAAAAAGTTTTCAGAGATATAAGTCCGTTTTTCTGCGCCTACAGAGTCAGTTTTGCCTAACATTTTCAACGTTGCAAAGTTCGTTGCGATGTGGGATAATCAATGGAATACCAGACTTTGCAGATGGTGATTATCATAACAGAAGGAGAGGCAGATGGATCAAACAGCAGATGTAGTTGTGGTCGGCGGCGGGGTCATTGGGTGCTTCATTGCTTATGAGCTTTCAAAGGCGGGACTTGAAGTGGTGGTAGTAGAAAAGGGGCAGGTGGGTGCAGAAGCCTCCAGTGCAGCTGCAGGGTTGTTGGTGCCTTTACACATGGCGGAGGAGGAACGTGCACTTTTTGAACTTCACTTGGCTTCGACGAAGATGTTCCCTGCGTTTGTGCCGGAACTCGAAGAGGAAACTGGCATCAGTGTTGAGTATATCCCGTCTGGGATTCTGAGGGTTGCCCTGAACGAGGAAGAGGAAACTGCTCGGCTGTCGCAGTTTCAAAAATTCGGGGAAGCCTTTGGGATGGCGATAACACGGCTGGACGCAGCGGAGATACATTCTCTTGAACCTGAACTGGCACCGGCGGTTTGTGGTGGTATCTTTTCCCATGATGAGGCGTACATCAACAATGGTCGCTTGGTCCTCGCACTCGCCAGAGGTGCTACGGTCCAAAATGCCCGATTCCTTGAAGGATGTCTTGCGACCGGCGTACGGCGAACAAACGGACGCTTTTCAGCACTTCAGACAAATGAAGGAGAGATTTCTGCCGGACATCTCGTGATAGCAACCGGTGCGTGGAGTCGCGTCTTCTGCGAGGCGTTGGACATGACCATCCCCATCGGTCCGGCGCGTGGCCAGATGTTGGCGGTCACAACCATTCAGCGTCTGCTTCAACGTCCCATCAACTCTAGCAAAGGGGCACTGGTTCCCCGCGCGGACGGCTCGGTTCATGTCGGAGCAACCGTTGAACATGTCGGCTTCGATAAACGCAACACCCCTGAAGCGATTGCCGATCTGTTAGAAAGAGGGACAGCAGTAGTTCCTGCTTTGAGTGAGGGGCGTGTCGAAAGGATGTGGTCAGGTTTTCGTCCTTTCTGCGAGGATGGACTTCCTGCGATTGGGGCACTTCCCGGATGGGAAAATGTCTCGGTTGCGGCGGGGCACTTTACGATGGGGATCACGGGTAGTCCGGTAACGGCGAAGATTATCAAAGAACTGATAGTGGATGGACATTGGGACAGGTCAATGGAGATTTTCTCACCCGCTCGCTTTGTGGACGGTTAGGCGATTGACTATATTTCGGCTTGCATTGCAAATCTACACCGAAGTTGGCATTAAAAAGAAGAAGGAGCAAAATCAATGGCAAAGTATCGAGCCGCGCTAATCGGGTGCGGCGGAAAAGGTAGAGACCATACCAATACGTTGATAAAGAACGAACTCGTGGATTTGGTCGCTTTTTGCGATATTCGTGAGGAAGCATTGCAAACGTACCAAGAGATGTACGGCGTGTCAGCCCTATACACAGATTATCAGGAGATGTTTGAACGGGAGGAGCTAGACCTCGTTGTGATTTCAACGCAGGCACCGCAGCACCATGCGACAACGCTTGCCGCAGCGGCGCACGGCTGCCATGTCCTCTGCGAGAAACCGATGGCTGTGACGCTTCAGGAGGCGGATGAGATGGTTGCGGCGTGTGACACAGCCGGTGTGCGATTGTCCATCAACCATCAGAAACGTGCCAGCGTATACAACGCCTATGCGAAGAGGTTGATCGCTGAAGGGGAAATCGGTGAGATCTTCTTGATACGGGCTTACGAAAAGGGGGGACGCAAAGCGGGGAACGCAATAATGGAGATGGGGACACATCTCTTTGATTGGGTTCACAACTTTGGGGGAGAGGTGAGTTGGGCTGCTGCACATATCACTTCAGCGGACTCCCTTGTAGCGGGGCCCCAAGACATCAAACATAGTCAGGAGGTCAACCCCCGTGACCGGGATGCGGGACTGGTCATCGGTGAGCGGGCGTTCTGTTCGTTTGGGTTTGCCAACGGGATACACGCCGATTGCGACTTCTTGGCAGAATCTGAAGGAAATGATAAGGCGTACGGTTTAGACCTCATCGGTACGAAAGGGCGGATTGCGTTGCGGCGAAGCGTTGTCACGGTGATGTTCATCCACCGAGGCGCATTTATGACACCTGTGGAGGGGCATCAGTGGGAGCCGGTTTCGCTGCCCGAAGAGGACCGTATTACAGGCCAGCATCTGCAAGGTCGAGACATCAACTCTGTGCTTCAGTCTCGCATCATCCACTCGTTGCTTGAACCCGATTCCCCGGATGCCGATCCGATTTCGTCTGGTCGGGAGGGACGCGCGTTGTTGGAGATGATTCACGGTTCATGGGAGTCTCACCGACAGGGTGGACGTGTCCCGTTTCCGCTCAAAGACCGTAGCCACCCCCTGGAACGTTGGCGGGATGAGGCAGGTTAGGTGGTAGGTAGCTGCCAAGATTTTAATTTGCTGAGCCGCTGGATCGGGGGTATAATCAATTGACTAAATCAATAGAGGTAGCAAGAGAGGAGATAACATGGATTGGTATTTTGAAGTGTTGAAGAAGTATGCGGTATTTAGCGGGCGAGCCCGGCGAAAAGAGTATTGGTTCTTCACGATCTTCAACGTTATTATATACCTTGTGATTTATTTAGTCGAGCTGTTGGTTGGAGTTTCGGGTATTCTTGTAGGGCTTTACTCTTTAGTTGTGGCGATTCCTGGCCTCGCTGTATTGGTTCGCAGGCTCCACGACACCAATCGAAGTGGATGGTGGTTTTTTATCAGTTTTATTCCGCTCATCGGTGGTATTATTCTGATTGTCTTCACAGTGCAAGACAGTCAGCCGAACGAGAATCAATATGGCCCCAATCCAAAGGATGCCGCAGCGTAGGAATTTAACCCGTTGTTGCAGTCTCCTGATCCCTGATCTATTAGGGTGATGGCGGGAGATTTAGCAAATCCTGCCCTGCTCTTCCGATTCGTTGGACAACTGAACTTTTTCGTTTGGGCACAAAGTAAGAGGCTCATCATGCTGTCAACGGTTGAACAAACTAGATTGCGATTATCAAAAAACACCAAAGCGAAGAAAAAATCACAGTTCGGTCAGTTCCTTACATCAGCAAGAACTGCGGCATTCATGGCCAGTCTTTTCCCTAATGGCAAAGGCAGTTGTCGCTTGCTTGATGCGGGAGCCGGAATTGGCTCGCTTTCTGCCGCTTTTTTGGAGAGGTGGAATTCTGCTGATTTTGACTTTCAGCGTGTAGAGCTAGATGCTTTCGAGATTGACGATTCTTTGCATTCCTATTTGAACCAAACATTGGAAAAATATAGAAATAATCCAAGGTTTATTCCAACAATCCGAAAGGTTGATTTTATACACGCCGCCGTAGATTGGCTTTCCGGCAGCTTTTTCGCCGAAGAATTCCAAAAATATACTCACGTCATCCTTAACCCGCCTTACAAAAAAATCAATAGCAATTCACCGCACCGTTTAGCTTTACGCCGCATTGGTATTGAGACGGTGAATCTGTATTCGGCTTTTGTAGCACTAGCTGTTGCGCTAGCCGCGCCGGGCGGACAAATTGTGGCGATCATTCCGCGCAGTTTCTGTAATGGACCGTATTACCGACCATTTCGTGATTTTATCCTTGAGCACGCAGCCATCCGGCACGTGCATCTTTTTGAGTCTCGTAACAAAGTATTCAAGGATGACAACGTATTGCAAGAGAATATTATAATCCAGCTTGAGCGTAGTGGACAACAAGGCCCTGTAGCAGTTTCGACTTCGGCGGACGACACCTTCACCAACCTTACCACCCATAAATACTTGTTCGATCAAATCGTTTTCCCGGATGATTCGGAGCGATTTATCCGGCTGCCACTATCACCCGAAAGTACCATCAAACTAGCTCCGATCATCCGCTATGCGCTAGCAGATCTTGGTATCAGCGTTTCGACTGGTCCAGTAATCGATTTTCGGTTGAAAGAGCACTTGCGCGATATGCCGGAGGCGGGGACCGTACCTTTGCTCTACCCATGTCATTTCAGTAGCATTAGTACCAAATGGCCGGTTGTTGGCAGTAAGAAACCCAACGCTATCCTGCGTAACGGTGAAACGGAAAAATGGCTATATCCGAATGGCTTTTATTGCGTGGTACGGCGCTTCACGGCCAAAGAAGAAAGGCACCGAATTGTAGCAAGCGTTGTTGACCCTAGCGTACTTGATAACGCACCTATGCTGGGATTTGAGAACCACTTAAATTTTTTCCACGAAAATAAAGGTGGCTTGCCACAGGCGTTGGCGCATGGACTGGCTGTATTCCTCAACTCAACCACTATTGATGAATATTACCGATGTTTCAGTGGCCACACGCAGGTCAATGCCACTGACCTTAGACTTATGAAGTACCCAAGTCGTGATGCCCTAATTGAAATTGGTCAATGGGCTATACAACAAGGGAAACTTACGCAGACCATGATTGACACCAAGCTAGGAACATTAGCCGAATGAACAGCAAAAACGATTATATCGAAACCGCCCGCCAGATTATCATTTCGTTGGGGCTGCCAAGAGCGCAACAGAACGAGCGTTCCGCTCTCTGTTTGTTAGCATTACTGAACCTTACGCCGGGCAAAGCCTGGGCTGATGCCAAAGCTCCGCTTATAGGTATCACGCCCATCATTAATTGGGTGCGAGAACACTACGATAAGGAATATGCACCGAACACCCGCGAGACAATTCGTCGCCAAACAATGCACCAGTTCCGCGATGCCGGTATCGCACTGTACAACCCGGATAGGCCGGACCGTCCAGTAAATAGCCCGAAGGCAGTGTATCAAATTGAACCCACTGCGCTGGCTCTAATGCGTACCTTCAACACGTCTGCATGGGACGATGCGCTGACGACATATCTGGCCGAGCGTGGAACTCTGATAGCCCGTTACGCCAGAGAGCGGGAGCAGAATCGTGTTCCGGTTGAGATTTCACCGGGGAAGAAGATCGCGCTTAGCCCTGGTGAGCACAGCGAATTGATTCAAGCCATCATTGAGAACTTTGCTCCCCGCTTCGCACCGGGTAGCGTGCTGGTCTATGTTGGTGATACTGGAGACAAGTGGGGTTACTTCGATGTGGCCCTGCTGGCGGAACTGGGTGTCAACGTAGATTCACACGGCAAGATGCCTGATGTGGTGCTGTATTACACTGAGAAGAATTGGTTACTCTTGGTTGAGTCAGTCACTAGTCATGGTCCCGTTGATGGTAAAAGGCATGATGAACTAACCAATCTCTTTGCCAAGTCAAAACCTGGGCTGGTTTATGTGAGTGCTTTCCCAAACCGCGCCATCATGGGACAGTATCTTAGCGCAATCGCTTGGGAAACGGAGGTGTGGGTAGCGGATGCCCCATCGCATCTAATCCATTTTGACGGTGCGCGTTTCCTCGGACCATACAATCCGCCCTAACATGGTAAAAACCCTTTCGACAAAGGGAAAATTTTGTCATTCGATGAAGCCATTGTAGAAAAGCTAAACGAGATAAAAGATGATATGAATCTTGGGGTAGGTCTGCACTAAAGTGTGGAGTAGTGAAATCGGCGGTCATGTGAGGAAAGTCGTGTCATACAGCAACGTGGCGTTTATCAGAGAAATCCTCAATTCACACAGGGTTTCGAGCGCATCACAGATGTATGACATTTTTTGGTGTGACTTCCAATTTCGACCATAATTCCAGACATTTGACGCCTACCACACTTAACTGCGGTGCTACCAATCTTGGGGATGGCGAAGGCAATCTATTCTCATTTATGCGGGAGGATATACAGACAGGGGATGTGAATTTATTAAAAGGGTCGTGTTTAGAGGTGCTTCCCACATTGGAAAGCAGGGCTTATTCTGGAATAATTACGTCACCCCCTTACTGCAATCGTTACGACTATACACGCACTTATGCCTTAGAACACGCGCTGCTTGGAGTCAATGAAATTGGGTTAGCGGGCTTGCGGCAAGCGATGTTGAGTTGCACGGTAGAAAACAAAGCAAAAACACTCATTGATCTAAATCCCAAATGGCAAACGGCTATAGGCATTTGCGATGGCTTACCTCTGTTGCAGGGGATATTGAATTATCTGGATTACAAAAGGAAGAAAAAAGAACTCAATAACAGTGGAATTGCTCGTATGGTGAGAGGTTATTTTTATGAGATGGCTTGTGTTATCCAAGAATGTTACCGGGTATTGGATACAGACGGCATGATGTTCATGGTTAATGACAATGTTAGGTATGCTGGGGCTGCAATATCTGTAGATACAATCCTCTCAAAAATAGCTGAAGATATTGGATTTCAGATAGAAAAAATCCTTGTTCTGCCTCAAAGTAAAGGGAATAGCTCCCAACAAATGGGTAAGCATGGACGAGAAGCGTTGAGAAAATGTGTCTATGTCTGGAAAAAGGATAAATAAATGTTATTATGCGGTATCTGATACGGGGAGAAAGTCACTATGCCATATACCAATTATACCTCCAAAGAGGTTGCATCACGGGGCGAAGCGATTTATAAGAAACAGATACGCAACAAAGTTGAGCCCAAGCACAAAGGTAAGTTCTTGGTCATTGATATCGAAACGGGCGAATACGAGATGAACGCTGATGATTTAGTTGCCACGAAACGTCTCCTTGCCAAGCATCCCGATGCGGTTATTTATGGCTTACAAATTGGGTTTCCAACCGCTTATCGAATCGGTGGACATTTCTCGGTACAAACATAATGATAATCGGAAAAGTTACCGCCAATCGAGAAGCTGTCATCGAATTAGAGATTATTGGCTCAAATCAAAAAAGAGAAAACGTTGAGACTGTAATTGATACAGGCTTCAATGGCTATCTAACGCTATCAAGCGATTTAATCAATTACCTCAAACTTCAGCTAGCTGGCAGTCGGCACGTTACTCTTGGTGATGGAAATGTAGTAGTGTTGGATATGTATCTTGCAAAAGTGCTATGGCATGGGCAGGAACGGGAGGTACTCATCTTGGAAGCGGAGGGTGGACCGTTGGTTGTATGTCGTTGCTTTATGGAAGTCGTGTGATATTAGAGGTTGTAGACAACGGCGATGTAACTATTGCTCCTCTGTCGTAAGTTAAGCGAGTATAAGATCTTAACCCACCGTTGCAGGGGTGCTCTGACCTGATCGGAAGGTTTCAGCCATTGGCTAATATTTCAGGACGGTCCCCCATTCGCCGACGACCCAGAGAACACCGTCTGGAGATTGGGTGATATCCATTAAGCCGTTTGAGGTCGGGGTTTTCTGAACAAGCCACGTCACACCCCCATCTTTGGTATTGAGGAGCATTCCCTTTTCGCCAACCGCCCAACCCTCGTTATCCGTGACGAAGTAGACGCCATTCAATTTTTCGCCCGTCGGCGTGATTTGTCGGATCCACCTCTCCCCGCCATCTTTCGTCGCATAAATGGAGCCGTCATCCCCAGCAATCCACGCGATTTGGGGGTTGAGGGCGAAAATTGCCCGTAACTCGTTGGGTTCCGCTTGTTGCATAATCCACGTCTCCCCACCATCATCCGTTTTGATAATTGTCCCTGCTTCACCGACGGTCCAACCTACATTCGCATCGACAAAGTAAACACCATACAGATTGGTGTAACTGACAGGCAAATCCCTCAAATCTTGGCTTTGCCATGTACGTCCACCATCCTTTGTGTGCAAAATCTTGCCAAGTTCGCCGACGCCCCATCCGTGTTGAGGTGTTGAGAAGTGGAGATCATAAAAGCCAACGGCACGCTTCCATCGAATAGCCTCGTCAAACTGGAGGCGTTGGATTTGACCGGTCTCCGCCCCCACACTGATACCTTGCCATGTTCCGCCGCCGTCTCCCGTCTCGATTAGGGTTGCGTTACTGCCAACGATGTAGCCTTGCATCGCATCAACAAAACCGATGCCGAACAGCTCAAAGACATTCCCGGTGTGCTGTTGTTGCCATGTTGCCCCGCCATCGCGGGTGGCAAGCACCATTCCAGATAGACCAACCGCCCACCCCGTTTTATCATCAAGGAAGTGGATTGTCGTCAAGTGGCTGTTGATCGAGACCACATCCCACGATGCCCCACCATCTTGACTGTGCAGGAGGGTGGCAAATTCGCCCACAGCCCACGCCTCTTGTGGACTAATCAGTTGGATAGCGTTCAGACGGCTGGGAACGGGTCTCGGTTCAAGCGAAGCCCAATTTGCGCCGCCGTCGGTTGTCCTCAGAATCACGCCGAACTCTGCGGCTGCAAGTCCGTGATTGACGTCAATAAAATGGATGCTCCAAATGGGTTCAGGCATGCCGTTGGAATTAGGGACATTGCTTTTCTGGGTTTCCCACGTTGCGCCGCCGTCAGTGGTATGAATCAGCGCACCGTTACCGCCGGCTGCCCACCCTTCTCGGTGATCGAGCATACAGATCGAACTAATGCCGGCTGCGCTGCTAATCTTTTGGCTCTTCCAAGTCTGTCCGCCATCCGTCGTATGGACAACTGTTCCGCCATGTCCTGCGGCCCAACCGACCTGTTGACTGGCAAAATGAAAGTCTTGGATCGCATTATTCGTCGGGGGATTCTGTTGAACCCAAGTGTCACCACCATCTGTTGTATGAATGATAAGCCCACCATCGCCACCAGCCCAACCGTGTTCGGTATCCACAAAAAAAACGGCTGATAAGACCCGACGGGTGCCGGTGTCCAGTACTGTCCACGTTTCTCCATTATCGGTCGTCTTCAACACAGCACCGTCCTCGCCGACAATCCAGCCGGTTTGAGGATTGAGGAACCACACTTTGTGGAAATCTATCTTGAATGGAAGCGGTTTACTAGGTTGTTCCCAAGTCTTTCCGCTGTCGTTGGTACGCAGAATCGTTGCGTCTGATCCGACGATCCACCCATCTTGTTGAGAGACAAAGTGGATATCGGAAAACCCCGCTTGCCATCGCGATTCACGAACAAGCGTCCAATTTTTGTCTGCCCCAAAAGCATTGATTGCTAGGAATGATAACAACATCACTAACCCTAAAGTGGGTTTGGCACACAACAGTGTATTCCTTATCATCATTGTTTCTTTCCTATTCCGAGGGATGAATCTATTCCCATAATACAGAGCCACCTATGATTTCGGCGAGTTTGCAAGGTCGGGTGTGCCCGTTTCCACAACTACCCATAATAGTATACCATATAGAGGAATCAAATCCATCGTTGACCGCGAAAATAAAACGTGATATAATCCAATCCGTGAAACGTAAAAGATGAGTGGTGAATGGCGGTGTGATGACCAAGCCAGTATTCACCAACTTCTTAGCAGTGGAAGCCCCGTCCTTTAGGGCGGGGTAACTGACAAAGGGTTGAGCTATCGCTAGGAGAAACGGAATGACCTACGATCTGTTAGTTAAAGGGGGTACGGTTATCGATCCCGTCCAAGGACTCAACGCGGTCCGGGACGTTGCACTGTCGGATGGGAAAATCGCGGCGGTTGAGGAAAACATTACAGAAACATTGGCACGTGAGGTCGTGGACGCAACGGATTTAATCGTCACGCCCGGACTGATTGACCTTCATGTACATGCGTTTTGGGGAGCCACTGCCTATGGAATGGAGCCGGACATCGGCAACATCAGCAAAGGGGTGACAACCGCATTAGATACCGGTTCGGCAGGTGCAAGCAACTTCCTAGCTTTCCGTAGGTATGTGTTAGAACGATCAGATACTCGACTATTCGCCCTGCTGAACATCTCAGCGATGGGCATGATTTGGCCCAGAATCGGGGAGTTGACGGATATACGCTGGGCTGATGTCCAAGAAACTGTCCGTGTGGCTCAAGAAAACCGTGACTTCGTGCTGGGGGTCAAAGCCCGGCTGTCAAGAGGTTATGCCGGAGAGAACGATGTCGAAGCACTGAAGCGCACCATAGAGGCGGCTGAAGCCATTGATGGGTTTGTCATGATTCATGTGAAGGATACCAAAACACCATTGGAAGAAATCACAGCGATGCTTCGCCCCGGCGATGTGGTCACACATGCCTTTCATGGCAAATCAGAGGGTGTCTTGGACAACGCCGGACGGATTATCGACCGTTTTAGGGAAGACCAACAGCGCGGCGTTATTTTCGACATCGGACACGGTTCTGGCAGTTTTTCGTTTCGTGTTGCAGAAAAGGCACTCGCCCAAGAATTCTTCCCTGACAACATTAGCAGCGACCTATACAACAGCAATGTTGAGGGCCCGGTTTTTGATCAGATCACAACTCTCTCAAAGTTTCTCTGGTTAGGGATACCCCTGTATGAGGTGATTCGACGTAGTACCGAGACCACTGCCCGGATCATGGGATTGGAGGACAGCTTGGGAACGCTAAAAGTCGGGGCGGAGGGCGATGTCACTATTTTAAGATTAGACGAAGGTAGTTTTACGCTGACCGATTCCGAGCGTGTGTCTGTCGAAGCACGTCAAAAGCTGAACCATGTGCGGACAATCAAAAGCGGCCGGATATATCGCCCGTGGCTCAAATAGGTGCTAAGGCACTCGATATCTCTGTAAATAGCTTAACACCTTGTCTGGATAATAGGAGAACCCTTTGATCTTAGATACTATTGTCGCCCACAAACGGATAGAATTGGAGGACGACAAACAACGGATGCCATTAGATACGCTGAAACGTAAGATTCGGGATTTGCCGCCGCCACGAGATTTTCGTGCTGCGCTGTCAGCCCCGAATAGCATCCATCTCATCGCCGAAGTTAAGAAAAAATCCCCAAGTAAAGGGATTATCCGCGAGGATTTTGATCCGGTCGGAATCGCTCGGACCTATGCGGAAAACGGTGCATCAGCAATTTCTGTATTGACCGATCGAGAATTTTTCGCCGGTGAGCTCGCCTATCTGAGTGCTATCCGTGAAGCAGTGACGCTCCCCCTCTTGCGGAAAGATTTTACTATCGACCCGTATCATATCTATCAAGCGCGACTCGCAGGTGCGGACGCAGTTCTGCTCATCGTCTCGATCTTGACATTGACACAACTGCGTGAATTTACCGAAATGGCGCGAAACTTGGGACTCGCAAGCCTTGTCGAAGTCCATACCGAAGCGGAATTGGAATTAGCCTTGACGGGAGGTGCGGAAATTGTTGGCATCAATAACCGAGATCTGAAAACCTTCCACACAGACATCGCGACCACCTTCTGCCTGAGAGACTCCATCCCAACCGATAAAGTTGTTGTCAGCGAAAGTGGCATCAATACACACAAGGACGTAATGAAACTCAAAGAGGCGGGAATCAACGCGATTCTGGTAGGAGAGTCGTTGATGCGGAGTCCGAATATTGGGGATAAGGTTAGAGAGCTGCTTGGAAGTCAGTTACCCAACCCTAAAGGATTGGGCTTGCCGTCCGTTCCTTCGGGGAATTGGATAAAGTGAGAGAGCTGCTCGGACGTCAGTTACCCAACCCTAAAGGATTGGGTTATCACCCGTTCCTTCGGGGAATTACGCTTGGAATCATAAGATTCCGCGAAGTGTCCATGGCATCTGTTAGATGCTTTCATAGCACTCGGCTTCGCGCTTCTTTCCCTTTCGGGGGTGTTGACTACCACCGCACCTCCACGCAAGGCTACAGCAGCCTTATGGTGAAAAGTATAGCATATTTTGTTAGGAAAATTGAGCAAAAGGAGAGGGCAGTTCCTCCCAAACCTACATGAATCGGGTTAAACTTGTTAGTTCGGAAGTGTATCAATGTGCCGAATTGTTACCCTGTTTTTTATCTTATCTGTCTCTTCCGCTTTTTCAGCCATCGAGTTTGAATCTGTTGAACTTGGGTTCGACAAGGTTTACAAGCGGGAACGATGGGCACCGCTGCAGGTCGTCGTTGCAAGCCGTAACGAGAATTTCAATGGCGAGATAAGTGTTGAGGTCCGCAACATCTTTTCGGATGAACTGATCCAAACGTATGCCATCCCTCTTTCCCTCACGCGAACAGACCGTCAACGGCGTGTGATTCATATTTTCCTGCCGGGAACTTCGTCCCAACTGAGCATCAAGCTTGTCAGCCACGCCGGGCAAGTCCGAGTTCCTCAAGAACTTACGCCGGAACTACCCAAATCGTCGGTTGACCTCATGATCCTCGCATTGACGCCGAGCCGCGATCTGTTGAGCCGCTGGGATGGAAAACAGATCGACGATAAAGAAAAAGGACATGCCTTTGTCGCCTACACTGACTTTAAGGGATTACCCGTCCATTGGAAAGGGTACGATTCGGTTGATTTTTTTGTGATTCGTGGGGTTTCCTTAGTTGAGCGTCGGATTTCTAAGCGACAACAACAAGCGTTACTCGATTGGATTCAGCGAGGGGGCACCTTGCTTGTGTCGGGTGGTGCGGATCTGCGTCAGCTGCGTGGGAGTTTTCTGGAAACCTTTCTGCCGGTGGAGTTGGGTGGCTTACGAAGGGCAACCCAACTTCCTGAATCAATGCGGCGTTTTGGGTTTGCAGCCGATTCGCCCTTTGACCTGATTGAATTGAAGTCCAAGCCCGGAATGGTTGCACTCGCTAGTGACGGAGATCAGATCTATATCGCCAAAAGATTTTTGGGGAGTGGACAGATCATTAGCTTGGGGTTTGACTACAACGCACCTCCTTTTTCTGATTCGCCGGGAGCGGAGGCATTTTGGAAGTGGATGCTTGGGACGGAGGCTCAAACACCACGCCACGCTGAAGCACGCTACGAAGCCGATCGCAGACACGACGAAAAAATTCAGACACTCTTGGCAATCGTTCCTTCGGCGAAAGCCCCATTGATTTGGTTGCTGTTCGTTTTCTTGGTTGTGTATGTACTGGGTTTCGGTGCCTTGATATGGTGGAGTGGACAAGGCAAACCCCGTCTATACTGGGGCGGAGGTATCGCGCTCACGGTACTTTTTTTGTGCGGTGTTATTCTACCACGATACTTTGTACCGAGTCCGGTCTCCGTGAATCGTTTCTCGATTTTATCCGTTTATCCTTCAACGAACCGTGCCCACCTGCAAACTTATATCGGAATCATCGCGTCAGCAAGCGTTGAAACATCAATCCAGTTTCAGGAGAGAACCTTCATCAGGCCCTTGACGGCAACTGCCACACCCCCGTTGCAACTAGTTGAGCCTGGAGGGACGAAAGATCTTTCGATCCTGCGTCAAGCAGCTTTAGATCCATGGATCACACGAGCCTACTTCGCGGAAACTTTTATCGATTTTCCGGTGCATCTGACATGGGAGCGAGGAGTGACAACCGATCGGATTGAACATAGACTCCCTTATACGCTGGAAAACGCATGGCTCATCGACCAGGGAGAATATCCTCACATCGGCACGATTCCGCCCGCAACGGCTGTCGAGATAAAGGAAGACCCAAAAAGATATAACAGATCTCCACTCTCTCAAGCACTGGTCGGTCCTCGAAAGGCGTTTGTGGGGGTATTGATTGGTGAGGTCGTCCTGCGCTACTTGGCGCAGGAGGCAGTACCAAAGCTTGTGGGTTGGACGCAAACCTCTCCATTACCGATGTCAATGGATCACCTCCGTTCCGAGAGTTTTCAACCTGTGAACACTGTCGACGAAACGCTTGTGATTTTATATTTACCGGAGCACCGCTAAATCCATCTATTAAGGAGATGAGAACATCATGGCAGCAGAGATACCTTTACAAAAAATTGATGAATACCGGTGGCGCATTCCTAAGAGCTACATGGCTGGAATGCGCGTTGATGGAATTATTTACGCGAATGAAAAATTACTTGAACAAGCCAAGAGCGAGGAAGCGTTGCAGCAAGTCGCCAACGTGGCACACTTACCGGGGATCGTCAAGCATTCGCTTGCGATGCCTGACCTACATTGGGGCTACGGCTTCGTGATAGGTGGCGTTGCGGCAACCGATCCGGAGGCAGATGGCGTTGTATCCCCCGGCGGAATTGGATACGATTTAAATTGTGGGGTCCGTCTAATTCGGACCAATTTGGACGTTAAGCAGTTAGAGGGCAGAACTAAAGGGCTTGTTGCGAAGCTATTTGAAAACATCCCCTGTGGTGTCGGATCGAGTGGAAAGATTCGGCTGAACCAACAAGAAGAGAAGCAGATGGTCGAACAGGGAGCACGTTGGGCGGTAGAGCGCGAATACGGCTTTCTCGAAGACCTTCAATTTACGGAGGCGAACGGCTTTTTGTCCCTCGCCAATGCGGACGCTGTCAGTGAACGTGCCTTGGAACGTGGAAAAAATCAGCTCGGCACGCTCGGTTCTGGCAATCACTTCTTAGAGGTCCAAGTGGTAGATCGAATTCTGTATCGGGAAGCCGCCGAGGTGATGGGACTGACGGAGGGGCAGATCTGTGTGATGATTCATAGCGGCTCGCGCGGCTTCGGCTATCAGGTGTGCGATGAGCATGTCAAAACGTGGGTCCAAGTTGCGAAGAAATATGGAATCGATTTGCCTGACCGCCAACTCGCCTCTGCCCCGATCAATTCAAAGGAGGGGCAGGACTATATCACAGCGATGGCGTGTGGCGCGAACTACGCATGGAACAATCGCCAGTGCATCATGCACTGGGTGCGTCAAACGTTCATGGATTTCTTCGAGACTGGGGTCGATGAACTCGGCTTAGAGCTGGTCTATGATGTCGCGCACAATATTGGCAAGTTTGAGAAGCACCTCGTTGACGGGATTGAGCGTGAACTGTTCGTGCACCGCAAAGGTGCAACACGCGCGTTTCCAGCGGGACACCCTGAGATCCCCGACAAGTATCAGAAGGTCGGGCAGCCGGTTCTGATTCCCGGCGATATGGGCACCGCCTCTTATGTCTTGGTCGGCAGCCCATCGGCGATGGAACAGACGTGGGGAACAACGTGCCATGGGGCTGGTAGAATGCTCTCGCGTCGGAAAGCGATGCAGATCACGAAAGGGCGCAGCATTCAAAAAGACCTTGAGAAGCAGGGGATCTTTGTCCGTGCCGAGGGGCGACGCACGCTCAATGAGGAGGTCCCTGAAGCCTACAAAGATGTGGATGAGGTTGTTAAGGTTGTTGACGCAGCGGGACTTTCACAGCGGGTGGCGCGGTTACGTCCGATCGGTGTGGTCAAGGGTTAGGAGATACAACTATCGTCTCACTGCGACTTTTTTAGTCCATTAATTCATTGGTTAATTTAACTGATGAACCCAATACATTGCGCTCTAGCCCGGACAAAAACCGAGGGTATAGGGCTGGGTTGGGGGATTGGAGACATTGTACTTGCTGTTGAATGCGTAGGGGTCGGGTCCCTCAACCCGTTGGGCGAGGAAACCTCGCCCCTACGATTGGGTACATATCGGTATTGAGTGATGCCGTGCCTTGAATTACGAATACGCCTCATATAAATGTCAACATACTCTAGCGACTTGGGTTATACAAAGCAGATTTGAAAAAAAGGAGTAAATGTAGTGAAGATCGCAAAAATTGAGCAGTTTTTTCCGCGTCACCGGATGCGGCTGGTAAGAATCACAACTGACAACGGTCTCGTCGGCTGGGGAGAGACAACACTAGAAGGAAAGCCAAAAAGCACTATCGCCGCCGTTGAGGAACTTGCTGACTACCTGATTGGCAAAGATCCGTTGCGCATCGAGCACCACTGGCAGCACATTTACCGGTCTGCCTTTTTTCGGGGCGGCAATGTGTTGATGAGCGCTTTATCTGGCATCGATCAGGCACTGTGGGACATTGCGGGCAAACATTACGGTGTACCAACCCATCAATTGCTAGGGGGTGCGGTTCGTGACCGCATCCGCGTTTATGCACATTGGGGTATCGGCAGCATGACGGATGAGGGGAAAGCTGCTGCGAAAGACCGTCTCGAAATGCTACAGGAGAAGGGAGGCTACAAGGCGTTTAAGTCGGGGCCCGGCGGTACGTGGCGGGCGCATGAACCTCCCGCTATCATCGACGCCTTTGTTGAGCGCGCCTATCTGATGCGAGAGTGGGTTGGACCCGATGCGGAGTTGTGCTTCGACTTTCACGGTAAAATGACACCGGCACTTGCCATCGAAGTCTGCCACGAACTGAAGGGGATGCGTCCCATGTTCGTGGAGGAGCCGGTGCCGCAGGAGAATGTTGATGCCCTGAAGTTGGTTTCAGACCACGTTCCGTTCCCGATCGCAACCGGGGAACGCCTGCTCTCGCGATGGGAGTTCCGCCATGTGTTTGAGAAGCAGGCGGTGGCGTATATCCAACCGGACGGGTCACACGCAGGTGGGATCACAGAATTGAAGAAGATTGCGAATATGGCAGAAGTTTACTACATCCACACCATGCCGCACTGTGCGATTGGTCCCGTAGCGTTTTCCGCTTGTATGCAGGTTGACGCGGTCGTTCCGAATTTCCTCATCCAAGAGCAGGTTGATGCGGCACTTGGTGGAGGGTTGCTTCAAACAGACTGGGAGGTCACGGATGGGCATATAGAGTTGCCGATGAAGCCCGGGCTCGGTTTCGAGATAGATGAGAAAGAAGCAATGCAGAATCTTGAGGGATACAACGAAGAATTGGGCGGCGAGTTCTATTATGAGTCAGACGGTAGTGTAGCAGATTGGTAAAAACGATCAACGAGGCCTATTCAATTTTCATTTCCTCTAAATCCCTTTCGAGAGTCTTGATTTCCGTCAGGGTCATTGAGTCCGGTTCAAGAGTGTACGCTTTTCTATATACTTCGAGTGCGGATTCCGGATCCTGTAAGAACGAGTTGTAAATCTGTCCCATCCACAGATATGCGTCAATCTCAGTCGGATCTAACGTAACGATTTTCTGGTACACATCTAACGCATCGTCATAAGCGCGTTCTTCTCCCCCGCGCCGGAGTGTACCCGCGCGACCATAGAGCAATCCGATGAGTTCCTCTTTCGCCTCTGTGAAGTCCGGCGCATGTGTCACAACCTCCTCAAGAATTTCGAGCCCCTTATCTTCCAAGCCGGCAAGCCGCGCTTGTTCCTCGGCGGTAAGCTCTCGGTCAATGAACTGGTACGTTTGAAGGATATTACGATAGGTTCGTGAGAGCTGTAATCGGGCTTGCAGACCGATTGGCACCGACTCAAAGGGAACATCAATTAAGTCAGGATCATTTTCAATTGCCTTCTCATAGTGAGCAATTGCTTCCTTAAACTGTTTCGCCCCTTGATACATCACACCCAACAAGTGGTGCGCTTCCGCATACGTCGGGTCTTTGGCGATTACGGCGAGGAACTCTTGGACAGCCTGTGCCCGTTCGCTGGTGTCGCGCAGCAGCTTTCCGCGGAGGAGGTGGACACCCGGGTAGTCAGGATCAATCACCGCAGCGCGATTCAGATGGATCTCCGCATCTGCCACCCAATTGCTGTGGAAGTAGATCTCCGAAACCCGGAGATGGGCGTGCAGTCGTGACGCATGGTTGGTGTTGTTGGTATCTGCCTCAATCGCTTGAATCCCTTCCCAATACGCAAGTAGGGCTTGGGGTAGGTCCTGCTTTGCAAAGTATTCATCCCCCTGTTCAATGAATGCACCTGCTTGTGACGCAGGAGGTGAATTGATTTCTGCGCCACCTCTTTTCGTGTTCAGGATTATTAGGACGATGAGTACAATCAGAACCACCGCTTCAAAGTAGGGTAACCATTTACGCATATTTGATCTCTCCTCAATTAATTCCCGCCAAGAGCGTCAAAAATTCCTCCGGTTCAACAAACTTTTCAAGTCTTTTGTCCGTCAACTGATTCCCTTCAGAATCAAAGAAAATCACCACCGGCAACCCAACAATACCATATTTTTGCTTCAACCGTTCGACTTCCTCCGAGTTTCGAGTGAAGTCCAACTTGACGTTTACAAATTTTGATAACTTTGATTTCACCGCCGGATCAGAATAGGTATGCTCTAGTTCGTTGCAAGCAGCGCACCATGTAGCGTAGAAATCGAGCATAACAGGTTTACCTTCCCCTCGTCCAGCCTCCAACCCTTGGGCTTCGTCGGCTATCCAGACGAGATCGCTTTCCGCCGTTGTGAGCCCCCCGACGAACATATAAAGTCCAGCAACTGCCAATAGAACGCCAATCGCTTTGCGGAGTTGCACCAGACGGGGCAGGTCTTTGAACCGCTGAGAAAATTTACCAAGAGCGACACCAGCTAGCACCAATACCCCTGCAACGGTGAAAAAGCCCATAGAATTCTGGAGCAAGGTGCGTAACGGTAGGAAAACGTCCTTAAGGAAGTACAAAGCCACCGTGATAATAGCGACACCGAATATATTTTCCAAAATATACATCCAGCCCCCAGATCTCGGCAGAGCGGCGATGGCACTTGAAAATGTACCAATCACGATAAACAGCAATCCCATACCGATGGCATAGGTCAGCAGCAGCCAAAATCCGAGGAAAACGCTCTCTGTTGTCGCGACGTAAGAAAGCACCGCGCCTAACGCTGGACCTGTGCAAGGTGCGGCGATGATACCTGCAACGGTTCCCATCGCAAAGGCACCGGCAAATCCGGCACCACCGACGGTATTGAGTCTATTCTGCACGGCATAAGGCACACGGAGCTCGAAGACACCGAGCATAGACAGTCCGAGCGCGATTAGAATCCCACACACCGGGACCATCACGCGTGGGTCTGCCATTATCTGTCCAAAGACCGCTCCTGTTGATGCAACAGCAACGCCTAAAATTGAGTATGTTAGCGCGATGCCCATAACATAGGTGACGGATAAAAGAAAAGACCGCAGACGACTCACAGATTCACCAGCACCAAAGACAGAAACAGTTATCGGGATTAATGGGTAAACACACGGCGTGAAACTGGTTAAGATACCGCCCACAAAAACGAAGAGGAATGCCCAAAAGTAACCTTTGGATAACGCTTGGGAGAACTTTCCGCTTTCGCTTGTAGCCGTCTCGGAGGGAGTATCAGGAGGGGAAAGTTGTAGGTTTGTAAAGATAGCGTCGTTAATGGGTTGAATCGGTTGGTCCATCCCGACAACCTCAATCGCAACATCAACATCAATTGTTTTTGGCAACAAACACTGTTCGTCACTACACGCTTGGTATGTCAATTGGAAGGGAAGCGTAATCTGTCCGAACGGTGCTGAGTCCAGTAATGTCGCCTGGAACCCGAGCACAACTTCGTCGTGATACACCGGGACCTTTCCTCCCAGCGAGGCAATTTCGAGGACATCTGCCTTTGGATACACCACTTCGCCAAATATCAGATCGGCGTGATCGGGCAGGATAACTTCCGTGGGGATTAAGCCTTCCCCGGCGGGATTCGCGTTTGCGTGCCAGTTAGGTGCAAACTTCATCACGATAGCCATCTGGAATGTGCTACCGGGCTGCACCTGATTTACCGACAAGACCCCATGCGCCGTAACAATCTCGACTGGCTCAGTTTGCTGCTTAGGAAGCCCGAAATTTCCTAACTGTCCCCATACGGCAGCAGGCGTTCCAATGTATAGTGCACAGATAAGACATAACAAAAAGTGGGTGCGGAAGATTGACTTTCTTATCATGGTAATATTTCCCCGGAGGTCAGGACCTTTGAAAGATTTAAGTCTTCTCAAAAGTCTCTGAATGATGTTTTTCCTTTCGATGTTTGTCAGGAGAGGGCAAAGGGGGGAGGAGAAGAGAAAAAATCAATTGCGGATTGCGGATACCCTGTTTGCTAGAGGGACAGCCACAATCCGCGCATTTATCACATCAGATTTCACACCTATTTTGGTTCAAGGATAGCACAAGGTAAGATCATCTCCTCCATTGAGATGCCTCCGTGCTGGAATCCTCCGTGGAACTGGTGCTTATAGTCGTTAAACTGGTTCGGATAAACAAAGTAATAATCCTCTTTAGCAAGGACGTAATTTTTTTCGTAAGACATATCGGGCAGCATGTACTGTTCCGGTTGGGTAATTCTCAACCCGGCTTCCGCGTTACATATAAGCTCACCGCCGACCTTGAATCGAAGCCCATTCGTTGCAGGTCTGTCGCCTGAAACCTTCGCTGCACGCTGACATAAGATTGAACCGTGATCCGCCGTTAAAATGACTGTAACGCCTCGATCTGCCAACAATTTGAGGATCTTATACACCCCTGAATGCTGGAACCAACCTTGTACAAATGTGCGAAATGCAGTCTCATCGGGAATGAGTTGCTTGAGCAGGGCGATCTCAGAACGTTTATGGGTCAGGTGGTCAATAAAACCAACAACCACCGCTGCTAAACTGATGCGCTTGACATTGCTAATCCATTGCAGGTACTCCATTTCCCCCCGCACATCAAAGATCTTAAAGTAGTGCGAAGTGGGTTTGAGATGGATGCCGTGCCTTTCTAGTTGCAATCGCATCAAATCTTTTTCATAACGGTTGACGCTGGTGTTCTCATCATCATTTTCCATCCATAAATCGGGATAGCGTTGCGCAAACTCTAGCGGAAACAAGCCGCTGAAAATCGAGTTCCGGGAGTAATTCGTCGCCGTCGGCAAGATTGAGTAGTGATAGTGTGTTGTAATCTGAAAGTATGGGTCTAGGAGGGGTTTAATTTTGAACCAGTGATCCAGCCGCATGCAGTCCATCACCATAAAGAAGACCTGCTTGCCAACCTGTACCTCTGGAATGACATGTTTATAAAGCAGATCTACCGATAAAACGGGAGAATCCTCACCAACCAACCAATTAGAATAGTTTTCTTCGATATAGCGGGCAAATAGGGCGTTACATTCCTGTTTCTCGAGCCTGTGTGTTTCACGTAAGTTATCAGCGATATCAAGTTCATCTAGGCGCAGATCCCACTCGGCGAGCTGGGTGTAAATGTCAATCCATGTTTTCCAATCGACTTCCTCCTCTTTTAATGCGCTTCGCTTATTAAAGTCAATAACATACTCTTGAGCAGTATAATCTTCTTTAACAGCATCGTATTCTAGGAGGAACGCTAGTTGTGAGGCAATCTGTTGTGGATTCAACGGCTTCATTAGAAAGCCATCAGCTTGATGGACAATTGCCTCATTCATAATCTCCCGTTGCTCATTTTCGGTTACCATGACAACCGGTAAATGGGGGTATCTCCTCTTGATTGCCGAAAGCAGACGAATCCCATCCATATCGGGCATCATATGGTTAATCAGGACAGCATCGTAAGTTTTTTCCTGTAACAGAGATAACCCGTCAGTCCCCTTCATCGCAGTCGTAATCTGATAACCCTTTTGTTCCAAGAATAGGATGTGCTTTTCTAAACTGTTAATCTCATCATCAATCCACAAAATCCTCCTTGTTTGTGTTTGCATCACATATCACCTCATCCTCCCTATATTGCTGCAAGGTTGCGGCTTGCAGCTCCGCGCGGTATCTTAAACCGGCGGACTCTGACTCCTGTAGAGCCTTCAAAAGGTTAGTATTTAACTCATCAAAAGTTGCCCAACGTGCGCCAGCGATTTCTTTGGTATCAACAGGTTGTAAACGCCCACCTATCGCTTGAGCGGCAAACACATGGGATGTCCAAGATACCTTTTCTTCCTCAAAAGAAAAGTCAACATACACTTTGAGAAGGTATCTCTGGAGTTGAATCTCTAAGCCTGTTTCCTCATAAGCTTCGCGCCGTGCACCTGTTTCAAAATCTTCTCCTCGTTCAACGCCACCGCTGGGCGGACGGTAGACATCAAGAGGATAGCTCGGTTTTCGGATAACTGCAATCTTATCGCCCTTGGAAATGAACAAAGTTGCGTCGTGTGCCCGTCCATGTCGCATACTCCACTTGAGCAGGTCAAACCCCTGTTGATTCATCGTGTAGGCAGTGCGAAGGATACGTGGCACACCGTACTTCTCTTCAAGTCGATTCAGCATTTCTTGGGTGATGTACATTGCGTAAAACGTAATGTGTAACCGGATATCGGGCGTTGGGGCAGCAGGGCTTTGAGGTATAAGCAATTATCGAGATAGCACTGCGACACTAAATCCCGCCGACGAAACGCCCCACATTCAATAAACCGATTGGATCCAGCTTGGTTTTGATTGCTTTCATCAGTTCAAGGCTACGACCGACTGGTCCCCAGACATCAATTTGCCGTTTGAGCGCAGTTGGTGCGGACTCAACGATCAGATTTCCGCCAACATTCGCGGCAGCGTCACGCAGATTTAGGACTGTGTCCGCCACATGCTGCACCGGAACCTCACCGTCGGGAAAGTCTGAGAAGATGACATAGACAACACCATTTCCCATTAATCCCATTGCTCGCACCTGCCAGGAAACTGATTCATTTACCTCTAAGGTAGTATTAACGAAGTCCCCAACGTCGGTTATACGGAGGTTGGCTCGGCTGATGACGGTAGAAGCAGCCGAGCCATCTTCTGGGAAAGCACACATTGACCCTTGGAGTTCCTGTTGCCACTGCCCTTCATACACTTCCACACTGATAGCCCCATTTTGTTTCGCTACTGTTTTGACAGAATCAACTTGCCATTCAACGGTTTCGGGGTGTCCGTCCAGTCCAATCAAGAGGCACAATTCAGAACCCGCGGTGAACGGTGCGCCATTGACGAACAGATTAAGGAAGGTCGGCAGAAGTTGAGACCCCGCTATTTCCGACCCAACATTTATCGCCTCCCCAGTTTCGGTAAAAGTCAATAAGACAGTACGTTCAATTTCTGGTAACGGTTGCAGCTTGAGTGAGACTTCCGTGATGACTCCCAGTGTGCCGAACGAACCGAGGTACAGTTTGTTGAGATCATATCCGGCTACATTTTTGACAACCTTGCCACCGCTTTTAACAACGGTTCCACTCGATTGAACAACGCGCATTCCAAGCACACGATCCCGGGCACTGCCATACCGAAGCCGCGACGGACCGCTGGCATTTGTTGCAGTTACTCCACCAATTGTGCATCGGTCGGCGTAAGGCGGATCGAGTGGCAAGTATTGCCCATGTTCAGCCAACTTCGCTTGGAGTGTGGCGAGCCGAATGCCAGCCTCCACCGTCACCGTCAGGTCGGCGGGCTCATATTCTAGCACTTGGACCAACCTTGACATTGACAGCACGAGATCAACCTGCTCCGGCGGATTGCCGACTCCTAACTTGGTCCCACTCCCTGCGGGGATAACCGACAACCCGCTATCCGCAGCATAGTTCAACACCTCTTGAATTTCGTGGGTCGATCTAGGTAAAACAACGGCTTGGGAACCGATACCGTCAATTGTATAACGACTCCGTTGGTCATCAGGAAGCAACCCTGCTTCACCGACAATTTGAACCAGATCTTCGTGTAACTGATTTGAGTTAGACATATTGATAAGTTACTCAACCCCGAAGCTATCAAATTTGACAATTGCGGGGCTGTTGTCTCCGTGTTGGGATTTTCCATACACGCCCGCCTTACCCGGTCTTAGCGATCGTTCGTGAAAGCGTCCGATATTCTCGCCGTTGATCGAAAGCGTCACATTTTGACCCACTTGACGTACGGAAAGCTTGATTGGGGTATCCTTTTGAAAGGTGACTTCGCGTGTGCGAATATCCGGCGCACGCATACTCCTTCCACCAACATGCCCCTCGACTCCGACGTTGCATTTCTTGCCGAACGGGTCTGCACCCGCCGGACGGTATACATAAAATAGGATTTGTGAACTTTTACCTCGGACAGCGAAAGCGATACCAACGGATTCACCGACATTTGGCGGCATCACTTCGGCTGTTACAGTGTACTCTTTCATCGTTGAACTTTCGATGGCTGATAACAGCACCGTATCCTCTTGTCCGGCTTCTAAATGTAGCATTCCCCCTTCGATTTTATGGGGTGCTTCGACCACAAATAGGGATCCATCCGATTGATCGAAGGTATCCATCTTTGGGGTCGGGGCGGACATCGCTTCCGCTTCGGTTGACTCAGCCATCGCGGGTGGGGCTGCTTCCGGGGTGCTGGCAGGCGGGGCACACCCAATTCCGATTGCTACAATTGTAACGATGATTAATTGTAAAACTTGGCTCCAGTATTTCATGGGACACCCCTCTCTGTTTTGGACGGTTATAGCCCAAGTTTGGCGTACGATTCGGGGGTTGGGAATATTTTTCCGGGGTTACACAATCCTGACGGGTTGAAAATCTCTTTAACGGTTATCATCACCGCCAGATCTTCAGGACTGAAAATTAGGGGCATATAATCCATCTTTTCAACCCCGATGCCGTGTTCGCCTGTGATTGTCCCACCGGCTTCCGCACACGCACTGAGAATCTCCATATTCACTGCTTCAACTCGCTCGCACTGGTCTGCGTCGCGTTCATCAAACAGGACGATCGGGTGGATATTTCCGTCGCCGGCGTGAAACACATTCGCGATCGGAATGTCGTACTTCTCAGAAATTTCTGCGACTCGTCTGAGGACTTTGGGCAGCTGCGTGCGAGGCACTACTCCATCTTGTGTGATATAGTTAGGTGCGAGCCGTCCAAACGATCCGAAGGCACTTTTACGTGATTTCCAGATCTGCTGCCGATCCGCCTCATCCTTGGCATAGAGGATCTCGCGGCAGTTGTTCTCATTGAAGATTTCCGTTATCTGCTCTGCCTGACGCTGCATCCCAGCTTTTATGCCGTCTAGTTCAACGATGAGGACAGCACCGGCATCAAGCGGGAATCCCCAGTGAAATGCCTCTTCAACCGCTCTGATAACAAAGTGATCCATCATCTCCAACGCAGCGGGAATGATACCTTTTGCGATGATACTAGACACCACATTAGACGCATCGTCGATCGTTTCAAATATGCCGAGTAAGGTTTGGTAGCCTTCCGGCTTGCGTAAGAGCCGGACGACCGCTTTTGTCACGATACCGAAGGTCCCTTCCGATCCAATCATGACCCCCCGAATGTCGTAGCCGGGAGTTTCTTCGACAGCACCGCCGAACTCAACAATTTCGCCATCGGTCAACACCACCTCTAAGCCTAGGACGTGGTTTGAGGTAACGCCATATTTGAGTGTGTGGGGACCGCCGGAATTTTCTGCGATGTTCCCGCCGATGCTACAAGCCTGCTGGCTAGAGGGGTCCGGTGCATAGTAGTACCCATCATTTTGAACGGCTTGCGTCAGCCATAAGTTTACAACACCCGGTTCGACCACTGCCTGCTGATTTGCTAAATCAATCTCAAGGATGCGATTCATTCGGTTCAGAGCAATAATGATGCCGCCGTTGACAGTCAACATGCCGCCACTCAAGCCGGTCCCCGCCCCCCGCGCAACGAAGGGCACGTTGTGCTTGTTTGCCAGTTTGACTATCGCTGAAATCTCTTGTGTGGTTGTCGGAAACACCACAACATCGGGGAGTGCTTTGAACACGGTTGCCGCATCGCATTCATAAACGGAGAGCGAGGTGGAATCGGTGATAACATGCTCCGATCCGACGATATTTGCAAGTTCCGAAATGAGTGGATGGTTTTCTTCCATTGGGGATACCTCCAAAAGATATGTGATGGAGGAGCGAAAAATTTCGCGTCCTTTATTGAAGCACTGTATTGAGTTCAGATAAGAATGTTGGCGGTAGGAGATGATTGTACTGATTCAAGGCTCGACGAAGCCTCCGCATACCTTCGGTGCATACATACTCTAAATTAGTTTGCCGCAAAGTTAGCACAACTGCCTGCACAGCTGCAATAGTTCGATGCTGAGATCGGCGTAAGAGTTGTTGCTCATCCGTTAGTTGTATCTCACTTGTGCCGAACAAATCTGCCCTCAAAAGATTTGCCTTTTCATTCTGCTTCTGGCTTCCTTGGTGCAAATCCTCACCCATGATGTCTGGCTGATAATTATGCTGCGTTCGAATTTCTCTTTCATCTGGATTGGTTAAGGGTTTTAGATTGTCCCAATCCGTTGGTGGATCCTCGCCAAAGCAAGCATCGAATTGATTCCAGACAGCAAGATGCCCCCGATCACTACTTAATGAAGTATACCACCAGCTTCCAATGTGCTCGGGATCTGGCTCAATCTGATAAGCGCGAGCATCAACATACGTCATAGCATAGCCTTTGGTGCGAAGTAACGCACAAATTGCATAGAACGAAGTGTAATAATAAGTTACAATAGGCCAGTCTGTAAAGTTTCTTTTTAAGAGTTGCAAAGCGTGGGCAACGTTTGAAATACTACACTCGGCAAATCGAACTGCCTCTCGTAACATAGCGTTTTTCATGCCTTCAGAGAAAATGCGAACAGGAGGTGATGTACGCACAATGCCAGCCCCCTGTTCAGAAAGGCAAGACTGAAACTCTTGGCGCACAACATTTGCATAAATCAGCGTTGCATTTGTAAACATTAATATCTATAACCTAATGGACGGAGAATCAGAATCGTCCTGATGAGTCCGAAGAAGTTGAGCAATAATTTTGCTTACTTTGTTCGCACCAGCATCTCCACCTAAGCCCTTGTGTAACCTACGGCTAAAATCATATTCTTCGATACCTCTAATAGTTTGGCAGATTGAATCAATCTTAAAGTCGTTATACGCTGCTAATGTGTCAGTAAATACTGTGGGCAACAGATCAATGAGCGAGGCAAAACCTAAACCGGTCAGGAAGATGTGTTCTGGACTCCTAAATGTTTCTTCGCCAACACGAGTAATAATCGCCGAAAGATAATTCTTAAGGATGCCAAATTGTTCTTCTATGGAGTATCTTCCAAGAAGTCCTATTTCTGTTATTAACGGTTTCAAGGACTTAACAATTCGAGCTTGGGTGATCCGACTAGGTCCAGAACCAAGCATATCAATGCCACTGTGTAAGGGGGATTCAAGTTCTTCATTCAA
Source organism: Candidatus Poribacteria bacterium (assembly GCA_965247655.1). Classification (GTDB taxonomy): domain Bacteria; phylum Poribacteria; class WGA-4E; order WGA-4E; family PCPOR2b; genus PCPOR2b. Next base: position 6,275,086 of record OZ252032.1, on the reverse strand, counting down.
TTTCACAGCGAGTTCATGCCCTCGGATTTCTTCAAATTTTCCATCTTTGGTCATGCCAAGTAAATCATAGAGAAGGGAGGTTGGTACACCCTTTTGTGTTGAATTGATGGTCCGAAACAAAGCTGCCATGTCCTCAATGGGTAAATCACTGAGGATGACTACCGCCAGTTTATGTTTCCATTGTGCTTGCTGAATTCCTGCGAGTCGATGTTGTCCGTCTACCACCCACCCTCGCTTATCTTCATCGGTTGGCAATACGAGTTTTCCGTTGTTGAAGGAAAGTTCCCGGTCAAAGGCAATAATAATATTGTTTGCAAACATGTGTCCCGGCTCTGATAGGTAAGCAGCGATTTGACGGACACGGACTTTAGATAGGTTTCGTTGAAATCCTTCCTGGCGATCTTCCTTTCTGCGTACAACTTCCGCAACAGAAAAGATTTCATCCGCATCTAGAACACACAGGTAGGTATTAATTTCATCCGTTGACATATCTGTTGCCGGGATGGTTAATGGGATACAACTAGACATGAAAGTTACCTCCTTAGTCGATATTTTTCGGGGATGGGATTGGAGATTTCAGTCTTCGCATCATAAAAATGGTTGAAAGAAGAACAGCCTAAATAATCTTCAACTCATCATCTGAATCTTGGTCGCTGAGCACTTCGACAAGCTGATGCGAGATATTACGGAACGCTTGGGATTGCGGTGAATCCGGATGAGATGCGACAATGGGCACGCCAAGATCACCGGCGGTACAGACTTCGGCATCAAGGGGAATCTCTCCCAAAAATCGGGTTCCCAGCTTTTCGCTGGTTTTGACCCCACCATCCCTCCGGAAGATGTCTGTTCTTTCCCCACAGTGGGGGCACGCAAAATAGCTCATGTTCTCAACGACACCTAAAATTGGCACCCCCAATTTGTCAAACATAGCGGCACCGCGCCGGACATCAGCGAGTGCGACATCCTGCGGCGTCGTCACGATCACACCACCTGTCAGTGGAACCGACTGTGTTAAAGAGAGTGCAACATCCCCTGTGCCGGGTGGCAAATCAATGATGAGATAATCCAGTTCACCCCAAATCACATCGCCCAGAAATTGACGAACCGCACTGTGTAGCATGGGGCCCCGCCAAATCAACGCCTGCTCATCGGGGACGAGAAAGCCGATGGACATCAGCTTGATGCCGTGCCGGACGATCGGGATGAGTTTCTTCTCTGGGCTGGTCTGCGGCTGCTCTTTCGCCCCCATCATGGTGGGGATGCTGGGGCCATAGGCATCCGCGTCCATCAGTCCGACCTGCGCTCCATCTTGTGCCAAGACGATTGCCAGATTGGTCGCAACCGTTGATTTTCCAACGCCGCCCTTTCCACTCGCCACAGCAATCTTGAACTTAACGTTTGGGATGAGGATATTTTGCGGCTGCCCTTGGTGAGGCATCCCCATCTGTGGAGCGGCGGGTTTGCCAGTCGGTGCGGCATCTGCCATTTTGAGTTCTGGATGGCCTGTCGGGCGCGGTCTGGCTGGTCCTGGATCCTTTGTTTCTGTTTTCTTGCCTTTCTTGAACAAGTTCATAAGGTTTCTCCATCTTGTGGTATTGCTGCTTCGTAGTTTCCACCCTGCGCCATCTCGTAGAGGGGGGACAATTCACGCAACCGGGCGACCTGTGACGCGACACACTCTACAACTGCATTAACCTCTGCTGCTGTGTTGTGGCGGCCCAATCCAAATCGGATAGCACCAAGGGCAAGCTCGTCTTTAACGCCCATCGCACGTAAAACATAGGATGGCTCAATGGAATCTGAATTACACGCTGACCCTGACGAAAGTGCGATTTCTTTCAAGCCCGACAGTATCGATTGGCTTTCGACAAACTCAAAGCTAAGGTTGAGGTTGCCGGGGAGACGTTGTGTCGGATGCCCGTTGAGGTAGACTAGATCGATCTGTCTGGACAATCCGTGATAGAGCCGCTCGCGTAACGCAGTGATCCGTTTCGCTTCTTCCGCCATTTCTTGCTTGCATAGCTCACAAGCCGCTCCGAACCCGACAATGCCGGGGACATTGAGCGTCCCCGATCTGATGTTATTCTCCTGACCGCCGCCGTGTAGCAGTGGATACAGTTGAATCGGTGGGGCTTTCTTTCGGAGGTAGAGGGCACCGATTCCTTTGGGACCGTACATCTTGTGAGCAGTAAACGACATCAGATCCACTTTCAGCTCGTTGACATCCGATTCAACTTTGCCGATCCCTTGCGTCGCATCGGAATGGAAAAGTATACCATATTTCTCTGCGATTTCGCCCACTTCTGTGATGGGGTTGATTGTTCCGACTTCGCCGTTGACGTAGATGAGGCTGATTAGCACGGTCTGGTCTGTGATAGCATCTTTGACCTGCTGCGGATGAACCATCCCATATTTGTCTACGGGGAGATAGGTCACATTAAATCCTGAGCCCTCCAATGCCTTGCATGAATCCAAAACTGCGTGGTGTTCGACGGCACTGGTGATGATATGATTCCCGCGATCCTTGTACTGATAGGCAACCCCCTTGACCGCGAGATTATCCGATTCTGTCGCGCCACTGGTGAATATAATTTCCCCCTCTGAACAGCCGATCAGATCTGCGACCTGACCACGTGCGGTGTCCACCGCATCCTTCGCGTGCTCCCCGAATAGGTGCGTGCTACTGGCAGCGTTTCCGAAGTAGGTTGTCAGGTATGGCATCATCGCCTCTAGCACCCGTGGGTCGAGGGGTGTGGTGGCGTGGCTATCCATGTAGATTGGTTGTGGCATCGCTGCTTACCTCCGTTTTCCCTATTCCTTACAAACCTTCAAAATGTAGCAGATCTGCATTATCAAGTGCCGAAAGAATACCCGTATCCAAAATCGTCTTAGGTGGCATTAATTCGTGCTCCTCGTGCCAAAGAAATTGCTCCGATCAAGCGCGATCTGTTCAATTTCGTCAATATCTTCGTCAGAAAGACCGTCGTAGACGCGGGTCGCGAGTTTCAGGGATTCCGGTTCTGTTTCATTTTGTTGGTTCGGCATCAAAGTCGAACTCCGCTTGTATTTCCGCTTGTTCTTCGCCATATAATTTCTGAACTGATTCCTCAAATTTATCAATTAAGGGGTCATGGTGACTGAAAAACCATTTCTTATGGTTCTCAAGGTTAAGTTACCGTCTGAGCCTTTCCTCACGGTGCCAAGCCAAAGCATCTTGAGCAGGGTAAAGCTGATTTTGTTCCGGCAACAGTATGGATTTATCACGCAGCTTGGTTAGCCACCACTCCATTGGTCCCTGTTCGACCACGAGCGACGAAACAAGAACCTGATAGGTCTTGCCTAAGGAGATTAGCCCTTTATCGAAACTCCAATGGTGCAATTTGCAAAGAGAAATCCCATTCCGTACATCGTCATTTTTTGAAATACGAAACGGGATGATGTGTGCAGCGTCGGTCGCACTTTCTCCATCCATTGTAACGATGCGTAGCTCACAGACAGCGCAGGTATAATTGTACAGTCCCATGATTGCTTGCCGGAAACCTGCACTACGAATTGGCGATTCTTCTGGAACTGGTGCTGTCGGTTTCTGGGGTGAAAAAGGGTGTTCAACTTCGCTGATCAGCAACTGCCCGTATTCTGTAATCTGTTGTCTTTCTGCGATGATACCTTCGATTTCTTGTTTGAACTCTAGAAGATAGACGTAGATAAGGGTCTGACGGATTATCTCTCGATCACCGGCATCAGTGAGTAAAACAAAGAGCTCGTCATCCAAACTCACGTGTGCGATAACTTCACGGAGGCGAGAAATCGCTGTAATTCGATCAGCGATTTCCAATGCCTTTTCGTATCCTAGGTTTGGGTGGAGATGCCAGAATCCATCGCTTTTTAAGTGGAAAAATGGCAAGGCAATATTGGGTTTCCGGTTCGTTACCTTTGACCAATATCTCATGAAAGTCTCCGCCAAGTCGGGAGAGAGGGGGATTTTATTTTCTCGAATTTGTCCTCGCTCAATTATAGTAGATTTTAGAATTAATTAGACACTCCCAATATACAGCTAACCCCCTAAATCCCCCTTATCAAGGGGACTTTGGAAACTTCGGAAAGACCCAAATTATTAGCAAATGTTTACTTATTTATAGACTTCACCATAGTTCGATGACTGCTAACAGCAGAAGCGGCTTGTGAGGGGCGACTCCGTGTGCCCTGTCTACTCGCAAGCGTTTCATCTTTTGGACATATTTTTGTAGGGTATCGGTAGACATCTTTTTTGTATATCCTACTACAACCACACAGAGTGAATCAACCGCAAAGCCATCCGACGTTGTATAATCCTCAATGAAAGCGGGTTGGCAGGTTGCGGATGGCTGCAATAATTCGATCTTCCAGATCATCGGCATCGCTGTCCGGCACACGGTTATGTCTATCCATCCAAGCGATGTTTTCTGCAACACTCTCCACAGGCGGTGTATCTGGCTGAAATTCGGGGACATCCCTAGCGAGTTTCGCACCGCTAAAGATCTGCGTATGACCAAAGTTTCCGTTTAACCCTCGGAACTGTTCCGGCGAAATGGCAATGAGCGTCTCTTGGGGGACATGCACAATTTCGGCTTCGACGCCTAACGCTTGGGCGATGGTGTGGTGCCATTCGTCCCACGTCCGTGCCTGCGGGTGGACGATATTGTAGACTTGACCGAAGCATTTCGACCGTCCGAGTGCCGCCGCAAATCCTACCCCCGCGTCCCGCGATGCGAGAAATTGAAAGTAGTTCAACCCGTCTCCCGCTGAGAGGATCGGCTTGCCTTTGCGCAGGCGATCAATCCAACTTCCGTCCCCCCCGACCTGCCGATTTACCTGCATTCCGGGCCCGTGCGTGTAGGAAGGCTTGAAGATTGTCACAGGAAAACCGTCTTCGGCATGTGCGTCTAAGAGTAGCTGATCTGCAGCGATCTTACCGCGCCCGTATTCAGATGTCCCATTCAGCGGTGCGGTTTCAGGGATGTTGACGCCGCTAAACGGGAACGGCGGTCCATAGGTCATCACCGTCGAACAGTGGATGAATCCGTCCACCCTTCCACGAAACGCTCGCAGGGCAGAGGCGGCATCGTCGGCGTTATAGGAGATCATGTCGATGACGGCGTCGAATTTTTCGGCACGCATCTTGTTCTCGAAATCGTCACGGTCGCGCCGATCCCCGTGGATGATCTGTATATCCGGTGGAGGTGCATCTGGGTGCTGTCCGCGGTTGAACATCACCACTTCGTGATTCCGCTTGAGCAATGCTGCGACAATCCCACGACTGATATTTCCGGTGCCACCGATAATCAATACTTTCATATTTGGAGGTCCCCTCCTTAACCACTATTCTCTGGAATTTCGTCCCAATTGTGTTCCGGACGATAGCCGAGTTCTTGGGCGGTCTGCTTCCAATCGAATCGAGAATCCCCGCGTCCCGCGACCACATTATAAGAACCGTACATCACGCCTTGGGTTTCGATTGCCAACTCGACTGCCTGCGCGACATCGCGTGGGTCAACATACACAAACCACGGTTCGGTTGACCTGGCTTGGTCTAGACTGGCGGGTGCTGTGGGGCCGGGGTTGAGTCCATCGCCGGCGATGACACCGGGACGCAGGTGGATAACGCTCAACCCGTGCGCTTGATAGTAAGCCTCTCCGACCTGTTCGCCCAAATATTTCGCAAGGGCGTAGTGCAGTCCGCCCGAACTGAACTGAAACGGTGCACCGACACGATAGGGCAGCTCATCACCCGGAACCGGGCTACAGGCGGAGATACTCGAAATGTTGACAAGCCTTTGTAGCCCACCCATCGCGCAGGCTTCCGCGACGTTCCACATTCCCTTGACCATCACATCGGCGAACAGCCATGCCGGCTTGTCGAAGCGCTCGCGCACCAATGCCACGAGGTGGACAACGGCGTCATGCCCTTCACAAACCTTTTCAATTTCTGTGTAGTTAGTTATGTCAGCCTGCATGAAGGGTAGATCTTTGAAATCCGGTTTTGGCTCAACTCGATCGGTGAGCGTGAGTTCATATTTGGATCGGAGGCGTTCGATGATAAAACCGGCGAGATACCCCGCTGCACCGGTGATAAGGATTTTCTTGATTGTCATGCGTTAATATTTCTCCTCCCCGACAGAATCGGGGTTTTAATCAATCTTTACAAAGCTGCCGGTGTCCTGACTTTTGATAGCCGCCTCTACTAATGCGAGGGTGTGCATCGCGTCCCCAAAGTCCGATCTGATCAATGAACGGTCCCCCGTTTCGATGGCGCGAAGCCATGCACAAATCTTATCAAGACCGAGGCTATTTTCAGGGGGCACGGGTTCATTAAAGTCGTTTCCATGCAAATAGCCGACAATACGGTCGCTGCCTGCGTCTGCCCGAAGGCGCAAGTGAGGACCGATAACTTCCAACTCAAAACCGCCTCTTTCTGTGCCGCAGTGGTTCATGTGCGTACCGAAGACACCGTTATCGAGTCCGTACATCATCTGGATGGCGTTTTCAGCGTCAAACTCGGTTCGATCCAACGCCATATTCTTGGCACCGACTGCGTGTGCCTGAACCGGCTTGACGTTCCCCATGATAAAGCGGGCACAATCGAGGATATGAATCGCTTGCTCGGCGATGGGACCTCCGCTGATTTGGCACTGCAAAAACCACGGTGACATCCGAAAGTTGAGATAATAGTTAACCATACAAGCTGTGTGAACGAGATGCACCGTTTCACCTTCCAGTAATTCTTTGAGTCGTTCATAGATTGAGGCATAGCGCAGTTGAAAACTGACCGAAGCAATCATCCCAGCATTCTTGATATGTGCAAGGCAGGCACGTCCTTCAGCCATGTTTAAGGCGGGCGGTTTTTCAATCATCAGGTGGATACCGCGTTCACAAGCTCCCCGTATCGGCTCAAGTCGCACAGGGGGCGGAGTGGTGATGACCACCCCATCCATTTCAGCCTCAAAGAACCGCTCAAGGTTATCTGTGGCGATTTTCGCGCCTGCTTTCGTTGCAAGTTCCTGTGCCGCCGGTAGATGTATATCGTGAACTGCGACAACTTGTGCGCCGTAGGCAGCAATTATACCTTGATGACGGTTTCCCATCACTCCGGCACCGACAATTCCAATTTTCAGCATATCTCCTCCTCGCGCCTCGCGCCAAGGGAAGCCCCTCTTATTCGGAGAGGTGTTCATTTTTTACAGCCATCCTGCAACCGTCCAAATCACACTCGATCGACCGAAAGGTGCATCCTTGAGTGCTTCGACTCCCGAAATCGGATGCCCCCCATATTTACGCTCATACGCTTCATGGATCTGGCGTTCGAGACCTGTCATTTCCTGAATCGGGAGAGTTATCCACGCGCTCCCGCGTCGGGCACTCTCCCGGATTGCGATCCACAATTCCAAATCCCGTCGAGCGTTGACCGGTCCGTACACAGGCTCAACATCCTCTGTCACGGCGCGGTACATACTGTGAAGGATGCTCGCTTTGGCAACGTCGTCCGAGGCAGAGATCTTGTACTTCGCAAACGGATTCGACCACACGATTGGCGGAGAGGTCTCTATCCGAACATGGTCTAACACCTGTTCGCCGTCAATCTCTGTATAGAAATCCTCAATTTGGTAACTCCCACCATCGTTGTAAAGGGTCAACTGGTCGCCGGAGAGATGTCCCTCTGTGCCTTCAATCTCCCAGTGATTGCCACGCGCTCCCGGAGGTGGCATCTCGTAGAGGCAGGTGATCCCTCCCGGAAACTCAATGATGCCCGACTCCCACCACCGTGTCCTCATCGCTTCGTCGCCGTAGCCGGTGTAGGGCTGCGTCGGCACCTCCCCCGCATATCCCAAAGCACGTATCGGCTCGCAACCGAGGATCATGCGAATCGCGTTGATGCCGTGATAGCTGCCCGATGAGTACCAGAGTCGCGCATGTCGAATCTTTCCAAGCAATCCCGCCCGAACAATTTTCTGTTTCAGATGCTCATGGGGCCAGTGCCAGACGTTCTCGGCAATTTCGTATTTGACGCCGTTTTGTTGGCACGTCTCCGTGATGGCATCTGCTATCGGCAACGAGACGGCGATCGGAATTTCCGTGATAACGTTAATCCGGTGCTTGGCGACCGTCATCGCCATGACGTTGAGCGAATCGGTTGGCGTCAGACAGAAGACCACGTCCGGCTTTTCGGACTGAAGCATCTCTTCGACATCTGTATATTGTGCTGGGATGTCGTAGGTTTCGGCTGCTGCGCGGCATGCCTCGGTATTTCTGTCGCAGATGGCGCAGAATGTATAGAGGTCTGTCAGTTTCTTAATGACCGCCTGATAGGTGCGTGAGCGGGAGGTTTCGTAAGCCCCGGCACCGATTACAGCAATTCGTAAAGGGTTCATTGGTATCTCCTCTGAATGCGCGAAATTATTGAGTTAACGCAAATTACCATTTGTCGCCTCGCTGGAACTGTATTGGTTCATTAGTTCAACAGTTCATTGATTGATGAACCCAATACATTGCGCTCCTCTGGAGCGCAAGAAATGGATGCGTCGCCTTCTGCAGACATATCGCTCCTCTGGAGCGAAAAATAGAGCACTATAACTTTGAAGGAAAAACGATGGATTTTCAATACCGAGCAGCTTGGGTTATATTAACCTATGGCTGTGTTCTACTGCCGGGACAGCGTTTGAACCAACCACGGCAATGACTGTTCTCCTGAAAAGAGGTGTCCGGCATCAAATTCTTGTAGGGTGATCTGATCACCGGCGTTCGCAGCGCGATAGATTCGCTGTGCTATCTCAAAGGCGGGGTGCACCGGGCGACTCACATCCGCGGACCCCCACTCCACAAAGATTGGACGCGGTGCGATAAGTCCCGCAATGTCCGGCATCTCACAGAGTTCGCCAATGCCTTTCGGATGATGGCAGATACAGTGCCCAAACCATGAGGTTTGCGCGAAGGTTGTAAAATAACCGCTTAACACGGCTGCACGAACCCGCTCGTCTAATGCAGCGTAGACGATGCCAAGCCAGCAACCGCCGGATAACCCCGCAATCCCGATCCGCCTTTCGTCCACCTCCGGCAGGCTTTGGAGGTAGTCCACACCCCGCATCAGGTCATAAGCCCGATAGCCTGTCAGATCGTATCCGAGATAATTCAGGCGTCGCCAGAGGAAATCACAACCCCCCGACGGATGGGTGCGTTCTCCCATCCCAGCGTTATCGGGGCACAGCGTGATGACACCTTGCTCCGCGAGATCACGACCGTAAGGGGCACCAAACTCTCCATCACCGGAGATGACGTTCTCTTTACCGCCCGGCACATGTCCATGGATACAGAGAACGGCTGGCGTTTTCGCCGTTACGCCTTTCGGAATTGACAGATAAGCGGGAATCGGAGCGTCCTCTCGTGAGTGGTAAATCACTTTGTGGATCGTAATCTTGTCATACGATTCAGTAGAGACAATTCGCGGATTCAGGGGAAACGCTTCGTCCGGGAAAGGTCCCAGCCGATCTCGCAGTTCAGGAAGCAGTTGGATTCGCCAATCCCGCCACGCATCAACGGTATTCCCGTCGAATGATAAGCGGGGACTGTAGTCTGCGAAATCCCGATCGAGGAGTTCCGCCGATGAAAATTGTATTTCAGATGATGGAGGCATGCCTTAGCTCTCCTTCTATTAGAGATTCCAGAGATAAGAGACTTTGAACACAACGACCCTATCGCCCAACCGTAGCTCCCCTTTATCAGTGCGCCAATCCTCATTATATGCAAGAAAGATATGGCTTTTGGGGCTATATTCCCAACCGAAGAGGGTGCTGACTAGATAGTTTTCATTTGTCTCGATCTGATCAAAAGCAGTGCGCTCACGACCAGCTTGCGTAAACACCCTGAGAAATAGATCCCGTGTAAACAGATAGGTAACGCGCAGAGAGTTTGTGAAATAGCGTCCATCAATGACATCTTGCTGGGTCAAACTCAGGGCATACCCACTTTCAAGGTCAATGGTGAAATTGCTCTGCGGGCGGATAGTGGTTGAGAGGGAAAGCTGCCGTTGCTTCCCTACCGCCTGCCGCGAGAAATTGAAGTAATTTCCTATTCCCCCATCCAAGCCGACCGAAACGGGTCGCGAAGTGTTTGTTAGGAGGGAAAGTTCATATCCGTCTGCTGTGAATACCGCAGTCGGTTCAACCTCTCGACTGCGTCCATAAGACACGCCAATCCCCTCCCAGAAGGATTCGGTGGGCCTCCAATCCGCTGAAGTGCTGAAGTTCCAACCGATTAAACCCTTGTCAAATTCCGGTGAAGACCTTAGATTTGGATCGTTCAAATATGCATCGGTGAAAAGATTCTGGGAAACCCTACCACGGACGCCGAAGGAAGCACGATGCGGACCGAACCGAGGAATATAGGTTGTCATGAAATTCATTTGCTGCCAACCTCGATATCTCTCTTTGCGGAGGAATCCTGTCTCATTTGCTTCAAATAGCGGATCGATCCGTTCTAGCCGCACTCTGGCGCTCCAGAGGTAATTGCTCTGAGCAAGTTCGACGAGGTATGCTTTATTTTTTGCGTTTTCGCTGGGATTCTCTGGATCTTCGCTGGGATTAAAACTCATCGCATATTGCCCCGACAACCGATAGGTTTTAAGAAAAAACAGGTCCGTGTCGAATCCGCCCACTCGACCGTAGCCATCTTCCTCATCGAGATGCTCTTTATTGGCGAAGATCAGTCCAACACTGGAGCGTTCTAGGATATCTTTTTTCAACCGGACCGTCGAATATAACGCCTCTTCCTTGGATGCGGACTCTTGACCAATTTCCAATGCCCCGAAACTGCCTGTTTGACTTCCGAGGATACCGAGGGAATAACCGCCGACCTTGCCGGTCATTTTGCCACCCCAGAGGATGTCCCCTCGACTGCCGATCCGCCGACTATAAAAGAGCTCTAACGGTGTCTCAAAAAAACTGTTCCCTTCGACAAAGAAAGGACGCCGCTCCGGGAAGCGGGTCGGAAAGCGAGTCAGGTTAATCTCCAGCTGATCCGCCTCTACTTGCGCAAAATCCGGGTTAACGGTGACGTTTGTCTTGAGTGTGCTTGTCAGATTATACTGAACATCGAGTCCTGTTCCTAGCTGCCCATCAAGCGATTCCTTGTCGGATACCCCACCCAAGAGATAGGGTGAGATTTCAAACGGTTTAGCACCGCCGATGTCTTTTAGCCCGACCATAAGCCCGAGATCGGACATCCGCGTGGTCGCCCCGGCTTGGGTCATCTGCTTCCAAACGGTAACCTCATTTTTCCGGCGATGCACCCGTTCAACGTCGAATCCCCACACCTGTTCCGACTTATTGGGGAAGCGGAAATTTGCGAACGGAATTTTGAACTCAGCAACCCAGCCCTGATCATCAATACCTGTTTCTAGCCACCAGATACCTCTCCAACTGGAGTCGGATCGGATGTCGTCGAAACGGTACGCATCGCTCTGGACACCACCGGGGGTAGTGGCAAACTTATAGCCGGTGCGATGGTCATGGTGCGGGTCCATGAAAAAGGATATCACGTCTGAGTCGTAGATGTTCCCATCCCGTCGCACAATGCGGTTGACAACTTTATCAGGTGAGGCATCATAGCATCGAAAGGCGACGTAGAGGTGGTGCGGGTCATAAGCGATATAAAACGCAGTATCATCGGTGGCAGGTTTGGCTCGATCTGGCACGAGTTGAATGAACCCGCTTACAGGCTTTGCCTTTTGCCACGCGGGATCGTCTAGTTTTCCGTCAATCTTCGGAGCAGGGACGCCGGGCTCAAGCCGGTAGGCTTCTACAACGTACTTTGCTGATTCGGTCTCGTGTGCGCACAAGGCTCCCGCAAAAAGACTGAGAAGTACAACAACATTAACAAAGATCCATTTGGGCATCAATCACGCTCCTTATACCGTATTTTGGTCTGAAGCTTTTTGTATAGTTACACACCTAACAACCATAGTCTAGTCTCCTAGCCATCCGCATTATCTCCATTAATCGCGTGCTCCCCGTCTAGAAGTCCAAGCCGTGCAGTTGCTTCCTCTAGAGGAAGTTCTTCAACTGTTCGTAACTCACGCTCCATCGCCCGTGTGCGGACACCCGTCTCATCAATAGTCTTGGAGGCTCTGTTCAGTTGATTCCTCAATTTATTCATGACATCGCCAAACTTACCAAACTCCGTCTTAACAGCTGCGAGAACCTCCCAAACCTCGCTGGATCTCTTCTCAATTGCGAGCGTTCGGAAGCCCATGCGAAGGCTACTCAAAATAGCGGCGAGGGTAGTTGGACCGGCAACGACAATCCGGTAGCGTTGCAAGAGTTCCGTAACTCGACCTGGTGACCGAAGGACCTCTGCGTAGAGTCCTTCAGTTGGCAAGAACATAATAGCGAAGTCCGTTGTCTTTGGAGGAGCAACGTACTTATCTCGAATCTTCTTCGCTTCGGCTTGCACTGCTCGTATGAACGCTTGGGTTGCTTCTTGCACGGCCGATGCATCAGAAACATCGGCGGCATCAACCAATCTTTCGTAGTCTGCAAGCGGAAACTTGGAATCAATCGGTAACCATACACACGAATCTGGTCCGTCATTACTTCCCGGAAGGCGAATAGCGTATTCAACTTCCTCACGAGAATTCTCACGAACCTGTACATTCGTGCTATACTGATCCGGCGTGAGAACCTCTTCGAGGAGTGCTCCAAGCTGAACTTCCCCCCATGTGCCCCTCGCTTTGACATTCGTTAGAACTCGCTTGAGATCGCCGACACCTGTAGCAAGGTTCTGCATCTCTCCGAGGCCACGTTGCACATCTTCAAGACGCTTGCTAACAATGTTGAAAGATTCCCCAAGTCGTTTTTCCAATGTTGATTGGAGTTGTTCATCAACCGTCTTACGCACCTGGTCAAGCTTATTCTCATTGCTTGCCTGCATGGCTTGGAGCCTCTCATCAACCGTTTTTCTCACGTTCTCAATACTTGTCTCATTGGATTGTGTCAAGTCGTTGATTGCCTTAGTTCCGCTTGTAAGTTGGCGTGTCTGTCCTTCACCAAGTTCTCCGACAGTTCTCACCAGTGTGTCGGCTGTACCTTGGAGTTGCTCATTGACAGTTTGGCGTATTTGGTCAAGCTTGCTCTCATTGCTCGCCTGCATGGCTTGAAGCCGTGCATCAACCGTTTTTCTTACGTTCTCGATACGCGTTTCATTGGCTTGCGTTAAGCCATTGATTGACTTCGTCACACTTTCTAACTGCCGTGTCTGCGCTTCGCCAAGTTCTCCGACAGTACCTACAAGTGTGTCTGTTGTGCTTTGAAGTTGGTTAGTGACAGTTTAGCGTATCTGGTCAAGCCTAGTTTCACTGCTTTGTTGCAAGCTTTGAAATCTCTCCTCAACTGTGGTTCTCATTCTTTCAACTTGAGTAGTCAGGATTTGGCTAAATTCCCCAATATTTCTCACAAGTGTGTCGGTTGTGGTTCTCTGACTTACTCTAACTTCCTCTTTAACTTCCCGCTCTGCCCTGGATACCTCCTCACGAAGGGAGCGTAACTCGTCTTGCCCCGTATGCTCTGCCTCGTCCTTTTCCATAAATGCCAACCGCTTCAGCACTATAATAAGGAGCACCAGATTGAATGCTGACAGACCTACAACGACCCATATCACGATTTGAATCATTCCTCTTTACCTCCATATTATTCATCCAAAGAAAAAGTTTACTTTCGGCAAGGTTTACCGAAATACTAAAACAAACGACAGCCTCACCCTCAATGGAAGCAGCTTATTCGGCAGCGGAGACTTGAATAAGCTTGACTGTTGACGATGGGGTGAGAACAACAAAATCATCATTTCGCAAACTTCAATCTTAATTGACTCCCCAAACACGCGCTTAGAGCCGATAAAATTCCCTCGCATTTTCGGACAGAATCTTGCGCGCCAGTGATGTGGGTAGCTTTGCGGGGAAAGCCTCTTCGGGGGAATCGAAGTGCCAGTGGGGATAGTCCGTTGAAAACATTAGAAAGTCGTCGGAGTCGAGCTGACCGATAATCTGAAGCAGTTGCTCTGCGGTTGGCGGTTCATCAATTGGTTGGAGCGTCATACGCATGTGTTCGCGGATATACGCTGACGGTAACCGTTTGACCCACGGTGTAAGCCGTCGCAGGCCGCGCCACTCCTTGTCAAACCGCCACATGAGCGACGGCATCCACGTGACCCCCGCTTCGATGAGTGCTACTCGCAAGGACGGAAACAGGTCAAAAATCCCTTCCGATACGAGACTGAGCACCTGTGCCTGAAACACCTGCGACATACCAACGTATTCCTCCAGATAGGTTGAGGGCCAACCGACGGAGGTCGGTGGAAGCCCCGGTGCCCCGCCGTAATGGATGCCAACTACCAGATCGTGGCGTACCGCAGCGGCGTAGATCGGGTGATAGCGTCGATTTCCGTAAGGTGCCTGTGAACGTACCGGCAGCATCACCTGCACAAATTCCGGATGGTCCCCCAAACGCTCAATTTCTCTCGCTGCGAGTTCGGGGTTTTGGCTCGGTACTATCAATGACCCCCGCAGGCGCGGTTCAGGGTCAAGCCAATGCTCGATCTGCCAATCATTGATTGCCGAGGCGAGTGCCGCCGCCAAGTCTTCGTTGTGTACGCTTTGCACGCGATAGGCGCAGGTCAGTATGCCGTACTGGACACCCCAAGGGTCGAGCGCGTGTTCGCGCAGCAGTGCCAGATCCGATTGGGGTCGATCTGCTGACGGTTCCGTAATCTCCGGTCGCGTTGAAGTCGGTGCACCCTCTGGATAGTCGTTCGCATCGGGCCCGAAAAAGCCCGACTCCTCGCAGTGATCGCGCCAGTAGTCTGGCAAATACGGATAGAGCATTTCGAGCGACGGGGTACGGTTATGCAAATCGCAGTCAATTACGGGCAAGCCGGCAGTCACGAAACTTGGTTTCCCATTCTCCATTCCCATTTCTTTTGCTCTTTTCGCTGTAAATTGCTAAATCATTCTGCAGATGTTCAAACATTTTTAGGATACCAGTTTGCGACTTGTTTGTCAATATGAAACCGGGCTGAATCCACGGTTGAAATGGCGGGTCCGAAGTGAAGTAATCAGCAATTAATCTGTGCCATTATTGAATCCTATTTGCAGCGGAAAAGTGTTGACGGTTCTCTCGGATTTTGCTATCCTATATTTCGCTACAAGGAGGTGCTGAAACGGAACGGTTCTATATGCCACATAATCTATCAGCAAACGAATGCAGAGATGAATAATGGTCCCCATTGAATCAGAAATTGAATATCTGCGCCAGAGGGCGCGAATTCCGGCGCGGGTACGGCAGCAACTCGATCAGATGGTAAAGGTGGGAGAACACCATATTCCACGACGGGCGGCTGCGCTAGCATCGGAGATAGAGCGTTTTCGATCGGCGGGCAAACTTGATGATGACACTGATGAGTTGTTTAGCCACTGGTTCGATGAACTCGTGATGGGGCGACTCACTGAGGAACAGGCGCGGGCGATTCCGGGTCAGTTAGTGGCTGCCAGAGATTTGATGCTATCCGAACTCGCAGCGATAGAGCGAGGACCGGAGGTTAATGAGGACAATATTTACGACCTGCTTGCCTTCCTCTTCAAATCGAGCGACATTGCGGGGGGTACGCAACTCGTTATTCGAGTGTATCAACTTGGATTCAGGATCGACATAGATCAGATCGAGGCGTTCCTGACCCCCTTCCTCCATCACAACTCAATCGGCGAGATTATGTGCCGTCTGGATAGACTTGGACAGTGGATGACGCAGTTTGAAGGTAGGAACTACGAGGGGGTGATATTCACCCCGGTGGTGACCCGTCACTTGGCAGAACACTCAGACTTCGAGGCAGCCTTGGCAGAGTTTGACCGGCTCCGAGCGGAAACTTTGAAGGGGCAATTCCGGCTGGACAATGCACTTCAGAGAGATCTGGAATTCCTCCGGTTCGCTCACTTGAACGCAAACCTCAATGGGGGACAAAGGGGCGGCGATGAGCAGTACGCCGCTTTCGAGGCACTACCGGTGCTGCCGCCGCCTTGCCAAGAGACGGTCAAACTGAGCGAGCAGCATCTCGCCCAAGCGAGGCGTTACGGATATCAGGCTGCGTGCTTCCTGCAATTTCTCAGGCACTTCAAGGACAAAACCTCACGGTCAATCGTGGTGGTCGGGAATGACCGCTATGGCAGGCAGTGGGTTGTCGAGCCGCTCCAAAACTATCTGAAAGATGATTTTACGCTCCGATACGACCGCGTTAGATCTCACGCATCGTTTAGGCTCAGAGTTCCCCACGAAGTAGATAGTAAGGCGCGGGCAGGCTTTCCCCAAGATTTTGTTAGAGAACTGAGCGAGGAGATGCCGCACGTCGTCATCGTTGACGCTCGTAATCCAGTTAGAGGGCCCGGCATGATGAAGATGTCGCGAGGCGCACGCGACTACGTGAACTGGTTCATGGTTTTCAACGACATCCGGGCAGAGGGCGAC
This sequence comes from Candidatus Poribacteria bacterium, assembly GCA_965247655.1. GTDB lineage: Bacteria > Poribacteria > WGA-4E > WGA-4E > PCPOR2b > PCPOR2b. The sequence goes on along the minus strand of OZ252032.1, from coordinate 6,258,551 downwards.
ATCTCTAAGTATGCACATGAAGGCGCGGTGCCCCATCTATCAGAACTAAGGAAGTGGTACGAATTCGATGTCGTGAGGCGATTGATAAAGCCGTGGGTGAAGTCAGGCTCGACGTACAGGATTACCCACTGGGCACCGGAGTTGAAGGAGTACGTGATGCTTGGGGATTTTGCTATGCGGGCAGCGTTCCCTGACCCGACGGACGATAAGCCACAGGTCGTTATATCGAATGCCGATATCTACAAGACCGAGGGCGATGACATCTACGAGACACTTCGGGGTACGCACCCATACTACTTCGATGGTCCGGAGAAGTATGTGAAAGAGACGGTGGAATTCGGGTTTGGAGAGTATGGATTGGAGACCCGCGTGAAAGGACACACAACCGATGAGTTCGTTGCGAGGGTGCAGCAGGAGATTACCGCTGAAGTTGGGAGATTATTGCAAAGCAACGCGGTGCCCGCGGATGGGGTGATAGAGCGACCGTAGTTATGAAGTGCACAGAGCGAACAATATGATACTGACACAGGAACGAATCTCGGAGTCTTTTTGAAAACAGTACGAGTGATAACCCCGAACATAGTGATCGTACCGGTTTTTCCTGCAACGATTTGCTTATTTTGGTACGGTTCGGTATAATAGAAGCTTAGATGATGCCAAGCCGCATGATTTGTAGGGTAGAACATTTACATTGACCCCTCCCCGCCCTAAAGGAGGGGGATTCCTTTGTAGGCATTCCCATCCGGGTTTCTTAGGGTTTAGCGTCTTTATGCTATGGAGTACTCTTGCATCCTCTCTAGGAGGGCTTCCCCAATCGAGTTGGGGCAACACAGCCTGCAAAGGCTGCGGAGCGGGCCATTTGGCTCTCTACGGAAACTCATTGAAACCGACAAGTTACCGATACGTGTCCTGACATATTCAAGAATCACATTGGACGTTCACGGGAATATCCCATATTTCAGGGTAGTCGATCCGCTAAAACTGTCCTGTTTTTTTGTAGTGTCTATGGTTGCCTACATCTACGCTGTCCCGTTGCAAGGGAGGGGCAGGAACAACAGCAAGGATGCCGAAGTTGCAACTTCCTGCCCCGTAGACAAAAGAAGTATACCATCTTCTACCTGCAAGATCAACGGTTTTTTGACTAACCAAGGGGTTTGCCGTTCTGTATCCCCGCCTTAAAAGACGGGGATACAGAACGGAAGATTGTGATAATAGCGTGTCGTAATATACATTTAACTTATTAACCCTAGGAGACCTACTTATGACCCTGTCACCTGAATTGTGTAAGACGATGTACAGAGATATGTGGCGCATCCGGCTCTTTGAGGAAGAGGCGAATCGCCAAACAAGCCTCGGCAGCGTGGTCGGTGCCCTTCACATGTACTGTGGAGAGGAAGCAGTCGCGGTCGGTGTCTGTTCTAACTTACGGGATGACGACTATGTACTCGGTACACACCGCAGCCATGGTCACTGTTTAGCCAAAGGTGCTGAATCACACCGTATGATGGCAGAACTTTTCGGCAAAGCCACGGGGACGTGCGCTGGAAAAGGTGGTTCGATGCACATCGCCGATTTCTCGCTCAACATGCTCGGTGCTAACGGCATTGTTGGTGCCGGCATCGCACCCGCCACCGGTGCTGCGCTCGCCAGCAAGTTACGTGGAACGGATCAGGTATCGGTGTGCTTTTTCGGTGATGGTGCTGCTGCACGCGGCACTTTCCACGAAGGCATCGGGCTTGGGGCTTTGTGGAAACTCCCTGTTGTCTATGTCTGCGAGAACAACCAGTACCAGCAATGGGTGCCTCGTATGAATGTGGCGGTGCTTGATTCGGTCGCTGATATGGCGGGATCTTATGCGATCCCCGGTGTGTCGGTCAACGGTCAGGATCTCGTCGAGGTCTACGAGGTCGCCGGTGAAGCAGTTGAGCGCGCCCGCAAAGGCGAGGGACCCACGTTGATTGAGGCACGAACCTACCGCTTCTACGGACACAGCATGGGCGACGAAGAGCAGTACCGTACCTCCGAGGAGGTTGAAGAGATGCGGACTAACCATGACCCAATCACCACCTTCCAATCGACGATAATGAAGCAGGGGTGGTTGACTGAAGAGGAGGACACGGAGATCCAGAACGAGATCAAAGATGAAATTACTGAGGCAGTGAGATTCGCCGAGGAGAGTCCGTTCCCTACGCCTGATAACGTCACCACGGATGTCCTCGCCCCTGCACAGGAGGTGGCATAATGAGAACGTTAACTTTCAGTGAGGCATTACGAGAAGCACTGCACGAGGAGATGGAACGTGACGAGACGATATTCGTCATCGGTGAAGATGTCATTACGCACGGCGGACCTTATAAGGTGACGGATGGCATTGCGGAACGTTTCCCGGGTCGGATTTTCGAGACGCCGATTGCAGAGGCAGGAATTATGGGCGTGGGGGTCGGTGCCGCTATGGCAGGGATGAACCCCGTAGTCGAAATTATGTATATGGATTTCGTGACTTGCGCCATGGACGAAGTGGTCAACCAAGCGGCAAAGATGCGTTATATGACCGGAGGCCAAGCCAATGTGCCGATGGTTATTCGTCTACCGTGTGGCGTCGGTCGGTTGCTAGCGGCGCAGCATTCGCAGATTATGGAATCGTGGTTCATGCACGTTCCGGGCTTGCAGGTCGTCGTTCCTTCGACGCCCGGCGACGCCAAGGGACTGCTCAAATCCGCAATACGCAGTTCTGACCCGGTGCTGTTTTTTGAGTACAAGCGGATCTACACCTCCAGAGGTGAAGTGCCGGATGGAGAGTATACCATACCCTTTGGTCAAGCCAAGATCTGTCGTGAGGGGGAGGATGCGACCGTTGTCGCCATCGGTCCGATGGTGCAGAAGTCACTGGAAGCGGCGGTGCTGTTAGAGGACGATGGCTACGACGTTGAGGTTGTTGACGTAAGAAGCCTGTCACCGTTGGATACCGAGACGATTTGTGAATCGGTAAGCCGGACGGGTCATGCCGTAGTCTGCGGGGAGGACTCTAGTTTCGCTGGCGCGGCCTCTGAGATAGCAGCGATGATCGGTGAAAACTGTTTCAGAGACCTCAATGGACCAGTCGTTCGGGTTGGCAGTCCACATGTGCCGATGCCGTTCAGTTCTGAGCTCGTCAAGCATGTTGTGCCTGAAGTTGCTAATATCACTGAGGCAGTTAGCCGCGTAATGATGTAATACAGGAGAAAGGGAGAATTCATGGCAATACAATTCCGTTTAGCGGCTCTCGGTCACACCATGGAAACGGGTCGCGTTGTTGAGTGGCACATAGCCGAAGGTGGCAAAATCGAGGAAGGTGAGCTGCTGATATCGATTGAAACAGACAAGGCTGTCGCTGACATTGAGTCGCCGGTCAGTGGTGTGCTGTTGCGCATCGTGGGTCAGGTTGATGGTGTGTACGACGTTGGCGCAACCCTCGCTTGGATTGGAGAGGAAGGGGAAGAGGTGCCAGACGCACCCGCAGAACAAGCCCAAGCTCCTGCTGCGAAGCAAGTCACTGAATCACGAGCGACCCCCGTCGCCCTGCGGCTCGCCCAACGGCACGGCATAGATGCTGAGGCGTTGCAGGGGACGGGTCCGGGCGGACGGGTCACCAAGGAAGATGTACAGCGTGCCATTGATGATGGTACTGCCACTCCGCAAAAAGCAGCCAGCGAGGCTCCAGCACCTAGCCCTGCAGCCCAGCCTAAAGCTCCGGCTGCAGATCGTCCTGCGGGATCGCGGGTGACCCCTGTTGCCCTGCGGCTCGCCCAACGGCACGGCATAGATGCTGAGACGTTGCAGGGGACGGGTCCGGGCGGACGAGTTACTAAGGAAGATGTGCAGCGTGCTATTGATGATGCCACTGCCACCCCACAAAAAGCGGCTAGCGAGGCTCCAGCACCTAGCCCTGCAGCCCAGCCTAAGGAGCCGGCTGCGGGCGTTGAGGTTATTCCGCTTACCGGTATCCGTCGTACCACTGCCGAGCGTCTGGGGGCAATCTGGTCCCAAGCACCGCATGTCACGGAAGGAATCGAGGTCGATTTCACCGCACTCCAAGCCGCACGCACGGCAAACGCGGAGGCGTGGCGCAATGCTTATGGGGTTGCACCGACACTCAACGACTTTGTGCTGAAAGCGACCGCCGAGGCGTTGAAATCGTATCCTCAACTTAATGCGGCACTGATTGACGACGCGATACACCAGTATAGCGACGTCAATTTAGGGGTTGCTATTGACATTGAGTCGGGCTTGGTCGTGCCGGTGGTTCGCAAGGTTGATACGCTCGGCGTGATAGCACTCGCAGGCAGAGTCAGAGAACTCGCAGACCGCGCCCGAAACGGAAAGTTGGGATTCGACGATTTCGCGGATGGCACGTTCACCGTGACGAATCTCGGTGGACTTGGTGTGGATTGGTTCACGCCGGTTCTCAACCCACCACAGTGCGCGATACTAGGAGTGGGTCGGGTACGCGAAGCTGCTGTGGTAGCTGACCGATCGATCCAGTTCCGAGACGTAGCGACGTTGGTTCTCACCTTTGACCATCGAGCGATCGACGGTGCCCCTTGTGCCCGCTTCCTCGGAGATTTGCGGGCACGTATTGAGGATCCAAGTCAGCTGCTGCCTTAGCCTCCGCCGCAAGGCTCACTGCCAACGCATATGAATTCGCCGTAATTCCGTCAAGATTTATCGAGTGCCGGCAAATAATCCCGGAAATGGATCATTGCATTCTCGCTGTCGCGGTAGGTGATTGGTTTGGGAGAAAGCCATTCAACTATAGGATTTTTGATCGAGTGGGCAAAGAAGTGGTTGCCGGTAGGGTTGTAGTGCCCGATGTGGTAACGCGCCATGTAATCCTCTAGAGACAGGTTGAAGCATTTGTAATCTTCGGCGTGGACGAGGTTCATGTCGAAATGAAGGATCTGATTGTCCCGGAGATAATCTACGATGGGTTGGTCGTAACGCTTGCCGCTGGAGATAAGCTGTCGGGTGACCCGTGGGCAGTAGAGTGCGATCATCAGCTTTTTGTCCCTGTGCTGGGTAAATGCCAGAGCTTGCTCGATGATGTAGCGGGTACCGGCAAAGGCGTAGGCGTGGCGTAGATTCTCGATCCACCGTCGTTGTTGTTCAGGCTGATCCGGAATGTCGGGAGAAAAGCCAAGTATCTCTGCCAGAACGTTGAGGGGCTTGATGTCGATCTCCTGGATGGAGTCGCGGCAGAATAGAGTCATCTGCAGCATGAGATCATCCTTCAGAGCCTCATACATGAAATCGGGATCGGTCATATTGTAGAGGGATTCCGGGGTTTGCAACAGAGCTTCCTTTTCGACGAGATGCCCTTTCTCCACATCCATTTCTAGGTGTGCCCAGAAGTTGCCTTCAAACATCGCGGGGACCGCAGGGTTCTGGATGGGGTAACTGACGCGGCGGCAATGAAGAAAGCTTCTGTGGTGGTCGTCGCCCCAGATATAGAGGATGACGTACTCGGCACCCTCATCGGTTTCTTCGGCGCGTATCAGTCTGCAATATGCCTGATATACTCCGAAGCCGCCTACGCCATAATTGCCAATGGGTTCGCCTATGTGTGCGGCCAGGTATTCCTGCCATGTCTCTTCGTCGCTCACTTGAGCACCTTGGGTGAAGCTGTTGCCATAGGTGTTGATGCGACGAGGGCGATCGGCGTATAGGGCTGCGCTGCGGGTTCCATCTTTTTGCACGGTGTTGATGGTAGAGTTGTTGTTGATGCCGTCTTGGGGCAGATAGTTGCTGAGGATATACCCGACCTCCTTATCAAATTGAGCCCATGAGAGTTTTTCCGGATCGAGGAAGTGATCGATTTCTTCTCTGGTACAGGTTCTTGCTCGAACATGTTGTTCAAAAGTCGCCATGTTTGAAGTCCTCCTCTATTTCTCCCAAGCACTTTGACATACTCCCACACCCTAAAGGGTGGGGATTCTCCCCTGTCCCTTTAAGGAGTCGAATCGTGCTATCGACAAGGTTAGCCATCCGGAGATGGTCTTACAACCTCTCCTTCATGGGTTGATGCCCCAACCCTATGGATATTGACTGCTGCGTTACGATCTCTATCGAATTGTGTATGGCAACTCGGACACTGCCACGTTCTATCACGTAGGTTCAACGCTTCATTAACATAGCCACAAACCGAACAAGTCTTACTGGAAGGATACCACTTGTCTATGAAGGTGATTTTGACACCCTTTTTGGAAGCGATGTACACTAGCTTCTTGACGAAATCAGCAAAGCCTAAGTCACTGACTTTTCGACCCCAGAGGGCTTTCATGCCCTGTAGGTTCAAGTCCTCAAGACGTATCTCGTCGTAGGTATCAGTCAGTTGGTGTGCTAATTTCCAGTGGAAGCCCTCTCGTTGGTTCGCTATCTTGCGATGCCTGCGTGCGAAGTTCAATCGTGTCCGTTGTCGGTTCTTTGAACCTTTGCGTTTGCGGCAATGGTTTCGATTCGCCCGTTTAATAGCGTTGAGACTCCGTTTGAAAAACTGAGGCGATTCTATATCGTGTCCATTATGACCGGTGAGATACCTTTTGAGACCGAAATCGAAGCCTGCGATTTTACCCGTCATGACGCGATTCAGGTCAGGTTCTGCATGGTCAGTTAGAATACAGATATAGACATCGCCAATGGCATCCCGTTTGATGGTGCAACGTTTCGGATTACCAAGTACCTCACGGGACTTGAAGTATTGATAGACAGGCTTACCAATACGAATCTTGTTACCGGGGAGAATCTTCCAGCCTGCTTGAAGCAGGGTGAATGACTTATATTTGCGATGGGGCTTGAAACGGGGACGTCCCCACCTCTTGCCTTTCGCATGAGCTTCAAACATTGCCTGGTAGCCTTTGTCTATCCGTGCTGCTACGTCCTGTATCGCTTGGCTTGGCAGTTGATTCCAATGGGCAAAACGAGACAATTTCTTGAGTTTAGATATGTGGTTTATGAGTCTAAACTTGCTGATATATTTGCTGTAGATAGCATAGTGCCGTCGCTGGATGGCAATGCAATGATTCCACACCTGAGCATGACCGTCTATCGTCTTGTGCAATTCACGGTTGCCGTGATTAGAATACAACTTAAACTTGTAGGTTTTCATGAGGTTAGCCTTCTGGCTTTCATGTCCGCTTCAATGGATTGTGAGGGCCCCTACCGTGCGGTAGGGTTGAAGCACCCTCACGAAAGCAAAGACAAGTAGACCATATTTCACCAACAACTTCAACCTTTTTTTAACTAACTAACAAGGATTGGCTGACTACATCCCCTCCCTAAGAACCTGTTTTAAAAGTCATTTGATGCGGTTCCGCATCAAGTAAATGGAAGCAATATACACCATAGCCTCAGCGGTCTCAGCCGAGCGTTCATAGTCCAAAGTCAATCGGCGAAACCAACCGAACCAAGAAAAGGTGCGCTCCACAATCCAACGTAATGGGACGACCACAAATCCCGATTGCCCAAGAGATGGAGCAATGTCCAATTGACACTGATGCGTTAAATATAGCCAGTCGCCTAATTCTCCGCGATAGCCAGCATCAGCACAGACTAACTGAATCGTTATCTGCCAACTAAAGACCTCGTTTAGTAACTCTATTGCGACTCGATTATCACTGACATTGGCATCAGTGACTTTGACTCCCAATGGAATGCCAATTGTATCGGTGACTATATGGCGTTTACGACCTTTGACTTTCTTGTGCGCATTAAACCCTCTACTATCTGCCAGTTCGGTCGTCTTGACCGATTGGCTGTCAATGATAGCTACGGTCGGTGACGGGGATTTGCCAATATCACTACGGGTTTGCTCGTGAAGTGCTTGATGAATCATAACCCATGTCCCTAAAGTTTTCCACTTTCTGAAGTGGGAATAGACCGTTTGCCACGGTGGCATGTGACGCGGCAACATTCGCCACTGACACCCTGATTTGACTATATAGAAAATAGCGTTGATAATTGAGCGCATCTCCCACTTGAGAGGTCTACCTATGGGTGAAGGTTCTGGAAAATAGGGTAACAGTTTGTCCCACTGGGCATCGGTCAAATCTGTAGGATACTTTGGTGTAGTCATGTTTAGGCCTTTCATTAGGTCAGTAGTTTACTGCTCTAATGGTTTAACATAAACATTAACTTTTGAATAGCCTTTTTCTTTTTAAAACAGGTTCTAAAGGAAGGGGTCTTGTCAGCAAGATTGATAAAAAATGGTGCTCCATCACCATTACCGCGTTGGAATAACGGGAAGCAAAATATGCGATGGATATTGACTCGTATGATAAACCGTCTGCTGTGCTGAACGCATCTCCGCATCAACTCCTAACGTGTTTCCTGTGTTTGGGTTGCGATCAAAACGTGGGAAGTTAGAGGACGAGATTTCCACGCGGACGCAATGTCCCTTTCGGAAAACATTCCCGGTGACCGCAACATCAATTTCGTACTCATAAACTGTGTTCGGTTCGAGGAGCGTTGGGTCGGTGAAACTCTCGCGGTATCGGGCGCGAATAATCCCGTCGCATAGGTTCATCGCGTAGCCCGTTGGTGAGACATCCACCAGTTTCGCTGTCCAGTCGGTGTCCAACCCATCGGTAGCAGCGTAGAGAACCACCTTAATCGGTCCTGTCACCTCCATGTCCTCCGCCATCGGTTCGCTGGTATAGCAGAGCACATCGCCACGCATCTCAGCCGGACGTTGATCGTATGGCCCCCACGGAACAATATGGGGTGAACAGCAGTTGTTGCCACCTATTGTTTGGACCGGATAGCGCGGGTCGTAAACGAAGTGGTCTGTTGGCTCATGCGCCGGAGTCTCGGTGGAAAGTGCTCCATCACCGAGTACGGAGTTCGCTTTGCCGTTTGAGTGGAAGTACCACTTCTGCCACTGTGTTCGTGCCAGGGGCCATTCATGCTCATCGCGCCACTCGTTCACTCCCATGATAAACAGTCGTAACGGAGGTTCATCAACAATCCCGTTATCAATTCCTTTGAGCCAGTAGTCGAACCAGCGAAGTTCTTCACCATCTAGGTCAACCATCGAAGATGCGCCGAAGTCAATATCGCCCGTGTGGGTGGACGCGCTCAGGGAGTGGGGCCACGGTCCAACGATAATTTTGCTCTGCCGCGATTCAGGGGTTCGTCCGTGCTGACGCAAGCCGTTGAAATTGATAAAAGTGTGCTGTGCGTAAAGGTCATACCAACCGCCCATGTTGAACGCGGGAGCAGCAATCTCACCCCATTTTGTCTCAACGTTGATTGCATCCCAATAGTCATCGTAGGCTGCGTGCTCAATCCAGTCTTTCCAGAATTGGAGTTTGCGTCCGGCGAGTTCGTCCATCTCAATGAGCGGCAGTTTTCGGAACGCCTCCGTCCAGTGGTGGTACTCAATACTCTGGGCAGTCCGTCCGTTGGTGCGCATCCCCCAAGTCATTAACACATTGAGCTGGAATGCACCGCCGGGGTAGACCAATCCGGTGTAAAAGTCGTTGCAGATGACGCGAGGTGCCATGCAGGTCAGAAACTCGCTACGGTGGGGTGCACTCTGCCACTGCACCAATCCCACATACGACCCGCCCGCCATACCGATTTTTCCGTTACACCACTCCTGCTGACCAATCCACTCCTGAGTATCGTAGCCATCTGGACCATGATTCGCAAAAGGGTAATGCTCACCATCTGAATCCCATCGACCTCGTACATCCTGGATCACGCAGGCATAGCCGTTGTTCGCCAGTTGACGCGCTTTTTCGATCATTGTGTCCATGTTGTTACTATAAGGTGTACGCATCAGTACCGTCGGAAATTTTCCCTGCGCTTTTGGGAGATAGATATCTGATGAGAGATTGACCCCATCGCGCATCGGTGTCTTTATGTTCAAACGCATTTCCACATCGTAATTCGACATTTGCTTCCTCCTGTTTTTTTACGTTTCACGTTTTGCGCCTCAATTGCCCGGATTAATCGCAAGTAAGTAGGGAACGCAGATTTGCGTTCCCTACAATCTGGAGTGCGTAAATCTTATTGTTTTTCAACAAATCGCAAAGAGCCAAAATGTTGTGGACGGTGATAATCAATCTTTCGGGTTGGGGACCATGCGGTGTATTCGTCCTCGACTTCCGTTTTCCCCCGATCAATCCGATACAGGTTCATACGCCAAACATCTCCCACTTTCGGCGGGATATTTGGGGCAGTCATTAAGTCCTTAAATGGGATAGCAATTTCGCATGACCAAGATGTATCCGGCGTACTAGTGGATGCCCCTCTGTCAGCCGGTGCGGTCGTTTTTGCTGCGCCATCAACGGAAACAGCGTGTTGTAAGGTTTCGCTATCCCAATCGCGCAGTACGTGCATTCCCTGCCCGTGCGATTTGCCGTTAACGACAAAAGCATCAAACAACGTATTGAGAGGGCTCACCTCAAACTCGACGTATGTCCGGAGATCGCAATCCGGATCGAGAAAGACTTCGACGACCTCTTCGTTATAGATGTTCCCATCACGCTCGTGGATTGTTCCCCAAATGTCTTGATCATAACACAGAAAGCCAACGTAGAGGTACTCGCTATTCCAAACCAACCGAACCTCTGTTGGTTGATGGGGTTTTTCCTCTGTATCCGTCGTTAATAATTCAACGACCTTGGCTGATCCCCACGCAGCATCTGTGAGCGTACCATCGATCTTTATTTCACCATCGATCCGAATACAATCATATTGCGGCAATTCTATCATCGGTTTCTCCTTCGTCAAATGACGTCCTATGTTTTATGTTTCGCGCATCACGAGATCAATTCCCAGACCGGGGCGATCGGAAAGTTCGATAAAGCCACCAACTACCTGCTCCGGCGGGTTAAGGAGTTCCCCCCGCCATTCCGCCTCACCCCATGCATACTCCAGAATCGCAAAGTTCGGCACAGTTACCATGCACTGCACACTTGCTGCGGTTGCAACCGGACCACTTGGGTTATGTGGGGTCATCATCACGTCCGCTGCTTCTGCCATCGCCGCAATCTTTTTCAATTCCAAGATACCGCCGACATGCTTCACGTCTGGCAGGATATAGTCGGCAGCACGCTTCTCCAAAAGTCTTTGAAATGCGGATTTAGTTCGCAACTGTTCTCCGGTTGCGATTGGTATTGAGGTGGATTGGCTGACGTGGGAAAGGGCATCCAGATTTGTCATCGGAATCGGATCTTCGAGCCAGAAGAGATGCAGGTCATCGAGGGCTTTTGCTGTCTGGACAATCAAGCCCGGATTGAAACGGCTATGACAATCAACCATCAAATCAATATCGGGTCCGATGGTTTCACGGATGCGGCGGATACGTTCAATCCCTGTCCGAACCGCAGGTGTCAAGGTGCCGCGCGATATGTCGCGTGTAGAAACATCGTCAAAGGGAGCGCACTTAACCGCCGTAAATCCTTCTTCGACCGCTTTTCGGGCATTCTGTGCGAAGCCTTCAGGGGTTCGGTTCACAGTCGCGCGGTTGATGTTGGCATATAGACGAATCTTCTCCCGACATCTGCCGCCCAAGAGTTGATAGATGGGTGCGTTCAACGCCTTGCCGACGAGATCCCAGAGAGCGTGCTCGATTCCACTGACCGCTGTGTGATAGGGGCGTCCTTCGTGCTCATGATAAAATCGGCGATGGAAGTCCTCAATTTGAAAAACATCCTGACCGATGAGGGCGGAGTTGAGTCCCTCGATAATTTGAACCACACGTCCGTCGTGACCGTGAGAGGCTTCGCCGATGCCCGTTAAGCCATCTTCAGCATGGATTTTGACAAAGACCCAATCTCCACGATGGTTCACCTCCACGGTATAGGTTTCAATCGCTTTAATTTTCATTTTATCCTCATTCGATAGAACAAGTTTCGGATTCACAGTCCAATCTGCTCAAACGTGACCGATTCTTCGCTATGATTAGGTACGCCCCCTTCAGCAACGTCCGAATGACGGGCACAAGGTAGAGCCATGTGATATAGCGATACCTGCCAAGTCGCCTATAAATCTGGTAGATGGTATCCGCTCCGCAATAAATCTTCCCGTTTGCGTCAATGAATCGCATCCCTTCCTTTGCTTCGATGGCTTCAAGTTGTGGATAGTGTGCGTGGAGATCGGGGGTTTGTTTTGGGGTATAAGTAAACTGTTCCGCTTGGTCCTTGTTCTGAATTCGACGGATGCCGTTCAAGCAGAAATTGCACTCTCCATCGTAGATGATAACAGGTTTAGTTGGTTTTGTTGTGTTGTCCGTTTTCATGAGGTATATTCTCCTTTTGAGACAGCGATCTTTATGCGGGAAACCACCCTTGCAGAATTGCACGGAAGCGACAAAAAGAATCATCTTGGCATGCTTCTAAGCTGACTCTTCCTGCCAATTGTTGATACAGTGCGGCGGAACGCTTTGTTTTGGTGCGACGAAGTACCTCCTCTAAAAGCTCTTTTGGGCGAGAAGGTTTCGTTTCTCCCGCTTGCCAGTGACCTGTTCGGTGTCCCAGATTTTTTATCGTTTCCCAATCCGTTCCGAATAATCTGGGCACGTGAGGCGATGTACTCCACACCCAAATTTCGAGTTCTGGATTAATCACGATAACAGCACTCCGCCCCTTCCAGCCATTTCTGTTCAAATCGTCTTGAATTTCTTCCTCAATCTTCTCTGCACTCGAAGGAGCTCCCTCCCATTCTGCATCAATTAACACTAGGGCATGTTGATACTGTTGGGCAAAGACTGACAGAACACGCCCGGCTTCCTTGAAGACTCCCGGATCGCGATTAGGATGGCGGAGGATATCTAAATCGATAGACATCTCCTGTATACCCAGAGATTGAGGTCTTTTAGTTAGGGCGTGTTGACATTTGTGTCATAATGGTAATATGTCCACATTCACCCTATCCGATACGCAATGGTCAAAAATAGTATCATTCCTTAACACCTGTCCTGATATCTATACCGGACAACACACACACTTAAAACGTTTTATCCATGCGGTGCTTTGGATAACTCGTAGTGGCAGTCAATGGCGACTGTTACCTAACCAGTACGGCAATTGGAACAGTGTCTATAAACGATTCGCAAGATGGTGCGATAAAGATATCTTTCAACGAATGCACCAACACTTTGCCAAAGACCCCGATATGGAGTGGCTCATCATTGACAGCACTATCATTCGCGCACACCCATGTGCTGGGGGTGCATTGAAAACAAGTGGGGGTCAAGCCTCACAAGCACTTGGACGCAGCCGGGGTGGATTCTCAACTAAGATTCATATCGCTGTTGATGGCTTAGGCAATCCCTTACATTTTATGCTGACAGCGGGTCAACGGCACGACATCACTTGTGCTGAGGCGTTAATTGACGGTTATAACAGTGAGTATGTGATAGCTGACACATCATATGACTCGATGGCATTCATTGAGCCGATAACCCAAAGGGGGGCGGTGCCGGTGATACCCCCACGTGCCAACCGTCGGGATTCACGCACTTATGATGCGCATCTGTATAAAGAGAGGCATTTAGTCGAATGTTTCATCAACAAAATGAAACAGTATCGTCGTATTTCCTCTCGGTTTGATAAGCTAGCGGTTCGATATATGGGATTTCTGAGTTTCGTTGCCACGATTATCTGGTTACGATGAAATGTCAACAGAACCTAGCAATGTTGAAACGGTTTGCTCCTGATCCCTATCGGCAACTAAGACAACCAGATCTTTCCGTCCCTGCTTTGCCGTACTCATCCTAAAACCCCCGCTGCGTATAGTGTTCCCAAATCCACCTGTCCCCGCCAATCTTTTAACTTCGGATGCTCACTTCCACGCACGATTGAAGTAGCACCGGAGGGATTTTTGGCGAAACAGAGAACTTGTTCCGGCTTGGTGAGTCCAACAATTAGTGGGGAGTGCGTTGCCAGCAAGACCTGACCGTCGTATATCAATGAAAGCGATTCAAAAACCGCCTCGATAGCACGGGGATGTATCCCGTTCTCCACTTCTTCGATTAAATATACCTCCTGATTGTGCGGCAGGTATGCTAGCAGGGTGAGGGCTAATAAACGGAGCGTGCCATCAGACAGCAGCCATGAAGGGACAGGATGCTCTAAGCTTGAATAGTGCACATTGAGATAGAGATGGAGGTCTTCTGGACGTTCAATGACATTAATCGTTTGCAGGTCCGGCAATACGGTGCGGAGATGTTCCAACCAGTCTTTGAAATCATCCTCATGACGATTACGGAGATCTCTAACAACAAGAGGGAGATTTGAACCATCGGTGCGAAATGCGCGCTGGATGGAAGGACTTGAAGGGCGACGCATAGCAGCACTGTTGAGTGTCAATACATGGATACCCTCCATAAGTATATTTCGCACCCATAAAGCAACGGGAAAATGCTTTTCATCTTCAACTAAGTTAGCCAATGCAAGTCTGCGAGGACCACTTCTGTAAGGAGCCCACTTTCCTCCGATTTCCGAAACGAAATAATCATTGCCGCTCTCTGTCTTACGGACGATCCTACGCCAACCCCACCCTTTTGGGGCGCGCCTTGTCAACACGCTTGCTGGTGGAGTAGGTTCATTAGGAAAAAGTGAAGTTTGAGGGGTGGTAGGTGATAGAGGTTGTGGACAGAACCATAGAGTTTCGCTGGCGATTGTTAATTCCTCATTCTCCGGATCTTTTCCAACTGCAATCTCGTATCGCGCAATTTGATAACGATCGTGCGCTTTAGTGCGTAATTCGTTGGGAATCTCCAACTCAATTGCCAATTCGAACTGGTCTGCTATCTGATTAAAGATAAGTTCCTCCACACGCCTTGCCCTGCCGATTGATTCAATGAGGTCTTCACGCGCAAGGATCGCATCATCAAGCCCTTCTGTGAGGAGATCGCGAATTAATCCCAAAACATCAAGAAAAGCGCTTTTTCCCGATGCGTTTGGACCGACAAGTACGTGGAAATGTTCTAATGGTTGACTGACATAGCGCAGGCAACGGTAGTTCAAGGCTTCAATGCGTCGAATCATATTTGTTCGTCTCCTTGTTTCACGTCCTACATCTCCTCAAGTGTTTCAACCCCCAGCAAGGCTAGGGCTTTCTTAATAACGGCTGCTGAAGCGTTTATCAGTGCCAATCGCGCTTTTATCAATGGAGGGCTTTCAGCAGAAAGCACAGGATGCTTGTGATAGAATTGATTAACAGTTTGCGCGACGATGAACAGATGATTACAAACACGAGCGGGGGAGAGATCCCGAGCGGCTTCTTCTACAACCTCAGGGAACTGGATTAGCGCACGGATCAGCTGCAGTTCCTCCTCGTTTCCGAGCAGCGAAAAATCAGCTGCAACCGAGGTAAGATCTTGAGTCTGCGCTCTTCGTAAGATGCTGGCACAGCGTGCGTAAGCGTACTGGCAGTAGGGTCCGGTAAAGCCGTCAAAGGAGATGGACTCTTTCGGGTCAAAATTGATAGTGAGTTCGGGGCGGACACGGAGCAGATAGAATTTAATTGCTGCCATCCCGATGGCGAAGGCGCGTTTCTGAACCTCCTTGTCTGACAACTCACCCTCCGAATCGCGTTGCTGAATTTCATCTGCGGCAAGCTGAAACATCTCTTCAATGAGGTCATCGGCATCAATGACTGTTCCCTCACGCGATTTCATTCTCCCTTCTGGCAGATTCACCATGCCGTACGACAGGTGATAGCACTCAGGTGCCCATTCAAAGCCGAGCATATCGAGTAGTTTGAATAAGCACTGGAAATGGTAGTTCTGTTCTGAACCGACGACATAGATGGAACGATCGAGTTGATGTTCGTCAAACTTCATCTTTGCTGTCCCCAAGTCCTGTGTGACGTAAACACTGGTGCCGTCCCTACGGAGCAGCGTCTCTACCTTCTGACTCCCATCCCTTTGTGTGCCGAATTGATCGACAGGCAATTTGGCAATTATGGCACCGTCTTCAGCCTCGACGAAGGCACCCTTCTCCAAACCAGCTTGGATGAGATCTTTGCCGAGATTGTAGGTATGGGACTCGTAATAGAAGGCATCAAATTCCAAACCGAGTTTTTGATAGGTTTCGGCAAATCCATTGTAGACCCACCCGTTCATCATCTCCCAGAGTTTGAGTGTTTCTGGATCACCGGATTCCCATTTCCGAAGCATTGCCTGCGTCTCTGGTTCCAGATCTGGATGGTTCTTTTCCTCTTGTGCGTAACGGACATACCAATTTCCAACAAAGTGGTCGCCCTTTGTGCCGGTCGTCTCCGGCGTTCCACCATCTCCCCACTTCAGCCAAGCAAACATCGATTTGCAAATGTGAACACCACGATCATTTACAAGGTTTGCCTTAATCACCGTATGCCCTGTCGCTTCAAGTAGCTTTGACACCCCCATTCCGAGGACACCGTTGCGGATATGTCCTAAGTGCAAGGGTTTATTGGTGTTGGGGGAGAGATACTCGACCATGACCCGCTGTCCCTGCCCCATATTGCTATTTCCAAGGCTCTCCCCCTGTCGCACGATTTCATCACATACACCGCCAAACAGGGCGCGATTGTACACCTTAACGTTCAAATAGGGGCCAACCGCCCTCACTGATTGGATTGATTCGCTCGGCTCAATTTCGGCTGCGATTGCCTGGGCAATTTGGGCTGGGTTTTGCCGAAACTGTTTTGCCAACGGGAAGCATTCCACCGTAAAGTCTCCCAATTCGACCTGTGGTGGATACCCCAATTTGAGTGCTTCCGGCTTTTGTCCAAATCGGTTTTGGCAGGCAGCCTCTACTACGGTTAAAATCTCAGTTTTAATACCGCTGATCAGCATCCTTCCCTCCTATTTTTCTTCGCTAGGCTGGGAAGGGGGGGAAATTTCGTCATCAAACTCGTAGTCTTCAAGTTCATCGTATGCTTCTTCATCTTCCTCATATTCAGTGGTAGCTTCCACATCAGGAACTTCAATCTGTGGAGCGTCAGCCCAAAGGCGTTCGAGATTATAGAATTCTCGTTTATCTTCGAGAAAAATATGTACCACAAAATCAACGTAGTCTAGCAAGACCCAGTCTGCATTGCGCCCCCCTTCTCGATGCCAAGGACGTTCATTCCAATTGTCTGCTAGTTCCTCTCGCACGGCATTAGATATACCTTCGACCTGCGTATCCGAGACGCCACTACAGATGACGAAAAAGTTAGTAAACGAGGGTAACTGTCTTAAATCGAGGATAACTGCATTGCGAGCCCGTCGGCTCAAGGCGGTAGCAGCGGCAGCTTGTACCATTTCTATCGTGTTTCCTTGCATGTTGTTCCTCCTTGAAGAAGTGCCTAGAGTTAAAACTGTGAATTGCACGAACGGTTGGATACCATAGACCACTCTAGCTCACTGTTTGCGCGCTGGTTTACTGATTTCTTGGAGGGCGCTGTTATAGGCATCTATTGTATGCGGATGAATGAGGACACCTTTGGCGAGGAGGTGTTCAATTTTGTAACGACTGACTTCAAAAACGGCTTTGTTCAGATCTTGATAGGCAAACTCACGCACAGAATGTGCCTCCACGTGGTTGCGCTTCGGCTCAGCAAAGTCCGCGACATACAGGATTTTATCAATAAGTGTCATTTTGCCAGATCCGGTTGTGTGGATTCGGATAGCATCAAGGATCTCAGGGCTATCAACATCGAAGTGTGAAATAGCGAGCATCGCTCCAACGGGCGCGTGCACAAGCGACGGGTTGTGGTGCTCAATTTCATCAAGTTGAATCCCATGGTTCGCCGCCGTTTCATACAACTCTGAAGTCCGCATCCACTTCGCACAGTCGTGTAAAAGGACAGCAAGGTTTACTTGCCGCAGATCCGCGCCATATTTCTTCGCCAAGTCAAGTGCCAACTCTCGCACAGACAGAACGTGCGTATACCGCTCCGGCGTTAATTTGGATTTGAGATATTTTTCAATTTCAACGGCTTTTGGCTCTGCAAGCAGCGCTGCTTTTTCGATGTCGTTGTTATTCTTCTTCATTGGTAACTTCGTCCACTTCTCCCGCATCAAGTAGAAACTGTGCAAGTGCTTCTTTCTCTTCATCTGCCATCAGGTCAGCATTCGGCAGCGGCGCACTGATTCGATAATCCTCGCTGAACCACTTACCGAGATCTACCGCCTTACAGCGTGCACTACAGAAGGGGAAGTTTGGTGGTAGTTTCCCGCCGGGTTTGTAATCAAATTCGCTAACTGTTCCGCAGACACTACATTTGTGTTTCACTGTGAGATCACCTACCTTGTGCGTGAAGAAGCAACTTATCCGTTCACCTCTTCAAAAAACCTAATTTTTTTACACGATAGCTTTTATAGGAACAAAGAATATGGTTCTCCGGTTTACCTATATAGCTGATGACGTTCAATATACTCCCAGACAAGTTCCGGAACGAGGTATCGAATGGAACGTCCGGATCGGATACGTTCACGAATCTTAGTTGCGGAGATGTCAACTCCCGTTATTGAAAAGTATTGGACACGGTCTCGGAGATCCGAGGGAACTTTGTCCAAGCAATAGTTGGGCCGCGTAGTAGCGATAAAACGACAGATGTTGAGAATCTCATCATAATCCTTCCAGATCTTGAAGTCGATGAGTGAATCGGCACCGATAATAAACGCGAGATCACATTCCTTGCCGTAGAAGGCTTGTAACTCTTTGATGGTCTGAATAGCAAAAGACGGACCGACGCGATCTAACTCGATTCGCGACACCTCGAAATCAGAGTTATCCGAGGTTGCGAGGAGAGTCATCTGATAGCGGTGTTCCGGGGCGATGATGTCCCGCGAATCCTTATGGGGTGGACGGGCGGACGGGATAAAGAGAATTTTATCATAGCCCAAGCCGTCACGCACCTCCTCCGCGCTCAACAGATGGGCATAGTGGATAGGATTGAAGGTGCCACCCATAATGGCAATTTTCATTGTTGTCCTCTGCTGTCATCAACGCCGGTGATTCAGATATACTGTCGTGTTCTGATATATCCTTAGAATAAAATATGTTTCAATAGACTTTTTTCAGTCTGTTTACCGGCTTTAGCAGGTATTCCTTTTCCCCCTCTGAGAAGAAGCCTGTACCCCAGAGAATTAGCGGATACCCGAAAAAGAACAAGAGCTTCAGTGCGACATCAGTTCCGATAGCCCTATTATTGGCGACTAACAAAGATAGCCCGTAAAGTCCGAATCCGATCCCTGTTATATGTAAAAGTCGTCCGACTTCAAAGTGGAGATTATAGAATTTTGCCGAATAGTATGCTTTCAAAAAATTCCACACAATGTAGGATAGCATAGTGGCGAACGCAGCCCCTAACATGCCCCATTGGGGGATAAAGAGAAAGTTTAACCCGATATTCACCAATGCCGCCACTAAAACGATTCCCGAAACATGAAACGATTTTTTCATCAGTCCCATACCCCAACCGACGAAATTACCAAGCCCATGCTGAACATAGGAGTAAGTGATGGTTGGTACGATAACCCACGCTGCCCAGAACACCTCTTTCCGGGCAAAAAGCATTAGAATTTCCCGACTGAAAAGCGAAATCAGAAGACACGCGGCACAGCCTATTAGATAGAAATAGGTGGCACCCATCCTTAGCAAATGCCTGATAGCTTCGGGATCCTCTTCCTGTTTGAGAACAACGGGTTGAAGTGCTTGTTTCAACGGAGTTACCAAAGCAGTCTGAAGGATACCAGCAATTTGATATCCGAAGGAGTAGAGCCCCACTGTGCTAACGGAGTTGAAGATTCTTAAAACGTACCGATCGCCAGATTGGATGAGCAGATTTGAATATTCCGATAACAACAGCGGATAAGCGTATTTCAGCGGTGGAATAAGGGTCGAACGAGACAGCCTAAATGTTGATTTTTTGATAAAAACGGGGAGTACCATAATTATCGTGACTATCAGACTGAGCAAGTTTCCGACGATAAGTGCAAGCACTCCCTTCTTCAAAACAGTGAGCAGATACAGTGTCAAACCCGCAGAGAGCAACAGGCTTGATATAGATGTAAAAACGAAGTACTTCGCCCTCTCCAACATGCGGAGCAAGCACAGAAACAGGGATGAAAATGGTTGTAAAAACAGTATCAACGCATATATCTTGAGGAGGTGAGCGAGGTTCCTATCTTGTAAGAGAACCCCAGCGAGGTATTCACTGATTCTCCAAAATATAACTACAAAACAGGTAATTATCAGCAACGCCCATAAAAACAGGTTGAACAGTAAGATACCACTTTTTTCTCTATATTCCGGCGCATAGTAGAACCGAGTAAAGGCACTATTTAGAGGTGATGACACGAACCGAGTCAACAGGCTAACCGTAATAGACATCAGCCCAATAATGCCAAAATCTTGAGGCGACAAGAACGAGGTATAGATTGGGAAAAGTAAAACGAATAACGCACCTTGAGAGATGCTGCCGATGCTATAGATACTTCCCAGTTGTATCGTTCTTTTTATGTGATCTATTATCATACATTATAAACCGCATATTGCTCATTGTCGTACAATAGTTCCAGCGAACCCAAGGGGTATTCAATTCCCCGTTTCGCCGCCAGTTCTACCTCTTGCTTCTGAGTGACCAGTGTATTAACCCCATATCGGAAGCGAAAATGGTCAAAGTCTGGCTTCATCAGATAGAGATACACATGATCTTCACCCATATACTTCATCCCTCGTCCCGGTTCGGACATTGAAGGATAGTAAAAACGAGAATCGGTTCCCTCCATGCTTCCAGCCAGAGTATAACTGAGTTTCGTCGGGAGAGTAATTATATTCTGTCCGCTTCTTCCATTCAAGAATTTGATAACATCGTCAAGTGCCGTTTCTCTGGTGGGCAACAGATTGTTTTTAATTCTAATCGAACTTAGATACAGAAAATTCACCAAAACGAACCCAATGTGAATCAGCGTGATTATGTAGATTATTTCGTATGAGTGCTTGACTGTAATACAATACCTGACAAAAATCAGATGGAGAAAAGCTAGCGAATACTCAAGATATCTTTCTGCCTCACCTAGGAATAGGGCGAACTTGATAGATGTAATGACAAATGCGATGAAGCTTGCGAGGATGAGTCCAGCTACATACCAAATTACGTTGTCAGAAAAAATCTCCGTGAAAGTATCCGGTGAAGAGAACCACCAGTATAGGAGAAGTGGGATAATTGGTATCGAATAAAGGATAATGATCGGTGTTGCTTTGGTAAAAACTATCCTGCCAAACTCCCTCGGTCGAGAAAACAGGTAAGCTGGCAGCGCAACAAGATCCCTGAAACTATTCCTTTCTGCTATTGGTGTTGTGCCATCTTTTATAGCGGTGAAATACCATTTATAGTGTGCCCATTTACGTGCAAGTAACTGCCTGCCACCAAGTTGTGGAATGAGGATACAAAGTCCAAAGGTCCCCAACAGTGGAAGTAACGGAACGAAGTCTCGGTAAAAACAGGATAACACAATCGAATTCACCACTAACACTTGCATCCCAAACTGAGACGAAAGCACCGTTAGCGTTCCTAAGAGCAGACAAGGTGCGTAGAAGTAGGGAACTCCAAACAGATAACCGATACCGAAAAAAGTGAAATAGAGCAGAACTAAGAGATTCCCTAGCGTTCTTCCTCCTATCGCTTGCAATCGAGCGGTTACCGGATGCAGCTTTGGACTGGTTGCGTAGAGCAGCGTCACCGCACCCGCAGCGGAGATAAATCGTTCAGAAGATATCTGCCAAACACGCTCAAACAGGAGGTGGCTTAAAAAATAAACCAGCAAGATACTCACTAAATCGAACGCGAGGTTGGTTATTCTGCCAACTAGCACCCAGTGTTTTGGATTAATCTGTGCGATAACCGCGTGTGGTAGCGGGGGATAGCCTCTAATTCCGGGTACGAGCGAATCCTTGACGTGGTGCCTGCCGATACCCTTCAGTCCCCCTAGGTCGCGCCGCAGCTTCGTGAGCCAAAGATGCGCATCAAGGTCGCTGCCTGCATGGAGCAGAAAAATCAGACGTGTTACAAGACCCAAGAAACAGATGCCTACAACTTCAATGTAGAGCATTTTCGCGGTTTTCCTTTCTTGCTACTCAACCGGAATTTAACTGCCGTGCCGGGTCTAAACTTCCCTTAGTATACCACACATTTGATCGTATCGCCTGCAATCCGATCAAATGCGTTTCGCTGCTCTTGCGTCCAGTCAGTCCAACGCGGAAACTTATCAGGCAAGCCTGCTCGCTCCTGCAATGAGTTAATACGTGCGTTTATCATCTTTTCTATCTGATTGGCGTTAAATCCGTCTAAACCTAAAAAATCAAAAATCTGTTTCATCTTGAACCTGTCCAGCGATTTCATATTCACCTGAAGCCAACGTTGATCATCTAGTTCAGAGAACGATTCCAACGCCTTCTTATTAAAATTAGTCCAGTACCATGCACACTTTTCAAAACGTGAGAACCGTTGCCATTCCTCAAAATATGGAGTGCCGGGATTGGGGCGTAAACGACTGTAATCCCACCAATCCTGTTCAGGCGAGTCGATAGGTGAATTTGGATCATCCTCTTTCATAGCAAAAACTCCGCTATGCGAGAATTTCTGATTATAGAAATCGTGCCAGTCCATCAAAGAACGTACAACCTCCCGTCCATCTCGCACTGGAAAAAGGAATTTACAATCCCATAGTTCAGCGATATATGGAATAAACGGCAGATAGTTTGGATTTTTGTCTCCATACTTTAGACCACTAGACAACACCTTTTGAATTGGCTCTGACTTTGCTTTCTGAATGACCTGCTTCGGATCACTTAATATGCCCCGATATAAATTCCGTGCTTTGATGCACAGATTCGGCTTTTGCTCCACGAAGACGGTTGCGTTCTGACACGTATTTAGCATTTTCACCAGTGCCGTTGTCCCGCTTCGCGCACAACCAACGATGAAGAAAATATCAGCCATAGCTGTTTCCTTACGGAGCTCTAATTTTTCGTATGAAAGTTCTAAATAGGGATAAAAGATTTGACACGCTTAGGACTTACCCAGTTGAACGCTCAAAGTTTCCGTTCCGATCCCGCGAAGCGAGAACTCCGATCGGATCGGAGGAATCTTCGACCTGTAGTTCG
Source organism: Candidatus Poribacteria bacterium (assembly GCA_965247655.1). Taxonomy (GTDB): domain Bacteria; phylum Poribacteria; class WGA-4E; order WGA-4E; family PCPOR2b; genus PCPOR2b. The sequence continues at coordinate 6,235,425 of OZ252032.1, read as the reverse complement.
GCGATTCATCGCTGCAGCATACAATTTCCAACGCCCGATGAATCGGGCAACTACAGGAGTGACAAAGGTTTGTAGTAGGTCTCGGACTCTCGGAACGGAGGCGATTTATCGCCCGTACCCCCTCTAACTCCCCCGCAAGCAGGGGAGAAAGTCTCCACTTTCAACAGTCTCCTTTGCCAGTTGGTCAAGTACCCCCTCTAATTCCCCCGCCCCGGTCACGGGATCCTCTCGGACAAGCAGAGGAGAAAGCGATGAATTGCGCTACTACAAATTGCTCCCGATGAAGCATCAAGGATTCAAAGCAATTTGAATCCCGATAAAATCGGGGCTCAAGTGCGTAACTCCTAATCTTATCAAACAAACTGTCTGGGACATTCTTTGTGCGACCGGGGAGGTGCATATATCCCCAGTAGGGTCTTATGCTAGTTACTAAGGAGCTGGGAAAGCCAACTCTTTAATCTGTAAAAACGCCTCTTTTTTGCATAGCTGATTGAGATAAACGCATAGGGTATGAGCCGTGAGTTTGGCGTATAACCGTGTGCATAAGCCCCAGAAGCTATGCGCATGATTCTTTTCTATATGAAATTGTTCACTCAATTGACCATTAACCGTTTCAACTATCTGCCTAATTTCGTTAATCCACCGCTTGGTTTGTCTGGAAATCTGCTGTTTCTGGTTGTGTCGGGGCACCGTTATCAGCTTGATACGGTTGAGTTGGTCTAATTGGTCTTTGACTTGGGTGCTAATATAGGCTTTATCCCCTATCACTTGCTTATCTTGGTGTCCACAGAGCAGTTCGTAGCCAACAGACAAATCGGTTGCAGAAGCAGAGGCAAGTTCAAAATCAACAATCACCCCGCTTGCGGTGACTAACAGATGAAGTTTATAGCCAAAAATGGTCTGTTTCCTCGACTCTACCCGCCCATAATCGGCACCATAGCATGACCAATCATTTGATGACGAAGGCACCAGATGAAACTGAATGACTGGAATCGGCAAACTATCAATAATACACAGGTTCTCCGACGCTGCTTCAATGTCTGAGAGGATCATCTGTCGAATCTGATTGATGATTGCCCCCAAATTGCGTCTGCGCCGGTTGAGTCGGGACTGACAAGGCAGTATAGGGAACAGATGGGGGTGCTGGCTAAAGTCGGATAGCAATTGTGTTTCGATGTCCCACCCCTTACATTCGGCAACCAATATCATAGTGATTAACTCACTATCGCTACATGGGGGAGGGGGGCCTGGGCGTCGGAGTAAGGGTGCGAGTTTTATCAGAATGTCATCAACAATGACATAAGTCCATAGACAGAGGTCATCAAAATCGGTTATCATAAGGTTATCCTCCAGTTTTAGATGGATTGTCAGGTTCATCTATAGTAACAGACTGGAGGACTTTTTAGCTTCCCTTTTTTTACTTCCCATAAAAAAAAGGGAAGCTAACTAGCATAAGGCCCCAGTAGGCAGTCCATAACACTTCAGGGGTTTCCGGGTGTGCCCCTAGGAGAGATTCGATTTCAGGGCGAACCCTTTCTTTTGCCTCCTCATCTGGAAACATTTCGGCTATCAGTTCCCATCGGGAACCACAAGCCTTCAAGTCCGCCGGATTGGATTCCATTGCACGTGCACTGATTTCTAAAGCCTTATCAAGTTCACCGGACCGATGGTGTTCCCTAATCTGCGTTGCCAAATCCTGTTGATGATTGTTATTTGACATTTGTCTGTCTCCTTTCAGGTATTCGTAAGAAGATCATGGAATGTAGACATATAGAAATACATAAATCACTAATACTCCAATCGTGGTCGTGTGCCTAGCCGATTTCGACAGAGTATTGCCGCAGGGAACGCAGATCTGCGTTCCCTACACAAATAGAGCATAACACACGATTTCCCGTTAAACGGTTCTATCCGCTCGTCTTTCTCTCATCAAATCAATTCGGCGCAATGCGATGTCAGCTAGCAGCAGAAATGCAGCGATGATAAGCAGCGGTCGCCACAGATGAATGCGGCGGACAACTGGCTGCTCCGGTGCGCGGAGTGCGTCTTGTGGCGAAGACGCGAACTTGCCACCGGAGGCAGACGCAAGCTGTTTCAGGAGGGCTTCGTTGGCGCGATGGACGAGATATTCATCAGGGTAGGAAACAACGGTGCCGGTGACCTGTGTGTTGACCGATTTGCCATGCTGTTTCTGCATGATGTTGACAAAATAGGCACCCATATCGTCAACGGGAAAATCGATCTCATATTTGCCCGGTGCCATCTGCGTGATGTCGAGTTGCTTCTTTTTTAGATTCGGCGGGATCAGGGAGATGTCGCTTTCGAGATTGTTCAGAAAATCCCCAGCCTCGTTCAGGGCATCAACGGTGAGATGTGCAATCCCCTTCTCCTGTTCAATTCGAGCCTGAAAGTTGCTGACTGTTGACTTGCGCATGGTGTCGCGTACTAGCTGCGTCCAAAACTTGCCGAAGCCCGCCCATTCCAACCAATCTGCCGCCCATCGTGCTTTGGCGTCCGAAGTAAAGGCAGCGGATTTACCCAAGCCGTACTGCCAGCTTGCCAGCAACGGGTCGCCGCGATCAGAGACAAGAAAGACTTCAGCGGTCTGCCTCGGTTGCGTCGAAATATAGCCGAGCAGAAATGGTGCTAGCTCGAGATCTATTCCCTGCAAGATCTGTGTGAGTTTAATGATTTGCGGGATAAACGGTTCATCAATGATAGCGGATTTGGAGGCGGTGACGGTTTCTTTAGCAAAGATTTGTGGGATGTTATAAGGATCCTGCGTGAAGTATTCTCTGCCCCCGCCCCAATTGGCGATGTTAGATAGTAGCTTCATGTCGGCACCACTTCCGATGCCAACGGCGGAAACAGTCATCCGCTCGGCACGCATCGAGTTGACGATGCCGTACCAGTCGCCATGCTGTGAATGACCATCGCTCAGAACAATGACATGTTTGAGTTTCGCAGTAGTCTCAATTAGGGCGAGATATGCCTGCTGGAGTGCAGGATAAAGATTTGTCCCGCCACCCGCACTGATCGACCCAATCTGATCGGAGATGTAAAAGTTGTCAACAATGGTTTGTACTTCCGCAATCCAGTGTGGCGAACCGTCAAAGGCGATGACGCCAATTTTATCGCGTCTGCCAAGTAGTTCGACCGTTGCACGCGCTGCTTCTTTCGCTAGTTCGATCTTTATTCCTTCCATACTCCCCGATTTGTCGATTACGAGCACCATCGCAATGCTCGGCGTTTCTTTCTTTTTCTCCGTATCTGTGCGGACAGGCAAAATCTCCTCGATCGGGGTTTTGTAGTAACCGCCAAGACCAAAACTGTTTTCACTTCCCAGCATCATGAATCCGCCTCCAAGGTCTTGGACGTAGGTGCGAATCAGTTCCATCTGCTTCTGATTCAGGCGATTGGCGGGGACATCGCTGAAGATGACCAAATCATAGTTCTGCAGATCGGATAATTCGCTAGGGACGCCCAAGCCGTTTCGGACATTCACCTGAATCTCTGCGTCCTCAAGGACACGCGCCAGATAGCGGGCTTGTGACTCGTTTTCATCAATTAGGAGCACCTTGGGCTTGCCAGAAGCAACAACAATGCCGAGTGCGTGGTTATTATCGTAACGGGTGTCTTGGGTTGCTGCGCAAATAGCATCGAAGGTCATCATGCCGCTCTCGGTCGCAATCTGAGAGAAACGGATTCGATTTTCACCCACCTCTAGCCGAACCGTCTGTTTCGCCACCTCAAACTTGTTTTTATGGAGTCGTACCTCGGCGAAATCCTCGCGATTGCTGTGGACAAATACCTCTAGATGAAACGGCTCTCCCTGTTTGACCTGCATCGGTGCATCAATGCGCTCAATCATAACTTCGGGGGTATCACTCGGATAAATGGGCACGGTGTCGATCTGTACCCCAAAGGCTTTCCCGCGCAATCCGGCACGCAGTATATCACCGCGCGTCTCAACGCCGTCGCTGATAAGCACAATGCGTTTGTTGGCATCTGCGGGAAAAATGCCCCACGCCGTCTCAATCGCTTGGGCGATGTTTGTGACAGCCCCTGCTTTTTCATTTTCGTCGAGCCAACGCCCCTTGATTTCAGTGAGATCTAACGCCGCATCGGATTTCGATTGAAAATCCCGAATCACCTGTGTCTCCCCTGTGAAAGCCATCACACCGATTTGCTGGTCGCTTCGGTTATCCATCGCTTCGTCAATATAACTCTGTGCTTCCTTTAATCCCTCCCCTGAGATACTATCTGAAATGTCGGCAAGGAAAATGACCGCCACTTTTCCACCGGATGTTAGATATTGAACACCGGCGAGGCTGCAGATGAGCAGAACGATAATGAGCACTCGTAGAATCAGGCTGGCGATGCGTTGCGGCAGCGACAGATCGACGAGGCTTCGGCGATGGCCGTAGTAGAGGAAAGGTATCAGTAAAAGTAGCAGAAGCGTGAGGGGGCGGGCAATTTCCATATTAGTCGATTCGCCTCCGTTGATATAGAAACCATTCGACAGCACTTAACAGAACCGCGAGCAAAACTAGATAAATCCACGGCGGATAATGCAAGAGCGCAGCACCTCCTAATACCACCTCTTCTTCCTCCAATAGATCCTCCACTCCTTCAGCCGCGTGGATTTGTGATTCTGCCACATCGGTCAAATTGATCGCCCAGACCTCTTCACCTTCACCAATTTTTAGTTCATAAAATCCCACCACTGAGGTTTCATCAAAGAGCAGTTCACCCTTTTCAACAGGTATCTCCCACGACTCACCTGCCGGTCCTACGATTGTCACGCTTTCGATTGCGGCGGCTTCGTCGATCCGCTTTTTCAGCACCTCTCCCGTCTGGAGGTGATATTCTTCAATCTCCGATTTTCCCTGAAACCACTGAATCGTATTCGCAATAATCAGCGGAAAAACGATGCGCAAGGGCAGGTCAGATTTTAGGATGTCAGTAGCAACAAAAACGATTCTTCGATTCTGACTCTCCTCAACAATCAGCAACGGATCTTCAAATGAACGGACAAGCACATTCGCCGTAGCCGGGACTTGGACTTGATACGCTTCGGTTATCTGGACATTATCGAGATGCACGTGGCGTAGAATGGGGTGGTCACGCTCCCACTCTGTAATGATTGGGGTCTCCAGCGATTCACCGACCTGCCAAATCGCTCCTGCTTTTGGAGGATAGATGAGCATATAGTTGCCATCACCAAGCGTCGGCGGATTATAACGGTCAAAAACGATAATCTCATAGCCCATCATACCGGGTTCGTATTGGTCGGGGGCAACAACGGTTAAATCCAATTTTTCATCAACAGCGAGTGCATTTTCAAGGAATGGATTGTCCGGGGTGACAAGTAAGACAGGGATTTGCTCACGCTTTGGCAGCGCAGCGTAAGCAACGTTATCGGTAGATAGTGCGTCTTCCACATCTAGCACAGCTTTTAGTCTACCGCCCTCCATCGTGAAATTGGTAAAGAGTTCGGATTTGCTTTCGCTGGGCGCGAGGGTGTAAGGACGGACATCCAGAATCGCGTCATTGAGATAAAGTTCGACGTTGAAGGACTTTTCCTCGACCGAAGCATTGACGACCGTCAACAAGGTCTGGTAATCAAAGGCGTTGACCAGACTCTTCCGCACCCGAAACTGTGTTATTCCGACATTCCCTTCCTCGCCAAGATTGACTGACAAAAGACGCACCTTCGCATCTGAAAGTTGGGCATCAGGACTCTCCCGCTGTGCGAGAAGTGTGTCGGGAATTTGATGAAAATCGCTGAGGACAACAATCTCTGGATTGGGTTTGGTCTGCGCCACAGAATGGGCGACCGCCAATGCCGGCAGGAGGTCTGTTTTCACATCTGTGGGGCCAATCGACTCAATCGCGCCGCGTAGTGATTTTTGATGATTAGTGAACGGGCTATGAATTATGGGTTGGGTGTGGCAGCTGACCACCATCATTTCGTCAATAAAGCGCAGGTTATCTACCATCCGCAATGCCTCCTGCTTGGCTGATTCCAAACGCGAGAGCGTGCCATCTAGGGCATTCATGCTCGCCGAATGATCAATAATCAGAATAATCTGCCGCGCCGATTTGGTCATAAAGGCGAATTGTGGTCGGGCAAGCGCGAGGACTAAAAGTGTGAGGAATAGCAGCTGCAGGAGAAGGGACAACAGATGCTTCAATTTTTGAAACAGCGAGGTCGTCTGCTTCTCTCTGAAGATCTGTTCCCAAAACAGTAGGGTGGACACCGGTTCGCGGCGACGGCGCAATTTGAGGATATAGAGCATCACAATTGGTGCCGCGAGACCGAATAGCAGAAATGCAGTTGGCGATATGAAGTTCATGGTGCACCGTTAAGACACGAACCCACCCATCCAAAAGATGCGCAGGATCAGTTCGTCGAATGGCAATTGGGTGCTTGCCTGAATGAAACCGATTTCGCGTTGGACACAGTATCGCCTGAGATCATCGCAATACTGCTGGAACAACGCCTTGTAGCGTCTGAGATGATTTTCATTGATGGTCACTGGACGGAGCTGATCCGTCTCGACATCAACAAGATGGTAATCGCCTCGCAAATTGGGATTGGCTTCTTTTTCGTCAATGATGTGCACCACGAACAGGTCATGCTTCTGAAACTGCAACACGTTAAGACCGTCTGTAAACCCGCGGGGATCAAAAAGATCGGAGATTAGGACAATCAACCCGCGTCGTTTCGTCGTATGCACAAAATTGCGGAAGGCGTCTGATAGATGGGTCTCGCCGGTGCCATCAATCCGATCCAGAAAATCAAGCACCGTGAAGATTTTTCCCTTCCCACGCTCAGTCGGTAATCGGTTCAGATCTCGATCCGTGAAAGCGGTGATGCTAACACGGTCTAAGTTGGATAGGCTGATATAGGCAAGTGCTGCAGCCACGCGCTTGGCGTAGAGCAATTTCTGCGGTTCACCGTAGGTCATTGACTGACTCGCATCAACAAGAAAGTAGATGTGCAGGTCTTCCCGCTCCTCATAAAGTTTCAGCAGAAGTTCGTCCAAACGGGCGAAAGCGTTCCAGTCGATATAGCGGAAGTCGTCCCCGGCGGTGTAGTTACGGTAATCGGCGAACTCGACACTGACGCCGCGCCGTGTGCTGCGGCGTTCTGCCTTGATTCGTCCCGCAAAGATTTTCTTGGAAACGATGTAGAGGTATTCCAGTTTTTTCAGGAATTCGCTATCGAAGGCGGATTGGGTGTTGTTCATGATGAATGGAGGTGAGCATCAAGTACGGTTTGACTATCGGTTTCAGGATTAAATGTGAGCATCTCTTCAGCTTGTGCTGCTCTCAGAAGGCGTGTATCGGTGGCGACCAAGATCAAATCATCTCCGTCTCCGCGTAGCTCGATAGCACTATCAAGCGCACAACGAAGGATAATAGCATCGGTACTATTGATACTAAAGTTTGTACAATTCACGGTACAAATGGTGGTTGATTGAGAACACGCTTCGGGATGTCAAGCAGCACTGCGGATTTGACAAGGTATCAGGTCAAATCGCGTCAAAGCATCAATTAATTCGCGCAACTAAGTTTCGGAACAAGTTGCCTGACGCAATTGCTATTCAACGCCACTTGTGTCACAGGCAGTTCGATAACATTGGTATCGAACTGTCAAGCGGACACAAGGGTTGATGGTTGAGCATCTGCGTGCTTTAATCAAGGGATAATTATTTTCTGCGACAATCTCTGAAGATACTAACTCGCCGAATATTCACTAGACCCTTGATAACGCTACATGAATTGGATACAAATTGTACAAACTTTAGTATTGATAGAGTGCGTTTCAATAAGTTCCCACGAGGCGGCTATCTGACTTTCGGTTGGATACACTTTCTCCACTTCGGCACAGAGGCTCACTTCCGAACGGAACTCCAACATAGCTTGATTAAAACCAGATCTGGTGACTGTTCCTCCATTTCTGCGGCGGACAAAGATGGAGATAACTTCACCAACACTTTCAATAAGGCTAGGACTTACGCAGTTGAACGTTCAAAGTCTTGTGCTGCGTTGAACCGCACCCCCTCTAACTCCCCCTTGTAAAGGGGGAGAACCCGTAGTTCGGCGATTCATCTCAATGCCCGATGAATCGGGCAACTACAATCTGAAGTGCGTAACTCCTAAAGGCAAAGCATTTGCTGTAAGGGTACACGAGTGAAGAAGTAGTTGAGGGGTGTTCATAATTGCAATAGAGTCAGGATAACGGTTATAATCTAATCTAATTTCCACCAAAGAAAGGATTATAACATGTGTTACCCTGACCGTGAGTATTATATCACATTGTTGTTCCAACTGTTTGAAGAATTTGAGGCATCGGATACATTCAAGCGAACCGAGCATCGAGGCCACCCTCAAGTATACCCCGACAGTTCACTGATTGTCTTTTTCGCCATAATGACCCTCAAAGCCGTCAATCGCTTCAAAGCGCAACACAGATGGCTTTTGGCACACCCCGATTGGCTGCCACGGCTGAGGCTTGAAACGGTGCCATCCCGGGTGACTCTCTCCCGCCGTTACAAACAGTTGGCACCGACTCTTGAAGCGTTTGTTGCCTACCTTAGGGATATGGGAGTGGGATTGGATATAGAGACGACCCCAGAAGTAATATATGAAGACAAAAGCCTGTATAAGGCAAAAGGAAATGTGTGGCATCAAAAGGACCGAAACGCCAACATCATCCCCGATGGACTTGGCAATCTTGACACCGATGCGAGTTGGTCAACGAGCAAGTATCGGGGGTGGGTTTACGGGTATGGACTTCACCTAACAACCACCGCAAGCGGGTTTCCACGCTTAGCTGCGGTCTATACCGGCTCAGTCAGCGAGAAAGCGGTGCTTGACCACAAAACAGAGGCACTGCTTGCGCGCAATATCCGGTATGTGACTGCTGATGCGGGGTATACTGACCTCAACCGGGTCAAGCAATTGGCAAGCGCAGGGATATTGCTCTTGACGCCGGTTACGGGTGCCAAAAGCGATAAGGCACTTGGCTATCTTGATGCAATAGAGACCTCGGACCCATTGAACTGCTATCAGAAACAGCGGAAAACGGCGATTGAACCGGTGTTTGGGGTATTGCTTGAATTGGGGGCAACCGATGCCAATCAGAAGCAACTGCCGGTCAGTCGGCTTGACAATGTACGTCCCTTTTTGCTGCTTACCGTAATATTACTTCAATTAGCAATGCTGGTCAATTCCATCTGGCATTTACCTTTCAGAAATGTTTCAGTGATGATGGCTTCATTTCGTTAAAAGGATTGATGGAAAATTGACTATCTTGTGATAAGTATTTATGAACACCTCTCAAGTAGTTCACCACAGGTGTTCCTGTTTCGGCCACGTAACGTTTGACGAGCGCACTCGCATCTAACCAGAAGTAATTCACGTCAATTACTCCTCACGCATCTTAATAATGCCTCGACTAAATGAGTTTTCCTCCGGTTTTACTCCTTCAGCAGCAAGCATTTCCTGAACCTTCTCTGCACCAATAGGTTCACCTGTAATCTCCATTTTCTCGAAAGCTTTGTCAATGAGAGGCGTCAATTTTTCATTTTTTGACCGCACACGCTCTAGCCGTGCAGCCGCTTGTTCCTCTGGCGTCAGCGACTTTGTTGGACGAAGTTCTTCTAACGCTTGCTTCACCTCCGCCAACTCCTGTTCAATCCGCTCAGTTTTTATTAGCAATTTGTCTATGGTTGTTGTCATAATTGTTATTCGCCTCTTTTCTGAGGTGTATAAAGATTCATACGGTGAAGGTTAAGTAAAGCATATCACCTATGGCTAGACAGCACTCATTTATCAACATTTTGATCCTGCAGCGGAATAATATAATAGGTCATACCGTTGATCGCTCTCCGCACTGAACCTTTGGGGAGTTGATCTATGTTCGGAATTGTATTTATAGAAGATAGGTCTTCTGGCACAATGGGAGATTGGGCTTGTGGCACCGTGGGGGGTATCTTTTGCCCATCTTCCAATCTGCCGATCCGCTCTTTAAGATCTTTAATCTCTTTTCGCAGGTCTTGGATCTGTAAGATGAGTGTTTCCGTTGTCGGTTCGGATGCTTTCTCATTCCCCAAAATTACGGAATTGAACGCAATCAAGAAAACCAACAATGATAGACTAAGCAGAACGATGATTGTTAGCAGCCGACCCATTTTCATTTGCTTTCCCTCCTGTTCGCCTATGGTTGTCATTCACCTCTTTTTTGAGGTTAGTAAATATTTGGCTGGTGTCAAGAGAATGGGCAAAGCCAGCTTGTACACGATTTCTTAATATGAGTGCCTCGTTTTTATTCAAAGTTCACTAGCAGCCGCGAATCATCACTACTTTGCTCTTGAAGAATAATATCAGGGGTTGATGAAGACTGAACGTCGTCGGAAAGTATAACTGCAAAAATTTTTTCCAACGCTTCTTGCATGTCACCTTCAAACGGTTGACAAGAAATTGATAACATCGTTAAAACTTGCTTAAATCGCTCGTAACCGTTTTCTTTTCGTAGCTCTACCCAATAAATGTCTGAAGCGTCAAGTTGTGCTTTATTCAGATCAGAGAGTTTATCCGCAACAAAAACTTTGCTATCACGGGCATGTACGGCATCTGCACTTTCTGGATTCCCTCTGCCCATTAACTTTACTTCGCAACGGTGCCTCAATCCAGCATTATCGACCAGATAGAAGTCTGCTTCGCGTTCCACTCCACCTGTTGAAACAGAAGGAACAGATTGATTAAAATACCTTAGTGGAACACGAAATAGGGCGCAAAGTGTTGTCATCAACGGCTTCTCAACCTGCTTTCCTGCCGTACTCCATAATCCACCTCGCAACGCGGCGCGTTTGACAGCAAGTGTATTGATAACGATTAAACTTTCGTTAATATTGAGATCAACGCTGACCGTCCGAAATTTTATTGTTAAGGCAATATCAACATCATTTTGTTCTGTCAAATCCTGAATCGCATTAAGTAATACATCATAATGCTCTATAGATGCCTCAAGTACAACCTCTTTCCGTGAAGAGTTATACATATTCGTGATCGTTTTCATGTTCAATCCTGAATGTACAGCAATATCCGATGGACGAAGCTCTGGATTGAGAAACTCCTCTTTGTACCAATCAATTGTCACAGATCTATTTTTCAACTTTGCATCAACAACACGGCTGAAAAATTCAATGACATACTGCAAAAATTCAGCATCAATAAGTGCAACGATCTCAGCACGATAATCCTCGCCCGCCAACAGTTTACGTATAATATTTTTTATAACAATACCGGTGATAGTCATTGTTCTTTTTCCTTATTGAGTGATGCTCTAAATTCAGCCAAGTTAAAACATCTGGGACTGATACTGTTAAACAGTGAACCATCAACAGCCTGCACCGCTTTCTGGACATATTTCTCTTCCTGTTCAGCAAGGAGGAAAAAACGCTCTAACATGAGGGCTGCGACACCTACTGTTCCAATGCCCCCAAATGGGTCAAACACTATATCTCCTTTGAAAGAATAAAACTGAATAATCCGTGTTGCCAAATCGGTTGGGAAGATAGCTGGGTGGACTTTATCGCTCGCTGGATGGATGTGCCACACGTTTGTTTTTTCGTAGTTTCCCTTGACTAAGCTTGCCTCGACTGTTTCCTCGTCGTATTGACGCATATTCCAATCAATTAGCTTATCGGTTTTCTTGCGGTAGACCATTACATATTCTGAGACAGAGTTTGCCTTGTACCCAAGCGGTTTGCGATGTTGGAAAAACCCACCGTTCCGGTTTTTGGCACATCGCTCCGGTTTAACCCAGATAATATCTTCAATGAACTCCCATCCGATCTGTGTCAACATTGGATGAATATCAAAAGGAATAGCGTACCGTTTGCTAGCGTGGGCACGGCTCATACGCGGAATGATAACCGGGGAGGTATTGAGGACAAAAAACCGCCCTTCCTTTGTAATACGATGTACCTCTCTAAAAATATCAGCGAGGAATTGTAGATACGCCGTGTAGCTTTCGTAGAGCGTGTAGTCGCGGGCATTGTAGTACGGTGGCGAAGTGAAGGTCAGGTGGATGGATTCATCAGCCACGGCACCCAATACGTCTCTCACATCGGCATGGACGATGACATTTTTGAGGGCATCTAGACTTTGGGACTGTGCAAGTGGCTCCTCTTGTTTGGGCTCAGTTTTCGAGGTTAATTCCCGGCTTACGACATCCTGAATCAACTCATTCGGATGGTCCGCCAACGCCGTGAGTGCAGATTGAACCTCAGGGAACATCTTAAAATTGATGAGTCCACGAATCGCTTGCAAGACAACTTTTGGGTCGACGTCCTTTAGAAATCGGATAAGGATCGGGATTGATTTGGGTGTCCGCATCCGTCCAATCGTCGAAACCGCTTCACGACGGGTGGCAGTATTCGTTTCACCCTCCGCAAATTTGGAGATAACATCAAGCAACATGGAATTCTTGAATTTACCGAGATTCTTAACAGCAAGCAGGCGAATATTCGGGTGTGCATGTTTTAGCAGATTTAAAAAGAGTTCCTGATCAAAATCTGATGGCAACCTCCCAAGGCTTTCGAGAACAAACCGGAGGGTCTGCTCGCTACTCGTTAGCGCGAGAGTCTTGATAAAAAATTGAGCATCGCTTGCCAATTTTCGCTCTTCGATAAACGCTTTGGTTAGCATTAAATTATCTCCAGCCAGTAATAGTTTGTGTGGCTTAAGTCTTTAACATCTTGGTTTTGTTTTTGCTCCAATTGATGATGCGTCTCTACTCAATAACTTCCAGCAGATGCTTGATAATCTGATCGGGGTCAACCCCCTCCGCCTCGCCTTCAAAACTGAGGATGAGCCGGTGGCGTAGGCTCGGCAGTGCAACCGCTTGAATATCCGCCCGCGCAACGTTGTAACGCCCATCCAAAATGGCTTTGACCTTGCCCGCAAGGATTAAGGATTGGGCACCGCGGGGGCTTGAACCGTAGCGGACATACTTTTTTGTGAGTTCCGGCGCGTCCTCCGATTCGGGATGTGTGCCTAACACAATGCGGAGGGCATACCTACGCACATCTTCCGCAATGAGAATGTCACGCGCGATTTTCTCCAATCCGTTGAGCTGCCCACCATCACAAACCTTTTTGACGAGGGGCACCTCCCGCTTGGTTGTACGCTCCATAACGAGATCGAGTTCGTCAAGGCTCGGATACTCGACCTTGAGCTTGAAGAAGAACCTGTCCAGCTGGGCTTCGGGGAGGGGATAGGTGCCCTCCATCTCCAATGGATTTTGCGTTGCCATGACGAAGAACGGTCGCTGTAATTTGTGTTGCGTACCTGCAACCGTCACAGATCTTTCCTGCATGGCTTCGAGCAGTGCCGACTGTGTTTTTGGCGTCGCACGGTTAATCTCGTCGGCGAGAATCAGATTCGCAAAAACAGGTCCCTGCTGGAATTCAAAGAACTTGCGACCACTTTCATCTTCGGCAACGACATTGGTGCCGATGATGTCTGCGGGCATCAGATCTGGCGTAAACTGTATTCGGGAAAATCCGAGATCGAGCACTTCTTGGAGCGTCCGAATCAGCAGTGTTTTCCCCAGACCGGGGACACCCTCCAAGAGCGCGTGTCCGCCCGTCATCAAGCAGATTAGGACACCTTCAATAATCTCCTGCTGTCCAACGATCTGCTTTGAGACCTCGCGCTGGATACGATTGAAAGCGTCGCGAAATTCCTCGTATTGACCCTCAAGTTGCTCTGAATCCGGCTGAAATTGGGATTGATCTAGTGACATTTGACTCGTAAAGCACAAGACGTAATGAAACCACACCACGTTTTGCGTTTCACGCCTCCTACTTCTCATTCGGTTTGATGGACTCAAAATACCGCTTCACGTAGAATCTGTAACCCAACGGAATCTGTTCTTGAGAAAGTGCATCCTCAGAGAGCTTGTGGTATTTGGTGTAGATCTCCTTATAACTGTCTTCGGTACTTTGCCCATCGGCGGAGGTTTCGGGATTGTCATCAATAGGCACTACTGTGGTTTCGACGGTGGATTCCCCGGCACCCTGCACACCCGTAACCTGTTCCAATTGACGGAAGGAATCAAGATTGGTCAGAACACCGAATGGATCGGGATCCGTTCCGGTTCCTGCCTTGTTGCCTTGACCACTGCCGCTGCCGTTGCATGCCCTGCAGATTCCGTCCTTGGAAGATTGGCATTGTGCCTGTAGTCCTGCTAGCAGCTCGTTACGTTGCTGCGCAAGTGTGTAATTTAATAAATCTTTGCTTCCATCTTGGAGACGCTCTCCAGCTTGCTTAAGATTATTTTGTGCCAACGCTGTTGAGGCTTGGGTCAATTTGTTTCCGAAAGATCCTATCTCCGTTCCCTGCACACTAGAACCACCACGTTGGAGCGCGTCAGCGAGGTTTTGGCGTTGCTCGGAGTTGAAGTTGTCGAGTTTGTTGGACAACCGATACAGACGTTCTGCTGCCCTTTCGTATCTCCCCTCCTTCAAAGCATAGCCAAAGTCGCTTAAATTGGGGTTAGGGATGAATTGTTCGCCCAACTCCTTCATGAGTGCATCTATCTTCGCAACTCCCGCCTTATCCATTTTTGCCGATAACATCTCAGTCATCTCGGTCAGTTTGGCGAGGGCTTCTTTCGGGGTAATCCCTGCCCGCTTCAGTTCAAGCGCCTTCTCCTCGATCTCCCGCAAAGTATCCTCCAGTCCAACCTCCTCAGCTATCTTTTCGGATTCCTTGATCTGTTTCAGCAGGGGATCGGTTTCTGCGGCTATCTGTGGGGAGAAGTCAACTGTCGCCGGTGCTTCGGGCGGATCGAAAAACTCGATGTAGGAGAAAGCCAACCCCACGACCAGAATCAAGGCAATGAACTTGGTTTCGCGTGGAGCGGAATAGCGCACAACCTGCTTTGCGGTCACCGACTGCAGGCGGTTAGAGGTGTCTTTGAGTTGTAGGGCTGTCAACATCTCATCGGTCTGACGCTGAATAAACTCCAATCCACTCACAGCACGATCCTTCAAGGATGCCTTGACATCAATTGTCCGGGCAGCTTCGTGGAGATTAATTGGGCGCAGCAAACTCACGATTAGCGCGATGACTGAAAGACCAAGCACGGTCCACAGTAGGATGAGGGGCGAAATATCGAACGCCGTAATGAAACTATCGACGACAAACAACAGCACACATACCAACAAGCCGTAGCATAGAAATCTTGCTAACGTTTGGAACGTCCTTTGCACGCTCAAACGACGGCGTACGCTGCGAATCTTTTCGAGAATCAATTTTTCGGGCATCTGCTCGACTCCTTTCTAATTTTGGACACCAATTAAAGATTGGACCGCATCTTATAAAACTCCGTTAATATTGGAGTGTGTATTCCGTTCGACAGTTATTCCACTTTCTCCGCGATGAGTCGAATGACCGCCGCCGTTCCTTTGTGCATCCCCTCATCAAGTTCCACGACGGTGTCTTCATAGTAGAGTATCCGCAACGACTTGAAGTGTTCCAAGAGTTCGTTGGGTTTCACAAGATAGTCGGGATTGCTCGGACCAAAACGGCTAGTTTCCCTGTATTTGAGGTGGTCTATCGAGAACTGCTCAAGGATAAACATACCACCCGGTTTGAGCGCGTCAATGACCTGTGGGAAGATTGACGGTTCGTAGTAGTAGAATTTTGTAATCAGGTCAAACTGCTCTTCGCCCATATCATAGTCAGTCAGATCGACAACGACAGCGTTCACCGTTGTATTTCTTTCTTTCGCCAACTCGTTGCATTTTTCGATAGCGACCTCGGAAATGTCTACGCCTGTGACATCAAAGCCGTTTTGGGCAAGATAGACCGCATTCCGTCCCTCCCCCATCGCCAAGACGAGTGCTTTCCCCTTCTTTAGTCCGTCCATCTTCTGCTTGAGGAAGGCAGTAGGTTCTTTGCCGTAGATATACATGTTGCGATCATAACGCTCATTCCAGCGCGCTTTTGTTGACTCAGATTCGCCTTCTCCTTGCGATGAGGCGATTGGGCTTAATAGAAATAGCCCAACAGTCGTGAGAATGATTGGATAGATCATAGTTTTTCCTTACGGAGGTTTGTTCTGATTAACATAAAAACACTTTAGGGCTAGGTCCCCACCTCTTTAGAGTGGGGAAGAAATCCGCCTTCTTTTTGTTGTTCTTGCAATCTACCTTACACTTTTGGGATAAGTATGTGATAAAATATATATTGTAACTCGATGACTTCAGTTAAACGCTCGTTTAACGCTGCCCTCTCACTTCGATGTGAAAGGTGTAGTTTGTCTGAGGTTTCACCCGGAAGGTGAAACCGTGATGTCCCCGACACGCGATGAATCCTTCTAAACGGTTGCTGCGACTGTTCGGTGGCGGGTGTGTAAAGTTACGAGCCAGAGCCGAAAAACCGCGCTATCTTTTAGGGCTTTTTAAAGCACCGAGTTAGCGTAGCGGGCAAGTTTTCTTGTCCAAGCGTAAGTCCCGTTGGACGGACAACAAGTTTCTTAATCCCGATTTATCGGGGTCCCGTCCTTCAGGGCAGGGTAGCTGACATATTCTAAACCCTCAAGCGGGAAACCATCCGCATCCGTCAGCCACAAATGGAATCCCCAACCCCACTGCCGTCCAGCGAGTTTAACGAGGATGCTATTTTTGCCGGCATGGAGCGTCACGGGAACCGTGTGGTGACTATCAGACGTAAATTGCAGTTCTCGGTCGATTGTGGAAACCTCTTTCCCATTGAATCAGACCTTTGCGTTGTTAAAGGTAGAGATCCATATCCGCGCCTGCCGTTCATCGGAAGAGTTGACCGCGGTCCAAGCGTAGGCAAGGACGGTATCAAGTTCAGGATTTGGCTGCAGGGCACCTGTTAGCACCTGATCTAACGCCCCGAAACCGAAGATCGGAGCGAAATCAACGTAGCCATCAAAGGTTTCATCCGCTCCCTGTTTCCAACCGATTTTCCCATCTTTGCCTGCGTATGTCATGGTCCTGTCGATTTCCATGGCATCTTCTGACATGTACGTTTTATTATAGCCAATGCCACCTGCATTGTCAAACGGACCAAGAACCCACCACGCTCTTTCAGGCACAACACCTGATTCTCGTATGTACTGTTCCGCTTCTTCGGGCTGATTGCGTTCACGGTAGAAAGTAGAAAACACCAAATTTGCGTGCATCCGTTCGTTTGCATCAAGGGGAATCGTTTCTGTTAGAACCTCCATCAGCTGTATAAAACGTTCTCCATCCTTCGCGGTTTTACTCGCTCGTTCCAGACTCGACCATACTGCTGACGCCTCAAAAGGCGAGTCTTCTCCCGCAAGTGCCCGTTTGAAATTCTCCGTAGATTTTTCATACTCCTCGTTGAGAAGGTACGCCTCTCCCAACATCGCGGCATGGTACGAGCCGGAGTGCAACTCCGTAACCCGTTCAATGAATTCAAGTGCCTTTTCAGGCATAATCCCCTTTTGGAGCAGTTCGCTCGCAAGTTGGTAGTAGTCCCAATTTTGTCCACTCCGATCTATCTCTTTTTGACGGAATTCAATCCATTGAGTGTAAGCGATACCGGCTTTTTCTTGATTCTCGACCGCTTTGTAGGCATCGCCAAGCAGTTGATATACGGTTGCCTCCCCTTCAATTTGCGATGCAAGTTCTTCAAAGAGAGTAACCCTTTCGCTTTTCCGTTCTTCATCCTCAAAGAGTTCCCAGAGCAGGCGGAGTGCCGAATTACGTTCAACTTTTTCCGTAGCTGTCCCGACAAGGTCACGCAGCTCTGCGACAGCAGTGTCAATTTCCCCCAACTTCTTGTACACCCCAACTAGCAGCCGCCGTTTCTGGATACGGTCGCGAGGGTCATCTATCAGTTCAATGAGGCGTTTGTAGAGAACTTTTGCCTTGTCCGGGGCGGTATCGGTATACAGTTTCGCCAACGGTACCAAGATAACGGTGCTATCAGGGTTCAACTGGTCGGCGCGTTCGTAGACGGCGATTGCCTTGTCACGCATATCGGTCCATTCGTAACTTTGCGCTAGGGCGAAGTGGGCATCCGGATCTTCGGGTTTATCCTCAACCGCTTGAGTCTTCTCGGTAACTAGCTTCCCATATAGATTTCCCGCTCTGTATGCCTTACGCATCCCAGCCCGCGCTATTTGTCGCATTCCGTCATCCTCAGCGACATTCTCCAACTGCTGATAGGCGTTTATCGCATCTTGATAGCGTTCGGCACCGAGATAGCTCTGAGCGAGCATATTATACAGCGACTGACGTTGGTAACCACCGTAAGGTCCAACCATCATGATGGCTTCGTCAATGAGCTTAATTGCCGGATCGTACAGTTCTCCCTCAAGACAGATACTCCCGAGCGCTGCCAAATGCCACATATCCCGAGTCCACTGCATATCGTTAGACCGGGCAGCGTCTCCTTCATTCAACAGTGTTTGTATCATTTCCGGTTCACCATCTTTATTGAAAGCCGCAGCTGCGTAGTAATAACTCCGAACGTTGCCGGGTTGGACTTTGGCAAGTGTTTGGTAACTTTTCGCAGCTTTTGCATAATCTCCACGAGTTCGATGGATTTCGGCGGTTATTTGGAGTCTTGCTGGATTTTCAACTGTTTCCTCGCCTTGTGCCTCAAAGTAGGAGAGAAGGTCATCCAATTTACCCTTACTCCGATAGGCATTAATGAGTGATTCGCGCGCTTGATCGCCACTAAAGTAGATTTGGAGGCTTCCTGGACCTGACGACATCATAGATACGCCGCCGAAACCGGACCTGGACAGGGTTTTATAGAGGTCAACAGCGGTTTCGGTTTGTCCAAGTTGCGCATAGATCTTTACCAACTCGGTAGAGACCTCATTCCTCTCCCAGCTTTGCGTGGTCATGTCTATCGCCTTCTTGTAGGCTACCGCAGCTTTTTCCCACTCGCCTTGACTGGCGTAACCCTTCGCCCTTTCCCGCTGCATCTGGAAAGTAAGCATCCCTTCAGATTCTGCCTGCTGAAGCATATCTTCCAGTTTTCCTTGACGACGGTAGAGTTCCATCAGTTGTCGCTCAAGGTTTTGTCGCTCCCACTCCTCCCCGGTATATTGGATTGCGTACTGGTACATCTTCTCTGCCGACTCAAAATCCCCTTTCCGTATGTAGAGTTGTGCCAACTCCTGATAGACATTTCTATCGCCGGGATTAATCTCGATTGCCTTTTGATAGGTGGCAATCGCTTCATCAACCCGATCGATGGAGGCATAAACTTTGGCAAGGCGAGCGTAATGGACACCGCTCTCCTCCGCTTCGATGAACCCTTGTGCGAGTTCAAGAGCCTCGTCAGTTTTGCCAGCGGATTGATAGGCATCTACGAGTCCGTCCTGATATTTCGTGTTCTCTGGATCAACCTCTCGTAACGCCTTCCACTCGGTGATTGCCGCCTCATGCTTATCCTGACGCGAATAGATCTCGGCAAGTGCAGCGCGGGACTCAAGGTCTTCAGGCATCACAGCGATAATCTGCTTGTAGAGTTCCGATGCTTTGCTGAATTGATGGCGTTGCATGTATTGCTCCGCCGACGCCCGCTGCATGACAATATTCATCTCTTGCGCCTTTTCGGTCACGCGGGTCGTTGTTCTAACCCCACTCTTTCGTCGCTTAATCTCCATCAACCGTTCCTGCGCCTGCTCACGATAGTACCGATCCGCCGATAGATCATTGAGGACTTCGGTGTACATCGCCTCGGCGTCCTCCCACATTTCGTGCTGCAGAAACCGATTGGCGATTTCCTGTTTTTCCCAAAAGCTACTGCCACCACCGAACATCAGACGCATACTTCCCATTTTCCTAAAACTGTCCGCCGCCTTCTCCTTATCTCCTTGTTGTGCCAGTGCTGCGCCGAGTTTTCCGTACATCTCGGACTTCTGATACGTATTCCTCGGACTAAGTTTTTGAACTGCCCGGTCAAGCAGGCGCACCTCGCGTTCTCGGTCACCCGCGGTGCGATAGGCTTCCGTGAGTTTGTTGAACCATTCCTGATCTATTACTGACGCATCATCTAGCAGTTGATTGACAAGCGGTTCAGCCTCTTCAACGTCCCCGCTTTCAACCCGTATTAACGCAACCAAGTAGATCAGCAGCGTGTCATCGGGATTCTCTGCCAACCGTTCCTCATATTCTTCACGCAGCGCATCTAGTTCTCCCGACACCTTGTATAATTCAATCAACTTCTGGACCATCTGAGTCTGCGTTCTTCGATTTTTCAGGATTGCCGACTCATTAGCCTTCAACTGTGTACGAAGGAACTGGATCGCTTTATCCCGATTGCCGGCTGCCGTGTACGCGGATGCAAGTTGGGCGTACGTACGAGTGTTATTGGGGTTGACCTCCAGCAGTTTTTCATAAATCTCCACCGCACCTTCGGGATGATTGAAGACAATACACCACTGTGCTACGGTTGCAGCAAAATCGGGACCGTAGCCACGTCCAATCGAAGGGCGGATCGTCTCTTTCGCCAGAGAAGCAATTTCTTCCGCTTTTCCTACCTCGAAAAAAGCGTGCATCACGTCCCGGAAATTGTAGCCAAGTGCGTTGGGATTATCCCTGAGCAGTATCGTATATTGCGTAACCGCTGCATCAGCGCGTCCACCTCGCATCAGCATTTGAGCGTATCGTTGGCGCATCATCTCGTCTTTTGGGCGTAAGGCTAGTGCAGCGTCAAAGGCTTTTGCAGCATTATCGACCTGATTAATAGCTTCGTAATAGGTGGCGAGATTAATCTGTGCGCGAAAAGAGGTTGGGTTTTTCTCGGCAGCTAGAATGAGTAGGTCCTCGCGTTCCTTGGTCGCTCGACGGCGCGCCATACTTGATGCCTGTTGGAAGTACGAATTGTGCATCGTCTGTCCGTACTGATCTCGTCTGTTGGCAAAGCGTAGGGCTCTTTCTGCAACGATTGCCGCATCCTGTCCTCTGCCGAGTTCTTCTAACTGTTGGCTGAGTCGCATCAGAAAGTTCGGGTCACGTTGTCCCATGGCGAGCTTCATCGCGCCCTTCGATGCCACAATCGCATACTGTGTCAGCCCGCTCTGCTGCAGCTTTTCAGCAAATTCCCGCAGTGCCTCCGCACTAACGGGTGAGCTGAGGACCTTTGACAGCAATTCGCGCACTTTGACTGTATCCCCTGTGTAGATGGCAACTTGCAGAATAAGGTCGTTATACTGTTGGCGATTCCGTCGATCTTTATCCGCAACCTTGGTGAGAGCCTCCATTGCTTCCCGATGTTTTCCAGTATGGATGGAGACAAAAGCGGTCTGGAGCGTCAGTGTCAGATTGTCAGGAAACGCCGCTTGTAATTTCGCTAGAATCTCTTCTGCCTTATTGCGTTTTCCTTCCCACCAGTAAAAATAGCTCAACGCCAAACCGGGGTAAATCCGATCTTCACCTTCAGCCTGTTCAAATTCCGCTTGAAACTTTGTATATAACGGTTCTAGTTGATTCCATGTCCAGAGATAGTGAAAAAATTCTTGCAGGAAGCGCAGCCGATCTTGATTATAGTAGATGCTGGGCACTGGGAAATTGGTTTGCACCGGGTTATACCCACTGTAACTGTGCGAACTGTATGCAATTGAGATAGCACGGGAGTTGGCAACGACAGGCTTGGTATGCTCAAAAAATTTCCAGAAGATGGCAATTGCTTTGTCAATCTGTCCATCGCGCACGTAGGCGTAGGAAAGGTTTGCATACATGGTCCGGTGAGACCGCGACCCCTGACGCGTCGTGCCTGCCATTCGGGTGATACCCGAAGTAGCGGGAAGCTGTGCTAAGATTTGCTCTGCTGTGTCTGTCTCTCCAATCTGTGTCAGGACCCTGACGAGCTCTGACAGAACCTGCACATCTGTTACACTTGTATCTTCAATTTCATCCACCAACTTTTTCGCATCAACCTGCTTACCATCCCGATAGAGAGCGTTTGCCAATAGACTAGTGTACCACAACCGCGCTTCGAGAGAGAGTTGGCTGAGTCCATCGAGATAGCTTTTTGCCGTTTCATAATCCAAGTCGCGTTGTAACGCGTGATCGAGTTGGACGGCTTTATAGGACAGATCGTTTGGCGACAGCGCAATCAAGCGATCGACGGTTTGCAGCGTTTTATCGGGGTTCTCCATCAGAATGTTGACCTTCGCCAAGGTTTCGAGGATTTGGAGATCTTGGGGGTGTGCCTCTACCCTCGCCTCAAAACCTACAGTGAAATCATCAAGCCGTTGCTCGCGCTGGGCGATGAGTCCAAGCTGGGTCAATGCACCGGCTTGGGCATCCTCAAAACTGGTCGGTAGCCACCTCGCGCCAGTAGTTCCCCAAGATGGTTGCTGAATTTGACGGACGAGATTTCTCACTAAATTGAATCGGCGTGTATTGGGTAGGAACGATTTCTGAGACGCTCCAAAGGCGGGGCGTCCAGTCTGTCCCACATTTTTCTTAGCTTCTGAGGGCGGTTCGGGCATCGCCAATACGCGCTCAAAATGCGATGCAGCGCGTTCCAATTCGTTCATCCCGACCAGCAACGCGCCTATATGATAGAGTTTTTTCGCATCCGTCACTTTCTCTCCGGCACGGTCTAAGGCAGAAAGCGCTTCATCAAGCAGTCCGTGTTGACTGAGTAAGCCTGCTAGTTTTATCTCCGCTTCGACATCTTTATTTCTAGCGTGCAGCAATTTTGCCCACGTCTGAACTGCCTCCTGCTCTCGACCGATGTCAAAGAGCATTTCGCCGAGTTTCTGTTGGTGATAGGGGTTGGGCTGCGCCTTGACGAGCCGCTGTTGATACGAAAGTGCCTCCTGTGTCTCACCAAGTTCAAGGTTAATTTTAACTAGTTGCGTTAGTAGGTCGGGATTCTGCGTCTCTTGCTCCAACGCTCGTGCCAATTGTTCTCTCGCAGCGGGTAGGTCTCCCTGTCCCCGGTACAATTCTGCCAATCCCAACACGGGTCCCTGGTCATTTGGGTTTACCCTTGCCATCTGTCGGAATTTCTCCTCCAACTCATCGCTTCGGCCAAAGTCATAATATGCACCCTCCAACCGATTGATGAACGAGAGTTTATCACTAAGCTCGTCGCTCAGATCCCAGCACCGCCAATACTGCTCGATTGCCTGCCGATAGTCGCCCGCTTGCTGATACACATCTGCAAGTTCGGCACGAATTTCGGTGGATTCGGGGCGCAGACGGACCGCCTGCTTGAGGCTATCAACTGCCCCTTCATAATGGCCTCGCTGCTTATCAATTCCCGCCAGTAGTTGATGCCCTTCCGGATTCCGGGGGCTGTGTGCAATCGCTTGCTTTGCGGCTAAAGTGGCAACATCGAAGTCCATCACACGTAGGTGGAGACGCGCAATGTCTGAATAGTATTCTCGTGCATTGCCAGCGTCAATCTGAATGAGATAATTGTAAATAGCGACCGCTTCATCACGCCGTCCACTTTTCGTGTAGAGTTCCACGAGCCAACGATTGACCTGTACATCATCTGGCTTAAATTCTTTCGCCTGAATCAGAATTTCGAGTGCATTGGTCACGTTCCCCAGTTTGAGAAACATCTTGGCAAGCTGTTTCTGCTGTTCAAAACTCTCAGGCGATGCTTCCAACTCGTCAATTTTCTCCGCAAGGACGCCTTGACGCCGATAGATTTCAATCTGCTGGTCGGTCATCCGCTCTGCGAAGAAAGGGTTCGGTGCCAACTTTGCGGCTTCCGTATACTCAGCCAACGCTCCTTCGTAATCCTTGCCCTCCATCAATCGCTGCGCCAACGCCTCACGGTAGCGATATTCATTGGGCACTAATTCAACCGCTTTTCGGCTGGCGATAATGGCTTCTTCCCGGAAATACTTGGTGTCTAGTAACTGTGCAAGGCGGTCATAATTCTCAGCGATTGCATGGTCTCCATCAACCATCCGATCCCACGCCTCGACAGCCCTCTCACGATTTCCCTGACGGAAGTAGAATTCGCCAAAATATTCGATGTAATCGAGATTCTCAGGCGCGAGCGAAATTGCCTTCTCATATTTTGCAATGGCATCATCCATCCATTCGTGCCCTGTGTAAATTTCGGCGAGGATAAGGTGCGTTCCCGCGCTATCTGGATCGCGAGCAATCATCCGCTGGTAGGTCGTCTTTGCTCTGTTTTCGTCCTCTAGTTGCAGATACAATTCACCAAGTTCACGGTAGATGCCAAAATCGTCAGGTTGAGCCTCGCTGAGGATTTCATATTCTGCCGCCGCTTCTTCAAATCTCTCGGTGTTACGGAAAACAGCGATGAGGTTCAGGCGGAGTCTGGCGTCTGTCGGGGCCAGCTCCAACCCCTGTCGATACTTGGCGATACCGTCGTCTATCTGCTCATTCTCAATATAGGCACTGGCAAACAAGCCAATCAATTCCGCATCATTCGGGGTTTCAGCAAGTTTTCCCTCGTAATAGGTGATTAAGCCGGGCCAATCCCCGTTGTGGGCGTAGATGCCGATGATGCGTTGATGCAAGTCTTTCCGCAGCCAATTCCCCTGCCCCGTCAATGCGAGGGCTTTGTCATAGTTTTGGACCGCAGTGTCGTACTCCCGCATCTCTTCCTGAATTTTCCCGATTTCCCGCAGACTTAAGCAGACCCGATACGGATCATCCCGCTTCGATTGGACAATCGCCTCGTGCTGTTCGATGGCTTGGGTGTAAAGTTCACCCTCACGAAAGAGATCCGCCAACTCGATGCGGGAGAAGATGTTCTCTGGATCGAGTTCAGCGATTTTACCCCATGCGGCAATCGCCTCGTCTATCCGATCACGACGGAAATAGGCGCGTCCGAGCGCTTTATAGGTTGCCGTCAACTCATCGGGCGTGGCAGACTGTGACGCTCTCGCAAGATCTGCTGCTTTCGTGAGTGCAGCAATGGCTTGCTCATGTTGACGCAACGTCGCATACATCTGCCCGAGCGCGAAGTGTGGATAGTAGTTGTCCGGTGCCAAATCAACAGCATGGCGATACGCTACGATTGCTTCCGTATTCACCCCGAGCCGCTTGTAGATGTGTCCTAGAATCAGCTGCAGGTTCGGATCGTCCGGTTTAGCTGTTGCCTCCGTTTGATAATCAACGACCATCTGTTCCAAGCCTGACCCTTCAAGGTAAAGCTGATACAAACGGTCAAACGTGCTGCCTTCCTTCGGTTTCCGTTCCAGCATCTGCTTGTAGCGTTCTACGATTTTTTCATCAACCGCCTCATCTTGGGCATGGACAATAGGTGAGAGAACAGGGACGAGACAACAGAGAAATATAACAAAAGCTGTCGGTTGTTTTTGACGTTCAAACATGAGAGTTCCTCCTTTGGAGAATGGTTTGAATTGGATCGTCCGTTGGTTCCTTCACAACATCTGTTAATAGTTCGTTTTCGCCATCACCATAACCCACCATCAAGTATAGCAAATAGGTTGATACAGTACAAAACAGATTTTGTCTCATTTGACAGTTCCTGTCTTGGTCAAAATTTGTTAATCTTTGTTAATCTTAGTGGAGCCTATCAGGCTATTCATCATTCCTTACCTCTTGCGGTCTGTAGGTTAGCATATTTTTGCAAACCTGTCTATGCCAACCTCTCACAGTTATAGGGTCATTTAATTCTCTCATGTTATTGCCCCGATAGATTGGGATTCAAAGCAATCTGAATCACGGATAAACACGGATTGACGGATTACACGGATAAAGGACACCTTCGACACCTGGCATAAGAGGGCGAAGTGAATGTGCTACTACAAATAGCGGGGCAAGATGCCCCGCCTACCGGGCGGGCAAGTCCGAGAGGAACCTTCCGTTTCACGAGAATCCCGATCCAATCGGGACGTGGCCGGGGATGCCCCGTCTACCGGGTGGGGACAGAAAACAGCGGGGCAAGATGCCCCGCCTACAGAGCGGGGACAGAAAATAGTGGGGCATGAGCCAAAACGGAAAACTAAATGCCCCTACTCACAGTTAGGGGAATTGCATCTGTTATAGAAATTACCAATTAGCCCCTGGGGATAACCTCTATCATGGTGCAGAGACTGACATCAATGACGTCAGGAGTACCGAATCCGTGAGAGATCACAGGTTAGGAAACCTGTGGCTACGATCAGATTGACATTGTTGTATGCCAAAGCCCTACATAATATTTACATGCGATTGCCAACCTCTTGCAGTAAAGTTTGAGTCTTTATAAAATTAGTAACGCATGGAAGCAAGATTGGCATGACACATGAGCAACAATTGTGCCAAGAAATAGGTCAAAATGACATAATTATTGCCGCGTGATGGTTCGATGGCAAACTATGCCATAATGACATACAGTGATTAGACAGCAAACGGTAACACTATCTGCGAGTCCTTTAGATTTATAATAGATTCCATCACTCAAACTCTGCTGAAACCCGCGTCTTAACAGGGTTTGAGCGATGTTTCTCTTTTCTGATTTATAATAGAAACAGAGTTTGGCATGACACTTGCTCCATATCAGATCGTCTGAGTAACAACACTCATAAAACTAATCACAAATTAGAATTGTAGGAGGAACAAAAAATGAGAAGTTTAGCCACGAGACCGATACAAGACCTTTTTAGTATTCACAATGAGATGAGTCGACTGTTTGACAACTGGTATAAGCCTGCACGTCACCGTGCAGAGGGTGAGAGTTTGGATTGGATGCCGGTTGTTGACATCCTAGAAGCGAATGAGCACGTTGAGATCCGTACCGAGATTCCGGGACTCTCCGAGAAGGATGTCCAAGTTTCCGTGACGGATGATGTCCTCACACTCAAAGGTGAAAAAACGCAGGAAAGCGACGAGAAAGACCAAAAGTATCATCGTGTTGAACGAAGTTACGGTCGATTCCAACGATCTTTCACATTGCCGGCGAATTTGAATCCTGAGGATATCAAAGCCAAATTCACGAATGGCGTGTTGACCGTATCTATTCCAAAAGTAAAAGAGGTTCAACCCAAAGAGATTCAAATCAGTGTTGAGTAGTCACCTGATTTGCAAAAAAGCGTCCTGCGTATAAACGTAGGACGCTTTTTTGTGTCTAATAACCGTGTTTTTTGAAACTTTCATTTAGATAAGGGTGTGTTTTGAATCAGAAAAGGAGGGTCTAAAATGTTTAAGTCAAACTCAACCAAATGGACAATCTCACTCGTAGTTATAGCATTAATAGTCGCTGTCGGTGTAACGATAAACACAGAGAATCCGACGTTTGCCCCTCAGACTGCAATTGGTCAAACCAGCGATAGTTTTAATCAGGATTTTGAATACTTGGAACGGGCAAATCGTGCATTCATTGAAGTGGTAAATCGTGCGAAACCCGCGGTTGTGCAAATTAAAACAACCCAGTTAGTGTCAGCCCGCCAGAATCCTTCCGATTTTTTTGGCGATGATTTATTTGATTTTTGGTTTGCTCCCCGGGAGCGTCGTGAACGACAGGATCGAGATGAACCTGAAGAGAAAGAGAAGGAAGAGGTGCAGAGAGGACTTGGATCCGGTGTCATTGTTAGCCAAGACGGTTACATCTTAACGAACAATCACGTTATTGAAGACGCAGCGGATATTGCGGTGGTCTTGCCGAACGGACGCGAGTATAAGGCAACCGTTGTTGGAAAAGACGCGGGGCGCCAAGGAACAGATCTCGCTGTTCTAAAGATTGATGGCGATGCTTTGCCTTTCTTACCTCTTGGCAACTCAGAGGAACTTCACACCGGGGAATGGGTAATCGCTATCGGTAGCCCATTCGGACTCGCCCAAACAGTGACACGTGGGATGGTCAGCGCGAAAGGACGTTCGATAGATGATATTCATATCGCTAGATATGCTGACTTCATCCAGACCGACGCCGCGATCAATCGTGGTAACAGTGGCGGAGCCCTCATTAACATCCGCGGTGAGTTAATTGGTATTAATACGGCAATCGCTACCGGCGGTGGATTCTCACCAAGCAATGCTGGGGTTGGATTCGCCATCCCAATTAATCTCGCAAAACGGATTATGACCCAGTTAATTGAGAAAGGGGAAGTTGAGCGCGGTTGGTTGGGCGTTTCGCTTCAGCCTATTAACTACGATTTGGCAGAGAAGTTAAAACTTGGGGAACCGCGTGGTGCCTTGATTGCAGAGGCGATCAAAGGGATGCCCGCAGAGAAAGCCGGTATTCGTCGTAGGGATGTGATTGTCGAGCTCGACAAGATAGCCATCCGTGATAGCAATCATCTCATGCACGTTGTTGCTGCAGCGGGTGTCGGTAAAACGGTTGAAGTGAAAGTGATTCGCGATGGGAAAGAGAAGGTGTTGAGGGTCAAACTTGGAAAGCGTACCCAAGAAGTTGCTGAAAGATCGGGTAGACGCTTCATTCCCGATGAAGATGATGCGGAAGCATTTGCGGGCATTCAAGTGCAAGGTTTGACCGATGAGATAGCAGCACGATATGGGTATACAGGCGAAACCGGCGTGATAGTCACTGCGGTTGAACGACGCAGCATTGCCGCAAGAGCAGGTATTAGCGTCGGGACCCTAATTCAGGAGATTGAGGGGGTAGAAATCTCGAACCTGAAAGACTACCGTGAGCAGATTAAAGCAGTTAAGGATCAATCAAAGATTCTGCTATACGTTAAGCAACCAAATGACAGGGGACCTGCATATCTCACTCTAGAAAACCCGTCGAACTAAAAGAAACGGCTGAACCCTGTTTCACAGAGCAAAATAGAGAGGAGATGGATTCGTGAGGATTCATCTCCTCTTTTTTTGTTTATCTACCGGAAAGGTCCGATTCTTAGAGACATACTACTCCCTCATTCCACCTCAGTTTCACGCCTCGCGTCATAGAGGTAGCATCGGCACGAATGGGTTTCCGTGAACGCAACTCCGTCAGGGTACGCCTCACTGCACTGCGGCATCGCTTCAGGGCAACGTGGATGAAAATGACAGCCTCTTGGTGGG
This sequence comes from Candidatus Poribacteria bacterium, assembly GCA_965247655.1. Taxonomy (GTDB): domain Bacteria; phylum Poribacteria; class WGA-4E; order WGA-4E; family PCPOR2b; genus PCPOR2b. Next base: position 6,206,407 of record OZ252032.1, on the reverse strand, counting down.
TTAATTGGGGAGGGTACGTCCCCTTCAAGCTGAATTTTTTCGATGCCTGTCTCTGGATCGATTTTGGGCACAGCCGACAGCAACGCACGGGTGTAAGGATGCTTGGGCTGATCAAAGATCTCTTCGGTAGTTCCTCGCTCAACGATTCGGCCGAGATACATCACCGCCACTTCGTCCGCGAGATACTCCACGACAGAAAGGTTGTGGGTGATAAACAGATAGGTCAGACTCAAGTCGTCCTGAAGTTCCTTGAGCAGGTTCAAAATCTGCGCTTGGACGGAGACATCCAGCGCACTTGTCGCCTCATCGCAAACGATAAATTCGGGTTCAACAGCCAAGCACCGGGCAATACCGATCCGTTGGCGTTGCCCACCGGAGAATTCATGGGGATAGCGACTGACCATGTCAGGGGACAGACCGACACGCTGCATCAGTTCGCGCACACGGTCTTCCCGCTCAGACCGATTCGCTCCAATATCGTGGGCTATCATGCCCTCCTGAATCGTCTGCCCAACCATTGCACGCGGATTCAGCGATGAATAGGGGTCTTGGAAGATGATCTGAAGTTTCCGTCGATAGGGGTGAAGATCAGATCGACTCAACTGCGTAAGGTCAACGTCATCGTAACGAATTTTTCCTTGAATCGGAACGCCGAGTCGAAGAACCGCCTTGCCGAGCGTCGTTTTCCCACACCCGGACTCCCCAACGAGGGCGAGCGTTTTCCCTTGGGGAATGGTAAGACTGACCCCATCCACCGCATAGACATAGCCTACTGTCCGCTTGAGTATGCCCTTTACGATTGGAAAATGGACGCGAAGGTTGTCCATCCGAATGAATGGTTCGCCGGCGATGCTAGATTGGGAAGAGGTGGAAGGTGGTACAGTGGTTGGGGTTAGGGCAGCAGTAATCTTTGCTGCATCGTCGGTGCGATTAAAATCAGGGTTGTAAAGGTGACATGCGGCGTGATGTCCCGCTTCAATCTCAATCAACGGCGGCAAGATGGTATCACAACCGTTCATGACTTGGGGACACCGATCCGCAAAGCGACACCCATCAGGGTATTGCGTTGCCTGCGGGACACGCCCTTGAATAGTTTGCAAGGAATCGCCACGCTTTTGACGCGAGGGGAGGGAGTCAAGCAGCTTGGTCGTGTAGGGGTGGTGGGGATTGTGGTAGAGTGTCCCCCAATCGCTGGTTTCGACAATTTTCCCGGCGTACATGACGGCGACACGGTCTGCCATCTCGGAGACAACGCCAAGGTCATGGGTAATCAGCAGCACCGCCATGCCAAACTCGCGTTGGAGTTGCTTAATTAGCTCAAGAATCTGCGCCTGAATCGTAACATCTAACGCGGTCGTCGGTTCGTCAGCAATAAGCAAGCCGGGGCGGCACGACAGCGCAATCGCTATCATCACACGCTGTCTCATACCGCCCGAAAGCTGGTGGGGGTATTCCTCGAAACGCCGCGCGGGTTCAGGGATGCCGACCAGATCCAACATCTCAATAGTAGCGTCCTTCGCGGCTTTCCCAGCTATCTCCTGATGCTGCTGGATCGCTTCCAGAATCTGATTCCCAACGGTAAACACAGGATTGAGGCTGGTCATCGGTTCTTGGAAGATCATCGCAATCTCGTTGCCGCGAATCTTTCGCTTCTCTACCTCCGGCAATCGGGTGATTTCCCTGCCTTTATAATGGATCTCCCCCCCGGCGATAAATCCCGCCGGCTGCGGCACGAGCTGACTTATCGACAATGCTGTTACGCTCTTGCCGCAGCCGGATTCCCCAACAATTGCGAAAATCTCATTATGCTGAATCTCAAAGGATACACCATCGACAGCAAGGGCAAGTCCTTCCGCAGTACGAAAGTAGGTCTTGAGGTCGTCAACGCGCAATAGGGGTTCAGGTTTTCTCATTCTGACACACTTTTAATTAATCTCAATTTCCGAAATGCTCTCGGCAGTTGCAGCCTGATCGAACAGGGTATTGAGTCGATCCACGCGGCGGACGGATTTGATTTTCTTTATCAAAGAAGGTGGAATGGAGTCAAATCGAAGCTGGAGGAGCTTGAGAACGGCTTCGCGCTTTGCCCTTAGTTCGCCGCGTTTCTCGCCGCGTTTCTCGCCTCTTTCTTCACCCTCTTGAATGAAGTATTCTGCAATTGTTTGTGTCATGTCTTGTACCTCCTCTATTTGCCTGCGTTCTACAAGGGTTTGGGCAACAACATCCATCAGGGCTTCACGTTCATCTGTAGGTCGCCTATGATAGATTAACAGGACCAAATAATACATTGCTCTCGACCACTGAGGCGATTCTTCCGGTAACTCCCTCAAAACCTGTACTACCTGTCTTAACACAGCTTCAAAGTCAACTTTTGTCGCATCTTCTTGGCGAATGAGCTCTAACAGCAGGCGAAATGGATGGCCTTGATGGAGGAAGTCAGGGACATCTTCTCCCTTAACATTCAGGAATAAGACATCAAACGTGGGAATAAACCGCCCTAAGGCTTGTGGTAGGTCTGTGACCACCTCCATTGTTATCGGCATTTCCCACGTCTGGCTCCCCGTATAAAACACAATCGGAATGATTGGGCGAAAGTGCCACTCGCTTTCAGGAACTTTTGCATCCTCCCACCCTCGTCGCTGGGCATCCCAAATATTGACCATGTAGAACAAGATCCGAAAGCCCATCACAGGACTTGGCACCGATTGATGCTCAATAAGCAGATAAACCCACACGTCCCCCAACTCTTCAAATCGAAATGGGACCAGATAGATGACATCGGATTCTTGTTTCCGCAGGTTATCGGGAATAAAACTCTGATTCACCTGTTGGAGTTGGTCGAAATCAAGTTGGTCCGCCAAATCGCTCGCGACGATTTGTAGCAACCCTTCCACATTTTCGCCAAATTCCAGCAACCATTTGGTGCCTCTGTCGGGGAACTCTCTGATCGGCGGTAAGAAACTGATGTCTTCGCCCTGTTTTCTCATTCGCTCCGGTCGCCTCATATTTCAGAAAAATGTCTGAGATGTCGGACTATTGAGAAACTCGGCAAACGGCTCCGGATCCGGCATCACAGTACCAGAAGCAACCATCCCATCGGGTCATACCGTGCGGCTCTGGATGCGGTTCGGGGATTTCGATCTTATCAATGATCGAACCGTCTTTGAGACTCATGCGATAGAAGGCACGGTAGTTTGTCTCAACGCACCAGAGATCGTCCCCTTCCCACGCGATACCGTGTGGACGGACTCCGGGGGCAGGAAAAGAATGCAGAACAGCGAGATCGTTTTCTGGATCTAACTGGTAAACGGTCGCTGACGGCGGCACTGCCATCCACAACTTGCCGTCGCGCCACTCCAGTCCGTGTGCCCCTGATTTCTGGGCACCTGCTGTCGGATAGGAGGCGAGGGTCTTTCCAGTTTCTGGGTCAACTTTTAGAATTACCGGACCATCGGCTTCTATGCGTGTCGGGACGAAAGTTGATGCGAGCCAAAGGTTCGTACCGTCTACCGCAACACCGCTCCCGTGTTCGGAATCTGTGTCGATAGCCTTCAAAGTTTCCCCTTCGTAGGAGACGAGGAGGGCTTGATTTGAGACCTGATCCAGAAACCAGATCCCTTCCTCTGTGGCTTGCATGCCGTTTGGTTGTGGGCCCGGAAAGTCAAACATCTTCTCTATTTTAACTGCCATAAGGAATTCTCCTTCATTTGGTTGAGAAATTTCTTGAAAACATCTGAAAATTAGGAATCAACTTGGGGCACTAGTTTCCCGTTTTAAGCGCCCGATTAAGGACCTCATCCACATGATCGACAAATATGAACTCAAGTCCCTCCTTAGCATCGTCGGGCACCTCAACGAGATCTTTCTGATTGCGCTCAGGTAGGATAACAGTTTTAATCCCTGCCTGTTTTGCAGCGAGGGTTTTCTCTTTTAAGCCACCAATCGGTAGCACACGCCCCCGCAACGTAATTTCGCCGGTCATCGCAACTTCAGGGAGGACGCTATGCCTCGTCACCAGAGAAGCGAGCGCTGTAGCGATGGTGATACCGGCGGAGGGTCCATCTTTCGGACTTGCCCCGGCTGGGACATGAATGTGGATGTCGTGCTTTTGGAAGAAATCGGGTGCGAAATGTAACACCTCCGACTGAGACTTGACATAACTCAGCGCGGCTTGGGCGGATTCCTGCATTACATCGCCGAGTTGACCCGTAAGCAGTAACTTTCCCTCACCAGCCATGCTAGTCGCTTCGATAAACAGGATCTCACCTCCATAAGCGGTGGCGGACATACCGGTGACAACGCCAATCTCTTCCTTCCGTTCAGCAATTTCTGAGAAGAATTTGGTTAGTCCCAGATAATCCGGCACATCGTCGATCGTCACGTGGGTTGGTATATCTTTCCCTTCAGCAATCTGGCGAGCAACCTTTCGGCAGATTGTTCCTATCACACGCTCAAGATTTCGGACTCCCGCCTCACGGGTGTATTTGTCGATTACCTGATGAATCGCGTCATCCGCAATCGAAAGCGCAGCCTCCCCAATACCGTGCGCTTCAAGTTGGCGTGGGATGAGATATTGCTTGGCAATCATCAGTTTCTCGTTGGCGGTATAGCCGGGGAGTTCGAGGATTTCGAGACGGTCAAGCAGAGCCGGAGGAATCGTGTGAAGCTGATTAGCGGTGGTAATGAACATAACCTTCGAGAGATCGAAGGCGACCTCAAGATAGTTATCCACGAAGTCAAAGTTCTGCTCTGGATCGAGTACCTCAAGCAGCGCAGCAGCAGGGTCTCCACGAAAATCTGAACCAAGTTTATCGATTTCATCTAACATAAAAATCGGGTTATTGGATTCCACCTGACGCAGACTCTTTACAATACGCCCCGGCATTGAACCGATGTAGGTACGTCGGTGTCCTCGGATTTCCGCGTCGTCGTGAACCCCACCGAGTGAGATCCGCACAAATTTTCGCTCCATCGCTCTGGCGATTGAAGCCCCCAATGAGGTTTTGCCGACCCCCGGTGGTCCCACAAAGCAGAGGATGGGACCCTTCATATCTTCCTTGAGCATACGCACCGCCAGGTATTCTAGAATCCGGTCTTTGACCTTTTCGAGATCATAGTGGTCTTCATCTAGGATCTGCTTTGCGTGGGCGATATCGAGGTGATCCTGTGTGCTGACATCCCAAGGGAGGTTGATGAGCCAATCGAGGTAATTTCGAGAAACGGTTGACTCTGGAGAGGCTGAGTGCATTTTGGAGAGGCGATTGAGTTCTTTTTCTGCGACAGCGTGCACTTTTTCGGGCATATTTGCTTTTTCAATCTGCTCACGCATCTCCTCGACTTCTAGCAACAGATCATCAGTCTCACCAAGCTCTTTCTGGATGGCTTTCATCTGTTCGCGGAGAAAGTATTCGCGCTGCCCTTGGTTAATCACGCCTTGGGCATCGGATTGAATCTTGCTTTCCAGTTCCAGTAGGTCTAGTTCTTTAGTGAGCGGAACGATTAATTGAGTTAACCGATCTATGGGAGAGATGGTTTCCAAAAGTATCTGCTTATCCTCAGGTTTGAGATCGAGGGTTGCAGCGATATAATCTGCGAGTCGCCCCGGTTCCTCAATATTGTCTGCGATAATGCTGAACTCTTCCTGATATCGTGATGAAAGCTCAACAATCTTTTGGAATAGAGAGGCAGCACTGCGCATCAAGGCTTCGACTTCAACAGTCTTTTCTTCCTCTTTTTCTTCAATGATCTGCACACGCCCTTTGATAAATGGATCGGTCTGCGTAATCTCTTCAATCTGAACCCTTGCGCGTCCCTGTGCGAGGAACAAGACATTTTCATCCTCTTTGCGACACTTAATAATATAAATCTGCGTTCCAACAGGATTAAAGTCTTCAACCGTCAACGCCGCTTTGTCTTCCTCCGACTGGAGCTTAAAGATGCAGAGCAGCCGCGAACCATCAATGAGTGCTTCATCGACAGCCGCTGTAATACTCTCCCCCGATAATACAACGTGATGCGGCGGAAACGGGGGGACCGGCGGCATATACGGAAAGATAACCAGATCACCCGGAACAGGAATAATTGGCAGTTCTTTCGGCTCTTCGACGTTTTGTTTCTGTTTGTCTTTATTCTTCGACACCATCATCAAGTTCCTTTCGTTCTGGGTTTTCAGGGGCACCAATCTCTAACTCTTGCTTGGCTTGGACAACAATCTCCTTCGGTTTATTTACCCGTGCCTTTGGGATATGGATCTCAAGAAAACCGTTTGCATAATTCGCAACCGGTTCCACATCGTCCGCCAAGATATTCGGTAGCACAATGGATCGCTCAAAGGGACCGTAGTTTAATTCAGCTTGATGATAGTGTTCTTTTTTTAGAGCAGTTCGATCTTGTCGGTATCCTTTGAGGGTCAAGACATTTCGATTCAGTTGGATTTTGAGGTCTTCGCTCGGTTCTATGCCTGCGATTTCAATCTTGATAACAAAACTATCGACCGTTTCATAAATGTCCATCGGCGGCCGCCAATGCGCCGTCTCACTTGTTAAATCCTGGGACGGTTCCATAAAATCATCGAAAAGACGGTCAATCTCTTCCTGCATTTGAAAGAAATGGTCAATGAGTCGGTTCGGGTTTGACTTCACCTGTTTCTCCTCCTTTCATTGATTTGAGTGGACTACAACAGTAGGCTCATGTCAAAATAAAATGTAACATGCGGCGAGCGTGAAACGTGAAAACAATTTGTTCATTGATTCATTAGTATTAGGACTTACGCGGTTGAACGTTCAAAGTCTTGTGCTGCGTTGAACCGCACCCCCTCCAACTCCCCCTTGTAAAGCTTACTATTACCCACAAGTAGAAGCGGGTAAACTTTCCAAATCGGCATCGGTATTTGATTGCTTGACAAAAGCCAATATGATATATTCAAGGGAAGTTGGTTACCGAAAATAATGATACCCCCCCCCTACTTGATTGGAGTTTCTGATGTGCACAACCAGTGATGAGTTAATGCCCAGTTGGAGTCAACAGGAATTTGAGACGATTGATTTAGGAGATAAACGTCTCACACGGTGTCTGATTGACGTTGCTGAAGAATTGTCAGCCTCCCCACAATCCGCTATCAATGCTGTGTGTGGGGATTGGGCAGCGGCAAAAGCGGCGTATCGTTTATTTGATAATGAGAAGGTTACTGCGGAGACAATCCTATCTCCTCACTTTCAACGAACAGTTGAACGGGTGAGTGAACATAAGCGTGTGTTTGCTGTACAGGATACGACCTACCTCGATTACACGCATCACCCGTTGACTGAGGGTTTAGGTCCAATTGGCACCCCCTGTCAACAAATCTACGGGTTTGTTAAACATACCACTTTAGTGCTAACCGAATCCGGGTTGCCGTTGGGCTGTCTCACCGATGCGGTTTGGGTTCGGGACACCCCAGACCGACACACTCGCAAAGCGAATGTACCGCTGACCGAAAAAGAGAGTTACAAATGGATTGAGGCATTAAATCAAACCCAAGCCCGCACCCCAGAAGGGGTGGAGGTGATTTCCATCTGTGACCGTGAAGCCGATATTTATGAGTTCTTTGTTGAAGCACAAACCACCTCTTTCGTCATTCGAGCGGCTCAGAATCGAAACGTTGATGATGAGGCGGGACAACTCCGTGCTTTGGTTCAAAGTCAACCCGCTGCCGGTCAACAACGGGTTAAGGTGTCCGCTCGCGGCAGCGAACCTGCCCGAGAAGCTACTGTTAGCATTCACTTTACAACAACGACGCTGCTTCCCCCTTATCGGTCACCGGCATTACACCCGCAAAAGCTACCGGCTATTGACGTGAGTGTGGTTTGGGTCACAGAGGTGAATCCACCGGTGGACGCAACCCCACTGCAATGGCTGTTAGTTACCAATGTTGAAGTAACTGATTTTGCCGATGCCATACAACGGATTCGCTGGTACAGTCTGAGGTGGCAAATTGAAGTCTATTTTAAAGTCCTCAAATCCGGCAACAAAATCGAACAATGCCGTCTGCAAACCAAAGAGCGTCTATTACGGTATATTGCCCTAAAAAGTGTTATAGCTTGGCGACTGTACTGGTTGACGATGTACAATCGCCATGCACCGGAAACCGATTGCACCTGTGTGTTGACCGATGATGAATGGAAAGCCCTTTACTGCGTCACTCATAAGACAACAATTTTGCCAAAGAAATTACCAACAGTTGCTCAAGTGGTCGTTTGGATTGCCAAACTCGGTGGTTTCTTAGCCCGCAAGTCAGACGGAGAACCGGGCGTGACTGTCATCTGGCGAGGGTGGCAGCGGTTGAGTGATATTTCTGACACCTTTGCCCTGTTACACAATGACCAACCCAACGATGGGCATTAAACCCAACACAGATGACCAACGACCCCGCAGACTTATGGGTAATAGTTAGCTTGTAAAGGGGGAGAACCCGTAGTTCGGCGATTCATCCATTTACGCGGAAACTCCCGAATATGGATCCTTTCTTAGATCTCAGCAATCCCTCAATGAGGGGATTGTCATGTACGTTCACCCATTCATTCTTTCCTATTCAAGCAAAGCGAAATTACAGTCTAGTCCACGCGGTGATACCCATGTCCATCGCCCGTGATTTTATATAAGGCATCCGCTGCCCAGAAGTGGATGTCACCATCTGAATCCTCCAAAGCTGTCTTGAGAACCGGCACAGCTTTTTGGCTCTTCGCTTCGCCAAGCGCTTTGAGGATGTCGATCCGCAACTTTTTCTCCGACTGACTCGCCTGAAGGGCTTCCAGCTTTGCAGACAGTGCAGCGACTGCCGCATCATCCCCAATCCTCCCAAGGGCAAGTGCTGCATCCTGACGGAGTGCGATAACATTAACATCATTGTTGAGCGTCTCTGCAAGGGCTGCCACAACGGAGGGATCGCCAAGATCGCCCAGTCCCTGTGTCGCCCAGCGTCGCACATCAGCGTTGGCTTCGCCTTCACCCAGCATCTTTTTCACAAGATCATCTTTGAATTCACCGAGCTTGCCTTCACCGACACCAAGTGCCGTGAATTGGCGAATCTGCACGATTGGATCAGCGAGCAGTTCTCTGATTCTCGGCATAACGTCAGGTACATCAGATTTTGCGAGGGCATTGGCAGCGTATGCTTTTACGGGCCACTCTTCCAGCGGGTCTTCAATTCGCTGAACCATCTTGGGTGCAACAAACGCAGGCAGCCGAAACGGTTTTGTAGCTATAACAAAGTTTTCCCAACCCCAGTTGTGTTTTGGAATTTTGGTGCCATGTATGTCTACGATTGCGATGATATATTCCGATTCGTCAATGAGCCGTCTTCCAAATGCTTCAGCAGCACGTTGGTCTTTAATGTTGGCAAGTGCTATGGCGGCTTTTATGCGAGCGGAGAGCTTCGCAAGCGCATCTGTACCGGCATTCAGTTCTAAGCTTTGATCTTCGAGGATTTCAATCAGTGCCGGCACAGCTTTTGTGCTCTTCAACTCTCCGAGTCCTGTGACCGCGTTCGTGAAAATAGCTCCTTTTTCCGTATCTGTCTCCAAAATGTCAAGAAGCACCACTTCGGCTTTTTCACCCCCGATTAATCCAAGTGCGGTCACGCAAGCCGCCTTTACCGTTTTATCTTCGAGAGGTGCGTAAAACAGTTCAATGAGTTTATCAACCGCCCTAGCTTCTCTGATGGCACCTAACGCGGTAACAGCCTGTGCTCGGATTTCAATATGTTCATCCTCCAGAGCAGCAAGGAGTGATGGGGCTGCGCGTTCATCAAGCAGCGTACCTAGTGCCGTTGCGGCACTTGCGCGAATCGACTTGTACTCATTCTTGTCCTCAAGGATTGCGATCAATACCTCAAGGGATTTCCGATCTTTGCTGAGTCCAAGCCCGAGCACTGCCTCTTTGCGAACAACATAGTTTGGGTGTTTCGACTCGGCAGTCATCGCATCCACAGGTGAATTGTCATTTTCCTCAAGCCTCCCTAGCACAAACACCAGTTTCCATCGCGTCCATTCGTCCTCCGCGGACTTGAGCGCGTCCGTAAGAGCTTTCGCCGTCACCGCTCTGCCGAGTACGGTTAAGGAGGTGATTACCTCGGTCTGAACAGATAGGACCTCCTGCTTTTCTTCAAACGTGCCCCATCCCTTTTTCAGGACATCAACCAATCCATCATCGGCAAGTTCAGCAGGCAACTCACGTAGCGCGATGGCTGCTTGTTTGCGCGCCCCCTCAAATTTATCTCTTTTGAGCGTTGTTAGCAAAGGATTTACTACTTTGTCGCCTTTGACTTTGCCCAAAGCAACTGCAGCTTCTTGACGTACAATCCCTTGTTTATCGTTCCTAAGCGCTTCGATCAAAGGATCGACTACCAGTGCGCCTCCAACATCTCCTAGCGCAAAGGCAGCACTCTTACGCACTGCAGCGCGCTCGTCCTCCTTGAGTGCCTCGATTAACGGCTGCACAACTGCGTCGCCTTTGATTTTGCCGAGTGAGAGCGCGATTTCGCTACGAACAAGACCCGGAATTGGTTTGAGTTCACCCCATGTTCGATAATCGGGCGGTGTGTATTCCCCCGTCCACTCAACACCCAAGTCGGTAATCGCTTCTTTCAATCGCGCGAGGGTGTTGTACTGCCTTTTCAGGTGTCTCTGGAAGTCTTTGATATCCTCATAGCGTGTCCTCAAAACCCACACAAGGGCGGGAACGGATTCTGGTGCCTTGATTTCTCCCAAAGCAGCGACAGCACTTTTGCGGAGGGCAGGGCTAGTTTCATCGCTTAACATTAAGAGCAGCATCGGCTGTACCGCTTGCGCAGCGGCGAGTTTTGTCAATGCGGACAGTGCAGCACTCCGCACGGTTTCACGCCCCCGTTTGTCCATTGCCATTGTGATCAGTTCTTGAATCGCTTCATCGGTACTAATTTGGATTTCACCGAGCGCGTTGGCAGCGTTGGCAGCGGTTGTGTCATCCAGCTTCAACCCCTGAATCAGCGCATCGCGTGCGATGTTATTTGTGCCACGACCCCTTAGAACACCAAGTGTTTTGGCAGCCGCTGCTCTCACATCCTTTCGAGCATCGGTCATTAATGCCTCACTAAGGCCGTCCACCGACCGTAAATCGACGATACCCGCTAGCACCTCTGCGCTCCGAATCCTGACATTATCTCTTGGATCTTTCAGTGCATTGATGAGCCCCGGAATGGCAACTCCCTTCATTACTTGCAATGCAGCACCCGCACTCGCACGGAGGTCATCATGATCGAGTAAGCTAATCAGGCGGGGAATTGCTTCTTCGGCTTTTAATGCGCCGAGTGCCTGCGCTGCGGCAGCCTGTGTATTAATGCGATGATTTTTACGCCGAGTTGTATCAATATACGCGTTTGCAAGGTATTGGTACTCCGATGTCAGTTGGAGGAACTCAGCTGAATTCTCATCTGGAAGGACATTCTGGGCACCGGAGTCGATCACTTCAATTAGAGGCGCGATAGACACCTCACCAATCTCCGTCAGTGCATTGATCGATGCAGTTCTAACATGAGCATCCAAGTCTGCCAACAGGTGAATCAGCGAGGGGAGAGCCTCCTCTGCTTTGAGTTGACCAATTAATTTTGCTGCATGCAGCCGCACCTGCCCGGCATTAGTCTGTATCGCCAGTTTGAGGGCAGGAACGATTGGTTCCTCCTTAAGCCTCTCAAGTGCAACGATTACGTTGTAAAGCACATAAGGAGATTCGTTCTTGTTTTTCAGGATTGATTCAAATGTGGAGATTAGCTTCGGGTCTTCCAGATCTCCCAAATGCTTGACGGCTCCCTTTCTAATATCGGCGTCCGGGTGTTGCATCGCGCTGATCAACAAGTCAGAAACTGTCGGTGTATTGCCGAGTTTTTGAATAAGCACCATTGCCGCACCGCTAGCTGTCGGGTCGAAGCATTTCTCAGCCTCTAAGAGTCCTATGATAGCAACAGAGTCGGTCTGATTGACCAGTTCTGAAGGGAGATTGGCACTTTTTTCAGCGGCTGTGGCAAGCGAATTCGCGAGGAGGCCGGCAATCGAATTTCTGGACCGGATGAGCCGCTCCAAGCGATCGAGATCGTCGGAGTCCGGATCTTCTTGCATCTCCAATGTTTTTATATCCTTATTGAGTGGTTCTAAATATTCAACAACCTTTTGAATGGTTCCGTGCCAAGCAGCAACGTCAGTACTCCATCCTGAAGCGGTGTGTAGCGGAAGTAACGCCCGCAGTGATCGTGTTTCTGGAAGGTCGGGCGCGGTTTCTATGGCACTTCGGGCGGCAGCGTAATCCGCTTTTGCAATTGCCGTTCGTGCTTCGAGGATGTTTTTATCTTCCTTCTCGGCGCAGCCGGTGAGGACACCGATTGCCAGCACAAAACTGATAAACAGAACTAATTTTTGCTTCATCTTTTTTTCTCCCTTTTTTAATGTGTAAAGCATAAGGCGTAAATTTTAGCATTGGTTGATTCAATTTCCAGCGATGACTAATTTCGTCAGGTCGGCAAGCGGGTATACCTTTTGTGCGATAGCGTTCAACAGCGCGAGTCGGTTAGATCGAACGGTAGTGTCTTCCGCCATAACCATCACATCATCGAAGAACTGATCTATTGCGGGCTGAAGCTCACCAAGCCGGGTAAGAAGTCCCTCATAATCACGCTTCTGAACAGATTGGCTTAACTCCGCTTCTGCGGCATCCACAACTTTTCCTAACTGCTTTTCGGCCTCGTCCTGAAAAAGGTTGGGCTGAATTTCTGTCGGGGGTCGGTCTGGCAAAATTCTCAGCACACGGTTCAGTGCTGGATATACCCTATCAAAGTCCGGTCCCTCACGGAAAGTTTTGAGGACCGATACTCGCTCTAGAATATCAATCACATCCACCTCGGCCGTTGCAAGAACTGCATCAATAAGGTCTGGTGTATAAATAAGATCGGGCATGTAACTCTGTCCACTCAGAAGCACTTCCATTCGCCCTTTGATAAAATCAAGTACAGCGGTTTTTGTATCTTCGACGAAATCCACCCGATATAGTTCAATGGCCTTCTCAATGACGGAAGTCAGTGCGAGGCAGTGGTTGCGCTCGTGGAGGATGCGTATTGTTCCGATTGCGTGTCGTCGGAGCGAATACGGATCTTGGGAGCCTGTAGGGCGCTCATTAATACCGAAGTACCCAACGATGGTGTCGATTTTATCCGCGAGGGCAACGATTGTGCCGACGTCGGTGCGTGGGATAGACGCGTCTGCGGCGATGGGTTGATAGTGTTCCTCAATCGCCGACGCAACTGCGTCGGGTTCACCGGAATTTTCGGCGTAATATTTCCCCATAACCCCTTGCAGGGACGGAAATTCAATCACCATCTGCGTTGTCAGATCCGCTTTACAAAGCGATGCCGCTCGAATAACGTGATCCTTGACGCTCTCATCAACGCCAATCCCCTCTGCGATGAATGTAGCAAGCTTCTGCAATCGGGTGATTTTGTCGTGCAGTGAGCCGAGTTTCACCTGAAAAACAACGTTGTGCAGTCGATCTACTTTATCTGCGAGCGAGGTTTTCTGATCTTCGTTGTAGAAGAACGCTGCGTCGTTAAGTCGGGCGTGTAGGACCCGCTCGTTGCCGTGACGGACGCCGTCAAAGTTGCCATCCGTCCCGTTGGAGATTGTTATGAACTTTGCCGCTAGCTTCCCATCAGACTGCCACATCGGAAAATAGCGTTGTTGTGTCTTCATGGGGGTGATCAAAACTTCGGTCGGCAGAGAGAGATGAGATTCGCTGAAACTACCCATAATTGCTTGGGGATTTTCGACAAGGAAATTGACGGTATCCAGCAATTCTGGATCAATTGTGGTCAAACACCCTTCGGTTTTCAGAATGTCCGTGACTTGGTTCTCGATCTCCTTTTGCCGTACCTCTTGATCGACAAGTACATTGACCGCACGTAAACTTTCAATATAGTCCTCAAGGGAAGCAGAGGGGAGTTCAACCGGTTCTGGGTTCAACGAGCGATGACCGTACGTCTGCCCCCCCGATCGCAAAGTGTCTAGTTGGAAATCAACCACCCCATTTTCTAGCAGAGCAACCAGCCACCGTATGGGACGCGCAAACCTCAGATTATCCCAGCGCATCGTCTTGGGGAAACTCAGGGATTGAATCCACTCAGGGATTTCTGTTTTTAGAAAGTCGTGGGCGGATTGACCTTTTTCGAGTTTATTTGCAGCGACATATTCTCCACGCTGTGTCTCAACGATTTTCAGATCTTCGACGTTGACCCCTTGTGTCTTTGCGAAACCGATCGCCGCTTTGGTAGGGTTCTCGTCTGCATCGTAGGCGACGCGTTTCGGGGGACCGACCACCTCAGTGACCTGATCCGGTTGCAGGGTTGTTAATCCTTTGACCCATAAGGTTAGGCGTCGCGGGGTCGCCAATGTACGGATATCCTCAAACGGAAGTCGGGCACTCGTAAGCGATTGGGCGGCAACCTCCCGAAGCTGATCCAAGACCGGTGGAATATAGCCTGCGGGAATCTCCTCTGTTCCAATCTCTAGGAGGAAATCCGCAGACGCTTCATTTCCGGTTTGCGTTTCGATCTGTTCCTCTGTCTCTGCTCTAGAGTCTAAAACCTTTTTTTTATCCACCCCTTCCTCCGCCTTGGGTTTCCAGCGATTCAACAGTGGATGCCCCATCTCCTCACGTTGTGCGACATAACCCCGTGCGGTCCGTTGTGCGAGGCGTCGGACGCGCTCAATGTAACCCACGCGCTCCGTCACACTGATGACGCCGCGGGCGTCGAGGACATTGAACGTATGCGAACATTTCAGGACGTAATCCGTCGCCGGCAGTATTAAGCCGGCTTCCAAGCAGGATAGTGCCTCTTTTTCGTAGGCGTCAAAGAGGTTAAACAGTGTCTCGACATCTGCACTCTCAAATTGGTATTTGGAATACTCCACTTCGCTCTGGTGATGCACGTCCCCGTAGACAAGTTGATCATTCCATTTGATGTCGAAGAAACTGCCGACATCTTGCAGATAGAGCGCGATGCGTTCCAGTCCATACGTCAATTCGGCGCAGACCGGATCTAACTCGATGCCTCCCATCTGTTGGAAGTAGGTGAATTGCGTGACTTCGGCACCGTTCCACCAGACCTCCCAGCCGAGTCCAGATCCCCCTAATGTCGGTGCTTCCCAATCGTCCTCAACGAAACGGAAGTCATTTCGGCGGGAGTCAATTCCCAAATGCTGTAAACTCTCAAGGTAGAGCGGTAGCACGTCTGTCGGTGCGGGTTTAAGAATCACCTGATATTGGTAGTACGCCCCAAGCCGAAATGGGTTTTCGCCGTACCGACCATCAGCGGGGCGACGTGAAGGTTCGACATAAGCGACTTGCCACGGCTCCGGTCCGAGGCAGCGTAGGAAGGTGGCGGGATTAAATGTTCCTGCGCCGACCTCAACATCGGTCGGCTGCTGAATGGTGCAGCCGTAATCCGCCCAAAATCTCTCTAAGGCAAGTATTATTTCTTGAAAAGTCATCCTTATGATTCCTTATAAAGTTGTTTTTTTAAGATTAGACCTTACACACTTGAGTGTTAAAAGTAGATACGGACGCAGATTTCGCAGATAAAAGTAGCATGAGCGTGATTAAAAAAGTAACGTTTTACACGCGAAATTTAAACAGGAAAAGTTATTTTTTTTCGGAAAAATGCTTTCGGAACAAATGAGATTCGCTCTTTTGGGCTAAAGGATGAAATTGTAGATTCTAGATTGCCATACGCGGCGTTCAATGCGCTTGCTGCCTTAGATGCCAGTTGTCGGTGATGCTTCTCCAGGTCTCACAGGCAATTAGCCTGCATTAGCCTAGAATTGCTTATCTCACTTTGCGGCGGTGTAGCGGTTACGTTATTTTTTAGGTTGGACTCTGACGGCCTCAATACAACTGTGTAGCTAGGAGTTACAATCAGAAAGTTGATAGAGTCATATTCAGTGCATTTGGGTAGATTCATAGCTCCTATTATAACCTATTTTCTGACCAAGTGCGTAACTCCTATCCTTATAGAATTGTTTGTTTAACATTTTGTCTTCTTCACCAAACACTAGAATCTTCGTCGTCAATTTCTGAAACGTTCTAATTTTACATTATACACACCAAGTCAACCCCAGTTTTTCAGCGACTTTCTGTGCAGATGTGGTTTTGCTGCCAGTTTCTACAGCGGCAAGGGAGCCCAGAAGCTCTTCGGCGAAGTCATCGCGCAATTCCAACCCTTCATCGGGGTCGCCTAGCATTTCTGATAGCGTTTGTATGACAACTGCCCGAATCAAATCTCTAAACTCATCAATTGTTAAATCTGTCACTTTTGAAGATGTTATTGTGTTTCTCCTTGCTTCCATACTTCATCCTCCGAATCGCCCAGCCACTCTTCAATCAGGTTAGCACTATGATTTGAAAATAGCAGTGTCTCTGTTTCATCGCATTGTGTTTGTCGCACCTGTTTGGATAAAGATCGTCCCTGTTGATCAATTGCTTACATTACGATTCTCCGTAGAATTGTTTGTTTAACGCCTTATCTTCCTCGCTGACACCGAAATCCTCGTCCTCTATCTCCGAAAGATTTACATATAACTGGTTCTTATCCAGCAGTTCCGCCAGCAGCTTTTTCTGCTTTTCCAGTCCATTTTCAGAAATCCCATTTGGAATATAGAATCAAGTGTTTCGGACAAAAACCTTTCAGCCATCATACACCTCTCCGTCAATCCCCCTCATATACCGTCACCCCAACCCGCTGAATATGCCCAATCATGTCAGAGTCGCTGATGTCGTGAAAGATAGATAAATCAATCGTGTAGGGCAGAAATAGGTCGTCTAGGTCATTGGCGATTTTACAGAGTACGTTCAGCGTCAAGTCGGTTCCGCCATGGAGGGTTAGGTCAATGTCGGAGCCATTTTTATAGGTGCCTTTGGCGCGTGAACCGTACAAAACTGCTTTTTCTACTTGTGGGTAGCGGACGAAGACAGCGTGTATTTTCTGGATGACGGGTTCTGGCAAGCCGTTCTCCGACCGGGGTTGAGGACAAGATTTCATGTTGATTCCCTCCGTTTTAAGCCCTTCAAAAAAGTCCTTCCCACGTCTCACACTTTATTAGGACTTACGCATTTCAGCACAGTTGGCGCGGGGCAAGATGCCCCGCCTACAGTTGGCTGTGTAAGTCCTATTTATCAAAAATTCCTTTAGGGGTAAAACCCAAGCGTTTATGTCCCGCGTAGCGAGGTTCTTCGATAAATCGGGACTTGGGATACACCCATGCTTTAGCATAGTTTTTGCTTGAGTTTGCAGGTAAAATATGGTATGCTTTTTTGTCTTTCGTGGGAGACCCTATCGCCCGATAGGGTCTCCCACATTCCTCGTGAAACAGGATATCAAAGACAGGAAGACAATCCGATGAAAACCTACAAGTTCAAGTTGTATAGTAATCACGGCAATCGTGAATTGCACAAGACGATAGACGGACACTGTCATGTGTGGAATCACTGCGTTGCCCTTCAGCGACGGTACTATGCAATCTATGGCAAATATATCAGCAAGTTTCGGCTCATCAATCATATTTCTAAACTCAAACGGTTACCGAAGTTTGTCCACTGGAATCAGTTGCCAAGTCAAGCAATTCAAGACGTAGCCGCGCGGATAGATAAAGGCTATAAGAAAATGTTTGCTGACCGTGCTGCAGGTAAAAAGTGTGGTCGTCCCCGTTTCAAGCCCCGTCGTAAATACAAATCATTCACACTGCTTCAAGCCGGGTGGAAGTTGCTACCGGGCAACCGTATCAAAATAGGAAAGTCTTTCTACTCTTATTTCAAGTCCCGTGATATTCTTGGCAATCCGAAACGTTGCACGATTAAACGGGATGCGATTGGTGATATCTATATTTGTGTGCTGACGGACTATGAAGAACCAGACCATAATCGACTCACGACGGGTGAAATCGCGGAGTTTGATTTCGGTCTGAAACGGTATCTCACGGGTCACAATGGACATGATATAGACTCGCCTCAGTTTTTCAAACGGAGTCTCAACGCTATCAACCGTGCTAACCGTAACCATTCCCGAAAGAAAAAGGGAAGTAGCAATCGTGAACGTGCAAGGCTTGACTTGGTACGGAAACACCGCAAGATAGCAAACCAACGTGAGGACTTCCACTGGAAGTTAGCCCACCAACTGACTGACAAATACGACGAGATACGCCTTGAGGGTTTGAACCTACAGGGCATGAAAGCCCTGTGGGGGCGTAAGGTCAGTGACCTCGGCTTTGCTGATTTCGTTAAGCAGTTGGTGTATATTGCCAAGAAAAAGGGTGTCAAAATCACTTTCATTGATAAATGGTATCCTTCCAGTAAAACTTGCTCAGTTTGTAGTGTTGTCAATGAAGCGTTGAACTTGCGTGATAGAGAATGGCAGTGTAAGAATTGTGGCACGGTGCATGACCGAGACCGCAATGCTGCGATTAACATTTTTCGGGTTGGGGCGTCAACCCGTGAAGGAGAGGACGTAAGATCCCGATAAATCGGGACAGTCCTTGTTGATAGCACAATTCCTCTCCCAAAGGAACGGGCGGCTAAGAAGCCCAATCCTTTAGGTTTGGGAGTACGTCACAAATTATCAATAAATTCACGGCTTTTCAAAGTGCGCTCGGTGTGATAGGAGATGAAGTTTGAAAGGACAAACTTAAGCTCCCTGTGGTTAAGATCGGAGGCACGAAAACGGTGTAAATAAGAAAAGTCGAATTTTTGTAGCTGCTTCATCAGTTCACAACTCCCGCGTGAAATCGGTCTCGCCGTTGTGTCTTTCCCCTCACAATTGGTACAGAGCAAACCACCATGGCTTGGACTGAAATGTACCGTGGCACCGTGGAACACCTCCGCACAGGCGACGCACCGCGAGAGTTGAGGCGCGTAGCCTGCCAGTCCCAGAAATTGGAGTTCAAAGGCACGCGCTAGCAACGGAACATCTTCGGTCTGTGTCAACGTTTCAAATGCGTATTGCAGTAGGTGGAAGACGCTTTGATCCGCTAATTGTCCTGCTAGCTCCGTGGCATCAACCAGCTCTGCCAAATAACAGCCGTAAGCGGTCCGGTCAAAGTCCGCTTTGATTGGGTCAAAGGCGTCAATCAGATCAAAGTCACTGACTCTATGGAGGTCTTTATTCGGGTATTCAAAGAACACAAGGTTGCCGTAGTTGAGGAGTTCAAGGCTGCCGCCGAACCGGCTCTTTAGTCTCCTACTACCGTGTGCTACTGCGCTGACTTTGCCAAACTCAACGGTGTAGAACCGGATGATCTTGTGCACTTCACCGAGCGGATGTGAACGAATGACAATCGCCTGTGTTTTTTGAGTTGGCATTCTGTCTCCATAATAAAATGGGACAATAGTGCGATGAATTTATTGTTGCCTTATTTCATCGTTCCATTGTCCCATGGAAATAATCGGGGCGAGAGGATTTGAACCTCCGACCTCGTGCTCCCGAAGCACGCACGCTAACCGGACTGCGCTACGCCCCGTCTATGGTAAAGCAGCGTGTGATTTTATCATACACGCTAGTATCTGTCAAGCCCGCTTTTCTATTTTTCCGTCATATCTTCCAGTCGTTGAATCTGGGTTCGATGGATACGTCGTTCATCCACTTCTAACATTGTGAACGCTAGTCCTTGGTAAGAGAATTGGCTACCCTGTTCGGGCACTCTTCCCAGATGGTCGAAGATAAATCCGCCGATAGTATCTGCATTCTCCGATTCAAGCTGTGTTCCTAGCTGTTCATTAAAATCAATAAGACTCATCCGTGCATCAACCGAATAGGTATTTTCAGCGAGTGAGATGAGCTCCTCTTGTTCATCAAAATCGTATTCATCTTGGATTTCCCCAACAATCTCCTCAATAATATCTTCGAGCGTCAGGATTCCTGCTGTACCTCCGTACTCATCGACCACGATTGCCATGTGCTGCTTGTTTGCTCGTAGTTCTTGGAAGAGGTCGGATATTTTTTTACTCTCTGGCGTGAACAAAGGCGGTCGATCTGTGGCAATAGATCTCAGATCGAGGGGCTGATCTTTTGCCCAATCGTCTAATAGATCTTTGACATGCAGGAGACCAATAATTCGGTCAATCTGCTCCTCGTACACAGGAATACGCGAATGCCGAGACTCGATTGCAGTTTGAAGCACAGCCTCCTTTGGTGAAGAGACATCAAGGCACGTTACATCCGTTCGGGGCACCATAATCTCGCGGGCAACTTTATCGGGTAGGTCAAGGATGCGCGAGATCATTTCTCGCTCCTCCTCCTCCAAGAGTTCTTGGCTATTTCCGACATTTTCCAACGCTTCAAGATCTTCAGGCGAGACGCTGCTATCCTGTTCGGTTCGGGCTTTTCCGCCCAGAATCCGAACGCCAAGATAACTCAGCAGGGTCAGCGGTTTAATGAAAGGATACAGGACCCAATAAACAGCGTGCACAAAACGGAGGGCGGAGATTGTTGAGTTTTCAGAGCTGCCCTGTACATAGTTTGTCGGGATGAACTCCGTCACAACAACAATGAGAAGAATCGCAAGGATGGCACCAATTATTCGATCTCTCAGAGAATCGAAATCGAACAAGGAGAGCAGTAAGACGACAATACAAACAATTAATACGCTCTTAGCGACAATAATCGTTGCAGAAGATTTCTGTGGGTGGCGCAGTAGAGAGGTTAAAATCTCATGCTGCTGACCCCCAGTTTCCGCGATATTCAGTATTTCGTTCCGACTAAGCCTGTTGATAAGCACTTCCACGACAGAGAACAACACCGCGAAGACTGACAAAACAAACAAGCTGACCAGCTTAATTATGTCTATATCATCCAAACGTGGGATTACACCCCCAAGGCGCAATTTGTCAACCAGAGTCTGCAAAAATCTATGACCTAATTTATGCTACAATTCTTCGTAGCATAAAAAATTAAGTGCTAATCAAATGAAGCAGAATCTCTTGTTTCTCAAACATGATTTCCGCTTCCTCTGGGGTTTGATGATCATAACCGAGAAGATGAAGCGTACCGTGTACACTCAATATGGCAAGTTCAATATCGAGTGAATGCCCATGCGCGATTGATTGGCACTGGGCTGTTGGAACGGATACGACCAAATCGCCAAGCAGCTGAGGATTCAAATCCCCACCGATGCCTTCTCGCATCGCAAAGGCGAGTACATCAGTGGGCTCATCAATGTGGCGATATTGGTGGTTAAGCACCTGAATCTCGGCATCATCGGTTAGAAGAATGCTCACTTCGCAATCAGCAGAATCGTGAGCCTTTAGCGTGGTCAACGTCGCATTATAAACAATCGCTTCATTAAAGTCAATATTTTGACACTTGTTGTTAATGAATACCATCGGCAGTCGCCTAAAGGAAATTAGATGCTATTGGTTTCTCTCAATCTTTGGGCATCGCGGTCCTCGTAGGCTTCTACGATTTGCTGTACCAGTTCGTGTCGTACAACATCCTCTTTTGAAAAGTGGATGAATGCGATACCGTCGACATCTGACAGCACCGATTGTGCATCAACAAGTCCCGACTTTGTACCGATCGGCAAGTCCGTTTGCGTTATATCTCCGGTGACAACGGCTCTGGAATCAAACCCGAGTCTTGTGAGAAACATCTTCATCTGCTCAATGGTTGCATTTTGTGCTTCATCAAGAACGACAAACGAGTTATTCAGCGTTCGTCCGCGCATGAAGGCAATCGGGGCGACCTCAATCACATTGCGCTCAACGTAACGTTCAAGGGATTCGGGAGGCATCATATCGTAGAGCGCGTCGTATAAAGGACGCAGATAGGGATTAATTTTCGCTTCAATATCGCCGGGTAAAAAGCCGAGCCTTTCACCCGCTTCCACCGCGGGTCGGGTTAGGATGATCCGGCCGACTTGACCACTTTTCAAGGCAGAGACTGCCATCGCCATAGCGAGATAAGTTTTTCCGGTTCCGGCGGGACCGATGCCAAATACGAGGTCATACGCTTTGATTGCGGTTACATAGCGTTTTTGGGCAGGGGTCTTTGGCCGCACAACACCGCGCTTGGAAAAGACAGAGATAGCTTCATTGGTTGCCTTCTCCAACTGAA
Organism: Candidatus Poribacteria bacterium; assembly: GCA_965247655.1. Lineage (GTDB taxonomy): Bacteria > Poribacteria > WGA-4E > WGA-4E > PCPOR2b > PCPOR2b. Next base: position 6,184,254 of record OZ252032.1, on the reverse strand, counting down.
CGGTTGGATTTCCTTTGGAGGTACGAATCGCATATTTGACATCATTTGCATTGATGGGCTGTCCACTCCGGATGAGATGAAGTAACGACTCAAAGGTTTTAGTTACACGATTAACGTCATCAAGGCTATTGCCGGTGATCTCCAAACCCTCGCTCTTTAATAGCACTTTGACGTTAAAACGCGCTTCGACAATGTTCAGAAAGGCATCAGATTGCCCAAAAAGCACTTGGGCTTCTGTGGTGCTCTGTATCGGTATTTTTAAGGATTCTTGATTCTGCAATACGCTATTATTCCTGTTTTTGGGTGGGTGTAACTACTATTGTCTCTGCCAGAAACTAACGTCGCCTGTAATTTTACCAGAATTTTACCATCTTTCCAAGTAAATTTTTTGTTTTCCTCACCCAAATTGCTATGCAGATCGAAAATTTCGACTATTAATACCCATATACCGCGCCTAAGCTGGAGAATAAACCTACCAGTTAGTATACGCTCCATCGTCCCTTTGGTAACCGGAAGGTGGGCCCGGAGGTAGTGGTGTGGCGTTGATGACCGCATCTTCATTGAACTCAAGACCAAGTCCAGGACCTTCAGGTGGAAGTAAGTAGCCGTCAGCAAACGGCATCTGAACCGGAAAGACATCGGTAAGGCTCGCCATCGGTGGACGCGGTAGCTCTTGTACGCCGACAAGGGCTGATGCCAAACAGAGGTGGAGGCAAGCTGCTGTTGAAACGGGACCGAGCGGATTGTGCGGCACAATGTGGATGTAGTGCGTCTCACACCAACCCGCAATCTTCCGAGCCTCAGTCAAACCCCCGGCGATGCAGAGGTCAACTCGGCAGTAATCCATCAAGTCCTCTTCAATCACTTCCCGAAAACTCCATTTGCTGTCAAACTGCTCGCCCACCGCTAGTGGGACCGATGTATTTTGTCGAACCAACTTCAGACTCGCAGGATTTTCGCTGCGGAGCGGGTCTTCAATGAAGAAGGGACGATACTGCTCAACCCCTTTACAGAATTCGATGCTGGCGGGCGGATCCAACCGCGTATGGACATCCACGAGAATCTCGACATCATCGCCAAGTGCTTCTCTAACCGCCTTCACCTGCTCAATCCCGAATCGCACTGCCCGTGTCGGCTCAAACCGATCATCGCCTTCTGGATCGCACAACCCCCATCGAACAAACTTCCACCCGGCTTCGTAGGTGTTCCGGCAACTTTGGACGAGCGATTCAATATTATTTGGGTCGCCGTTGTGGGGATAACAGACCACTTTATCGCGCGTCCTTCCGCCCAACAATTCGTATACCGGCACCCCCAACGCCTTGCCTTTAATATCCCACAGCGCGATGTCCACCGCACTCACCGCCGCGGACTGAATCACGCCGCCGGGGAAAAAACCGCCGCGAAACATCCGCTGCCACAAATACTCAATCCGAAACGGATCTTGACCGAGCAGGGTAGGTTCAGACGAATGGATGACTTCCGCCATCGCTCGTCCCCGCCGTCTCAAGCCTCCTTCGCCAATGCCGTAGATACCTTCGTCCGTCTCGACCTTGACGAAAAAATTCCCAGTTGATGCAATAAACGGTTTAACAGCCGTAATCTTCATGTACTACCTCCAGTTAAGCACTGCCGACGAACCCACAGAGGACGGTCGGAGTTCGCCAACAATGTCCGTTAGAGTGCAAGTATTATCGGTCACACCTCACGTCTCACTCGTTGCTCATTTATCACACATCGTCGGATGGTGAAAGCACATTATCCTGACAGTAGACGGGACGGAAGAGCGTGGTACGTTTGAACGGCATTTCAGCGAGGTGTTTCGGATGGGGATCCCACTTATGCCATTTATTGCCGACAACATTGTAACAGTTGAAAATAGCGACCCGATCCACCGTATCGTCCTCCCACCGTGCGCCGGTGTGGGTGATTGCTTCCGTGAAAAACAGCACCGATCCCGCCGGGCAGGAATAATCATCCCAGAGCGGACAATCCCGATCCTGCGTCGATTTCGGTGGAGGGAACGCACCCTTGTGGCTCCCCGTTAAGAATAGGGTGCCGCCGCTACGTTTCTTGACGGGATTCAGTTCCCATACGACCCGCGTCAATCCACTGTGCGCCTTGTCGTGGTGCATGTGATAGGTATGTGAGTTGCCCGGAAAATTCAACATGCCCCGTCCGCCATGAGGACTGAAGTTGTCATGCCCTTTGGGCCGAATTGTCAGAAATGTACCTTCCATGCGAAAGCCGTAGCAATCCTCACCTGAGTAACCTGTCGTGACAAATTCGTTCATGAAACCGAGAACAATGGGGTGGTCGGTTAATTTTTCGAGGGGTCCACCGATCGATGAGCGATGATGATCAGGAATGGATTCCGGAGACTTTTTCAGACGGTAGCAAAAATCTCGCATCTCAGCGACTTCGTCGTCGGTCAACACGCCGGGGAGGGCTATCCACCCCCGTGTGTCGAAGATGAATTTCTGGTCTTCGGTGAATTCTATCGCCGGTTTGCTGTCGGCGTTTGTCGTAGGTATAGGCATACACGTATCTCCTAATTTTGGGGGCAATTCTTTGTTCGTCGGGGTTTGGCTGATACCTTTCGGGCTGTCCAAGTAATTGTCATGGATGCACACGAACCTATACAAGGGCTTGGGAGAAAGCGTTACTCAAATAGCGTACCGTCCGCTCATTATAGCCAAACTCTCATTTTTCGACAAGAAGTTTTTGTATGGATGTCTATTTGAGTTTGTGATAAGATGGTTTTGAATATATCAACGCAAGTTGCTGCCTAAAGTCTCAGCGGGGTAACGGGTGAACAGTTTCCTACGAGGAACAGCGTCCACATGAAAACATTACTGATTCTACGTCATGCAAAGTCAAGTAGGAAAGATGCGTCGTTGGCGGACCATGATCGTCCACTCAACAAGCGTGGCAAACAGGATGCGCTGCGAATGGGAAAGTTTTTGCGGGAACAGGGCTTGGTGCCTGACAGGATAATCAGTTCAACTGCCAAGCGGGCGCGAAACACTGCCAAAGCAATCGCCAAAGCATGTCATTATGAGGATAAGGTTGAATTGACGCAGGAGTTTTATCATGCGGGCCCAGGGTCGTACCTCGCTATTTTGCAGAACGTGCCGGACGATAACCAGCGGGTGATGGTGGTGGGGCACAATCCTGGGATGGAGGCACTTGTGACCCACTTGACAGGGCGAATGGAAACGATGCCGACGGCGGCACTTGCCCATGTCGTCCTTCCCATTGAAAAGTGGATGGAATTGGATTATGAGGTACAAGGAGAGTTGTTAGATTTGTGGCGTCCAAAGGCACTCACATCAGAGTAACAGAAATAGATACTTAATTTTTGGGATTATATCAGAAGAGAGTCCAAAACGTAAAGAGAAACCGAGTTTTCAAGTCCGAGAGGATCCCGTGACCGGGGAAAAAAACTCGGTTTCTGTTGCATGATTTCTTAACATGATCCAATTTTTTAATCATAAAGTAGAAAAACAACAAACGGAGGAATTCGTACATGACAAAATTTGATCCGATGAAGGGAGTTTTTGGTCTGCTTCCCACACCCTACACAGAGGACTTAGATATCCATACCGCAGACCTACAAGCTGCCGCCAATTTCTGTTGTGAGTCGGGGCAACATGGGATTGTTTGGCCCGTCATGGTGGGGGAGTTCTACTTCCTCGGCGAGGAGGAACGCATTCGCAATTTGGATGCCGTTCTCGAAACAGTCAATGGCAGGTTGCCGGTCGTTTTTGGCTGCTCTGGTATTTCTGTGCCGCAGGTGATGCTCTATGCAAGGGCAGCACAGCAGGCAGGGGTGGATTCGATAATCGCAATGGCACCGGCGCGAACCAATGCAGCGACGGCGATAGATATGTTCAAGCGGCTTGGGGAGGCCTTCGATGGACCGATTATGGTGCAGAATGCCGATAGTTACGCACCGTTGACCGGGGAGCAGATTGTTCAACTCGCAGAAGATGTTCCGCAGATTGAGTATGTCAAAGAGGAGAGGCAGCCGGGACCGCAGCACATTGGCGAAGTCAAGCAGTTGGCTGGAGATCGGATCAAGACCATCTTCGGGGGTGCTGCTGGTAAGGTGCTGCCGGCGGAGATGATACGTGGTGCAGACGGTTGTATGCCGGCGTGTGAATTTGCCGATCTACTGGCAAAGGTTATGGAGCTTTGGTGGGCAGGAGACGAAACCGGTGCGCGGGAGTTACATACCCGTCTGCTTCCGTTGATTAGCTTGGAAAACCACCAGTTTGTCCGTTACATCCTCAAACGCCGAGGTGTCTTGACCTCTATGGTGGAGCGAGCACCTGCGCCACATGAGTTGGATGCGGAGGATAAGCGGGAAATCTCTATCCTATTGAAGGCAGTGGAAAATGACATTGAATCTTACCCGTTCGGCGCGGAATAACGAATCTGTAGACGAATTGTCCCATCATTTCGAGGAGGCTTCATCAGAATGCACATCATCACACGCGACCGCATCGTTTACAGTTTCAGCCGTGACCATCGTCCTGTGAGTGAAGTTGATTCGGGGAATAAAATCCGGTTTGAGACCTATGATGCACGTACTGGCACGATTCTGAGTGAGAAAGACCTCCTCGATCATCCCCACCCACGCGGGCTAAACCCTGCGACAGGACCCCTCTTCGTGCGTGGTGCCGAGCCGGGGGATACCCTCTGCATTGAGATTCAGGATATCCAACTCGCTTCGCAAGGTTTTATCGGGATTAAAGCCGGCACAGGAAACTTGGGGCATCTGGCAGAACAGTACGTGACCAAAATTATCCGCATCGAAGGAGATACAGCCCACTTTGATGATCGGATCCGTTTTCCGGTTCGTCCGATGGTTGGTGTCATCGGCACCGCACCCGCCGAAGAAGCTGTGCCAACGCTCTACCCCGGTCCCCACGGCGGCAACATGGATCACCAAGATGTGACAATTGGATCGCGCGTTTACCTGCCCGTATTTGTGGAAGGTGCGTTGTTTGGGCTTGGAGACGTTCACGCCGCTATGGGCGATGGGGAAATCTCTATGCTTGGGATAGAAATCTGTGCGGAAGTTACCGTAGGGGTAGAACTGATCAAGGGCGAGTCGATCGCCCGTCCGTGGATTGAAACAGCGGACACATGGATAACCACAGGGGATGCCCCAAAACTGGTTGATGCGATCACAATCGCTTGTGAGGAGATGGCGAGCCTTCTCCAACGCAAACTTGACGTTTCATTTGAGGACGCCTATCTGCTCATGAGTGCCACCGGCGACGTGCGGATTGGTCAAGTCTGCAATCCAAATAACTTCCCCGCCACGATCCGAGTCGTTTTTCCCAAGATAAGCCCAACCGCGTCTGCCACCTTATCCTGAAACTCCTAGTCTGAACAATCTTTCCCGCTTGCGTAGGGAACGTAGATCTACGTTCCCTACGCAAGCTCTTAAGGGTGAGCGTATGTATGATCAAGGTGGCAACTTAGGTTAATCTATATCTACACCCAACGACTCAGCGAGTGTCTCTAGCCTTTCCCAGAGTGCATCAGCGATAGGGATGCCGTCGCGTCCGCGAGTCGCTTCTGCCCGTGCCTCAAGATCGCCGGGGAGTATCACCTCCTCGAAACCGGGTGCCGGTGGCACGGATCTGATCTGATTCCCCAAATCCTCCATTCGCGTCGAGTAGTCCGTCAACGGCTGAAACAGATCCGCCTTCATGGCCATCATGGTAACGCCGGAGTGGCGGAAAATCGCACCGCCCCGTTTCTCTTCATTAGAAAAAGCATCCGCCCCGGACAGAACCCGTCCAAAGAACTCGACCGCTAGCATCAAGGCGTAGCCTTTGTGCCCACCAAAGGGGAGCAATGAACCGCCCTCCAGATAATCCATCGGATCTGTGGAAGGATTTCCATCTTTGTCAACAATGCTACCCGGCGGCAGTTGTGCGTTTCTGTCCCGCGCCGTGAGGACTTTACTCCCCGCAACGACTGTCGTGGCATAATCAATGATCATTGGGGGACCATCACCGACAGGGAAGCCCATGCCAATTGGATTCGTGCTCAGTACCGGTTGTCGCCCACCGAAGGGAACAGCGACCGGCTCTTCTGCGCCGAACCCTCCAGCCCAGATTATTGATAGCATCCCGTCGGCGGCTGCGATTTCGGCGTATTCGCCCAGACGTCCGATATGGTTTATCTGAACGGCACTTACGACCGCTACGTTGTGGCTTTCGGCTTTCTTTATTGCGACCTCCATCGCATACTTCGCAGTCACATGCCCAAAGGTCCAGTTACCCGCTATGAGCGCGCTTGTGGCATCCTCTTGCCGGATATGGGGCCAAGCGGTGGGAACAATTTCACCGGCTTGAATCTTCTCAACATAGCTCGGCAGGTGCAGGATGCCGTGCGTATCAACGCCACGCAAGGTCGATAAAACCAACGCTTCCGCGACACGGTTGGCGTTACGCTCATCGGCACCCGCGGCTAGCAGTGCCTCGCGGATAAGTTTGTCAAGTTCAGCGGTTGTCTTTGTAACCATTATTAAAATCCTCCTCAAAATAGTGCCAATTATCAACAAAATCAGGCTGGAGTTACGATGTTAGATTTAGATCAGTGGTCAAAGTAAGGCTTCGTAGTTTTCGTGTAGGATATCCTTGTAGTTCCTTGTTGATTCAGGTCATAACTATAGCATGTATCCGTGGCGCAATCAATCAGATTCGGAGATGTCTTCCCGCGGGGAGGGACGTGCGTAAAACCTCTTGACGTAGCAGCTCATGCCGTGCTAGGATACACAAAGCAATAATTGTGGTTAGCTTCTATTTTTTTCATCAGATAACAAGGAGGAATTCAACTTGGCTAAAAAATTCAGAGTTGGCATTATTGCAAGCGGCCGTATTGCACGTTCACACGGTCAAGGTTGGACCGAATGTAACCGCACTGAAATTGTTGCGATCGCCGATTCCCATCCCGAAGCACTGGCAAGTTATGCACAGGATTTTAACGTTAAAAGCCAGTATCTCGACTACCGAGAAATGATGGAAAAGGAGGATCTCGACATCGTCAGCGTTTGCTCATGGAATCCGCAACACGCTGAGATGACGATTGCGGCAGCGGTTCACAAACCCCAAGTGATACTCTGCGAGAAACCAATGGCTTGCTCACTCGGAGAAGCCCAAGCGATGATGATTGCTTGTGAACGCAACGATGTTAAATTTGCGATCGGTCATCAACGTCGTTTCTATTCTTCGTGGCAGGAAGCGAGGCGACTCCTTGCGGACGGTGCCATCGGCGAACCGCGCCGGCTCTGGTCCTCGGTGAGAGCAGGGATGCTGAACACAGGGACCCACTGTGTCGATTTCCAACTCTTTGTGCTAGGAAACCCACAAGTGGAGTGGGTCATGGGTTCCGTGGAACGCAAAACCGACCACTATCTGTTCGGGCATCGGGTCGAGGACCGCTGCTGTGGGCTGATCGGGTATCCCAACGATGTAGAAGGTGTCATTGAGAACGAGGTTCCCATCAGTGGTGGACTCTATCAAGTTGGTGCCACGGTATACGGCAGCGATGGCATGATGGATGTCAACGATAACAACTTGAAATATATGACCCCTAATAAGGCTGGTTGGCAGGTGTTTGAGCCGACCGAAAAGAATCGGACTGGGTATGGCAGTGCCTTTACAAGTCAAGCGTATGCAATCTGCGACTGGATCGACGGCAAGATTGAGGATTATCCGGGACAGGCAAAGTACGGAAAGGCTGCTCTGGAGATTATGATGGCGGTCTACGAATCAGCCCGTATGCACGAGCGGGTTCGCCTGCCGCTAGAGACGCGTGCTAACCCACTGGATGTAGCGGTGGAAACGGGTGCTATTCCGGTTGAACGCCCCGGTCAATGGGATGAACGCTCTTTCTTGGTACGCGGTGAATCAATGAGCTGGATTAAATAGACTTTAAGGTGCCGTATGAGCGATCTGGAGGTGAAAATTATCACACTCTCGCCGGACGATGAACGGGCTATTGAGCAGGTCGCAGCGTTGCTGATTGAGGGATTCAAAGCACACGCACCAAACGCTTGGCCCAACATGGTAGCCGCTTTGGAGGGGGTGCGAGAATCCTTTGGCAAAGATTGGATAAGCCGCATCGCCCTTGACCAGAGTAGTGAGATTGTCGGCTGGATTGGTGGATTAAGTTATTATGATGGGAATGTTTGGGAAATCCATCCATTGGTCGTTAAACCGAGCCGACAAGGGGGTGGAATCGGATGGCAGCTTGTGCGTGACTTTGAAAATATAGTTCAAAAACGAGGAGGTTTGACAATTTGGGTTGGAGCTGATGATGAGGATGACATGACAACCCTTGCAGGTTGATCTTTACCCCAATGTCCTTGACCATTTGGCACAAATCCGAAACCTGCGCCGCCACCCATACGAGTTTTATAAGAAACTCGGTTTTTTGACCACTCCCAAGCATAAATGCTTGGGATTCTTTCGACAGACTGACTTCCGATAAAATCGGAATGCTGTATTCCTGCTTCGGCGAGACGTGCCACCAAAACCGCGGACTTACCGTCTCTCCACAGGCGTTTAGACTCTCCGCGTGTCCCGCGGCGAGTATTATTTTTTGGGGGCTTGGTTTTCGCCCCAATCGCCGTATGCTCCATCTCACTGGAGTGGGGGATACCCTGTCAAGAGACAGGGGTAAGATTATCCCACAAGGCGATATATAAATTATACCATTTTTGGCTGAGAAAAGCAAACAAATTACCGTGTTGGACCCAAAGCTAAAGCATTGGGCATGTTGCTAGGTTCTGTTGACATTTCATCGTAACCAGATAATCGTGGCAACGAAACTCAGAAATCCCATATATCGAACCGCTAGCTTATCAAACCGAGAGGAAATACGACGATACTGTTTCATTTTGTTGATGAAACATTCGACTAAATGTCTCTCTTTATACAGATGCGCATCATAAGTGCGTGAATCCCGACGGTTGGCACGTGGGGGTATCACCGGCACCGCCCCCCTTTGGGTTATCGACTCAATCAATGCCATCGAGTCATATGATGTGTCAGCTATCACATACTCACTGTTATAGCCGTCAATTAACGCCTCAGCACAAGTGATGTCGTGCCGTTGACCCGCTGTCAGCATAAAATGTAAGGGATTGCCTAAGCCATCAACAGCGATATGAATCTTAGTTGAGAATCCACCCCGGCTGCGTCCAAGTGCTTGTGAGGCTTGACCCCCACTTGTTTTCAATGCACCACCAGCACATGGGTGTGCGCGAATGATAGTGCTGTCAATGATAAGCCACTCCATATCGGGGTCTTTGGCAAAGTGTTGGTGCATGCGTTGAAAGATATCTTTATCGCACCATCTTGCGAATCGTTTATAGACACTGTTCCAATTGCCGTACTGGTTAGGTAACAGGCGCCATTGACTGCCACTACGAGTTATCCAAAGCACCGCATGGATAAAACGTTTTAAGTGTGTGTGTTGTCCGGTATAGATATCAGGACAGGTTTTAAGGAATGATACTATTTTTGACCATTGACTATCGGATAGGGTGAATGTGGACATATTACCATTATGACACAAATGTCAACACGCCCTAGTTAGCTGTCATCGCAGGCGTGATGCCCGATGCTAACGGGCGTGGAAAGCCGGATATCTTCCTTGCAAAACGGGTTGATGAATAGACAGATCAGTCTAACCTAGGCACAGATTTATAGGATTCAACAACATTTGAAAACACCTCCATAAGGGGAACCCTTCTATGCAACAACTCATCCTCATCGGTGATTCAATCCGCATGGGCTATCAAGCCGATGTTATTCGTGAGCTCGCCGATCTTGCCGACGTTTGGGGACCGACGCAGAACGGCGGGAATAGCGCGAATATTCTTCAACATCTCGACGAGTGGATTGTCTCGCGGTCGCCCGATGTCGTTCATATCAACTGTGGGCTGCACGATTTGAGAAAGGATTTCGACACCGGCGAGCCAGCCATTCCGATTGATCAGTACGAATCAAATCTCCGCGCCTTTCTCGGACGTATTTTGGCGGAGACCAATTGCACTGTCATCTGGGCGGCGACTACGCCTGTCAACGAGATCTGGCATCATGAGCGGAAGGGGTTCGATCGGCTGGAAGCCGATGTCGCCGCGTATAATGCCGTCGCTCTCAAGGTTGCAGACGACTTGGATATTCGGATTAACGACCTGTTTGGCGTCATCACGGACGCGGGGCGGGACAGCTATCTGACACCGGATGGTGTCCATTTTACCCCCGAAGGCTGTGTGTTACTCAGCAAAGCAGTTGCCGAATTTGTCAAGCCGCACCTCACAACACCGGGTTAAGATTGCACAGTTGAACGCCTACATGACTACAAATAAGGAAATAGCATGGAAAATGACACAATCCGAGTCGCATCGATCGCAATGCACAGCGTCATGGGCGACCCGTCAGCAAACTTGACACGTGTAGCGGAATGGGCCCGCAAAGCACACGCGCAAGGAGCGGACTTTGGGATTTTCCCGGAAGAGTGCATCACCGGGTCAATGAACAAGTCCGACCTGACGTTTGAGGAGGCGCGGAAAATCGCGGCAGTGGCAGCAGAGGAGTCGGTGCCATTTCTAGAGTCCCTCTGTCGCAAACTACAGATGACGCTTGTGGTTGGTACGATTGAACCGTTTGGAGACCATCTTCGTAACAGCGCACTCATTGTGGGACCTGAAGGCTATCTGGCAACTTTTTCAAAACTCCATCTGCCCAATCCGAATGAGCGGGAGTGGTTTGTGCCCGGCGATACGTTCCCGGTGGTCGCCTCGCAGGGGTGGACGTTTGGTGTGGGGATCTGCTACGATTTGCGTTTTCCCGAACTTTTTCGGGGCGCGGCGCAGAAAGGGGCGGAACTCTTTTTCATCCCTGTTGGTGGTAGCGGGGCAACCGAGAAGATTACCACCGATGGAGGTCAGCATGAGCAAGCCGAGTCTCACAAGGAGTTGGCGATGCAGCTGCTACCGGGGCGTGCGGTTGATAATGCCCTTCATATCTTCTATGCGAATCAGTCGGGACACAGCGGCAATGCTTGGTTTCCGGGGCTGTGCTTGGCGATAGATCCTAGCGGGCAACTGATCGATGAATATCTCCCAGACGAAGGGATGATTGTCACAGAAGTAAAAAGAGAGGTAGCGGATAGGGCGAGGGCTTCTGCTAGCTGTACTGTTGATGAGGCAAGGCCCGCGGTTTACGAGGCAGCCCAACTTGTGAAAGGAGAATAGTTCACTGGTTCCAAGTTGCGACCTTTATTCAATCAATGACGAACCGCTTGAACTCTCTGCTCATCTCGCAAGTAGCAATTCAGGTTATCAGTTAGGAGTTACGCACTTCAGCTTGCAGTATCGCAATTTAGTGAACGGATGTAGGGAACGCAGATCTGCGTTCCCTACGAAATCGTGGAGTCACGGTTTGGTAATGTTTGAGGGCAACCACAAGTTTCCTAATCCCGATCTATCGGGAGGTTGCCCCTACGAGGCTTTGAACGTTCAACTGCGTAAGTCCTAAATATTCTTACATTTAATCTCAACCATTTTTTTAGGGAGTTATGACATATTATGTCAATACGCCTTAAATTTGGCTGACATTTTGAGGTTATTGGTTGATATACTTTACAACAGAGGGGTTGCTAACACAATCTGACCTCTATCAACCCCAAAGGATAAAAAACCGATTTGAGAACAGAAGAGGAATAACAAATGCAACGAAGATACAGTCTCGCACATTTCCTTTTAGCTGGCGTTATAGTCTTGGTGCTGACACTGCTGATGGTATGCGTTGATGCACAAGCACAGATTACCTTCGTGTCTGATAGGGATGGGAACAGTGAAATCTACGTGATGGACAACGATGGGGGGAATCCGCGTAGACTCACCAATAATCCCGATGGTGACTTCCAGCCCTCATGGTCTCCCGACGGCAAGCGCATTGTCTTTCGCTCTAATAGGGATGGGCTTATGGGCCCATTTGGAACCACTTCTGACATCTACGTGATGGACGCCGATGGGGGTAATCAACAAAGACTCACTGAAAATCCTGGTGGCGGCGGGTCTCCCTCATGGTCACCGGACGGTGAACGGATTGCCTTCGAGTCTTTTAAGATGGATAGGGGTGGGGGATTTCTACCCTTTGACATCTACGTAATGGACGCCGATGAGGGCAATCCTCAAAATCTTACTAACAACAATCCCGATAATGACCAGCATCCCTCATGGTCTCCCGACGGTAAACACATTGTCTTCTCGTCTCAGAGGGAGGGGCACTTTATAGGCGACTTTGGAACCACTTCTGACATCTACGTGATGGACGCCAATGGGAGTAATCAACAAAGACTCACTAAAAATCGCCAGTATGACTGGAATCCCGTATGGTCACCCGACGGTGAACGGATTGCCTTTGAGTCTGCTAGGAAGGGGGACCTTCAAAACCTTGAAATCTACGTGATGGACGCCGATGGGGGTAATCAACAAAGACTCACTGAAAATCGCGTTCATGACGGGTCTCCCTCATGGTCACCGGACGGAGAACGGATTGCCTTCGAGTCTGATAGGAAGAGGAACTCGGAAAACTTTGAAATCTACGTGATGGACGCCGATGGGGGTAATCAGCAAAAACTCACCAATCATCCTAGGTATGACGGTAGTCCTGCATGGTTTGTTCCTGCTTTTGCCGTTGCCCCCGCGGGCAAAAAGTTTACCATGTGGGGCTGGCTCAAACAGATTGACCGATAACTGCCATTATTGAGAAAACGGTGTTTAGGGGTAAAAGGCCACTTTAAGAACAGAAGAGGAATAACAAATGCAACGGAGATACAATCTCGCACATTTGATTTTAGCTGGCGTTGTAGTCTTGGGTCTAACACCGCTGATGGTAGACGTTGATGCACAAGCACAGATTGCCTTCATGTCTGAGAGGGATGGGAGCGCAGAAATCTACGTGATGGATGCCGATGGGGGCAATCAGCAAAAACTCACTAACAATCCTCGTGACGACTATACACCCTCATGGTCTCCGGACGGTAAACGTATTGCCTTCGTGTCTGATAGGGATGGGCACGTTATAGACGGTTGGCCCACTAATGAAATCTACGTGATGGACGCCGATGGGGGTAATCAGCAAAATCTCACTAACAATCCCCATTATGACATGTCTCCCTCATGGTCTCCGGACGGTAAACGCATTGTCTTCCAGTCTGATAGGGAGGAGCCCCTTCGAGACGTTGACATCTACGTGATGGACGCCGATGGTGGCAATCAGCAAAAACTCACTAACAACCCCAATAGTGACTGGCATCCCTCATGGTCACCCGACGGTAAACGCATTGTCTTCAGTGCCCGTAGGGATGGGAAATTTGAAATTGCAATCACTCATGAAATCTACGTGATGGACGCCGATGGTGGCAATCAGCAAAAACTCACCAATCATGCCAGTAGTGACGCTAGTCCTGCATGGTTGAACTCTCCTTTTTCGGTTTCTCCCGCAGGTAAAAAGTTTACAATGTGGGGACAGCTCAAACAGGTCAATCAATAGCGTCAATTATCGACTGTTTCTCCTCTGCATCGGGGCGGTTTTTGAAAATAAACGCCGTGTAGATCCGCTTGTTTCAATATGACCCCTTGAATCTGATGTTCTTTGAGATAATCTGTTACCGCCTCGCGGCAGCCGGGCCATCTCCAGTAATCATCCAAAACAACAAACCCGCCTTCAACCACTTTATCATATAAGGTCTCTAAAACTATCTTGACCGACGCATACCAATCGGCGTCAATATGCAAAAGAGCGATAGTTTGAAGGTCTGCTGTCTGCAATGTTTCATCAAACCACCCGGCAATAATGTTGACATGCTGTAACGAGAGCCGAAATCGCCGGAAAATTCGCTTAACCTTCTCCGTCTCACCGTGACACCACCCTTGGAAATAGGTCTCCCTTGCCTGTTTTCCGTCTTTGTTGCTTGGAGGTGACAGCCCACAAAACGAATCAAAGAGCCATAACTTCCTGACTTTGCCGGAGGTCTCATCGTCTCGGTCCGCAACCCCCATAATAGCAGCGGATCCGCCATTCCACACCTCGCACTCGACTATATCTCCCGGTAAATTCAACTTGTTTACCTGTTGTGTCAAGCGATGGAGGTTTATCAGCCGCTTCACCGACACCTTTGTATATTTGGGGATTAGCTGCAGGATGAGCACAGCGAGTCTGAGAGACTTTTTTGGGGTTGCGGATGAGAAACCATAGGATATCGAGCAAACCCTTTCCTGAGAACAAGATTTGACCTGTGAAAAAATCGGTAGATAGGAGTTTATGGTGAACTAGAGAAATAAGTAGACATTTACCAATAACTCCGACCCTAGCGAAGTTTCCAAAGTCCCCCTGATAAGGGGGATTTAGGGGGTTGGCTGTACATTGGAAGTGTCTAAGTAATTCTAAAATCTACCATAATTAGATTCATCGTGGGTTTTTAGATATTTGAGGGGTGTTCATAATTGCAATAGAGTCAGGATAACGGTTATAATCTAATCTAATTTCCACCAAAGAAAGGATTATAACATGTGTTACCCTGACCGTGAGTATTATATCACATTGTTGTTCCAACTGTTTGAAGAATTTGAGGCATCGGATACATTCAAGCGAACCGAGCATCGAGGCCACCCTCAAGTATACCCCGACAGTTCACTGATTGTCTTTTTCGCCATAATGACCCTCAAAGCCGTCAATCGCTTCAAAGCGCAACACAGATGGCTTTTGGCACACCCCGATTGGCTGCCACGGCTGAGGCTTGAAACGGTGCCATCCCGGGTGACTCTCTCCCGCCGTTACAAACAGTTGGCACCGACTCTTGAAGCGTTTGTTGCCTACCTTGGGGATATGGGAGTGGGATTGGATATAGAGACGACCCCAGAAGTAATATATGAAGACAAAAGCCTGTATAAGGCAAAAGGAAATGTGTGGCATCAAAAGGACCGAAACGCCAACATCATCCCCGATGGACTTGGCAATCTTGACACCGATGCGAGTTGGTCAACGAGCAAGTATCGGGGGTGGGTTTACGGGTATGGACTTCACCTAACAACCACCGCAAGCGGGTTTCCACGCTTAGCTGCGGTCTATACCGGCTCAGTCAGCGAGAAAGCGGTGCTTGACCACAAAACAGAGGCACTGCTTGCGCGCAATATCCGGTATGTGACTGCTGATGCGGGGTATACTGACCTCAACCGGGTCAAGCAATTGGCAAGCGCAGGGATATTGCTCTTGACGCCGGTTACGGGTGCCAAAAGCGATAAGGCACTTGGCTATCTTGATGCAATAGAGACCTCGGACCCATTGAACTGCTATCAGAAACAGCGGAAAACGGCGATTGAACCGGTGTTTGGGGTATTGCTTGAATTGGGGGCAACCGATGCCAATCAGAAGCAACTGCCGGTCAGTCGGCTTGACAATGTACGTCCCTTTTTGCTGCTTACCGTAATATTACTTCAATTAGCAATGCTGGTCAATTCCATCTGGCATTTACCTTTCAGAAATGTTTCAGTGATGATGGCTTCATTTCGTTAAAAGGATTGATGGAAAATTGACTATCTTGTGATAAGTATTTATGAACACCTCTCAGATATTTGAGGAGTGCTGATAATCCAGCCAAGGAGCTATGCAGCCATAGATGCTTGTGGGAGCGATCTCCTGATCGCGATGGTTTGGGACAGCCCAGGAACATCGTGGCAAGGATGCCACTCCCACAGAGAATATTTATGAGCACCCCTCAAATACCTAATCGTAGGGGCGAGGTTCCCTCGCTCGACGGGTTAGGAAACCCAACCCCTACGGATTAGCGATCAATCTATAAGTAGGTATCGAGTTATGCACATGTCGCCCCGCTGGGGCTTGGGTGTTGGTCGGTTTGATGTGCTTCTAT
This sequence comes from Candidatus Poribacteria bacterium, assembly GCA_965247655.1. Taxonomy (GTDB): domain Bacteria; phylum Poribacteria; class WGA-4E; order WGA-4E; family PCPOR2b; genus PCPOR2b. Next base: position 6,168,282 of record OZ252032.1, on the reverse strand, counting down.
ATACATATCGCCCCTCTGGGGCTTTGAAGGTCGGACTAGGATCTCCACGCTATGCCCCACCGGTACATAGAAGCAAGCCTAATTCGTAGGGAACGGAGATCTCCGTTCCATTTGTCTTAAATCACCTTGGGCTAATTTAACTCCCTATTCAATCTATCGTGGTATCCTATAAATCCAGACATAATCAATGCCGTTGAGGGTTATTACGTGTTCTAGCTCGCCGTTGAGCGTTCCCGTTTGCGGGACTCGCCCCACTTGTGAATCGCGGATATGAACCACCTCATAATCTGGGACGACTTCTTCACCTACGTCAACCCAGTGCGTCTGTCCGATAAAGTAGCGAAAAAAGTATTGACCACTTAGCAGAGAAACTTGAACATCTAGCTCTTGTGCATTTGGTTTTCTATTTAGGTGTTTTGCCGCGAGATCTAACCCCGCGGCTGCGGGAACTGTAACAATTTTTCTGATATCAGTGAGTTTGAAGCAGAGGTTGTAGTAGGTGCTGTAGTAGGGGTGAAGCCGTAGGACCGGCACGATTTGGATCAGGAACAGACAAAGGATGGTCACGATAGAAAAGGTGAGTTTTTGGGGAGCTGCCTCGGTCCCAAAGCGGGAGTCGATATAGGAGTACCCCCATTTAAGAAACTCAAAGAAACCGAGGGCGGCAAGTATCTCCAGAATTGGGAAAGCGGGTAGCAGATACCGACTAAACTTTTTGCTCGTCAGCGAGAGACAGAGGGTGAACAGTAGGACAACCGCTACTAACGCGAGTGCTATCCGAAACTGTCGCGCATACCCTTCCTGATGACGTTTCCTCCACAGAAAGAGACACCCACCGAATACTAAGGGAAGCGTTAATGGCGTGGTCCTTATACAGAGCACCAACGGGTAGAAGAGCCAGCCGGGGTCATATAGTACCTGTCCTAAGAAGAAGTGTTCGACGTTATGCGGCGTAGTAATCGCCCACGTAACGCCCTCGAACACCCTCCATACAGTTCGGACCATATAGCCGGATACCACACCTACCACCACAACCGATGCCAAATATAGGGTGAGTCGTTGATGTGCTTCTTTCTGTAACTCCCGATACGCAAATAGCGTGACGCCTAATAGACACACGCCAAACATCAAAAAGGCAGAGTTCCAAAAGATGGGCAACAGCGCGAAAACGGTGAGTAACGTGCAACTCAGGAAACAGAGGGTCGCTCCAAGCCTGTGAAGAAAGAACTGCCGCCACGTTTCCTCCCGATTCCGAAACAGAGCGAAGCAGATAGGCAGCCACAAGAGAAGAATAAGGGAATTGCTCTTGGCAAGGCAGGCTAGACCAAAGGCGATTCCAGAACCGATTAGGTAACGGCGTTTTTGAGGTGTCCCACAATAGAGCAGGAGGGACAGGACTGCTAACAGGACAAAAATCGACGCCAACGCATCGGTGTGGACGCGACGGGATTGCGCTAAAAAGAGTGGAGAGAAGGATAGAAACGCCGCACCAATGAGTGCAACCCAACGCCCAAACAACCGATATAGCAGCATCGCTGCTACACCAATCCCGATTAACAGCACTATCCCGATGAACCACCGGGCTAACGCTAAGCCTTGAACGCTCACATGTGGTTCGGTAAAAAAGGTGCGGAGGGCAGCAAGCCACATAGTTATGACACCGGGATGGAAAGTGACGAGGGTTTCTGGAAAGGCGCCCATCTCGACAGCGGCCATAAACACTGTACTATGGTCCAGCCACCCAGCTTCATCAGAGGTCCAGTGGGCACCCAAAGAGAACAGCCGAGGCATACTTGCAACTACAAATAAACACACACCAAAAAAGAGTGAAAGAGTTTTCAGGGAGAGTGGTTTCATTGGGAGGAGGATTGTGCAACGGCAAAGGCTAGATTGGATTGTTTTTCTCTCCCAAGGATCTGCTGTATCTGTTTTGCCAATATCCGTTTCATGCCTTCTTCATATCCGTAATTGGCAAACATCTCCCGAGCCCATGCTTTACGCGCCTGTATTCTCTGTTCTGCTACTTTTCTTGACTGTGCCAACTTTTCACGACAGCAGGCGCACTTTTTCTTTTTAGGTGTTTTGACCTTCTGCCTGGCAGATGAAGCATTTGGCGAATTTTGCTCGGAGACATGACTCGGTTTGGACATCGGAAACCCTACTGTCGCACGCTGCAGCGCGAAGTAAAACACAAGTCCAGAAACTACAACAGAAACCAGACAAAAACCATAAAAGATGTTCTTCACTTTCTTCTTTTCCTCTTTTGGGATTTTAGTCAATGCGTAAAGTGTACTTTGTCTCTTTTCCGCTTTGCAAAAATTCCTCCTCGTCAGCCCGGAGCCGTGAGAGCATATTTGTCAGAAAATCACGAGTTTCATTTATCTCCGGTTGCACGTGCGGGGTGTTGGGTTGGATTCTTAACCATGCCTCCATCATGGTAATTAGATCGTCAACCGCCACTGGACCTTTTGCTGCACGTTTGAGCATTTCAACAACAACGGTAACGTCCTCTGAGCTGCCATCCCCTATATCGTCCCTAGACCCAAGAGCAGAAATAAGACTTGCGAAACCACTCCCGTTGTCTATTTCTGCCTGAAACTCGTCGGTCCATGGGATTTCTTCTTTCTCAAGACTCTCACGTTGTACACTAGCAGCCTCTGTTTCCGAATATTTCATCTCAGAAAGAGAAAGTTCGTCCATAAGAACATCGAGGGGCTCAAGTGAAGGTGTTTCTATTTCGAGTTCTTCGGGCTCCAGATCAGCAATATGATGCTGTGTCAAGGGCTTTGGTGCTGTTGTTTCGGCAGGAAGTGGCTCCTCGGCGTGCGTGTTTGTCATTTCTTCTCTCTCTGAAACGGTCACGGGCGAAACCTCAGGCAGTTCCTCAAGCGACTGCTCAAAGCGTTTCAAATCCCACCGGGCGTAAAGAAACATCCCTACACACATTAAAATTGTTAGAATAGTAACCCCACCAATCGTTCGGGGGATGTTTTTCGTTAACCTTATATTCATAGCATTCTCCCTTCAGATGTTGCCCTCTTTCGGAGTGGTAGGAGGGCAATGCAATCACCTCCTCCGGAACGGGGTGCTCATCTAGAGTCATTTGCAAATAGGACAGCACATACTCCGCTTAGAACCAAACAGCCAGCGAAGCAAGTAGGTCGTTATGCTAAAAGTTTGTGACGGGATTTTTAGCATAACGAAGGTGGTTGACTTTTACCACTGAAGTCTAGCCAGTATGCCATGGATGAGGGGGCGGATTACAAAACTCAACCCAAAACCATTGACCGTTATGAAAGACCCAATCACCCACACAGTTAGGTGGGTGTGCAAATGCTGTATCAAGGGTAAAGCATAGAACCAGTGAAACAGATAACAGGCTTATCAGTAAAACGAAAGCGATTCCTATGGTTAATGTTTTTCGTAACATTATGGTTAACTCCTTTTCGGATTTGCAGAAGCAGTTGACTTCTGCTGTTAGAGATAGAACCTTCTAAATCTTCCAATTTCGGGACAGGCATGAACAAATTTTACAGTTCACGATTTCATCTGCCCCGTTGCGATTATAGGATACCAGCCAACGAATAGAAATTCCAGTCGCTTTGGGGGAGTTATGACATAATATGTCATAACTCCTTGAAATTGGTTGCAGATTGAAGGGGAATAGTTTGTCAACCTTGAATTAATAGGCTCAAGCCCAGATTTTTGATTGGGGTAAAGACAACTTCCTTATCCATTAGGGGCTACGCATTTCCGTAGGGAACGCAGATCTGCGTTCCCTACGAAATCGTGGATTCACGGTTTGGCAATGTTTGAGGGCAACCACAAGGGTTGCCCCTACGAGGCTTTGAACGTTCAACTGCGTAAGTCCTACAGTAATAACTCAGAAAAGTAGTCGGGCAGATACAGACATACCAGTTTGACTGAATTATTTTTCTTGAGATGGGCTTGATGATACTGAATACTCATTCCCATTGAAATTCACAAGAACGCCGAGTTCCATAAGGGCTCCCGCTGCTTTAGCACGAACAGGGAAGATGACAGTTTCTGTTCTATGTATGCTATATGTCACAGAATACGGATCACTCAGAGCTATCTCAAGCTGAGGTATCGCCTGCTTATCCTTCACAGCCTTAATGACATGTGCAGCCGATGTCCGTATATCACCATTTTTCGATTGACTCAGAATTTTCCTAACGTCCGGTAAGAGTTTCTTTTCACCCAATAATACAAGGGCAAGTGTTACTCTCTGATTCCACTCTGTGGATTGGGTAAGGTTGTTGGTGAACCTGTTTCGCTTAATAGACTTAATGTCCCGTTTGATCTTAGGTAGATGATTTTTACCCACATTAACCAAAGCGTACAGATACTGTTTTCTAAAGTATTCTTCTTCGCTGATGTATCCATTTTCTATCAATTTACCTGATGTAGGTTTTTGTATCTCATCTGCTAGTCCGGAAAGGAAGAGTTCAACTTTAGTTTCATCGCTCACATCTGTCGCTTTTGTGAAATCCTTAATTGCTTGAACTCTTGACTTCCAATCACCTGACTTTAATCATGTTTCCCATTTCTGATCATCTGAATTTGCAAAAGCGATTATTCCTATAAGGCCAATTATCATAAGAAGCAACCAAACCATAGAGTTCTTCATTACATATTCCTCCTATCAAATTTGAGGACTTGCATAAGTCCTGTTAGACCGATACTCGCCTAAAAAAGACGATCTTGAAAATTTGAGTTCCTTAATTCAAACGGCAATATGACTATAAAAACAGGCATATACGATATTATCTGCCATATTTTTTTATTGCCTCAAGTACTTCAGGGGTTCCTATTTTTCTCAATGCATTAGCAGCAGCTTGCTGAACGTCTGTATCCCAATCACTCAGTGCTTCTGTCAGTGCGGGGACCGAACTTTTAGCAGCAACACCTATTTCGCCCAAAGCACCAGCAGTATAGCGACGCACAACCTCATCCTCATCGCTTAATGCTTGTATCAAGGTGGGCACCGCGTCTTGAGCAGCTAGACCAATATTGCCTAACGCAACAGCACTCTGGGCACGTACGTTGAAATTCTTATGATCTAAGATCTTAATTAAAGCCGGCACGGCCGGTCTACCAATCTCTCCCAGAGCTAAAGCTATTTGACTGCGATGATCAAATTTTCTGCTGTTTATTAAAGCTTGTACTAAAGTTTGTACAATTTGTATCCAATTCATGTAGCGTTATCAAGGGTCTAGTGAATATTCGGCGAGTTAGTATCTTCAGAGATTGTCGCAGAAAATAATTATCCCTTGATTAAAGCACGCAGATGCTCAACCATCAACCCTTGTGTCCGCTTGACAGTTCGATACCAATGTTATCGAACTGCCTGTGACACAAGTGGCGTTGAATAGCAATTGCGTCAGGCAGCTTGTTCCGAAACTTAGTTGCGCGAATTAATTGATGCTTTGACGCGATTTGACCTGATACCTTGTCAAATCCGCAGTGCTGCTTGACATCCCGAAGCGTGTTCTCAATCAACCACCATTTGTACCGTGAATTGTACAAACTTTAGTAAAGTTAGTACAATTTGTATCCAATTCATGTAGCGTTATCAAGGGTCTAGTGAATATTCGGCGAGTTAGTATCTTCAGAGATTGTTGCAGAAAATAATTATCCCTTGATTAAAGCACGCATATACTCAACCATCAACCCCTGTGTCCGCTTGACAGGACGATACCAATGAATGCTCAATACCCAGTACACCGACTCACTTGTTATCGAACTGCCCCGATTTTATCAGGGTGGCGTTGAATAGCAATTGCCTCAGGCAACTGGTCCCGAAACTCAGTTGCGTGAATCAATTGATGCTTTGCTGGGATTTGACCTGATATCAGGTCAAATCCGCAGTGCTGCTTGGCATCCCGAAGCGTATTCCCAATCAACCATCATTTGTACCGTGAATTGTCCAAACTTTAGTAAAGCTTGTATCAATGCAGGTATTACCTCCTTGGTGGCTGGGCCAATATTACCTAACGCGGAAGCTGCATTGATGCGAACTTCAGGATTCTCATCTTCCAATGTTTCTATAAGTGCAGGTATCGCATCCTCAGCAACCGGGCCAATAGTGCCTAACGCGGAAGCTGCATTGATGCGAACTTCAGGATTCTCATCTTCTAATGTTTCTATTAGCGCAGGTATCGCATCTTTATGTAATTACCCCCAAAAACTAGACAGTAGATTAAGGTGGATTTCTCACTGGCAAACCGGTCATCATCTGTGCGACAATATGGGTCAGAAACGCCAAAAACAGAAAGGAGTCTTTTACCATGTCCCGCAGAAAACGGTACGATGACCGATTTAAGGCGCAAGTGGCGATTGAAGCGATAAAAAACCAACAGACCATCGCTCAGATTGCCAGTCATTACGGTGTCCACCCGACTCAAGTCAGCCAATGGAAAAAGCAGGTGCTTGAACAATTACCTCAACTCTTTGCAGATGGCCGTTCACAAGCAGCCTCTGATAACGACCAGTTAGTTGATGAACTCTATCGCCAAATCGGACAGTTGAAGGTGGAACTGGACTGGCTTGAAAAAAAAACGCAACTGCTCCGTTGAACAGAAGCGACAGCTTGTTGAAAAGGGGTGCCATTCACCGTCGGTTGTAAGACAATGCGAACTACTGGGGTTGTCTAGAGCCTCGTTCTATTACCGACCGGTAGACGAGTCGCCCCAAAATCTGCTCTATATGCGTCTGATAGATCAGCAGTACACAAAGACACCGTTCTATGGCGTGCCTCGATTGACGGTATGGCTTCGTTCTCAAGGTCATGTTGTCAATCGAAAGCGGGTGGCTCGGTTGATGCGAAAGATGGGATTGGCGGCTATCTATCCTAAACCTAAGCCAACCGGTATAGATAAACCGTCCAAAACCTATCCCTATCTACTGAAGGGATTAAGCATCATCAGACCGAACCAAGTCTGGGCAACCGATATTACCTATATTCGCTTGACTCGTGGTTTTGTTTATCTAGTAGCGGTTATGGATTGGTTCTCCCGGTATGTGTTGTCGTGGGAACTTTCAAACTCACTCGATGTATACTTTTGTCTATCGGCTCTGGATAGGGCACTTAGCCAATCGAGACCGCTGATATTCAACAATGACCAAGGCAGTCAGTTTACTTCTGATGCGTTTACCGATAGGCTTCAAGCGGCTAACATTGCCATCAGTTGGGACGGTAGAGGCAGCTATTTTGACAACATCTTCATTGAAAGGCTCTGGCGCAGTGTTAAGTATGAGGAGGTCTATCTCAATGACTATGACTCGGTTACTACAGCTTGGCGTTGATTGAGAGACTATTTCAACTTTTACAATCAACAGCGGTTTCATCAATCGCTCAATTATCGTACACCCCACGAGGTGTATTTCCAATAAGTTCTGGCGTTTCACCCGGACCGAGTTGCTCCGATTTTCTATCTTAAATCTCATTCATTTCTGTCTAAAGGATGGGGGTAAGTTCATTAGCTGGTTCACCAATTCGTCCTAATTCGTACGCCGCGTCACGACGAATAGACACATCTTCATCACTCAGTTGTGTGATCAGATGTTCTATATTCTTTCCTTGAAGTGTGCAAGCATGGAACCCTACAATAAAAAGGCACAAAAAAAACACGAAAAACATTGGTTTTTCTATAATACTCGCTAACATATTGCACAAGCAGCTTCAGTCGTAATCATAAACGATAAAAATCACAACGATGAATAATGCGCGATTGGTCCAGGTAGAGTTAGTATCAACTTTTAGCGATCAAACATTGCCCGCTCACGCTTAAATTCAAAGGACTTTTGATTAGCTTTCCACCAATCTCTCCATTTTTGGATAGCTTCAATTCTCAGCCCCGGCGAAGAACGAAAACTATAGCCAAACACCTGACCCATTGGATATTCAACCTCAGGATCTGAAGATTCAGGGCCTACTTTGAGTTTATCAAGCTGTTCATAGGCACGACCACGCAAATCCACCTCATCATCATTGAGGAGATCCAAGAGCACTGGAATTACTGATTTATCAGCTATCCGGCTCAGAGCTGTTATCGCCGAATATCTCATTTCCAAATGCTCTTTGGTATCTGTGGCGACCGAAATTAAGGGGGCAGCGGCTTTACTGTGAGCGATTTCAATCCCTAACACTTTTGCTGCCGCTCTACGCCTGAAACGAATCCGATCCCCTCTATAGAGAGGATTGGGTACTTCAATAGGAATCTTACTGGCATTCTTATCCAACAGAACGGCAATCAGAAATTCCATTTTTGTATTTTCCTCGGGACTCAACTTTCTATCTGCCTTTAAATTGAAGAGCCTTACTATCCTGTCGTTTTCGTCTTCTTGCCTTCCATTGTTAGTGTTATCTTGCTGTCCTTGCTCCTTTTCCGCAGACTTAATAGAAAAGGAAAAGATAAAAGTAAAAAGCAACACGATACAGATAATCCTAAGCAAACGACCTATTTTCAACATTGTGAACCTCCCCTATAAGTGCTACCGGGTTAGAATGCCCCGGAGTGTTTGGCTTCCTTGGCTTTCTCCTCATCCACAAAGGCGAGCAGAATCAGACCCACAATAAAGAAGACCATCAGTGAAATGATGGCTAATCGTGGCGTTCCGGTAACTTGCCGTATGATGGCAAACACCAAGGGTCCCCAAATCGCTGAGAACTTGCTAAAGACGGAATAAAACCCGTAAAACTCAGCCGAGGCTTCTTTGGGAATCATCGCCCCGTAAAAAGAACGACTGAGTGCCTGCGAACCGCCGAGCACGATCCCCACAACGACACCCAAGATGAAAAATTCCGTAACGGTATGTAGAAAATAGGCATAGGTGACAACCCCACTCCAGAGGAGCAACGTCAGCATCAAAGCCCGTTTCGCACCGATCTTGCTGGCGATCCTACCGAATAGTAATGCACCGCCGGCAGCGATAATCTGAATCATCAGTAACGTGACCATCAGGACCGTTGGGGGAAATTTCAATTCTTCAGTCCCATAAATCGTTGCCATACTGATGACTGTCTGAACGCCATCGTTGTAGATCATGAACGCAATTAAGAACAGCAGCAGATGTTTGAAGCGTTGAACCTTTTTAATCGTTGCGAGGGTTCGCGTTATTCCAATGGCGGCATAAGCGATTATCTTCGGTTGCGATTGGTACTTTTCCGGCATCGCTTCTATTGCTCCCGCCTCTTTCAGGTTTTTGAGCGTAAAGATTGTAAAACCCGCCCACCATAAACCTGCCATTCCCAACCCAATACGGGCTGCGAGCCCTTGACCGACACCGATGATTTCGCCGCCGGCGACCAGTCCCAACGTGATGGCAAATTGTAACCCGCCACCGATGTACCCGTAGGAAAACCCTTTGCTGGATACCCAGTCTATTTTATCTTCGGGGGCGATCTGAGGTAAAAAGGCATCATAGAAAACATTCGCCGCCACATACCCAATCTGCGCAATCAGAAATAGGATAACGGTCTGCCATACATTTCCGGATTGACAGAAGTAGAGAAGCGTTGCGCTGGTGCTGCCCATATAAGCAAATGTGATCAGGAACTTTTTCTTGGATGAAGAAAAGTCTGATATGGCACCGAGAACCGGGGCGAACAGAAATACGAACATCGCCGAGGCACTGATCAGATAGCCCCAGAGGGCATCCGCACTGACAACGGTGTCCCCGATCTGGACGCCCCCTTTGCCCACAATTGCAGTGGCGAAATAGATCGGTAAAACCCCTGCCACCACTGTGGTTACATAGGCAGAATTTGCCCAGTCATACATGCACCAACCGAAGAGCTGGGGACTGCCTGAAACATCCTGCGGATTTTTTTGCTCCATCTGTGTCATCCGTTAGAACCTGTTTTAAAAAGAAAAAGGCTATTCAAAAGTTAATGTTTATGTTAAACCATTAGAGCAGTAAACTACTGACCTAATGAAAGGCCTAAACATGACTACACCAAAGTATCCTACAGATTTGACCGATGCCCAGTGGGACAAACTGTTACCCTATTTGCCAGAACCTTCACCCATAGGTAGACCTCTCAAGTGGGAGATGCGCTCAATTATCAACGCTATTTTCTATATAGTCAAATCAGGGTGTCAGTGGCGAATGTTGCCGCGTCACATGCCACCGTGGCAAACGGTCTATTCCCACTTCAGAAAGTGGAAAACTTTAGGGACATGGGTTATGATTCATCAAGCACTTCACGAGCAAACCCGTAGTGATATTGGCAAATCCCCGTCACCGACCGTAGCTATCATTGACAGCCAATCGGTCAAGACGACCGAACTGGCAGATAGTAGAGGGTTTAATGCGCACAAGAAAGTCAAAGGTCGTAAACGCCATATAGTCACCGATACAATTGGCATTCCATTGGGAGTCAAAGTCACTGATGCCAATGTCAGTGATAATCGAGTCGCAATAGAGTTACTAAACGAGGTCTTTAGTTGGCAGATAACGATTCAGTTAGTCTGTGCTGATGCTGGCTATCGCGGAGAATTAGGCGACTGGCTATATTTAACGCATCAGTGTCAATTGGACATTGCTCCATCTCTTGGGCAATCGGGATTTGTGGTCGTCCCATTACGTTGGATTGTGGAGCGCACCTTTTCTTGGTTCGGTTGGTTTCGCCGATTGACTTTGGACTATGAACGCTCGGCTGAGACCGCTGAGGCTATGGTGTATATTGCTTCCATTTACTTGATGCGGAACCGCATCAAATGACTTTTAAAACAGGTTCTTAGTTCCTTTTATCAAACTCTACTTTAGCCCTGTATCCCCGTCCTTTAGGTCGGGGATACAGGGACGCTTTAGCACCGTTTTTCAAGGCTTTAGCCTTGATTCCAATGGTGAAATATGGTATAATTCTTTTGTCTAAGGGACAGGGAATTACAACTTCGGCACCCTTGCCGTTGTCCCTGTCCAGCCTTTGTAATAGGCAGCGTAGATGTAGACAACTACAGACACCACAAAAAAATAGGATTCTACTCGGATCGACTACCCTGAAAAATGGGATATTCCCGCATGAATCTGTTGTGAAGCAGGAAATACCTGCCACGTATCGGTAACATCTTCGTTCAAGGTGTTTCCGTAGAGTGCTAAATGGCCTGCTCCGCCCCGTTTGTACGGTGTGTTGCCCCACCTGAGTGGGGAAGCTTCCCTAGAGGAAACGCAAGATGGCCCCATAGCAGAAGTTGAAGCTAAACTCTAAGAACGAGAACGTGGAATTGCTAACAAAAGAATCCCCGTTCTTTAGAGCGGGGAGCGGTCAAACGTGCTTGTTTTTTGGAGAAAGGGATTTCAGCCAATCACCAATTAAGAAAGGGGAGTAGACTACGAAGAAAAGGACGAGGACCACCACATCCAAGATAGGTATATACCAGGGCCAAGGCGCGAAGAAGAAGGGAGATTTTGTATCCGGTGGCTCGCAAATGAACATGTAGTTAGATTTCAGCAACAGGTTGATGCCCGCGATGACCACCATATAAAGATTGACGAGCAGGAATGAACGCAACAAACCTTTGAAGGTGGGGCGCATTCTCAATCCCCACGTCACAAACAGCACACTGACGACGATACCACCATGTACAATAAAATATTGAAAAAAACGGTAGTGCGGAAAACCGACCTCCAATTGAGGCGTGAGAACAGCATTTAATGTACCGACGATCCCCCAGAAATAACCAATTTCATAAAGGATCTGGTTTCGACGCAACAGCGTAAGCACTACGACAAAGAGTGCAATCCCGCAGATGTGGAGGGGTAGGTGGCTCTGTATAAATTCACCGAACGATTCCACCGTCGCCGCGCGGTAAATCCAAACCCCAATTTCATTGACAATTAGTGTCGCAGCCAAAAGGTAGCAGACCACATTCGCCACTACGGAGGAATCCACTCCGGTGCAGCACCGAGAGCCTTCGACTTTCCTCACTAGCACGGACAGTGCAATGGGCAGCGCAATTGTTAGGGCTAATACGACGACATGAGAAACGCCAAGAAATTGGAATTCAGAGGTTGGCACGGCTGCTCACTTGTAGGGGACGCAGATCTGCGTCCCCTACTATCTATGAAGCGCGGTCTAACGCCCGGTATCCGATGTCAGTCCGAAAGTGGGCTTGATCAAAGTGGATTTCCTCCACCCCGCGATACGCTTGTTCAATCGCAGATTTGATGTCACAGGCGAGGGCGGTCACACCGAGTACCCTGCCACCTCCTGTAGCAACGTTCCCGTTTTGCATCTGAGTCCCTGCATGAAAGACTGTCACGTTCTCCAGCGCGTTGGCTCGGTCTAGCCCAGTAACCACTTTTCCTGTTTCGTAAGGATCGGGATACCCGCCCGATGCCATTACTACACACGTTGCAACTTCGGGTTTCCATTTGCATTCAACCTTGTCCAGCGTTCCATCAATGCAAGCATCCAGCATCGGCACAAGATCGCTCTCCATGCGGGTTAGTAACACCTGCGCTTCAGGATCGCCAAGCCGGCAGTTAAACTCGATCACTTTTGGGCCCGCCTCAGTAATCATCAACCCGACATACAAAATGCCCTTGAAGGTGCGTCCGTCCGACGCCATTGCGCTGATAGCTGGTTGCACAATCGTATTCATAACCTGTTCGCTGAGTTCAGATGTCATGACCGGTGCCGGTGAGTACGCGCCCATACCCCCGGTGTTTTTGCCTTGATCGCCATCTAGTGACATTTTGTGATCTTGCGAACTCACAAAGGGGAGACAGGACACACCATCTGTTAAGACGGTGAAACTGGCTTCTTCGCCGAATAATGCCTCTTCGATTACCACTTTATCCCCGGCACTTCCGAAGTTCCGATCGACCATGATTTCCTGAACCGCTTTAACGGCGGAATCAAGCGTTAGCCCCGGAATTACGCCTTTCCCTGCAGCCAACCCGTCTGCTTTAACAAAGACCGGCGCGTTAATCTCTTCAAGGTAAGCGATTGCTGCGTCCGCGTCCTCAAATGTGCGATACGCCGCGGTGGGAATGCCATTTTGTGCCATCAATCGCTTTGCGAAATCTTTGCTCGCTTCAAGAATCGCGGCTTTCCGATCCGGTCCAAACGCTCGGATCCCTCGTGCCTGAAACACATCAACGATGCCCTTTGCAAGTGGGTCTTCGGGACCAACGACGGTCAGGTCTATCTTTTCCGTTTCTACAAAGTCCGCGATTGCTGAGAAGTTGTCTTCTAGGGGAATTGATCGACATTCGGCGATTTGGGCGATGCCCGGATTCCCCGGCACACAGTACACCTTTTCAACAAGCGGACTTTGCACAATCTTCCACACAAATGTGTGCTCTCTAGCACCGCTCCCGACAACTAAAATTCTCATCAAACTCTCCTTGATCTGGATTGAGGGATTCCGTTAATTATCGGAATCAGGATTCTCAGGATTTTGGGACGTATCGTTTCTTGCTCCTTAAGACTTACGCAGTTGAACGCTTAAAGTCCTGTAGTTCGGCGATTCATCGCCGCAGAACACAATTTCCAAAGCCCGGTGAATCAGGCAACTACAGCAGGGGCGAAGGTTTGTAGTAGGTTGATTTATCGCTCGTCCGGACGCGCAATGAATTGCGCTACTACAAACTGAAGTGCGTAACTCCTAACTCCTATACCGCTTGGATATGCCTATCCAAGCGGAGCCGGGCGTTCTTTTCCGCTCCGTATCGTCCAAGAAGGCAGCGGATACAGGGCAAATTGCCTATAAGTTCGACGCTTCTGTTTTAGCCTTCCCATTGCCGTCAGTTTTCCCGTGCTTCTATCGAAAATTTAAACCCCAGTCCATGTAGTATTTTGCCCATCGTGTTTAGTTGCGGATTTCCATTCTCCGAAAAAACCTTATAAAGCCCCTCACGGGTTAGGTTGACGCGCTCGGCTAATTTAGACATACCACCTCGCGCCTCTGCGACATCTCTCACCGCAAGTAAAAACGCTTCTATATCCTCGTTTTTCTCATAATCCTCAAGTGCAACAGAAAGATATATCTTTGCGTCCTCTGGATCGCGTAGTTGCTCAATATGATAGTCTTTGAAGTTTCTATAGTTACTCATTTTCTAGCCCCCTTGAATTATGTTCTCTCCAGTCTGCTTTTGCGCGTTCTATGTCTCGACTTTGCGAGGCTTTATTACCTCCCCGCAATAGCAAAATGGTCATGCCACAGCCTGACCCAACGCAGCTCGGTAGTCCTTCACCGATTGCTCAAGTCCCACATAAAGGGCGTGTGCCATCAGGTGATGACCGATCGAGACCTCAAGCAAACCGGGGAGATTTCTCATGCGCGGCAGATTTTCCAGATTAAGATCATGCCCCGCATTGATGCCAAGCCCCAAGCTGACCGCCTTTTCAGCGGCTTTGACGAGCAAGCCAAATTCGTGTGCAATCTCCTGCTCAGTTTTCGCCCACGCATAAGGAGCGGTATAGAATTCAATTCGATCTGCACCCACTTCCTTCGCCAATTCAATTTGATGAAGATCTATGCCGCTGAATAGACTGACACGAATACCGGCATCCTTGAGGCGTTGAATGACCGGTTTGAGCCGCTCACCTTCCGCCGTTAGATTCCAGCCATGGTCGCTCGTCACCTCGCCCGGCGTGACGGGAACGAGTGTGCACTGGTCGGGCTGTACCTCTATCACCATATCCAACAGATCGGGGCGGGGATCACCCTCAATGTTATATTCGACAGTCACCATCTCGGCGATTTCGTAGACATCGTGGGGTTTGATGTGTCGTTGATCTTCTCGCGGGTGCACCGTAATTCCCTGCACACCGGTATTGATGCAAGTTTGTACCGCTTGGACGACATTTGGGACATCCTCACCTCTGGAATTTCTTAGCGTTGCCACCTTATTAACGTTCACACTCAGATTGATCATTGCTTTCTCCCTCCACTTCATGTTTTAAGATTTTTATTATGCAAGTTTGAGGTGGGATTGTCAATCAAAATTGTTTGGACGGGTGTCAAGGAAATTTTCTTGACATGCACACTTATGTGATGTATTATAACAAGTCTATTTGCCACAATTTTTCATTGAATGTAGTGTCCTCGGAGTGAGTGTAACAGATCCCCACCAAATGATTTTCCTTCCTGAACCTTCATCTTATAGAACTGTTTCAGCAAGTAATCATTGGGTTTCGGACTATTGGGAGAACATTCTCTTATGTCTGCTGATCCATTCTGAAAAAGTGTTTGTCATTGATTCAGGGAAATACGGTCAGGACACTATCAGAGTACAAGAAAATCAAAGATAAAGTAAACAAAAACCGCAGTAAGAGTAACCAAGAGATACGGATTCTCGGAACTGAAGTATCATAAGAAAGGCTGATATGAAAGGAAAGATAGGTATCCCGCAGAAGCAAGGACTTTATAACCCCGCCTACGAACATGATGCCTGTGGTATCGGTTTTATCGTGAACATCAAGGGTGAAAAATCGAATGCGCTCGTGCGTCAGGCACTAGATGCGCTGGTTTGTCTTGACCATCGGGGTGCCCGCGGTGCCGAAGAAAACACCGGCGACGGAGCAGGCATTCTAATGCAGGTCCCGCACAACTTCCTTCAACACGCCTGCGAAGATGTAGGAATTGATCTGCCCGGTTCAAAACACTATGGCGTTGGCATGGTGTTTTTCACCAAGACCGAGGACGGTGAGCTGCTTCAACGCTGTCAGCGAAAGCTGGAAGAAATTGTTATCGAAGAAGGGCAAACAGTTTTGGGTTGGCGAGAAGTTCCCACCGATAATTTCTATCTGGGACCGATTTCCCGCTCTTCCGAGCCTGCTGTATGGCAGATCTTTATCGGCAGAAACCCCAATATCGAAGATGACCTCACCTTTGAGCGCAAGTTGTATGTGATTCGGAAGCGTGCCTCCAATATCATCCGATACGGCGGGATAGATGAAGATTTCTACATTCCGAGCCTATCTAGCCGAACTATCGTCTATAAGGGGATGCTCACACCGATGCAGGTGCCCGAATTCTATCCCGAACTGAAAGACCCTCGGATGGATGCATCAATTGTCCTGCTTCATTCCCGATTTTCGACGAACACTTTCCCAAGTTGGGCGCGGTCGCACCCGTACCGATACATGATTCATAACGGCGAAATCAATACTGTGCGCGGGAACCAGAACTGGATGAAAACGCGGCAGGCGATGTTAGCGTCTGAGTTGTTTGGTGATGATCTCCCGAAACTTTTCCCCATCCTTGACGAGGACGGGAGCGATACCGCTATCTTCGATAACTGTCTGGAATTTCTCGCACTCTCTGGCAGGTCATTGCCTCATTCAGTAATGATGATGATTCCTGAGCCGTGGGAAAAACATGAGAGCATGAGCGCAGAGAGACGCGCATTTTATGAATACCATAGCTGTTTGATGGAGCCGTGGGATGGTCCTGCCTCCATCGCTTTTACCGATGGCACGGTTGTTGGAGCGTCTTTAGACCGTAACGGTTTCCGTCCGTCCCGCTACTACATCACAAATGATGATATGCTCGTGTTGGCTTCGGAAACCGGGGTGCTGGACATACCCCCCGAACGGGTTGTCTACAAGGGACGTTTACAGCCGGGTCGGATTCTTCTAATTGATACGAGTGAGGGACGCATTATCAGCGATGACGAAGCAAAGGATAAAATCGCTTCCGAGTATCCGTATGGTCAGTGGCTAGATGAACACCTCGTTGCATTAAAAGACCTGCCAGCGGTTGAACCGAAAGAGCCTGAAAAAAATCACCACCAGATTTTACAACGCCAACAAGCATTCGGATATACATTTGAAGATCAGCGCATCTTCCTTGGACCCATGTCGAAGATCGGTCGTGACCCCGTTGGCTCGATGGGGAATGATGCCTCTTTGGCGGTACTCTCTAACCGGCCGCAGCTACTTTACAACTATTTCAAGCAGCT
Organism: Candidatus Poribacteria bacterium; assembly: GCA_965247655.1. Lineage (GTDB taxonomy): Bacteria > Poribacteria > WGA-4E > WGA-4E > PCPOR2b > PCPOR2b. The sequence continues at coordinate 6,151,341 of OZ252032.1, read as the reverse complement.
ATTCGCACAAGTGACTAATCCTCCATTGGATCCGCTCAAGGAAGAGATTATCACTTCATCTGAAACAACAATAGGTGCTGAGCGTAACCTGCTCGTGCCAGAACCGGAGAGTTGCCATCAGATACTCCTCGACACCCCAGTTATCTCAGATGAGGAGTTAGAGCAGTTGCGTCAAGTAGATCAGCCGGGATTCCAATCTACTACCCTTCCAATCCTATTTAACGTCGCCGATGAAGAGGGCGGTCTTGAAACAGCGATGGATGGGCTCTTTGAAGCCGCCGATCGCGCGATAGAAGAGGGCTATACCATTATCATCTTGTCTGACCGTGGCGTTGACGAAAAGTCTGTGCCTATCCCCGCGCTGCTGGCTGTTGCGGGCCTCCACCACCATCTGATTCGAGTGGGCACGCGCGCGAAAGTCGGTATCGCGCTTGAATCGGGTGAACCCCGCGAAGTCCATCACTTCTGCCTACTGATTGGGTACGGCGTCCAAGCGGTTAATCCTTACATGGCGTTTGAGAGCCTAGCGGACATGATCGCCGAAGGGCAACTGGCAGATATCGGGTATAAAGATGCGGTCAAGGGGTACATCAAATCGGCGACCAAAGGCGTGGTCAAAGTCATGGCGAAGATGGGGATTTCTACCATTAAGTCATATCGAGGGGCGCAAATCTTTGAAGCTATCGGCATCAAGCAAGAGGTTGTTGACCGTTACTTTACCTGGACGGATACTCGCGTAGAAGGAATTGGACTTGAGATTATCGCTCGCGAAGCCCTGATGCGTCATCGCGCAGCCTTCCCAGAAATTCCGGTTGATAATCGTACATTGGATGCTGGCGGACATTTTCAGTGGCGACAGGATGGCGAATATCATCTGTTCAATCCAGCCACGGTTCATAGGCTGCAATTGGCCGCCCGCACCAATAACTACAAGGTCTATAAAGACTACGCAGCGTCAATCAATGACTATTCTCGGAATATGGCAACGCTACGTGGACTCTTGGACATGAAGTTCCCTAATGACCCAATTCCAATCGACGAAGTAGAACCGGTTGAAGAAATCTGCAAGCGTTTCAAGAGCGGTGCGATGTCCTACGGCTCCATCAGCAAGGAGACGCACGAAGCGTTGGCGATCGCGATGAATCGTATTGGCGGAAAGAGCAACACCGGTGAAGGGGGAGAGGATCCAGCGCGGTATTTTCTTGAACCCAATGGCGACTCTAAAAACAGCGCAATTAAACAGGTCGCCTCCGGTAGATTCGGCGTTACTAGCAACTATTTAGTGAATGCGAAGGAACTTCAAATTAAGATGGCGCAAGGTGCCAAGCCCGGTGAAGGCGGTGAGCTGCCCGCCAGAAAAGTCTATCCGTGGATCGCCACGGTGCGGCACTCGACGCCAGGGGTTGAACTGATTTCGCCACCACCACACCATGACATCTATTCGATTGAAGACCTTGCCCAACTCATCCACGATCTGAAAAACTCTAATCACCATGCGCGGATTAATGTGAAACTGGTATCCGAAGTCGGTGTTGGTACTATCGCCGCAGGTGTGGCAAAAGGACACGCGGATGTCGTGCTGATCAGCGGACTTGATGGCGGTACTGGGGCTTCCCCACAGACCAGCATCAAACACGCTGGCTTGCCTTGGGAACTTGGAGTAGCAGAAACCCATCAGACCTTGGTATTGAATAATCTGCGTTCTCGTATTATCGTGGAAACGGATGGGCAACTCAAAACTGGTCGAGATGTTATTGTCGCTGCGCTGTTGGGTGCCGAAGAGTTCGGTTTTGCGACCACTGCACTGGTAACGCTCGGCTGCATTATGATGCGTGTGTGCCATCTAGACACCTGCCCGGTGGGTGTAGCGACGCAAAATCCAGAGCTGCGTAAGAAATTCATGGGAGACCCGTCCCATGTCGTGAATTTCATGCGTTTCATCGCACAGGATATGCGTGAAATCATGGCACAGTTGGGGGTTCGCACGGTCAACGAACTGATCGGTCGCACCGACCTACTTGAGCCGGCAAAAGCGGTTGACCACTGGAAAGCGAAAGGAATCGATCTTTCGCCGATTCTCTACCAGCCTCAAGTCGGTCCCGAAGTCGGTCGCTACTGCCAAATCGACCAAGACCACGGTTTGGACAAGGCTATGGATAACGAAGTCTTGTTAGATTTTTGTGAGCCTACTTTACGGGATGGGACAAAAGTTACGGGATCCTTCCCAATTAAGAATACCAATCGGGTTGTCGGTACAATTTTAGGAAGCGAACTGACCCGACGTCATGGGCCCGATGGGCTGCCTGACGATACCATTGATATTCATTTTCAAGGGTCTGCGGGTCAATCCTTTGGTGCTTTTACGCCTCCTGGCATCACATTTCGTCTTGAAGGCGATGCAAATGACTATTTTGGCAAAGGACTTTGCGGCAGCAAGTTGATTGTTTATCCTCCTAAAGAATCCACATTCAAGCCTGAGGAAAACATTATCATCGGTAACGTTGCTTTCTATGGAGCAACCAACGGTGAAGCCTATATCCGTGGCATGGCTGGTGAGCGATTCTGTGTGCGGAATAGTGGTGTCCGCGCCGTCGTCGAAGCCGTAGGCGACCACGGTTGTGAGTATATGACGGGTGGTAGAGTCGTTGTTCTCGGCAAAACGGGGCGTAACTTCGCTGGTGGGATGTCCGGTGGAGTCGCTTATGTCCTTGACCGCGATGGTGATTTCCATATCCGCTGTAATAGGGAACAGTGCGACCTCGAACGCTTAGAGGATCCGGTAGAGATCTCGGAGGTCAAGGGGATGATCCAGAAGCACGCTGAGTATACTGGGAGCACACTTGCGTTGGAAATTTTGGAGGACTGGGAGAACATGCGCCCCCAATTCGTCAAGGTCATGCCGCAAGACTATAAAAAGATTCTTGACGCACTCGAAGAAGCTCAAACAGAAGGATTTGAGGGAGACGACGCTTGGCTAGAAGCGTTTCGGCGCGGTGTCGCTACTGAAGCGGCAGCTTAGAGAGCTACGATTGAAGGAGATAGCATGGCAAAACCAACGGGATTTATGGAGTATGATAGAGAACTTCCGCCCGATCGTTCACCATTAGAGCGTATCACAGACTGGAACGAATTTCACGAACACTTTACCGTAGAGAAACTTCAGACGCAAGGGGCGCGTTGTATGGATTGTGGCATCCCGTTCTGTCATACAGGGATGCGATTACCGGAGAATAGCCCAGCTGCATCGGGTTGTCCGATCAACAACCTGATACCGGAGTGGAATGACCTCGTCTATCGTGGTCTGTGGAAAGAAGCGTTGGAACGGCTTCATAAAACCAATAACTTTCCTGAATTCACAGGTCGGGTGTGTCCGGCACCTTGCGAGGGTGCTTGCGTTTTGGGCATGATTGAGCCGCCGGTGACAATCAAAAATATCGAGGTCTCAATCATCGATAAGGGCTGGGAGGAAGGTTGGGTCGTTCCTGAACCGCCCGCCAAACGTACAGGTAAACGTGTTGCGGTCGTGGGGTCTGGCCCGGCGGGTCTGTCTTGTGCTGCACAACTTAATAGGGCAGGACATCTCGTCACAGTTTACGAGCGTGCAGACCGTGTCGGGGGGTTATTGATGTACGGTATCCCCAATATGAAATTGGATAAAAAAAGAGTTGTCCAACGCCGCATTGATTTGATGGCAGCGGAAGGGGTTACTTTTGTTACCAACACCGAAATCGGCAAGGATATCTCAGCAAAAGAGTTAGTTGACGGATTTGATGCGGTTGTTCTCTGTGGCGGTGCCACCAAACCGCGTGACCTCCCCATCGAAGGTCGAAACCTCGAAGGAGTCCATTTTGCTGTACCATTCCTTCACGCAAACACCAAAAGCCTCCTCGATTCCAGTCACGAAGATGGGAATTATATCTCTGCCAAAGACAAGCACGTCATCGTCATCGGAGGTGGGGATACGGGCACCGACTGTGTGGGGACCTCCATGCGCCACGGGTGCAAAAGCCTCACTCAATTTGAGATTCTAGAACGCCCACCCGATGAACGCGCTCCCAATAATCCTTGGCCCGAGTACCCACGGGTTTACGAGCTCGACTACGGGCAGGAAGAAGCCGCCGCTAAATTTGGGGCGGATCCGCGCACCTACCTTATTAGCACCTTGAAATTTGTCGGCGACGAAAAGGGGCACGTAAAGGAACTTCATACCGCCGAGGTTGAATGGGTTCCGGGGGACGGTGGACGTCCTTTCCCCAAGCCGATTGAAGGGACAGAGAAAGTTTGGCCCGCCGATTTAGTGCTTTTGGCAATGGGTTTCCTCGGTCCCGAAGATACCGTTTTGGAAGAACTGGATGTCGAGCGCGATGAACGTTCTAACGTCAAAGCGGAAGAGGATAAATACGCGACCAGCATCCCCGGTGTATTTGCTGCCGGCGACATGCGGCGTGGGCAGAGTCTTGTTGTCTGGGCATTCAAAGAAGGACGCGGTGCCGCCCGTGAAGCCGACCGATACTTAATGGGGACGACGGATTTGCCATGAGATAGAGAAGTGATCTCGCAATGTCTATACAAAACCTAATAAAAAAGCCGGCAGTCCTACTCCGATTGCCGGCTTTTTTTGATTGGATGTACACCAATGTCTGCAATATCAACCGCCTTAGAGGAACCGAAGAAAAAGCAAATTACCCTTGCAGACTATCTGCTGATGCCCGAACTGAATTACCCCTATGAAATCATTGATGGGGAAATGGTGCCTTGCCCAACTCCAATCCCCGCCCATCAAATAATAGGTGCGAACATCTTTACTCCGCTAAACCAGTATGTAAGATCGAAAGAACTCGGTGTGGTGCTCTTTGCACCGGTTGATATTATCCTCCAACGTGACCCATTACGGACGCGCCAACCTGATGTGTTGTTTATCCGCAAAGATAAACTGCCCGGCACCAATCTTGATGATCTTGAAGAATTGCAACTGCTTGAGATTACCCCGGATTTGATTGTCGAAGTGCTTTCACCCTCGGATACAAAAAAGGTGCTGGCAGGAAAATTGGCAGATTATCAACGGATTGGTGTCAAAGAGTGTTGGCTGATCAGTCGGGAAGCCCGCTCGGTTGAAGTCTTGCGCCTATCGGCGGAAAAATATGAGCGAGCGGGTCTCTATGGACTCAGTGAAACCGTTTGTAGTGAAGCAATTATAGATTTCCGATTGGCCGTGGATGCAATCTTTGCCTGATACCTATGAGAGCTGATCTGTTTCCGCCTGACGTAAATAATCTGAAATCCGTCGATACGCGGTGTTAAGCCGCTGCATCATTTCAAGGCTTCCACCTTTGTCCGGATGATAATTTAACGCAAGTTGACGATAGCGTTCCCTCAACGCATTCAGATCAATCGGATAGGTCAAGCCAAAGAACTGAAGGCTGTCCTGTAGTACATCAGGCATATTTAATGGTCGATGTCTCCTTCCACTCCAATCTCCCCGCCCAGCGACTTGTCGCCGAACCTCTTCCAAATACTTATCCAGTCGGACTTTAGACATCGGTCGAATCTCATCCACCTCAAAAAACAGTTCTCCAACACACCTAGCATGAATCTCCGCTGGCGTCCGGTTTGTCGTTTGGGCAAGGGCACCTTCAACATCCTCGATCTGTCTACGTCTCTCTTGAGAAATGATTTGTTCGTAGTAATCTTGAACTAGGTCCTGGTAAAGCTCCCACTTGGAAGACTGTAAACCGATTGCTGCCCAATTTCGTAACCGATAACCGATGAGGGCGTCGAGCACTTCGCGGGCAGCGTACGCAGCAATCTCGTTCCGAATCAGTTCCTGATCCGCTACATCAAACCCTTGAAAGATAGAGAAATCGAACTTGCGTCGGTAGAAATCGCTTAACATCTCCAAATGACAGGCGGCAACCAACGACATGGGTGGCTTTATAAAATCATTCTCCCATGTGCACAGTTGCTTCCGAAATTTTTGGACATCCTTGAAAGAAATTTGGGATGCTGCATCATCCGCACATCTATTAAAAACAACCCGCAATCGATCCGAGATGAAAGCCAATTCGTCAACGAATAAATAATGTTTAACCATTTGCACACCTGTCCGAATAGAGGAATAATAAAGTATACTGTCTTTCACCCCTTTTTTCCAGCACTCTTAGTGAAGATTTGAAGTTACCATCCCGTGAATCAATTTTTGACACGGCAGTGTATCAGGGGCAGGGGCATTTTTTCCTGTCCTTCCGGTAAATCCTAAGACAATCCACATCGCGATCTACTGATGCACTGTTCCCTTGTTTTGTCTTGACTTTATAGGGATACCTTTGCTACAATACCATAAATTGAACGAACGATCGATTGTCCTTGCCACTTGAGATAATAGATATATTCCAAATACGCTTCTTGGCTTCGTCCAATCGAGGGGTTTGAGAATTCCTGATAATGTAGGACTTACCCAGTTGAACGCTCAATTTCAACACCAGAAACGGTTGTGCGACACACCGGGTTGGTTGAGCCAGGATTATAGAGCAGCAGTCTTGGTATCTTCGGCGATTCATCGCCGGAGGGCACAATTCCCGCCATCCGATAAATCGGGCAATCACAGCAGAGGTGTCACCAAAGAGTCCGTAGGGAACAATGATCGTGTTCTCTGCTGAAGGGCGTAAGCCCTAACACGTTAAAAATAGGGGGCTTACAAAGCTGAATTCGTCAACGAATGTATGTGACAATCGTACAGACAAAATTTTCAGAGGAGAATAATCATGAACATCACATTCCATCGTTTTCTTTCTGTTCTGACTTTGACCATAGTTTTTACTACCGCAGTTTCGTTTATGGTGAAGTCTATAAATAAGTAAACATTTGCTAATAATTTGGGTCTTTCCGAAGTTTCCAAAGTCCCCTTGATAAGGGGGATTTAGGGGGTTAGCTGTATATTGGGAGTGTCTAATTAATTCTAAAATCTACTATAGTACAGCACAGGGTGCGACCATTACAGCAGAAGTACGTGATGCTGCACTCAACCAAGATTCTTTGAAACTCAAAGTTTTTCTTTCTAAGCAACCAGGACACCGGGAGGCACTTACTCAAAAGGAGGTCTTTCAGCCCGAATTTAATCGTTTATCGAACCAGGTTCAGGAGCTCATTCAGCCATTTGTAATTGGAAGAGATGCGATTCCTCAGGCCATCAGAGCCCGTCTCAAGAACATACATAGGGAACATGATACTGCGCTTGATGATATGCGTCGGGCGATTTACGCAGGGATTAAACCTCAAATTGAGCCACAACAGTCCCGGGTGGTCACTTTTATTACAGATATGCTTAACGGTGAGGTATATGCCCAAGTAGGATTTGTCAATGTTTTAGGTGTGAAAATTCCCTCAACCGCGCTTAACCAGCTAGCAAATCATTCAGACGTTGCGCGGATAAGTAAAGATCATGAAGGGCAGCTGGACCTTGATGATACAGTGGAAGCGATTGGTGCCGATCACCTTTGGAATATTGGTTATGATGGCGACGGTGTATGGGATGTAGCAGTGGTAGATTCAGGGGTGACTATCGATCACCCAGGTCTTAGAGCTCATAAGGACGGAGATGCGTTTTACTCAACGACGGGGGAGAACTATCCCGATGATGACTATGGGCATGGGACTGCGGTGGCGGGGATTATTGCCAGTACGAACAGCACTTATAAAGGCGTTGCCCCTGGAATAGATAAGATTATCATTTGTAAAGTAATAGATGAGGATGGTCCTATCTCCGAAACAGAGGTGTGGGACGCCGCTGATTGGGCACTCGATGGGACACGTTCTCCAAACGAAAATGATCATGAAACAGCCGATATCATTAACCTATCACTTTCTTGGGGTAATGTTGATGGATATTCTGAGAGTGCCCAATTCTTCGATGCGATTGTGCACGACCTTCACGTCACGGTTGTCAAATCCGCCGGAAATCAGGACAGTCAAGGAATCACAGTACCAGGAGAGATGTACAACGGCTTAACTGTCGCCAATATGGACAATAGAAGTAGCGAAGACAGAACGGATGATGTCGCCCTAGAATCAAGTAGCGAGGGCCCGGCAGATGGTCGGAAGAAGCCGGATGTCATCGCCCCTGGAAAAGGTATAACGACAGCACGACGCGATTATGACACTTTCAACACGCTGGATTACGGTACATGGACCAACTCAAGAGAGAGCGGTTCGATCACGTTCACGGGGACTTCCTTTGCGGCACCTCACGTCACGGGGGCTATCGCAGTACTCTACGATTACATAGGAGGGTGGCCTAAAGAACTCAAAGCGGTACTTATCAACACGGCCGATGACTGGAATAATTTGAATAAGGGTTGGGGGGTAGGCTGGGATAAGAAACACGGTTGGGGATATATTAACCTTGAAACCGCTCTGACGCAGTGGCGAACTAATAGTGTCGGACTGAACCCGGCGGGCAGCAGCTTTGACGCGTACTTTTGGTCCTGCACATTAGACGATGGCGAAAAAATTACAGCGGTCTGGGAGCGCGAAGTGGATTACGGCTACATCGAAAGTGGAGATGTCAATAATCCGTCGCCCAACCCAGGGGTAACTGATAATGGTTTAAATAATCTGGATCTCTTCCTCTATGATTTCACCAATGATGTCAAAGGAACTCAATTGGCGTCGTCAGTATCTCAAGTAGACAATGTGGAACAGGTGGTGTATGATGGAAGTAATAACCGAAAAGTCCTGGTAGAGGTCCGGAATCAGACCTCTAGTTCTACGGCGCATGTCGCGGTTGCTTTTCCAACCACCTATACTCAGGAAGGACACGGTCCTTTTGCCCCTGCCGCGCATACGACCAATGGTGAGAACGAAACAGTTGTGGATGAGTTGGGTCAGAACTTCCCCAACCCATTCAATCCAGATACCTGGATTCCTTATTCAATCGCCAAAGAAGCTGCTGTGTCAATACAAATTTTCGATACCAGTGGTAAACTGGTTCGGCATCTTAACCTCGGCATGAAACCGGCTGGACGCTATTTCTCAAAGGAGAAATCGGCTTATTGGGATGGTAACAATGACCTCGGAGAACGGATTGCCAGCGGCATTTATTTCTACTACTTAACAGCGGGGGATTATGCAGCGACACGTAAAATGGTGGTAGTGGAATAGACACCATCTTTTATGAGACACCGGAAATTGGGGGTTGAGGTGTTGTTCTCACGCTCTAATCTTCAATTCCAATGTCTCTATTCAGAAACGGATTGTTGAAAGCCGAGCTGAAAAAAGGACCTCTACCATGAAACCAACATATAGGCAACATATTTCACCGACATCTCAGTTACGAAGATTGAGGTTTGCACTAGTGATGAGCCTTCTGCTGGTCTATGCCGGCGATGTTACCCTGAGAGAATCGAAAGCACAACTCGCCAACACACAGATTGTTTTTGAAACACTAATAGGAGTTGTGCCCAATTGGGAAATCTACGTGATAAACGCCGATGGGACTAATCACGTCCGTCTGACCCACCACCCATCTACTGACAGGTGGCCATGTTGGTCGCCTGATGGAACAAAAATTGCTTTTGTGTCAACCCGAGACGGTAACTTTGAAATCTATGTGATGAACGCGGACGGAACAGAGTTGGTTAATCTCACCAATCATCCACGACAAGACTCATTTCCTACTTGGTCGCCTGATGGAACAAAAATTGCTTTTGAATCGTGGCGGGATTTCAACCAGCCTGAAATCTATGTGATGAATGCCGATGGGACTCATCCGGTTAATCTCACTTTTCATCTGCAGCGTGACAGCATGCCGAGTTGGTCACCGGATGGAACAAAGATTGCCTTTGTATCGAGGAGAACTCGCTTCGATGCAGATATTCCGTTGAATAACGAAATCTATGTGATGAATGCAGACGACGGTGCCAATCTAACCCGGCTGACCTTTTCTCCGTTCACCGATTGGTTTCCTTCATGGTCGCCCGACGGGACGAAAATTGCATTTATGTCAGACCGAAACGACGAGGACTTTGAAATCTATGTGATGAATGCCGACGGCACCAATCCGGTCAATCTCACCAATCACCCGAGTAATGAGGAGCGTCCCAGTTGGTCGCCTGACGGGACGAAGATTGCTTTCGCGTCAGCCCGTGATGGCGATTCGGACATCTATGTGATGAACGCCGATGGGACTCATCCGGTTAAGTTGACGAACAATCGCGTAGACGACTTAAGTCCTTCATGGTCTCCGATATTTCCACCGTTTGCTGTGGCCTCTCCGCGAGAAAAGCGGCTGACGTTATGGGGGCAGATAAAGGTACTTTTTAGATAGGAATAACCGATGCGACCGACACTGTTACAACATATTTCACCGACATCTCAGTTACGAAGATTGAGGTTTGCACTAGTGATGAGCCTTCTGCTGGTCTATGCCGGCGATGTTACCCTGAGAGAATCGAAAGCACAACTCGCCAACACACAGATTGTTTTTGAAACACTAATAGGAGTTGTGCCCAATTGGGAAATCTACGTGATAAACGCCGATGGGACTAATCACGTCCGTCTGACCCACCACCCATCTACTGACAGGTGGCCATGTTGGTCGCCGGATGGAACAAAAATTGCTTTCGCATCAACCCGCGATGGCGACTCGGACATCTATATGATGAACTCAGACGGAACAGGGGTGGTTAATCTCACCAATCATCCGCGTAGTCCCGACAGCATGCCGAGTTGGTCACCGGATGGAACAAAAATTGCTTTTGAATCGTGGCGGGATTTCAACCAGCCTGAAATCTATGTGATGAATGCCGATGGGACTCATCCGGTTAATCTCACTTTTCATCTGCAGCGTGACAGCATGCCGAGTTGGTCACCGGATGGAACAAAGATTGCCTTTGTGTCGAGGAGAACTCGCTTCGATGCAGATATTCCGTTGAATAACGAAATCTATGTGATGAATGCAGACGACGGTGCCGATTTGACCCGGCTGACCTTTTCTCCGTTCACCGATTGGTTTCCTTCATGGTCGCCGGATGGGACGAAAATTGCATTTATGTCATCGCGTGATGAAAACTTTGAAATCTATGTGATGAACGCCGACGGCACCAATCCAGTTAATCTCACCAATCACCCGAGCGGTGATGGGCATCCCAGTTGGTCGCCCGACGGGACGAAGATTGCCTTTGATTCACGGCGGGGTAACAACGGTGAAATCTATGTGATGAACGCCGATGGGACTCATCAGGTTAGGTTGACGAGCAATCGCGTAAGCGACTTAAGCCCTTCATGGTCTCCGATATTTCCACCGTTTGCTGCGACCTCTCCGCGAGAAAAGCGGCTGACGCTATGGGGACAGATAAAGGTACTTTTCAGAAAGGAATAGCCGATGCGACCAACACTGTTACAACATATTTCACTGACCTTCTGGTGGCGGATGTTCCCTTTCGCACTGACGGCAAGTCTCCTTTTGCTTTCTTTCAGAGATGCTTTTCTGAGGGAATCGCACGCCCAAGCAACACTCGCGGACACAAAAATTGCCTTCACTGGCGGCGCAGGCCTCGCGGACATCTACGTGATGAACGCCGATGGAACCGATGAAATCCAGCTGACACATTACCCAGCACATGATACGTCTCCGTCTTGGTCTCCGGATGGGAAACAGATTGCCTTTGCGTCGAACCGAACTAGGAATCATGAAATCTATGTGATGAACGCCGACGGCACCAATCTTGTCCGATTGACTCATCATCCGTTTGTCGACTTCTCCCCGGCATGGTCTCCCGATGGAAAGCAGATTGCCTATAGCTCGGGCGATGCGGAAATCTATGTAATGAATACTGATGGGACAAACCAAGTCAATCTCACCAATAACCCGTTTGGTGATGACTTTCCGTCATGGTCCCCCAACGGAGCGCAAATCGCTTTTGTGTCAAAGAGGGATGGCAACCATGAAATCTATGTGATGAATGCTGATGGCACCAATGTTGTTCGGTTGACCAAGCATCTGGCATCTGACCTCTATCCTGCTTGGTCTCCCGATGGAAAGCAGATTGCCTTTGTGTCAGGCAGAGATGATGAGCATAATCGCAAGGGCATTTATGTGATGAATACTGATGGGACCAATGTCGTCAGACTCACGGTCTATGTGAGACCGTATAAGCGTCCTTCCTGGTCGCCAGACGGTAAACAGATTGCTTTTTCAGAACGCTTCGACATTTACACGATGAACGCCGATGGAACCAATATTGTTAATCTGACGGAGGGTCCGAGACAAGGCTACCTTCCTTCATGGTCTCCTGTGCTTTCGACCCTTGTCTCGGTCCCTCCGAAAGAGAAGCGAATCGTTCAATGGGGAAAGGTAAAAGATACAGAAGATTGAATAGAAACAATAGGGGGAGATATATTAAAATTAGGAATTACGCGCTTGAGTTTGTAGTAGCACAATTCATTGCACGTCAGATCCCAACGACATCGCGCTAAAATATCTGGCTCAATTCACCAAACACTACCGCGTGACACAACGGGTATTCGATAAATCGCCTTGCTAAAACCTAAGGCCTTACTGTAGGGGCAACCCCCCGATAAATCGGGATTAAGAAACTTGTGGTTGCCCGATGAATCGGGCGTCCGTTCCCCCGATTTCATCGGGACAGGCGAGACCAGGGTTGGAAATTGCGTCTATCCCGATCCGATCGGGAACACAATGCGGCGCAGATTCAACTGCGTAATTCCTATAGTGCATGAATTTTTGGTGCCTTCCTCATTTTTTGGCTAAGTCCCCTTTTCTTCATGAGCAGGACTTACGCACTCCAGATTGTAGTTGCCCGATTCATCGGGCATCGGCAATGGTGTCCAGCGGCGATGAATCGCCGAACTACAGGGCGTTGACCGCTCAGCTGCGTAAGTCCTAATGAGTTGTAATCGCAACAATCTATAATCAGACATAGCATTTGCCAGTTCAACATTGAGGAAACCTTTCCTTCATAATAGAAATGAACGACCCGCAGACATACAAAAATAGAACTCCAACACCGTATATTATTGAAGCAAGCAATTTGAGCGAAGAGTCACTCCTGCCGCAGCACCCCACACTCCCAGTTCTGATCAGCCCTCAAGGAAGGAGATTTTAATGGCACAGAAGATAGCAGCCATGCGAAAGATGTTTTCAGAGCTCCCTGAAAACTCAACCTACAGCCCGGTGACGGATGCCTTGCAAAGCGCGGGACAATTGGATGAACAGGACATCGCAAATGCTCTCAAAGCGTTTAGCACTATGCCTCAGTCAACGAACGTCTTCGCAAATCCAGTTTTACATCACGCAAAAGTTGATTGCGATGGTGCAGATATAACACTGCATATCCGTAGTTTCGGCATCCGCGGTGTGATTCAAGAAAGTGAAATTGTTGCCAGCGGACCTGCGCCTGCGTATGTAATCTTTGTCGGTCTGTTCGGTAGAAGACCCGAAAAAGTTCAGAACCGTTTCGATGAAGAGGCAGTGCTTAGGGAACTGATTAATCGTAAGTTTTATCGAGTCAGCAGGGTTATCAGGGAAGATACTTCGGGGCGCAGGGCGTTAATCGATCAGGTTGCCAACTTTGTTCAGACCTTCCCAGAGTCGGGACCAGAACTTGCAATTCAACATTTTTCGACGCTTAGGAAAGTGAATCGAGCGAAAAACCGCATCCCAGAGCGTGGGTTGAATGACAAAAGGCGTGAGGGCCGCCTTCTATTTGAAATGATTGGAACGCATATAGAGAATGTCGCTGTGGGGGCGATGTCAACTTACATGCGCGGTCTACTGGAAACGAGCGCGAATTTAACTATGGAGCAGCTCGCCCGCCAAACGGACACACTTATCACCGAAGAAGAAAACGCGGGAAAAACGGCGTTTCAGACCTGCTATAGTCTTCTCCTAGGTCATCGTGCCAATGAAGTTGAGAGCAAAGCCTTGGAACGCATGGGAATCATACAAACTCATCACGGATCGGCAGGATCCAACATGGTTGCCCGATACATGGCAACGTTACATACCCCTTCTGTTTCCGACTTCTTGACCGCTGCCCACATGAACCTTGACGGAGATCGGCATTTTGGCGCAATTCATGACATGACTCACTTTATTAATGCGCTTGAACAACTCCCTTCAGAAAAGCGTGAAGAAGCTATCCGGAACGAAGTGCTCGGAGGTGGGATTCCAACGTTTGGTCACCCCGAAATCGCTGCCGCTGGTAGAGTTGACGAAATTCAGCAAGATCCGAGACCTGCAATTTACATTGAACCTGTTTTGCAGGCAATAGATAGCGGGGATCTCACGCTTGACAACAAACAAAAGCAGCGGCTCGGCATGATTCAACGCATCTATCAGATTGCGTTTGTCGAAGGCGTGATTAAGCCGGGGCGGGAAAACGATCCGCCACTTCGTTTGACGCCAAACACGGATTTTGGCGGCTGGGCGGTTCAAGAAGCGTTGGGTATCCATGAATTAGATCGAACGCTGCTTACCTATATCTTTAGAGGATTTGGTTGGATAATGGATGCGCGAGAACAGTTGCAAGACCGTCACATCATTCGCCCGGTCATTCCTCCCGACCCCCAGATTATTCCCACAGATAGCAGCGATTTAACGATCCCGGATCTGGTTGTTTCAACCCACAATCGACTGGTTCAGGAAGACGCTTTTTCCCCACATTGAACAACGATATGTGGGAACTTACGCTCGATTTCTTGAAACCGGATCCCAAGAGTTCACTAGTAATCAGGCTCATCTAATCTTCGCAGTGGAGTCCCTTATTATGGTAGATTTTAGAATTAATTAGATACTGTGAATGAGCGAGGTCAGGAACCTTGTTCGCGGAGTTACGGCACACGGCGTGTGCCTACTACTTTTAATGTCTGTTTATTTTTAGAATTCACTATAGTATAGTTTACCATGCGATCTGAGCCGTTGTTTTTTTTAGAAAGGAGTCGCGAGTGGTCAACTCAGAAGCAATTGAGGCCGCAAAAGAACATTTCGGAAACATTTTGCAGCAACAACTTGAGAGAGTCGAAAAACTCAAACAAGAACCAGATTGGACGGATTACAGTTCTATTTCGCCTATCGTTGTTGGTATGCTTGGCGGTGACGGCATTGGTCCAACGATTAGTGCCGAAACCCAGCGTGTGTTTGAATACCTCCTGCGCGATCCGGTCAGCAGCGGGAAGGTTGAGTTTCGGATCATAGAAGGGCTCACCATCGAAAACCGTGCCGCACAGATGCAGTCAATACCGGATGATGTGCTTGAAGAGATCAAGGCGTGCCACGTAACATTAAAAGGACCGACACATACGCCTGAACAGGGGGATGGGTGGCCCAATATAGAGAGTGCGAACGTCTCTATGCGTAAGGCACTTGACCTATTCGCCAATGTCCGCCCGGTGCGCGTTCCTGCTGAGAACATTGACTGGACCTTCTTCCGTGAAAATACTGAAGATATGTACGCGCTTGGCAGCCAAGGCATCAATGTTACCGATGACTTGGGGATAGACTTTCGCGTCATAACAAGCCAAGGGTCTGAGCGGATTATCGAGGCAGCCTTTGCTCACGCGAAACGTACCGGCAGAACTAAGGTAACAGTTGTCACAAAAGCAAATATTGTTAAAACAACCGATGGCAAGTTTCTCGACTTTGGCCGCCAGGTTGCGCAACGGTATCCGGACATTGAATGGGATAGTTGGTACATCGACATTATGACTGCAGCACTAATAAATCCAGCGCGTCAACAGGATTTTCAGGTGCTTGTGCTCCCCAACCTCTATGGCGATATCTTGACTGACGAGGCAGCCCAGATCCAGGGTGGCGTTGGAACCGCAGGTAGCGCGAATATCGGCAAACAGTCTGCCATGTTCGAGGCAATTCATGGGAGTGCACCGCGGATGGTGCAAGAAGGGAGAGCGCAGTACGCTGACCCAAGCTCCCTCATCAGGGCGGGTGCCATGATGCTTGAGCATATCGGATTCGACGAACTCGGTCAAAAACTGCACAAAGCCCTCGACATCTGCGGACAGTACGAGCGCAAGGTCGTTATGACCGGACGCAGTACCGGTGCAACCAGCGAGGCATTCGGCGACTACATCATGGAGACAGTCGAGAATGCCAACGTCGAGGCGCGGTGGGAAGAATATGTGAACGCAGAAGCGTGATTCGGCTGATGCGAATCTCTTTTCCTCCCACATTATCCATAAAACTGTTTAATTTGTAATCTATCATAGGGAAAACAAATGGCTCGAAAAAAAATTAGTGTGATTGGTGCTGGAAACGTCGGCGCGACCGCCGCACTGTTCATTGCACAAAAGCAGCTCGGTGATGTCGTAATGGTGGATATCATTGATGGAGTCCCACAAGGAAAAAGTTTGGATATGGCACAGGCATCGCCCGTTGAAATGTTCGATGCAAGTGTCACAGGTTCAACAGGTTACGAAGAGACAGCGGGATCCGATGTGGTGATTATTACTTCTGGATCACCCCGCAAGCCGGGAATGACCCGCGAAGACCTATTGCAAACAAACGCGAATATCGTTGGTAGCGTCACGGAAAACGTTGTGAAACACTCGCCGGATTGCATCATTGTGATGTTGACCAACCCGTTGGACATCATGACCTACCATGGGTGGAAGGTTTCGGGATTCCCGTCTAACCGAGTGGTTGGACAGGCGGGTGTACTCGATTCAGCACGTTTCCGTTACTTCATCTCCCTTGAATTGGGTGTGTCCGTTGAAGACATCAGCGCTCTTGTGATGGGGGGACACGGAGATACGATGGTGCCCCTGCC
The DNA here is from genome assembly GCA_965247655.1 of Candidatus Poribacteria bacterium. Lineage (GTDB taxonomy): Bacteria > Poribacteria > WGA-4E > WGA-4E > PCPOR2b > PCPOR2b. The sequence goes on along the minus strand of OZ252032.1, from coordinate 6,134,542 downwards.
ACGTTACACAACGGTCGGCGGAATCCCAATTACGCAATTGATGTCTGCGGAGCGAATTGAGGAATTGGCACAGCGTACACGAGATGGCGGCGCAGAAGTGGTTGATCTGCTGAAGACGAGTGGTTATTACGCAGCGGGCGCCTCGCTTGCTCAGATGGCGGATGCAATTATCCGCGACAAAAAACGACTCATCCCCTGTGCAGCGCACCTGACCGGACAGTTCGGTATTGACGACCTATACATCGGTGTCCCAATTAAATTGGGGGCAGATGGCGTTGAAGAAATTATCGAAGTTGAATTGACCGACGATGAGATCCAAGCGTTGCAGACATCGGCTCAGACGTATCGGGAAGGGATTGAGTTGCTCGGTTACTAACACCGATACTCACGCCGGAAGGTGTGCGTTAGAGTTGTTGATGCGGACTGTACAAAGCCTCCATTCAAGTTTGCTAACCAAAAGGAGAGCAAATTGAAGATCGCATATTTCGATTGTTTCTCAGGTATCAGCGGAGACATGGTGCTTGGTGCCTTGGTCGATGCAGGTGTCGATCCAGACGCACTGAATACAGAGTTGGCAAAGTTGAAGTTGGACGAATTTACGCTGCGTTTCGAGAAAGCCACGAAACACAGCATCAGCGGCACACGGGCAATCGTGGAAACCGCTGATCCAACTGCTGAGGATTCACACGGGCACAACGATTCTCCGGAGACACATCATCATCACCCCCACGAACATGATCACGAACACCATGATCACTCGCACACGCATGGACCAAGCCGCCATCTCTCCGATATTTTTGCTATTCTGGACAGTAGCGACCTTGAGGAAGTAATCATTGATCGTGCAAAGCAGGTCTTTGACCGACTGGCAGCAGCGGAGGCGAAAGTCCACAACACCTCCAAAGATCAGGTGCACCTGCACGAAGTCAGCGGTATCGATGCGATTGTGGACATAGTCGGAGCCGTCGTTGGCTTACACCTTCTAGAGGTTGATGAGATCCACGCCTCTCCGTTATCACTCGGAGGCGGCTTCGTTCGGTGCGCCCACGGACTCATGCCTGTCCCTGCACCCGGAACGATGGAGTTGCTATGCGGTGTGCCCGTCCGACAGACCGAAATCCGAAAAGAGCTAGTGACACCCACCGGCGCAGCCATCATCACAACGCTTGCCGATGGATTCGGCACAATGCCGGAGATGACCATCAACCAAATCGGCTACGGTGCCGGCACACGCAATCTTGAGGAACAACCGAATCTTTTGCGATTATGTGTCGGTAAAAAAAAACTATCGAGCATGATCAGGTCTGCGTAATTGAAACCAACCTCGACGATATGTCGCCAGAGATTGCGGGCTACCTGATGGAGCAGCTATTTGAGCGAGGTGCTCTTGATGTCTTCATGACACCAATATTCATGAAGAAAGGTCGTCCGGCGACAAAGCTGAGTGTCCTTTGTACACCGACCCTCCGCGATGCGCTGAGCGAAATGCTTCTCGTAGAAACGACAACGTTTGGCGTCAGATGCTACACCGTTGAACGATTAAAACTCACCCGTGATTTTATTGACATCCAAACGCGGTGGGGAACCGTTCGTGCGAAATGCGGGTATTTGGAGGGACAGTTAATTAAAACGGTTCCCGAATACGAAGATTGCAAGCAGCTTGCCGAGCAGCATGGTGTTCCGCTCAGGGAGATCTATGAAGAAGCAATCCGACAGATGGGCGAATGAGCGGATCTCTGAGTCAAGCGTCAGTAAGCCTGCGAACCTTTAACGATCACCCAAACTCTCAAAAACACCTGCCACCGATGAATACTGCGCGAACTTGACGATGAACCCTAACAAAACGAGCGGCACCGCAATAAGTGCAATCAGTATGATAATCCCCCAGATCCACGTCTTTGTAATTACCCCCAAAAACTAGACAGTAGATTAAGGTGGATTTCTCACTGGCAAACCGGTCATCATCTGTGCGACAATATGGGTCAGAAACGCCAAAAACAGAAAGGAGTCTTTTACCATGTCCCGCAGAAAACGGTACGATGACCGATTTAAGGCGCAAGTGGCGATTGAAGCGATAAAAAACCAACAGACCATCGCTCAGATTGCCAGTCATTACGGTGTCCACCCGACTCAAGTCAGCCAATGGAAAAAGCAGGTGCTTGAACAATTACCTCAACTCTTTGCAGATGGCCGTTCACAAGCAGCCTCTGATAACGACCAGTTAGTTGATGAACTCTATCGCCAAATCGGACAGTTGAAGGTGGAACTGGACTGGCTTGAAAAAAAAACGCAACTGCTCCGTTGAACAGAAGCGACAGCTTGTTGAAAAGGGGTGCCATTCACCGTCGGTTGTAAGACAATGCGAACTACTGGGGTTGTCTAGAGCCTCGTTCTATTACCGACCGGTAGACGAGTCGCCCCAAAATCTGCTCTATATGCGTCTGATAGATCAGCAGTACACAAAGACACCGTTCTATGGCGTGCCTCGATTGACGGTATGGCTTCGTTCTCAAGGTCATGTTGTCAATCGAAAGCGGGTGGCTCGGTTGATGCGAAAGATGGGATTGGCGGCTATCTATCCTAAACCTAAGCCAACCGGTATAGATAAACCGTCCAAAACCTATCCCTATCTACTGAAGGGATTAAGCATCATCAGACCGAACCAAGTCTGGGCAACCGATATTACCTATATTCGCTTGACTCGTGGTTTTGTTTATCTAGTAGCGGTTATGGATTGGTTCTCCCGGTATGTGTTGTCGTGGGAACTTTCAAACTCACTCGATGTATACTTTTGTCTATCGGCTCTGGATAGGGCACTTAGCCAATCGAGACCGCTGATATTCAACAATGACCAAGGCAGTCAGTTTACTTCTGATGCGTTTACCGATAGGCTTCAAGCGGCTAACATTGCCATCAGTTGGGACGGTAGAGGCAGCTATTTTGACAACATCTTCATTGAAAGGCTCTGGCGCAGTGTTAAGTATGAGGAGGTCTATCTCAATGACTATGACTCGGTTACTACAGCTTGGCGTTGATTGAGAGACTATTTCAACTTTTACAATCAACAGCGGTTTCATCAATCGCTCAATTATCGTACACCCCACGAGGTGTATTTCCAATAAGTTCTGGCGTTTCACCCGGACCGAGTTGCTCCGATTTTCTATCTTAAATCTCATTCATTTCTGTCTAAAGGATGGGGGTAAGTTCACTTTTTACCTTTGTCCGTTTTGGCAATCTCCGCCAACCTCGAAATAAGCATCCCCGCCCCGATCATCGCTACCACAACAACACCGAAGATCAACGTAACCATAATTCTCCCTCATGAAACGAGGTAAGTGAGTGATTTGAAATCAAGTGCTCCAGCGTGGATTACCTTTTATCTACCTGTGTTTCCTCTGACGATTGGCCTGCCAACTTTTTAGCAATCTGAATCAGGGCGCGGAGATCATCGGAAGTACATTTGCGCAACGCTGCGATGAGTGTTTCATAAAGGAGTTCATTCGATTCATCCTCCAAAAATTCAAATAGATCTTTAGGACGGATGTTTAACGCCTGAGCGATTCGCTCTAAGGTTTTGATCGATGGCGCGCTGTCCCCGCTCAACATACCCCATGAAGTTTACGCTTATATCCGCTATTTCAGCAAGTTGTTCCTGCGTTAAGCCTGCCGCCTTTCGCAGTGTCCGAATCCTTACTCCTAGTTTGTATACCAGACTTTGCGTTCTCACCACTAATGTTCTCCTTTAATAAAAAATTGTAACACTCATGGTGGACGGCAAACACAATCTATATGGATCAATACTTGTTCTATAAAAACATACTGTTAGGGTCTTATGCTAGTTCCTAAGGAGCTGGGAAAGCCAACTCTTTAATCTGTAAAACCGCCTCTTTTTTGCATAGCTGATTGAGATAAATACATAGGGTATGAGCGGTGAGTTTGGCGTATAACCGTGTGCATAAGCCCCAGAAGCTATGTGCATGATTCTTTTGTATATGAAATTGTTCAGTCAATTGCCCATTAACCGTTTCAACTATCTGCCTAATTTCGTTAATCCAGTGCTTGGTTTGTCTGGAAATCTGCTGTTTCTGGTTGTGTCGGGGCACCGTTATCAGCTTGATACGGTTGAGTTGGTCTAATTGGTCTTTGACTTGGTTGCTAATATAGGCTTTATCCCCTATCACTTGCTTATCTTGGTGTCCACAGAGCAATTCGTAGCCAACAGACAAATCGGTTGCAGAAGCAGAGGCAAGTTCAAAATCAACAATCACCCCGCTTGCGGTGACTAACAGATGAAGTTTATAGACAAAAATGGTCTGTTTCCTCGATTCCACCCGCCCATAATCGGCACCATAGCATGACCAATCATTTGATGACGCAGGTACCAGATGAAACTGAATGACTGGAATCGGCAAACTATCAATAATACACAGGTTCTCCGACGCTGCTTCAATGTCTGAGAGGATCATCTGTCGAATCTGATTGATGATTGCCCCCAAATTGCGTCTTCGCCGGTTGAACCGGGACTGACAAGGCAGTATAGGGAACAAATGGGGGTGCTGGCTAACTTCGGATAGCAATTGTGTTTCGATGTCCCACCCCTTACATTCGGCAACCAATATCATAGTGATTAACTCACTATCGCTACATGGGGGAGCGGGGCCTGGGCGTCGGAGTAAGGGTGCGAGTTTTATCAGCATGTCATCAACAATGACATAAGTCCATAGTAGGGCAATCGCATGTAAAAATTGTGTAGGACTTATGTGCTTCGATTGTGAAAATCATCTCCTATTTCCTATGGTAGCCACAGGTTTCCAACCTGTGATCTCCCGCAGATTAGGAAATCTGCGCTACGACAGAGGTTCATCCAAGGTTCTGATTGCTCAACTGCCTAATTTCTATAACAGATGCGATTGCCCTAGTCCATAGACAGAGGTCATCAAAATCGGTTATCATAGGGGTATCCTCCAGTTTTAGATGGATTGTCAAGTTCATCTATAGTAACAGACTGGAGGACTTTTTAGCTTCCCTTTTTTTACTTCCCATAAAAAAAAGGGAAGCTAACTAGCATAAGGCCCTAATATCCCGTTGAATAGTGTGCCCGTTTCTGGATTTGGGAAGAACCCGAGTTTTTCCGAAAAAACTCGGGTTCAGGGCAAATCACTTCACCCAAAATGACTTTTCAAACAGGCTCTTAAGATGAGCCAACTTAAATTATAGGGAGTCAATTATGAACTTGAAAAATTTCGCACTTATCTCCATCGGGTTATTCTCAATTTTGGCTACATTCTTGTCAGGGTGCGACCAAATTCGTGAATTGATTACCCCCGATACCCCCACAGCTGCCACGATTAAAATTGGCTTAATTCAGCCTCGCGATCATTTTGCCAGCTTTGGCAACGGAGCGAAAGTGGCTCTCAGTCAAGTCAACGAAAGCGGCGGGCTGCTAGGGATGCAGATTGAACTTATAGAAAGGGATAATCAACCGGCAGGAATCCGTGCGTTCCCAGAGGCACAACAAACCATTAATATTGCCAAAGAATTAATTAAGCAGGAGAACGTTGTCGCACTGCTGGGCCCTATATACTCAAGTATTACTGTGAAGGTTGGGCCAGTTGTTCAACAACTGGGTCGTCCCATGATTCCTGCTTCCGCAGCGGCCCGTGCCAACGAGGCAGGGAATTTTATCTTTCTTGCTGTTGCCCCTAACACATATCAGGCGGAGGTGATGGCGAGATTCGTAGACGAGCGGCTCCACAAGACAACTGCTGCGACAATTCACTTGGATGGGGATACCTTCTCAGTCGGGCACATCGAAGCGTTCAAAGCGGCTTTTCAAAGCTTCGGTGGAAAAATCGTTGCCGAAGAGGTTTATCAAGCCGGTGATACAACTTTTGACAGACAGCTTTCGCGCATTCAAGCGGCAGCCCCGGAGGTTATTTTCCTCTCCAGTTTTGTACCAGAAGTCCCCTTAGTCATCGAGGCAGCGAGGGACATAGGAATTGATGTTCCCTTTATCGGTAGTGACAGTTGGGATGAACCGGGGTTACTCACAACCTTAGCCGACAACACATCGTTGAATGACGTTTACTTTTGCGTTCATTTTTCCGCGGATATACCTCTAGATGCGAGGCATGTGAACCCAGAGGTACGCATGTCTGCACGACAGTTTGCTCAAGACTACGCTGCTATGTTTGGCCGACCTCCTGACGGTATCGCCGGATCGGGTTATGATGCAATGAAGCTATTAGCTGAGGCAATAGGACGAGCGCAATCAACTGATGCTGATGCGATTCGCATGGCGTTGGCTGAGACACAAAACTTCGTGGGTACTGCATTTATTTCTCATTATAATGAGAACCGTCACCCTATCAAAACCATGACGATTCAAGAGATTCGTGATGGAAAGATACAATTCCTCGATATTTTCCCACGCTTTGATTGAACGGGTAATTTACCTAAAATTGCGGGTAATGCCCCATCCCTTTAGGGTGGGGCTGTAGCCCGCCAAACCCCGTTAGTATGACAAAAGATGTTGAAATTGCAGGTAAAATCTAGTATGCTTTTCTTAGCTTTCGTGGGAGGGAGCACCCCACCGCTCGGTGGGGCTCCCACACTCTTTGCTACAGGGTATGAAAGCTAGAAAACTGACCTCATGAAAACCTACAAGTTTAAGATGTATAGCAATCATGGCAATCGTGAATTGCAGAAAACGATTGACAGCCATGCTCATGTATGGAATCACTTTATAGCCTTGTGTCGCAGATACCATGCTATCTATGGGAAGTATCCTGGCAAAAAAGCACTCATGCGACACTTAACAAAGTTGAAAAGCCTACCCCGCTTTGCCCATTGGAATCTCCTTCCCAGTCAATCGTTGCAAGACGTAATAGACCGGCTTGATAAAGCGTACTCTAAACTGTTTACTGACCGCAAAAGCGGCAAGCATTCAGGTCGTCCCCGTTTCAAGCCACGTCAACGATACAAGTCCTACACACTCAAGCAAGCCGGTTGGAAACTGCTACAAAACAACTATATCCGTATCGGTAAGCGAATCTACCGATATTTCAAAAGTCGGGAAGTCTTAGGCACCCCGAAACGCTGCACGATAAAGCGTGACAGCGTAGCAGACGTATGGCTAATCATTCTGACCGACCATGTAGATACCGATTTAGAGTCTCCCACGACGGGTAATAACGCGGGGTTCGACTTTGGACTAAAGAGGTATCTCACCGGGTCTGACTTCAATGACTACGACTCTCCACAATTGTTCAAGCGTGGTCTCAACACTATCAAACGTGCGAACCGCAACCATTCACGAAAGGTCACAAGGTCAAAGAATCGGGAACATGCAAGAATCAACCTTGCAAAGAAACATCGCAAGATAGTAAACCAGCGAGATGACTTTCACTGGAAACTTGCTCATGCCCTCACAGACAGATATGATTGGATTGCCCTTGAAGATCTGAACCTCAACGGCATGAAAACCCTTTGGGGTCGCAAAGTCTCTGACTTAGGTTTTTCTGACTTTGTGCAGAAACTCAAGTATATCGCTTCCAAGAAGAGCACGGAAATCCGATTCATTGACAAGTGGTATCCTTCCAGTAAGACCTGCCATGTCTGTGGCGCAATCAACCAGGACCTAAACCTTCGTGATAGAACATGGCAGTGTCCAAGCTGCCCCACCCTATGGATAGAGACCGCAATGCCGCGGTCAATATCCATAGGGTGGGGGCATCCACCCTTGCTGGAGAGGACGTAAGTCCCGGTTCGCCGGGCTACCCTTGTTGATAGCACAATTCGACACCCTATTGAGAACGGGGAAGAATCCCCACCCTTTAGGGTGGGGGAGTATGTCAAGAGAACCTCTGTAGGCGTGAGGCTGATGATTACGAAACATTTTCCCGGTCGCACCGAAGCAGGGGAGTAATGTCAATAAGAGACTACGTTGTTGGCAAATTATCCGAATCCGTTTAATCCAGAGACATGGGTGCCGTATCAGGTGGCAGAGGTCACACTGACGATTTATGATATGAATGGGTGGTTAGTTCGGCGTTTGGCGGTGGGTCATCAAGCGGCGGGAATATATCAGAGTTGGAGTCGTGCGATATATTGGAACGGACGGAATCAACTTGGCGAATTTGTTGCCAGTGGTCTCTATTTTTATACACTGACAGCGGGTGAGTTCACAGCGACGCGACGGGTGCTGATACTGAAGTAAGGAAAATTTGTTTACCCCACTTTAATAGTGGCTAATTATCAGAACCGCCCAAACTCTCAAAAACACCCGCCACCGATGAATACTGCGCGAACTTGACAATGATGCCCAACAAAACGAGCGGCACTGCAATAAGCGCGATGAGTATGAGAATCCCCCAGATCCACGTCTTCTTGCCTTTATCCGTTTTGGCAATCTCTGCCAACCTCGAAATGAGCACTCCCGCCCCAATCATCATTATCACAATAAAACCGAAGACCAACGCAACCATAACTCTCCCTTTCTAGATAGGGAATAGCTGAGACAGTTTATCTTTACTAAAGTTTGTACAATTTTTAGGGTTGTTGAGCAATAGTCTGGATTCATTGAAACACTTTTGACATCAATATCGGTTTATTGATACACCTTTCGCCCCGCTGGGGCTAAAGACAGTTTGTTCGCAATGTATCTATAGACATTCCGCCCCGCTGGGGCTGTTCTTGCTTGTACCTGAAATTCTTTTTCTGCGAGTTACGTTCCCGTAAGAAACTGAATGAAAAATCAGCAAATACTTGAAAACAAAACATGAAACAGATAGAAATTGTCCAAAGTATAGTTATCTTTAGATAATGCGTAATACGTGAAGCAACAATCTTACGCATTGCTCGTTACGCATTAATCTTCCACTCGGTGTGGTTTGAGGATTAAATCGTCGTATTCTGCCGGATCGACAAACGCTTCGACAATGACAGGTGCGTTCATGTCAAACGCCTTGATCAGTGCGGATCGATAGGTCTCCTCATCCTTTGCGACGAGGACTGGAACACCAAAATAGGTGTGAGCGGGGTTATAGGCATCCCCGAAAAGGCGTGTGCCGTATTGCGGAAAGCCTTTCCGTTCCTGCTTAATCTTGATTAACTGGAGATTCTGATCCGTCAGCACCACAAAAACAACAGGAGTCCCTAAATTGATTGCGGTTGCCATCTCTCCTGCCATCATCAGAAACCCACCATCGCCGGTCACGCAGGCGACCTGCTGATCCGGACAGCACAACTTGGCAGCGATCGCCGACGGAATCCCAAATCCCATCGATGATCCCCCGTTTGTCATGATTTGATTGCCCCAACGATAGGTCTTCCAGAGCTGCCCGATGAGGTGGGTGTGCGCTCCGACATCGCACGTCATAATTCCATCGTCAGGGAGTACTTCCCGCAAAATGTTTAAGGCATGGTGTGGCGAAAAATTTGGCACATCAGGTGAGAGGTTGGCGAACAACCTCTTTTTGCGATCCTGGAGTTCCTCAACACACCAGTCGTAGTCGAATTTTGGGAAGTGCAGCATCGCCTCAAGCGTTTGGCGGATATCACCGATGACTTCATGGACCTCGTAGTTCGGATCAATATCAGCAGCAACGGTATCAATATGGATGACTGGGGCGTTCGGTAGCCACTCCTCGTAATTGAATTCCACCACATCGTAGCCAATACCGATGACCAAATCAGCTTCGCCGTGTGTTTTCGCAACCTGATCGGAGAGGGCGTGGAACAGAATACCGGCGTAGTACGGGCTTTCTTCAGAAACTATTCCCTTCGCCATCGGTGTGAGGATGACAGGGATTCCCTGCTTCTCCACAAATTGGTTCACGATTGCTTGGGCGTCAGCGCGCGTCACACTCAAACCCAACGCGATAATCGGCTTTTTGGCGGATCTTATCAGCTGCTCTACCTGCTGTATTGATTCAACGGTAGGCGCAATGGCTTGGCGTTGATGACCGATTGCGTCGCTGATAGCACCCTCACAATCTGGGACAGGCGTTTCTCCAAGTTCTGCCGGGATGCCGAGATGGACAGGACCCGGAACCTCTTGACAAGCAATATCGACAGCTTTGACTACTGTTTCGCACAGGTTGTCCACGGAAAGCTCCGCAGTCCATTTCGAGATCGGTTCAAACAGTGCCTGATGATCGATTTTCATCTGAGTCACCCGCGTCCGCATCGCCGTTGGAACCTGCGAGGTCAAGGCAAGTACCGGAGAGCGATCTAGTAGCGCGTTTGCGATTCCTGTGCTCAGGTTCGTGGCACCGGGTCCAAAAGTGCCGTAACACACGCCCGGTTTGCCTGTCAACCGGGCGCAAACATCAGCCATGAACCCCGCAGATGCCTCATTGCTAACCAACACAAACTCTACATTGCTCCGACGCATTGCTTCCATGAACGGTGTCCAAGGACCGCTTGGAATGCCAAAAATGTATCGGATACCAAAATCATCCAACATCTGGATGAATGTTTCCGCGAATGTCTTCAACGTCACCGATCTCCTTCCTTCGATCTTTTTTCTATCCTATCACACTGTCACTAAAACGTCAACGAATTCCCTCCATTTTTGATTGCACGGTAGCAGTCATGCGTGGTATTATAATGACAGTCTACTGACAGAAAATGGAGGGGAAAGATGCGCTTTGAAAACCGGGTTGCTTTTGTAACAGGTGGCGGGGGTCCGCTTGGGATTGGCAGAGCAGCATGTCTGGCATTTGCACGCGAAGGTGCATCCGTCGTCGTTGCAGGTGGACGGATGGCGGATGTAGTTGCCGCAGAGGTTCAAAACGAAGGCGGTCAGGCAATTGCTATACCGCTGGATGTGACCGTTCCTGAACAGGTGCAAGCGGCTGTTGACACCACTGTTGAAACATTTGGGCGATTGGACATTCTGTTCAATAACGCGGGCATTCTGGGCAGAGGTGCGTTATTTGAAGTGACCGCCGAAGACTTTGATCGTGTCATGGCTGTCAACGTTAAAGGGTGTCTATTGTGCGCTCAAGCCGCAGCACAAGTGATGCGCGACCAGGGAATTCGCGGGCGCATTATCAACAACTCGTCAATCTATGCAGAAGAATCACACGAAGGTGCCCTCAGTTACTGTGTCAGCAAAGCAGCGTTGAACCGATTGACCCGTAGCCTCGCCCTTGAATTGCGTCCCGATGGGATCACCGTCAATGCAATTGCCCCCGGCGGCGGTGCACCCACAGGAATCAATTCCCCACAGAATCTGCCACAGGATGACTCCTTGCCAGATCTGCTTCCCGCTTCAGCCGACGCACCTCCGCTGGATCGGCGTGCAACTGTATGGGACTATATCGGCGCGGTACTATTCCTCGCCTCCGATGAGGCGGCTTACATAAGTGGTGATATCATGACAATTGACGGCGGTGCGGTCGCCCGTCGATGAGCAGCCGCTAGGTGACAGACACACATAAGGAGAGACGAAAAATTATCCGTGATTGAATTTATTAAAGCCCATTGGGTGTTGTTTTTCCTAATTCTACCTGTAATCATCATCGTTACAACTTTTGCAACTCTTGCGAGCATTTCGATGCTGCTCATTTCGTTGCCGTCGGACTATTTCACTCGGAAGAAACAGGTGAGCCGTATAAAGAATCCCGTTTTACGTCTATTGCTGCGCCTCGTGCAAAATGTGTGCGGTGCAGTCTTTTTGATTGCTGGATTCATCATGCTATTTACGCCGGGACCGGGTATTCTGAGCGCGCTTGTGGGCATCATCCTTTGCGATTTCCCCGGTAAGCGAAGGGTAGAACACAAGATCGTTGCGCGTCCACGTGTGCTATCTATGATAAATCGGATTCGAGCACGGTACAACCGTCCGCTGCTCATATTGGATGATTAGCCAAGAATTTATGCTTTTTTGCCGAAAAAAGACTTGACACCTTTCTCAAAATGTGAAATAATACTTCGTTGAGAAATTATGGGCTGAAAGTGAGCCCATTCTTTTTTGGCTTGAGTATGTGAAACATTTCACAACCTACATTCAATAACTAATTTTTGGCTGAAAATGCCGCGCGGCTTAAAAAAATGTTGACTGATTACTTACCCATACTTTTTCTACTCGTTTTTGCCATCGGCTTTGCGGGAGTGAACCTCGCCTTGACCCACTTGATTGGGCCAAAGAAATCGACGCAATCCAAACTCTCCGTTTACGAATCTGGCGTCCAACCTGTCGGAGACACTCGGCAAAGGATTTCCATCCGCTTTGGTCTCGTTGCGATGCTCTTTATCATTTTTGATATTGAAGTCGTTTTCCTCTATCCATGGGCAATTGTCTTTAAGAAATTCATAGAGAACAGCGGCTATTTTATCCTTGTCGAAATGCTGGTCTTCATCGGTATTCTCTTTTTAGGTTACATCTATGCTTGGAAGAAAGGCGGTCTATCGTGGGATTAGAAAGTCAACTTGGAGATAACATATTCACCACCACTATTGATAAAATTGTGAACTGGGGGCGAAAAAACTCCCTCTGGCCAATGCCCTTCGGCACTGCCTGTTGTGCCATTGAAATGATGGCAACCCTAGCGTCGAAATTCGACCTCTCACGTTTCGGCGCAGAAGCGATTCGATTTTCGCCGCGCCAATCCGATTTGTTGATTGTTTCGGGACGCATCTCCATTAAAATGATGCCGGTTCTGAAAAAAATCTACGACCAGATGCCCGACCCAAAATGGGTCATCTCAATGGGAGCATGTGCCTCGACAGGCGGCGTTTTTGATACCTATACCTTAGTACAAGGCGTGGATGGGTTTATCCCCGTTGACATTTACCTCCCCGGCTGCCCACCGCGTCCTGAAGATCTCATCGACGCTGTGATACAGATTCAACGGATCGTGGAACAAGAAAGTGTCTCCCCTAAAAGGCGGAGTAGAGCGATTGCTAGCTAACTCGACCTAGAGGACTAAACCTAATGAGTGAAGAGCAGCAAGTAACTGCTGAAGAACAACAACCACTTGTGGTTCAAAAAGTTCAAGAACAATACCCCGATGCGATTCTTGACGTTTCTGACGCACGAGGCGAACTGACAATTACGGTGCGTAAAGATGCCATCTATGAACTGATGGCGTTCTTGAAAAACGACTCGGAACTCGCATATAATTTTCTTGCTGACGTCACAGCGGTTGATTATTCTTTGATGGAAGATGTTCTGATGAAATACGACTACGCACGGTTCACTGTCGTCTACCATCTGCTTTCAACAGAAAAGAAAGAACGTTTGCGTGTCAAGGTTCCCGTCCATGAAAAAGAACTCAGCATCCCATCAATAACATCAATCTGGAAGGTGGCAAATTGGCTAGAGCGCGAAACATACGATATGTTCGGGATCGCCTTTGAGGAGCATCCAGATCTCCGCCGAATCCTGATGCCCGATGATTATGAAGGGCACCCACTTCGTAAGGATTATCCCCTGCGTGGTCGCGGGGAACGTGAGACTTTTAACTTTGAAGAACAGAATGTGTAATACCCTTTAGGCTTGCCTGTCAATTATCAGCAGACAATCCCGACTCTCCACTGGAGAAAAAGAGATGCGAAACGATTCAAATCGAGTGCCCGGCGAACCGATGACGTTGAATTTCGGTCCCCAGCATCCGGCAACTCACGGCACACTTAGAATTGTCGTAGAACTTGATGGCGAAACCGTCCTGAAAGCAACGCCCCATCTCGGTTACCTGCATACTGGTTTCGAGAAGCTAGGAGAGCACCACGACTATAACCAGTATATTGTTGTAACTGACCGGATGAACTATCTCTCACCGTTGTCTAACAACTTCGGTTATGTACTCGCTGTGGAGAAGTTGATGGATATCCAAGTCCCGGAGCGTTGTGAATACGTTCGCGTGATTCTTGCTGAACTCTCCCGCATCGCAGATCACATGATTTGGCTCGGTATGGGAGCATTAGACCTTGGGGCATTCACAGTCATGCTATATGGCTTTGAAGAACGGGAGAAATTGTACAGCATCTTCGAGAAAACCACCGGTGCTCGCCTGACCACCAGCTATACCCGTGTTGGGGGATTGATGAGAGATATCTACGACGGCTTTGAGGAAGATGTCCGGACGTTCCTGAGCACCTTTCCGAAAACTCTGAAGGAAGTTCACACGCTGCTGACCCGAAACCGAATTTGGATGGACCGTACCAAAGACGTTGGAGTTGTATCAGCCGAAGATGCAATTGATTATGGGCTTACAGGTCCATGTCTGCGTGCCTCCGGAGTGGATTGGGATTTAAGAAAAGCAGAGCCATATTCCTACTATGAGGAGTTCGATTTTGATGTTCCCGTTGGTACCAATGGCGATGTTTATGATCGTTACCTAGTACGAATGGAAGAGATGATTCAGAGCGGTCGAATTGTTCAGCAGGCACTGGATAACCTTCCCGATGGACCTGTCAATGTGGATGACTATAAAATTAGCCTTCCAACAAAAGAGGACGCCTACGGGAATATCGAAGGTTTGATCCACCACTTCAAGATTATTATGGATGGGCATGGGGTCCAGCCCCCTGCGGGTGAAGTCTATTGTGCCACCGAGTCTCCGAACGGTGAACTGGGATTTTATATCGTCAGTGACGGCAGCGGTAAAGCGTACCGAATTCGTATCCGTCCACCCAGTTTTATGCACTTCCAAGCAGTGCCTCACATGATTGAAGGCGGTATGGTATCAGATATCGTCGCCGTATTGGGTAGCCTAAATATTATTGCCGGAGAATTAGATCGGTAGTATCAATCAAAAGGTTTAAGTTCTCACGGCACGTGGGAGATCCTTGCGCTGCCAAACCTCAACCTTGCTGGCAAAACGGAGGGAATCATTCCGCCACCGTTTAATAGAGACACATCATAGATTGGGATGAAGGCGTCAATAACCCTGCCCTGAAGGGCGAGGCTTGCAATCCCGTGCCAACGGGCACTTGCAAGTTAAACCGTTGACTAGACGATTATATCGCGGGTCTAAGGCGTGGCAGCCTCACTGATGTTTCGGGTGCTCCCCAAGCCTGAATCCGCTCTGATTCCGTGATGTCGATGGGGCAATACACACACCCACAGGAGTGATTTACAATGTTTGTTCCTGTAGTTGACAAAAATCGTAACCCGTTAATGCCAACCACGCCAGCAAGGGCAAGGAAGTGGATGAAGTCGGGTAAAGCCACACCGTTTTTTCGGAATGGCGTATTCTGCGTGAGGTTGAATGGCGAGCCCTCTGGGACCCAAACGCAAGACATCGCCGTTGGGATTGACCCCGGTAGCAAGAAAGAAGGATTCACTGTCAAATCAGAGAAATCGACATATCTGAATGTACAAGCCGACGCTCATAACAAGGTTGGCAAAAAAGTTGAAACACGTCGTCAATTGAGGCGTGGTAGACGTTCACGGAAGTGTCCGAATCGGAAGAACCGCACGAACCGCATGGCGAATAAACAACGGATACCCGCCGGCACACGGACACGGTGGGATTGGAAACTCCGAATCCTCAACTACCTGTCCACGATGTTTCCGATAACGCATGTCTGTGTTGAGGATATCAAGACACGGACGCGGAAGGGTGCCCGTAACTGGAACGAGTCTTTTAGTCCCCTTGAGGTGGGGAAGCAATGGTTCTACGCTGAAATCCAGAAGCGTTGGATATTGTTCACACTCAAAGGCTTTGAAACAAAAGCAATTCGTGATTCGCTCGGACTCAAGAAGTCTGGCAACAAGATGTCCAGCGACTTCAATGCCCATTGCGTAGACTCATGGTGCTTGGCATATCATGTCATCGGAAGCAATACAGACCAAGTGGACAATACCTGTGTGTTTTGTGTCAGTCCGATATCCATTGCACGGCGGCAATTGCACAGACAGAACCCACAGCAGGGTGGCAGACGCCCACGTTACGGCGGTACAATGTGCAATGGCATAGCCAAGAACACTCTAATAAAGCATGTAAAACACGGTTTGGCTCGTGTTAGCGGATATATGGAGAAAAAAGGTTATTCCCTATACGCGTTGGAGGGCAAACGCCTCACTCAGTCTGCGAAACGTGAAAAGTTCAAAGTCCTCACACGATTAAACTTTAACTATATCTAAAAAGGAGACGCTGTTTCCTCACCGCCTTAAAAGCTTCTTAGTCCCGATTTATCGGGGACGGGGTTTCCACAGCGAAGATTTCGATGAAACGGTTGACCCTTCTTTTATTATGCTATCCGTGGCTCATTTCCGGGCTTGTTTTTTCTCAAAATCTAATAACTGGGACAGTCCGTGGTCATGTCATTGATACCTCAACGACACATCTCCCAATCGAAGGGGTTCGAGTTGTCCTCGTCGCTGCCGATGGCTCCGAAACTGTAACAGAGACAGACAACAATGGTGGGTTCGAGATGGTTGGTTTGGCTCCCGGTCGTTACCTACTGAGTTGTTATAAAGACGGGTACTGGGACGTTGTCGGCAAGCCGGTCATGGTTATTGCCGGTGGTAATCACGATGTGTCACTAAGGACAGCTGAACATACAAAAACGGGAGCAGTTCGTGGTCATGTCGCTGATACCTCAACGGCACAACTCCCAATCAAAGGGGTCCGAGTTGTTCTCCTCGCTGCTAGCGGACTCGAAACTGAAGGGGAAACAGCTAGCAACGGCGAATTCAAAATAGTCGGTTTGGCTCCTGGTCGCTATTTGCTGAGTTGTTATAAAAAGGGATACGGGGACCGTGTCAACAAACCGGTCACGGTCGTTGCCGGTGGCGAACACTACGTGCCGATTAAAATGTTCGCGAAAGAGCCTCCTTGGCTGCTACTTATCTGTTTAGGGGGTGCTGCGGTCCTGATTGTTGGTATAGCGATTGTTGTGGGTTTGCGCGATCGTCCCTCAGACTAACGAAGATTGTGGTGTCCGCTCTCCACGAATGATAGCGATTATAGACACCTTAGCTGACACAACGTAGTCACTTCTTCTCAGAAGGAATGAGTAGATGTCCAATGAACTTATTCAAATAGAAACGCCATTCCAGTTTTCAGAGGAAAATCAGCGGGAGTTTGATAAACTGATTCAGCGCTATCCGGTGAAGGAAGCTGCAATGCTGCCCGCACTGCATCTAGCACAGAAACAGGCAGGTTATATCAGTCCTGCCGTGATGGAGCATGTCGCTGAACTGTTGGAATTGCCGGTGATGAAAGTTAAAGATGTGGTAACATTTTACCCAATGTTCTTCGAGGAGCCTGTCGGTAAATATGTTATCCGCGTTTGCTACACACTCCCCTGTGCGTTGAGAGATTGTAAATTGGTGCTGGAGCATATCAAACAAAAATTCGACATAGATGTTGCTTCCGAAACAGACTTGGCAAAAGGAACCACGCCAGATGGGAAATTTACCTTACTGAAATCAGAGTGCCTAGCATCTTGCGATGTGGCACCTGTCGTAATGGTTAATGATGACTTGTATAAGAACCTCACTCCGGAAAAGATGGATGAGGTTTTGGATGGCTTAGAGTAGAGGCAAAAGGTTGGTAACGACTCATGGTTCAAGAAAGACGCGTTCTCTACGAAAATCTGGATGTACCAGACATCAATACATTTGATGTATTTCGTCAGTACGACGGCTATAAACACTTCGAGAAGGCGATCAAGGAGTATCAGCCGGAAGATATTTGCGATATAGTGATGAAATCCGGGCTGAAGGGACGTGGCGGCGCAGGGTTTTCAACCGGGCTGAAGTGGAGTTTTGTGCCCAGAGATATTGAGCCCCGCTATCTGTGTTGCAACGCCGATGAGAGTGAGCCGGGAACGTTTAGCAATCGCTACGTTCTGGAGAAGAATCCACATCTGTTAATCGAAGGCATCTTAATCTGTTGCTATGCCATGGGGATTAACACCGCGTACATCTACATTCGTGGGGAATTCACACTCGGTAAGCGTATGTTAGATGCCGCTCTCGAAGAAGCATATCAGCACGGCTATCTGGGAAAAAATATCCAAGGGAGTGGCTTTGATTTGGACATTTATTCCCATCCGGGAGCCGGAGCGTACATCTGCGGCGAAGAGACAGGACTGATTGAATCCCTTGAAGGAAAACGCGGACAACCGCGTGTGAAACCGCCCTTCCCCGCAGTCGAAGGGTTGTTCCATAAGCCAACAGTTGTACAGAACGTGGAAACGCTGTGTAACCTACCTTTCCTGATGGGGAATGGGATCGAATGGTATACCAGTATGGGACGCACCTATGGGGATACCCGGTTTAATCCGCCACAATCGGATCCAAACACAGGGACAAAATTATACTGTATCAGCGGGGACGTGAACGAGCCGGGCGTCTATGAACTCGATCTCGGTTTGACCGCCGAGGAGTTAATCGAAGTTGCGGGCGGCGTCAGGGGTGAGCGCGTAAAAGCTGTCATCCCCGGCGGCAGTTCTGCACCGATTTTGACGCACTATGAATTGGAATGTCGCCTCGACTTTACTTCATTGACGCTCTGGAAATCAATGCTCGGTTCTGGAGGCATTATCGTCATGAACGAAACACGGAACATTGTCGATTGCCTCCTCAACATCATGAAGTTCTACGCGCATGAATCGTGTGGGCAGTGTACGCCGTGCCGTTGGGGAACACCTTGGGTGCGAGATATTGTCCAACGAATCGCCGACGGTGAGGGGCGGCAAACGACGATTCAGCGACCTAAGTTTGGGGTTGCAGAGGGCGGCAGATGGGGCGATACCGGTGAGATGGAAGAGGTTTACGAAGATCTTGACCTGCTAGAGAGTGTCGCAAACAACATCGCAAATGTGGACACCATGACGTGGAATACCATCTGCGTCTTTGGGATCGCTGTTTCATGGCCCGCTGTGAGTTATCTACGGAAATTCCGTCCAGAATTTGAGGCTGCAATCCGTGAGGAGAAATTGGTAACATTGCCGGTGGAAGAAGCGACGGTGCCGCCGGAAGAGAATTACGCCTATCAGCAGCGGATAGTCCCAAGACTGTTTGAAGCGTAGAATTCTATCAGGGGCAGCGAGCCGACACAAGACGTTGGTTTTTCTCTGCGCTAGCCCCCTTTCTTCTCTGAGTTGCCTCCATCTTTCAAAACCAAACAACTTTCAAAAATTCCAAAATCAGATAACGCTGAAAGCTGACCTGACAGAAATACCCAATGTAAGAACGTATCACCACATCTTACGCGCTGCATAATGAGGACATCATGGCATTCATTAAACTGAACGACCTTGAGATTGAAGTTGAAGACGGAACCAATATCATTGAGGCTGCCAGACAACACGACATTGAAGTGCCACACTACTGCTACCACCCAGGGTTGACCCGTCCGGCAAACTGTCGCATGTGCCTTGTGGAGCCCCATGTCTTCTTTCCGCCCGCGGGCAAGGTTGTTCCAGACCGCCAACTCGCAACCGGCTGCACGACCACGGTGCGTACCGCCCCTCCGGATCGAAAACTGGATGGGAAATATGATTTTATTGTCCGGACCGATTCGCCGCGTGTAAAGAAAGCGCGGGAGGACATCCTTGAGTTTCTGCTTGTTCACCATCCGCTTGATTGTCCCGTCTGTGACCAAGCAGGCGAGTGTGACCTTCAGGATTTCAGCTATAATCATGGCAGCGGCAAGAGCCGATACCTTGAGGTTAAGAACGTTCCCCCGAAAAAAGATCTCGGTCCCGATGTACTGCTTTACTCAACACGATGTATTGTTTGTACCCGTTGCGTCCGTTTCTGTGATGAAGTGGCGGGTACCGGAGAACTTGGGTTGATCCATCGAGGTTCACACGACGAAATTGATATTCCACGCGACCACGACGATAACCCGCTCCGGCTGCTCGATAATAAACTCGCTGGCAATGTCGTGGATATTTGTCCCGTTGGGGCACTGACTAGCAAAGATTTCCTCTTTAAGTCGCGTCCGTGGTTCATGAAGCAGGTTAATAGCGTCTGTCCGGGGTGTAGCGTTGGATGCAACATCACTGTTGACTATAAGGAAGATGGTCTTTATCGAATTCAGCCACGGTTCCACGAGGATATCAATCAACACTGGATGTGCGATGACGGACGGCTCGGCTACCATTACGTCAACAGCGAAGATCGGCTCAAGATTCCGATGAAGCGGGCAGATGGCGAACTTGTCCCAACCTCATGGGCAGATGCGCTGAATATCATTGTGGAGAAATTCTCTGAAACCGATCTGGAATCCACCGTCGTCGTTGGCTCTGCGCAAGGCACGAATGAGGAGAACTACCTGCTGGGCAAACTGGCGCGTGAAGTCCTCAAAACGGAGTCGATCGGGCTGTTTGGGCGCGAGCCGGGTGAGGAACACAAATTCCCGCAATTCACTATTGATGCCGACAAAAACCCGAACACGCGCGGTGCGCTGGATATGCTCAAGCTGGGAGATGATGCTTCCTTAACGGGGGACGCACTTTGGAGTGGAATAGCAAACGCAAAGGTCGTGTACCTTGTGAATGGGGCACCCGAACGTCCACTTGGCGAGACAGCGAGGCAGGCGTTGGAAGCGGTCGATTTTCTGGTCGTGCAGGATATCTTTGAATCCGATGTAGCGCAATTGGCTGATGTGGTCCTTCCAGGGGTCACCTTTGCGGAGAAGGATGGCAGTTTCACCAACGCAAAAGGCTGGGTGCAACGGATACATCGGGCTGTCGATCCCCCCGGCGAGGCGCGTGTTGATTGGGAGATTATCCAACAATTAGCCAAACGGTTGGGCGGTGAGATGGATTATCATTTTGCCGGTGAGATTGCGTTGGACATTGCGGAAAATGTACCCGATTATCAAGATGCTACGCACCAGAAGATTGGGGATGGTGGAGTTAATCTCGCTAGCGAGAACAGTTGACGACATCCATGATGAATGATTAGTCTGAAAAGACTTGAGGATTGGCTCATTTGGGAATAGATTCGGAGAGCATGTTGAGGATATTAAAATGCAAATAGAAATTGCAGAACAGAAACTCTACGAGATTGTGAAACAGGTTGTTTCAGAAGTAACAGATGATAGACTTGAAAAACTGAAGGATGAAATACGTTTAGCTGCACTTTACGCTGAATTCGCTGATGAGGACCGAAAACTCGCTGATGAAGGGTTGTCAGATTATAACAAAGAATTGACAAAAGAGGACACTTTATGATCGTTAAGCACGGTGAAATCTGGCTTGCAGATTTGAATCCCATACAAGGTTCAGAGCAAGCGGGTGTTCGCCCCGTGCTTATCTTTCAGAACGACACAATCAGCAGATTTACGACAACTGTGTTGTTTCTCTCACGTTGCCCTTCAGCGTCATGGTAATGATTAAGCAGAGAGTAAAATGAAATTAGATTCAGGGCAAATCTCAGAAATTAGTAATTATTTCAAAGATAAACCGGTGCTGAAGGCATACCTCTTCGGATCATGCGCTAGGGATGAAGCTGATGATAAGAGTGATGTAGATATTTTGGTTGAGTTAGACTATGCTAAACCGATTGGTTTAGAATTTGTCCAAATGCAGCTAGATTTGCAAGACCTGCTAAATAGACAGGTGGATCTACTTTCGCAAAAAGCCATCCCAAAACACATTCAGCCTTACATCGAACAAGACAGAGTGCTAGTCTATGCGAGGAGATCTAGGTGATCGGGCAAGACTTCAACATATACTAGATGCAATTTTTGAAATCGAATCTTATACCCATCAAGTTGGCATTGATGATTTTGTAGAAAATTCAATGATGCGGTTTGCTTCAATAAAGCAACTTGAAATCATTGGTGAAGCTGCCAATTCTCTTACAGATGAATTCAAACGAAGATTCCCGGACATAGAATGGCGAGCGATTATAGGATTGAGGAACACTTTAGTTCACCACTACTTTGGAATTGATGAAAATGTGGTTTGGGGAATTATTCAGAAAGATATTCCAGAACTGAAAGTGAAAGTCGTAGAAATTTTGGAGAGTCTTGAAAACAAAGTTGTTTAAGAATCTAGATAGGGAGGGATATGGACTTACCATTTCACGTTTTAATCATTAGCTCACTCATCAAAATTGTTGTCGTCGTTCATCTGCTGCTCATCGGTGTCATGGCGATGATTCTTGCCGAGCGGAAAGTGAGTGGATGGATTCAGGATCGACACGGTCCCAACCGCGTTGGGCCTTGGGGCATTTTGCAGCCGATTGCCGATGGCGTAAAATTTCTGTTGAAAGAGGATCTGATTCCAGACCATGTGGATAAACCGATCTACCTACTTGCACCTGCAATTATTTTGGTGCCAGCCCTAGTTACCTGCGGGGTTGTCCCCTTTGGTAGTTCAATAACGATCTCAGGCTACGAAATCCCTCTGCAAATTGCCGATATTAATATCGGGGTTCTGTATATTCTGGCAATCACCTCTTTGGGGGTTTATGGTGTCGTGCTTGGTGCATGGGCATCAAACAACAAGTATTCGCTGCTCGGTGGCTTGCGCTCCTCCGCACAGATGATTAGCTATGAGTTGACGTTGGGGCTTTCGCTTATAGGCGTTCTTATGCTTTCAAGCTCATTAAGCCTCCGGGAGATCGCAATTCAACAAGGGAGTTATCCTTGGACTTGGAATTTCCTCATCCATTTTCCTGCCTTTTTAGCCTTTACCACCGCCGCCTTTGCAGAGACCAATCGTCTCCCCTTCGATCTCGCCGAAGCGGAACAGGAACTTGTCGGTGGATACCATACGGAATATAGCAGCATGAAATTTGCGATGTACTTTATGGCGGAGTACCTGCACATGATTGTCGGCTCGGCGGTAGCTGTTACGCTATTTTTGGGTGGTTGGCATTTCTTCGGGTTAGAAACAGTTGGCGGTCCCTTCTGGAGTGGCGTGATTTCATTCGGAATCTTCTTCGCCAAAACAGCATTTTTCCTCTTTGTCTTTATCTGGGTTAGATGGACCCTGCCCCGATTCCGGTATGATCAACTCATGAATCTCGGCTGGAAATTTCTACTGCCCATTGCAATTACAACAATTGTTGTGACAGCGACGGTTTGGGCATTCACACAATCGAAGCTCCTTGTGGGTATACTAAATGTTGTCGCCGCCTTTATAGTTGTTGCAATCGTAGCAACTACATTGGTAATGACGCAGGAACCTGAGCCGGTTGATGATAGAGATATACTCAGTTTTACCGACGAATCTTCATCTTAATAACTACCGTAGGCTATAACAAGCCTCTGATTTACAAGGATACACATGGCTGAACAGATTCTGTTTATTATTTTTGGCATACTAGCCGTTGGTTCTGCGATATGCGTTATTGCATTCAGGAATCCGATTCACAGTGCACTAGCATTGGTCCTGACCTTCTTCTCATTAGCGGGGTTGTTTATCTCGTTGGGAGCGTACTTTGTTGCCGCTGTGCAGGTGATTGTCTATGCCGGCGCAATTATGGTATTATTCCTGTTTGTGATCATGTTGCTCAATTTAGGTAGACTTCAAACAGCACGCCAAATCAACAAGGCAAAGGTGTTCGCTGTCATTGTGGGGATTCTACTGGCAGCAGAGGTAATTTACATCGGAATCAAAGCGTATGATGGCACCGCTGTTTCGCCTTCTCAGAGCGGAAGTCAAGCAGTTGGCGCAACGATTACTTCAGAACAGCTGAACCAGATTGCGGCAATTGAATCCACCTACCAACTTGACCGTGCAGAAATCAATAGCACGTACGTGCCAAAAATTGCTGAACAAAAAAACTCAGTAGAAACACTCACCGCAAGTGAAGCGAATCAACTCATCAAAAAACTTCAGGGAGAGATGGGTAAACCTGACCGGATTGGCACGATACTATTTACAAAGTTTTTATTGCCTTTTGAGGTGACATCGCTTATATTGCTTGCAGCTTTAATCGGAGTCATCGCGCTTGTTAAACGTGAAAATCCAGACACGGCTGCTTAATTGTAAACTAGGGGTTGAAATATGGCTCTGCAATACTATCTTATTTTAAGCGCGTTGCTCTTTACTATCGGGGTAATCGGCGTGCTCATCCGGAGAAACGCAATCATTATCTTTATGTGTATCGAACTGATGCTCAACGCGGCAAATCTCGCTTTCGTCGCAATCGGTCGAGAATTGGGGGATGCTTCGGGGCAGATTTTCGTGTTCTTCGTCATGACTGTTGCTGCCGCTGAAGTTGCCATTGGACTTGCTATTATCGTGGGTGTTTTCAGACATCACGAAACGATTAATATTGATGAAATCAACACGATGAAGGGGTAATCGCATGAACTGTTTGAACTCCAATGAAAAGAGATGAAACAGACTTCACATGGCAAGCACCGAATGCAGGACTCAGATCGTCCATCTGCTTATGCACAGCAAGATCGGCTCCAGCCTAAGGAGATATACATTGATAACGAAACGGGTTATTTGATTTACGTTGGACCAAATGGGCGAACACATATATTTACTACTGACGACAAATACCATACAAGTTTTATAACCACCCGTCGCAATCGCATCTTACGAATTAGTACAGGGAAATGGACAAGACAATTTAAGGGTGCTTAGAATGGAAACCTTGAAGATTCGAGAAATAGCTTCTGTCAAAATGCTGGATATTGAAATGTCCGAAGATGAGTTTGATGTATGCGAGAAATGTTTAGAATATGTTTTACAGAGTTGCTCACCTGATGAGATTGAAGCGGTGAGCGGAGCCACGCCGGAAGAACTTGAAGAGATATGGCGTCAAATGGCTGCTGCACTCAGGAAACATACGGATCTCCGAGAAACACCAAGTACATCTGGTAGAGGAGTCTGAAATGTCGAAAGACCTAATAACTATACTTCTGGTTTCCCCACTGATTGGATTTCTAATAAACGGATTGTTCGGGAAATGGCTGAAAAATGTGAGTGGTTGGATTGCATCTCTCGCGGTGCTCATATCGTTCATTATCAGTGCGTTTTTCGTATTTCCTACGGTCCGCAGCGGTGGAGAACTAAAGGAAACGCTCTACGAATGGATCCCGATCGAATCTCTTAACATCGGCTTCCACGTTGATGCACTAACCACGGTGATGCTCCTCGTCATTACAGGGGTTGGCTTCCTCATTCATATCTATTCAATCGGCTATATGAGCCATGATTCGGGGAGAACGCGCTATTTTGCTTATCTCAACCTGTTTGTATTTGCCATGTTAATCCTCGTTTTGGCGAACAATTACCTGATGATGTTCATCGGTTGGGAAGGCGTTGGACTCTGTTCTTATCTATTGATCGGTTATTGGTTCGATAGAAAATCTGCCACCGATGCCGGCAAGAAAGCTTTCATTGTTAATAGAATCGGCGATTTTGGATTCCTGCTTGGGATGTTCACACTGTTTGCGGCGTTTGGCACATTGAATTTTGACAAACTTTTTGGGCTCGCCGAAACCAACACCTATGAGCAGATTTTCGGGGCAAGTACACTCATCGTCGCAACTTTACTGCTCTTCGTTGGCGCGGTGGGCAAGTCCGCACAAATCCCTCTCTACGTCTGGCTCCCCGATGCGATGGAGGGTCCCACGCCTGTTAGTGCGTTGATCCATGCCGCCACGATGGTCACGGCTGGCGTTTACATGGTCGCACGCTCATCAATTCTGTTTAACCTAGCACACACAGGTGTTGTCGTCGCTTGGATTGGCGTTCTCACTGCCCTGTTCGCTGCAACGATGGCGTTAGCTGCAAATGACATCAAGCGGGTGCTGGCATATTCGACTGTGAGCCAACTCGGTTATATGTTCGTGGGTGTGGGGGTCGGTGCGTATACTTCTGGGATCTTCCACCTGATGACACACGCTTTCTTCAAAGGATTGATGTTCCTTACAGCTGGCAGTGTGATGCACGCCATGTCGAATGAACTGGATATGAGGAAGATGGGTGGACTGAAATCAAAGCTACCGATTACCTATTGGACATTCCTCATTGGTGCCCTTGCGATTGCGGGTTTCCCGTTCTTGAGCGGTTTCTGGAGTAAAGACGAGATTCTACACAACGCTTGGGATGGTGGATACCAAATAATTTTCGGGATTGGGCTGCTGACAGCGTTTCTAACGGCGTTCTATATGTTCCGTCTGATCTTTGTAGTCTTTCACGGTGAATCGCGTGTCGATTCAGAGGTTGAGTCGCATCTCCACGAATCGCCACCGGTGATGTGGGTTCCGCTCGTATTGTTGGCAATTCCTTCTCTAATCATCGGTGCAATCGTCGGTTGGGGCGGAGAACATAGTGCAATTCATCATTTCTTGGAAAGCGTAAAGGGATTTAAACATTATGGCGAATCAGCTCACAGTAATCCGATCCCCTTTATGATTATTTCGTCGATTGTTGGCATTGCAGGCATTTTGGTGGCTTGGTTCATATATCGTAGCAAAGTTCCCCTCAATGAACCGACAAACCCGTTACACAAACTCCTCGCTAACAAATACTACATCGACGAAATCTATAACGCCGTTATTGTGCAGCCGATACGAGGCGTATCCCACTATCTATTCTGGAAGATCATGGATATCGCCATCATTGACGGGCTTGTGAATCTAACCGCATTTATCATCCGCGGAATTGGCGGCTCGATCCGACGACTCCAGACGGGTGTTGTCCAATCCTACGTTGTATCAATGGTCATCGGTATCATCATTTTCTTGGGGTATTATCTGTTTATTCGATGAAGGGCATTAGGGCGTGTTGACATTTGTGTCATAATGGTAATATGTCAACATTTACCCTATCCGATAGTCAATGGTCAAAAATAGTATCATTCCTTAAAACCTGTCCTGATATCTATACCGGACAACACACACACTTAAAACGTTTTATCCATGCGGTGCTTTGGATAACTCGTAGTGGCAGTCAATGGCGCCTGTTACCTAACCAGTACGGCAATTGGAACAGTGTCTATAAACGATTCGCAAGGTGGTGCGATAAAGATATCTTTCAACGCATGCACCAACACTTTGCCAAAGACCCCGATATGGAGTGGCTTATCATTGACAGCACTATCATTCGCGCACACCCATGTGCTGGGGGTGCATTGAAAACAAGTGGGGGTCAAGCCTCACAAGCACTTGGACGCAGCCGGGGTGGATTCTCAACTAAGATTCATATCGCTGTTGATGGCTTAGGCAATCCCTTACATTTTATGCTGACAGCGGGTCAACGGCACGACATCACTTGTGCTGAGGCGTTAATTGACGGTTATAACAGTGAGTATGTGATAGCTGACACATCATATGACTCGATGGCATTCATTGAGTCGATAACCCAAAGGGGGGCGGTGCCGGTGATACCCCCACGTGCCAACCGTCGGGATTCACGCACTTATGATGTGCATCTGTATAAAGAGAGGCATTTAGTCGAATGTTTTATCAACAAAATGAAGCAGTATCGACGTATCTCCTCTCGGTTTGATAAGCTAGCGGTTCGGTATATGGGATTTCTGAGTTTCGTTGCCACGATTATCTGGTTACGATGAAATGTCAACAGAACCTAGCAACACTTATCAACCGACATTAACTTTCATGGGTCACGAAGCGTAAACACCTTTACGTTTAACGCATTACACTTCGGAGGTTATACTTGTTACTTTCCGCAGTTATCTTTTTACCACTACTTGGTGTAATCTTAATCGCCCTTGCGAGGCACATTTTAGGCGAGTCAGGACTTAAATGGATCGCTCTGGTTGTTACGCTGCTCACTTTTGCCGTGTCGCTATCCCTCTATACCGGGTTTGACGCAGACACACATGAGATGCAGTTTAAGGAGGAACGTACTTGGATCGAGGGGCTTGGCATAAGCTACCACCTCGGCATTGATGGCATCTCACTCTGGCTGGTTCTGTTGACCACTTTTCTGACGCCGATTTGTGTGCTAGCAGCATGGAATTCGATAGAAAAAGGCACCAGCGGATTCATGGGTTCGCTCCTCATGCTCGAAACGGCGATGCTCGGTGTGTTTTGTGCGTTAGACCTCTTCCTCTTTTTTGTGTTTTGGGAGGCGATGCTCATCCCAATGTATCTACTGATCGGCATCTGGGGTGGACATCGGCGCATCTACGCGACGATTAAGTTTGTGCTGTACACAATGGCGGGCAGCGCGTTGATGCTTGTTGGGATTTTGTACCTCTATTTCCAAAATGATAATAGTTTCAACCTGATGACCTTATACGGCAGATCATTATCACATCAGAACCTGCTATTCTTGGCGTTTTTCATTGCCTTTGCCATCAAAGTGCCGATTTTCCCCTTCCACACTTGGCTTCCCGATGCACACGTTGAAGCACCGACAGTTGGCAGTGTTATCCTCGCGGGCGTATTACTCAAAATGGGGACATACGGCATCGTACGCTTCTGTATGCCACTTTTCCCGGAGGGTGTTGCAGCGTATACGCCACTTGTCGTAACGCTGTCTGTGATTGGTATCATTTACGGCGCATTGGTAGCGATGGTGCAACCAGACCTTAAGAAACTGGTTGCCTATTCAAGTGTGAGTCATTTGGGGTTTGTCGTGCTTGGACTTTTCGCCCTCAACCATCAGGGTGTGCAGGGCGGTATCCTCCAAATGATTAATCATGGGTTAAGTACCGGCGCACTTTTCTTGCTCGTCGGGATGATCTATGAACGCAGGCACACTCGCATGATTGCCGACTTCGGTGGATTGTCAAAACAGATGCCGATTTTCGCCGTATTTTTTATGATTGTGACGCTTTCATCAATTGGATTACCCGGTTTGAACGGATTTGTCGGGGAGTTTATGATTTTGCTCGGCGGCTTTATGTCTGATTCATTCTCTAAAGTGTATGCTATTATCGCTGCAACCGGTGTTATTTTGGCAGCGGTGTATATGCTCTGGATGTTCCAGCGCGTCATGTTTGGCAAACTCGATAACCCAAAAAATCAAACCTTGACCGATTTGAGTCTGCGCGAAATCGTTGTACTGGTTCCAATAGTGGTGTTCATCATTTGGATTGGCGTTTACCCCAAACCGTTTCTGAGCCGAATGGAAAAATCAGTCAGTCAAGTGTTACAACAGAGCAGATCCACGGCGGCGGTCGAGGCAGCTGCTCCCGCAATTGTACTGGACACCACGACAAAAGAGGCAAAAAAGATTGACGAATAAGCATCTATTTTTTCTGTTGGCACTTCTGGGATTCATTGGACTTATCCTTTTCCCGACAATTGGTTTTGCAGCGGCAGCCGCAGGTGGTGATGGACACGATGACCACACCGAACAGCATGGAGATGATGACCACTCCACACATCACGGTGTGGATGGAGCGAAGCTGCCCCTTTGGAGCATCATTCCGTTTATCGGTATGCTGCTCTCCATTGCAATAATCCCACTGATTAACTTCCATTTTTGGGAGAATCACTACGGAAAAATCTCGTTAGCCTGGATTGCCATTTTCTCTGTTCCCTTCCTTATCGGCTACAAAGGCGATGGATGGTATGAAATTGTCCATATTGTCCTGCTCGATTACGTTCCCTTCATTATCTTATTGACTGTACTTTTCACATGTGCAGGCGGAATTTGTCTGAGGGGCTCCTTGCGAGGGTCGCCCGTCGTCAATACCGTACTGATCGCAATAGGAACCGCCTTGGCAAGTTGGATGGGAACAACGGGAGCGGCAATGTTACTGATTCGTCCGATACTCCGGGCTAATCAATGGCGTACGCATCGTATTCACGTCGTCGTCTTTTTCATATTTCTCGTAGCGAATATCGGTGGTTCATTGACGCCACTGGGTGACCCACCGCTGTTTCTCGGATTCCTTAAAGGAATTGACTTTTTCTGGACAATGGCACTATTCCCCGTGATGTTGCCGGTGGTGATTTTGCTGCTGATCATCTTCTTCATTTTCGACACGATCTTGTTCAGGAAAGAAGGCACACCGCCGGACGACGGGGAAAAAGAGCCACTCCGCCTCCAAGGTGTTTGGAATTTTGTGCTCATCGTTGGTATTATCGGTGCGATTCTGTGGTCAAAATCACTCGCTGATGGTCCCTTCAAAGATCATTCAGTTGCGGAGAAAATGGCACCACAGATCAAAACCGCAGAAGAAAAGATGGACGCGACGAAGGAGAAACTCGAAACGTATGTCAAGGCACATGAAAATGATACAACGATAAAATTTGACAAATCCAATCACGAATACTATGAATTGCGCCACAACCACCTCCTCGCTGTTAGCGAAGTCAACAGTCTGCGCGCACAAAAAACACATGACGAAAACCGTGGTATCTCGATTTTCGGCGTAACTGTACCCTATTTTAATTTAGTGCGAGATGGTTTGCTCCTCTTGATTGTATTCATCAGTCTGCGGTACACGCCGATGTATATTCCTTCGTCGCTGCAGATTGTTGCTCGAATGACCTTCCTTAAAATCACTGGAAGGCATGAAGAAGAGCATGAACATACTTCTTCTGGACACGGACATGCTGAACACGGACATCATCAGATTGACCCGAGTCTGTTGGAAACAAATGTCCGTGCGGCAAACGGTTTTACATGGGGACCTATTCTAGAGGTCGCCAAACTTTTTATCGGCATCTTTATCTGCATAATCCCGGCGTTGAAAATCTTGCAGGCGGGCATGGATGGGAGCCTCAGTACTATTGTGCTCGCGGTTCAGACGACAACGAATGATCCGGTCAATGCGATGTATTTCTGGTTGACAGGCGTGCTATCAAGTTTCCTAGACAACGCACCGACTTACGTGGTTTTCTTTAACACAGCGGGTGGAGATCCAACTTCGCTCATGGGTCCAATGGCGCAGACACTGTTGGCAATCAGTTGTGGGGCAGTGTTTATGGGAGCTAACACTTATATCGGCAATGCACCGAACTTTATGGTTAAAGCGATTGCTGAGGAAAATGGTATCAGGATGCCAAGTTTCTTCGGATACATGATTTGGTCAGTGGCGATTTTGGTTCCTGTGTTTGTGATTGTAACGTTTGTATACTTTGTGTAAGGATGAACCTATCTGTTCATCTAAGATTGGAGGATTTGAATGACAATTAACTGGCAACTGCTGATGCCCGAATTGATCATTATTTTGACCTTTATCCTCGTCGTAATTTTTGATCTGTTCAATTCGCTTCAAAAGACATTTACCGCTTGGATCACAATTGTTGGCTGTGCCATTGCCCTATATGTTTCCATTGATATGTTGCAAATTGGCACGGAAGGCACAGAATTTAGCAATATGATTCAGGTGGATAAATATTCCCTCTTTTTTAATGTCATATTCTTGGTCTCAACGATTCTGGTCGTTCTTATTTCAATGAACTATTTGGGACGCCAAGATAAGCGGCAGGGGGAATATTACCTGTTAATCCTTTTGGCAACGTTGGGCATGATGTTGATGGCTTCAGGCAACGAGTTAATTGTTGTCTTCCTCGGCTTAGAACTGATGTCGCTATCGCTTTACGTCCTAGCTGGTTATTTCCAAAGAAGCATGGCGTCAAGCGAAGCTGGAATGAAGTATCTGCTACTTGGCGCATTTGCGAGTGGATTTTTCTTGTACGGTATTGCGTTGATCTATGGAGGCGCGGGGACAACCAGTATTCCTCAAATTGCCTCTGCCTTAACCGTAGATGCAAAGTCACCACTACTATTATCTGGTATGTTTCTGCTTGTTGTAGGATTCGGATTCAAGGTGGCACTTGTGCCGTTTCATCAGTGGGCACCTGATGTCTACGAAGGCGCACCCACTTCAATCGCCGCATTTATCTCCGCAGGACCGAAAGCGGCGGGGTTTGCTGCATTCCTGAGAATCTTCATGGACGCGCTACAGAACCTCCAATCCGAATGGATTATCCTTATTACAATCCTTGCCGCACTCACGATGACCGTTGGCAACTTGGTTGCTATCGCCCAGCGAAATATTAAGCGTATGCTCGCTTATTCAAGTATTGCCCATGCTGGATACGTCTTGGTTGCGTTGGCAGCAGCAAACAAAGACGGAATCTCCAGTGCGATGTTTTACCTGTTCGTTTACTGTGTCATGAACATCGGGGCATTCGGAGCAGTGATTCTCGCAAGGACGGAAGATGGCGAAAGCCTCATGATTTCCGATTACGCCGGACTGGGATTCAAAAAGCCGCTGCTCGCTCTGTTCATGACAATAATGTTGTTATCCCTCGCTGGGTTTCCACCGACAGCGGGATTTATCGGTAAGTTCTACATTTTCCGATCTGCTGTCGAATCTGGGCAGATCTGGCTTGTGATTATTGGCGCGATCAACACTGCGATTTCTGCGTTCTATTATCTCCGTGTTGTTGTAGCGATGTACATGAGAGAGCCGGAAGTGGAACTCGACTTTCTCGCTTATCCACGTCTGCTCATCGTTGCGCTGACCCTCGCAGCGATAGGCGTCGTCCTAATTGGTATTCTGCCATCATACTTCCTGAGTCCAGCCCAAATTAGCACGTTCTTATAAGGACATGGTAAATTGACAATGGCGAAGTTGACACGAGGTAGCGATTGGAATAGTATGGATCTGGCTTCAATTGGCATCACCCTTGTGCTGGCAATTGGAATGGGATCCGGGTTAGGTTGGTGGATCGGCGGTAAATTAGGCAACCAAACAATCGGCTTAATTGTCGGCTTTATTTTGGGAACTGCGGCAGGATTTATTGAGATGTTCCGCGCTGTTTCTCGGTGGAATAGACGCATGGAACGCCAAGAGCAAGTTGAAAACTCCTCCGATAAGATCGGAGTCCATGAGAATCGGGATCGGAACGGAGCGGATCAAGCGGAGGAGGATTCGTAAAGTGGTTGCCCGCGCCCCCTTTGAAGTGGATGACCAATTTCTACGACAGGTTTATCGCCTAACGACCGTTCTCGCGCTCATTGCAATGCCAATCCTTTGGGTGGTGTACGGTCTGCCAGCCTGTTTAAGTTTTGCTGTCGGCAGTCTTTTGAGTTTGAGCGCAATTTTGTCATTAGAGTTTATCATCCGCCGCATGGTTAAGCCCGGTGGCTCGCCACGGACAAAACGTTGGCTGGGATTCATCGCATTAGGAAAGTACACAATCATTTTTGTCGGATTTTATCTCCTGACGAAAGCAAATTGGTTGAACGTTTACACCCTTGCAGCGGGAGTTGGACTGGTGCAAGTTGTGATCATCCTCAAAGCAATTGTGCTGATGATAGGTATTTTATCAAAAAATAATTCAACAGGACCTAAATGAGAAAAACATTTTACACACTATTTTCTATTTTACTGCTATCGCTGCTCGCCTGTAGTGTCGGTTTGGCGGCTGGAGACGCACATCGTTCGTGGTTAAGCCCAATATCAAAAATTCTCCCAGATAACATAGTTCCAGAGCCAGACCGTTGGCACCAGCCAGACCTAATCCCCAACGCCTACTTTGTAGTGCTAATTATCGCACTACTTTTCATCATTGCGACACGCAAAATTAAGAAACTCCCCGAAGGCAAAGGACAAACGCTCCTTGAACTGTTCGTGGGCGGGTTAATCAATTTCTTCGGCGGAATCTTGGGAGAACATGGGAAGAAATATGTTCCGTTTGTCGGATCTTACTTCATCTTTATCTTATTCTTAAACTATCTTGGCCTCATACCCGGCTTTCAATCTCCAACAGCGGATTTGAACACGACGCTTGCGCTCGGAATTAGCGCATTAATTGGCGTTCATATCATTGCGATTAAAGAGAATGGGTTGGT
Organism: Candidatus Poribacteria bacterium; assembly: GCA_965247655.1. Classification (GTDB taxonomy): domain Bacteria; phylum Poribacteria; class WGA-4E; order WGA-4E; family PCPOR2b; genus PCPOR2b. Next base: position 6,100,861 of record OZ252032.1, on the reverse strand, counting down.
TGGTTACCTGAAACACTTTATCGGCGATCCACCGTGGTTGGGACCTTTGATGTTTCCGTTACACATCATTGGTGAAATCGCACGTGCCGGTTCTCTGGCGGTTCGACTTTTCGGAAATATCTTCGGTGAAGAATCTGTTATTATTAACCTAACCATTATGGGACTTGGAATCCCGGCGATCGCCGGGATCATCCCGTGGATGCCAGTTCAGGTGCCGATGCTGTTTTTTGGGTTATTCGGTGGGTTTCTGCAAGCACTCGTCTTCTCAATGCTCACATCAATCTACATTGTTACATTCCTAGAACATCATGATGAGGAGCATGGTGCGGAAGCACATCATTGATCGATGGGCGATCGCTATCGCTATCGCTCATTCATAATTGTTTTCACTTTTTTAATCTCAGTTTTAGGTTCAAAACTAAAGGAGGAACTTTCATGATTTATCTCGCAGTTTTAGCTTTCGGTGCAGCACTCGGTCTACCGATTGCAGTGATTTTTGCATCTACCGCGCAAGGAAAAGCGACGAGCACCGCCCTTGAAGGGATTGCGCGTCAACCTGAGGCAGCAGCCAGGATTCAGACAGCGATGATCATCGGTTTGGCTCTTATCGAATCACTCGTGATCTACTCGCTGCTAATCTTTTTCCTACTTATGGGGAAACTTCCAGAGGGACAGATGCTTCAAAGTATGATTGAGGCTGATGCTCAGAAACAAGTGCAAACCAATCATGAATAAGACGTGAAACGTGAAACGTGAAACGTGAATCTATTACCCTTCTTACGTTTTACGTTTTACGTTATACACGCATCATTTTTCTTGCGCTAGATACGATACTCTGACCTACAGAAAAGAACTATAATGAAAAAATTATCGTGGCTCTTCTTACTGATTATTATCGTAACATTAATTGTTCCGGCAAGTGGATTTGCTGCAGAAGCGAGTCCCGAGGACAAGGGACTTTTAGCACAGATTGGCATCGATTTCCAGACGATTATTCTCCAAGCCCTAGGCTTTCTTGTCGTGCTACTCGTGCTCTGGAAATTCGTCTTTGGGCGAGTTGGCGGACTATTAGAAGAACGGCAACAGGAAATCACATCGCGAATGGAGAAACTAGAGGCAGACCAACGCGAACTGGACCGGTTGAATGCCGAAACCCGTCAACGGCTCAACGAAATTGAAACGGAAGGGCAGGCAAAGATTCAAGCGGCTGTTGATGAGGGCAACACTGAACGGCAGCGGATTCTTGATCAAGCACGTCAGGAGGCGAGTGCTGAACTTGAACGGGCACGCGCCGAGATCCAACGCGAAAAGGACGAAGCCATCCTCGAACTACGAGGCACTGTCGCAGAGATTGCGATTGATGCTGCAAGCAAAATCATCGATCAGACACTCGATGCAGAGAAACATCAGCACATCATTGATGAATCTATCAGTCGCCTTCCTACACAGAATGTCTAATATAAAGAATATACGATGAGAGAAACTCGCATTGCTAAACCCTACGCACGAGCGTTGTATAGTGCAGCGACGGAAGAGGATATTTTAGATCGCATTGTTGAAGATGTGAATCAGGTCCTCCAACTGACACAGGACTCGGAAGATTTTGATCAGTTTCTGACTAACCCTATCCTATCGCCGCAGTTCAAGAGCGAGATGTTCCAACAACTTCTATCCGAAGCTGTTCAGCCGCTCACGCTCAACTTTCTGCTCTTGCTAGCATTGAAACAACGTGAGAGATCCTTAGTTGCAATCTTACAGATGTTTCTGGAGATCGTTGATTTGCAAGCGGGTCGCCTCGTCGCACAGGTGACATCAGCGGTCCCGCTCACTGATGCGCAAAAAACCACCCTCTCTCAGCAATTGAGCAACTATTCGGAAGCGGAAGTCCGGCTTGAATTGAACGAAGATGCTACGATTCAAGGAGGCGTCATCGTGCAATTAGGGGATACTGTGTTTGATGGAAGCATCGCATCACAGCTGCAGCGAATGAGAACATTACTTGCGAGGGGATAAGGGAGAACATAATTCATGGCAAGAGAAGTCAGACCCGACGAAGTATCAAACATTCTAAAACAACAACTACTACAATATAGCCAGCAGGTTGACGTATACGACTCAGGAACCGTGCTCGAAGTTGGCGACGGGATCGCCCGTGTCCACGGACTTTCCAACGTCATGGCAAGTGAAATGATTGAATTTCCCAACGGCGTCTCCGGTATGGCATTTAACCTTGAAGAGGATAATGTCGGCTGTGTTCTCTTTGGCGAAGATAGGTTAATCCACGAGGGGGATCTCGCCAAGCGGACTAATAGATTGCTCGAAGTGCCTGTCGGTGAGGCGTTGCTTGGGCGCGTTGTAAACGCTCTTGGACAACCTATTGACGGCAAAGGGGAAATCAATACCGACCAGACCCTTCCCGTTGAACGGAAGGGATTGGGCATAGTGCAACGTCAGCCGGTGGGCGAACCGCTTTATACCGGTTTGAAGGCAATCGACAGTATGACGCCAATCGGACGGGGGCAGCGGGAACTAATCATTGGCGACCGTCAAACGGGCAAAACGGCTATCCCGATCGATACCATCATCAACCAGAAAAATACCGATGTGTTCTGCATCTATGTGGCGGTTGGACAGAAAGGTTCGACGGTTGCGCAGGTTGTGAATACCCTAGAACAGTATGGTGCAATGGATTACACGGTTATCGTTTCTGCACCGGCAAGTGAACCGTCTCCGCTCCAATACCTCGCACCCTACACAGGAACTTCGATGGGAGAATACTTCCGCGATAAAGGACAACACGCACTGGTAATTTACGATGATCTTACCAAACATGCGTGGGCGTACCGTCAGATGTCACTGCTTTCACGGCGTCCACCGGGGCGTGAAGCGTATCCGGGCGATGTTTTTTATTTGCACTCCCGTTTGTTGGAGCGCGCCGCAAAACTCAGTGATGAATTAGGTGGCGGTTCGTTGACCGCTCTGCCTATTATCGAAATTTTTGAAGGCGACCTCACGACTTACATCCCAACTAACGTGATTTCGATTACCGATGGACAGATCTACCTGACATCGGAACTCTTCAACCAAGGCGTTCGTCCGGCAATCGATATCGGCACATCGGTGTCCCGCGTCGGTGGCGATGCACAAACGCGAGCAATGAAGTCAGATGAAGTTGCAGGCACACTGAAACTTGATTTAGCTAGTTTCCGAGAGATTGCGGCTTTTGCACAGTTTGGATCTGATCTGGACGCTTCCACGCAAGCCCAGCTTCGGCGTGGAGAACAGCTCGTCGAATTACTGAAACAGCCCCAATACGAGCCAATGCCTGTTGAAAAACAGATTGCATCAATTTTCTGTGGATCGAACGGATATCTGGACGATCTTGAAACAACTGACGTGGCGCAATTTGAATCTGAATTCTTGGCATATATGGAAAGAAACCACGCAGACATCCTCAAGGAGATTGTTGATGCCGGGGATTTCAGCGAAGAGCTTCTTGAACAACTCCACACCGCTGTACAGAGTTTCAAGGATGGATTCAAACAGGATACAGAATCGTAATACAGAAGGTTCATACCATGGCAACATTACGTGAAATCAGACGGCGTATCGCAAGTATTGAAAATATCGCGCAGGTGACAGACGCGATGCGAGTCGTCGCTGCGGCGAGGTTGCGCCGGGCACAGGAAAATATTGTAGCCACCCGCCCCTTCGCCGAAAAATTCAATACAATCCTAGGACACCTTATCGCTCAGATCGAAAATCCGTCCCATCCCTTGTTGGAATCGCGTGAACTTAAGCGCGTTTGCCTAATCTCAGTCTCCGCAGACCGCGGGCTATGTGGCAGTTTTAACAGCAATGTAATCCGAACAACGACACAGCGGGCACAACATTACCAAGAACAGGGAGCGGAAGTGATGGTCATCTGTGTCGGCAGGCGCACCCGAGACTATTTCGCACGGCGCGATTATAACGTCATTGCTGAGTATGTGAATATCTTTCGGCAACTAGCATTTGAAACCGCTGTCGAAATTGTGGAGGAGTTTGAACATCTATATAGGGACAAGCAGATCGACAGGGTGGAAGTGATTTATAACGATTTCAAATCCGCGATTCTGCAAGTAGTTTTGGTCGAGCAACTGCTGCCACTTACCCCTGAAGTACCAACCGGCGATGAACTCTTCCTCGATTATCTATATGAGCCGGAACAAGAGGCGATTTTTCAGTCTGTGTTGGCAAAACATCTGAATATGCAGATGTGGAAAGTTCTGTTGGACTCCAACGCCGCAGAGCAAGCGGCGCGGATGGCGGCGATGGAAAATGCAACGCGCAACGCCAATGAACTTATTGATGATTTAATTCTTCAGCGTAACCGCGCCCGCCAGACCCAGATTACCACAGAGATTTCTGAGATTGTGAGCGGTGCGGCGGCTTTGGAAGGTTAAAATCCTCAAAGTGAGAAGTGTTCTCAAGGTATGAAGAGGAAGCGAGCTATGAGCGTACAGAAACCCATTATCATCGATCAAGCAGAACTCGCTTGGGAAGGTTGGGACGACGCGGACCTTGCCGCCAAGAGTGAGATTCGCTGGAAGCTTCTGGTTACCGGAGAAAGAGGACCGAGCAGCGGGCTCGTTATGGGCGTAGCGGAGTGTCCACCCGGCACGCGGCTCCCCCTTCACCACCACGAGCCAGAGGAGACATATTACGTCGTCAGCGGCAATGGCCATATGGAAATCGACGGTCACGAAGCGGAGATTGGACCGGGTTCGGCGGTCTATATCCCGTCCAACGCGAAACATGCTGTCCGCTGTACCGGCACCGAGTCGCTGGTCTTCGTGTTCACCTTCGCATGTGACTGCTTTGACCAAATAGTTTACCATTTTGATGAGTAAGTGCCGACTTGAGGTAGGCGCAATTGGAGAGGAAAACATGCCCTACAACGTCAGCAAACAGATTCAAGAAGCGATGGAGCGGGGCAATTTCAAGGACCTACCCGGTAAGGGGAAGCCTCAGCAGCGCGATGATAATCCTTATATCCCGCCAGCGGTCCGTATGGTCAATCAGATGCTCAAGGATAACGGCTTCGCGCCGCGCTGGATTGAAATCGACAAAGAAATTTGCGCCGAAACCGAGAAGGCGGAAAAATTAATAGCAAATATCAAAGGACGACGGGCGCGTTTGAAAGCCAAACTCCGGGTGCAACCCCTAAAACGTGATGCGATTCGGTCGGCTTTTGAACTGGAGCGCACACGGGCATTGGAAACGTACACCGCTCGCTTAGAACAACTCAATAAGAAAATTCAGCAATGGAACCTCATGATGCCACTGCGCGATAAGCAATACCCATTGCATAACCTTGATGCAGCGACTGCCTATTTTCATAAGCAGTGCCCTGGACTTTAATTACTATATGAAACCGTAACCCCCAAAGAAATGGTAAGCCAAAGGTTTACACCTAACCATTAATCCATTTTATGCCGAAGGAGGCTAACTGATGGCCTTTAAATTAGGGAGTATGCTTCTAGTGGCTCTGATAGCACTAGTTGCTTTAGTCGGTTGTGACACCGCCAGAGATATGGTGATGGACACGATGTCAGCCACGGATACTGGAGTGGATGATGTGATGGACATGATGTCATCTACGGATACTGAGATGGGTGATATGACGGACATGATGTCCATGGATACCGAGATGGATGATGCCTCTGATATGGAAGGTGTTCCGGTGAAGTTAGTGTGGTTAATCAACTATCCGGTCGGTGGGAAAGCCGACTATATTGCATAGATTGCAACTGTTGCACCGACACTACAAGCACCCGAAGAGCTCAAACGGGTAGCATCTTACGATAATGTCCGCGGTGAGAATCCGCATCGACTCGTTGAGTTTGAATTCGATAGTTTCGCAGATGCGGCGACATATCTGAATCGTCCCGATATTGCTGCGATTCTCGCAGCACTTCCAGATCACAGCAGTGAGGCGAGTACACATGTATTTATCCAGCGCTCCGATTACTCGAAAAGTGAAGATTCCACCCGGATGGCTAAACTGGTTTACTTATGGCGAACTAGAGAAATAAGTAGACATTTACCAATAACTCCGACCCTAGCGAAGTTTCCAAAGTCCCCCTGATAAGGGGGATTTAGGGGGTTGGCTGTGCATTGGAAGTGTCTAAGTAATTATAAAATCTACCATAGTTGACTACCCGCTTGGTGGGAAACCGCGTATCTGGAGTGGGTTGCGTCTGTTGCAGGCTCACTACAAGCACCCGAAGAGGTCAAACGGATAGCATCTTACGACAACTATTATGGTGTATCTCCACACCGGTTCATTGAGTTTGAATTTGATAGCGTTGAAGAAGCCAATACGTACCTAGAACGGGAGGAGATACGGGCTGTTAATGCTGAACTCCCAAACCGAGCAAGTCGCGTGACTCAACTTATGTTTGAGCTGCGTTCAGATTACGTCAACGAATAGTTATTGAGGCTGGTACCCGGCTCCCTGAATGGGCCTAGGGTTCAGGGAACCGTGTCTCCACTCACATAAAATGCAAAATTTACCATAAGATTCAACGGTCAAAGAATTCATAAAAAAATAACATCACCGGTTATAATCCAACGGGTGTTCGGGGCAGTCTTATTGAATAGGAAAAGACATACGGAAAAGATAATAGTTTACGGTCCCGGCGTTATGCCTTGTGAACAAACCAGATCCTGCCGATGGTATTGGCAATATAAATAATTGATGGAAAGAGAGATAAATAATGAACGAAGGCAAAGTTTTAGAAATCGTCGGCGCACGCGTTGATCTCGATTTTTCAGAGGGGAAATTGCCCGATATTCTTAACGCAATCGAGGTCCAGCGCGCGGATGGAACGACATTAGTGCTTGAAGTCCAACAGCACTTGGGTGAAAACCGAGTCCGTGCTATCGCGATGGACACAACCGACGGACTGGTGCGTGGCACACGCGCTACCGATCTCGGTGAGCCGATCTCTGTACCTGTGGGCGATGCCGTGCTCGGTCGTGTTTTCGACGTTACCGGGCAACCGATTGATGGAGGGGACGAGGTCGAAGCAACACAGCGGTATCCCATCCACCGCCATCCACCGCCTCAGGAAGAATTGAGCACCGTTTCGGAAATGTTGGAGACCGGAATCAAGGTGATTGACCTGATTCAACCGGTTGCAAGAGGTGGAAAGGTCGGCTTCCTCGGCGGTGCGGGTGTCGGAAAAACGGTATTGGTCGCCGAACTAATCTATAATATCGCAACCCAACACGGTGGCTATTCCGTTTTCTGCGGGATTGGGGAACGGACTCGCGAAGGGAATCAGTTTTGGTTGGAAATGGACGAGTACGGTGTAATGGATAAAACCGCCATGGTTTTTGGACAGATGAACGAACCGCCGGGTGCCCGGTTGCGCGTCGGGCTTGCCGGACTCTCCATGGCAGAATACTTCCGTGATGAAGGTGGACAGGATGTGTTGATCTTCATCGACAACGTTTTCCGCTTTACCCTCGCAGGCGGTGAGGTCTCCGCGCTTTTAGGGCGTATGCCTTCCGCGGTTGGATACCAGCCAACACTCGCAACGGAGATGGGGGAACTACAAGAGCGGATTACATCGACAAAGCAAGGCTCAATTACCTCATTCCAAGCAGTTTACGTTCCGGCTGACGACTATACAGATCCAGCGGTTGTCGCCGTTTTTGGGCACCTCGACGCTGTGACACGGCTTGAACGCTCAATCCAGCAGATGGGACGCTTTCCCGCCGTCGATCCACTGACCTCTACCTCCCGTATTTTGAACCCGGACGTTATCGGTCAAGCACACTACGACACGACTCGTCAAGTGAAAGCGGTGCTTCAGGATTATGAGAGCTTAAAGGATATTATCGCAATTCTCGGTGTGGACGAGCTCTCAGACGAGCAAAGACTGACAGTTTCACGGGCAAGAAAGTTGGAGAAGTATCTAACGCAGCCGATGTTTGTTGCACAACGCTTTACCGGCAAACCCGGAAAATACGTCAAGGTTGAAGATACCGTTGAGGGGTGTCAGGCAATTCTCAGAGGGGATTGTGACGAAATCCCGGAGCAGGCTCTGGCTTACATCGGTACGATTGACGAGGCATTTGAGCAGGCAAAATCCGAGGAATTACAAGAAGCAGCAGATTAACTATGCTTGAAAAAAGATTACATCTCGAAATCCGAACACCCGAACAGTTGATTTATGAGGGCGAGGTTATCGGTGTGAGAGCCCCCGGCGAACTGGGATTGTTTGAGATCCTTGCTGGGCATCTCCCCTTTCTGACTGTGTTAGATATTGGCGAAATTCGCATCCGCGAATCTGAGGCACCTCAATCCATCGCAACCGGTGGAGGTGTCTTTGAGGTATTACGCACCGGCGTCACTGTGTTGGCAGATACCGCTGAATGGGCGTATGAAATTGATGTCGAACGTGCAGAAACCGCTCGTCAACGTGCACAGGAACTCCTTGCTTCACGCGATCCAAATGTTAATCACACACGAGCGGAAGCGGCATTGGCTCGCGCTGTAAATCGGTTGCGAATTGCGGGGCAGTAGTAGTTTTTATTAGGGCGTGTTGGCATTTATGTAAAACTGTCCGTAATCGTAGGTGCTCCGTTCCGAGAGTTTTCAACTCGCATCCCGATTTATCGGGGGGCGAGGTCCCCTCGCCCATTGACCAACGCGGGTTGGAACCCCCAAACCATACGGGTTGAGTTGATTGTAGGTCGAGATTCATATCTAGACACCGAACCGTCGATTTTGGAAAATCGACCTACAGCAGTCCGAAACTGTCTATGATGTGTGACCAAAGGGTTGGGAGACCCAACCCCTACGAAGGGCCATGCGTCTGTGCACACCTCTCGACTATCTGATTGCGATGAAATGTCAACAGAACCTAGTCAATGTTTGATTTATGAAAGGGGAAACAGCAGACAAATCTGTTGTTTCCCCTTTTTTACTTTGGGAAAGGAACAGATGATGCCAGTTGGTCAGCTCCAGTATTTTCGATCCAGAATTGGCGGCAAGTTACACCCCTGTGCGGTATGTTCAACTGATACAAGTGACGAACCGAAGCCCTTAATTGTAGAGGTCAGCCCTGGCGCACTGGGGAATCTATCCGGCGCGGTCGAGTTGACTGAACAGATTGCAGGGATTGCTGCTAAACACAATCAGTCGTGCATCGTCCTTAGACCAACAGGGCGAGGCTCCGGTTCCGTTTATCAGAACTACGGTGAAATTGATGTCCTAGAAGCTATCGAACATGTTGCTTCAAACTACACCATTGACCGAGACCGCATTACAATCACCGGCAGTTCAATGGGTGGTGCCGCAACGTGGTATCTGATTTCGCACTATCCTGATCTTTTCGCAGGTGCCGCACCGTTTTGCGGTTATTGCGACTATCGACTGTGGGAAAAACCGGGAGGACTCACATTCCACATGCACGAATGGGAAATCCCCTCTTGGCACTCTAGATCTGCTGCATTTCTCATTGAAAATCTTGTCCACACACCCGTTTGGATAATCCACGGTGAATGGGATCGGGGGATCGGCGGCGGTGTTCCGGTTGAGCACTCCCGTCAGATGGCACAGCTTATGGGAGAACGAGGCTATACGCACAAATATACAGAGGTCCCTAAAACGGGTCATGGATGCCGCCTCCCTGATATATGGGAAGAAGTAATCCTTTGGCTGCTGAAACAGCGGAGGCAGCGATCTCCGGATCACGTTTCGTTAGTAACCTATAATCTGCGTCATAATAAATCATACTGGGTCGTGGTAGACCAGTTATTACACTACGGTGAACGAGGAGCGGTCAATGCGTATTTCGTCGAGAACAACCACCTCGTCGTCCATACTGAGAATATCCGTACCTTCTCGCTTGGACCAATTCAGAAGAACGAACCGGTTGATGTAACAATTGATGACCAAAAGTTTGAACTAATGAACTTAAGTCACCAGAATCAGTTTCAACGAGGCCCTAAAGGTGTTTGGGCACATGGCAATTTTGATCTCTCCACTGAGAAGCGTCACCGGGCATCGGGCCCCATAAGCAATCTCTTTTTCGATGGCCTTATCCTTGTGCCCGGCACAGTTGGGACAGAGGAAGAAACGTTTTTTAACAAATGGATTGCCGAGAACGCGGTCGGATACTATCGCAGTCGAAACGGGGGAGTACATCGCGGTGGTATCATGGGGGATAACGCTATCCAACTCCCTGTCATCCCTGACGTTGAGCTCACCGAAGATCTCCTGCAAACGAACAACCTGCTCCTATACGGCGTCTATGATTCTAACGCCATCCTATCGCGATTTGAAGGTAAGCTGCCACTTAGCTTTCAAGGCGAGACAATCCACCTATCCGATAAATCGTACACGGCGAAGAGGACAGCGGTTTTCGCCGTATTTCCTCACCCTTCAAATCCAGAACGCTATGTCGCGGTGCACACTGGGGCCACACCGGATGCAATATGCTGGGGAAGTCATCTTGATATGCAACTCCTGCCTGATTACATTGTCTATTCTGGAGGACAACTCCTTGACTGGGGATTTTGGGGGAATGATTGGAAATCCCAATAATGGTCGATCCTTGAAGGGATACCATCGTTTCTGCCAGAGCAGTCTACACTACTGCAACAATCAGCCACGATTGGACTTTCCGAGAGTCAACTTGGTGCACTGCCAAGGTCAAATGAAATTAACCACAAATCTACAGAAAACTGTCGCCACACCCCTACACTAACCAAGTATGTCATTTTTTCTTGACACTCAATACACTAGCTAGTATACTACCAATTGACCTCACTGAACTTAAAAATTTAACTTTTTATCTAAGACAGGCAATCTAAATCGTGAAAAAGCTATTCTTTTGCACACTAATCATATTGATTGCAGCCAGCTATAGCTCCGCACGCATTATAGACCCGAAGACAGGTGCCGAGTTCAGATATAAAGCAAGACTGGTAGAGGTTGCTCCTGTGGTTGATGGTTTTCTTGACGACCCAGCATGGGACGATGCTATATCTGCCGCCCTAGACCATGATGTCAAAGAGGATCGGCGTTGGGAAGATCTTAGTGACTTCAAAGCTACTTTTGCTGCTGTATGGCGCAACGCCTCTCTCTACATAGCCATTGAACTGACCGATGATCAAATCGAAACCGCTCACGAAAAACTCACCATGCAAGACCGCCTAGAGATCTATCTAGATATAGGACATTCGGGCCAGCAGAGCGACCTATCTCGCTACACACTTCCCGTTGGAAAAGACGTCATGGCGGCTGGTAATCAGGGACTGTTGGTTAATTGGGGGAATGGAGGGCAATCCGTAGAGTTGAGTTTTGAGTTGATGCAGACACCGAGGAAAGAGGATACCATCAGCTTTGGGATTTACTATTACGACGTAGATGACGATCGCCTGAATCACAAACTTCGCTGGGGTCCAGCCGGACAAAGTGAACCGGAAGATGCCCTTGCGGATCTGGTATTTACAGCGAATATAAGGCTAAATGCAAACCAAAAAGCGATACAATGGGGGCGTATCAAACAACTTTATTAATCATCGTGCAACAGCCCGATGCAGTTAGGCAATTGACACCGATGCCTCAAAACTCAAGTGCACGGAGCTCACAGTGTTTATCATCGGTAAAGTATTAGAATTGATAGGAATGTCGCTTCTGGGAGCGGGGTTATATGTTGGGTGTATCAACCCCTATAGCTTGAGTGAAGGCGGTGCTATGGGCGTAGAGATAGCCTCCCTCGTGGTAGGAATCTTAATCTTCTTCATAGGCAGAACGATAGAGAAACGCTAATCGTGCTCGCACGGCATACTGGCTTTTTAAGAACATAACCTTTTGAAGTCAAAGATTTATTTTAGCACTTATACATATTCAAGCATCGAGTGCATCCCCTCGATGCTTTTTTGATGTTCATATTTAGCGGAGGAATATAGATGGCGTTTAATGTCAAAAAACGTGGGAAATTGACCTATTACTATCAAGGAGATCATCCGGTGTTGTCTCCTTTGGTCACCGAGACGTTGCCAGACGGGGATCTGAAAATCTACTTTTCGGGTCTAACGGGAGGATATTCGGCAAAAGGAGTCCTGAACCTCGATGAACTGGTCTCGATGGATCCAGAGCAGGAGATCCCACTGGTATTCAAAAGTTGGGAGTCTTGGTTGAAAGAAGCGGGTATTTGTGATTCTCTGAGGGACGTAGATTTCATTGAGGTTCACGCCTTCGGTTGTCAGCCCAAAGCTCCAAATCCGCTCGTCGATCCGGCGGGTTACGCAGCAGAGCAGGAACGGCTACGCAAAGCTTATGCTCAAGCGTATAGTAGTTTTTTCCGTGACTACCTACCGGAAAACGGTGTGCCTGCTCGGTTCACAGTCCATGTAGTTGATGTCCCAGATACAGCAGCTTCCTATGAGTTTTACGGAACCGCACTCTACCAGAAAGCACTACAAAAATAGATTCGCAAGGTTTAAGAGGTGACACGTTTTCCCTGCGAGGCTGTAAAATGATCGGTCTGAAACCTCTCCTGTCCTTCATCTGCATTGTATTAATCGTACTAACCGGCTGCGGTGAAAAACGCGAAAAGCAGGAAGCAATCGAAAAACATGAGAAACCTGATGAATGGCACAAGTCCTCCCAAGCTGATTTCGCGATTCCGCCTTACGCCCGTTACCTTGAGGGAATTAAAATTTGTTTAGATCCAGGACACGGTGGACAGGCTCACCTGCCGAATTACAAGCGCGGACCAACCGGGCTCCGCGAGGCAGAGGTGAACCTGCGCGTGGCACTGTATCTGCGCGAATTTCTGACGGAGGTCGGTGCGATTGTCTTCATGACGCGCACCGATGATTCCTTCGTCAGTATCTCGGACCGCAGTAAGCTCGCTAACAAGAACGTTGTTGATTTTTTTATCTCCCTCCACCACAACTTTTTCAGTAACCCCGAAACCAATTACACCTCTACATGGTATCATCAAGATGCAGATGATTCCCGCACAAGCTTGGACCTCGCCCGCTATGTGCAGCAGAGCGTCGCTGATACGTTGCAGCTGCCGCAATTTCCGCCAACAGGGCTTTATTCAGATCGATTGGTAATCCCTTCGGGGTTCGGTGTACTACGTCAGACGAAGCGACCCGCCATTTTGTGTGAAGCGTCGTTTTATTCCAACCCTGAAGAAGAGCAACGTTTGAAAGAGAAGTCATACAACAAGCGCGAGGCTTACGGCTATTTTCTCGGTATTGCGCGTTACGTTGGGGCGGGGTTGCCGAAGGGTATCCTGCTAACGCCAGCACCAGAATCATCTGTCGAAACAAAAACACCGCGCATCCAGATTCGTGTAGCAGATGGCTTGCATGAGCGCGGCGCATGGATGCTCAAGCGGCAACAGGTCTTCTCCGATTCCATCCGCGTCAAACTTGATGGCACTGTCGTTCCCCACCAGTATCTCCGCACCGAAGACCTTATTGTGGTTACCCCACCGAAGCCGCTTTCTAACGGCGTACATCTTGTCGAAACCGATCTTGTCAACTACTACGGAAATCATAGCTTGCCGAGCGAGCAGTGGTTCAAAGTCGTCCCACCCGCCGCAAAGCTGAAACTCCGCGCATGGACGAAAACCCTTCCCCCCGATGGTGCAAGCTACGTCAGCATCACCGCCACCGCTCTGGACAAAAACGGTCTGCCAATCGCGGATGATGAACTGATTCATGCTCATACATCGCTTGGGCGGCTTGCTGAGACCGAAAGCACCTCACAGAACGGAGAAGCACGATTTTACCTACACACAGACGCGACGCAGCCGCAGTCAGGTCGCGCACAGATGAAGGTTGCTTACAAAAACAAATCAGCAACCATTACCATCCGTTTTGAGAAAACCCACGGCGGGATTGTTCAGGGCAGCGTCCACGATGTTTTTGGAAGCACCATCACAGATGCAGCCGTGCAGTTAGTAAGAAAAAAGAAAAGAGCAACAACGACTAACCCAGATGGTCACTTTTTTTTCGATAACGTTTTGCCGGGGGACGTAACCCTTAACGTCTCAAAAGCTGGCTACTACAACCTCCGACTGGAGACCAACGCGACTTCAAACAGTGCACAGGTCCTCCATCCCCAATTACATCCGATTGCAGACGGTACGCTTATTGGGAAAGTTTTCGTCCTAGACGCACGCTACGGCGGTTCAGAGCGAGGAACGCCCCCCCTTTCCCCCCCGCTAGCGAGGGGGAAAGAGGGGGGGGCTCCCGCAGATCTTAATCTCGCCGTGGCTAAAGCACTCAAGGAGATGCTGGAACTTGCCGGGGCAAACGTTTACCTTGTTCGAGAAAAAGATGAGAAGATCCCTGTCTCGAAACGGGTCAAGATAATCAATGCCGTTAAACATGACGGATACTATCTCCGGATTGATCACGGTGCCCGGGTCAAAGGCGAACCATCGGTAATCGCTACAGGTTATCCGGGGAATCAGGTTGCGGAGGATTATCTTAAAGCAATACTTGAGGGATTTAACACGACGCTTTTTCAGACGCCAATTGAAACGTTTGGAGATGAAGAATCGCCGGAGATTCGGTCAACTAACAAAATAGCACTCGCGCTCGAAATTCGTTCTATCAATCATCCACATCTCCATGAACCTGTGGACTCTCCTGCCCTGATCGCACAGGAGGCGTACGCAATCTTTTTGGGAACGTGGAAATTTTTGAAAAATGCTCAATTGGCTGACGAGGGACTCAACCCCCGCACAATAGGTGAAGTCTTACCTAAAAAGGCACTTGAAATTCAGGTTGTTGATGGGACTTCACGGCAGCCGGTCACTGACGCAAGAGTTGCCTTAGATGACACCTTTCCGTTAGTAACAAATCAAGCTGGAAAAGCCACTTTTCACGAGGTTCATGCGCGCCGATATCGCATTGCGGTTGAGGCAGCGGGGTATGCTGGTCAGGCAATTGAATCGGATTTTTTGGATTCAGCCCCGGTACTGGTAGAAATGAGACAGCAGGGAAATCGATGAAATAGCAAATTAGGCAAAACGGAATCGCAGTCTGCGACGTTCTTTTCTCATGGAAAGCTATGCAAGGAGATGACAGGATAACACTCGCTATGAAAAATGTGCTAGTCATTGATGATGATGAAAAAATCTGTTGGGCTTTCGAGCAATTTTTGACAGATGAGGGACACCGATCCATTATCGCTAACAATGCAGAGGAAGGCTTGCGAAAGATTCAGTCGGAAACGCCTGATATCGTTCTGCTCGATGTACGATTGCCCGGCATGAATGGGCTTGAAGCACTGAAGCAGATCAAAGTTTTGCAGCCGGATGCAGTCGTGATCGTGATGACCGCGTATGACAATGTGGAGACAACCATCCAAGCTATGCAGCTGCATGCGTTTGATTTCATCCCCAAGCCAATCGATCTGGATCAGGTGAAAGCCATTATCGATCGCGCCACACAGATGCAAGTTGAGCGCAGTAAAATGCCGCCTACCGAGTTTCCCTCGGAGGAGGTTGAATTACCGGTGCAGCCACAGGAACATCGCTTAATCGGTAGAAGCCCACAGATGCAGGAGATTTATAAACTAATCGGGATGATAGCGAATAACACTGTCACGGTGCTGATAGAGGGTGAAAGTGGAACAGGAAAAGAGTTAATCGCACGCTCAATCCATTCAAACAGTTCACGAAAGGATAAAACCTTCGTCCCTGTCAACTGTGGCGCACTCCCCGACGATCTGCTTGAAAGCGAACTCTTCGGCTATGAAGCAGGCGCATTTACAGGGGCAAATGCCAAAGGTAAACCCGGCAGGTTTGAACTCGCAGATGGTGGTACGCTGTTTCTTGATGAGGTCAGTAATATGAGCCCGGCACTACAGGTAAAACTGCAACGGGCTTTGCAGGATCAGGAAATCGAAAGGCTGGGCGGCACCCGCCCGCTGAAAGTGGATGTGCGTATCATCGCTGCGACAAATCAGGACCTCGCTGAAGAGGTTCGACTGGGCAAGTTCCGTGAAGATCTCTACTATCGCTTCAACCTACTTTCAATTAATCTCCCACCGTTGCGCGAGCGGGCTGCCGATATCCCGCTGCTGGTCAACCACTTTCTACAGACAGCCGGTGTCGAACTTGGGCAAAACGTCCGAGGGGTTTCGCCACGATCTATGGAACTCTTACAGCAGTACAATTGGCCCGGAAATGTGCGGGAGCTAGAGAACACCGTTAAAAGCGCGGCGGTACTTTCACGGGCAGACGTTATCCTGCCAGAACATCTTCCGCCAGAAATTTTGAATTACAAAGGGATGCGCGAATCAACTCAATCTCGTCTCGAAATAGTACTTGAATCGGTATTGAAAGAAACCGTCAGAGACGCTGTAGCACAAGAACATGAAGCACTCTACGATGAAGTCATTGATGCCGTTGATTGTACACTAATCAAGTGCATCCTTGAGGAAGTCCAAGACAACCAGACGAAATCAGCAAAACTCCTAGGAATCAGCCGTACAACGTTATTGCAGAAGATTAAAAAATTGGGGATCGAAGTGAAGGCATGAACAGATGGCTGATACCTTTGATCACATTTGTATTCCCCGCAAAATGCCGACGCTGTGAAACACCAATGGGCGTAGGTAAGGTGCACTACCTATGTGATACCTGCTGGGAACAGATTGAATTGCTCAAGCCTCCTTGGTGTCGGATTTGCGGGCTGCCGGGGTGGAGTGCTGTTTGTGCAGATTGTGGTGAGCCTCCCCCATTATTTAGGAGACTTCGCACGGTTGCTTTTTACGAACCCACCCTGCGTGAAGCCATCCATCTGATGAAATATGAGAAGAAACAGGTTATTTCAAAACACCTGATTCAATTGCTTCAAGCGCACCTTCCGGTAGATCTTGCCGCCACAGACTACGATTTCCTGCTCCCAATCCCCCTCCACGCAAACCGTTTTCGGCAGCGAGGATTTAACCAAGCCGAACAAATTGCTCAAGGCGTCGCTCAAGTTTGGGGTGTGCCAGTCCGGACTGATATTCTCTTTCGCATTAGGGACACAGTCCCATTGAGTAGTCTGGAATCCCACGAAGAACGGATGAAAAACATCGCTGGGGCTTTTGAAGTTCGGGCGCCGGATTCTATTCAGAGTCGGAAGATTCTACTGATTGATGATATTTTCACGACGGGAACAACAATCAATGAAGCCCTCAAGGCTCTACAGGTTGCTAGCCCTGACTGCGTTGATGTCCTGACACTAACCCGCACAAGACCATCAGCTTGACATACTCCCCGCCCTGAAGGACGGGGATTCTTGTGTCCTTCAGGAACGGTAATTGTGCTATCAACAAGGACAGCCATCCGAAGATGGTCTTACGTCCTCTCCTTCAAGGGTTGATGCCCCAACCCTGTAGATGTTAATTGCAGCGTTTCTATCACGGTCATGGATAGCACCACAATCAGCACACTGCCAAGTTCTATCATGTAGGTTCAACGATTCATTCACGGTGCCGCAAGCCGAACAGGTCTTACTCGAAGGATACCACTTGTCTATGAAGATGATTTTTACACCTTTTTTGTCGGCGATATACACCAATTTCTTGACGAAATCGGCAAAGCCTAAGTCACTAACTTTGCGTCCCCATAGTGCTTTCATGCCTTTGAGGTTGAGATCCTCCAGTCTAATTTCGTCATATTTGTCAGTCAGTTGGTGTGCCAGCTCATAGTGGAAGTCCGCTCGTTGGTTCGCTATTTTGCGGTGCTTGCGAGCTAGGTTAATCCGTGCCCGTTCCCGGTTGTTTGACCGCTCGCGCTTTCGGGAGTCGTTACGATTGGCACGTTTGATAGCATTGATACTCCGTTTGAAAAACAGAGGCGATTCTATATCGTGTCCGTTAGAACCTGTGAGAAACCGTTTTAGACCGAAATCAAAGCCTGCGATTTTACCCGTCATGACCCGATTCAGGTCTGGTTCTACATGGTCTGTTAGCACACAGATATAGATGTCACCGACGGCATCCCGCTTAATTGTGCAACGGTTTGGGGTGCCTTCAATATCACGGGACTGGAAATACTGATAGATATGTTTACCCATTTTGATACGATTACCCGGTAGAAGTTTCCAACCGGCTTGAAGTAATGTGAATGACTTGTACTTGCGACGGGGCTTGAAACGCGGTCTACCCCACGCTTTACCTCGCGCTCTCGATTCAAACATCGCCTTGTAGCCTTTGTCGATACGGGCTACCACGTCTTGAATCGCCTGGCTCGGAAGTTGATTCCAATGAGCAAACCGAGGCAATTGTTTGAGTTTAGATATGTGATTTATCAATCTAAACTTGCTGATATATTTGCCATAAATTGCATAATAACGTCGCTGGAGGGCAACGCTATGATTCCAGACAGAAGCGTGTCCGTCTATGGTCTTATGCAATTCACGATTACCGTGATTAGAATACATTTTGAACTTGTAGGTTTGCATTATGGTCAGCTTTCTAGCTTTCATATCCTGTTTCACGAGGAAGCGGGAGACCCTATCATGCGATAGGGGTGAAACTCTCCCGCGAAAGCCAAGAAAAGTATACCATATTTTACCTGCAATTTCAACCGTTTTTTGACTAACTAACGGGGCTTGCCGTTCTGTATCCCCCCCTTAAAAAACGGGGTTTTAGAACGGAAGATTTTGAAAAGTATAGATTGGAAAGAAGGCAGGAAGGCTAAAATGCAAGAAGTCCAATTACCGATAAAAAAATATCAAACTATCACAATTATTGCTGCCGTGATGGGGTTTTTATTAGGAACACTGATTCCCGCTTTTGCTTTTGGTAAGGGGTACTGGTCGTGCCCATTTGGGGAGGGCGTGATACGCACCGGCGTGTTTGTTCTGTTGACAGGTATTTTGAGTTCGCTCCTTACCGGTAATGCGGCTGCCCTTCTTGTGATTTTCATCACGAGATTGCGCAGGTCGTCAACCAAACTCAAGTAGAAGGCAATTCCGATTCCCGACCTGTCGCGATTTGGAAGGTACGCCCCCTACTGCATGTCCAATTTACTATAGGCAACTACAATGAAGCAGATTGACCACCATCAACGGTAGTAACGCTTCCGGTCATATAGCGAGATGCGTCAGAAGATAGTAGTAGCAATACCCCGTTAAGGTCTTCAACCTGCCCCAATCGGCGTTGGGGAATGCGTTTAATCAGGTGTTGACCAGCCTGCGTAGTGAAGAATTGACGGTTCATATCGGTTTCAATATAACCGGGCGCAATCGCGTTGACCCGTATCCCATACGGTGCCAACTCGACCGCCATTGCTCGCGTCAGGTTGATGATACCACCCTTGGAGGCGCAGTATCCCGGCAATTGTGAGATTCCACGTTCTCCGAGCACCGACGCGATATTGATGATGCTTCCACCCCGTCCGCAGCGAACCATGCGTCGTGCGACCTCCTGCGCCATCAGCCAAATCCCCTTGAGATTAGTGTCAAGCACCGAGTCCCAATCCTCCTCGGCATGTTCAAGCAGCGGCTTAGTTACAGCAATACCAGCGTTATTGACAAGAATATCAATTGCTCCGAGCGTCTTTTCCGCTGTTCCGACGCACATCTCGACGCTCTTTCGGTCGGTCACGTCAACTTGGATCGCAACCGCACAGCCGCCGAACCCTTCGATTTCCTTGACAGCCGCCTTCAACCGGTCAATCCCACGGGCAGCCAGAGCCACTTCTGCACCTGCTCGCGCCAGTGTAAGGGCGAAATGACGACCCAGCCCCCGCGATGCGCCGGTTACGATTGCACGCTGACCGGTGAGGTCAAACACAGACGGACTTTTCCCCACTTCCATCGTTCGGTTCCTCTCTTTCTCCGGACATCGCTCCGCGGATTCCCGAAACGAAACACCCCGCCTTACTGAGCACTCCCCTCTATCCCCGCTGCTTGTTTAGCCAAAGATTTACATCGTTCTAAATCATACTCCCGATAAATGGTAATCTTTTGCGCTTCAAGGGAGCCTTCGGCATGGATGGCAAGAAGTTCGTTGTAACCACCAAAATCAGAAGCGGTCAGGTCCCGAATCAGGTTCACCAACTTGAGGCGATCTAACGTTGGAACCCCCGCGGCTCCGCCCAAGTATTTTTCGATATAATCTCGGGTTTCAGGGTTTGCGACATCTTCCTCCGAAGGTCCAGTGACCACAAGCCCGCCGGCGATATCCTGCACGTAACTAATCATCTGATGGTAGTTGCTGGCAAAGTAAAACTTAGCCACGTTGGTGATAATCGAATTGGGAATCGCCACGCCATCGATCTGGACGCAATCAACAGCGGCCGCTTTACTTAGGGCGCGAACCGTTTCGGCATAGTTAATCAGGTGCATCAACTTCTCCCGAACATGGCTTGCGCGGCTGACGCCGTTGTGTTCGGCGATTAATGCGGCGGCACCGGTCAAAAGATCACACAGCGGTGGCTTATAAGAGACGGCAGTAAATCGGTGGAATTGGACGAAGGTGGTGGCTAACCCACCCGCAAAATCCCATTCCCCATTCATGAAGACCCGCTCCTTGGGAACGAAAACGTCGTCGAAGATTGTAAGACTTTCGATCATTCGGTGATGGGAACTGACAGGGTTATGGAAATCGCTGGATGAAGAAGCACCAAAAGGACTGACAATCATCTTCAAGCCGGGGGTATTGGCGGGGACAGCAAAGGCGACGGCATAATCTTTATCCTGCTCTGTCAGATTCCGTGTTGGCAGTACAATGATCTCGTCCACATAGGGAGCGCAGGTGGTATGCGCTTTCGCACCCCGGACAACTATCCCATCGTCTCGCTCTTCAACGACACGCACGTAGTAATCCGGATGCGTCTGCTCAGAGGGGGCAAGGCTTCGATCGCCCTTCACATCGGTCTGCGCAACTGCCATGCTGAGGTCTTCCTGCTGACAGTGCTGATGATACGCCTCCACCCGCTTGAGGTAGTCCGTACCATACCCCTCATCAATCCGTTTGGCGACCAAGGAGAGGGCAAAGAGCGCGTCCGTCCCAATCTCTTTGATCAGCAACACCACCCCGCTGCCAAGCCGAGTACTAGTTTCGATCATCTCGCGCCGTTTTAGCAGATCGTCCGTGTTGGTGGGGCTTACAAAATATCGGCTGATCGTTTCGCCGGTTTCAGGAATTTTGACGGTCATCAAATCCCGATACGCCGCATCCTCAGCGAGCGCGAAATCGAGCGAGGCGTGCTCCACCCCAACACCCAAATCTGGATGACGGGTGACATCCTCTACGCGATTCCCCTTAAAAAATAGTGTCCGACCGTCGTTTAGACCTGCCTTGTACTCCGCCACCGATCGAGTTGCCATACTCCACCTCCCTCCCAATCCTCATGCTTTGGACACGCGTTATATTCCCAAACTATCGTTAATTTCGCTCTGATAATCGTCGACCTGCTCGGCAAGCATTTCATCAAGAGTGACAATACGTCCAATTTCGCCGGACTCCAATATCCCATAGGAGACAGCCACAGATCGTGTTCCCTGTGCGGCGTCCACTTCAACCTGATGCTCTCCTGCTATAGCCTGTGCAAAATCCCCATATTCGATGGCGATAATCTTCCGATCCGTTTCAGGGAACGGGAATTCGTAACGCCACAACCGATCTCCACCCCACAAATCTGATGTCACTGCATCAAGCCGAAAATCGGGGACATACTCTAGTATCTTCTCATCATCAATAGGGGATTCGCCATCAATGTTTAGTACGATATTCCCTCCGCTGCGATCTCCGGGCAAGCTCATTGAACCACGCGAACCGTAAACCTGTCGTGACCACACACCCTGACCACGCCCGGCGTGATCCTCGATGTACTGACCCACTGCACCGTTTTTGAAAGTCAACGTTGCGTAAGCGGCATCCTCAGCGGTGGCTTCAAATTCGGCGGGCATCTCTACCTGCCAACGCCCATAGACGCCGCCGGGATTTGATCCGGCTTCGCCACCGCCTGCTGCGGGATTCTTGCGGATAGGTTCATGGAGCCTTGTCTTTGCGTACACCGTTTCAATATCACCTAGTAGATATTCCATCATATCCGAGTGGTGAACACCGACATCAAGCAGCACACCACTTTGGTCCTTCTGGTGACGCCATACGGAGATCAACATCCGGTCACCACCGCCAATGGCGTGGTGGATGAGAAAGCGTGGAGTACCAATGACACCTGCGTCTATCAGAGCTTTCGCCAGACGGTTGATAGGGTCACGCCGATAGTTCTCTGCCACGCTTAAAATCGCGTCAGACCCTTCCGCTGCACGTGCGATGAGGTTACACGCACGGACGGTCAACCCCATCGGTTTCTCGACCATCGTATGCCAACCCCGTTCCAACGTCTCGACAGCAACCGTGTGGTGGTATCGCGGCGTTGTTGTGACATCAACCGCTTCAACATTCAGTGCCGCCAGCCCATCCAGATCTTCAACGACAGCTGGCCGCTCTCCAAAACGTGTTGCTGCTTGATCGGCGAGGGATTCGGCGTTATCGCGTACCGGATCGCATGCCCCAACAAGCTCAAACCGTTCCCACCCTACACGATGCAGCTCTGCAAGCCCGTACAGGTGACGGTGCCCCATACCCCCACAACCAACAATGGCTAATCGAATCTTCTCACTCACTGTTCTTCTCCCATTAAACCGAAATTAAGAATATAGTTCGCTCATTATAAAGAGGGTATGGACGGATGTCAACACCAAAAAGATTCGAGTTCAGAGCAGCAATCTATCGGAATTGACAATTGCCTTGCAATGCAACTGAGGTTTCTGATAAAATCTATAAACTAAATTAAACCGATTCAATAAGGAAAGTGTGTTGTAGTCAACTACCCCGCCCTGAAGGACGGGGCTTGTAGCCTGTCCAACGGGACTTACGCTTGGGCAATTATCTTACCCGCGACGCTAACTCGGTGCTTTAAGAAGCCCTAAAAGATAGCGCGGTTATGCGGCTCTGGCTCGTAACTTTACACACCCGCCACCGCACGGTCGAAGCAACCGTTTAGGTATATTCACGACGTATCGGTGATAGCATCGCTTCAACACCCGGGTGAAACCTCAGACAAACTGCCTTTCACATCGAAGTGAGAGGGCAGCGTTAAACGAGCGTTCAACTGAAGTCCTCGAGTTACAAACTATATTCTACCATACATCTACCAAAAAAGTGTAAGGTAGATTACAAAAACGAAAAAAAGGAGGCGGGATTTCCTCCCCATGCTAAAGCAAGGGGTTTCCATCCCGAAGATTTGATGAAACGGGTGTGTGTATTCTGTGGATCAAGCATGGGAAGTAAACCGGCGTATGCCAAAGCCGCAAGGCAGCTAGGTCAAGCACTAGCAAGTAGAAACCTTGGGCTTGTCTACGGCGGCACAAACGTTGGCACAATGGGTGAACTTGCCAACGCTGCTCTTGAGGGCGGCGGTGAAGTGATTGGCGTCGTACCTAGAATATTCGTCGAAAAAGAAATCGCTCACGCCGCGCTTTCCGATCTGCGAGTCGTTGACTCAATGCACGAACGAAAAGGGTTGATGGCTGAACTTTCGGACGCCTTTATCGCGCTCCCCGGCGGACTCGGCACGATCGACGAACTGTTTGAGATGGTAACATGGACGCAACTTAGTATACACCGAAAACCGTGCGGTCTTCTGAACGTATCTCAGTATTACAACAAGTTAGCGGATTTCCTCGATTATGCGGTTTCGGAGGGGTTTATCAAGGCACCTCACCGTTCGCTGATACTGATCGATGAAAGCCCGGATGCACTGCTCAGGAAGTTTGACGAGTTTCTGACCCATTGAATCGATCATAGGATACATAAACCGCCCCTTGGGATTAAAGATGTCGCAAGAACAAAGAAATAGCACGACTCCATCGAATGAACCCACAACTCTAACTCAGCGCGAATCAGGCGAGGTTCCTGTTCTTTTATCAATTGACGAACGTATTAGCCAAGCGGATAATCCTGAAGATGCTATGGACTGGGCCCGGTTGCGCGAGGCAATCAACGGACAAAATGAGGAATCAAAAAATCAAGAACACCGACGTTTCTTGGAAAAAGCGCAGGTATGGTATAAGATGGGATTTTCCGTTATTGCTTTTGTTGTCGGTATAGGACTGCTTATTGGTGGCTTAACTCTGCCAGGAATTTTCATATCAGGGGCGGGTCTTTTCGGGGTCGCCCCGGACTATGTGAAGGCGTTTTTAAGAATTTTCAGAGAAAGAGATAAAGGAGGAGAAAATGGGGAAGAATAGAGCAGTGTATAGTCTAGCAGTTGGTGGTTTTCTCACTCTGCTTACAGCCGGTTTGCTTTTCCTAGTCGCACAAGATAGAATAGCACCCGAAGTCGATCAGGTATTGGTGCTTATTGCAGGGATGACCACAGTTGCTGCGTTGACGGCATTTCAACAATCTGTAGAGGATAGTACGGCATCTTCTTTTGTTCATATCTCCTTTAATGAGCTTAACGTGAGCAGGATTCTCTCTGAAGAACTTAAAGCAACTGATTCGTCTCCTGTTGACGGGGAGAGGAGAGCAGAACCATGGGATTTAAGTCTAGGGCAGCTAGTTGGCTCAGACAACTCGTTGGCATTAGCAAAACTGCGGATGGAACTTGAACGGGAACTCAGACACATCGCTTACAATCACCAGACAGATATTAGTTCTCGTCCGTTAGGGGTTACAGGAATCGCCCGAGAACTTGTTTCTCGAAAAATTTTACCCCCTACTTGGCTTGAAGCGTTGAAAGAAATTACATCTGTTTGCAACCAAGCGGTCCATGGAACGGAAGTCCCTGACGGTATCGCTGCCTCCGTTGTGAGAGTTGGTAGCCAACTGCTTGACCGGCTTCGTTTTGTGCGAAACAACGGAGGGGTGTCATGAAAGCCGCGGTCTTTGAAGGAACTGGGAAATTAAGCGTACAGGATAAGCCGGTCCCGGCTCTCGATTCAGGTGATGTCCTAATTAAAGTCGAGCTATGCGGTATCTGCACATCTGACTTGGCAGCGCTCAACGGGGACATCACAGACTACTCGCCGCCTGTCGTGATGGGACACGAACTCGCCGGGGTCGTCGTTGAAAGCCGACACCCCGATGTGAAAGTTGGCGAGAAAGTGACGGCGAATCCAATGCTCTCCTGCGGAAACTGCGATTATTGCCGGGCAGACCTCGACAAGTATTGCTCGAACATTGAGGGAATTGGGCATGACATTGACGGCGGATATGCCGAATATCTCCGGATGCCGAAGCACGGCATTGACACAGGCAAGCTCATCTCCGTACCAGATACTATTTCACCGGAAGAACTAATTTTCCTAGAGCCGTTAGGCTGCTGTATCAATGCGATGCGTGAAACAATCTTCGATAAAAACGTCGCTATCCTCGGCGCGGGTCCCATTGGCTTGATGTTTGCCCAACTGGCGCGAAAGGCAGGATTGCAGACATTTGTTCTTGAGCCCCTCGCACATCGACGAAGCGCAGCAGATGAAGTTGGCGCAGATGCCACATTCGATATTACAGCGGAGCAGGTGGAGACACTCATCGAGAAGACTAATGGCGGCGTGGATACCGTCATCTCTGCGACGGTCAACAATCAACGTGCGATTGATCTCGCCTTCAAGGTTGTGCGGCGAGGCGGCTGTGTGAATTTCTTCGGACTGGCACCGGGCGGGCAGGAGCTGCGGATTAACCTTGAGCATTTTCATTATATGGGGCATAAACTGATGGCGTCGTGGGCATTTTCGCGCTGGAGTTTGAACGAATCCCGTCAGATGCTTATCAACGACAGGATTAACCTCAAGCTGTTGCTGACAGATCGGTTTCCGATTGAGGGAGTAGTTGAAGGGTTTGAAAATGCCCGGCAGCAACGCGGTGTGAAAAGCGTGCTAGTCGGTGGGTAAATGCACGAGTACCATTTCCTAACATTGCAACAGATCACTGCCACATCCAGCAAGTCTTACTTGAAGGCGAATCACCATGAACACATTAAAAGCCTATCTTGAATTAATCCGCTATCCCCTCTTTGCGATTCCGATCGCCGCGACGCTACCCGGCGCACTGATCGCTTCAGAGGGTGAGTGGAATTGGCGGGTTGGACTGACGTTGTTAATTGCCCTGCTCGGCTACTTCGCAGGCATGATGAAGAACGACTACTTCCACCGTGAGCAGGATGCCCTTGTGAACCCGGACCGTCCACTCCCATCGCATCGACTTACGCCTCGGCAGGTACTGATTACCGCAAGCAGCACCTACATCATCTGCGTCATCTTGGGATTCACGCTTCACATTAAAGCGGGGCTTTTGGTAGTTGCCCTTGTGATGATTTCCCATTCATACAACGCCTTCTTCAAGGAACGCGGAATATTGGGAAGCATCAGCCTTCCCCTTGGCATCGGTCTACTCAATGTGTTTGGTGCGCTCGCTGTAAACGGGGGTGTGCCACGCTTAGTCTGGTATGCGTTTGCCGCTACGACGCTCTACGATTGTGGAACACATATTACGACGACCTTCAAAGATATTGAACGGGATGAAAGACTCGGTATTACTACCACTCCCTTGCAATTAGGAATCAAGCCAGCCCTCGTCTGCGCTGCCGTATCGACCATACTATCCTTTATCGTCGCCGTGTTGCCACACTGGCTTGAGGGGGTAAGTTGGCACTACACCCTATGGGTCGTCTTTGCGTTGCTCGCAACGAGTATCACCCGGCTGCCCCTTTACCTAAATCCGACTGAGGAGAACGGTTATCGTGCACTGAAAGGCTCAATGGTGGGTGCCATCATGTTTTTCCCCTGTCTCATCGGCGTTCAGATCTCCCTGTGGGGTTCTGCACTTGTGATTTTGCCGCTGCTGCTTATAACGATGGCTTTGCTAGGAGCGACAAAACGGGAAGTATGATACATTATACATCGTATTCGACGGAATTGACAATAGACATGTAAAACCCAGCAATACTGGAGGAGCCAATGGAAACTGACAACCCAAAACTCAAGCGGAAATTATTTCACCTTGATGTGCTTATTGAAAAACAGACAGACTGTTATACTGCCCACTGTTTGCAATTGGATTTAGTCACTGATGGTGATACAAAGGCAGAAGCGGAAGCGATGATTGTTGATGCAATCTCTGAGCAAATCACTTTTGCGATCGAAAACAATTTAATGGATAATCTTTTTCAACCGGCTGCCCCGGCAGAGTGGCGGAAGCTTTTGTATAGCAATCATACAAAAACAGTGACCTTAGATTCGGAAGTTGCTCCTCCTCTAATTTCTGAGATTGATTTTACCGAAGTAGAACCAAATGCCACGGAAACCACGACTTAATTACCGTCAAGTTAGAAAAAATTTGCGCCGGTTTGGAATAATGGAGAATCCGAAGCGCGGTAAGGGGAGCCACCGTGTATTCTTTCATCCAAATTTTCGTGGAAGGTCCCGCTTCTATCCCGTAAAGTGCCATAATCTAAATCAACAATTAAGCATCAAAGCCCTTGAAGGAATCAGGAGAGCGTTTAATCTGACTGAAGAGGAATTTTATCAAACATAAACAAGTTGAGGATCAAAACCTATGACCGATATTCCAAAAATATATGCACCGCACGACATCGAAGAAAAATGGTACAAATTCTGGCGGGACAAGGATTATTTCCATGCCGCTGACACATCTGACAAACCCCCTTACTCGATTGTGATTCCGCCCCCGAATATCACGGGGAGCCTACATATCGGGCACGCACTCGATAACGCCTTACAGGATGTGCTGATCCGTTGGCGGCGGATGCAGGGTTACAACACGCTCTGGATGCCGGGGACAGATCATGCAGGAATCGTCACGGAAATCATCATGGAGAAGCAGCTCGCCACTTGGGGAACAAGCCGTGAAGAACTCGGACGCGAAAAGTTCATCGCACGGATGTGGAATTGGAAAGATGAATCTCGCGGGACAATCATTGATCAGTTGGAGCAACTCGGCTGTTCCTGCGATTGGGAGCGCGAACGATTCACGATGGATGAAGGACTCTCCAAAGCCGTCCGCACCGCATTTGTTCAACTCTATGACGATGGTTTGATCTATCGCGGGGAATACATGGTCAACTGGTGTCCAAACTGCCAAACGGCGGTTTCCGATCTTGAAGTCGAGCCGGTTGAGATTGACGGTAACTTCTACCATATCAAATATCCGATTAAAGATTCAGAGGAATCCGTTGAAATTGCGACAACGCGCCCGGAAACGATGCTCGGCGACACGGCAGTTGCTATCCACCCGGAAGATACGCGCTATCAGCACCTCATCGGCAAAACGGCGGTCCTACCGATTCTTGGACGTGAACTCCCGATCATCGCGGATGAGTATGTCGATTTGGAATTTGGCACGGGCGCATTGAAAGTCACACCCGCTCATGATCCAAACGACTACGAAATCGGTCAACGACACGAACTTGAGCAGGTCAATATACTGAATCCGGACGGAAGCTTGAATGAGAACGCGGGAACGAAGTATCAAGGCATGGATCGGTTTGAATGTCGCAAGGCGTTGGTCGAAGATCTGCGTGAACAGGGGCATCTGATCCAAATTGTACCACACCCCCATGCGGTCGGACATCATGATCGATGCAATCAGATTATTGAACCGTACATCTCGCCACAGTGGTATCTGAATGTCAAACCGCTCGCTGAACGCTCACTCGAAGCTGCAAGACGTGGCGATGTGGTGTTCCTCCCGGAGCGTGAGACCAAGCGGTTTTATCAATGGATGGAAAATATCGAGCCGTGGCCCATCTCCCGTCAACGCTGGTGGGGACATCAACTCCCAATCTGGCACTGCGACGCCTGCGAAGGGCTCACGGTGGCGGTAACTCCTCCTTCTCAATGCGCTCACTGCAATTCTGAGAAGATTCGGCAAGACGAGGAGGTGCTCGATACATGGTTCAGTTCGGGACTTTGGCCCTTCTCAACGATGGGTTGGCCCGATGAGACAGAAGCACTCAAGACGTTCTACCCAACCTCCGTCCTAGTAACGGGTTGGGATATCCTCTTCTTTTGGGTAGCTCGAATGATTATGCTCGGTCTCCAGTGTATGGACGAGGTACCGTTCCAGTATGTATATCTTCACGCCCTAGTTGCTGACGAGCATGGACAAAAACAGAGCAAGTCGAAAGGTAACGCCATCGATCCCGTGCCAACCATCCACCAATACGGTGCCGATGCGTTCCGTTTCGCGCTGGTATTTTCCGCTGCGCCGAATCCATATATCGCCTTGGCTGAATCCCAAATCGAAGCGGGGAAACGGTTCGCCAACAAGATCTGGAATGCTTCGCGTTTGTTACTGATGAATCTCGACGACTTTCAGCATGGGCAGCCGACGGATCTTATCTTGTGCGATCAGTGGATCCGCAGCCGCTTTAACGCAACCGTGGAAACAGTGACTACATGCCTTGAGGAGTTTCGTTTTAGTGATGCAGCCCATGCACTCTATGAATTTCTCTGGCACGAATTTTGTGATTGGTATGTTGAACTCATCAAGCAGCGTCTCTACTATACCGATGATCCAACGGCGAAGCACACTGCACAAGCGGTCGCCTCTGAGATTCTCGAAGGCACGATGCGAATGCTGCACCCAATTATGCCGTTCATTACAGAGGAGATCTGGCAGCGACTCCCCCACGAAGGTGATAGCATCATGGTTGCCCCTTGGCCCAAGCCACAGGCAGCTGAAACGGATGCAAAGGCGGAAGAGGCAATGCAGACAATCATGGACGTTATCGATGGCATCCGCAGCGTCCGTGGTGAAATGAATGTGCCACCCTCCAGCGAGGTTGAAATCCGGATCCAAACTCCGAATCCGGAAACGGCTGAACTGCTCACTAAACATTTGGAGGAATACCTGCCGGCGTTTGGGCACTTCTCACAAATCTCCATTGCTGAACATCAGGAGAAGCCTGATGCCGCCGCCGTAGCGGTGATTAATGACACCGTTATCTATATTCCGCTTGCGGGAATCATCAACATCGAAAAGGAGAAAGACCGCTTGCAGAAACGATTGGACAAAGTGCTCAAAGAACTCACCGGCACCCAGAAAACGTTAGACAATCCGAAGTTCGTTGACCGCGCCCCGGAAGCGGTTGTGGAGCAGAAACGTACCCGACTCGCAGTCCTTGAATCAGAACAGGAGAAGTTAGTAGCGAATCTGGAGATGTTGGGTTGAGAATTTACTCTGAGACGACCGGAGAGGTTCGGATTGTCTGTTATTGTGAAGGATCGAAATGGCAACAATTGAGCGAGATCGTTCCGACGCGAAAAAGTTAAGGATTGTCGTGGTAGGCGCGGGGATTGTTGGAGCATCAATAGCCTATCATCTGTCGCGTCGCAAAGATGTTGCCGTGACCGTCCTTGAGCGGGATGAACTGTGCGCAGGAGCGTCAGGACATTCCTTTGCGTGGCTGAATTCCTTCGGCAAAGATCCCGTGAGTTATCACCACTTCAATCGCCGGTCAATGGACATCTGGGATCGATTTGCTCGCAGGCTGGGGATGGATCTCGACCTCCACTGGGGTGGTGAACTTCGGTGGGAAAGTACGCCGGAGCGAGCAGGGGCGTTGCAGCAACGCATCAAGCAATTACAGGCATGGGGGTATCCCATCCGCATCATTTCGAGCGACGAAATCCGCGAACTTGAACCTGGTCTTTCCCCTGGTCCCGTGACGACAGCCTCTTTTTCGGAGATTGACGGGAGAGTGGATCCACTCAAGGTGATTGAAGCCTGTTTACAACGTGCGTGTGAAAGCGGAACTGTGGTTCATACCCAGACCCCGGTCACCGAACTATGCCTCGACGGGGGAGGAAAGATAGAAGCGGTCAGTACCCCCAGCGGAGAAATCAGTTGTGATGTAGTGGTATTGGCGAACGGGACTGCTGTAACAGAACTTGCCGCCACCGCCGGCGTCCACATCCCGCAGCAGTACAGTCCCGGTGTGGTGATTCGCACCGATCCACAGCCACCGATACTACACAACGTCTCAGTGCTTCACCTACCACCTATTGACAAAGACCGACATGAAATTCATCTGCGGCAATCCGCCGACGGGACGCTTGCCATCGGTCAAGGCTCGCAGGAAAGCGTAGACCGAGACGATTCCCAAGAACACGCGGATGTCCTGTTAAGTCGCGCCATCCACTACCTGCCAGCCCTTGCCGGTGCACGAGCGATTCCAACGCCGGTGGGCTACCGTCCGATGCCGATTGATGAGTTGCCGGTCCTAGGATTTTGTGACGCGGCACCGAATCTGTATATCGCTTTGATGCACAGCGGGGTCACGTTGGCACCTTTGGTGGGAGAATTGGGGACAATAGAAATCGTTGATGGTGCTCGCGTTGAAATGCTTGCTCCGTACCGTCCGGAACGGTTCATAAGTAAATAGCAAGTTGCTTTGAATCCCGATTCTTATCAAGGACAATCGAAGTTTCAGTAAACTCCGTTACATTGCTGATAATTTCCTCTGCCGTGTATACAAAGTTACCAAACTGAAAGAGGTTTAAATGTCAATAACCCCGCCCTGAAGGGCGAGGCTTGCAATCCCGTGCCAACGGGCGCTTGCAAGTTAAACCGTTGACTAGACGATTATATCGCGGGTCTAAGGCGTGGCGGCCTAACTGATGTTTCGGGTGCTCCCCAAGCCTGAATCCGCTCTGATTCTGTGATGTCGATGGGGCAACATACACACCCACAGGAGTGATTTACAATGTTTGTTCCTGTAGTTGACAAAAATCGTAACCCATTAATGCCGACCACGCCAGCAAGGGCAAGGAAGTGGATGAAGTCGGGTAAAGCCACACCGTTTTTTCGGAATGGCGTATTCTGCGTGAGGTTGAATGGCGAACCCTCTGGGACCCAAACGCAAGACATCGCCGTTGGGATTGACCCCGGTAGCAAGAAAGAAGGATTCACTGTCAAGTCAGAGAAATCGACATATCTGAATGTACAAGCCAACGCTCATAACAAGGTTGGCAAAAAAGTTGAAACACGTCGTCAATTGAGGCGTGGTAGACGTTCACGGAAGTGTCCGAATCGGAAGAACCGCACGAACCGCATGGCGAATAAACAACGGATACCCGCCGGCACACGGACGCGGTGGGATTGGAAACTCCGAATCCTCGACTGGCTGTCCACGATGTTTCCGATAACGCATGTCTGTGTTGAGGATATCAAGACACGGACGCGGAAGGGTGCCCGTAACTGGAACGAGTCGTTTAGCCCCCTTGAGGTGGGCAAGCAATGGTTCTACGCCGAAATCCAGAAGCGTTGGATATTGTTCACACTCAAAGGCTTTGAAACAAAAGCAATTCGTGATTCGCTCGGACTCAAGAAGTCTGGCAACAAGATGTCCAGCGACTTCAACGCCCATTGCGTAGACTCATGGTGCTTGGCATACCATGTCATCGGAAGCGATACAGACCAAGTGGACAATACCTGTGTGTTTTGTGTCAGTCCGATACCCATTGCACGGCGGCAATTGCACAGACAGAACCCACAGAAGGGTGGCAGACGCCCACGTTACGGCGGTACAATGTGCAATGGCATAGCCAAGAACACGCTGGTAAAGCATGTAAAACACGGTTTGGCTCGTGTTAGCGGATATATGAATAAAAAAGGGTATTCTCTATACTCGTTGGAGGGCAAACGCCTCACTCAGTCTGCGAAACGTGAGAAGTTCAAAGTCCTCACGCGATTAAACTTTAACTACATCTAAAAAGGAGACGCTGTTTCCTCCCCGCCTTAAAAGCTGCTTAGTCCCGATTTATCGGGGACGGGGTTTCCACAGCGAAGATTTCGATGAATCAAGTGAAGGAACAGCTAGAACAATGCCTAGATAAATTTCGCGCGGGTACGCTAACAGAGCAGGATTTGCAGCAGGCGTTGGAAAGCATCAACGGTGAACTAGACGCAGCGGCAAAGCCCCTACGCCTGTTATACCTTCAAGCCACGAACACGTCAGTTACTTCGTCGGTTGAGGGTATGTCAATCGTGGATAGTGACGGCGTGCACAACGGTCCCGACGAACCTGAAGATTGGCCCTACCAGACTGTGCATGAGGCGATGCTCGACGGTTGGCGTATCGTCAAGTTTCCTGAAATGACACTGATGCTGGTAGGGGAAAACGAAACCTATGGACTCGGCTGCGAATTTATCCTCGAAAAGTGAACCCACGATCATAGAGCGAACTTCTAACTCACTTCCACGAAAGGATTTTACCGATGATTGATCAAACATACGATTGCGAACCGACGCTAACAGACCAACAGGTCATCGAATTTTGTCAGAAGGGGTTTATCATCCTCGAAGCTGTGGTGCCAGATGAGGTCAATCGCCGCGTCTCGGATTTTCTGGATGAGCACATCCACTTAGAACCGGTCGAAATCCTCGCTGAAGACTGGTTCGTCGAAGGCATTCTCAAAAACCCGCAGGCGGCGGGTGCGGTACGGTCGCTCCTAGGGAAGAACTTCAAGCTACCGATGATTATGAGCAACCACCGTGTCGAGTGCCCCAGGACTATGAGTTGTGGCTGGCATCGGGACGGCGGTGCTATTGACGCAACACGGCTCGATTTCCTACAGGTGTTTTACTACCCCCAAGACACACCGAAAGAGATGGGACCGACCGAATTGGTGCCAAGTTCACACTTAGTCCGCGCCAAACGCCGCTTCATGAGTCACTACGGCAACATCCGAAAGGGCGTGAAAACGGTAGCACCGGCGGGCTCAATTTTTATCACGCACTACAGTATTTGGCACCGCGCCACCTCCTCCACCGGTAGCGGCATCCGCAATCTGCTTAAATACAACTATTGGCGGACGGTTCCGCCGCAACGGGACTGGGTAGTAGATCCCTCTACTGATTTTATGCAGACGCCGTTCATGCCAGATGTTTCAGTGCTTGAAAAGTGGTACGACTCCATCCACGTCGCGCGGTTGTTCCAGTGGTTGTGCGGTCTCGGCGATGATTTCGAGTTCAAGGGAGGTCAATCTTGGCCCATCATCGCTGGCAGCGGCTATAACACGACCGAGGGTCTACCGCCCGGACTGGTTCCGCGAAGCGAGAATCCTCGATAAATCGGGACTTGATACATCATAGGAAGGAGCACTAATCGATGCAACCAACACAGCAAACCTCCACAGCAGAGCTGCCCTCAAAGCTAGCCGCCGAGCTGATTGCTTACGATAGTCGAGAAGAACGAGCACAGGCGATGGAGCGCGATGGCTTTGTTTTTCTTCCCGCGGTTCTCAGTCCCCAACAGGTTCAAGAATTGCGCGCATGTTCCGATCGCATCCAAACCGTCGGAACACCGAGATGGGATTTTATTGATCCCAACGGCAGCGGGATTAAAACCATCCAGAATGCGTTTAACCGAGATCCGCTCTATCTTGAATTCCTAGACAAACCGGGCGTTATCGAACTGGTCGAAGATACTCTGGACGAAGACTGTCATATCATCCAGATGACCCAGTGGAACACAGGGAAGCGAGAGGAACAGAAAATGCACGCGGACTGGAAGCCGATTCTGCTGCCCAACGATGTGGCAATTGATCCGCGGGTCAAGATCCCAGCACTGATTATGACCGCCCACTTTTATCTGGATGACATATACGAATCCCTTGGACCAACACGCGTCGTTCCCGGCAGCCACCGGGCAGGCATAAGACCTGAACGAGATCAGGATAAGTGGAACGACGCGAAGGAGCAATCGATCCTCTGCCAAGCGGGCGACGTAATTGTCTTCAGGAGCGATGTGTGGCATAGAGGGGGTGCCAATCGTACCGATCAGGTTCGCTATCTACTGCAAGTCCATTACGCGAATCGGTGGATCGCGCAACGATTTCCGCCTTTTCTCAATTTCCAGTTTGACCCGGAAATTCTATCGAAAGCAACGCCGCGCCAGCGACGATTGTTGGGGGAACATCGCCCGGGACCTTTTGCTTGAGCCGGCGGTATCTATACAACGGTGTCAAATCTTCACACGGTTTTTGGTCAGGGAAATGCTTTCACAGTCGGCATTGCATCAACACCGGTTGTGAGTAGACAGAAAGATGACATGGCAGAATTCGATATTGTTTCTAAACAACTTATTAAAGATTATCCCGTGGATTTCGTTCGATTCACTTTTGAACAAGAAGACATCGAGGTTCTGGAAGTCATTGATACCGAGCAACCCACCGTCGAATCCCGATTAATGGATAGTCTCATACGGGTGCGAATCCATGGTGAGGAAGCATTGGTGCATAACGAATTTCAAACGGGGGACAGCACGAACCCGCCAATGCCACGCCGAATGGTGGGATATATTGGTCGAGCGATTGAAAGCTACGGACTTCCCATCTATTCCAACGTCATCTATCTTCGTCCGGATGCCGGACAAAGAGATGCGGGACAGTACGTGCAGGAGAGGGGTGGGTATCATATCGTCATCCAGTACAAGGTCATAAGATTGATCGAAATTGAAGGGCAAGCGGTTATCGAGCAAGAACTCTGGGGACTGCTTCCTTTCGCACCACTGATGAAACCGCCTCAAGGAATGGTCGCCGCACAGTGGTTGCGGCGATGTGTTCAAACCGCAGACGCCCTGCCTTTGGATCGCACGAACAAATCAAATTTTTTCACAGACATCGCTATCCTCAGCGGGTTAATTCACGATTCTCAAACCATTACCAATATCATTTCGGAGGAAACCATGTACGAATCATCTATTGTCCAACACTTTACCGAAAGAGGACAAAGACAACAGAGCATCGAATATGTCCTTGACGTTTTGGAGATTCGATTTCATCCAAGTGAGGCTGAAACCTTAAAGCCGGCTATTGAAACAATTGAGGATTTGCAACATCTCAAGCAGTTATTTCGTTCGGCCGTGCAGGCACCAAACCTTGATGAATTCAAACAGATTCTAACTTCAATGACTAACGGGCAATAAAAGGGAGTACGCATGACTTTCAGGTATCGTCTGGGAGTAGACATCGGGGGGACATTCACCGATGCAACCCTAATCAACGAGGAAACAGGAGAGATCCGCGTCGGCAAAGTGCCCTCGACACCCCAAGACCCGTCACACGGTTTCATGGAGGCAACCCATCGTATACTACGCGAAGCAGATGTGTCGCCAGACGAGGTCGGCTATGTCGTTCACGGCACGACGGTGGCGACTAATTCAATCATTGAAGGTAAGGTCGCCCGAACAGGCTTTGTTACAACCGATGGCTTTCGAGATCTGCTGGAGATTCAGCGACAGATACGACCATCGCTCTACGATTTACAATTTGAAAAGCCTCGTCCCTTGACACCCCGTTACCTATGCTTCGGTGTACCTGAACGATTGGATGCGCAGGGGAATGTGCTCACGCCACTTGATGAGGGCACAGTCAGGGATGTGGCAGAACGACTGCGTCAAGAGGAGGTGGAATCCATTGCTGTCTGCTTCCTTCACGCCTATATCAATCCGAGCCATGAGAAACGGACAGGGGAGATTCTACGTGAAATTCTCCCCGACACTATCATCTCCCTTTCGTCAGAGGTAGCACCAGAGTTTCGGGAGTATTTCCGAGCAAGTACGACGGTCATCAACGCTTCCATCAGCCCCGTTGTCGGGCGTTACCTCCAGAGCATTGAGGCACGGCTGCGTGCGGAAGGACTGGAGGCAGAACTGCTTGTGATGCAAAGCAGTGGTGGGGTTTTCACATTTGCGGCAGCGAGCGAAAAACCGGTTTTCATGGTGGAGTCGGGTCCCGCAGCAGGCGTTATTGCCGCGACCTATCTCGGCACGACACTAAGATACCCGGATGTCATCTCCTTCGACATGGGCGGGACCACAGCGAAGGCAGGACTTATCCAGAACGGGACACCACGAATCACCAAGGACTACGAGGTAGGGGCGGCGGCTCAAACCGGCGTGGGTGCCTCCCGCGGTGCAGGTTATCCCATCCGCACCCCCGTCATCGATCTTGTGGAGATTGGTGCCGGTGGCGGCTCGATCGCATGGGTGGATTCCGGTGGGGTGCTGCGAGTAGGACCGCAGAGCGCGGGTGCGGATCCGGGACCCGTGTGCTATGGAGCAGGCGGCACCGAACCGACCATCACCGATGCCAATCTGGTATTGGGGAGACTCAATCCTAGCTTTTTCTTGGGCGGTGAGATTGAATTAGATGTTGAGACAGCACGTCGGGCAATCCAAGAAAAGTGCGCTGACCCGTTGAACCTTGACCTTGTGGAGGCAGCTCACGGCATTGTGGAGATCGCTAACGCTGCGATGGTCAATGCCCTACGGCTTGTCTCTGTCCAGCGCGGTTACGATCCCAGAGATTTTGTATTAACGGCGTTTGGCGGTGCGGGTCCAGTACACGCCAATCGTTTGGCGGCAGAGATTGACGTACCCACTACCATTATCCCCATGAGTCCCGGTACAACTTCAGCCATGGGCTTGCTAGTGACTGACCTCAAGCATGACTACTCCACGACCCTCATCCAACACGTCGATCAACTGGATACGGCGGCGATGGAGGAGACCTACCAAGAGTTGGAAGCGCAGGGAGGTGCAAGTCTGGAGCGAGAGGAAGTGCGTCCGGAGGACATCAGTTTCCTCCGGCAGGTGGATATGCGCTATGTAGGGCAAAGCTACGAGTTGACAGTGCCGTTACCAGCGGAGCAGTTAGACGCTTCAAAGATTGACCGTGTACTTGAACGATTTCATATCGAGCATGACCGTGCCTACGGCTATAGCGCGCCCACAGAACCGGTCGAGTTCGTGAACCTGCGGCTCACCGCGATCGGCAGAATCGCCAAGCCTCGGCTGCGCGAGTTGGAAGGCCACAACACAGACATCGCTGCAGCGCAGAAAGCTACCCGATCCGTGTACTTTGCCGAGAGTGACGGCTATGTTGAATGTCCCATCTATGACCGCTACCGTCTGGGTCCCGGCTGCGTCTTGACGGGACCAGCAATCGTCGAGGAGATCGATTCCACCACGGTCATCCACCCCGGTTACCGGGCACAGGTTGACAGGTTCGGCAACCTGATTCTGACCCGAATTTAGTCATGATTTACTAAAAACTCCTTTAGGGCTAAAGTCCAAGTCCCAATAGATTGGGATTAAGCAAAGAATTTTTTTGTGGTATAATTCATTGGTCTTTCGTAACGGATTTTAACTGCGTCTACCTGCGTAACACCAATTTTGAAAACTGCCAAGATTGGGAACGAAAGCATTAGTGGCTTTGTGAAAAACTTGAAACCTTCCACCAAGTCTTTGTGCAACCGATTGAAGCCTTTAATGCCAGTGATTAAAAAAAGGAAGATGAAAATGTCTGACAATGTGCCTTATCGGATATTCGGGATTTTGGAATGAATGAAGATAAATTAAATGAGTTACTGGAGCGATGTCAGTCTCCGATAGAACGTGAGTTGTTACAAAACCTATACCCACATCTGACAAGAGATCGGGACCAAGAGTTGTGTGCTCAGCACATAATTGATTATTATGATGATATGCCGTTGACTATCCCTGATTTTGCATGGCCTGATGCGAAGATTGCTGTTTATTGCGATGGCTTTGCTGCGGCTGAAGGCAATCGAGAGAAGTTTCGGAAAGATCGTTTTCAGTCAAGAGAGTTGCAGTTGCGGGGTTGGATTGTGTTGCGGTTTACGGGTAGTGAGATAAACTATAATAGTGAGGTGGTTGTTGAGACGATTCAGCGGGCGATTGAGGAGGTGAACCGGAAACAGGAGGTTTTGAGAGAAGATGTGTCAGATGTGAGTGTCGATTCCCACGCACCCGGCAATCGCCCGCCACCGCGTTTGAGAGAAGATGTGTCAGAAGTCAGTGAGTCAGTAGAAGATTCAAAAGGTGGCATACAGCATCTTCTCCAACGAGTGGACGCATTTTTGAATCGTCCTAGGGACAAGCGCAAATCTACCTTTCATCGTAGAAGGTATTCCGCAATGAAAAGCAAAAGAAAAGAGTGACACAGTTGTGGGCGAGGTTGGATCAATAGGAGAATTAATGGAGATCATAGATTAGCTAGATAAACACCATGGGACCGTAATCGCAGTCGCCACTGTTGTAACCGCAGTCGCCACTGTTGTGTTGGCAGTTATCACGCGGAAGTATGTTCGTCTGACAGCCCTTCTAATAAAAGCTTCCAACAAACCTATAATTGCGATCTACCCAATCTTAGCAAGAGCTATAACAGATCCCCCCAACATAACGCCCAATTATATATACCTTTGTGTAAAAAACATAGGCACAGGAATGGCCTATTGTGTGCAATTTGAAACAGATTTGTCTTTTAAATTGGATGATACACTCCATAGTAAAGAGCTTAGCATGATTGGTTTCCTCAAGGATGGCATTAGCTATCTTCCTCCTGGAGAACAAAGAAAAGCTAGTATAGGTGGACTAGCATATTCAGGTCGAGCGATAGAGGAGAAACGACTTCCAATCGCGGTTACTTATAGAGATTTTGATCGTAAAGAACACCGGGAATGCTTTTGTCTTGATTTTCGCGAGCTTATAGGTTCGCTTTTATAAACTCACACTCCAACGACGAAGGAACTGTCCCCTTTAACCTCGCAAACAACCTCCCGACCTGTTCCGTCAGCGACGGTCGCCACGATAAAGCGTATCGTTCATGTGAGTTTGGGAGCGTTGTTTTGTGCAAATCTCCGACATTGACGGTGCCCCTTTCATCGCCCCGCGCCCCGCAATTCTTATCCTCGCAGCCTAGGAGATTCTCCTTGAGCACAACAACAGCCAATAGCAGCGAACCAATTGGATACCGTGAACTGATTCGTGGTAACCGTAATTTTCGCCTGCTCTGGCTTGGACAGATTATCAGTCTCCTAGGGGATTGGTTCAATTTTGTCGCTTCCGCTTCGCTCATCGCAATACTCACCCAATCCGGGTTCGCTGTCGGCAGCCTTTTTGTCGTCCGTATGCTCGCACCATTCTTCATCAGTCCCATCGCCGGTGTGGTTGCCGACCGCTATAACCGCAAATATACCCTCATCATAACTGACTTGGCGCGTGTCGTCGTCGCATTCGGCTTCCTTTTGGTTCGGAATGCGGACGATGTCTGGCTGCTTTACGTCCTGACCGCTCTCCAGCTTGGGATCGGTGGTTTTTTCTTTCCCACGCGAAATGCGATTTTGCCCGACGTTGTTTCATCAAAGGAACTCGGTGCTGCCAACGCCTTGGGATCCACCACTTGGTCGGTTATGCTCGCTTTGGGTGCCGCCATCGGTGGAATTGTGTCCGGCGCATGGGGCATCTACCCCGCCTTCGTCATCGACGGCTTCACCTTTCTCCTCTCAGCCGTATTCATCGCTCGGATTAAACTTGATGTGGAACCGGTGCTCGCCGCGTCGGATAAAACCATGGGCGGTGCTTTCAAAGAGTACCTTGACGGTTTACGTTACCTCGGCAGGCACCCCGACACACTGGTTATCGCACTGCATAAGGGTGCCAGCGCACTGATGATGGGTTCCGGATCTCAGGTGGCAATGGTCACTATCGCCAAAGATATCTTTGTAATTGGAGAAGGTGGAGGGATTAGCCTCGGTTTCATGCTTGGGCTGGGTGGCGTTGGGACAGGTGTAGGTCCAATCGTCGCTCGCCGTTTCACCGGGGATCGGGATCGCCCGTTGCGGTATGCCATCATTCTGGGTTATTTGATGGGTGCTATAGGGCTAGCTATCGTCGCTCCGATGCTCCAATTCGGCTGGGTGCTTTTGGGTGTCACACTCCGTGGGATTGGTGGGGGAATTGTCTGGGTGTTCTCAACACAACTGTTATTGCATCTCGCTCCCAATCCC
This sequence comes from Candidatus Poribacteria bacterium, assembly GCA_965247655.1. GTDB lineage: Bacteria > Poribacteria > WGA-4E > WGA-4E > PCPOR2b > PCPOR2b. Next base: position 6,059,976 of record OZ252032.1, on the reverse strand, counting down.
GTGCGCGGACGGGTCTTCTCCACCGACTTTGCCCTTTTCACGCTGATGAGTGCTGTCGGTTCTGCGGTCGCTGGCGGGGCACTCGACGCTTCACTGAGCATCCCTACAATTTTCTGGTGGATGGCGGGTTTGACGGTGATCCCAGCGGTTCTGTGGGGAATATGGCTGGGCAAAAGAATAAAACGCAAAACGTGAAAAGGAACGCAAGGACGCAAAGATTAAAAAAATGGCTCATGTAAAAAGGGAGTGCAATTACGGTGAAGGAATAGAGGGGAGGGCGGGGCAAGATGCCCCGCCTACGGTTTCTAGTGAAAATAATAAAGATAGGAGTTACGCATTTCAGATTGTAGTTGCCCGCCTGTCCCGATAATCGGGGATTCATCGGATATTCAGATGAATCCCCGAACTACAGGTTCTCCCCCTTTTAAGGGGGAGTTAGAGGGGGTGCGGTTCAACCCAGCGCAAGACTTTGAGTGTTCAACTGCGTAACTCCTAAAATAATAAAGATTCTTCCTTGCGTCTTTGCACCTTTGCGTTAAGACAGGTTTCACTCACCGAATCCCAGACTGCGGAGATGTGCGACAGCTTGCTTCATATCTCCGGGTACCTGCATAATCCATGGTCCCTGAAAACCCGCGTCTATAAGGACTTGCCGTACGCCAGCAAAATCCACCGCCCCTGTGCCAAGTGTGGGGAAATCCCATTCGTCAAAATTACCGCTATGGTCCTTCAAATGGGTGCTCACGACATACTGTGCAATCTCTTTCAACTCTGTGACCGCATCCGTCCCATCCGTATAGAAACTGATGTTTCCTGTATCGAAGTTGATTCTGATGTTCGGATGGTCGGTCGCCTCCATCGTCTTCAACGCAGTCTCGGCATTATGCACGAGTGACGGGTGCGTTTCCAGCGCGACGGTGATGCCGCGTTGCGCTGCCGCATCGCCCATCGTTTTCAGCCAGTCGCAGACCTTCGGTCTCATCTCCTCATCGGCTTTGATGCTGCTGAGTGCGAGATCCACGCCCATCTTGACCGCTGCATCAAAGGCGTTTATCCACGCTTGGCTCGCCGCCTCAGTGGCAACGGTGTCCTCTTCGAGATACAACGCGGTCAGTCCAATAGCTTGCAGCCCTTTCGCTTTGAGGTCTGCCTGAAGTTCTTCAACTTTGTCGGGTTCAGGGGCACTCACCTGAATATATCGGATACCATGTTCTAAAAGCTCTGCACCGCCCCCTATATTCCCCAATACGTTTGCCATACTGACTCCTTTCTGCGCGGATGAATCGCGCTTCCACTCTGTCCAACTTATACACTTTGTGTGTGTCTATTTACTATGTTACACTTTTAGAGGATAGATCGCAAGTCGTTTGTTAATTCGATCTGATTTTTTTCGCCTTTTTTTTCTAATCGTGCTATAATGTCTGCTCGACCACCCCCCTTATTCCCCCCACTAGCAGGGGGAATAAGGGGGGTGCAAAATGAGTGAGGAACCATTTGCCACATGCTTAACGATTCACAAATTGCGACATTCAAAGAAGAAGGCTACCTGATTATCGAGGACCTTTTCACCGAAGATGACCTATGCCCGGTTAAGGACGAGTTCAACGCTGTCGTCGAAGCGCAGGCGCAGCAACTTTATCAAGCCGGGCAGGTGAGTGGTTTGTACGAAAATGAGTCATTTGAGCGGCGGTTGGCAAAGATTGCTGCCGAAGCCCCCGAAGCAACTTCGGCACTACAAACCCGTGCCCATAAAGATGAGGGATTGTTTCAGTTCATGAAGCATCCCAAAATTCTTGACCGGGTTGAGTCGTTGGTGGGTCCCGATATCCTATGCCATCCCTCCTACAACATCCATCCACGCCTACCGGGAGGTTATACCAGTCCACATCAGGATGCGGGATATTATCTGCCCGATGGTGATGAAACGTTGATCTTGGCGTGCCTGATACCGCTCGTCAATACCACGCTTGAGAATGGGTGCCTATGGGTTGCTCCGCGCCGGCATAAGGAAGGTGTTTTGCCTCATGTCTGGGGTGAGAGCGGGCTGAATATCCCGCTCGAAGATATCTCAGAGGCGGAGCGACAGTCACTCCCCACAAAGGCAGGCAGCATGGTGATGTTCAGCAATATGACCCCGCACGGTTCACGGGTCAATCATACGGATACCATCCGTTGGAGTATGGATCTACGCTACCAAGCGTTGGGGAAACCCACGGGACGTTGGTATGTCCCCGGTTTTGTCGCCCGGAGTCGCTCAAATCCTGAATTAGAGACCCCTAACTGCAAAGCATGGATTGCTGAAGTTGAACGCGTCGCGCAGAACGCAAACAGATACCCCGAATGGCCACGTTATCGTTGGCCCAATACGAAATAAACTTATTCAAAGGAATTTCTCTATGGTCCGAATCCCAATTACTATGTGTCACGGCATTAGGCATGATGGCGACTATCCATTGACCCCGGACCATCTCGACAGACTGGTGAAAATTGCTGCTGAACTGAACTTCGAGTCCATCAATTACAATCAGCTTTTTCAATGGTTTCGAGAAGGAGGGAAATTACCGCCTCGACCGATCATGTTCGACTTTGATCACCCCGTGAAATCAATGCGTTATGAGATACATGATGTCCTGAGCAAATATGGCTATGCTGGAAATCTGTTTATCAATACCGGACCGGTGGATGAACTTTACGCCAAGCCTATGCCACCGGATCCCCTCCGTGAGATTATGACCTGGGACGAGATAGGACAACTCATAGAAAGCGGCTGGCATATCGGGGCGCACACGGTGACACATCCGAACCTGTCTGAACTCTCTCTAGAGGATGCGTCCGGCGAAAAATTACGCGCGGAGTTAGAGCAATGTGACGAAACATTGAAAAAACATCTCGGAATTACGCCACAAGATTTCGCTTTTACAGGCACGAGTTGGAGCAGCATCGCAGAACGCGAGGTCTCAAAAAGATACCGGTTTGGCAGGCTCTGGATTGTGGGGACAGAATATCAGGTTGATGGCGAGACAATGAGATATGCCGATCTCGTTGGCATTGATGGTCCCGACGAAGAAGATGGAGGACCGCCAATGGCGGCGCGTTATATTACAAAGGATTCGCCCCTCTATCGTCTGCCGTCAATGGAAATTCAGAGACCACTGATTTATGACACCGATGCGTTTCGCCGCTATCTTGAAGGCGCACTAAGGACTTAACGGAATTCCCGCACAATTCCCTTATGTATCAAGGATTCATGATGGATTGCATAACTTAAACCTGAAAGGAAGTGGATAGATGGCATCAATCGATTTTTCATTGACCGACAAGGTCGTTCTCGTAACCGGTGCGGGAAAAGGCATCGGTAAAGAGATTGCGCTATCTTGTGCGGGTGCAGGAGCGGATATCGTTGCGGGGAGTCGTACTGTCAGTGAGGTTGAACAGGTGGCTGAGGAGGTTCGCAAAATAGGTCAACGTGCGGAAGCGTGGCAGTTGGACGTTGCGGAGGTTTCAAGCATTGAGGCATTTGTGGGGAAAACACTTGATGCTTTTGGTAGAATTGATGTGTTAGTTAATAATGCCGGGGTCAACAAAGTCCAGCCCGCGCTCAATGTCACTGAAGAGGACTTCGATTACATCGTGGATGTAAACTTTAAGGGCACATTCTTCATGAGCCAGATGGCAGCAAAATCAATGATTGAGAGTGGTATTCAGGGGCGCATCATCAACATCAGCTCGCAGGTTGGCGTTGTGGGTGGACCGCTTCGAGCACCCTACAGCGGCGCGAAGGGTGCCGTTTGCTTGCTCACCAAATCGTTAGCCGCGGAATGGGCACCGCACGGCATCACGGTCAATTCAGTCGCACCAACCGTCACCCGTACGCCGCTTTCGGAAATAGCGATGCAAAACCCTGAATTTCACAAAATGGTAACCGAAAATGTTCTGATGGGGAGAATCGCAGAGCCGGAAGAAATAGCGGCGGCGGTTATCTACCTCGCAAGCGGCGTAGCTGGTATGGTCACCGGACACACGCTCCTCGTCGATGGCGGATGGACTGCGGTCTAACTGCCAGAATTGGCAAATCGGGATCAGGGTATCGGAACAGGAGGGATAGGCGCAATGGCACAACTGACTTCAAACGGCATACCGCTAGATATGGCACCGGATGCATTCGGTGAACTACGTGAATCAAATGATTTGCTCAATGATATGTCCGCTTTGAGGGAACGTATGGCGGAGGATGGCTATCTTTTAATCCGCGATTATTTGGATCTGGAGTGGGTCATGGACGCCCGGCGATCCGTGCTCGAGGTGTTAGCGGAACATGAGATGATCGACGAAAACCACTCCCTCATGGAGGCACGGGCGGCAAGGAGTGATAACGGCAAATTTCGCTCGGCAATCGGCAGCCATGCGGCGTTGGGGAAGTTACCCGCTGTGCGGAAGTTGGTGCATTCCGGCCGGATGATCGATTTCTACGCTGCATTCCTCGGCGGTGAGGTCAGATCATTTGATTTTGTCTGGATGCGTGTGATGGGTCCCGGCAGATCCAGTGCACCACATTACGACATCGTGTACATGGGCAGAGGCACCACGAACCTATACACCTCCTGGACACCACTGGGGGACGCTCCTTTGAGCGATGCTGCACTGATGGTGCTTGAAAACTCCCACCGTCTGGAACAGGTCAAAACGACTTACGGGCAGATGGACGTAGACAAAAAAAGCAACTGGAAAAAAACAGGAGGGAGTTACGGCAAAGACCCCGCAGCGATTCAGAAGGAGCTTGGGTGTCGCTGGCTCACAACAGACTTCCGCGCCGGAGATTTGCTGGTGTTCAGTATGTATACAATGCACTGCTCGCTTGACAATCGTTCGGATCGGATTCGGCTATCTTCCGATACGCGCTACCAATTGGCATCGGAGCCGGTGGATGAGCGTTGGATCGGCGAAAATCCGATCGCCCATTCAGTGCGGGAAGAGGAGTGAGATATCCAAAATGTTACTATATACAACCGTCAACAACTTTATAAACCAAACAGGAGATTATCATGATTATACGAAACTGGCGTGACTCAATTCCTTACGTCGGGCACGAGAGCAAAATTATTTGGCCCGTACTGACGCGCGCAGGGAACGAAAACGCTGATCCACCCGAAGTCGCGTGTCTGCTGGGACTGAGCAACTTCACGCGCCATGTCGTTCAAGGGCGTATCACGACGGATTACCACGACCATCAAGACAAAGAACAGGTCTACTACTTCATCAAAGGGCGTGGCAAAATGTTGATTGATGGTCAGGAATACCCGGTGACAGCGGGTGATGCCGTGCATCTCCCCCCCAAGACAAAGCATGGGGTCATCAACGATGGCGAAGATGAGATTGAGTACCTGAACATCAGTGCGCCTGTTGAGCAGTAGCTCGGCAACACAATCCTTCTTTACATGACAGTTAAGGAGTCATTATGATTAAACTCGGTATGTACGGCTCGTATTTCGGTAAGGACGATCCAAAAACACTTCCTTATGTTGAAGATGTGATCGATTTTGCCTACGAGTTGAAACTAGACGTCGTCGATTTCCGCGCCGATGTGGGCTTTCGCTCGCAGGACCCCGATTATCTGCGCGCCATCAAGATTAAGTGCCTCAAAGCCGGACTCCCCATCGGCTACCTAGCGACCGGCGGGCATTTTGTGGGCACGGAAGATGAATTACAGCAGAAAATGGTTCGGTGCAAAGCAGACTTAGACACGGCGGTTTTCCTAGGTACGCCGATGGTCAGATCATTCTGTGGCCCCACGCCGGAGACCGACGAAGGGAAAGCGCGCGAAGTCGCGTGTTTCCAAGAACTTTGTGATACCGCCGCTGAAAAGGGCATCATCGTCGGGGTACAGAACCATCCGTGTACCGGTGAGGGCGTCCTGAGTCTCCTGCGTGAGACAGACCGTGAAAACTTCACCTTTATTCTGGATACCGGTCAGTGGGTGGGATCTCCTTCGCGGACCCAAGGCGTCCCCGATCCGGACATCGATACCTACGAATTTATGGAACAGACCGCTCCCTACGCCGGGTATGTCCGCGCTAAAGTTTATAAAGTGGACAGCGGGCGTGAGGAGTGGCTAGATTATGAGCGCATCGTTGAAATTCTGAAAGCAGCGAATTTTAACGGCTGCATGTCCATCACATTTGAAGGCAAGGACGCCAACGAATGCGATGATAAGGAAACCTTCAGGCGAGCGGCTAAGTATCTGCGCGAACTGCTTGCCGCATAGTCCTTTTGGAGATTCCATAGGGAACAACGATCGTTGTTCCCTACATCGGAATCAAAACACAATACATAATCAAGGAGATTATAATGAGCGAAAATATTTACTCAAGGCTGGGGGCAACCCCAATTATCAACGCTGCGGGCAACTCTACCGCTATGGGCGGCTCAACCCCTACTCCGATAGTCAAGCAGGCAATGGAAGAAGCGGAAGAGCACTTCGTGGACATGGAGGAACTACTCGAAAAGTCCGGAGACCACATCGCTTCTCTAGTGGGTGCGGAAGCTGCTTATGTAACGGCTGGCTGTTACGCTGCTATGGTGTTGTCCACCGCCGCGTGTATGACCGGCAACGACCAAGCAAAAATGGATCAGCTCCCAGACACCACCGGCATGAAGGATGAAGTCATCATCCAAGCGAAGCAACGATACGGCTTTGACCGGGCTTACACCATACCGGGGAGCAAGCTAGTGATGGCGGGCGATGAAAACGGATGTACGGCAGAGCAGTTGGAAGCCGCAATCGGTCCCCAGACCGCGGCGGTTATCCACTTTATCAGTCCTGATCCGGACGTCACCGTTGTCTCACTCGAAGATACGGTCAGAATTGCACACGCGCATAACGTGCTTGTCATCGCTGACGCCGCTTCACAGATTTTCCCGATCGACTACTTTCAGGACACCGCCACATCGGCTGACTTGGTCTGCTTCGGTGGCAAATATGTCCACGGTCCCCATTCGGCTGGGTTTGTGGCTGGAAAGAAGGACCTAATCCAAGCAGTAGCAGCCCACGGTTTTATTGGACCCCGCCCCTTGGGACGAGGGATGAAAATAGACCGGCAGGAGATCATCGGGCTTACGGTCGCTCTCGACCAATGGTTCACTATGGACCATGAGGAACGTTTCGACGAATACCGTAAAAAATTCGCCGTCATTGAGCGAGCAATTGAGGGGGCTCCCGGCGTGGAAGAGACGAAAGAAGCCACTACGCCGAGATATTGGGGGGTTGAACTCCACGTCGTCGTTAATGCAGCGGAGGCAGCACGGAGTGCCCGCGAACTCATCGAGGCCCTTGATGCCGGTGACCCCTGCATCAAAGTTGGCGGCGAAGGCGAAGATACCGTGGTCGTCAGGGTGGACAATCTAGAGGAAGGCGATGAGCACACCATCGCCCAGCGGTTGAGAGCCCTGCTCGCCGGTTAAATTCGACACGGATAGCGCAGATTAACGGATGAAGGTGTAGGGAACAACGATCGTTGTTCCCTATGAAACTCCCACCTTTGTGTTATCTATTTCACATTTTCCCGCCAACAGGCTATTGGCAAACAATGAACAAACAGTTTCCAACAGCAGCATGTGACCAAATTGCGGCAGATTTTCGCGGACGTATCGGCTTCTACATTGAAGATTTGACCACCGGCATCACGCACGAATACAACGCAGATCAACGCTTTCCTACCGCGAGCGTCTGCAAAGTTCCGGTGATGATTGAGTTGTTCCATCAGGCTGAGACAGGTAACCTCTCCCTTGATGACCGCCATCGGCTACACGGGGATATTTCTACCCACGGTTCAGGAATGCTCAAACTGATGGAAGATGAACCGGAACTGACGCTACGCGACTATTGTCGGTTGATGATCAGCATCAGTGATAATATGGCGACCGATTTTCTCTTAGGGGTGGTTGGGTTGGAATCCGTCAACGCCACGTTGGACGCGATGGGCTTCCCCAACACCCGAACCAGTGTAACCCTAGGTCGCTATCACTATCGGATGTTCGGTATGGATGACGTCCCGTGCAATCGAGAAAATGATGTGTTGCAGCATAAACGGGCAGAGACGCATGGCCCTGATTTCAACAGCGTGTCCTTTCAGCATTCTTTGGAAAACAATGTCGCCACCCCAAGGGACATGGGAAGCATCCTGAAGCAACTCCACGCCGGTCAGATCGTCAGTCTGCAGGCATCCGCAGCGATGATTGAGATGCTCAAACTTTGCAATGACCGCCGTATGATCCCTCGCGACTTAAAACCTGACATTCCAATCGCGCACAAGATCGGATCGAGTGGGCGTATCAAGGGGGATGTTGGTCTTGTCTTTCTCCCAACGGCTCCCCTCGTTGTCTCAGCATTCGCACTTGCCAGCGGTGATGGTGTCCGTGGGGATGAGGCGATTGCGGAGATCACCCGGTTAGCGGTGGAAGTTTTTTCACCCAAAAGTATTGTTTAATAATTCTTTACACTTTACGGTTTCGTTGTCCCGATGCTTAATCGGGAACAATATTTTATCAAAATCTAAATTTCCTATGGAGGAAACAAAATGGCAGAGATACATAGTTCTTGGCAACGCGATTTCGATGTATACGACAGACTCAACGCACTCGACATTGACCTAGGAACAAAAGCCGATGCAATTTCCGATCCCCGCGGTCGGCGTATCTGTAACCTCACCTTTACCCCGTCCGGTCTAGTCTTCGCTTCGGGAACAGGTGCCGGCACAGGACCGGTGACCAACGACGATCAAGATGTGGAAGACGGTTACCAAGCGGGTCGAGAGGCGGGCGTCAACCACATTCTTTCCCTGCACTGGGGATTGGAACCTTTTGGGAACTTGAACGATGTCTGGTACTGTGTCAAGTGTATCGGGATGGTCAACTCACACGGTGGAGGGTCTTTCTCAAAATCGCCCCAAGTTGTGGATGGCTACACGAAGGCGTTTCACGATGTGTTTGGTGGACCGCTATCTGAATCGGCTGAGGACGGTATGGACTCATCGCTATCGGGTTGGCACACGCGAAGTGCCGTTGCAGGCTTTGATCTACCGGGACACTGCAAGATCGAACCTGAGATGATTTTCCAGATTGATCCAGATTTGGCAATCCGAATCATCCGAGAACGCGGTCCGCACATCTAAGTTTTGATTCATGTTAAGAAATCGTGCAACAGAAACCGAGTTTTTTCTTCAAAACTCGGTTTCTCTCCGTGCTTTGCACTTTCTTTTTACATGAACCTCCCGATTTAATTTGGAGATATTATGTCTGTTCGTTTCGCTTTTTTGACCGATAGCCATTATTACCCCGGTGCACCGAAGGATTACGGCGCACCGAAAATGCTAACGCAGAGCAAGACCGTCCTCGACGCAATCGTGCCAGCAGTCAATCCGATCAAACCTGAGTTCATCGTCCACGGCGGTGACTTCCTCTGTGGCGGTAGTTCGTTCGATCTGCCGTGGACGACCTACCTGCAATCGATTGAGGATGTTGCGACAACTTTCGCCGACTTTGAGGCACCGATGTACTGTATCCCCGGCAATCACGACTCCGACGCACAACAAGGGTCTTTTGAAGCGTTTGCGGAAAGATTCGACATCCCTGAAACACTCACGGTCATTGACGCTGCCCCACGCCTTCGCCTCGCGCTCACTAACATCTATCACCAATGCGACCCAATCCAAGACGGCAACGGCGCTTGGACCGATACCCTTGACAATGCCCTCCGTGAAGCAGCGGAAAAGGCTCATGACGAAGGACATGCGATGCTGCTGTTTCTCCATACATGGGTGCTGCCAAGCGATGAGGAAGGAAAGGGAATCCTCAACGGTGCAGATCGGTTGTTGAAAACCGTGAAGGAGAGTCCCGCCATCGTCGCGCTCTTCACGGGGCATCGGCATACCAACCGTATTCGAATGTATCGTGATTTCCTCACTGTTGACACCGCATGTCTGATCGGTTTCCCAATGGGGTTTCGGGAGATTCAACTCCGGGACGATGGATATTTCGAGACGCGATTTCATCAACTCCCGCTACCAACACTCATCCAAGAATCATACGACAAATCCAGTGTTGAAACGAATAACGGCTGGAATGGCGAAATCCATGACCGAAACACGGAAATCCTCTTGCCGAGACTCAGAGAGATTTGGCGTTAGAAAAGGAGAAGCAGATGAGAATCCTCGTCACCGGTGCCGCCGGGGCTGTTGGTACGGCGGTCGTGAAAGGGATGAAAGACCGATATTCGCTGCGCGGGTTTGACCACGTACCGATGCCGGATATTGAAGATGCAATTGTCGGGGAGGTCACTGACTTCAACACCGTGCTAAAAGCCACCCAGGACATGGAAGCTGTGATTCACCTCGCAGGCAATCCCTCCGGCGGCGCGCCGTGGGAAGACATCCTCCAGAATAACATTATCGGCACCTACAATGTCTTTGAAGCCGCACGGCAAAACGGTGTCCGTCGCATCGCCTTCGCTAGCCGTGCCGGGCTGCTCGCTCCTTACCCAAAAGACATCATGCGGACGGTTGATATGACCCCCCGGCCGGAGACCTACTATTCAATCAGCAAGGTGTTCGGAGAGAGTCTGGGGTATATGTACTCAGCCCGGTTTGACATGGAATTTGTCGCGGTTCGGATCGGCAATTTCAAGCGAGATCGCGACCTCCCTACACACCCCCATCAACTGAGCCACGGCGATGCAGCTCGCGTGTTCGAGCAGGCGGTCACACAGCCGGGGGTGAAGTTCGAGGTTGTGTTCGGTGTTTCAGACAGCACATGGGCACTCTACGATCTGGAACACGGGCGGAAGGTAATCGACTATCACCCACAGGATAAGTCGGACGCAGAGCCGGAGGTCTGAGCGATCTATTACGGCGGTATTTACGCGTACTGGATGCTGCCTGAAATGCAATCAAGGGTTGTCACATATTATCAAGGAAAAGAATCATGGACGTTCTTATCATCGGTGGCACACGGTACATGGGTCGGATTGTTGTGCAGAGACTGCTTGAACGCGGGGACAAGGTCACCGTTTTCTCCAGAGGGACCACCCAACCCGAATGGTGGGAGCAGATCGAACATATTCAGGGAGACCGTGAAGATCGGTCAGATTTTGCCGCAAAGCTGAAAGGGAAATCTTTTGATGCGGTCATTGATACACAGGCTTACCGTAAGGAAGATGTCGAGTCTGCTGTGGGGGCATTCGATGGCAACGTGGGTCGCTATGTCATAGTCAGCACCGGGTCAGTATATTTGGAAGGCGCAGTGGACTTTTCCAAGCACTGCACATTCCAAGAGTCGGTCGTGGATTGGTCCTCAATTGAGTATACCTATCCCGCAGGAGAAGATCCCTACGGCGTCGGCAAGCGACACTGCGAAAAGTGGCTCCAAGAAAACAGCAACATTCCTTACACAATCGTCCGTATTCCGGCGGTCATGGGCTGGGACGACCCGACCGGACGGATGTGGTGGTGGGTCCAGCGGGCATTGGACGGACGTGGCGTAGTTATTCCGCTAGAAGATCGTGGCTTATTCCGCACCCTATATTCCGCTGATGCTGCGGGGGCTTTCGTCCGTGTCCTTGGTGTACCGGAGACCACCAACCAAACGTATCACATCGCCATGCAAGAGATAATGGCCATTGAGCGTTGGGCACACCTGATTTGGGGTGCAGCGGGTCACGAATGCCAGATTACCTACGTTCCCCGCGAAATTATCCATAAGCAGCCTCACCTGAACGCCTACGCCCCGCCGATGAGTCGATCCGTTTCATACCTCTACAACCTGTCCAAAGCCGAGCGTGAATTCGGTTTCAGCACCACACCTGTAGAAGAATGGATTCAGACAACTGTAGACTGGTATCGAGAACAATGCAAAGGCGATAATTCAGAAGGCTATGAATATCGGGAAGACGAGCTAAGGTTGGCAGCAAGATGGAAGGAACAATTTGGTCAATTCATATCAGAGTTTTAAATTGCTTCTCGCAATTCTGAAAATCCTTGAATCCCCGATAAGATCGGGATGCAAGCACCTGTAAATCCTGATTCAGACAATTATCCTGATTTGACTTTGGGAGACAGCAAAATGTCAAACGCCGATGCAAAAAAAGCACTGTTCCACCGCGATTTGAGTTACGATTATCCCCTAATAGTGCGCGGGGAAGGGATCTACCTCTACGATGACACGGGCAAACGCTACATCGACGGTGCCGCGGGTGCAAGTAATGTCACCTTGGGGCATGGCCGTCAGCGTATCGCGGACGCGATGGCAGAACAAGCCAAGACGCTCGCCTACTGCTTCGCCACCCATTTTACGACCCAGCCGGCACTAGACTTAGCCGGTCGGGTTTCTGCGATTGCCCCCGGCGACCTGAACCACGCCTACTTCGTTTCGGGCGGTTCGGAGGGGATTGAAACCGCGATCAAGATTGCTCGGCAGTACCATGTGCAGCGTGGGAACGGACAGAAGCACCAAGTCATCGCCCGCTGGCGCGGCTACCACGGTGCGACACTCGGCGCATTGGGCGTCACAGGTATACCGGGGATGCGCGACCTTTTCGCGCCCTTGCTTCCCAATTTCCCGCACATCGCGCCTTGCTATCCATATCGCTGCGTGTTTGCGGGTTGTGAAGGGAAATGCAACCTGACCTGTGCCTATGAACTGGAGCAGATGATCTTGCAGACCGGTCCGGAGAATGTGGCGGCATTTGTGGCGGAACCGTTGGTGCTCGGAGGGGTTGCTGCGGCGATACCGCCCAAGGATTACTATCCGCTCGTCCGTGAAATCTGCGATAAGTACGACGTCCTATTTATTGCAGATGAAATCATCACCGGCTTCGGGCGCAGCGGACGATATTTTGCCATTGAGCACTGGGACGTTATCCCAGACATGATTGTCTTTGGAAAGGCAGCCAGCAGCGGCTACGCTCCTTTGAGTGGTGTGATTATTCGGGATAGTATTCGTGATACCTTTGCAGCGGGCGGCACACCCTTCGCCCACGTCTTCACTTACGTCAATAATCCCATAGCAATGCGGGTTGGACTGGAGGTGTTAGACATCATCGAAGAGGAAGGGATTCTTGAGCATACCGCGCAGATGGGCGAGTATCTGTTGGAAAAGGCAAGCGCGTTAGATGCCCACCCAAGCGTCGGCGAGATTCGAGGGCTTGGACTGATCCTCGGCATCGAGCTAGTACGCGACAAAGATACGAAGGAACCTTTCCCCGCATCACTTGGCTTTCACAAACGTCTCAACAAGATTTTACTGGACAAGGGCTTGTCCGTGGGGAGTGGCGGCGGTACAGCAGATTGGGTGAACGGCGACGACCTGCGTTTCTATCCTCCGCTCATCATCACGCGCAGCCAGATTGACGATGTGATCGCCACCATTGACGAGGGTTTGACCCAATTGGAAGCCGAGCTTTGACACCCGCTACCCAAATAGCGGGTTGGTCGTGCCGAATGCGTCTACTGCCGTCCCCGTAACCGCCGAACTCATGTCCGAGGCTAGGAAAACGGCGAGTGCCGCAATCTCTTCAGGCAGCATCAGCTTCGGATTCTCTTCCCTGCCCCCGCTCCCGAATGCCTCACGGAAACCCTCCGTGTCAACCCCGCCGGGACAGATGCAGTTGACATCAATGCCGTGCTGCTTGACCTCGGCTGCGACGCTTTCCGTCAGGCTAATCAACGCAGCTTTCGTCACTCGATACGCAGTACGCCCCTTGCCCCCTTTGCGTCCACCAATGCTTGAGATATTGATGATCTTGCCGTATCGGTTCTCGATCATGCTCGGCAGGGCGAACTTTGTGAGCAACGCAGCGGCGGTTAGATTCACATCCATGACCCGCCGCCACAGATCGACGTCCAAGTCCACCAGGTCTATGGGCGGGTGGATGATGGCGGCGTTGTTGACCAATATATCAACCCCTCCAAATTTCGTGGTCGTTTCATCTGCGATGCGTTGGATGTCTCGCTCAACGCTCAGATCTGCCGTCACCGCCAATCCCGCCGCCCCCGCTTCCTCGACCTGAGCGACGACCGCTTCAATAGCCGCTGTCGTGCGGGCGGTAGCGACGACGTTAGCACCTTCCTGACCGAATGCTAGTGCAATCGCTCTCCCGATCCCTTGGCTCGCACCGGTGACAATAGCAGTCCTATTCTCAAGTTGTCCCATCAATCTCTCCTTTCAAACCTACTGTCGCGCAGTCAGATCGTCCCCTAAGTCATAGGTGTCGAACTGCCCCGACTCCATGCAGACAGCCATCACAAGTAACTCCAAGTCCTCCTGCGTGTGGTTATAAATACCGTGCGACCCACCCAGCCGGTTCGGGATGGCATCGCCCACACGTACCTCCTCCGTTTCATCGTCTACCGTCATTCGACCGCTGCCCGCCATGATGATATAGGTCTCCTCTATCACATCGTGGCGGTGATAGCCGACCGATGCGCCGGGTGGAACCACGCAGTGAGCGACGAATCCCCAATTTGTTCGGAAATCCTGATGCCCCCAAACCTGCCTCACGCCTACCTTCCCTTTGCCTTCGTGGACATTTGGGATAAACGTCAACAAATTGCGGTCAAGCCGCCCAACGGGAAGTCTATCAACCGCCTCCAACGGCGCGCCGACACGGTCCTCCCCAAAGTCTGTGCAATCATATTCGCCCCCCGTATTTGCGACACAGAAATTCATAAACCGTGTCTCTTTGTCCGTATGATTGTAGATTGCGTGCGATTCCCCCTTTCGGCAAGGGACAGTCGCACCCCCAACCACCTCTGCCGTTCTGCCGTTGTGGGTAAACTGCGCGGCGTTGTCCAGAATCGTGAACATCTCCTCGCACTCATCATGGCGGTGATAACCAATCCCCCCGCCGGGCGGCAGAATCGCAAAATGGACAAACCACCACGGCGTCTGAAAAGTATCCTCCCCCCAGAGACCCTTAATCAAAATATGACCCGCTCCGCCATGGACACCTTCTGACACACTCAATTCGTCCCGATGCACATGAGCAATACGCATGACTATTTCTCCCCCTCTTGTGCTGTAACCTAAGTTGCTATTTATCAACCCCGCTCGACTTGGATAGACATATCCAAGCCATACCGTATATGTGCAGTGGATTTGGCAATCCACTGCGAGCGGTAATTGACTCAATCAAAGTCAACCGAACAGTATCTTACCACGTTTGGAACCGCAACTCAATAAAATTTGTGCGTGTGGATGAGGCAGTATGAAACCGCTTGTGATGCGGGTGTCAGGCGACAGGACTGTCAATTTGCTTTTGGACTTGACGGCGTGAACCTTCTGTGCTAAACTCGGCATTAACACGAAAATTTATTACTGAAAATCTGTTTTCTAGATACGGAGCAATTGCCATGATGAAAATCGGTGCCATGTCTTTGAATGTCAGGAACACAACCGCCACCGCCTTTGCACAGATTGTCTATGACTTGGGATATGACATGATCGAGTTGCATTCGAGCGCGTTTGAATCTACCGACATTGATTATCTGCGAACAGTCAAAAAGGATCTGATGAAGAAGGGGTTGCCACTCGGATATATCGGAATCAGCAACGATTTTGGATGTCCAGTTGAGGAACATCCGGAGCAAATCGCGTTAATTAAGAAGTGGATCGATGTCGCAGATTTTATGAGTTGTCCATTGGTTCGCGTCTTCGCCGCATACCTTCGGGAAGAGCACGAAGATGAGGAGGAACTCTGGCCACCGATGATTGCCGGGTTCAAGGAAGTTGCGGCGTATGGCTACGAAAAAGGGATCCTCGTCGGTCTACAGAATCATAATCACAACAATGTCACCCGTACCGGCACGGATCTACTTCGCGCGCTTCGTGAAACGGATCACCCCTACTTCACACATATCGTCGATACCGGACAGTACGCGGGTTCGCCCGGCGCGAGTGGTCACCGGGGGTCGGCTCACCCGAATTACGACTGCTACGATAGCATCGCACAGACAGCCCCTTATGCCGTGTACGCTCGCACGAAGTTTTATCAGATAGACAGTGGCGTGGAGGAGTGGCTTGACTATCCGCGCATCCTTGATATTCTGCGCGGAATCGGTTATAACGGTTGCCTGTCGGTGGTTTACGAGGGTGAGTCCGATCGGGTGGAATCGATGCGGAAAGCTTTGAACTATCTTCGATCAATTATGTGAAATGTCAAATGAATCAGATTGTTGACCTGACAATGCCAATCGAGAACCACTTTCGGTGGGCGGTAGAACGGGAACTCAAAGAGGACTTCAACACAGGCAGTGCTTTCCAAGTGACTTGGGCGGGTTGGGCGGTTCATGGATTTACGCATATTGACGCGCCGAGGCATATCGACCCCAACGGTCAGACAACGAGCGATATTCCGCTCAACCAGATTGTAGGCAGAGCGGCAATTGTCGATCTTACCGGCATCGAACCCAATTCAGCGATTACTGAAATTCAAGTCCGTGATGCCGGCGAGCACATCAATCCGGGCGACATCGTCGTGCTGAAGACCTGTTGGGACGAGGTCGCCTCGCCAAAGACGCCGGAATTCTGGACGACTGCGCCTTACATGACCCGACCGGCGTGCGAGTGGCTCTTATCCCGTCAGATTAAAGCGGTTGGTTACGATTTTCCGCAGGATTATCCGATCCGCAAGCTGCTTGACAAAGAGGTCGCACCGATTTCTGACTTTGTAACACACGATGTGTTACTTCGCAACGGCGTGATTATGATTGAATACCTCTGTAACCTACGCCAACTGACGACTCCCTACACCCAACTCTACGCGCTCCCGTTGAAGATTCTGGAATCGGACGGTGCACCCGCCCGTGTGATTGCCTTTCAACCTGAGGCGTAAAAGAGCACCACAACTATCGGTGAGTGCGCTTGCTTACCTTGAAATCTTCATAGGGGTACGCTGGGAATGCAGAATATGGAATCACATTCACACTATTTCAATCGTCAAGACTTCGCGCCGTGTGACACCTTGCATTTTCGTCCCGAAGGTGCACTCGTTGGGGACGCATCTTTCTTCTGTCAGGAAGACGAGTGCCATCTCTTCTATTTGAGCAAAAGAAATGACGACCCGCCCAGACTTCCTCGTTGTGAGCTTGACCACGCCGTGAGCACGGATCTTCTCCATTGGGAACTTCTGCCGCCGGCGCTGCTGCCGGGGCAGCCGGGAGAGCCAGATGATGACGGAATAGGCGGTGCGACGATAGTGCATTCCGAGGAACAGTACCAAATGTTCTACGCCGGCACGAACCCCCAAGTGATCTATCATGCCCGCAGCGATGACCTAATCAAGTGGGAGAAAGACTCTCCTCTGCGACCGATAATCGTTCCGGATCCGCGCTGGTACGTTCCCCACAATGCCCCTGTAGAAGATCCCTATCTGCTTACGGCGTGGCGGGATCCGTTTCTGTTCTACGATGATGTAGGCGAGCAGTATGTGATGGTCACCACCGCCCGGCTCAACCATGGACCGTTGTTGGAACGAGGCTGTGTGGCTTGGACTGTTAGCAAAGACCTGAAAAACTGGGAGGTGAAACCGCCCCTTTACAGTCCTTTTATCGGGGCAGCCCTTGAGGTTATAGAGATTCTTAAAATGGAAGAGCGTTACTATCTGATCTTCTGCCATGGAGAGACGAACACCACGCGCTACCGGGTCGCAGAAAGGCTGGAAGGTCCCTATCTCTGCCCTGAGGACGACGTCCTCTTGCCGAACTATATGTATGCACCTCGAACCGCTATGATGGGTGGCGATCATTACCTTGTGCCTTGGGCCGCCGACCGTATCGGCGGTAACGATGATTACCAACCCGAATGGGGTGGAGAGGGATACGCTTGGGGTGGAGTGCTAGGAACTCCCCAGCACATTCGGTCCCTGCCAGATGGAGGAATCGGTTTGTTTTATCCAAACATCGTTGACCGTTTGGCAGGCGAGGCATTGCTAGGTCCGAGTTCATTGGAGCAGGTACGCTCGGAACGGGGAGAGTGGAAAGGGGAGTCGGGGAGACTCTCCGCCGCCTCTTCTCAGGGGCTGGCACGAGGGATGCTTTCTGCCGGCGGAAAGGATTTTATTCTCTCCTGCGAGATAACGATGAAACGCGGTGCCGCAGCGGGCTTGATTCTCCGCGGGAGTGAAATTGGCGAAGCGGGTTACTTCTTGCGTTTAGAGCCTAGAAACAGTATTATCTCGCTGTGGCGATACCCCAGACCATGGGTGGTCTCCCGCCCGATGGCGATGAAGATTACGACCGATGTTGACTATAATCGCCCCTTGGGGTTAAAAGTCCTGCTCCACAGACACATTTTAGACGTCTACCTAAACGACAGGCTAGTAATCTCGCGTGCTGTTCACGACTATAAGGAAGGACGTTTCGGGGTTTTCGTCGAGGATGCCGAGAGCGAATTTACCGCGCTCAAAGCGAATGAGCTAAAGGAGTCAACTACCCCGCCCTGAAGGACGGGGCTTGTGATACCGTCCAACGGGACTTACGCTTGGGCAATTATCTTACCCGCGACGCTATCTCGGTGCTTTAACAAGCCCTAAAAGATAGCGCGGTTATGCGGCTCTGGCTCGTAACTTTACACACCCGCCACCGCACGGTCGAAGCAACCGTTTAGGTATATTCACGACGTATCGGTGATAGCATCGCTTCAACACCCGGGTGAAACCTCAGACAAACTGCCTATCACATCGAAGTGAGAGGGCAGCGTTAAACGAGCGTTCAACTGAAGTCCTCGAATTACAAACTATATTCTACCATACATCTACCAAAAAAGTGTAAGGTAGATTACAAAAACGACAAAAAGGAGCAGGATTTCCTCCCCATGCTAAAGCAAGGGGTTTCCATCCCGAAGATTTGATGAAAATTACTGACATTAAACCGATCCCAGTGCAGGTCGGACACAGAAATCAACTGGTGGTTAAAGTCGAAACAGACGAAGGGATTTACGGTTGGGGAGAATCCGGGGTATCGGGGCGTGAACTGGCCGTCGTTGGTGCGATTCAGCATTATCGCGAATTCCTCATTGGCCGCGATCCCATGCGGATTGGTGGACTCTGGCAGGAGATGTATCGGAGCCAGTATTTTGAGGGCGGGCGTGTCTTGACCGCCGCTATCGCCGCTATTGACATCGCACTTTACGATATCGCGGGCAAGGCACTCGGTGTGCCGGTCTACCAATTGCTCGGCGGGAAACAGCGGGATTTTGTCCCCTGTTTTGCCAGCACCTTTGCCGAATCGCTTGAGAAGTTGATTGAGGATACCAATTTGCTGATCGAAAAAGGTTGGAATATCATCCGCACGGCACCAGTCCAAAACGACGATCCAACGATTTTTGAGCCACGGGAGTCAATTGCCATAACCGCCTGCCAGTTGACTCAACTTCGGGAAGCGGTCGGTCCTGCGCCCGTCCTAGGTATTGATTACCACCATCGTTTGAGTGTCGCGGAAGCGGCATCTTTTTGCCAACGTATGCCCAGCGGCACCCTCGACTTTCTCGAAGAGCCAATTCGCGACCAGACACCGGCGGCGTATGAATCTTTGCGCCAGATGGTTGATGTTCCGTTTGCAATCGGGGAAGAAATCTCCAGCAAATGGGACTTTTTGCCTTATCTGGAACGGGGGCTTACCAATTTTGCCCGCATTGACGTCTGTAATGTTGGGGGATTAACGGAAGCAATGAAAGTGGCGAGTTTAGCGGAAATGCACTATATTGACCTAATGCCGCATAATCCGTTGGGTCCGATTTGCACGGCGGCCACAGTACATCTAGCCGCAGCAGTTCCCAACTTTGCCTGGTTGGAAGTGCGCGTTTCACCAACAGAGGAGACCGGATTTTACAATGAAGATTTTTTCCCGATGCAACCGAAACTTGAAGGGGATCGCTTCGTGGTGCCGGATACGCCGGGGCTTGGTGTTGAGTTCAATGAAGAGATGGGAGCGAATCAGACTTTTACATTCTGGGAGGCACCGCACTGGCGGCGCCGCGATGGGTCTTACACCAACTGGTAGGTGCGGCTGATGACAACAACAATTGTCCGTGAGAGGAGGAACTGGTGATGTCAACCGATGACCGAGCCTTACACCGGATGGTTCGCTGGATTCACGTTACTGACCTACAATTGGGCTTTGGCAAGTCTGCTGACAATGACAATGATACTAGCACCCGGAGGCTCATTGAGCAGGTCGCGTCTGAGGAGGCGGATTTCGTCATCAATTCGGGTGATCTTATTCATGGCGCACACGCGGATCAGACGCTCGAAACGATCGCGGAGTACTGGGCGGACTATCAGACAACTGTGAAACCTCTCCAAGGGAAGGTGCCCATTTTTTCTGCCCCGGGTAATCACGACATGACGCGTGAGGATAGGTCTATGGAGCGGTACTGCCTAGAAACAGGGAGAGCCGGCCAGCCACCGTACTACGCAGCGACGATTCAAGGTGTGCATGTCGTATGTATCGACGTTGTTTCAGCTCTGCACCGGGGAGGTTTTCCCAAGGGCTCTAAACAAGAAGCGTGGTTGAAGCAGGAGCTGAACCGTTTACCTCAAGCCAGATGTCTCATTGCGGTCGGCCATTATCCGATTTTTCTGTCTCCTGATTTTTACGGAAGGTTTTCGGATTCATCCCTACATTATGATGAACGTACCGGGCAAGAGGGAGTTCTGCTCCCCATCCTGCTCGAAGGTGGGGTCGATCTCTATCTTTGCGGTCATCTGCATACCTATGAGCGGACACGGTATGGTCGGTTGAGCCAAGTGATGGCTGGTGCCTACGGGATTGCTTACCCGGATCTGATGCCATATCAACCGAATCAGTACTGTCAAGCCCTAGACGAACGACAGTGTTACGTTCGCTACACCCTCACTGAGGACTCCATCCATGCTGAAGCACTATCGCTACAAGGGGCGGTCGTGGATGCTTGGTCGCAGGCACTTAATCGGGGTCAACAGTCAGCAGTGTGACAACACTCCCCTTGAGAAGCCGTTTGAAACTCAGGGATAACAGGAGGACAATTTATGAATGACATTGAACTGCAGCAGTATCTGTTCGATTTACAAGGCTACTTGGTAATTGAAAATGTCTTGGATCCAGAAGAACTCACAACACTCAACCAGCTAATTGACAGGCAAGAACTACCCACACCGGGAAAGGTTCAAAGATTTGGTGGCGCGCCAGACGGATCAGGATTTCTCGATTGGGGAAAACCGTTCTGCGACCTACTGACCCATCAAGCGATTATGCCCATTATTCGATTCCGGTTGGGCGACTGCTTTCGTCTGGATCGGATTTATGGGATGTATATGCGTGAGGGGATGCCAAGAGGGCACCTGCACGCCGACTACGGTGCCACCTCCACAACCTCTGACGCTCAGCCGGGGGAATACTTCCCTTTCCGCGATAACCAAGTCGCTAACGGATTTGTCGTGGTGACATGGGTGCTGTCCGACACAGGTCCCGACTACGGTGGGTTTTGCTGTATCCCCGGCAGCCACAAAAGCAACTTTAAGCTACCACCACAGATAGATCAGTCCCCCGAAGACGCACCGTGCGTAATGATCCCCAACGCGCCAGCCGGTTCGGTGATCTTATTCACCGAGGCACTGACGCATGGAACAGCAGCGTGGCGCGGCAAGCACGAAAGACGGTCCCTCCTGTATAAATACAGCGTGTCACATATGGTGTGGACCTCCCGACGCGTACAACCACCGGCGAGTGTGGAATTGACACCCCGTCAGGACATTCTCTTTAGTGATCCCGGAGATCCCCATCGTTTCTTCCCATCGCTGTTTGAGGGATTTGAAAGCGAGCAAGCCGTATGAGCAAATCATTGGAATCGGCACTACACAACTTGGTAAGACAAGGGGTAGTTGCTTCGGACATTAGTTATTGTGGGATAACTAAAAATGGCTACCAAATCCCTGTCATCCTTCACAGACACGCTTACGATTTTTCTGGGGATTGTACCCGAATACTGGTTATAGGAGGGGTCAACGGGACTGATGGTGAAGTTCAGTTAGCCCTCGATGTAATTGAAACAATTACAAACGACTCCAACGGTTTCAACGGGCTATCAATCAGTTATATCCCCTGTTTGAACTATGACGCATATATAAGCAATCCACAAGCACCTCAAACCGAAGGGAAATTGACGCATGGATTCCCTGCCGATGGAAACTACTTTTTCGATCCAGAAATACCGGAGAGCAGATACATCTGGCGGTGGGTATCTTACAAAGCTCCCGATTTAGTGATTGAGTTATCCCTTGGAGAATCAATCCGGATTGAACCCAACGAGGCTGCTCCTGTTTTCATCGCCGATATGGATACGGTAAGTCCCATTTCCGACGACAGTCTAATCGGAGCATTGGGACGGAAATATGAATCCAGTCCGGAATCGATACCCGGAGTCAGGATCACAGGAGCAAAGGAGCAAGTCGTATCAAAAACTGTTGAGTTATTGCACAAAGTGGTGGATTTCAGAGGCACAGATCAATCTTTATCGAGTCATGGCGCAGCCACAATCCGCAGACGGCGTGACCGAACCGCGCAAGAAGTGAGTGAAGCGTTAGCAGCACAATTTGGGTATAAGCTCGATTCCCCGATTAACTACATCCAAGGGGTCGGTGTGAGTGGCAGGATTCGATTGGCGGAATCTACGAATCAAGACGTGACCGATGACATTTTTCAACTGGTCGATCCCTATGTTGATAATCCCTCAAGCAGTTTTGGCGATGCCCCCGGTTCCGCTTCGCTTGCTGGAGCGGTATGGGCGGACGATCTGTTCCGAGTGACCAAAGACCCAAGATACAAAAATTATCTCTTAGATCTGGCAAATCGGTTTGATTCAAGTGGGGCAAATCCTCCCGCCCCGGCGGATCCGAAGTGGAGAACGGAGGATATGTTCATGCTTGGGTCAATGATGGGGAGGAGTTATGCGTTGACCCAAGAGGGGCAATACCTAGACCTCCTGACCAAGTTTCTCGTCGAAATGGGCACACAGCAGATCTCAGGACTGTATTGGCACGATAGAGAAACCCCCTTTTATTGGGGTAGAGGAAACGGATTCGCTGCTTTAGGGCTTGCAGAGACATTGACCTATCTGCCACAATCCCATCCTCTATACGCCGATATACTTTTGATGTATCAGAAATTGTTGAACGGGCTGTTAAAATATCAAGATTTATCGGGTTGCTACCATCAAGTTATCACGCTACCGGGTAGTTATCAGGAACTCACAAGCACTAGTATGATCGGTTACGGAATTGCCAGAGGGGTTAAATTGGGACTGTTGGATCAATCGTATCTCCCAACGCTAGCGTCTCTATGGAATGGGGCTAAAGCGAGGGTTACCCAAACGGGCTATGTGATTGATGGCTGTACGGGAACAGGCGCGTTAGAGACGGAACACGATTACATTGTTCGAGAGGCACTGAGTGGCTATGATGATCGTACAGGGAGTTTGGCATTGTGGTTCGCTGTTGAGATGATGCAGTTCGATTAGTGCGCTCTTATAGGCAAGGGAAATGGAAACCTGTTCTTAAGGTCACATCCAAAACTGATGAGGATTCTTGATACTACTTTTCCAATTGAAAACGATTTGCAACCAAGGAGGCAAACCGATGCAAAGATTAAACAGGATCATTGTTTGGGCAATTGTGTTGTTCCTTCAGCAGCAATTACTCGTTCAGGGATTTGCCGCTCAACCGGAGCGGATTACCTTAGTAGAACTCAAACGTTTATTAGACGCCAAAGAGAAGGTGACTCTGGTTGATGTGCGTGGCCAGATTCATTACAACTTCGGACACATCCCCGGAGCCATTTCGATGCCATTTCCGGATGGCATTGAAACGAGACACCAAACGCTTCCTCCCGATGGGCTAATTGTTTTATACTGAAGCTGACCGGCGGAAGCCACAAGTGCCGGTGCGGCACAAATGTTAATAGAGGAGTTTGGTTTTCCCCCGGAGCGGGTGAAAGTGCTCCAAGGGGGGTTTCCTGCATGGCGAGACGCGGGCTATTCAATTGAAATGACAGTGGCAGTTGAACCGAAAGGAAAACGCTTCACCCTATGGGGACAGATTAAATCAAAAAGCCGGAGGTGAGGCGCAACCCAAATGAACGAATATGATCTAACCATCATCGGTGGAGGAAGCGCAGGCCTTGTCCTAGCGGTGGCAGGTGCGAAGTTAGGGGTAAAAACAGCCCTCGTCGAGAAGCACCGACTGGGGGGCGATTGCCTCTGGACAGGGTGCGTTCCGTCGAAAGCCATCCTCAAGTCAGCGAAGATCGCCCATTACATTAAAGAAGCCGAAAAATACGGCGTCCTCGTGAAAGACGCGCAGGTGGATTTTGAGCGCGTCATGGCGTATGTCCGTAGCACCCAACACACCATCGAGCACGAGCATGATAACCCTGAACGATTCCGCGAAATGGGTGTAGATGTCATTTTCGGGGAAGGGCATTTCGAGTCACCGACAACCTTTGTGGTTCAAGATACGGAGAACGATCAAACCCTCACGCTCAAGAGCAAAAAATTTGTCGTCACAACCGGCTCCCGCCCAACCCCACCCCATATCCCCGGAATAGATTCCGTTGATTATCTGGACAGCGAAAATGTCTGGGAATTAGATCAATTGCCTGAAAGGCTACTGGTAATAGGCGCGGGTCCTATCGGGATTGAGCTAGGACAGGCGTTTCATCGGCTGGGCGCGAAAGTGACGATTGCGCAACGCAGCGATCGGATCTTAACGAAAGAAGACGCCGAAGTCTCCGAGAAAATGTTGAGTTACCTGCGAGAAGATGGGGTTGAAATCCTCTTAAATACCAATCCCGTTCAGATCGACCGGATCAATGCCCCACTTAGCGAAGAACTCAACCCGGATATAGCAGTCTGGGAACCGCAAAATACCGAGGCATCAGAGGAGTATCGCGTCCAACTCAAGGCAGCGGATACGGGCGACGAACGTGAAATCGTCGTTGATCGCATCTTGATTGCGGCAGGAAGGAAACCAAACATCGAAGGGTTGGGACTTGAAAAGATCGGCGTCAAGGTCGGAAAAAGGGGGGTTGAAGTCAACAATAAGTTGCAAACCACCGTCAAAAATATTTACGCTGCCGGCGATGTGGTTGGACATTACCTCTTCACACACGTTGCAGCGTTTCAAGCGACGCAGATTGTTCGAAATATCTTCTTTCCCGGTTCTGGTGCGATAAATTATTCCGTCGTCCCTTGGACAACCTTCTGCGATCCAGAGGTTGCTCGGTGCGGCTTGACCGAACCAGAGGCTCGTGAAAAGCATGGGGCGGTCGATGTTTTCAGGGTGGATCTACACGATGTCGATCGGGCTGTCGCCGAGGGAGAGACAAAAGGGTTTATCAAAGTCGTTGCGACTCGCTGGAAGGGAAAAATCTTAGGCGTCCACCTAGTGGGACCAAATGCGGGAGAGGTTATCCACGAGTTTGTTTTGGCGATGAGTGCGGGCATCCCCTTACGGAAGTTGGCAGGAATCATCCACGTTTATCCGACGTTTTCGAGCATCGTTTGGCGCGTTGCCGGAAAGTGGCTTGCCGAAGGCACCCTGATCCAAACGCTACGCGGTATATTCAGGAAAGGGAATTAACTGGAGCTATCGGGTTTTTCGGTTGTTACTTTTTGGCAATCGTGATATAATTTGTTAAAATAATTAGGAGGAATTGCAAATGAAATTCAACATGTGGTCATCAAGCGCGATCATGCTGATTATCCTAGCACTTATCAGTGGTATCGGCTGTGCATCATCTGACCATGATGAAGATGGAGAGCATGAGGCAAACGGTGAACAGACGGGGCACCTGCCAAGTCATGAAGAGGGAGACGGCGAAGGAGAGGAGTCTGGGCAAGAGTTTGCCAAAGACCAAACTTATGACCAAGTGCGAAACGGTGCACGGTTAAAACTCGTCTATGATGCGGCAACGAATGCCTTCGTTGGAACGGTAGAAAATACGACAAACCAAACCTTATCTAAAGTGCGCGTTGAGGTTCACCTATCTAACGGAATAGAACTAGGACCTACGACACCGACCGACCTTACCTCCGGTCAACAGATAAACGTTGAACTTAGTGCGGCAGGACAGGACTTTAATAAATGGTCTGCCCATCCAGAGGTTGGCTCCAGTGAACACGGCGGCGGGGAGGGACACGACGAGGATGGTGACCATGACTGAAATGTCCTGTTCAGGAATGACAGTCATTTAGGCAAGCCCAATCATTTATGCTTGGGTCTAAAGTGTTAATTTTTGTTGTGTTTTTGTGTAAAAAAATGGTATAACTGTCTTGTCTTTCAGTGGGAGAATGTCGCACCGTCGCTTGGCGGTGTCTCCCCCACCCTACGACATAGGAATCAAAGGACAGAAAGACAATCCCATGTTAAAAACTCATAAAATCGCTTTAGATCCAAACAATGTCCAAGCGACACAATGCGCTCAACATTGTGGATATGCTCGTGTTGCATACAATCACGCCTTAGCCGATTTTAAGCAAGGATTGGCTGAAGGCGATTGGCGTTCTCATATAGACCTCTGCCGTCGGTTCAATGCTATTAAACACGAGCAGTACGACTGGTGTGGTGAAATGTCACAAAACGCTTCAAAGCATGCGATTTACAACAATCTGAACAACGCCATAGGCAGATGGAAATCAGGACAGAATCGTTTTCCTAAGTTTAAGAAACGGTCACACGGTCAAAGTTACCAAGCAGATAGTGGTCGAGGGACAACCCCTGTTGTAGGTCGGCGGATTAAACTTCCCAAAATTGGTTGGGTCCGTATATGTCAACCCCTACGCTTCCACGGCACAATCTGTAAGGTGGTTATATCCAAGACTGCACATCGTTGGTTCGCTTCTATTCTTGTAGATACCTTTTCGGACGATGCTACACCTGAGATTAGGGGCTTGCCCGTAATTGGTGTTGATGTCGGAATCAACCACTTGGCTGTCACGTCTGAAGGACAATACTTTGAGAATCCGAAAGCGTTGAAGCGATACGAGCGGAAACTCAGACGGCTACAACGGCAATTTAGCCGTAAGGTCAAAGGTAGCCGTAACTGGCATAAACTCAAAGACAAGATAGCGAAGTTACATTATCGCATCACCTGCGTCCGTAGAGATGCCCACCACAAAGCAACGACGACAATCGCTAATAGTGCAAAACGGATAGGCATCGAATCGCTGAACGTATCAGGAATGCTAAACAATCATAGACTTGCAAAAGCACTGTCGGATGCAAGCCTATCAACGTTCCTCACGTTTTTGAAGGACAAAGCTGATAGAATTGGTGTAAAAATAGTTGAAGCCGATAGGTTTTTCCCGTCAAGTAAAACCTGTTCAGCGTGTGGTGCAGTGGACAGCGACTTATCCTTGTCCGATAGGACGTATCATTGCAGTGCTTGTGGTCACACCCAAGATAGAGACCTAAACGCTGCTATAAATCTCAAAAACCTCGCCGTGGGACACACGGAGAGTATAAACGCTTGTGGAGATTCTGTAAGCCCTCAACAGTTGGGGCACGAATCGTCGAATCAAGAAGATAGCACAGAGCAACCGCTACTGGTCAGTCTATCATAAGAATCCCAAGCCTTCAGGTTTGGGAGCAGTCAAAAAAATCTACACGACGAAACGAGGAAACTGAGAAATATGGATGCAACCATTCAACCGATTTTGGAGAAGGTATTAGCCGGTGAACGCCTAGATTTTGATGACGGATTGACCCTTTTCAAAAGTAATGATCTCCTGTCAATCGGGGCGGCTGCCGATACAATTCGACAACAGAAGCACCCAGAAGGATACATCACCTATATCGTTGATCGCAATATCAACTACACAAACTGGTGCTATGTCGATTGCGACTTTTGCGCCTTCTACCGCCATAAAACCGATCCCGATGCGTATGTGATGTCCAAGGAGGAGTTGGGGAATAAAGTCCAAGAGACAATCGATCTTGGCGGCGTACTCATCCTCATGCAGGGTGGGCTACATCCTAAACTGAAGCTTGATTGGTACGAGGACCTTCTCCAGTGGATCAAGGCAAATTATAAAATCCATATTCACGGTTTCTCCCCACCAGAACTTGATTGGTTCGCAAAAATCAACAGACTCTCCCTCAAAGAGACCTTAATCCGTTTACGCGATGCCGGCTTAGATTCGATCCCCGGCGGCGGAGCGGAGATCCTGACCGACCATGCCCGCGACGAAATCAGTCCGAAAAAGTGCACATCAGATGAATGGCTAGAAGTGATGCGGCAAGGTCATTACGTGGGCTTGCGCTCAAGCGCGACGATGATGTACGGACACGTCGAAAGCTACGGCGAACGGGTGGAGCATCTCCTCCGCTTGCGCGAACTACAGGACGAAACAGGTGGCTTCACGGCTTTCATCTGTTGGTCGCTTCAGCCCAAGCACACGCGCCTTGAACATATCGCACCTGCGGGCAGCTTTGAATACCTCAAGACCCTCGCAATCTCCCGACTGATGCTCGACAACTTTGACAACTTCCAATCGTCATGGGTCACCCAAGGACCGAAGATCGGTCAAATGTCGCTTAAGTTTGGGGCAAATGACATGGGCGGTACGATGATCGAGGAGAACGTCGTTAGCAAGGCGGGGACGGTCTACTGTATGCCCATCGAGGAAATCGAGCGCACGATCTCTGAGTTAGGGTACGCTCCGAAGCGACGAAACTTCTTCTATGAGACTATCAACTAATGCCTCTGATTCCCGCCGTCCAACTCAGAACCATCAGCACTAATATCTTCACCGCCATCGGTCTCAAAGCGGACAAAGCCCAAACGATCGCGAATCTACTCATCGAGTCCAATCTCGCCGGACACGATTCACACGGCGTCTTGCGCCTGCCGCAGTACGTTCTGAGCATCCAGAGTAAGGCAATCGATCCAGATGTGGAAATTGAGATTGTCAGCGAAACCCCTTCCAGCGCGGTCATCGATGGGCATAGAGGATTGGGACAATTCATAGCCACGCAAGCGATGGAAATCGCCATCGCAAAAGCGAAAGCACACACCATCAGCACAGTAAATGTCTACAACTGCAACCACATTGGGCGTCTTGCTGATTATGTGATGATGGCAGCCGAAGCGAAGATGGTCGGTATGCTGTTTCTTAACGGGCATGGCGGGGACCACGGCGTTGCACCGTGGGGCGGCACCGATCGGCGACTCAGCACCAATCCCTTTGCGTGCGCCCTCCCTACAGGGAAGGACAGTCCGATGGTCATCGATCTCACCACGAGCATTGTTGCTGGCGGGAAAATTCGGGCGTATCGCAGTCGTGGCGAACCGTTGCCAGAGGGCTGGATCCTCGATGCCGATGGGGTTCCAAGCACCGATCCCAACGCATACCTCGAAAATCCGCAAGGTCCACTACTCCCCTTCGGCGACATTGCGGGCCACAAAGGTTACGGGTTAAGCCTGTTGACAGATATTCTCGCCGGCGCGATGTGCGAAGCTGGCTGCAGCCGCTCATCACCGCCCGGTGCCGGTAACGCCTTCTTTATTATCGTCATCGACATTGAGAAATTCATAGCACTTGCGGATTTTGAAGCCCACGTTGCACAGATGATAGATTTCGTCAAAGCCTCTCCAACCGCCCCCGGCTTCGACGAAATCTCGATTCCCGGTGAACGCTCTGCACGCACCCGCCAACAACGGTTGGCAGAAGGCATCCCACTCGATGATACAACGTGGGAACGTCTCGTCGAAACCGCTCAAAGTGTTGGGGTTTCTGTCTAGAACGAATGACCCGCGCTTAACGCAATTAGGCAAATCTACGCAGATCCTCGTTGGCATAAGCGGCAACCGCTGCATTCGCTTCCCGCCTCGCTTTCAACTTTTCGACAACTTCCCCCAACCGTTCCGACGGAATTGTACACGTCATCTCGTCCGGCGACATCCCTGTTCGTACCCGGCTTAACATACACCCCGTACTAATCGCGAGTTTGCCCTGCTCTTTCGAGATCGGGATGATGTGGCATTGCGGTTTGCCAACAAAGACCGTATCACTAAATCCGTCATGAATAACCATTGCCTGAAAAGCGTTTACCCGCAAGAGTATCACATCGGGGTCAATGGGGGTATCCGTTAATGGCCCATAGGTGATGTAGTTCGGACGGTCATTCACAAATGGAAGCTGCATCGCTTCTTCAGGCGACACCCACCCCACCTCCACGATGGCACCGACATCGCCGTTGTTCATGACCTCTTCCAGCGTTTTCAATCCGTGCGTGACACTCCCAACGCTACAGTTGTAGTGGTCTTCGGGCGCTGTCGTAAACGTCTGATCAACCGCATCCTTCCAAAAAACGCATCCCGCCGGAACTTTGCCGCTGCGACCATCGGGCGTAGGGGCTGGTATCTCACCCTCATGCGCCGGTATGTCTTGAGGAGCTTCGTCAGAAAATGTAATGGCGATGGAGGCGTGTTTCAAGCCGAGTTCTCTATCTAATTCTTCGGCTAATAATTTCCAATTTTTAGTCGTCATGAATACTTTCCTTTCGTTTAATATACCGTTGAGGTGCGGGCACGCAGCAATGGGTGCTGGCAACGCCCACTCCTATGATTTTAGCCTAGTCACTTATAACGAATTGTATTTTCTAATGAAGATATTTCAGACTCCAAAGATTCTAAATCCTTACCAAGATCATCTATCTCAGAAGTTAAACTCCCAGATGTTGACCAAGTACCAATCTTTGAATTCAATGAAGATATTTTAGACTCCAAAGATTCTAAATCCTTACCAAGATCATCTATCTCAGAAGTTAAACTCCCAGACGTTGACCAAGTACCAATCTTTGAACTCAATGTATCCACCCTTGAATTCAATGTGCGAACGCTTGAATTCAATGTATCCACGCTATCAGAAAGATTGTTTATAGCTCTAACCAATCTAGTCGTATCACTACTATCAAGTGCAGAACTATAACCCATATAGGACATGAAAATAACGACAAACAAAGCTATACCAAACAACAATTTATTCTTCATTGAGGAATCACCTCCTTTTGCTTATATGGTATCAAAACGCAACAAAATTACAAGGCTGTCAAGACTACTTATTGCGTAATTTTTATCCCTCAATTCACTGTTTTTCTGCCCCTCACTTAGTGCCCGTGCCACCAATGACAATCAGGAACGCACTATCTTCGCTAGCATAGACAGCGTGCAGGATGTCAGCCGTGAAGGTAACCGCCTCACCTTGTTCCAACGTACTCTTCTCAGCACTTGTTGTAAATATGATACTTCCACTAAGCGTGATAACAGTGGCAGCGGCAGGTGCCTGATGATCCTCAAGCGTAGTTCCCGCTTTGAGGGCAACCAGCACGAGGGTCATTTCACCCCCGTGAGCCAGTGTCAACGAGCTACGCCCTGACGTGGCGGCTGTTGCTTCTTCCATCAGCTTTTCAGCCATTGATATAAGCGGAAACTCTTTAATCATCGATATGTTCAGATCTACAGGTCTGTAGGGTCGCTCAAATGATGTATCCATTATAAAACCTCCGTTGATCGAATGCTACATTAAAAATAGATTCCCTTCTGCCTATTCGTTGTTTATGTTTTAGGTTTGGCGCGCTTCTCCAAGATAAGTTGCGTTCGGTCCTCCCGTACCAACATATCAAAAAAACGTTTCGCTGCGGAATAATCTTCGGGCGGTATAATTGACTCTTTGATAATGAAGTTAATTTCGTAACGAATCTGATTCCCCTCTAGTTTGTACTGTCGCTTCATACTGGCAAAGCGATTTTCCAGACGAACATCTTGCGGGAACGTCGCTGTCCATTCCTCCGGCAGCACAATCCGGATTGTTTTCTTCATCTGCATCGGGTAACTCAAATCAAGTGGGTGTTGCCGTTCAGCCGCTGCAAAAATCTCCGCATAGTCTGAAAACTCATCGCTCGGCAGCGGAAACATCAGGCGATTATCAATCGGCTCAGCGTAATTCTCGACGGTAAAAGCAACGTTGAGCTGCACCGGTACGTTGAGATCCCCCAAATCGGAAATCTGCACCGAATCAACTCGGACGCCGGGAAATTGTTTGCTAAGTCCAACGGCGAGGGTATCCTTCCACGTACTCGGCGACACCTGCTTGTACTCCAACCGCGCTTCTACATTGTATTGCCCAAGGGTATCAACCCGCATGGTCCCCTGAACCGTTCCATCTTCTGTCAGCGCGATTTCTGTGTCAACGATTAACTGATTGGATTCCGGTGTAGAGATGGGAATATCAACAAACTCGCCCTGATCGCTTCGGATCACGAATCCCTTTCGTCCCCTATTCCGCGCTGGGAGATCGCCGTAGCTGCAGGTATCAGCAGTTGGATCGAGCCAAATATAGCCGCCATCGTCACGAGGAATCGCAGCAATCAGGTGGCTAAACTGTCCGAGCGAAGGGAGTTCAAAATCGACGCGTTGATACGGCGCGGGATTCAGCATCACCGGAAACGCCTCAATACCAACCAGATCAAGCATCGCAATCATCAAGGTGGTTTTGTCCTTGCAATCGCCGTATCGGACACTGAGCACCTGATCGGCGGGTGTGGGTTGATATGCACCTTGCCCCAGTTCAATCCCCACATAGCGAATCTGCGATGCCACGAAGTGGTATATCGCTCGAATTTTGTCGGCCTCCGTGAGAAGATCTGCGGTGAGTTCCTCGACAGTTTCCTCAATCGCTTGATCAACGGTGTACCGGTCTTTTGCGATGTCTCTGTACCAATTGTAAACGGCATCCCAAGATTCTACAGACGAATAACTCAAGCGTGGCACAATATCGTTGGTCGCCGGCATATTGTACTCCGTCTTGAGGGCGGGTGTCTCACCGTAGGTCCAGAGATACGTGCTGACCTCCTCTCCGTGTAGTATTTGAGGATTAAGTTGGCAATGGATTGCTTTCCACTTGAAGTCCGTCCCTTTGGGTAAACGCAAGGCATAGGTGGATTGCAGGATCGGATCTGTGGATTGAAAACTGTAGCTACCCCAAAACCACGAGGTGCTCCCAACCGAATCCGCTCCGGCATCTTCAAGCGTAACTTGATACTCAATACACACACCCGGTTTGAGGGCAGGCATTGAGATGACCCGCCACATCGAATCGGAATAGAGGTTGTAGGAGAGCAGCCCCGGCGGTGTAACATCGTTGAACGCCTCCTCCGGCGGCTCAACAACAGAACCATCGGGGGTGATAGTCCGTGCGACGTTGACGGTGATATATTGTGCCGTGGGAGTGTGCGGGATAGCGATGTCATCGTAGTTCTGCACCCCTCTCTCTGTCAGAATCTTGACCACCTGATGAGAAGTGTAACGGGATTTCCCCGACGGGGTGACTTCGTGACTAAACTGGTTGAGCAGGATGATTGCATCAGCATCAGGATAATCTGCTGCATCAGGCGCAGCAGCGATGACCCCTTCAATGTCAATATCAATTAGATCCACAGGCGCAAGTTCAACAGACATTGAGGCAGATCGGTCTAACTGTGCAAGTGCTTGGAGGCGCGTCGGAGCGAGGAGATTCTGCGGATCTATCTCCAAAATTTTATGGTACTGGAGCTGCGCTTCGTAGTAACGTCCACGCGCTTCGTAGAGCGAAGCAAGGTTTTGGCGGGACCAGATATCTTTCGGGAAAAGCCGGATCGACTCCCTAAACTCTGCGATGGCTTCGCCGATGTCCCCTTTTTCCAAGTAAATTAAGGCGAGATAGTTACGCAGATTTTTGCTGTCAGGTCGTGCAGATTTTGGATCAACCTCTACCGCTCTTCGCAAAACCCGTTCAGCGTCGTCGAGCCTGCCTAACTGCTTGTAAGCCAAACCGAGATGGTTGAGGGCATACAGGTTATGCGACTTAACCTCCAAAATATCCTCGTAAACCTGTGCCGCAGCTTCATAGTTGTTCAGTTGCTCATAGATGTAGCCCAAAGAATTGCGCGCATCCATATTCTTGGGGTCAAGTGTTACTGTAGCAGCGAAGGCGTCCCTCGCTTTTTCGTATTCCTCCTGTTCAAAGTAGAGCTTGGCGATTTGGAATTGGACCTTACTGGCATTTGGCTTAATCGCCAGTGCCGCTTGATAGGCTTCAAGGGCACCCGTCAAGTCTCCATCTTGGAGTGCCAAATTTCCTGCCGCTACCTGTTCGCGCCATTCTCTATTTCGTTCAATCAGCGGATCGACAATCACCCTTTCACCGGATTGACTTCGACTGAAGATTGAACAACCGCTCAACAACAACAGGATCGCAATCAGAGAAATGCTTGCTTTGAAATGTCGAATTGCCACAATTATTCTCCTTGTATAATCAGCACGCCAACTTTGCCCGTAATACCTCTTTCACGTTTCACGCATCACGTTTTACATGAGTCCACCCATAAGTTTACCAAAAAGCTGCCCTAACATCAATGATATTCATGCAGTTCATCTTCGTTGCTTGGAACGATTATGAGGTTTTGGTATAATGATATGCAATACGGACTTTCAGTTAAAACCCATCGCCGAGGCACAGAGGACACAGAGAAAAACAAGAAATCAGGTTGAAAACGTCGATACAGCAGACAGCACTATTTGAGATTTACTAGGTAAACAAAGGCACTAATATCCAGTGATTAAACATAGAAATCAACTCTTGGGTGACGTTTTTCGTCCGAAGTTTTAACGGTGTAACTTCTCATTTAAGTTATTGGTTCATGTCAAAAGAAAGTGTAGAATAGCTCAGAGAAACCGATTTTTCAAAAAACAGTCGGTTTTTTTGCACGACTTCTTAACACGATCCAGGTTATTTTCGCGAGTTTGAAACTATTAGTTTCAACCTAACGATTTTAGATTTGCACACTGCTTGCTTGTTACTGTATCCTTTAGAACATAGAATCTATTTTCAATAAATAGCAACAGGGATTATTCTATGCTCTTTGGCGACAGCGATGCAATGCGAACCATCCATGGGACGATTTACCAACTCCGCAACAACGACACCGCTTCGGTTTTAATTACAGGGGAAACCGGCGTCGGGAAGGAAGTGGTTGCACGAGCTATTCATGCCGGAGGACCACGGGCATCAACACCATTTGTGCCGGTCAATTGCGGTGCGACTCCCTCTACACTGTGGGAGTCCGCCTTTTTCGGTCATGTCCGTGGCGCGTTCACTGGAGCGACGGAGGATCATAAAGGGCACCTTGAAAGTGCCGACGGCGGGACACTGTTTCTCGACGAAGTCGGTGATATGCCAATCGAAAACCAAGTCAAACTCCTTCGCGTTCTGGAGGATGGTGTCGTCATGCCGGTCGGCGCAACGGTGAGCAAAAAGGTGGATATCCGGGTGATAGCAGCCACCAATTCGGGTCTATCAGCAAAGACGGATGCAAAATTGTTTCGGTCAGATCTCTACCATCGTTTGACTGGTATGATAATTTGGATTCCGCCGCTACGCGAGCGAGAGGAGGATATCCTCCCTATAGCCGAATACTACCTGAATGAGTTTACGTCTCAAAGAGGAGTGCCAACCCCATCGTTGACTCCCGAAGCGGTGGCAGCTTTGGAGGGATACACCTTCTTGGGGAATGTGCGTGAACTGATGAACATCATCGAATCTGCCCTGATTGTAAGCGAAGGCGCAGCGATTCAACCCAAACATCTGCGTTTTCGGCCTCCTGACGCTGATGTGCTTACTCCTCCAGTAATAGGGATTGATGAAGAAAACCCATTGCCACCCGCGGTTGAGGCGATGCTTGCCGAGCAGGCACAGATTCGACGTGCCTTAGTGGCTAATGGAGATAACATTACTAGGACCGCCCGGCAACTTGGCTTGAGCCGGCAGGCTTTATACCGCAGATTGGAAAAATATGGCATCCGATAAAAGAAAATGGACCGGCTTTTATTATGCCTGTGGCAGCGACACAAAAGTGTCCGATTTACCGGGCACTTACCGGACACCTGTTTGTCCAGCGCACATAAGGCTTTAACCCGATTTTGTGTCCGGTAGATGTCCGGATTACCGGACATTTTTGCGTACAAGAGCAGATAGCGAACCTCCTCTCAAACCCGCGCCACGACTGAAGAGTTGGCATAATTTAGAATGTTGGCATGGGTCTTGCTTCTAAATAGGATGAAGCCAAGTTAGCAACACTGTGGAGGCTTGGTAAAACGGAACATCCATTAAATACTAGGAGGAAGCAAATGATACGAGGAAAAGCGTTGAACCGGAAATTGACCCTATTTTTTGGCATATTAAGCGTATTGTTATGGTGTAACACAACATACGCCACGATATTGAAACCACTCAACATGGCAAAATTGGTTGAGAAGTCAAGTCTCATTGTTGAGGGTCAAGTGACTGATATTAGAAGCGCGTGGAATGAGAATCAGACAATGATTTTGACGGAAATCGATATAACGCTCGCTCAAGCAAATGCGGTTCTCAAAGGTGAAACGGCAAACAATACTGTTACACTCAAATTGTGGGGCGGCACAGTGAGCGACCAGACAACAATTGTTCTCGGCAATCCATCATTCTCAATGAACGAAAACGTCTTATTGTTTCTTCGTCCTGGACGCCGTGGAGACTTCAACGGTTTTTTTCGGTTGGTCGGTATGGCGCAAGGAAAATACCGAGTGGAAAATGGTGTTGCCAAACGCGATCTGCAAAACATTGCTTTCGTGGGTCCAAATAGACCCGAAACGCTCGAAGAGCAACCTCTAGCTAATTTGAGAGCAGATATAGCTCAAGAAGTTCTGAGGCAGGACGATCAAAACCAAGACCAGAGGTAGGTTTTCTAGCGCGTATAATCACGTAAGTCACGAGCTATAAAAGGAACTTCCTGATGGATGCTATCTCTAATTTTCAGGCAATTGCTATTCGGATGTGGCTGATGATTGCACTTTTAGGTGCGGGATGTGATTCATCTCCTGACCTGTTGAAGGCAATTGAAGAGTATCCGATTATTATTATCGTAGAGGATACGAAAAGAGATCGCTTGGATGAGCTCTTTGCCGAGTTTATCGCGACTTACGGCCCTTTTCGGGACGTGGCGCGAAATCCAGTCTTGGGGACTTTAAAAAGCTTCCAACAACGAAACAAGGCGCATCCCAATGAGTCGGGCGATCCAATTCGACTGAAACCCACACGCCAAAAGTGGAGTGAAACCGAGCTGATAGCAGGCGCTTATCAGTTTCTCGTCGAGTGGCAGGAACTTCTCGGTCTAGATCCAGCAACCCTCGTAGATGCAGAAATTGAAAAAGGTAGCAGCTTTAAGGGAGCGGTCTATCATCGCATCACCTTCAAGCAGCGTATCGATAACTATCTAATCGCCCGTACCAGTGGGCTCGGTGTGACCGATGACGGTTTACTTTGGAATATTAGCTGTCGGTTTATTCCGAATGTCCCTTTGCCCCACGTCAAGGAGTCGCCCTCCTCAAGTACATTGAAGAAGGTGCGAAAGCAACTTATCGGACGGACCTTTACGCAACACGGCTTCTGTTCTGACGAGTTGGAAGTGGCCCCAGACTCATCAATCAAGTTCAAGGATGCCAAATTATCCGCTCCTATAAACCGTGACACGCCCGGTGTCCTCGAGATTCGCATACACTACCGTTTCACTGTTCAGAATCCCGATAACCCATTGGTTTGGCGAGCTGTCTTTGATGCGGTCACTGGTGAGTATCTCGGAGCCGGCCATGACTTTGGTTGTCGATAAACGAGCGGTTTTGTAAACGCCATTGTATCTCCACATTGTTAGTATCCATCCCTAGTTGGAAGATTATCAAATTAAAGGAGAATTATCATGTTACGGAACAGAAAATTTAATCTGTATATTTCGATGATGAGCTTGTGGTTGCTGATCTTATCCGCCCCTGTGTTTGCATACAGGGTACTGAAGCCTTCGTCTGCTATAACAAACCCCGTTGGTGCAAGGTATTATCCTAACCCTGATCACGTTGACCCCAGCGACGGTGGTCCCTTTATACATTGGAGCAGTCCCACAATTACTTTCAAAAAGCATTTAGATGGTACTAGGTTCTGTTGACATTTCATCGTAACCAAATAATTGTGGCAACGAAACTCAGAAATCCCATATACCGCGCCGCTAACTTATCAAACCGAGAGGAAATACGTCGATACTGCTTGATTTTGTTAATGAAACATTCGACTAAATGTCTCTCTTTATACAGATGCACATCATAAGTGCGTGAATCCCGACGGTTGGCACGTGGCGGTATCACCGGCACCGCACCCCTTTGGGTTATCGACTCAATCAATGCCATCGAGTCATACGATTTGTCGGCTATCACATACTCACTGTTATAGCCGTCAATTAACGCTTCAGCGCAAGTGATGTCGTGCCGTTGACCCGCTGTCAGCATAAAATGTAAGGGATTGCCTAAGCCATCAACAGCGATATGAATCTTAGTTGAGAATCCACCTCGGCTGCGTCCAAGTGCTTGTGAGGCTTGACCCCCACTTGTTTTCAATGCACCACCAGCACATGGGTGTGCGCGAATGATAGTGCTGTCAATGATGAGCCACTCCATATCGGGGTCTTTGGCAAAGTGTTGGTGCATGCGTTGAAAGATATCTTTATCGCACCACCTTGCGAATCGTTTATAGACACTGTTCCAATTGCCGTACTGGTTAGGTAACAGTCGCCATTGACTACCACTGCGAGTTATCCAAAGCACCGCATGGATAAAACGTTTTAAGTCTGTTTGTTGTCCGGTATAGATGTCAGGACAGGTGTTAAGGAATCCTACTATTTTTGACCATTGCGTATCAGATAAGGTGAATGTGGACATATTACTATTATGCCACAAATGTCAACACGCCCTAGTCAAAACAATAATGGGTTTAATGAGTTTACTGATATTAATAGTGCTTTTCAGGCTTGGGAAAACGTATCAGCGATAAACTTTGTTGACGGTGGAACCACGAGTGCGGAGAATAATCCATCAGACGGGCAGAACGTGGTTTTCTGGTCCGAGGATTTTAATGATGACGTTATCGGGATTGCGCTAATTTCATATTACAATAGCACCGCCAGGTTTATTGACGTGGATATTGCGTTAAATGATGATGAAGACGTAGTGCATTGGGAAGCAACAACAGACCTAAATGCAGACCCAGTAGAGTGGCGGGTTAAAGATGTGGTCATTCATGAGGTTGGTCATCTCCTTGGATTGGGCCATAGTGATGCTTCGGGTGCTGTTATGTATATAGATCATAATGTGTTTACGCTCCGTGCCGACGATGAGGAGGGCATTGACTATCTCTATGGTGGTGGCACTAATGATACATTGCACGTTCCAGATGTTTTCCAAGACGTAAGGGAGGCATTAGAATTTGCGACTTCGCCCCAGACCGTGGAAGTTAAATCCGACGAATCTGTCAAATTAATCGGTGTGCATCCAAGTAACGTAGCTACAGTAAAGGCAGGCGTAACACTCGATATAAAACCCGGTGCAACTATCTTGTTAGGGCCTAGCGAGCGATTAAAAGTATCTGGTGGTTTCAAGGTTGAAGGCAATTCGTCCGACCCAATCAAATTTCAGCGACGAATAGCCAGTTCAGCATGGCATAGCATTTCTATAGAGGGGGGAGTGCTTTATAATTTCGATTGGTGCGAAGTGGATGGTGCTTCCTACGCTGGCTTAAAAATTCATGGTCCCGCAGGAGCTTCGAGTATCGCTAATTCAACATTTAAGAACTGCGGCGACGGTATTCAAATTTCAAACGCTGATATCGTGATCCGCGATACTGATGTTTACGATAATAATTATGGGATCCGCGTCATCGGAACCAGCCAACCAGATCTTGGATCTAGCAACAACGGAGACAATAACATCTATGATAATTCGGTGTGGGATTTGTACGTCACCTCGTCGAATGATTTCAAAGCGGAAGGAAATTATTGGGGCACGAGTACACCTGAAGATGTTATCTATCACGGAAACGATAATGCGAGTTACGGGACTGTTGACTTTAACCCGTTCTCAACCGGCTTAGCGGCACCGCCTTCGTTAGTAAAGTTCCCCGTAAACCCGCCCCCTGCAGCCGTTGCTACTCCAATGGTAACAGCAGCGTATCAGAACTTTCCCAACCCGTTTAATCCAGAAACATGGATGCCCTATGATCTTGGGGAGGAGGCGGAAGTTACTATCACGATTTACAACACTTCGGGTAATATCATCCGCACCCTTCCGTTAGGGATACAACCGGCAGGGAAGTATACCAACCGAAGTAAAGCAGCATATTGGAACGGGCGGAGCGATACTGGTGAATTGGTTTCAAGTGGCGTATACTTTTATCGCTTGAAAATGGGTGACTACCACGCCACGAAGAAATTATTGATTCTGAAATAGTATCAAATTCTGTAAGCGTTGGAACAGCACAACAGAATCGTGGAAAATAACAGCACTGTTCTATTCGTTGACCCCTACAACCCCGGGCACCCTAAAGCGTAAGACTCCTCCTAGCGGTATCAACCCGTTTCCACGGGTATGATACCGCCCCGATGCTGCGATCGGGATTCAAAGCAACTTTCTTGTGCTCATAACGCGCCTACTTTCGATTGCCTACGGATTCACCTTAGCAGCTAATCGGGGCAATATTACCAGGACCGCCCGGCAACTTGGCTTGAGCCGGCAGGCTTTATACCGCCGATTCGAAAAATATGGTATTCGATAACAGAAAACGGGAGGATTTTTATTATGCCTGTAGCAGTAATAAAAAAGTGTCCGATTTACCGGGCACTTACCGGGCACCTGTTTGTCCAGTATTCATCAGGGCTAAACCTAAATTTGTGTCCGGTAGGTGTCCGGATTACCGGACATTTTTGCGTACAAGAGCAGATTGCGAACCTCCTCTCAAACCCGCGCCACGACTGAAGAGTTGGCATAATTTAGGTGTTGGCACGGAGTTTGCGCTAAGTAGGGTAAAGCCAAGTTAGCAACACTGTGAACACTTGGTGAAAAGGAAAACCATATATTTATCGGATATGTGAATTAACTCAGCGTTGATGGTTCTCACCCAACGGGATGCCAACGCATTTCCAACAAATTAGAGGAGGCTTCATGATTTTAAGTTTACGTCCTGTGCAAGCAATGATTCTCACCGTTTTGACAGTTCTACTGATTTGCACAGATGCTAAGAAACCAGGTGGGGAGTGGGACTTTTGTTTTGTGGAATAGGGTGTTAGATTTAACCGGGAACGATGACATTTGAGTGTATTAACATCAAAATCCTCACCATACCAAAGGAGCCAATATCATGAAAAACCTAGTTGATTTTATCCGTGAACCGATAATGATAGGGGCAGTTGTAATAGCTGTGCTGATAGTGATAGGTGCGTATCTTGGTAGCCATTATTATTATGATGATGGTGTTGAGATGCTTGAGATACCAGACACTTCGGCACTTGCCCCAAGTCAGCCACGAAGTGAGACACAATTGGAATTAGACTTCGATGGCCTTACAACAGAGCAATCGGAATCCAAAGAAACTCAATTAGAATCAGACTTGGCACCCCAAGAGGAAATATCCGTTGAGGCGTTCTTAGCGGAACTATCTGATGAGGAGAAACAGACATTAGCCGAGGAAGTCGCTGACGAACTCCCCCGCAAATCAGTGTTCGGTCTAGGTCCACTCCCCGATATTCCACCTGACTATCTACGACAGAATGTATGGGATTCCCTTGAGAAATCCTACTACGATGGTCATGCCAACATCAGTCATGAACTAATTAACCGTGTGCTTATCAAATACTGGAATCAAGGGAAAAAGACCGCTTCTGGAATTCTTTCAGGAAACACTGGCAGAGTAATTCCACTTTGGAAAGATACCGTCTACGTCAGATGGAGCGAACTTGAGCTTGAAGATGGGACGACGGAAAGATATTTAGGCAGCTACCTTTGCCACGGTTCTCTAGGGTCTTATGAGGAGTCAGTGGAGAATGGAACACAACCGAGTTGGATAAAAATTGTCCTTGAGGAAGAAGCAGGGGTTGACCCGTATTCATTTCTTGACTTGCCTTGAGCCTGTATCATGGGATCGTTCTGCAAGGTTCCGGCACCACCCAAAAGAGTGGTGAGATCTCACAAGCAATAAGGAGGCCTAAGATGAAAGTCCGACG
This sequence comes from Candidatus Poribacteria bacterium, assembly GCA_965247655.1. Lineage (GTDB taxonomy): Bacteria > Poribacteria > WGA-4E > WGA-4E > PCPOR2b > PCPOR2b. The sequence goes on along the minus strand of OZ252032.1, from coordinate 6,017,789 downwards.
TTTCACCCTAACCCTAACCCTAACCCTAACCCTAGCAACGCTTGTTTGGGTTGCTATACCTCTAATTGCTGAACAAGAATGTACAACTGACAACAAGTGGGAAAAGAATTGTTCCGATGTCCAAATCTTCGGATATGGCAAAGTGGAGAAGGATGACAATATAGTAAAGGCAAAGGCACAGTGCCGAGCAAACCAAGTCATTGACCAAGGCTGGTATTGGATACATGCACAAGTCCTGCCTCCCAGTAACGACCCGGATTATAACGAACAAATGTCAGACAATTACCAGGGCATCCTCCACAGGACGGTCAACGCAAAACGACCTGGACAGCCGAAATCAAACGGATACGCATACGTATCTATTTGGGGAAGTGATGATGAGGACTACTATAGTGTCCTCATAGACCTGCCTGACTAGTAGTTAAACACAAAAAAGCAGGGCAGTGGACATTGCCTGTCTGTTCCACAACAAGGGTTGCTCCCTCTATTCTGGGGGAGATTAAATCTAACCGATTACGGCAATGAGAATCGGCTTCACCGTAATGTGACAACGTTCGGCGTATTTGCAAGATGTATTCCAGCGGTATCACACCCCTTCTTCACGGGTATGATACCGCTTTTTTTGTGCTCACAACGCGCCTGCTTTCGGCTCCCTATGGCGTTATCGTCCATCTGTCTGCCGGGATATGGTATAATTACACAAGGTATTAACTAGCATGTAAGGTTATAAAGACGTTGAATCTTCCGAGTGAGCAAAGGAGTCGCTATGCGAATGACTATACTCGTGGCTTGCCTTTGGCTTGCCACGAGCCCCCTTTGGGGCAAAATTGTGTTCAAATCGCAGCGGGATGGAAAGTATGAAATCTACAGGATGGATTCGGATGGGAGCAACGTCACACGGCTGACGTTCAACGAGGCGATTGATGGCGTCCCTGCTTGGTCGCCCAATGGTCAACAGATTGTGTTTCGTAGCTATCGAGATGGAGAACGAAACGCGGAGATATATGTGATGGACGCAGATGGGCAGAACCAACGGCGACTAACGCACCACCCCGGTATTGATACTCATCCCGACTGGTCGCCCGATGGCTCACAGATTGTGTTTACTAGTACTCGGAACGCTGATGCAAATCAGCGCCTTAACATTTTTGTGATGGACGCCAATGGTGGCAACGTGAGACAGGTCACACGCATGGGCTTTGCATCTAGCCCGTATTGGTCACCGGATGGCAAACGCATCTTATTTGGGGCAGTCACCGACAGCGGACGGGAGGTCTATATGATCGATGCCGATGGTAGAAACCGCTGGAAGGTCTCATCTCCGAACATTGAGGCGGGGATGTTTGCCCGTGGATGGTCGCCAGACGGAAAGAAGATTTTGTATATGGAGGCAATCGGTTCTAAAGTCAACGATGCGACGCTCATCATTGCCACCCTTAACCCTATCAGACAAGAGGTGATACATTTCGATCGGGTGCCTTTGCCAAAGATGCCTATCTCCGGTGCGGCGTGGGGGGCGGATGGGAAGTCTATACTCTTTACGACTAAACCGGCAGATGGACCCTGGAACATCTATCGTTTCCGTCTCACCGATAGGAAGCTGATACAGTTGACCCATCACATTCGGAGAGATAGTGGACCACATGAATGGAATCCGCGCCTATCTGTCCAGCCACAGCGGTTACTCCCTCTGTTCTGGGGGGAGATTAAATCTAACCGATTACGGCATTGAGAGTCGGCTTCACCCTAATGTGACAACGTTCTGCGTATTTGCAAGATGCATTCCAGCGGTATCACACCCCTCTTTCACGGATATGATACCGCTTTCTTGTGCTCGTAACGTGCCTGCTTTCGATTATCCGTAGATTCGACACGCTTTAGTGGCTAATGGAGGCAACATTGCCAAGACTGCCCGGCAGCTAGGACTGAACCGACGTTCTTTATACCGCCGGCTGGAAAAATACGGTTTCCGATAAAAAAATGGTATAATTTTGATTATGCCTTTGGCTATCAACGGAAGTGTGCGATTTCCCGCACACATGTCGCACACCTATTATCTTCAGGCTATATCAGGGTTCGTTCACAATATTATGCACTTTTTGGGTGTGCGGTTTACCGCACACTTTGGCTAGTAACAGTAGATAGCGTACCTCCTCTCAAACCCGCGCCACGACTGAAGAGTTGGCATAATTTGGGATGTTGGCATGGGACTTGCTTCTAAATAGGGTGAAGCCAAGTTAGCAACACTGTGGAGGCTTGGTAAAACGGAACATCCATTAAATACTAGGAGGAAGCAAATGATACGAGGAAAAGCGTTGAACCGGAAATTGACCCTATTTTTTGGCATATTAAGCGTATTGTTATGGTGTAACACAACATACGCCACGATATTGAAACCACTCAACATGGCAAAATTGGTTGAGAAGTCAAGTCTCATTGTTGAGGGTCAAGTGACTGATATTAGAAGCGCGTGGAATGAGAATCAGACAATGATTTTGACGGAAATCGATATAACGCTCGCTCAAGCAAATGCGGTTCTCAAAGGTGAAACGGCAAACAATACTGTTACACTCAAATTGTGGGGCGGCACAGTGAGCGACCAGACAACAATTGTTCTCGGCAATCCATCATTCTCAATGAACGAAAACGTCTTATTGTTTCTTCGTCCTGGACGCCGTGGAGATTTCAACGGGTTTTTACGGTTGGTCGGTATGGCGCAAGGAAAATACCGAGTAGAAAATGGTGTTGCCAAACGCGATCTGCACAACATTGCTTTCGTGGGGCCGAATAGACCCGAAACGCTCGAAGAGCAACCTCTAGCTAATTTGAGAGCAGATATAGCTCAAGAAGTTCTGAGGCAGAACGATCAAGGGCAATAACAGCGGTAGGTTTTCTAGTGCGTATAGAAGGAACTTCCTGATGAATGCTATCTCCAATTTTCAGGTAATTACTATTCGGATGTGGCTGATGATTGCACTTTTAGGTGCGGGATGTGATTCATCTCCTGACCTGTTGAAGGCAATTGAAGAGTATCCGATTATTATTACGGCAGAGGATACGAACAGAGATCGCTTGGATGAGCGCTTTGCCGAGTTTATGGCGACTTACAACTTTCTTCGGAACGTGGAGCGAGATCCACTCTTGGGGACTTTAAGAAGATTCAAACAAGACAACGACGCGCATCCCAATGAGTCGGGCGATCCAATCCGCCTGAGACCAACACGCCAAAAGTGGAGTGAAACCGAGCTGATAGCAGGCGCTTATCAGTTTCTCATCGAGTGGCAGGAACTTCTCGGTCTAGACCCAGCAACCCTCGTAGATGCAGAAATTTCCTATGGAGGTGGCAGCTTTAAGGGAGCGGGCTATTATTACATCAGGTTCGAGCAGCGTATCGATAACTATCTAATTGCCCGTACCAGTGGACTCGGTGTGACCGATGACGGTTTACTTTGGAATATTAGCTGTCGGTTTCTTCCGAATGTTGCTTTGCCCCGCGTCAAGGAGTCGCCCTCCTCAAGTACACTGAAGAAGGTGGGAGAGCAACTTATCGGACGGACTTTGACGGAAAACCAACACTGTGGCGAGTTGTATGTGACCCCAGACACATCAATCAAGTTCAAGGATGTCAAATTATACGTTCCGAACAACCCTGACACGCAAAATTTGATCAAGATTCGCATACACTACCGTTTCACTGTTCAGAATCCCGATAACCCATTGGTTTGGCGAGCTGTCTTTGATGCGGTCACTGGTGAGTATCTCGGAGCCGGCTATGACTTTGGTTGTCGATAAAGGAACGGTTTTGTAAACGTCATTGTATCTCCACATTGTTAGTATCCACCCCTAGTTGGAAGATTATCAAATCAAAGGAGAATTATCATGTTAGGGAACAGAAAATTTAATCTGTATATTTCGATGATGAGCTTGTGGTTGCTGATCTTATCCGCCCCTGTGTTTGCATACAGGGTACTGAAGCCTTCGTCTGCTATAACAAACCCCGTTGGTGCAAGGTATTATCCTAACCCTGATCACGTTGACCCCAGCGACGGTGGTCCCTTTATACATTGGAGCAGTCCCACAATTACTTTCAAAAAGCATTTAGATGGTACTAGTCAAAACAATAATGGGTTTAATGAGTTTACTGATATTAATAGTGCTTTTCAGGCTTGGGAAAACGTATCAGCGATAAACTTTGTTGACGGTGGAACCACGAGTGCGGAGAATAATCCATCAGACGGGCAGAACGTGGTTTTCTGGTCCGAGGATTTTAATGATGACGTTATCGGGATTGCGCTAATTTCATATTACAATAGCACCGCCAGGTTTATTGACGTGGATATTGCGTTAAATGATGATGAAGACGTAGTGCATTGGGAAGCAACAACAGACCTAAATGCAGACCCAGTAGAGTGGCGGGTTAAAGATGTGGTCATTCATGAGGTTGGTCATCTCCTTGGATTGGGCCATAGTGGTGATTCGGGTGCTGTTATGTATGCAGCACATGATGTGTTTACGCTCCGTGCCGACGATAAGGAGGGCATTGACTATCTCTATGGTGGTGGCACTAATGATACATTGCACGTTCCAGATGTTTTCCAAGACGTAAGGGAGGCATTAGAATTTGCGACTTCGCCCCAGACCGTGGAAGTTAAATCCGACGAATCTGTCAAATTAATCGGTGTGCATCCAAGTAATGTCGCTACAGTAAAGGCAGGCGTAACACTCGATATAAAACCCGGTGCAACTATCCTGCTAGGGCCTAGCGAGCGATTAAAAGTATCTGGTGGTTTCAAGGCTGAAGGCAATTCGTCCGACCCAATCAAATTTCAGCGACGAATAGCCAGTTCAGCATGGCATAGCATTTCTATAGAGGGGGGAGTGCTCTATAATTTCGATTGGTGCGAAGTGGATGGTGCTTCCTACGCTGGCTTAAAAATTCATGGTCCCGCAGGAGCTTCGAGTATCGCTAATTCAACATTTAAGAACTGCGGCGACGGTATTCAAATTTCAAACGCTGATACCGTGATTCGCGATACTGATGTTTACGATAATAATTATGGGATCCACGTCATCGGAAACAGTCAGCCAGATCTTGGATCTAGCAACAACGGAGACAATAACATCTATAATAATTCGGTGTGGGATTTGTAAGTCACCTCGTCGAATGATTTCAAAGCGGAAGGAAATTATTGGGGCACGAGTACACCTGAAGATGTTATCTATCACGGAAATGATAATGCGAGTTACGGGACTGTTGACTTTAACCCATTCTCAACCGGCTTAGCGGCACCGCCTTCGTTAGTAAAGTTTCCCGTAAACCCGCCCCCTGCAACCGTTGCTGCCCCAATGGTAACAGCAGCATATCAGAACTTTCCCAACCCGTTTAATCCAGAAACATGGATGCCCTATGATCTTGCGGAAGAGGCGGAAGTTACCATCACGATTTACGACACTTCGGGCAACATCATTCGCACCCTTTCGTTAGGGATACAACCGGCAGGGAAGTATACCAGCCGGAGTAAAGCAGCATATTGGAACGGACGGAGCGATACTAGTGAATTGGTTTCAAGTGGCGTATACTTCTATCGCTTGAAAATGGGTGACTACCACGCCACGAAGAAATTATTGATTCTGAAATAGTATCAAATTGCGTAAGCGTTGGGGACAACGCAACGAAATCGTGGAAAATAACAGCACTGTTTCATCTGGTAGGAAAGCATCTCGCACAAGAGGTTCGCTTTAGGGGGAAAGATCATTGAACCCTACAACATTTGTCACTCTAAAGCGTAGGATTGCTCGTAGCGGTATCACACCCCTCTTTCACAGGTATGATACCGCCCCGATGCGATCGGGATTCAAAGCAACTTTCTTGTGCTCACAAATCTATTTTTTTACAAACTGCTTCCCCGGCAGCTGCTGGACAATCCCCTTCAACTCAAGCATGACAAGTAGCGAAGAAACCTTTCCGATCGGTAGCTGCGTCACCCGCGTAATTTCATCAATATGGATGCTAGAGGTATCAATTACTGATAGCACAGTCTGTTCATCGAGAGTTAGGTTGAGTTCTGCCTTCGGTTGAGGGACGGGTGCCGATTTTTCTTCAGCTGATTGAGGGGGAGCAACCTTGTCAGACCGCTTTGAGGGAGGGGGTTGGCGGGTTGCTTCGGGCGATTCCCCTCCCAAGATTTTCGTGTAGTCTTGGGGCAACGCATCAAGCAGGTCATCAACGCTATTAATCAACGTCGCTCCTTGATTGATGAGAGAATGGGTGCCTCGCGATACATTGGAAAAGATTTGCCCCGGCACAGCAAACACCTCGCGTCCCTGTTCAGCGGCGTGGCGCGCTGTAATGAGCGAACCGCTCCGATCGGACGCCTCAACAACAAGCGTACCGAGTGTTAAGCCACTAATCACGCGATTGCGGCGGGGAAAGTTGTTTCCACGGGGCGGCATCGTCATCGGAAATTCAGAAATCAATGCACCGGACTCGATGATTTCCGTTGCAAGTGCCCGATTCGTTTCTGGGTAGATAATACTCAACCCACATCCGAACACAGCGATCGTGTGCCCACCGGCCTCAAGGGCACCGCGATGCACACAGGTATCAATACCGCGAGCGAACCCACTCACGACAGTTATACCGCGTTCTGCGAGTTGATGGCTCAGTTGATGGCTTATCGTTTTGCCGTATCCGGTCGGGCTACGCGATCCAACGATTGCGATGCTCGGTGCGTCCTGTAGGGGAAATTCGCCTATGATATAAAGCAATACGGGCGGGTCATGAATCTGCTTGAGGAGGGGTGGGTAAGCGTCGTCATTGATAGTGACAATATGGCATTGATGCTGCTCGACTAGCGCAAGTTCCTGCGCGAGAGGGGCGTGCGATCTACCGTCAATCAGCTGTTGCCGAACATCGGGAGTCAACCCATCAATTTGGGCTAACTCCTCCGATGTCGCAGCGAGCGATTTCTCCGCAGATCCAAAAGCCGCTAACAGGCGTCGGATGGTATGGTTTCCGATACCCGGAATAAGGTTGAGATGAATAAGACTTTTCGTATCAGCGGATAACATAATCTGCGAATTTTACTGTTCCGTTGCTGGCTGTGCTGCTTGTTCTTCGGGCGGCAGGGCATAGTACACTTGAATATCGCGGATCGGCTTAAAAATGTCAACCTCTCCACCGCCTGCGCCTCTTGTTCTACGCTTCTGCCCTCCCACACGTCGGGATTCCCATTTTTTAGGGACCTTCAGACGCAACCTATGGGTGTGAATTGGCTCCGGTAGCTGTAACTTGAACTGATCTTGATAGTGATTCTTAACACTTCTAATCGTCTTCCAATCCCCAGATTCATCTACAACTTGGACTTCAAAGAATTCAAGTTCCCCTTTATCTGCTACCACAATGATGCGCTGAACAGGCTGCGGCTTTGCCCATGTAAGCGTTGCCTGCGTAAAGTTCTCCTCTTCTTCTTGGTCCGCCTTGGTGAGTGCCTTCGTTTTCTCGATAATGAGCCTTGAGGTCTCTCCAACTGAAAATGTGTTATCATCATTCAGTTTTGGATCCCGACACTCCGCAAACGGGGCGATGTTCTGACTCCACTGTATCGGAGGCCCACCTGCCCCCAAACACCCCAGTGTGGAAACCAACCCCAGTATTAGAAAAGTTATTCCTACAAAACGCATATTTTGCCTCCTTTATTTTTTGTAAGTAAAGAGTAGAACGTGAAGCGTGATAATCCACTGATCGCACCTCACCTCTATTAATCCTATTTCAACAGTTGATCAAGCTCCGCTTCGCTTTGATCCTTCGATCCCACTGCTTCTTCTGCACGTGCTACTGTCGCTGATTGGTAGCCATATAACTCGATTTCGTAAATCTTAGCTGGTGCGCGGCGATTTCCGCTCGCCCAAAAGTTCTGTCTCCGTTGACCCCGACGAAGCGACGCATCGTCGGTTGTGCCAAGCACGCGGATACGGATTTTGTCAGTGGGGAACGGTGCATTCACCGACAAGTCAATTGGATTTGACGCAACATTATTAACCTCTTTGATGATCTCCCAATCCTCGCTTCCCTTATCCGCATATACGGTGAATTTCTTCAAGTTGTCCGAATGAATGACAACCCGGCGAATCACCTTTCTTTCGGGGAGCATGACGATTGCCTGTGAGGTCGGAGCGGGACCGAAATTGTCCTGTGAACCTTCACGAAACGCCGTTTCCCCAAACGTCCTGATGTTGCCATCAATCATCCTTGCATTCGTTGCCCTTACCCCTGTTATCAAAGCATAATTTTCGCTCCACTCCTGTTTAGTCACAATTCCACAACCAAGCAGAAATAGAAGATAAAGGCAGATGGATAATAATCCCAAATAACGATCCATCGTTATACCTCCCCTTGGTGCAACAGCGCGCAAATCACCGTGCGATTTATCTAGCGAACCTCTTTGATAATCTTCCAAGTTGTTCCACCCCGACTATCTTGAAGTTCAACGTTGAGTTGCTCTAACTGATCGCGGATTTTATCCGCCGTTTCCCAATCCTTACGTTGCCTAGCATCCTCACGCACCTCCAAAATGAGACTCATCAGCTGCTCTGTCAAGGCTGCATGAGCATCGCTGGCAACTTCCTCCTCTGCGTATATACCAAGTACACTACAAACCTCAACCAAACCTTTGTATGCTCGACTTAGGACGCTTCCCCTCTCATCCGAAGAAATACCTTCGGTTGCGGTGAGAAACTGATTTACCTCGCCGACGCACTTAAAGATCGCCCCCAATGCCCCAGCGGTATTAAAATCCTCGTCCATTGCAGATTCAAAGTTGTGGTGCATCGTATTGATAGATTCGAGGGTGCGCATGGCTTCGGCATCGTTCAACGCCTCAGAGACATCCCCATCCGCGTCTCGATACGGTCTTAGGGCATCAAAACAGTTATTCAACCGTCGAACAGCACTGCTCGATTCAGTCAAGCTAGTTGGGTTATAATCTAATGGATGGCGATATTGCGCGGAAATCAGAAAATGACGAATCGCTTCAGCTGCATATTGCTGCACAGCATCGTGGACAAAGATGAAATTGCTCTCTGACTTACCCATCCGTCGTCCATCAATCTGCAAGAATGCCACATGCATCCAGTATCGAGCAAAGGTTTTGCCCGTCACCACCTCGCTCTGGGCAATCTCATTTTCATGGTGTGGGAATATGAGATCATGTCCGCCGGTGTGAATATCAATCGTTTCACCGAGGTGTTTCATCGCCATGGCAGAACACTCGATATGCCACCCCGGTCTGCCTTTCCCCCACGGGCTATCCCACCATGGCTCTTCCGCTTTCGACTTTTTCCAGAGATCGAAATCCCGCGGATCTTCCTTGCGCTCATCAACCTCAACGCGAGCGCCGGCAAGCAAATCCTCCGGCTTGCGATGAGACAGCTTTCCATACTCCGCAAAGTGGTTGACGCGGTAATACACGTCTCCATCGATCTCGTAAGCTGCCTGTTTGTCAATTAACGCCTGAATCAGGGTAATTATCTCCGAAATATGCTCGGTCGCTCTCGGATGAACATCAGCCGCACGAATGCCTAGCTTGCTGGAATCTTCAAAATAGGCATCCACATATTTCTGAGCAAGTTCAGAGGTGTCAATCCCTTGCTCATTTGCACGATTGATAATTTTATCGTCAATATCCGTCAGATTTTGAGCCATCGTGACGGTGTAACCTTTATATTCGAGATAGCAACGAACGATATCAGAAATTAGAAACGTGCGAGCGTTACCGATATGAAAGTAATCGTAGACAGTGGGACCACAACTGTACATGAAAACTTTTCCCTCATGCAACGGCACAAATTCCTCCAACTGCCTTGTGAGGGAGTTATAAATCTTTAATGCCATCAGTTTTCTTTCTAATTTAGGTCCCGATCCAATCGGGATCCACGATTCCGTGAACGTCGAAACGCAACGGGATCGGGAACTAAGGTCTTATTTATCAATCTTGCGTGCAATGCCCCATCCCTTTAGGGTGGGGATGTAGCGCGCCAAAGTGCGTTGTTAGTCAAAAAACGGTTGAAATTGCAGGTAAAAGATGTTACAGTTATCTTGGCTTTCGTGAGAGGCTCCACTGCTTAGTGGAGCCTCTCACCTCCAATTGCGTGGAGATGAAAGCCAGAGAGCCGAGTCCCTATGAAAACCTACAAGTTCAAAATGTATAGCAACCACACTAATCGTGAGTTGCAGCAAACGATTGACAGCCATGCTGAAGTATGGAATCACTTTGTCGCCTTGTGTCGCAGATACCATGCTATCTATGGGAAGTATCCTGGCAAAAAAGCACTGATGCGACACTTAACAAAGTTGAAGCGGCTCCCTCGCTTTGCACATTGGAATCAGTTGCCGAGTCAATCGTTACAAGACGTAATAGACCGACTTGATAAAGCGTACTCTAAACTGTTTACTGACCGCACAAGCGGCAAGCGTTCAGGTCGTCCCCGTTTCAAGAGACGTAAACTATATAAGTCCTACACACTCAAGCAAGCGGGTTGGAAACTGCTACAAAACAACTCTATCCGTATCGGAAAGCGAATCTACCGATATTTCAAAAGTAGGGAAGTCTTAGGCACCCCGAAACGCTGCACGATTAAGCGCGACAGCATAGGAGACGTATGGCTAATCATTCTGACAGACCATGTAGATACAGATTTAGAGTCACCCACGACGGGTAATAACGCGGGGTTTGACTTTGGACTAAAGAGGTATCTCACCGGGTCTGACTTCAATGACTACGACTCTCCACAATTCTTCAAGCGCGGTCTCAACACTATCAAACGTGCCAATCGCAACCATTCACGAAAGGTCAAAAGGTCAAAGAATCGGGAACGTGCAAGAGTCAACCTTGCAAAGAGACATCGCAAGATAGTCAACCAGCGAGATGACTTTCACTGGAAACTTGCTCATGACCTCACAGACAGATATGATTGGATTGCCCTTGAATCTCTGAACCTCAAAGGCATGAAGTCCCTTTGGGGTCGCAAAGTCTCTGACTTAGGTTTTTCTGACTTTGTGCAGAAACTCAAGTATATCGCTTCCAAGAAAAGCACGAAAATCCGATTCATAGACAAGTGGTATCCTTCGAGTAAGACCTGCCATGTCTGTGGCGCAATCAATCAAGAGCTAAACCTTCGTGATAGAACATGGCAGTGTTCAAACTGCCACACAGAGTTGGATAGAGATCGCAATGCGGCTCTCAATATCCATAGGGTGGGGGCATCCACCCTCTCAGGAGAGGACGTAAGTCCCGGTTCGCCGGGCAATCCTCGTTGATAGAGCAATTCGACTCCTTAAAGGGAACGGGTGAGAATATCCACCCTTTAGGGTGGGGGAGTATGTCAATAACACCTACCTTAATTCACTGAGACAAACAACGGCTTCAGCGGCAGCGGCTTTTCCTTCGCCAATGAAACCGAGGCCTTCCGACGTTGTCGCTTTGACATTCACCCGATCGCCTGAAATGCCTAGTATCTCGGCAAGGCGTTGGCGCATGGAAGGGATATAAGGCGCTAGTTTTGGGCGTTGCATAATCACCGTACTGTCCACGTTCTGAATCGCGTAATCTGCAGCAATTAATGCCTTCACTCTACCGAGCAAAATTAGGCTATCAATTCCGGCATACGCCGCATCCGTATCGGGAAAATGTTGGCCGATGTCACCCAGACCTGCTGCCCCTAGCACTGCATCGCAGATGGCATGGGTCAGTACATCCGCATCGGAGTGTCCAATCAAACCTAACTCGTATGGGATCGTTACCCCGCCGAGTATCAATTTACGATTTTCCCCCAATCGGTGAACATCGTAACCAATTCCTACACGCATGGTGGTTTATAGACCTGATTTTTTCATGCTTTGCTCATCAATGCTTCAGCAAGAATCAGATCCTCCGGGGTCGTGATCTTCAGATTGCCATAGCTTCCCATGACACACTTCACCTTAAGCCCCAGCTGCTCGACCAACGCTGCGTCATCAGTCAACTGGATCTGTTTTCGCTGGGCATGTCGGTGGGCTTCGATTAATAAGTCCCTCCGAAATACCTGCGGTGTCTGTACCGCCCAAAGTTGGCTCCGATCCGGTGTATCAACGACAAATCCGTCCCCATCGGTGATTTTGATGGTATCCTTGACAGGGACTGCGGCGACCGCTGCTCCCCAATCTGCTGCCGCTCCGAGACAGGTAAAAATCATTTCATCGGTCACAAAAGGGCGGACCCCATCATGGATGACAACGAAATCCGTATCATCCGGAAGCACTTTCAAGCCGTTAAAGACAGAATCTTGGCGCGTTTCGCCACCGGGAACAAGCCCAGCAACCTTTTGGAAGTCGTACGGCTCGATTACAGCAGATCGGCAAGCGTCGAAATCCGTTTCACCGACAATCACAAAGATCGCATCAACAACGGTACTTTGATCAAATACGCCGATCGTATGCGCAAGGACCGGTTTGTCAAGAAGCTCTAGGTACGGCTTCTTAGTACGATGACGTCCCATCCGGCTTCCGCGGCCAGCCGCGGGAATAAGAACGCACGTCCTCTGGTTCATCAGTGTCCATTTCATCAGTCTTCGTACGCGTAAAAATCATCCGACCAGCGGTTGTCTGCAATGTTTGGGTAACAATTGCATCAATTGTCTGTCCAACATATTGCCTGCCATACTCAACAATGACCATTGTCCCGTCATCAAGATAGCCAACACCTTGGTTCGGTTCTTTCCCTTCACGAAGAACACGCACCTGAATAACCTCACCGGCAACGACGACCGGACGAACAGAGTTTGCAAGCTCGTTGATGTTAAGCACCGTCACACCCTGAAGTTCAGCCACCTTATTCAAGTTAAAATCATTGGTAATGATTTTCGCCCCAATTTCTTGAGCGAGATGAATCAACTTGGCGTCTACCTCTGGAACTTCGGGAAAATCTTCTTCAGTTACCTCAACATCAACGTCAGGATTGTTTTGCATCAAACGTAAAATCTCGAAGCCACGTCGTCCTTTGTTGCGACGAAGTAGATCGGAAGAATCCGCGATGTGTTGCAATTCATTTAGGACAAATCGGGGAATCACAAACACGCCATCAATAAATCCTGTTTGGCAGATATCCAAAATCCGTCCATCAATAATCACACTCGTATCCAAGACCTTAATTGTCGGAGACTTGGATTGTATCCCGTGTGTGGTGAGAGAAAATAGTGCAAAAGCATCTCGCCTGCGATAGACAATCATTGTCCCTACATAAGCACATGAAAGAACAACGCCCCCCGTCAATACTGGGCTTATCGCGCTAGTCGTTGCTCGAATAATATAAATAATAAGACTAGCTACAATCAAACCGAATGTCAGGCCAGCGAAGCAGGCGAAAAAATCTCGTAGCAGTGAGCGCGGAATTGACAATTCAATTCCTACTAGAATAATAGTAACAAAAAAACCTATAGCGCCTCCTGTGAAATCACTGATGATAAATCCCAGCGCTGCGCCAAACAATGTAAAAGCGATGCGGATAATCCAAATTTGCATCCGAGCCACCCCCTTTCTTATAGTAGTGCGCTTAGTGCGTGGATAACTCAAAAATCACATTGGCACTTCGCAAACCTCCTTTCTTATAATAGTGCACTTAGTGCACCGTAAAGATCTTTGACACCAACCAACTCAATATCTTCCTTCAACTCTAAACCTTTACGATTGGACTCGGGGAAAACCGCGCGATTAAAACCTAACTTTGCGGTTTCTAGCAGCCGTTTCTCAATATGCGCAACGGCACGAACTTCTCCACCTAGACCAACCTCGCCAATGACAACAGTCCGTGGATCAATTGCTATATCTCGGTGACTCGACGTTATCGCGATGGCGGCACCTAAGTCAATACCCGGCTCATCAACGCGCATCCCGCCTGTAATATTGACAAATACATCCGAATCACCAATGTCAAGCCCAATCCGTTTCTGTAGGACTGCTATCAACAGCGCAATACGCTGGCGATCTACCCCTGCTGCCGTGTTGCGGGGAAAACCAAAGTTTGCAGGAGAAACCAAGGCTTGGAATTCCAGCAGTAACGGACGGGTGCCCTCAATGCTCGATACCACCACTGATCCAGAGGTATTCTCCTGTCGTTCACTGATAAACAACTCTGATGGATTCTTAACCTCGACAAGGCCACGACCTAACATCTCGAAGATCCCGATTTCGTTGGTCGAACCAAATCGGTTCTTCACAGAACGCAGAATACGGTAGATATGCTGCTTCTCACCCTCAAAATAGAGAACTGTATCAACCATGTGTTCTAAAACACGGGGACCTGCCAGAGAACCCTCTTTAGTTACGTGTCCAACGAGGATGATTGGGATATTTTTACTTTTTGCGATAACCGATAATTGCGCTGCGCTCTCACGAACCTGTGCTACGCTGCCCGGGGCAGATTGTAATCCGGGGAGGTAGACTGCTTGAATCGAATCTATAACAACCATACGGGGATTGAGCTGTGTGATATGTGATTCGATCTGCTCCAAGTTATTTTCGCACAGAACGTACAGCAGATCAGAGGTGACGCCGAGCCGGTTTGCCCGCAGCTTTGTTTGGGCAACTGACTCCTCGCCTGACACATACAGCACTCCCCCATAAGCACGGCTCAACGCATCGCTCACCTGTAACAGTATCGTCGATTTACCAATTCCCGGATCGCCACCGATCAGCACCACAGACCCCGGCACGATCCCGCCACCCAGGACTCGGTCAAATTCATCAATCCCTGTGAGTTGCCGGTCTGATTCACTTGCACTAATCCGCGTAATAGGCGCAGGATCGCTCGCAGGCTGCGCTGCGAGTCGGGGATGCATAGAAGCTGCTACCTCGATCTCCTCAACGAAAGTGTTCCACTTATCACACTCCGGACAGCGACCAAGCCATCTGATAGAGGAGTGACCACATTCCTGACAAGCAAACTGTCGACTTTCTTTTGCCATTTTAGGTATTCGTCCCAGTGTCTAAGCCAGTTTACCAGTTTTTCGACAAGAACCGAAGTCCTGCTGTATAGCGGATATTACCCGATGTCAGATCTTCCGCGCCGATAATAATCTGTCCGTACGGAAAAAACCGCCACGCCACCTCCGCACCAAGTTCTGGACTGTTGCTAGTCAGGTGTGTGCCCTCTAAGGTAATACCAAGTCTCCGGGAGAGCAGCCACACATCAAATCCCAAGCCAACTTTTGAGCGTATGAACCCAACACGACCTCGCAGATTGTCTGTGAAGTCATAACCGTATTGGAAGTCTAGCTTTATCTCCTCTTCACGAGTCCCCAGACCGAGTCGGTACCACTGGTTATCCGAGGCAAATAGCAACACGCCTAATTCATTGTGTAGACTCTCTTCAAGGCTTAAATACCTGAGTTCATAATCCCAACCGAATTCAGGTATCTTGAATTGCTCCGAACCCTGATCTAACCTCCGAGATAGGTCCTGAAGTGCGAGCATTGTCTCGCCTGCGGTTTTCATCGTATTTCGTACTTCATTGAGCGCGTCCGGTTTATTCAACAACTGAGCAATGCTGCCTTCCCCATGCTGCACGGTATGAAGCAGTTGATCCACATTATTGCGCAGCCCATCCAACCCCTGGGTCGCATTGGTGAGGCTTTCGAGCAGCTGGTCAACTTTGGGCTTTTCAGTTGCAATAACCGTTTGGCTTTGTGCAATCAGATCCGAAACCCCAGCAGTCAATTCGGCGAGATCTTGATCTAACTGCTGAGACAATTGGCGAAAATTCGTAGCACTTGTTTGTAAGTCAACGATTATTTGTTCCACAGGGGAGGAGTTGCGATCTACCAAATCAAGTACCGCTCTATTAATATCGCCGATCTGACTGCTGATTAGTAAAGCATCGTTCTCTAACCTATCCATCAGACGGTTGAACCGTTTATAGGTTTGCCCCAAGCGGAAATCGTTCTCCTGTGCGATACGATTCAGATTTTTTACAGCTTCATCGGTAACTCCAACTACCTCCGTTAAAGCGCGGCTGGTTTGCTCAATGAGTGCCCGCATTTCCACAATGCTCGCGCTAACGTTCTCTTGATTCGATTCTATAAACTGATTTGCAGACTCAAGAAATTGAGTGCCTGCGCGAACAATGTGTCCTGCTTGTGTAGCGATCTCCGAAAGGTCAAGCGGATCTTCCCCCGTCAGTGGCAGGTCTGTCGGCTTTAAATTCGGACTCCCAACGGGACCATTGGTCAAATGGATATACGCTTCGCCAACAAAACCGATGACCCCCACTTTTACCAGACAACCTTGGCGGAGTCTTTGAAAAGCGTCCTTGATCCGCATCTGAATCTCAACGCGAGTTCCATCCTCGTTGAGTTCAACACCCGTGACTTTGCCGACCTGTACACCGGCGAGTTGAACCTTCGCACCAACGCGGAGATCGCCAGCATTATTAAGGTTGACTCGTAACAACTCGCCACTTACGCTCCAAGGGGAGTTAGCGGCATTCACTATCAAAACCACAAGGAGAACAATACCAATGATGACAACAAGCCCTACCTTGAGCTGCACACTCCACGACCCCATCAATCACCTCGCCTGTAATTGTCAATTCTGATGATGGTTTTCATTCGCAATAAATTGCTGTAAAACCGGGTTATCAATCTTCCAAATTTCATCTGGGGTTCCGTGAGCAATTACCTGACCTTGGTGTATCATTGCCATCCTTGTACCGACTGAGAACGCACTCGCCATATCGTGCGTAACAACAACAGAAGTCACTTGTAGCTTCTCATGCAGATCTCGTATGAGTCGATTGATTTCTAAGGCTGTAATCGGATCCAATCCTGTCGTCGGTTCATCGTATAGTATCACTTCTGGATTGCACGCAATAGCGCGGGCGAGTCCGACTCGCTTGCGCATACCCCCACTGAGTTCTGCCGGCCTCAGGTGCTCGGTGCCATCAAGCTGGACTAAATGCAGCTTTTCGGCAACAATTTCGTCAACTTCATGTTTACTGAGTTTCATGTGCTGGGAAACCATAAACCCGACGTTCTCCCCAACAGTCATCGAGTCAAAAAGGGCAGCTGATTGGAAAAGCATGCCGAGTTTTCGACGGGTACGGTTCATGGCTTTTCGTGTGAGCGTGGTGACATCTTCGCCATCAATCCAGATTTGCCCTTGGTCTGGCTGCATTAACCCTGTAATCATTTTGAGCAGAACACTTTTCCCACACCCACTCTGCCCCATAATGACCAATGTCTCACCACGAGGGATGTAAAGCTCAATCCCGGTGAGAACCTCTTTATTTTCAAAGTTTTTCCAAAGATCTTCAATCCAAATCATTTCACTTACAGCAGAGTTACGGCACAGTTAGGTGACGAGGATAACGCTGATAAACCTCGTCCCTTATTTCGCTCCGCCGGCTATTGCAACCCCCAAATCGTGTGAAGCACATGGTTCAAAAATGCATCCAGAGCCAAAATGGTAACCAACGAAGTTACCGCTGAACCTGTTGTGGATTTGCCAACCCCTTCGGCACCACCCGCTGCAGAGATTGTAAACCCTTTATGGCAACCTATCGAAGCAATCGCCATCCCAAACGCTGACGCTTTAACAAGACTGATAACAATACTGTCGATAAACAAATTTTCTTGGGCTAGTTTAAGAAAAAAAAGACCATTCATATCAAACAGGACGATGGCTGCGAGATAGCCACCAGCAATGCCAAAAACAATCGCAAAAAGAGTCAGAATCGGCAGCATGATTGCACAGGCGAGAAAACGGGGAACGACGAGGTATTTGACCGGATTAGTTGCCATGACCTCAAGGGCATCTATCTGTTCGGTCACTTTCATAGTACCTAGTTCCGCCGTAATCGATGCACCGATCCGCCCGGCAAGGACAAAAGCGGTGACCATCGGTCCAAGCTCTTTGACGACAGACACACTGACAAACTTACCCAGTGTGTTTTCTGCTGAAAGCTGGATAAGTTGATGGTATCCCTGTGTCGCCAATACCATGCCGGTAAAAAGTCCGGAGATC
The DNA here is from genome assembly GCA_965247655.1 of Candidatus Poribacteria bacterium. Lineage (GTDB taxonomy): Bacteria > Poribacteria > WGA-4E > WGA-4E > PCPOR2b > PCPOR2b. Next base: position 5,999,737 of record OZ252032.1, on the reverse strand, counting down.
AGTACAACCGATATCGAATTGACGCCAATCAAAAACAACTGGTGAACCAGCAGGCTAAGTTGAAATGGACGCCTAAAGGCTAACGACCAAGTCTCCCAAACCAGCATGGCTGCACTCCCAATCCCAGATATCCAGTTTAGGGCTCGACCGCCCAAAAAATCGACCATACGGACTAACAAGCTACGCGAATCGTATAGTGTCTGACGTTGGATAGGGGATTGGTCATTCATAGAGGGACACACGAAATAAAGGTCGCAAAAAACCCAAGGCTGCCTACGTAAGGGGCAACTACCCTACTGATAGGACATGTTGGCAAACCGCATCTGTGCTTTATTGAATTCTAATCTGACTGTACCTGTGGGCCCATTACGTTGCTTTCTGATAATCAGATCAGCAGTTCCTTGGTCATCCGCAGCTTCATCGTAATAATCTTCTCTATATAAGAAAGCGACTAAATCGGCGTCCTGCTCAATAGCTCCAGATTCCCGTAAATCGGATAATAGCGGACGTTTATCCGGGCGTTTCTCAACCTCACGGCTCAGTTGGGAACACGCGATAATCGGTGTATCCAGTTCCCAAGCGAGGGTCTTGAGCGCACGTGAAATATCAGAAATCTCTTCTACCCGTCCAGAATATCGACCTGAACCACTCAGCAGCTGCAAATAATCAACGATAATTACCGCGAGATCGTTGTGTTCGCCTTTCAAACGGCGACCCTCTGCACGCAACGTCTGTACAGTCACTCCTCTTCTATCATTAATAAAAATTGGCACGGACATTAAGCTACTGACCGCCTGCGTCAAGCCTGTCCAATCCTCGCCTGTCAAGTTGCCGGTACGAAGGTGACCAAAGTTAATCTGGGCTTCAGCAGCCAACATCCGCAATAGCACCTGCTGCGTGGGCATCTCAAGGCTGAATATCGCAACCGGTAGTTCCTGCTCAATAGCAATATTCTGAGCCATATTCAGTACTAACGTACTTTTGCCCATGCTGGGCCGCGCCGCAATAATAATCAGATCACCGCGCTGTAACCCCGAAGTCATTAAATCAAAATCGGTAAAGCCCGTCGGTATACCGGCATATTGGTCCTGTTTGTGGAAGAGCTGCTCGATCCCTGCCAAAGTTTCCTTGACAATCGAGCCAATCGATACAAATCCTTGGTCATTATCCGCTTGCCCAAGACGAAAGACCCCTTCCTGGGCTTGATCTAGAACATCCCGAAGTTCCTGATCCTGGTCACGCGCCAGATTGCTGATCTGCTCTCCCGTCTGCACCAACTGCCGGCGTGTCGATTTCTCTCGAACAATCTGTGCATAAAACTCGGTGCTTTCCGTTTCGACAACCCGGGCTTGTAAATCGTAAAGATACAGATCGCCACCCGCTCGATTGAGTTCGTTTTTTCTTTCGAGCTCATCCGACACAAGGAGCGGATCCACCTTGTTATGACGCTCATAAACCGCAAGAATCGCTGTACAAATGAGCTGATGATCCGTAGTAAAAAAAATCTCCGAAGTATAACCGAGGATAGCAATCACGCGGGGAATCACTGCGCTATCTACCATCATTGCCCCAAGCACAGCCTGCTCTGCTTCCCTGTCGTGAAGGGGTTCCGTAGTTTTGGTATTCATCGCTCAACCCCAGAGTTTATGACTGGTGGAGTATGTTCGTCAAGGGGACTCTTCACGAACAACAACAATCTGAATATCTGCGGTAACGTCAGCGTGAAAGCGTATGGGAACCATGAAAACACCTAGTTCTCTAATCGGTTCACCTAGTTCAATATTCCGCCGATCCACTTCAATATCCTGGCTCGCGAGTGCATCTGCAATATCCATCGAGGTAATAGATCCAAAAAGCCGATCGTTTTCCCCGGCGCGCCTTTGGATTGTACAAGTTACTTCTGCGATACGGCTTGCGAGTTCTTCAGCCCTTACCTTCGCTTCTTCACCTTGGGCTGCTATCAATCTACGCTCATGTTCAAGCAGCCGCCGGTTTTTCTCTGTTGCTCGAACTGCAAGCTGCATGGGGATGAGGTAGTTACGTGCATAACCATTGGCAACTGTTAAAATGTCCCCCTCACCTCCAAGCGTTTCAACTCTTTTTTTGAGAATAACTTCCATAAAACGCCTCTCAATTTTTATGACTAAGCATATTTACAATATGAGTCGGAAAACTATCACGCGTAGCCTCTCACCCATCATAATCTACTATTGTGTTGTAAAAGGCACTAAGGCAATGTTGCGCGCACGTTTGATGGCTCGTGTTACTTCCCTTTGATGCTTCGCACAGTTTCCCGAAACCCGTCGCGGCAGAATTTTACCGCGGTCCGTCATAAAATTTCTGAGTATTTCAATACTCTTATAATCAATGAAATCTACCTTTTCCATGCAAAATCGACACCGTTTACGACGGCCCCTTCGATAGGAAGTTTCACGACCATCTCCTAAGCTGTCACGGGTATCCCTTGTGTCACTACGTCTGTCACCACGTTGTTCCCTTGCCACAATTTCAGTCCTCCAATTCGTAATACAGAAGAAAAGCGGGCATTGACCGCGCCCGCTTTTCGTTCCTAATGTTCGTTAAGTTCATGTAGCGGTTAATCTTAGAAAGGAATGTCGTCGTCAGTCGTAGACGGTCCCTCTTCCCCTGAAGATTGGGTTGATGAGGGGGCGGCTGCGGGGGACGCTTGATCGTAAGCACCACCACCGTCACCATCACCATCTTGACGACCACCTACAAACTCAAATCGATCGACAAAAACGCTATGCTTACTTCGTCTTTGACCATCATCGGTTTCCCATGTTTGCAATCTCAAGCGACCTTCAACCAATATGGGACGACCTTTTTGAAAGTATTCGTTGATGATTTCAGCCGTTCTACCAAAAGTCTCAAGATCCACGAAACAAACTTCCTCTTTTTTTTCTCCAGATTGACGGTCTGTATACGTTCGATTCACAGCCAATCCCGCATTAGCAACTGCTGTTCCACTTGGAAGATATTTCAATTCTGGATCGCGGGTAAGGTTTCCCATGAGTATAACCTTGTTGTAGCTTGCCATGATTATTATCTCCTTATGCTTTGGCTGATGCTATACTCCATTAGCCAAAGCAATAGCATTAAAAATATTTATCCTCATCTTCTCTTTCTCTAAAAGAACGAGTACCTGTCGATCTGCTTCTTTCTTCCTGTGCTGCCGACGGATGGCTCGGAGCAGGTGCGGTTAGATCCCCTTCAAATTGTACAACGATATGCTTGATGATCCGTTCCGTAATTCGATAGTGACCATTCAGTTGAGTTGCAAACTCAGGGCTACTTTCAAACACGATCAACACATAATAGCCATCATTGTGCTGCTTAATTGCATAAGCGAGCCTTTTCTTCCCCCATGGATCTACCTTTAGAACCTTACCTCCACCAGATCCAATAGCCGTCTTGACGCCTTCAATAACGTCGTTTGTTTGACTTTCATCTAGATCTGGATTAATAATAAAAATAGTTTCGTATTGACTCAATGGTTTCGTACCTCCCTTTGGACGAATGGCTCCAATCTAAATTTTGACTGATATTTACTCGCAGAGAAAAAATCTCCTGCATCTCCCTCATAATAACAATACCAAAATTCATAATCAGTCAATTATGGAGCAGAGATTGGCTACATTATATCATAATTCGCTTGCTTTATCAACCGTTTTTAGTTGGACATAGAAATATGTAACAAAGTCTCTCGTGGAGCAAGATTCAGTCGAGACAAATGCGAAAATGGTAGCTGATTCTGGATGAATCCGAGTACAAGCAGATTCCTGTGGACAACATCGAACGGGTTAGCTATAATTTGTGTGGCTGCGACGGTATAGATTTGCCTACCATCTTTAGTTGAAAGGAGTAGCGACAATGTTATCCAAAACTTACTACTGTCTTGGTGTTGGGATTTTGTTCATTATCGCGACCGGTTGCCAAACCCAAACGTTACAAAGCTCGATCTTTGAACCGCCCCCAGAACTAAACAATTTCGCGCTTCTCAGTAAGGGCACAGCCGCTGAAGCCTCACAACACTTCCCCAATCATCTACCCGAAGAAGTGATTGATGGCGACACCTCTTCGGAAACGTGGGATGAAGGCAGTGGTTGGGGGTGTACTTTGGAACATCTACGCACTTCAGATCTAAATAGACGACCGTATGTGCGAATCAATCTGCCCGAACCTATTGACATCCGGCGAATTGTCATGTACACAATCGATTCCGAGCAGTATCCTGCCATAAAGTACGGCATCAAAGACTACCGGATTGAATATTGGCACGGAACAGGCTGGGGATTGATTCCAACAGGTGATACGAAAGACCGACAGTACACAGCAAGGGATAACACCAAAGGGAAACGAGTGCACGAGGTTCGTGGCAAACTGTTTGCCCAACACATCCGCCTTGTACCTGTGTCAACAAATGATACAGAGCGGATTTATCAGTATATGTCGCGGGAAAAACCTGTTTACGAAGTCAAAGGGCTTGCGCGAGTCATGGAATTGGAAGTGTGGGGATACCCAATAACAACAGGTCAAACGGCGCAGAAGTTGGCTCAAGCACTCGCCCCACGGGCAGATGTGCCGCCGAGCGACGAGGAGTTGATAAAGATAGTGTTAAAGCGATATGAGGAGGGATACGACAACGCCAATCTTGAGAAGGTCATGTCTTGCTTCTCAGCAAACTACAATTCCAGTGGACGGACATATAATGATATTCAAGCCAGAGCGGCTGATTTTTTTGAAATGCACCATCAGATCAACATGACACTAACAGGGATCAATATCCACCGGAATGTAATCGATGATACCACCGTTGTCAACGGAATCTACACACTCCAGTATACACCGAAAGACAATGGAAAAACCGAACAGACTTCTGGTGCCCTTTCGCTGGTCTTAGCAGACACGGAGGAGGGGTGGAAAATCATCCGCGCTAACTAGGGCGTGTTGACATTTGTGTCATAATGGTAATATGTCCACATTCACCCTATCCGATAGTCAATGGTCAAAAATAGTATCATTCCTTAAAACCTGTCCTGATATCTATACCGGACAACACACACACTTAAAACGTTTTATCCATGCGGTGCTTTGGATAACTCGTAGTGGCAGTCAATGGCGCCTGTTACCTAACCAGTACGGCAATTGGAACAGTGTCTATAAACGATTCGCAAGGTGGTGCGATAAAGATATCTTTCAACGCATGCACCAACACTTTGCCAAAGACCCCGATATGGAGTGGCTTATCATTGACAGCACTATCATTCGCGCACACCCATGTGCTGGTGGTGCATTGAAAACAAGTGGGGGTCAAGCCTCACAAGCACTTGGACGCAGCCGGGGTGGATTCTCAACTAAGATTCATATCGCTGTTGATGGCTTAGGCAATCCCTTACATTTTATGCTGACAGCGGGTCAACGGCACGACATCACTTGTGCTGAAGCGTTAATTGACGGCTATAACAGTGAGTATGTGATAGCTGACACATCATATGACTCGATGGCACTCATTAAGTCGATAACCCAAAGGGGGGCGGTGCCGGTGATACCGCCACGTGCCAACCGTCGGGATTCACGCACTTATGATGTGCATCTGTATAAAGAGAGGCATTTAGTCGAATGTTTTATCAACAAAATGAAGCAGTATCGACGTATCTCCTCTCGGTTTGATAAGCTAGCGGTTCGGTATATGGGGTTTCTGAGTTTCGTTGCTACAATTATTTGGTTACGATGAAATGTCAACAGAACCTAGCCAGTGCGGAAACTTTCCCAATTCGTTACCGATTGGAGCCTTCATCGTTCCGGTAGGGTGCAAGAACATCATCAACCAACAGGGTTCTAGGAAACCACGAGACAACTTTGCACAGCACCTCATCAAGCAAAGCATCAGGACAAGAAGCACCCGCGGTCAGGATAATATCAACGGGACCGTCATCAGTAGAGTGCATCGGCAGCCAATCGGTCGTTTCGCATACAGTTTTTGCGTGAATGTCCCAGTGACGGATCGACCAAGGCGATTCGATCTCCCCAGCGTCGCGGACGAAGTACGTCGGCACTTTAGCCTCACATAACTCGACAAGGTGACTGGTATTGGAGGAATTGTATCCACCCACCACCAAGGCTAAGTCGCCACGGTCTTCGATGAGAGCGAGCGTCGCGTCCTGATTCTCTTTGGTCGCGTAGCACAGCGTATCCTTAGTATCGGCAAAATGTTCGTCAACATGTTCCGCACCGTATCGGTCTACCATCGCCCGCCGAAGTAGGTCTGCAATCGCCTGTGTTTCGGTCGCCAGCATCGTCGTTTGGTTGACAACACCGATACGTTTCAGGTCACGGTCTGGCTCAAAGCCGGGGGAGTAGCTATCCGCAAAATATTCAAAGAAAAACTCTCGGTCAGCTTCCCCGCATATCACTTTAGCAAGGTTCTTCGCTTCAACCAGATTCAGTACAACCACTACGGGTGCGCCCGATTTCGCATGGGAAAATGTCGCTCGCGTTTCTTCGTGGTATCGCTTGCCGTGCACTACGATTGTGTAATTTTGCTTGCCAATCTCCTCGCTTTTCTTCCACACCTTTTCCACAAAAGGACAGGTCGTGTTGTAAGCGTAAGGATTGATGCCACGCTCATTCAGTTTAGACTGTATTTCCAGCGTCGTTCCAAAGGCAGGCACAATAACCACATCCGCGGGCATCAATTCATCGAAAGGGATTAATTGCTTGCCCGACGTTTCGCAGAGAAACCGCACACCCCGCTCACGGAGATCTGTGTTGACGTGAGGATTGTGAATCATCTCAGACAGTAGGAAGATCCGTTTATCCGGATTCTCCTCCAGCGCCCGGTAGGCAATTTCGATTGCGTTCTCCACCCCATAGCAGAACCCAAAGTGACGCGCAATCTTGAAACGCACCGGACCAAAGTCCAAGACAGAAGGGGTAAGGTCACGTTTGCGAGGATCGGTCACCCGGCGGGCTTGCTTCACCACAGAAATGATGGGGCTTCGGTAGAAAAGGGGAACGTTAAACTCTCTTGGCATTGATCACCGTTTCCACGGTTGGCTACTTAGGTAGAGACTTCCGCCTGCGGGGTATATCTATTTTGGCTGGATCTTCAAAAAATTCAGGAGGGAAGGTACGTTTTATTGACTCGTCAGACTCCATAACAGCAGATGGGGTAGATTCTATAATAGTATAAGTCTCATCCGTTATCCTTATCATAGTATCAATAATGTAGCTTCCTTCTAAAGCCATCGCTTTCTCAAGAGATTTGCGTGATAAAGATCCTTTACCCTTGATAGAATAGACATCGGCGAGCAAGTAGTGTGCCTCGACGAAGCGAGGGTCAATCTGGACTGCCTTTTTGAATTCTACAATAGCTTTGTCAAGTTTACCCTGCTCCAAGTAGGAAGCCCCAAGATCCTTATATACTTCCGCAGAGTCCAGTTTGAAGGCAACCGCTTCCTTATGCTTCTCTATATTATCAACGTCTGTCCGAACATCACAGGCAGACAGAAAACAACAAACCCCAACCAAAAAAGCAATAAATAACGTTTTCATTTCACCGACTCCCTTTCACTCACTAAAGACCTTCGTAATCTCGTCCGTCTCAAAAATAGGGAGTGGACAACGTTGGCTATCCACCTCAAGCCAGCAACCGCTCTCCGGCGGTAGCAACTGGCCGATAATTTGACAGGGGATATTGCGTTCAGTAATCGCCGACACGATCTCGTTGCTTTTCGTGGGGTCCGCCGCAATCAGCAACGCACCAGAGGAGATAACTCCTAGCGGATTCAGATCCAACTCATGACAAAGTCGCGCTGTCTCATCCGATATGAGTAGCGCATCTTGCCAGACAACCACCCCCAAGTTCGCAGCATGTGCAAGCTCGTGGATGGCTGTCGCGACGCCGCCTTCCGTTGGATCGTGCATTGCGTGGACACCACCCGTTTCAACAGCAATCAGTGCCTCTTCCAGCACTGAAATTCCCGGTGAGGTCAAATACTGTTTTGCTCGATTCAGAAAAGTGGGAGAAAACTTCGCCAATAGATCGGCTTCACACTCGCGGGCGATGATTGACGTGGCTTCAATGCCAAGCCCTTTCGTCAATATTAGATCATCCCCCGCTTGCGCCCCCGATGAAACGATTAGCTTGTCCTTCCCGACTTCGCCGAGCATTTGCCCAATGACAATTGGTCGGTCTAAACCGTAAGTAATTTCAGTATGTCCGCCGCACAGTGTAATGCCAAAATGATTACACGCAGTGTTAATTTGTTCCATGATACGGCGCACCGATGCTTCGGTCGTCCGGTTTTCCGGTAGAAGGATCGTCGTCAACAACCACTTTGGAACCGCCCCCATGGTTGCAATATCGTTGCTGTTGACGCAGATAAGATACCAGCCAATCTCATCGGTTGCAAAAGTAATCGGATCCGTTTTAGCAACCAGATACGATTCGCCAAAGTCTATTACAGCAGCGTCCTCCCCAATTTTCGGTCCAACAATGACGCGAGTGTCCCGATCCGGTTGAGGTAAAAGCTGCTCCAACAGATCAATCTTGAGTTTTCCGAGGGGCAACATCATTGGCGTGAATCCTGTTAAGCGGTGAGGACTTTTCGACCTCTCGCACGACGTTGAGAGAGAATCTTCTGGCCATCCCGCGTAGACATCCGTTTACGAAAGCCAAACTTATTTTTTCGTTTGCGACGGTGAGGTTGATATGTACGCTTCATCAGTACCTACTCCTAACTAATTTTAATTTTTCAAACAATCAACTCAAAACGAAGGGATGATAGTCTATCAGGTTAGGATTTGTCAAGCCTTTTTCCCACCGATAGATAGGATTTTGGCTTGATTTTACACCATGTTTCATGATATACTAAAGCAAATTTACTTAAGGACAGAAACTAAATCTAATCCCCACCGAACAATGGCTGACAGCCCCCGGTAATCCTCGCCTTTCTGTAGGTGAAGAATTTGTGGATAACCTGTGGATAACCTGTGGATAACTTGTGATTAGAGCAAATAATTTTCGTCCTTCGCGCGCTGTCAATTTTGTAGTAACGATCTTTTTCCTCATTTCGGTTTCCAGTCGTTTAGCAAGCAAATCAGTTAGGAAACCCAACCTTTTTACATCAATAGTTTATTGCTATATCGCTTGAATTTCCCTGAAGGAACCCTCCAATTATAGGAATTAATATAATGCGGTATACCCCGGATCAAATCTGGTTGAAAATTCTGTCTGAGTTAGGCGACACCATTCGAGAAGATGTTTACCTGCGTCAAGCCAAACCAATGGCTCTCACAGAAAGTGAACTGACAGTTTCAGTTCCGAGTGTGTATACACACGAGCAAATTGCAAGCCGTTTTCTTCCTGATATCAACGGTCTCCTAGAGAAACAGATTGGCGCAAACTGTCGGCTCAAAATCATTGCTGCACAGCCCGATGGAAAAAGGCACCCTGAACCTTCGGTCTCATCTACCCCTGCTACTGAACCTGATGATGATGTCCCCTCGACCGATACAACCCTTAACCCTGAATATACTTTCGACCGGTTCGTTGTAGGAACAGGCAATCGTTTGAGTCATGCGGCATCACTTGCTGTGTCAGAAAATCCCGGGAAGATTTACAACCCGCTTTTCATCTATGGCGGTGTGGGATTGGGTAAGACCCACCTTCTGCACGCAATCGGCAACCGGATCCAATATATTCATTCTAAGCAGAAAGTGCTCTATATCTCTTCTGAGACCTTTATGAATGAATATATTGACTCTATCATCACTCGCACAACCGCCTTCGATTTCCGAAGCAAATATCGGACGGTCGATGTGCTCCTTATTGATGATATTCAATTTTTACAACGTAAGGAGGGGACTCAGGAAGAATTTTTCCATACTTTTAATGAACTTCACCAAAATTCAAACCATATTGTGATGACAAGCGACCGCCCACCGAAAAACCTTGAAACCGTTGAAGAACGCTTACGCTCCCGTTTTGAGTGGGGAATGGTTGCAGACATCAGTCCACCACAATTTGAAACAAGGATCGCTATCCTTCGCCAGAAATGTGAAGACCAAAATTTGGAAAATGTTCCCGACTCCGTTTTAAGCTACATTGCCGAAGCGATTCAAACAAACATTCGGGATCTAGAGGGATCACTCATTAGGGTCGCCGCAGAAGCAAGTCTTTTTAATGAGGAGTTGACAGTCGATTTTGCTCGTAATGTGTTAAACAACGTCGCCACACCGGCACCCCGAATTAACTCTAAAGCTATCACGGCAGAAGATATTCAAAAAGTGGTAGCGGGCTATTTTCGCCTCAAAATCAGTGACCTCAAATCCTCTACACGTACAAAAGCGATTGTTGTTCCCCGACAAATTGCCATGTATCTTTGCCGCCAACTAACCAACCTTTCCCTGATGGAAATTGCAGATGCTTTCGGCAGGCAAGATCACACGACCATTTTACACGCTAATAACCGAATTGAAGAAAGTATCCGAACAGACGCGGAACTGTACCAAACAATTAACTTTTTAATCGAAGATATTCAATAATGGAAACATATTCTTCAAATTGTTAATGTGGATAACCTGTGGATAAACCTGTGGATAACTTGTGGATAACTTGTGGATAGATGTGGATAACTTTGGGCATGTGGATAACTTGTGGATAACTTTAAAAGTTATCCACAATTCGTCCACAGGCTTCCGACCAGTCGTGGTGCGGGTTTAAGGGAGTTATCCACATATCCACATCCCCTACTACTACTATTAATTATATATATATTAATAAGATAAAGAGTAGATAAGGAATATGTAACCATATTTGTCAGAAAGTATTTATGAAGATTTAACTTAGAAAACATAATTTTCTTAGGAGAAAGATGATGCAATTGATTTTCACAAAAGAAGATCTGTCTAGATGTATTCAAGTATTACAAAGTGTAGCTGCTGGTAGGAATACCCTTCCAATATTATCGAATGTCCTGATTCGTGCAACGAACGGACAAATCGAAATTGCAGCAACCGATCTTGAAGTTAGCATTCAGACCGTTGTTCCCGGTACTATCGTTGACGAAGGTGCCATTACCGTATCAGCAAGAAAGCTGTCTGAAATTGTACGTGAGTTGCCAGACCAAGAAATAAGGCTTTCAACAACGGCAAACGATCGAATCGAAATTACCTGTGGAGAAGGCGTTTATAAAATTATCGGACTTCCTGATGATGAGTTTCCTGCGCTTCCTTCAATTAGCGGAGCGTTTTTTACAATTGATGGTGAATTGCTCTGTTCGATGATTGATAAAACCGAGTTTTCTGCTTCCACTGAGGAAACGCGATACTTCTTGAATGGACTTTATTTTGATCTGACACCCGAAATAACTAAGATTGTTGCAACTGACGGACGACGCCTTGCTGTCGCATCTAGTGATGCACTGATACCGCCGCCTCAAGAACCGATAGGAATTATCGTTCCACTCAAAGCGGTCCGGGAGATTACCAAAACCTTTGCAGAATCAGCGGAGGTTAAAGTCTGCTTGTTAGAAAACCAGATTGTTTTCGCTGATGATGATTCCACTTTGACCTCTCGATTGGTTGAGGGAGAATATCCCAAGTACCAACAGATTATCCCCAGTGATAACGAGGTTCACCTGACACTTAATGTCGATAAGATGCTGGGTGGGTTGAGGCGAGTGGCACTGTTATCCAATCCGAAAACCTACTCAATTCGTTTGGATGTTCAGGACGGTAAAGTGAGAATCTCTGCTAAGGCACCCGAGCTGGGAGAGGCGTATGAAACGGTAGATGTCGAAAGTGGTGATGGGGAGATTCAGATCGCTTTTGATGCACGTTTCCTCGTGGAAGCCGTGGGACATATCCAAGCCGAAGATTTCCGTTTGGAACTCAAAGATTCCCTCAGTGCGGCTGTCTTAAAACCTGCTGGCGATGATGGGCATCTCTGCTTAATCATGCCGATGCGGCTTGACTCATAACAGTTTCCAAAGCTAAAGAATAGAGTTCTTTCGGGGTGGTTTCTCTTACGCTTTTATAGATACCCCTCGTTTTCTTGCCGCTAAGTGGCAAATCAAAACCTAAACATTGATTATCGACAGTGGTCTAAGTATGACAAAGATGCAACTGAACAGGCTCTTCACGCACACTAAAAGTGCCTTACGACAATGCGACTAAACCAACTTTTGTTGCGTAATTTTCGTAGTTATGCTGATTGTGAAGTTGAATTCACCGATCGAGTGAACTTGATTGTTGGAGAAAACGCGCAGGGGAAAACAACACTACTAGAAGCAATCTATTTCCTCAGCACGGCGAAATCACACCGTACCTATCCTGATAATGAATTGATACGGCACCACGAAAGTTGGTTTTACCTCAAAGGGAAGATTGCCGCTACAGATGATTCGCCTCCGAATCCAGAACCTCACGATCTGCAGCCATTAAACTTGATGACGGTTGAAGCCTCGAACGAGTTGAGTGGTAAGAAGCGTTTCAAGTTCAATGGGATTATTCAGAAAAAACTTTCTCAGTGGATAGGTCAGTTCAACGTTGTTTTTTTCTCCCCTGAATCACTCACTTTGGTCAAAGGTTCGCCGGCAGACCGTCGGCGTTTTATCGATCTTCTGATTTCCCAAATCAATTCGGCGTACTTGAATTCTCTCCAAAATTACCAATTTGCGCTCAAGCAGCGCAACGAGTTGCTAAAACAAATTCGGTCGAAACAGGCTAGCCCTGACTTCCTCGATCCGTGGGATGATATACTCACTGCTGAAGGAATCTCTATCATCCGAACACGCGTGAGAATCTTTGACCAATTAAAGACTTACGTTCAAGGCAAGCACGCCGAATTAACCGGAAATCGTGAGATACTCGAATTGAAATACCAACCTTCTCCTGAAAAGATTGATGGTGCGATGGAGCAAGAGGCGACAGAACTATTTCGCCGGGGGCTACAATCTTCCCGATCTTACGATATTCTGCGTGGTATGACTTCGGTGGGACCACACCGGGACGATTTCAAATTAATATTGGAAGCACAGTCCGCCGGAGCGATGTACTTTCAGGAAGCAAAAGCCTTTGGATCGCAGGGGCAACAACGAACAATTGCCTTAGCTCTCAAACTTGGGGAATTGGAATTAATACGTGAAACCACAGGCAAAACTCCTATCGTTCTATTGGATGACGTTTTCTCAGAGTTGGATGAGGAGCGTTCGTCCTTTTTATTTAGCTTGCTAGGACAATTGAATGCGCAAACATTTATCACTTCAACGCGGCAGGAGGCATGGGTGCCGGAGCTAGGTGATTGCCGCGTGTTTACGGTGCATGATGGACAAGTCAACTGAGAAAACAGAACGCATCGATCTACTTCTTGATGGACTTATTCGTGATTATGGATTGGATCACAAAGTTCTTGAAGTAAAAGTCTTTGCCGCTTGGAAGGAAGTTGTCGGTGCGTTGATTGCTCGCAACACCCAACCGATTTCACTGGTTAACGGTAAACTAACCGTTTATGCATCCGCTCATGTCTGGGTCAACGAACTTCAGATGTTGAGGGGGCAAATAGTTCCCAAAATCAATAAAGCCGTCAATTTTCTTGCGGTGAAAACCTTGGAATCTTCTGTTAAACCGATTCACTCGTCAAAGTCTCCCAAAAGTCAACGTTTTCACCGTCCCAAACGTCTAAAGTTAGAGACTGCTGAATTAGATACGGAGACATTAAAACGCATTGATCAGACCGTTGCATCGGTCGAAGATCCGGATTTAAAAGCACGCTTAAAGCAACTTTTTATCAAACAGAGCCAACGTGCTTTAATTGAAGATAAGTAATAGAAGTTGATGAAAGGAGTAAAGATATATGGGGGAGGTTTCTTCTTACACAGCAAAAAGTATCCAGGTACTTAAAGGATTAGAAGCAGTTCGCAAACGTCCTAGTATGTACATCGGTAGCACCGGACCCACAGGGCTACACCACCTGATCAAAGAGTTAGTCGATAATTCAATTGACGAGATTACTGCCGGCTTCGGCTCCGTGGTTGAAGTTATCCTCCACGCCGATGGCAGCGCAACTGTGAGTGATCAAGGGCGTGGGATTCCAGTCGGTAGACATGCAAGCGGCGTTTCTGCGTTACAGGTTGTGATGACGACATTGCATGCCGGCGGAAAATTCGACGGACGCGCAAGTTCAGGATATAAAACAGCTGGCGGTTTGCACGGTGTTGGTGCCTCTATTGTGAATGCCCTATCAGAATGGATCCATGTCCAAGTTAGGCAAAATGGGAAGGTACATCAGCAAAAGTATGCGCGCGGCATACCTTTGACAAAAGTTGAAGTTGTCGGCGTGAGCCAAAAAACAGGTACAACGACAACCTTCATGCCAGATTCAGAAATCTTTGAAACCATTTACTTCTCACATGATGTCTTAGCAGAACGCCTCCGCGAATTTGCATTTCTCAATCGTGGTATTAAGATTGTTTTCAAAGACGAGCGACGCACTGAAGACGGTAAGGAGAGGGAAACTCGTGTGTTTCAGTATGCGGGCGGTATTTCGTCATTTGTCCAATATCATAACCAAAACAAAGAGGTTCTCCACAAAGATCCCATTTACATAGAGGGGATCAGAGATGATGTTACGGTCGAGATTGCGCTGCAATTCAATACCGGTTATTCCGAAAATCTCTTTTCCTACGCCAATAATGTCCGCACCCCCGAAGGTGGATTTCATGAGAGCGGTTTCAAAAGCGCATTTACACGGACTTTCAACGCTTATGCGAGGTCTTATGACCTCCTAAAGAACACAAAGATTACTTTGTCAGGCGAGGATATTCGTGAAGGAATGACCGCTGTCATTAGTGTGAAGGTGCCTGAACCACAGTTTGAAGGACAGACAAAACAAAAATTGGGGAATACTGAGGTTGAGGGGATTGTGCAAGTGCTCGTCAATGAAAAGTTAAAAGCCTATCTCGAAGAAAACCCGAACATTGCCAAAAGGGTTATCCAAAAGAGTATTCAAGCCGCGCAAGCACGGGACGCTGCTCGAAAGGCTCGGGAAGTCATCCGCCGGAAGGGGATATTGGATTCCGCATCAATGCCCGGCAAACTTGCCGATTGTTCTGAACGCGACCCCGCACTGTGCGAAGCATTTCTCGTTGAAGGCGATTCAGCCGGTGGGACAGCAAAACAAGGACGTGACCGGCGTTTTCAAGCAATATTGCCATTAAAGGGAAAAGGCATCAACGTTGCCAAGGCACGCTTAGATAAGATTCTCAAGAACGATCAGATCATCGACATTGTCACTATGTTGGGAACGGGGATTGGTCAAGAAGATTTTACGCTGGAGAAGTTGCGCTATAACAAGGTGATTATCATGGCTGATGCTGATGTTGATGGCGCACATATTCGCACCTTGCTCTTGACTTTCTTCTTCCGTCAGATGCCCCAATTGGTTCTGGAAGGACATCTGTACATCGCTCAACCACCACTGTATCAAATTCGGAAGGGACGTCGCGCCCGATACCTCCAAAACGACGAACAGATGAATGATTATCTCTTGGAAGCTTCGATGGAAAGCGCGAAACTGACCAACAGCCGGCGTGATAAACCGTACACAGAAAAACAGTTTCGCACAATTCTTGAGACCATCCGAAAAATTGAGAGTTTATTAAGCGAGTTAGGGCGAAAAGAGATTGATACAGATCGTATTTTTGGTCAACGTTTTCGTGATGAAGAGACCGTCCCCTTACTCCTAGTTCAAACGGATGGGGGAAAATTCTACCGTTTTGAGGATGAAGATATCGATCTGCTGATTGAACAGAATACAAATTCTCAGCTGGAGCTTGCAGATCTCGAGGAGACAAGCGAGGTGGTGATTGAAGATGTCTCAGATATGTCCGAAATCCGAGAGTTGGATAAGCTCATTGAAGGGCTAAACAGATATGATATAGTGCCTCACGATTTTGATCGCTCAAATGGGATCGAGAATAGTAACGGTAATTCGACCTTTACCATCCAAGACGGTGACCGGGAGCCTCGAAAATCGAACACCGTATGGGAAATGCTGGGTGCCATTGAGGACATTGGGCGACGCGGTGCCAGTATTACCCGCTACAAAGGGCTTGCGGAGATGAACGCAGATCAGTTGAAAGACACGACCATGAACCGCGAATCTCGAATCCTGCTTCAGGTCAAGATGGAGGATGCTGTTGAGGCAGATCGGATGTTTACCCTGCTCATGGGCGATGATGTTGATCCACGGCGTGTCTTTATCGAAAAATATGGGAGTCAGGTGAATCTCGACCTATATGGGGCGTAATGATGTCAAATGATGTCGTGAATTGGCGTGACAGTGGAATCCGAATTGTCCGCAGCGATCAACTTGATATGAATACGCTGCAGACTCCCGGCATGAACCGTGCCGCTGCCATCAATCGTGCGACCACCGGAGCTGACAAACTCTGGGCTGGGACGGTGAATATTCAACCGAACGCAAAAACTGGCGCACACCACCATGGAGCGTTGGAGAGCGTGATTTACGTAGTGAATGGACGCGCGCGTATGCGGTGGGGAGAGCAGCTTGAATTTGTCGCAGAGGCGGGTCCTGGCGATTTTATCTATGTACCGCCCTTTGTACCGCACCAAGAAATTAACGCTAGCACGGACGAACCCCTCTCCTGCGTCTTGGTGCGAAGCGGTCAAGAGCCGATTGTTATCAACTTGGACATTGAACCGGTGGAGCCACCGGAGGAAGTCTATTGGGTTGACCCGATCCACCCTGAACCATAAAGAGAAAAAAATGATTAAAGTAAAAATCCCTAGAGAAACATGGCACAAAGCTTGGAAATTGTTGCTCCAAGAAGGACCTGTCACGCGAGTGTCAAAGGATTACGTCTATCTTATTTCAGATCGGCACCTACAAATACTAAAGGAAAAACAACTTCCATTTGAGGAGATAGACACCGTTGTTAGTCCAAGTGAAAAAATACGACATTTACTTGCCTCTCCGTTACAATGATGGAAGACAAATCGAAGATGAGAAATTTGATCAGGTTGATGATGTCCTTTATGAATTCTTTGGCGGATTGACTGCTGTCCTGCATGAATTTCCATTGCGTGGTTTATGGAGTGGAGAAAGTGAAGCCTATCGCGATCTCATCGTCATTTATACCACTATTGACTTTGAATCTTCCGAGTCAACAACCCAATTTTTTGAGGAATACAAAGAAAGTTTAAAGTCTCAATTTCAGCAAGAAGAAATACTGATTACAGTTCAAGAAATTGGAGTGTTCTAGAACATTCACTTGACGGTAAGTTATACTAAGGAGTAAAGCAGAACGTGCTAACACGAAACGATGAAAATACTAATATTGTCACGCGATATATTGAGGATGAGTTAAGAGAATCCTACCTCACCTACGCGATGAGCGTCAACACCAACCGGGCGATCCCTGACCTGAGAGATGGATTGAAGCCCAGTACACGACGCATCCTCTACGCTATGGGAGAGATGAACCTCACGGCAGGTCGTTCCTATGACAAGTGCGCGGCTGTCGTTGGTGAGGTCATGAAGAACTTCCATCCGCATGGCGACGGTCCAATCTACGATACATTGGTTGGACTAGTTCAGGACTTTGCCATGCGTTACCCTTTGGTGGACGGACAGGGAAATTTTGGGTCAATTGACGACGACCCACCGGGGGCAATGCGCTATACAGAATGCCGTTTGATGCGGATCGCGGATGAGATGCTGGCAGACATCCACAAAAATACCGTCGATTTCCAACCGAATTACAAGGAATCCACGACTGAACCGACCGTGCTTCCGGCGCGATTGCCAAACTTGCTAGTCAACGGCACGACCGGTATTGGCGTGGGATACCTGACACGAATTCCGCCGCATAACTTAGGAGAGATCGTTGATGGGTTAATGCATTTGCTGGAGAATCCAGAAGCAACCCTTGAAGACCTCATGGTGCATATCCCTGGTCCCGACTTCCCAACAGCAGCCGAGATTGTCGGACGCGCCGGTATTCATGACATATACGCCAATGGCAGAGGTTCAATTACCGTCCGAGGAAAAGCGGTTATCGAGCGAACAAAAGAGGGCAGAGAGCGCATCCTCATCACAGAGATTCCGTACCAAGTTAAGAAAAATCACTTACTTCAGAAGATGTATGATCTTGTCGCCGGTAAGACAATCACAGGAATCTTCGATATCCGTGACGAGTCCGATCACAACATGCGGGTTATTGTTGAACTCAAACGGGGCGAGATTGCACAGGTGATTTTGAACCAGCTATACAAGCATGCGCAGATGCAAACCAACTACAGTGCGATTATGCTATGCCTCGTTGATGGGTTGCCCAAGGTACTGTCTCTGAAGGAGATCATGAGTTACTACCTTGTACATCGTCGAGAGGTCGTTCGCCGTCGGACTCAATACGATCTCGACGTCTGTGAACGACGATCACATATTCTGGAAGGGTACCGCATCGCCTTAAACAACATTGAAGATGTGATCGACATTGTTCAAACCGCGGAATCTCCCGAAGATGCCCGAAACCTATTAATAGAGAATTATGACCTTTCAGAGGTGCAGGCGAGTGAAATCTTAACCATGACGCTTCGCCAATTGACAGGACTCGAACGACAGAAAATTAACGACGAGTACGCAAACCTTCTCGAACAGATTGAAGAGTTGCGGACAGTCCTTGGTAGTGAAATTCTCATTACTAATATTATCAAAGAGGAATTATTAGAGCTAAAAGCCAAATACCCCGGCGAACGACGAACCCAAATCGTTAATGCAGCGACCGAGTTTGAGATTGAAGACCTCATCGCTGATGAAGAGATGGTTGTGGCTATTTCCCACGAAGGGTATATCAAGCGGGTGCCAATCACCACCTATCGTCGTCAACATCGAGGCGGGGTTGGGGTGATCGGGATGCAGAGCAAGGAAGGGGATTATCCCGAGCAGGTCTTTATCGCATCAGCCCACCAATATATCCTCTTCTTTACGGATCGGGGCAAATGCTATTGGCTGAAGGTCTTCGAGATTCCCGAACGGGGTCGGACTGCATCGGGGCAAGCAATTGTCAATCTGCTGCGGTTAGAAAACGATGAGAAGATTACCGCATTTGTACCGGTGCGCGAGTTTGATGAAGAACAGTTTGTTTTTATGGCAACAGAGAGAGGTATTGTCAAGAAGTGCAGCCTCGCAGTCTTTAGCAGACCAAATTCTGCCGGAATTATTGCAATCAAACTTGACGAAGGAGACAAACTCATTGGGGCACAATTGACTGAAGGCGATCACAATATTCTCTTGGTCACGCGATCTGGGGGATCCATCCGTTTCAATGAAGAAGAAGTTCGGAAACTGGGGCGGGCCACAATGGGTGTTCGTGGAATCCGTTTGGAGAAAGACGATTTTGTCGTCGGTATGGTCGCTGCGGTTGATGAGGGCGAGACCGTGTTAGTCGTGACGGAAAACGGCTATGGCAAACGTACGCTATTGGCGAATTATCGTTTGCAGGGACGTGCCGGAAAAGGCGTGATTGCGATTAAAACAAGTGCCCGCAACGGGCCCGTTGTCGCAATGAAAATGGTGGCGGACAATGACGAACTGATTATTGTAAATTCAAACGGCATGTTAACACGCATGGTGGTCAACGATATCCGCACGATCGGGAGAAATACGCAGGGTGTGCGTTTAATGTCCTTACGGAAAGAGGAGATTGTTGTTGATGTCGGAAAAATCCCCCAAAATGGTGAGGAAGTCCAAAATGATGACGAATCCGAAACTGACGAAAGTTGATAAGCCACCTGTAGAAAGGTCTTAATGTGATACGTTTATCAGCGATATCGCTTGCTATCCTGATAGTGGTGAATTTAAATGCACAACTGAACGCTTCTGACACGGCAGGATCAGAGTCAACGGTGGATAACGGTCGGATCGTTGATAAACCGTTAAGTCCCGAATATGAGCGTGCGAAGCGGGTTTATGCCCACTTGATTCCCGCCACCTATCTCCGGGTGACAACTAAACTGTTTCCTGCAAAAAAAGAGTATCAGCAGATTCTACGTGAACATGAAGCTTCAGCCTTTGTCCATACTCAAATGGCGAGCTTGAGCATGGATATATACGACCTCCCAACTGCGGAGCAACACTGCCGTAGAGCCATTGAAATCGATCCCGAAAAGCCAATGCCTTATTACCTGCTGGGGCGGGTTATGATCTCGCGATACGGAAACGCAAAAGACAAAGATAAATGGGGCGATATTGTTGCGACCTTCCAAAAAGTCGTCGAACTGGATCCCGACCATTACGGATTTGAGAAAAATGGACGTCCTTTCAGTGCGTACCACTACCTTGGGGAAATTTCAGAGCAGATGGGAGACTACCAATCTGCCGCCAACGCTTTCAAAGAACTGATTCGCATCATGCCCTATCAGCCAGCGTTCTATTTACGGTTAGGCAGCCTCTATGACCAGTTGGACAATAAGCAGGAAGCAATCACCGCTTACGAGCGTGCAATCAAAATCAACCGCGACCTATGGCGAGCGCATGATGCACTGTGGAAATTGTGCGTTGAGCATTATTATCAGTTATATCAAGAGGATCAGTTAGAGGCTGCAGCAGAAAATCTCCGGAAAGCAGTTCACTCTTATTCTGAACTGCGACGACTTGCCCCACCTGCTAACCACGAACACGACAATGATTTGCTAGCACAGTTTCGTGCACGTCTTGGGAGGCTTTACGTCGTCCTCCAACGGGAAAACGAGGCAATTGAAGTTTTAGAAAAATCGTTAGAAACAACACCCGATAACCCCGATACAAACTACTGGCTTGGAATTGCTTACCAAGAGATTGGAAACCCTGAACAAGCAGAACGCTATCTCAGAACAACAATTGCACTCTCACCCGAACGTGAAGAGGCTTACAACGCGCTCGGATATTTCTTCGCCGAACGTGGAACTAACTTAGACGAAGCTGTGGGGCTAATCCAGAAAGCTTTGAAAAAATATCCAGCAAATGGTGCTTATTTGGATAGCCTCGGTTGGGTATATTTCAAGCAGGGCAAACTGAATGACGCATTGAAGCAACTCGAAAAAGCAGTTATCTACATGCCGGATAGCGTAGAAGTCCAAGATCATCTGGGGGAGGTTTATCTAAGAAAAGGACTCAAGAAAGAAGCGGTCGCAGCGTGGCAAAAAGCGATTCAACTATCACCGGGTAATACCGCGATTCTGGAGAAACTGAAAAAGCATGGACAAAAGTAAACCCCGAAAAATGAGGAAATGGCAATCTGGCGCGTTCATTGGTTCGTGGTTTCATGAGTTCATGCAGGGCGTGTGGAATGGACAATCTGTTTCACGTTTTACGCATCGCGTTTTACGTATTACGCTTTACGTTCTGCTGGGAGTGTCAACCGCTTATGGTTGGATCGATGGCACTCCCTATTTTTATGAACATTTCGGTCCTGTCCTCAAGGATGCTTCTGAAGTTCCTTCTGCGCCTGCTCAACCAAATGCACCTCAACTGGTACTCGGAGATCGCAAGGACTTCTTCTCGGTCAATTTTAACACCCACGAACAATATATTGTTCAATCCACATTGCGAGCGATTGGAGAGTTCTGTTACATCTTCGTTGAGGATTCGCAGTGGTTACGGACGGTGAATGAAGAAAAGGTTCGCTCGGTGCGTCGTGCATTTGATGATGCGGCACCGGCTGATTTTAATCGTGGAATCTATGAAATCGAAACGGAGCTTTTTGGCGCACCGCCAGATATTGATGGCGATAAGCGGATCTATCTGCTTTTATTAGACATTCGTGACGAAGGAACACGAGGCAGCAGTTTCGTCGCAGGGTTTTTCAGCCCAGTGAACCAGCACCGAGGCGTTCTAAGACACCCGGAGATAGGTATTCCGGTGCGTAGCAATGAACTCGATATGCTCTATCTGGACACCGATCCCCAAAACGCAGGAAGCGAGAAAGCGTTCGGTGTGCTTGCCCACGAATTTGCGCATCTCATCCACTGGCGGCATGACGCAGATGAAGCAATCTGGATCAATGAAGGCTGCGCTGAATATGCTATGTTCGTTTGTGGCTACCAAGTAAGAGGGCATGTCTCATCATTTCAACAGAATCCACATATCTCGTTAATAGATTGGCCCCAAGGAACGCGCAGCCAACTCGCCCATTACGGTGCGGCCTACTTATGGATGCTTTATCTCCATGAACACTACGGCGGTTCACAAACGATCGCCGCAATCGTGAAAGATCGAGCGAACGGAATCTCCGGCATCGATAATGCCTTGCACTCGCGCGGTATAGAAGCAACCTTCCCCGTTATCTATGCTGATTGGAAGGTCGCAAATTATCTGGACGATACCGAATTTGCTGATGGGCAGTACGGTTATCAGAATGAGCAACTAAGGCTCCGGCACCGCCGTGAGCATCGTTCATATCCTGTGTCCGTTGAAAACAACGTACTTGCTAGCTATGGATCAGACTATATCCCCTTCTACCCTAGTGCCAGAAATGGTAGTCTGAGTCTTTCCTTTGAAGGCGATAATCGTCTCCCTTACGATGTCAAAGCAATTGAGTTCCAAGGTGAACAGCCGACGACAGTACACGATATGTCGTTGACTGAGATGGGTAAAGGGAGTCTACTTATCCTAGATTTTGGGCAGGTTGTCGGGAAAGTCACTCTTATCCCAAGTGTCCAACCCGAGCACGATCTATCAGGACACAGCGTATCATCTTACGCTTATGGCGCACAGCAGATTATTGAAAAGATAGAGTTTAACGCAACAGTCTTGCCCAATCCCGTTCATCCAAGATATTGGGATATCATCGCTGTTCCAAACCACTCAGTTGGTGGAAGTCCGCCACAAATCACGGTTGTGCAAAATGCAGAACCCATTATATCAGCAACCCCAATGAAAGCTGTGCAAGATGGAGCTATTTACACATATTCCCTTTATCTTTCTCCGGAGATAACCCCTGAAAGCGTCCGGTGGGAGATTGTCTTCTTGGGGGAATCGGTTGGATCCGGTGAACTAAAAAAACACAACGAGTAGATAGAGGCTTTTCTCTAAATTATGGTGAACTAGAGAAATAAGTAGACATTTACCAATAACTCCGACCCTAGCGAAGTTTCCAAAGTCCCCCTGATAAGGGGGATTTAGGGGGTTGGCTGTGCATTGGAAGTGTCTAAGTAATTCTAAAATCTACCATAAATGCAAAGTTGCAAAGACGCTAGGACGCAGACGGGAAAACAGTCGGTTCTGTAACATTGATAAGTTGAAACAAACAGAGCCGGTGCTTGAAAACAGATTCTTTCGTTTTCCTTTTACGCATCACGTTTTACGCTTCAAGGAGGTTAAACATGGCAACACCAACTTTTTACGCAGGAACAGTAGGTCAAAGTGTATGGCGCAGCAATGATGGTGGTGATTCATGGGCTCGAGCAAGTAACGGAATGTTTCCGGAAGCGGATATTCGTGCCCTTGCTGCAAATCCCGATGATTCATCAATCCTCTTTGCGGGAACAGAAACAGGTATTTTCCGCACACAAAATGGCGGGGATAATTGGGAACAGATCAATTCCCCTATGGATGGGCTGCAAATCTGGGCAATTGCAATTAATCCCAATAACCCCGATGTCCTCTACGCAGGCACCTGTCCATCTGCCCTATTCAAATCAAGTGATGGCGGGGATACATGGAACCAGCTCGATGTTGAGCTTGCTGAAGAGTGTGAGGGTGTGCCAATCATACCGCGCGTAACATCGATCTCAATTGATCCGGAGGATGATCAGACCATCTATGCGGGTATTGAGATTGACGGGCTACGTCTCTCCACCGATGGCGGTGAGACATGGGTAGAGCGCAGCGAAGGACTAAGCAGTCTCGATATTCATGGGCTGACTGTTGTCCCCGGCGATTCCAAGGCACTCGTTGCCGCGACAAATAACGATGTATGCGTCACGACGGACATGAACGAGTGGACACCGCTCAGTGTCGGCGAGGGCTTCCCCTGGCCCTACTGTCGAGCAGCGATGTATGTTCCGATGAATGGTACAGGTCGAGTTTATATTGGAGCGGGAAATGGTCCCCCCGGAGATGAAGGCGGTCTGTTCTACACCGATAACCTCGGTAAATCGTGGGAACGAGCAGATCTTGGGCTGACAGCCAACAGCACAATCTGGTGTTTGGCACAGCAGCCAGAGGTGCCCGGCTGGTTGTTCGCTTGTAGCGTCAACGGTCAGCTTTTCCGCAGCACCGATGATGGTACGTCGTGGTCCAAGCTTTCGCATGAGTTTGGCGAAGTCCGTGCGCTAGCAATTGTGCCATGAGAGGTTAGCGAACTTATCGAAACTCCCTTTAGACCTAAATCCAAAGTGTAGGGAACAACTCTTGGACTCTCGGTCACAAACCGGAGGATCGTTGTTCCCTACTGGGATACAGACTGCTTTAAACCTAATTCCGTCACATCGGAACGACGCAACAATATCGGGAATTGAAGAATTTCTTGAATCCAATGAATCCTGATTGGATTTACTAAAAGAATCCCTTGCGGATCTCACTTGATATTTGAAAGTAGATTTGGTATACTTCAACTGCGCGGAGTGATAGAATAACTATTGGTGGAATCCAGATGGATAGTCTTTTAGCTGTCCAAGAGTGTTAGCCACCCAAGTATCACTTCGGAATTTTTTGTAGACATAGAAGAGAGGTTGAGTGTTGTGAATAAGAGTGCAAAAAGTATTTTGGTTTGGTTGTTTTTGGCGTCATTTGTTGCCTATGCCATGTACCACTTTTTAAGTTCAGGTAAGGAAAAGGTACATCAGCTTGCGGCATCAGACTTTTATGCCTATCTTCGACAACCAAATGGCAAGGACCTATTTGAAGGAAAAATCGAAATCGGTAAAGAGTGGATTAAAGGAAAATTCAGAGAACCACAACACATTCTACTAGATGATGAAATGCCCAGAGGTGGAGGAGAATCAGCAACGTTTCAGGAATTTCGAACCAGTCGTGATCTTTACTCTGAATACCCACTTCAAGAAAAACTTATTGAGTATCAAATTCCATTTGATAATGAACGTTCATCGGCTGTTCCCCAATGGATTGTGATCTTCGGCTCGACAATCTTGCCAATCCTGCTCTTCCTAGGGATCATGGTCTTCATTTCAAGGCAGATGCAAGGCACGGGCAATCGAGCTTTATCATTCGGAAAAAGCCGCGCTCGACTACATTCTGAAAGCGAATCGAAAATTACCTTTGACGATGTCGCTGGCTGTGATGAGGCGAAAGAAGGACTAGAAGAAGTGATCCAGTTCCTGAAAGATCCGCAGAAATTTCAGAGACTGGGCGGACGTATTCCAAAAGGGGTACTGTTAATGGGACCGCCGGGCACCGGAAAAACTTTACTTGCGCGTGCTGTCGCCGGGGAAGCCAATGTTCCATTTTACAGTATCAGTGGATCTGATTTTGTTGAAATGTTTGTGGGAGTCGGTGCTTCCCGCGTCCGCGATCTGTTTGAGACCGGAAAGAAGAATGCACCGTGCATCATCTTTATTGACGAGTTGGATGCAGTTGGGCGACATCGTGGCGCAGGCATTGGTGGTGGGCATGATGAGCGCGAACAGACCCTAAATCAACTTCTCGTAGAAATGGACGGATTTGATACCTCTGAGGGCGTTATTCTCATCGCTGCGACGAACCGTCCCGATGTGTTAGATCCCGCGCTCCTCCGTCCGGGGCGCTTCGATCGCCAAATTGTCGTTGACCTCCCTGATGTCAAAGGGCGTGAAGATATTTTCAAAGTCCATACGGCGGGCATTGAAACGGACCCAGATGTAGACTTGGAGAGACTCGCAAAAGCGACACCCTACTTTTCAGGAGCGGATATCGAAAATATGGTGAACGAAGCGGCGCTGCTGGCAGCCAAAGAGGACAAAGATTCCGTTGAAATGAGTTTCTTTGATGAAGCCAAAGACCGCGTACTGATGGGACCCGAACGTCGTAGCCTCGTTATCAGTGACGATGACAGGCGCGCCACCGCATATCATGAGGCAGGACATGCCCTATTACGACATGTTATTCCTGAAAATGACCCGAACTATAAAGCCACCATTATTCCGCGTGGACGATCGCTCGGTGTTTCGGTGGCACTTCCCATCCAAGAACGTCGGAACTTCAACAAAAAATATCTCCTTGGCAGTATTACCACGGCACTCGGTGGACGTGTCGCTGAAGAACTGATCTTTGGTGAATTGACCACCGGTGCACAGAACGATTTTGAACAGGCAACCGATATCGCCCGTAAGATGGTCACGCAATGGGGCATGAGCGATCTTGGACCGCTCTCCTTCGGACGACGTGAAGAGCAGGTCTTTTTGGGCAAAGAGATTGCACATCACCAAGATTATAGTGACAAAACAGCGATTGAAATTGATGAAGCTGTCCATGGCATTGTTATGGAGTGCTATAATAGAGCGAGAAAGCTCATTGAAACGAACCTTGATGGGCTGAAGAAGCTCGCTGATGGGTTGCTCGAACGCGAAACACTCGTCACGGAAGATATTGAAGAGATACTTGGTCCCCGTCCTCAACTTTCTCCGATTGCATCATGAATTGCCGAGGAAAATCGCTTACTTTCGGGAAATGCACACGGATCATGGGCGTCCTCAACGTCACCCCGGATTCCTTCTCTGACGGTGGGCGTTATCTTGATACCAACCGTGCGGTTGCCTACGCCCACCAGATGATCGAAGATGGTGCGGATATTATCGACATCGGTGGCGAATCTTCTCGACCGGGGGCCTTACCCGTCTCCACAGATGAAGAGTTAGCTCGTGTCCTACCGGTGATTGAAGTCCTTGCAAACGGGACGGAGGCACTTATTTCGATTGACACTTATAAACCCGCTGTTGCGCGCAGTGCGCTTCAAGCGGGTGCGAATATTGTCAACGATATTACAGCACTAAGCGACGCAGATATGGCGGGAGTTGTTGCCGAGATGGACGCCGGGCTGATTCTCATGCACATGAAGGGTGTTCCCCGTACAATGCAGCGCTCGCCGGTGTATCGCGATCTCATCTCTGAAATTCTGACTTTTCTTCGACAACGGATCGACAAGGCACAAGCAGAGGGAGTCTGTCCCGACCGGATTATGATTGACCCCGGTATCGGATTTGGTAAAACCGGCGGGCATAATCTAGAGATTTTACGATGTCTTGATGCATTTCAGAGCCTAGATAAACCCATCCTTATTGGTACTTCCAGAAAATCATTCATTGGGAAGATTCTTAATCTGCCCAATCCAGATGATCGGTTGGAAGGCACTGCTGCGACGGTCACGTGGGCAATTGCTCACGGTGCAGACGTCGTTCGCGTCCACGATGTAAAGGCGATGTGTCAGGTTGCTCGAATGACAGATGCAATTCATCGTCGCACAGATTAAAATCCCTACTAAAAAACTGAAGATTTGATTGTTTACGTACAACGAATCAAAAGCGCAACATACGAAAATTGATTATAGGTATTGATATTGTTGAGATCAATGTACCGGGAATCTGTGTGCGAATACCTTCCTTGCGGGCAGCTATAAATATGAATAAGAGCCAATCGTGCGACTTTGCATGTCTCACGTTAGACCCAATACGCAGCTTTGTAATCACGCTCATCACACTGTTACTTCTCTTTGGTGGGGAAAATCTCGCCTCAGCCCAAGTCATCAACGAAGGTTTTCGCGCGTCAACAAATATGTTCCTCAAAAGGCTTGCATCAGCAAAGCATCTGAGGATGGGGGACAACTTCGTCAGTTCAATTTCGGGGATAAATGCCCTTAACAGCAATCCTGCCGGACTCAGTTTCATCAATAGCAACCGTCTCGTCACAAACGTTTCGCGATTTCCGCGCACTATTGCCATCATTACAAAATTGAACGATGTTGAGCGATACGAAGACCACAGCCAGTACGCGCTTCGTGCATCAGGGCTTGAGTTTATAAACTATAGTATGCCCTTGGGAACAGCAGGCGGCTTGGGGTTCGATTTCGCCATTGGACATGAGGGACGATTCAGCCGCGTCAATAACCTTGGAAAAGCAACGAACAGTTTCCCCGAAACCGACTTTGCGATTGGAGTCAGTTATGCAGTTAAACCGTTTCGAGGATTTGCTGTTGGTGCTGATGCCAGATGGCTGCGATCTAAGGTACAGGATGGTGAAGGCAACCGGCATATCGGACACGGTTACGCTTATAATTTAGGACTGATCCAGCAATTGGGCAAACACCTCCGCATCGGCGGCATGATTAGAAACTTGAGCAACGGATTATCATTCACCGATAACTCTATTCCCGATCGCATCCATCGAGATATCCTTCTAGGTGGGAGTTACCAATTCCATTATAAAGATGTAGATATTCAGATTGGTTTAGATCTGAACCCACCCTTTGAGGATGGTGTCCGAACCAACTTTGGTGGAACTGTCTGGTATCGTGATTTCATCGGTGGGCGCGTAGGTTATCTGCGTCACACCGAAAAGCGGTTCGGTTCAATCCTTAGTCTCGAAACAGGGCAAGCTGACTCCGAGGATAGACTCTGGAAAACTGAAGGACTGACACTGGGGCTTGGGTTACAGGTCAGCGGAATTTATATAAACGCAGCCTATACACCGCAGATACGACCGACGGAAAATGACGGTGAGCAGATCCGCGTCGAAAGTGGTAAATCTGTGTACTTATTTTCAATCGAGCAGCGTTTTTGAGAAGAACATAGACTAACCTGCACCAACCGTTAATTTTTTTTTCGTATTATGCCTCACATTTCACGTACCACGCCTACTATGTCAGACGAATACAAAACCATCGTTGGGACAGCCCAACTGAAGTTGGTTGTCAAAAAATCGCGCTTTTTTGGGCTTGCCACATCAGTTGATACAATACAGGGGTCGAAAAGATTTCTGGCACTCGTCCAAGAGAAATACCCCAACGCCTCCCACTATTGCTACGCGCACAATATCGGATGGGGGCGTGAAAAGCGCGAATATGCCACCGATGCCGGTGAGCCAAGAAACTCCGCAGGTCCCCCAATTTTAAGAGCTGTGGTTGCCTCTCAACTCTCGAATGTTATCTGCGTTGTCGTCCGTTACTACGGCGGCATCAATCTTGGCGTCGGTGGACTTATTCGGGCTTACGGTCGATGTGCGAGGGAATGTTTAGCGAGTGCAAAAATTGAAACTCATATTTTTTACAAGACGCTACAGGTGCGGACACCTTATGAACAGATTGGTTCGGTCCTCAAACTGTGTGGCAGATTAGGAGGAAAGGTGGTAAACGTCGAATATGGTCAACGTGCAACCGCACATCTGCAAATTCGCCAACGGGAAATTGAAAACTTTCAAAAAAATCTGCGAGGAATCAACGCTGATATTGACGTGATTGATCCTGTGAATGTATAATCTATTGGTATTAAATCTTGAGTGTGTAGATATCAAGTAATACAGGAGGATTGACCGCTCCCCGCTCTAAAGAACGGGGATTCTTTTGGAGGTTCACTAGTGAACCTCATTGCAATTCCACATTCTCGTTCTTAGAGTTTAGCTTCAACTTCTGCTATGGGGCCATCTTGCGTTTCCTCTAGGGAAGCTTCCCCACTCAGGTAGGGCAACACACCGTACAAACGGTGCGGAGCGGGCCATTTAGCTCTCTACGGAAACACCTTGAACGAAGATGTTACCAATACGTGGCAGGTATTTCCTGCTTCACAACAGATTCATGCGGGAATATCCCATTTTTCAGGGTAGTCGATCCGAGTAGAATCCTATTTTTTTGTAGTGTCTGTAGTTGTCTACATCTACGCTGCCTATTACAAAGGATGGACAGGGACAACGGCAAGGGTGCCGAAGTTGTAATTCCCTGTCCCGTAGACAAAAGAATTATACCATATTTCACCATTGGAATCCAGGCTAAAGTCTTGAAAAACGGTGCTAAAGCGTCCCTGTATCCCCGACCTAAAGGACGGGGATACAGGGCTAAAGTAGAGTTTGATAATCTTGAACGAAGTCAAAAAATTCACAACTACACATGAATGGGTTGAAGTTGGAGAGAATGACGGGGTCGTTGGAATCACCGAGCGCATCCAACTAGAGTATGGTAATATTATCTTTATTGAACTGCCCACAGTTGGCGACGAATATGAACAAGATGAGCCACTGGGCAGAGTAGAAGTGACTGATGGTAATACTTTTCCTATCCATTCGCCAGTGACCGGGGAGATTAAAGAAATCAACACCACGCTGGAGGAGGATCCGGATCTTATTAATCATTCGCCTGAAGGGGATGGCTGGATCTGTCGGATAAGCATTGAGAGTCCTAGGGAGCTTGATGTATTGATGGACACCGATGCGTACATTGACTATGAGGAAGAAGAGCTCGACAACGAATACATGGATGAGGAAGATTTTTACGACGAGGATGAGGCTTATTGACTACATTAATCTACCTCAAAAACCTTCTGCTACGCTCCCCGCCTCAAATAGATTCCCTATTCTTCTCCTACGATACAAAGGATCTTTATGTCATTAGTCAGATTAGACCAAGTCACAAAATCGTATGACCCTTACCTCATTCTGGACGAAGTCTCTTTGTCAATTGAACATGGTGATCGGATTGGGTTGATTGGGAAGAACGGAACTGGTAAAACTACGCTGATTGAAATTATTGCCGGTATAATCGAGGATTTCAAAGGGAGCATTGGGTACGCGAAGCGACTACAAATCGGGTATCTCAGCCAAGAGCCCAATTTGGAAGCCGACTGCTCACTCCGGCAAGAGATGTTCAAGGTCTTTCAGGAACGGCGGGGCTTGGAAGATGAGATGCTGCTGCTCAGTGAAGATATGGCAGAAGATCCCAATTTGCTTGATAGATATGCTCGGCTGCAAGAGCAGCACGAACGAATGGGCGGTTACAACTATGAATATCAAACAAGTCGAACGCTGGGCGGGTTAGGACTTCGTGACAGTGATTTTAACTTGAAAATTGGTGTCTTGAGTGGTGGACAGAAAAGCCGTGCCGCGCTCGCGAAATTGCTGCTTGAAGATCCGGATTTGTTACTGCTCGACGAACCTACCAACCATCTGGACATCAATGCGATTGAGTGGTTGGAAAACTTCCTAAATACCGAATATCGAGGGGCGGTCATCATCGTTTCTCACGACCGCTACTTTTTGGATCGCGTTGCCCGCAAAATTGTCGAGTTACGAAACCACAAGCTCAAGGAGTACCCCGGAAACTACACAAGATATCTCGAAATCAGACAAACTGAAAAAATAGCGCGGGAACGGGAATATAAAAAGCAGCAACGGTATATCGCTCACGAGGAGGACTTTATCCGTCGCAATATGGCTGGGCAACGCACGCGGGAGGCACAAGGCCGGCAGAAGTTGCTCAACCGCCTTGAACGCGTAGAAAAGCCAGAGACCGCTGAGAAAACAATCAAACTCCGCTTCACGCCGGATGTACGAGGTGGAAACGACATTTTGCAGTGTCAGGACCTAGGGAAGCGGTACGGCGATAAGCAAATCTTTGAAGACGTGAATCTGGAGATCTACCGTCAGGATGTTGTCGGTGTCATCGGTCCCAATGGCGTTGGAAAAACGACCTTGTTCCGCATGATCCTCGGAAACGAACCGCCAACTTCAGGGGAGTTGAAGATTGGGCACAACCTCCATTTTGGGTACTACGACCAAGAGCTTGCAGGACTCAACCAAGATAACACAATTATTGATGAGATTTGGGCGTTGCGTCCAACACAGAAACAAGGGGAGATTCGCAGTTTTCTCGGACGGTTCCTGTTCTCTGAGGATGAGGTGTTCAAATGGATTGGTGACCTCAGCGGCGGCGAACAGAGCCGCGTCATGCTTGCTAAGTTGCTCCTCGAAAATGCAAATGTTCTCCTACTTGATGAGCCGACAAACCACTTAGACATACCGTCGCGTGAAGTCCTTGAGGAGGCATTGGCAGAATACCCGGCAACCATTTTTATGGTTTCTCATGACCGTTATTTTCTGAACAAGCTCGTCAACAAACTGTTGGTCTTTGAGAATGGAACGGCGAAGCTATTTTTTGGAACTTACGCCGAATATGAAGCCCACGTCCGAGAGCAGAAGCGGGAGGCGATGCAAGCGAAAGAGGAAACAGAGAGGGCAAGAAAGGCAGAGCGGCAGGAAAAACAGCAGAGGGAGAGATTGCGAGTTGCTTCAACTTCAAAGAAATCGAGAAAGAAACGGCGGGTAAAAGCACAGCGCGTGGCTGATGTGTGATGGGGGATTGTGACTATTAGATCTGTATGCTTCAACGAAGTTGAGTCAACAATTCCGCTGGCGTCCAGACAGGAATGGTTGCAGCCTTGAAGCCATCTTTGTCGCGGGTCACAATCGCGTCAATCCCTGTAATGCTAGCACAAGCAATTTGCAGATTGTCTTCAAAGTCGTTTCCCGGCAATGCCTCCGCTTACTCTAGAGTCTGACGATCGACTGTACAAATCTCGAAGGCTTCCAAACAGGTGCGTACCGTCGTACGAGCAATTTCCAATCCAGCCAATCGACGGGCAATATAAAAAATATCGGTCATCGCGGAAGCCAAAATGTATCCGACAATTCGTCCCTCATCGTTGGCCCGCCAAACGGCTATAGCTTCTGTGACCCAAGGTTTACGTTTCAAAAGGACATCCAGCACGACGTTGATATCAAATAAAATGTGCATCAACCGTACTTCTCCATATGATGTTCGTCAAGCCACTGTTGAACTTCTGCATCCGACGGTGCTGATTGGCTTGTCGCTAGGAGGCCGAGAGCCTTTTCCAAAGTATTGCGTTTAGATTGGGAATTTTCCACTTCTGGTGCAAGTGTTTTTAGAACATCTTGCACGAGTGAAAAGCGGCTAGCAGGTGGCCAGCCTCGAACAATTTCGATGATTGCTTTGTAGTTGATTGGTTCAACGATTGGCATAGTCCTTTCCCCCTTCAGTCATATATTAAAGTGGCTACTACTATACCATTTTGACGAACGAATCGTCAATATCAAGATTCAACCGGAGCCTCTTCTAGGATAAGGAGACCATAGCTTTGACATCAGAATTGTCGTCCATAGACCTTCATAACGAAGCCCTCGTCATTGATTCTCACAACGATACGATTGTCGGACATATCCGTCGGGGGAATATCAGCATTTCGGATCAGGAGACCCCTAGCCGCGTCCGGCATGACGGAACAATTGCCTATATGCGCGGTCCCCTCGATTCCGCAGCCAGCCAGATGGATGTCCAGATCAATCTGCCGAAGATGCGTCAAGGCGGGGTTGACGCTGCTTTTTTTGCAATTGATGTAACGCGAGCGTGGAAGAATCATCTCAGCTACGCCTTAGATGCCATCGGCTTTTTTAAGGCAGAGGTCGAGACCCACGCCGATGAAATCATCATCGCAAGGACAGCGGAAGATATTCGGGAGGCAAAAGCGGCGGGCAAGCTTGCTGCAATTTTGGTCATTGAGAACAGCGACGGTGTGGAGCGAAGTCTGAACATCCTGAAAAGCCTCCACCACTTGGGCGTCCGATCTATTGGATTGACCCACGACCCGACCTCATGGGCGGCGGCTGGCAACGGCGAAACAGATAGCGGCGGCGGACTTACCCGATTTGGCGTCCAACTGGTGAAAGAGATGAATCAACTAGGGATGCTTGTCGATGTTTCCCACATCAGTGAGCGAGGCTTTTGGGACGTGCTGGAAATTGCCGAACGCCCCGTGATCGCTTCCCACAGTAACTGCAAGGCACTCTGCGGTCATCCGCGCAACCTGACCGACGAACAGATTAAGCGCATCGCCGAAAACGGCGGCGTCATTGGTTCGACCTTCGTGACATGGTTCATTGACGACGATGCCCCTTCGTTTTCCCGTTATCTAGACCATATCGATCACATCGTCAATCTGGTCGGGGATGACCACGTTGGCATCGGATCCGATTTTGATGGCGGTGGTGAACAACTCGGGGATGCGACAGAGTTCCCGAAAATTACCGAAGCGTTGTTGGAACGGGGCTATTCACCGGAGGCAATCCGGAAGATCCTTGGCGAAAATCATCTGCGCGTGTTTGCGGAGGCATGTCCGGGATAAATGTCGTTTATAGGCACAGATTGGTCGGAAGATTTCCGTGCAATACCCTACAACTCTCCACGCAACACCAAGCGGTCATCCATCACCTCTCCCTTACCGTTGTGCGTACCGGTCGGCATATAGTGAATGACCATCCCCCGACGCCTGCGATGTGACCGATTCGGATTGGTCTGATGCAGCATCAGACAATGATGCACCATCGCGTATCCTGCTTTGAGCGGTACAGGTGCCGCACGATTTTCCTCCACATTTGCCTGCAGCAAAGCCGGAAGTTTCCCTTTCTCTGATACGGCGCGATCGTGATCTGGGGCGCTTTCCAAATGGCTACCGGGGATGACATTCATGCACCCGTTCTCTTCGTCGGCGTCGTCGAGTGCCATCCAGATGCTCACGAGGTTCGCCGGCGTACAACGCCAGTATCCGTTGTCCTGATGCCACGGCACTTCCCCCCCATGACGGGCAGGCTTATACAGGGCTTGATCGTGGAACAACTGGATGTTGGAACCAATCAAGCTCTCGGCGATGTCCAACAACGGCTCATGATAGAGCAGTTGACGGTATACTTCATCGTAGTGCCACATCTCCATAATCTGCAGCATCTCCTCCGAACGGTCTGCGGTCTCGTCCTGCTCCGAATCACCGATGACAGCGAGGTTGCGTAGCCCTTCGCCACTTGTACCACGTTTTTTCGCAAACAACGCGTCGTAATGCTCGCGCAACAAAGCGAGGTGATCATCTGTAATGAGGCGATGTGGGATTTTGAGATACCCTTTCTGTTGAAACTGTTCAACCTGTTGTGGCGTGAGTTTCATAGAATTCTCCTTCCAATCGGTATAATAGATTCTATCCATAGAAGCACATTATTCCAGCGCAACCGGCTCTCCAAGCTCCGCTGACCGCTTCACCGCTCGGCAAATCGCCACCGCTTTCATACCCGCTTCACCGCTTGCCCGCGGTTCGCTGCCCGTTTGAATACACTCAATGAAGTGCTCAATCTCTGCACGGAAAGAGTCAAAATCTAGGTAGTTTTCCTCGTGCAAGGTCTCTGGATCGTTTCGGAAAGAATAGTGCAGAGTGTCCACACGATCAAACCCGCCTGTCACTTCAGCGACGCCGTTTTCGTTGGCGGCGTAGAAATCCTCAAAATTGAACTCTCCCATCGAAACCATGCCAGCGTTGACAACCCCAATCGCGCCGCTTTTGAAGCGCAGGGTAAACATCGCACAGTCAATCTGTGGCTTCCGGTGCGGTGCAAAGAAGGTCCCGCCCTCGGCATAAACCCGCTCGACATCTCCCATCAGAAAACCGAGAATGTCTGCGGCATGCACAGCGTTTTCGAGGATAGGTCCGCCCCCATCGTCCTCTGCCCAGAACCAATCTTTGTTCGACATCCCCGGATGCGGATACCGGTGAACCATGTACTGAATCGGTCCAAATTCGCCTTCCGTCAGTTCCTTCAAACGTAGAAGCGGCGGGATAAACCTTTTCTTATGCCCAATTTGCAAAACGACACCCGCCGATTTGCACACATCAACCATCTCCTGACAGTCTGCAACCGTACTCGCCATCGGCTTCTCACACAGTACATGAATGCCACGCTCTACCGCGGCGCGTGTTAACGCCAGATGAATCTTCGGCGGTGTGCAGATACTAATTGCCGTCAAATCCTCCGTATCCAGCATCTCCTCCGTAGAGGTATAACCCTTGACACCGTACTGTGACGCGAAATCGTCTGCAATTTGTGGGACGATGTCACATACACTGACCAACTCGGCGTCGGGATTCTCATCCCACCGATCAACATGGGCGCGACCAACGCCCGCTAATCCAATCACTGCAACTTTCATACGATACTCCTAATATATTCTAACCCAAGTTACCGTTTTCACTCCAGCGGAACGATATGTGTTGTGGGGTAGGTAGCAACTTACGTTATTCTATTGAAGGATAATAACCCTATATGTGAAGGATAATACCCCTATCTGTTCTGTAGTTTAGCAGAGGGGATTTACAGAGTCAAGGCAAACGAAAGATAAAACTAGGGCAATCGCGTGTAAATATTATGTAGGGCTTTGGCATACCACAATGTCAATCTAATCGTAGCCGCAGGTGCTAATTGGTCAATTGTCTAATTTCTATAACAGATGCGATTCCCCCTAAAGATAAAACTTGACAACGGATAGTGAATCTCATCAAATCTTCGGGATGGAAACCCCTTGCTTTAGCATGGGGAGGAAATCCCGCCTCCTTTTTTTTCGTTTTTGTAATCTACCTTACACTTTTTTGGTAGATGTATGGTAGAATATAGTTTGTAACTCGAGGACTTCAGTTGAACGCTCGTTTAACACTGCCCTCTCACTTCTGAGGTTCACTAGTGAACCGCGTGAAAGGCAGTTTGTCTGAGGTTTCACCCGGGTGTTGAAGCGATGCTATCACCGATACATCGTGAATATGCCTAAACGGATGCTATAGCCGTGCGGTGGCGGGTGTGTAAAGTTACGAGCCAGAGCCGCATAACCGCGCTATCTTTTAGGTGCAACGCACCGAGATAGCGTCGCGGGCAAGATAATTGCCCAAGCGTAAGTCCCGTTGGACAGGCTACAAGCCTCGTCCTTCAGGGCGGGGTAGTTGACACACTAAAGCCTAGCAGCCATTCTGAGTTGTTCGTGGGAGGAGGCGTCTACATTGATCTGTCCCAAATGCGGCGGTAAGATACAAACGCTTAAAAACGAATCTGCATTTTGCTTGGATTGCGAGTGGGATAACCTAGAGAAAATCCCTCAATCGGGGCAACGGGCGGATTGCAGGCACCTGTGGGTTTTACAGGTAAACCAAGCCGATGGAACATCACAGTGGTGGTGTGTGCACTGCTCTGAACGTCGTGACTTTCAGATGGCATTGATGTATCTGAGACCTTAGGGAATGTCTCGAATTCAGGTTTCTAAGGAGAACAGGGAGATTATTTTATGGGTTTTTCATTAGCAGATAAGGTTGCCATTGTCGTGGGAAGTAGCAGTGGCATGGGGAGAGCAACCGCGGTCACTTTTGCCGAAGCAGGGGCAAAGGTTGTGCCTGCTGCACGGAGTGCCGATAAGCTCGCAGCGTTGGCGGAAGATATTGGCGAGAATGCAATCGCCTGCCCGACCGACGTGCAAGATTCGGCAGCCGTGGATAGGCTCATTGCCACAACATTAGAACACTTCGGACGGATTGATGTGCTCGTCTACGTCACCGGCACAAACATTCCCGAACGGAGCCTTGAAGTTTTATCCAACGAAACGTGGGATATGATGATCCAGACGAACCTGACCGGAGCGTTTTACTGTACGAGAGCAGTCCTGCCAACGATGCGCCATCAAAAGGACGGCTTAATTATTTATGTCTCCAGTGGAGCGGTGCAGCGTCCCGATACATCTGGCGTCTCCTATCAAGCAACCAAGCACGGGATGGTCGGTCTCGCTCACGGCACGTTCCAAGAAGAAAAGGAGAATGGCATCCGCACCTCAATGCTCTTCCCCGGTTTGACGGATACGCCGCTCGTCCTGCAACGTCCAGTGCCAACCCCACCCGAAGTGATGGCAAAATCTCTACAACCACAGGATGTCGCCGATGCGTGTCTATTGGTTGCTTCCCTACCAGCGCGGGTTTATGTCCCAGAATTAGTGATGCTGCCTTCGGGTTTAGCGTAGTCAGAATCATGCCGTTATCCAATCAAAAACTGAAAATGGTCAAGAAATTCGCCTCTGTTCTTATTTTTTTAATTTTCATTCCAACACTCCTCTTTGCTCAAGAGGATCTACTCGTCAAGATTCCTCAAAGTTCCAACCAACACCTCCAGTTTCTGCAAGCGCATCATGGGATCAAGTTACGCTATCGTACACCTGATTTTGCCATCATTCAAGTCCCCTTAACTTCCGGTTCCATTGAGGCGAGCCCGAGTGTCTTGACCGAGCTACCAGACCCACAAGTTCTGGGTATCGTTACGCCCGGTTTCAACTATTACGTTCTCTGGCTCCCTTCGGCGGAAGAGCGTGCGGCAATCGAGGCGTATGGGGAAATTTTACACCAGTTCGGTGGCTTTTCCCTGCTCAAGTTGCACGCCAATCTTGAATCCGTCCTGTTAGACCTGCCAGTGCATCACCGTGCGAAGCTGCCCGCCAATGTTGTCCTGCCGGAATTTCAGCCTCCCTCGTTCGCTCCGAGTATACCCGCGTCGCCCCAGCGGCAATCGGTCATTCAAGGACTACTCGACCAAGCAGATGGTTCTAGATGGCTTTGGCAGACTATCGCCCTCGTCGAGAATGAAGACCTCCGGCGGCCGGGACAGTTTTTCCGAAGTCGGTACGCCCTCCGAGTCCGCGATGCCGTTCAATTTGATGATAATCCGGAACCCGATCACGCTTGCGATAATTCCGCAGACTACATCGCCCAACAGTTTCGCGGCTACGGTCTGAAGGTCGAATTCGATCCGTTTGACCATCGGCGTCGATCCGCGCTTGGGGCGTTGGTGGGAGAATACGTGATGCGGAATGTGGTCGCCACGCTGCCGGGGAAAGGTCCAAACAAAGACCGAATCTACCTGATGGTGGGACATTATGACAGCATCGCCTCCAAAACCCCCGGTTGGGATGGGGGGTGGAGAAGGATGGCTGCACCGGGTGCCTCCGATAATGCGTCAGGCATCGCCGAAATGTTAGAGACCGCACGCATTCTGAGCCAGCAAGACTTTGACTTTACCATTCGATTTATCGCTTTTTCGGGGGAAGAATTGTTTCTTTTCGGAAGCAAACATTATACACAGTTAGTTCGGGAGCGTGGAGATGACATCGCCGGCGTC
The DNA here is from genome assembly GCA_965247655.1 of Candidatus Poribacteria bacterium. Lineage (GTDB taxonomy): Bacteria > Poribacteria > WGA-4E > WGA-4E > PCPOR2b > PCPOR2b. The sequence goes on along the minus strand of OZ252032.1, from coordinate 5,960,700 downwards.
ATAAACTTCGATCTTCTAGGACACGATCCAGACGGGAACTTGGACATCCATGTGCTTGGCGATGAGCAGTCACAGTGGCTCGTCAACGCATTCGGTGCCGCTGCGGAACAATACAGACTGCCGATAGATCTACGCCTGAAAAACGATCCCAGTTTTATCTTCAGTGATCACTCTCCATTTTGGGACATCGGCATCCCGGCAGTGATGGTGGCGGAGGAATCATCCCTCGATGCGCCGGACGAATCGACCGAATATATCCATAGCCAAGAGGATGACTTGACCAAAATCTCGATACCACTGTTGGGTGAATTGGCTATCAAGTTAGCCGTAGCGACCCTTGCCGAACTCGCTCGTCCCATCGTTGGGCCAGGCGATCCGCTGGACCCTGATATCTTCTGGGAATCCGAAGGCATCACCGTTTCCAACCCCTCTCCTACCAAAGGGGATGAGGTCATCATCACCGCAGATGTGGCAAACGCGGGCCCCATCCCTGTTGAGAACATCACCGTTCAGTTTGTCGTAGTCAATCCCGACGGAAGCTCCGAAACCCTGTTTGAACAAAGCGTAGACCTGAGCGTCAACCAACCGCAAACGGTCACCGCTCGCTTCACACCAGCCACTTGGGGCGTATTTACCCTCCGTGCCCTAGTAAACGACGATACGCGTGTCTTTGAGTCCAATTTCAACAACAATCGGATCGAAACCGAATTGACGGTAGCGGATCCGCGCGTGACCATCGAAAACATCGTTGCCTACCCGAACCCACTCCGTCTCAACCAGCCTAATGCTGCTCTCAAACTGACTTATACACTGAGTCGTGACGCGGAGGTCATTGTCTCCATCTACGACACCGTCGGTGAGCAGGTTCTTGAAAGTGTATTTCTCGCCGGAGACAACGGCGGTCAATTGGGCGCGAATGACGCCTTTACTTGGGAAGGCAGGCGGAACTTCTTTGAGTTTGTCACGCCCGGTATTTACATCTGCCGTATCACCGCAACCGATGCAGATGGCGAATCGCGGACGGAAGGTACAAAAATCGCTGTGATTCGGTAGCAATCATACCTTCCAAAAACCTTTCCCGGTCCCGAAAGTGGGTAAGAATCGGAGAAACGTGTAGATTGTACCCTCCCAAAAAATCGATTTTCTGTAGGGAACGCAGATCTGCGTTCCTTGCACTTTGTACAAATTACACTCTCCTAAAAAAATTATTTTCACTACATGGAGACAAACCCATGCGAATCAAAATTACGTGCGACATCGGCGAAGGCATCCGTCTACCGATCAACTACAACTACTTCCTCACCGGTGTTATCTATCAATTCCTCAAAGAATCCGACCCCGAATATGCAGATTTCCTCCACCAAGACGGCTATGAACTAGAGAACCGGCGTTTCAAACTGTTTACCTTCTCTCAACTGATGGCAAAACGGCGAGAAATCCGAGGGGAGCAGATCTACTTCCGTTCACCGCTGACATGGTATGTCTCCTCATCTCAGGAACCGTTTCTGGAAAACTTCGCCGCCGCACTGATAGGGGCCGGAATCCTACAGATTGAACGCCACAGGCTTCGGGTGCAGGATGTCGAGGTGTTGCGTCAACCCCGCTTTGGGCCACAGATGACCTTTCGGTGCCTTTCACCGATTACGATGTCCACTAAACGCGAACGAGCCGGTGAACTCGTTACACACTACTGTCTCCCTGATGACCCCCAGTTCTCCGAGTTGGTTCGGCAGAACCTGATTCGGAAGTATGAAGCGGTGCACCAACACCCGCCGACGGAGAAATCGTTTGCGATGACTTTCGATCAGGCGTATATCGACAAAAGGGAGGGACGGGTGACACGCTTAGTTGACTACAAAGGCACCAAAATTCGCGGTGTTGTCTCTCCGTTTCACGTCATCGGCGCACCGGAGTTAATCCGCATCGGCTATGAGTGCGGATTCGGGGATAAAAATAGTATGGGATTTGGGATGGTGGAGGTTTCAAGGAAAAATATATGAAATCTATGTTGACCTAACACTTGTGGGGTGATATAATTGTGGTTGAGGCCTCACGGAAGGAGAAGGAAGATGGCAATCTATGAAAAATTGATGGGTAATCCATTTGTTGATGCGGGTATCAGTGCAATTTGTGAGTGGTTGGGACAAGGGACTCAGCCGGACGATATTACGATTAACGACCTCAAACAAACTGTCAATGACATTGCTCCGATTCTACAGACAAATGCAGGTTGGGGTAATTTGCACTCTATTTTCCCCAACAGTGTGTTGACCAATCCATCGTTCAATCAACGGAATCGTGTTGCGTTATTCCAAGACCTGTGTGGAAATTATATCAGCACGCTTGAGGAACTCGGTTTAGCTGGCGATTGCATCGGTTGTGGAAGACGCGATGCTAATTGTGTTCTTAAACGGGAAAATATCCCACTTACAGGGTCTGGCACATTGCGTAACTTTTTCCCAACTTTTGCCGAAGGTGTCGGTTACTGTGCCGCTTGTGCCTTGGCAATTCAACTGTCCCCACTTGTACTAGTTGCAAGTGCGGGTAAATTTCTGATGCTACATTCCAATTCTTGGAGGGCACTCCGCTCTTGGGCACGCATCTGCATTGAAGATGTGCGACAGCAAGTAATTCGTCGGGAGATTTCAGGTTGTTATAATCGTGGATACGCTAATGCACGTAATGGTCTCTTTTATATGACTGGTGAGATGGTTCGTTATGAAGAGACGCGACTGAATGAAAATATCACACTACAGATCTACTATTTTTCAAACTATGGTCAAGGTCCAGAACTTGAAATCTTCCATCTGCCTGCGCCGGTCTTCCGCTTCCTGCGCTATACTTATCAGAACGAATTTCGCCGGGACTGGCAACAGATTGTCCGAAGCGGTTATCAATGGGTCAAATGGGACAAAGTTGAATCAGAGGAGGACTACAAAAACAAAAACAATCGTGTTTATGAATTCCTGTTGCAAGGTCGATCCATCCTCGGATTTTTTATCAATAGACGTGCTCGAAAGGCACGTAGCAACTGGGAATTGCTTTCCCTTTACCTAAAGGAGATTCGCAACATGGAGGAATCAAGGCTTAACGCCATAAAGCAAGTTGGTGACGCCATTGCCGAAAGTGTTCGTAAATCTGAACGCGATCGACGGCTCCGACAACTTGAATCCGCCGGAAGTTATGGCGAATGCCGAAACATTCTGCGGTTTGTGACTCGTGACCGTATTCAGCAAGGCGAGGAAACCCCTCTCTTTTCGCTGGATGATTACGTTGAACATCTGTTTCCAGAATCATTGGATCACGCGACATTTTGGCGGGAAACCCGTGACCTGCTCGTTTTTCGGATTTACGAGACACTTCACGATTGGTTAGTTACAAGTGGTTTAGCTGATGATATGGACGACGAAACTGAGCAATCTGCTGATGAATCACAGGAGGAAAATTAATCATGTCAAAGCATGTTATAGGCTTAGTACTGATCGATGCACCGCATTCTGCACTCAATAATGCAGGAACCGAAGCATCGCAAGCAACGGAGAACATTGTAGTTGTCAAAACACTACGCAAAGGAAATCAAACGTATCCGTACGTTTCGGGACAAGCGTGGCGTAATTGGTGGAGGACAACGTTAGGTGAGGAATTCAATTGGGAACTTTCGCCAATTGAACGTGACAAAAAAATTGCCTTTACCGCTGCTGATCCTGTTGCCTACGATGACGATGACGTTTTTGGATACATGCGTGCAGTGAAAAAAGAGACATTGACTCGGCTCTCACCGTTGAAAACTTCGCCACTAATTTCAATTGAGTCTCAACGCCCCACAGACGATTTTGGTGTCATGGCACGACATGAAGGAGATCCGGTTCCCTACGAACACCAGTTTTATTCATGTGTCCTCAAGGGCGTATTCTCCCTTGACCTTGATGCTGTCGGTGCTTTCTGGAACGTCAATAAAACGGGATACAAAAACATCACCGATACGCATATTCCAGATATTGAAGGGTCCGGAGGTTTGCAGGCAGACGAAAAATCTCCATGGATCTTGCCACAAGACATCCGCCTGCGACGTTGCCGCCAGACGCTTGAGGTTCTCCCACTTCTCAGCGGCGGCGCGAAATTGACCTCGCACCTGACCGACGTGACACCGAAATTGATCATTCTATCGGTTCTCAACGGTGGTAATCATCCCTTCATGAATGTGATGGTTGAGTGTGGCGGACAAGCTGAGTTAAGTATTCCAGCCCTGCGACAGGTTATCGCCGATTATGAGGGTCGTTTCCTAGATTCAATTTATATTGGTCGCCGCGAAGGATTTATGGATGAACTGGACGAATCCTTGCAACAGTTGGCAGCAGATGGGTTGGTGATATACGATTCGCCCAATCAAGTCGTCACACAACTAGTGGGTGGACTCTCAAAACACTTCGGAGGGTAATGATGAAAGTCCTTCGTGTTCATATCAACGGTTGGGTGGCGTCGTTTCGGAACCCGTTATTCATCAGTGGATTCCAGCCTACACTCACCGTACCGCCACTTTCAACCGTCTACGGCTTGCTATCGGCGGCGCGGGGCGATTGGGTAACACCTGACGATGCAGCGGTTGGGTTTATTTTCCAAAGCCAAGGTAAAGCGGTAGACTTGGAAACGGTGTACGAGTTCGATCAGACACGGTTCAAGGCGAAACCTAACGTCTGCAAACGCGAATTTCTCGTTTCACCAGAGATTTATCTCTACACACCTGCAATGTGGCTGAGGCCTCACTTTGAATCCCCTCATTATCCACTACTGTTAGGGCGTTCGACAGAATTAGCAACGGTTGTGTCAATTGCAGAGGTTGAGTTGGAGGAGGTATCCGAAACCAAATATCGCGATACGCTCCTACCATTTCCAAATGAACAGATTTACGGTCAGATACAGGCACTACCAACCCATTTTACATCGGAACGTCCCCGTCGTCCCCAGGGCATCCGACCGTTCTACATGCTGACAGAGCAAATTCCCTATAGCGGTCCAGCGTTACAAGATACAGAAATGGGATGGGGCGTGTATTTGCATGGAAATTCGAGATAAATTATGATAGAACTACTCGCCAAAAGCAATCCACCTGAAACATTGGTTGAACATACCGAAAACTGTCTCGCGGTCTATTTCAGCATGCGGGAAACGATGCCGTTTCTCGCAGAGATTTCCGGTGAGCGGGATTTCTTCGACCATCTTTTTTATACGGTTGCCCTTCACGATTTCGGCAAGGCAGCAACCGGATTTCAGGCACAACTCCGATCGGCTGCGGGGCGGTGGGGTTATCGGCACGAAATTTTATCGGCAGGATTTGTGGTTGGACTAAACTACCCGCCCGTAACCAAGCGAGCTATCGGCTTGGCGATTCTAACTCATCACAAAGATATTCGGATACTGAGGAACCAATATCCTTGCTTTCCACCACGACAACCGGGTTATGAAACATGGCAAGCGAGAATGACAGAGTTAGCACCGAATTGGGATGCCTTGATGCGGATTCAAGAGCAGGTTGGTCGCTGGTATCAAGGCGAGGATTCCCATTTTACTCCACTGCTCTCGCTTGATGGGTTCATTAACGGAGATCGGGATTTTCTCGTGCCATATCTTAACGATTTTGAGGATCGTGAACTGACAGCGTTGCATGGTCGTTACGGTATGTTGCTGCGCGGTTGTATGATTGCATGTGACCATCTCGCATCGGCGGGGAGAACGAGGATTTACTGTGCTCTTGATAATTTGGATGGGCATCTTCGCAAGCAAATTGAGCAAAGGGGGCGGGTGTTTCGAGGTTGGGATGAATTTCAAGATGCTGCCGCAGCAACGTCTGGACATCTAATGCTCTCCGCGCCAACTGGTTCTGGCAAGACCGAAGCGGCTATGCTCTGGTCAGATGCAAATGAGAGTGAATCCCTTGGACGGCGCGTGTTTTATGTTTTGCCCTACACTGCCAGCATCAACGCGATGTACAACCGCCTGCTCAGTCTTGTCTCCGAAGACCGCATCGGATTGTTGCACGGCAAGGCGAATTACTTCCTCTATCGCTCAATGGTGGATAAAGAATACACGCCCGATATGGCGAGAGTAGAAACCCGGGAAAGCCAAAATCTGACGCGGAAAATTTATAGACCCTACAAAGTACTAACACCGTTTCAACTGCTCAAAGCCTTTTTCGGTATGCGCGGTTTTGAGATGCAATTCGCGGAGATGGCGGGTGGTTTGTTCATCTTCGACGAAATCCACGCCTATGACCCGCATACAACCGCACTAATTTTGACGATGCTTGAGAAGCTCCGTCGAGATTATGGTTCGCAATTCTGCATTATGACCGCAACGATGCCGAAATTCCTCAAAAAGATGTTCGTAAGTGCTATCGGTGAAATTGCTGAGGTTGAGATGTCTGCTGAGAAACGAGATCAATTCACTCGCCATCGCGTCCAGCTGTTTGACGGTGGAATCATCGACACCATTCCAGAGATTGTCGAACAATTGGAAGATGGGAAACGGATATTGGTTGTTTGTAACACGGTCAAGCAGGCACAGACGGTTTTTGAGCAATTACGCCCAAGTGCTACCAACCCGCAACTGCTCCATAGCCGTTTTATCCTCCGAGACCGTGAGCGAATCGAAAAAGATCTGACAGATGCCGACCTGCTTGTCGGGACGCAAGCTGTTGAAGTCTCACTTGACATTGATTTTGATCTGCTATTTTCTGAATCGGCACCGATTGATGCGCTGATACAGCGATTCGGACGGGTAAACCGTACAGGAAAAAAGGGTATCTGTGATGTGTGCATCTGCCGTGAAGGTGGGGAAAACGACAAATACATCTATTCTACCGAGCGGGTGAATCGGACGCTTGATGCTTTCGCTGGAGTTGGTATCTTATATGAATCGAAGGTTCAAGATTTGATTGATACGGTTTACGGCGATGGCTACAATACTAAGGAACAGGAGATATTCGATAACGCCAGAGCACTCTTCAGTCAATATTTGCGGACCATTGTGCCGTTCATCGAAGACTCATCAGGGCGCGAGGAATTTACTGGACTCTTCAAAAGCGTGGAAGTTGTTCCCGCAGATTATGAGGGCGAATTTCTGCGACATATCAACGCAAAGGAGTTTTACGAGGCAATGGCTTATGTTACCTCAATTTCTGAACAACAATTCGCGCGACTCCACAAAGAAGGGCAATTATACAAGCAAGAAGGACAGTGGTTCGTGCGGGTCCGTTACGATTCTGAGTGTGGGCTAGCACTTGATGAGTTGGCGGAAAATGTGTTGTGATTAGACGCTGCCTTCCTCTGATTATAGTAGGGGTTGGGTTACCCAACCCCCACGAACTGAATGCGTAAGCCCTAGCTGTATTCAAATTAAACTGAACGAAAGGGCGTATTTATGCAAAACGAAGATCTCACCACAGTCCACATCACCGGCACAACAATCAACTACCTCCACGTCTGCCCACGAAAACTCTGGTTCTTCCAGAACCACATTGAAATGGAGCACACCTCAGACCTCGTTTCCATGGGGCAACTGCTACACGAGGACAGTTACAGCCGTGAAAAACGGAAAGAACGTTTGATCGATGACCTCATCCGTATTGACTTCGTTGACAAAGACGGCATCCTGCACGATGTCAAATCGGGAAAAGCGATGGAGAAGGCGCACGAAATGCAGATACTCTACTACCTCTATCTCCTCAAACAAAAAGGCGTTTCAAATCGGAAAGGGGTTATCAACTACCCGCGCCAACGGCGAACCGTCGAGGTCGAATTAACCCCAGAGAAAGAGCGCGAAGTCGAGGAAGCGATCCAAGAGGTAAAAAAAATCTCCGACCTACCAACACCTCCAGATGTGGAGTTTATAAAAATCTGCAAATCGTGTAGCTATCTGGAATTGTGTTGGAGTTGATGCGATATGTCTCCAGTTTCAATTAAAGCAATAAAGGAGAAAAACAACCATGTCTCGTAACTACTACATCAGCCAATCGGGCAGATTGCGCCGAAAAGATAACACCATCTATCTCGAGAAAGAGGATGGTTCACGTGTGCCGATTCCGATCGAGGATGTGGATGCATTCTACCTCTATGGAGAACTCGACCTGAACACACGGCTTCTCAACTTCATGGCGCAGAAACAGGTGCCCATTCACATTTTCAACTACTACGGCTACTATTCCGGCACCTACTATCCTAGAGAATACCTTAACTCTGGATTCCTCACCGTCAAGCAGGTACAGCACTATGAACGGAAATCAAAACGCCTGCCGATTGCCCGCGAATTTGTTTCGGCAGCGGTGGCGAATATCCTACGAAACCTGCGTTACCGTGCGAACCGTGACACCGATTGTTCAGAGCAGCTTAATATCATTGAGTCAATTGAAGCCGAAATTTCGCACGCGCAGCGCGTCGACGAACTGATGGGGTATGAGGGAAATATCCGAGAAACCTACTATCGCGCCTTCAACGCCATCATCGATCTACAAACCCCTTTTGAGAAGCGCGTCCGTCAACCGCCCGATAACCCCATCAACGCCGCGATTTCGTTTGGCAATTCGTTGATGTATACCGCCTGCCTGACGGAGATCTATCGAACACAACTGAATCCGACGATCAGCTTCCTGCATGAACCGGGAGAACGTCGATTCTCTCTGAGCCTCGATCTGGCGGAAATCTTCAAACCCATTATTGTTGATCGGGTGCTTTTCCGGTTGTTCAATCGAGGTCAACTCAAAGAGTCGAAGCACTTTGAAACCGAGGTGGGGGGCTGCTATCTGAATGAAAATGGGAGACGAATATTCCTCCAAGCGTTCGATGAACAACTCAAGCAGACAATTGACCATCGAAAATTGAAGCGAAAGGTGTCTTACCAACGCCTGATCCGCCTTGAATGCTACAAGTTGATTAAGCATCTGACAGGCATGGAAACCTATCAGGCATTTCGGGCATGGTGGTAAAACGGGAGGAACTTATTATGTATGTCATTATCGTTTATGACATTGACGTGAAACGGGTTGCGAAAGTCTGCAAATATCTACGTCAACATCTCAATTGGGTTCAAAACTCCGTCTTTGAAGGCGAGTTGACAAAGGCGAAATTTGCGCGAGTGACATCAGGACTTTTGGGGATCATTGACGAAAATGAAGATTCGGTGCTCATTTACCAAATGCGCCATGAAAAGTGGATGGACAAACAGGTTATCGGCATCGAAAAAAATCCGGTGACGAACCTCTTATGACGGTTGTGCGACAATGGTTTAGAGCAGTTTCACGTGGATGGTAAGTCGTCAACCTCAGTTTCTTTGGCAATTTCTTAATCCATAAAGTGACTTTTTTGCCTAGCTATTATGGATTTGAAACGTAGCCAAGCGATCTCGTCAACCTCCCGTCAATTTTGCACAACCGTACATTGACGACTTTTGAAAGTAGAGGTAATTTTCTGCTTGTAGAAATAGCGCGGTTTTTCTATAATATCTCCATTGATTTTTCGGGCTTTTAATCGAACCATTGTGGAATTGAAACACCCATGAACACCTTTGGAAGGACTGGGAGCAGTTTTCTTTTAATCGAACCATTGTGGAATTGAAACCTGCAACTCTCCGCGTGAATCGTCCGAGTTCGGGCGGCTTTTAATCGAACCATTGTGGAATTGAAACAGTTGTATAATGTCCCGGAGGCGGAGATTCATGCGGACTTTTAATCGAACCATTGTGGAATTGAAACCAAGTTCAGCGCATCGGCATAGGGGCTTTCGGTCGCTTTTAATCGAACCATTGTGGAATTGAAACTTGCTCCGGCTGCTGGACGCGGTTCACGCGGACGCCGCTTTTAATCGAACCATTGTGGAATTGAAACACTCTTTCCACAGGTGTTCGTGGGTGGGGTGGTACACTTTTAATCGAACCATTGTGGAATTGAAACGAGGTCTGCGGGTCTGTTGAATGAACGATATTGTTCACTTTTAATCGAACCATTGTGGAATTGAAACTGGATGCGGGTCGTCCGTGTCGACGTCGGTATGTTCCTTTTAATCGAACCATTGTGGAATTGAAACACGACATACTCGCCCGATTCGCCACCGGCGAACCGACTTTTAATCGAACCATTGTGGAATTGAAACCGAGAACTTCGACGGAGGAGGAGAAGCGAAAATCTACTTTTAATCGAACCATTGTGGAATTGAAACGATTATCGCTGCTGCCATGTATTGCCTCCTATGTGTGGCTTTTAATCGAACCATTGTGGAATTGAAACCGCGTTAAGACACAAGGCAGCAACCGCCCAGCCCGCTTTTAATCGAACCATTGTGGAATTGAAACTTGCACTTCACGTAGCCAAAGGGCTTATAACCAGCGGCTTTTAATCGAACCATTGTGGAATTGAAACACGAGGTAGGGATGGCTGTCCGCCACGCCACCAGCACCTTTTAATCGAACCATTGTGGAATTGAAACCCGGGATGTTGTAGCGGTACTGCAGTTGCTTGGCGTCTTTTAATCGAACCATTGTGGAATTGAAACATGGGCTGCTCGGTTCTGGCTGGTTCGCATGTGCGGCTTTTAATCGAACCATTGTGGAATTGAAACGCGTGTCTGTCGACGAGTTTGGTGATGAGTGCTTCTCTTTTAATCGAACCATTGTGGAATTGAAACCTATTCTGGCAAGCGTGGCATGCGGATAAGGCGTCGACTTTTAATCGAACCATTGTGGAATTGAAACTTCTGTGACCTCATCTAACCGAAGAGCCAACCTTTTCTTTTAATCGAACCATTGTGGAATTGAAACCACCTGTTTCAACGCAACAGCAAAACGGTGGAGACGCTTTTAATCGAACCATTGTGGAATTGAAACTCTCTGTCTCAGACATCATCTTAGCGGACGATCGGTCTTTTAATCGAACCATTGTGGAATTGAAACGTATTTCTCGCACACTGACATAGTGAAGCCGGCGGTGCTTTTAATCGAACCATTGTGGAATTGAAACGATCCATGTTGAACTTACCCCCATCCTTTAGACAGAAATGAATGAGATTTAAGATAGAAAATCGGAGCAACTCGGTCCGGGTGAAACGCCAGAACTTATTGGAAATACACCTCGTGGGGTGTACGATAATTGAGCGATTGATGAAACCGCTGTTGATTGTAAAAGTTGAAATAGTCTCTCAATCAACGCCAAGCTGTAGTAACCGAGTCATAGTCATTGAGATAGACCTCCTCATACTTAACACTGCGCCAGAGCCTTTCAATGAAGATGTTGTCAAAATAGCTGCCTCTACCGTCCCAACTGATGGCAATGTTAGCCGCTTGAAGCCTATCGGTAAACGCATCAGAAGTAAACTGACTGCCTTGGTCATTGTTGAATATCAGCGGTCTCGATTGGCTAAGTGCCCTATCCAGAGCCGATAGACAAAAGTATACATCGAGTGAGTTTGAAAGTTCCCACGACAACACATACCGGGAGAACCAATCCATAACCGCTACTAGATAAACAAAACCACGAGTCAAGCGAATATAGGTAATATCGGTTGCCCAGACTTGGTTCGGTCTGATGATGCTTAATCCCTTCAGTAGATAGGGATAGGTTTTGGACGGTTTATCTATACCGGTTGGCTTAGGTTTAGGATAGATAGCCGCCAATCCCATCTTTCGCATCAACCGAGCCACCCGCTTTCGATTGACAACATGACCTTGAGAACGAAGCCATACCGTCAATCGAGGCACGCCATAGAACGGTGTCTTTGTGTACTGCTGATCTATCAGACGCATATAGAGCAGATTTTGGGGCGACTCGTCTACCGGTCGGTAATAGAACGAGGCTCTAGACAACCCCAGTAGTTCGCATTGTCTTACAACCGACGGTGAATGGCACCCCTTTTCAACAAGCTGTCGCTTCTGTTCAACGGAGCAGTTGCGTTTTTTTTTCAAGCCAGTCCAGTTCCACCTTCAACTGTCCGATTTGGCGATAGAGTTCATCAACTAACTGGTCGTTATCAGAGGCTGCTTGTGAACGGCCATCTGCAAAGAGTTGAGGTAATTGTTCAAGCACCTGCTTTTTCCATTGGCTGACTTGAGTCGGGTGGACACCGTAATGACTGGCAATCTGAGCGATGGTCTGTTGGTTTTTTATCGCTTCAATCGCCACTTGCGCCTTAAATCGGTCATCGTACCGTTTTCTGCGGGACATGGTAAAAGACTCCTTTCTGTTTTTGGCGTTTCTGACCCATATTGTCGCACAGATGATGACCGGTTTGCCAGTGAGAAATCCACCTTAATCTACTGTCTAGTTTTTGGGGGTAATTACATGTATCGCTGCTGCCTCGCTTTTACCCGCTCGCTTTTAATCGAACCATTGTGGAATTGAAACTTTCGCGACTGTTATATAGTTATGAAATGTCGAATGCACTTTTAATCGAACCATTGTGGAATTGAAACAGTTTTTCGTAGAAGCTCCGTGCGTCGAGGTTACCGCCTTTTAATCGAACCATTGTGGAATTGAAACTCGTGTGAATGAAAACGAATGATGTTTCCAAGTGGGACTTTTAATCGAACCATTGTGGAATTGAAACTTCATACCCGTATGAACACCATATGAACAGATACGACTTTTAATCGAACCATTGTGGAATTGAAACGTACTTGATGATACAATGCAGGAAAGACTTCATCACCTTTTAATCGAACCATTGTGGAATTGAAACGATTTTGCGGTAAGCAATCAAGCGATCGAGGCAATCTTTTAATCGAACCATTGTGGAATTGAAACGTCATCCAGATGGGCGTTGAGGGGCAGTTCGCATCACTTTTAATCGAACCATTGTGGAATTGAAACCGAATTGACCTCGATGAGCGACGCTGACGACTCACTCTTTTAATCGAGCCATTGTGGAATTGAAACTTTCGCGACTGTTATATAGTTATGAAATGTCGAATGCACTTTTAATCGAACCATTGTGGAATTGAAACAGTTTTTCGTAGAAGCTCCGTGCGTCGAGGTTACCGCCTTTTAATCGAACCATTGTGGAATTGAAACGGGAAGTAAAGATCGAACATGGAGTCAGCATCATCGCTTTTAATCGAACCATTGTGGAATTGAAACCTCAACCGCACGCGTTAATCGCTGACCCCGTTGACGCTTTTAATCGAACCATTGTGGAATTGAAACACAGATGCTGTGTTCAGTTCGCACGGTCGCCCTTACTTTTAATCGAACCATTGTGGAATTGAAACTTCATACCCGTATGAACACCATATGAACAGATACGACTTTTAATCGAACCATTGTGGAATTGAAACGTACTTGATGATACAATGCAGGAAAGACTTCATCACCTTTTAATCGAACCATTGTGGAATTGAAACAAGCGTTCCTGGGGGCTGATAGATATGAGCGATATTCTTTTAATCGAACCATTGTGGAATTGAAACGTCATCCAGATGGGCGTTGAGGGGCAGTTCGCATCACTTTTAATCGAACCATTGTGGAATTGAAACGATGCAGCAAGTCCCTGGACTGCGAACCCACTTCGTCTTTTAATCGAACCATTGTGGAATTGAAACCGAATTGACCTCGATGAGCGACGCTGACGACTCACTCTTTTAATCGAGCCATTGTGGAATTGAAACGAATCTGACGACTGCGAGCGTGTGTTTCCTTTTAATCGAACCATTGTGGAATTGAAACATGAAAAAGGTTTCAACGCTACAGCGAATCATTCTCACTTTTAATCGAACCATTGTGGAATTGAAACACCTCATCTACATCCCCTGAAACCGAAACGCAAACAGATCCGCATCCTTGACGGCAAAGCGTAACCGCACCGGCTGACCCGCCAACGAGCGCATATCTCCCCCACCCTCCCACTTGACTGTACCATCAATCTCGTCACCGAATATCTCAGAACACGCGTCCAGTGTGAAGCCTGGCTGCGGACGCCCTTCCGTATCCTGGATCTCAACTCGAACAAATCCCACTGCTGATGTTGAGAAGTTCAATCTCAGGCTATCGCCCCTAAAAATCAACGGACGGGTGATAAACTCACCCCCGACGTACCCTGCGCGGACCGACACAAACCCATCCGTTCGGAGCGAGAATCGACGAATATGAACACTCGGCAGCCGCCAGTTTGCCATGCTGTATAGCGAGATTTCTTCGGGCGAGGTTTCGAGAATACCCCGTTCCATGTAAATCCCGCGCTCATGCCAGTTACCCGCATCGAGTCCGGGACGGACAAAAGCCTCCATAAAGCTGCGATCGAAGTGGATTCCATCGCGGCTCGACATAAACACAATGTCATTCACACCCGGACCGTATTCCCAATCCGGAACCGGCTCACGTTCTGGCACAAAGCGCGCAGGAAACATCAGGTACATCCCCGGCGCACGCTCATAAGGGACGCAAGCGTTGGTGTAGAGATGTTCAAAAGGAGTCTCATCGGCGTCAATTGATTCAAGCGGTGTCCACTGGCGAAAGTCTTTGGAGGTTGTGCGCCGAATCCAGCGCACCCCATTTTTGAAGTTGCCCCTACCCGCCACACCCCGCGTATAGGCGACATACTCCTCCCGTTCCGCGTCCCAGAAAGCGATGTTATGCGAATCAAACGGTCGGTCGGTCAGAATTGGTTCATCCTGCATCAATCGCCAGCGGAGACCGTCCGGCGAGACCAACGCGAGTATATCGCCGGTACGCACGATAGCTTTATACCGTTCTTCATCCGGCGCATCGGGGTTGAGATCAAGAAACGGCGACATATTGTTACCCGGTCCCGTCCAAACGAGGTTGTTGTCTTTTGAGCCTTGAAATTCAATCAGACCGAGTCGCGGCTTTTCCCAGTGAACCCCGTCCGTGCTTTCAGCGTAGGCGATGAGCGGCAGACGCTCACCACGAATTGGCATCTCCTGATCGCAGCGATACCACGCACGGAAACGGTCGCCCTCGCGAAACGTTACCATGTAGGAGACGCCGCCCCGTTCCCATGGGTGTTCAGCGGAAATTACAACCTCACGACGTACAGGTTCATGCAACGGCCGCGTGACATCAATCGCTTCAGTAATCCAGAAATCGTCCACGAATAGTTGACGATCTGTGCCGATGTGGATAGGTGTGCTGTCATTATCATGTCGTGCCATTTTACCCTCTATAAATTGATGGTTATCAACGCTGCTTTCTGCTATAATTTCCAAGGTAACCTGTAGGTCAGGCACCAATGAAATGGTTTTCACGTTTCACGTTCTTAAGGAATATCATGCCCCAAGTTCGCCCCAATATTATACTGATAATGTGCGATCAGATGCGATGGGATGCCGCCGGCTTCGCGGGGAGTTCGATTGTCCAGACGCCGCATCTCGATCGGCTGGCTCAAAGCGGGGTCCGCTTTGAAAATACCTACTGTGCCTCCCCTGTCTGTTCACCCGCCCGTGCCAGTTGGCTGACGGGACTCTACCCCCACGCCCACCTGCAACTGAAAAATTACGGGCCCGGCTTGGTTGGGAAATGGGGGAGCTGCCTGCCCCCTGACCGCGTGACTATCGGCGATGTCCTCAAATCCGCCGGATATCGCTGTGGCATGGTGGGTCCTTGGCATCTTGGAAACGACCACCTCCCCCAGCACGGATTCGACGATTTTTGGTGCACCTATCGCTATCTTGGCAAAGATTACCCTGATCCGCTCTTTGATTCCTTTGATCGCGCTGGGGTTCCCAATCTCTACCTCAAAGACGCTGAAGGGATGACACAGTACGGAAATACGCTGGAATTTGGGGTGATCACTGACCCCCGACAGCAGCGCACCACTTGGACGATAGATCGATCCCTCGAATTTATCCAACAACCGCACGATGCCCCGTTCTTCCTGTTCGTAAGTATCAAAGACCCGCACCCGCGCGTCTTGGTGCCACCCGAACTGGTTGAACTGTATCCAGAAGACCAGATGCCGCTTCCCGCCTCGTTTCGAGATCCCCTTGACGGCAAACCGCTATCTCAAGCGCGTGCAAAATTTCAGATTCCCTCAACCGTGACCGACGACCAATTTCGTCGAGTGATTGCGTACTACTACGCCCTAATTACGCACATTGACACACAGGTTGATCGTCTACTCCGCGCCCTTGAGACGGGTGGCATCATTCAGGACACGATTGTAGCCTTTATCAGCGACCACGGCGAGATGCTTGGCGACCACGGTTTCACGGAGAAATGCCTCATGTACGAAGCATCGGTTCGCGTGCCGTGTCTACTCTCTTGGCGCGGGACTTTACCTGCGGAGGCGCGAGTGAAAACACCGTTGGGCGGCGTTGACCTGATGCCGACCCTGCTTGCGTTGGCGGGAGAGGAACCACCATCGCTGATTGATGGGCGCTCCGTCGCAACAGCAATTCTCGCAGGCGAGGAGCCCACCCCGCAGCCGGTTTTCGCCGAGATTGCCAGCAATGAAGCGATTTATCACGGCGCACAGGATCCAGAACAGCTAGCCGCTCATGTGATGGTCTACGATGGACGTTGGAAGTATATCCGTAACCGCTTTGATATTGATGAGCTGTACGACTTGGAGTCTGATGCGGAGGAGATGCGAAACCTCGCTGCTCAACCCGAACACCATGAACGGGTGGGTTTGATGCGCCGTCAGATCGCTGAGATGGTTTGCCATACCGGCCCCGGACCCTACGACTGGTGTTTATCTGATGTTGATGGGACGGCTGTAACTCAATAATCGGCAACTTCGCAAAATTCAAACAGCTGCTGTGCCCGCTCCGAAAATCCCTCATACGTCTCCGGCGGCACTTTCGTCGCATGACCGATACTAATCCACGACAGCCCATAGCAGACTACAATTTCGGGACGCGGCCCATTGGAGGTGTTGGGTGTGCCACGATGCAATGTGCGGACATCCTGTATCCACATCGTGCCTTTTTTCATGTTCAGCCGACGGGCGGATGGAAAATTCCCTTGCGTTAGCACATCGTCGTAACGGCTCTCTAGTTCGGGGTTGGCGATATACTGTGTCGATGGCAGCACCTCGATGCTACCATTCTTCTCTGAAGTATCCACAAGTGGAAATTTGACCCCCAGTATCGGGCAGGTGTCAAGCCCGACATGCGGAATCTCCCGCGCCAGTCCAGTGTCTCGGTGCCAACGCTGAAACTCGCTGCCCGGATACGGGTTGTTGGAGTGGAGACACTTGATGTAGAAGTCATCCTTGCCCCAATAACGCCTGAGAAACTCCAGAATGACCGGATTCTCGTACACCCCCGGGTCGGCGAACGGTGGCACCCACGGAATGGTCAGCGTGTAGCGGTTGATGATCTGTTGGCGACCAAAGCCCCCACGCAAGTCCCCCCACTCTTTGTCGGCAAAGCCGGTTTCGCGCGTCCTAACATGTTCCAGCATCGGTATGAACGCCTCTCGGATGCGATCTACGGTCTCCACAGACAACACATCCTCAATTACCGCATAGCCGTTGATCCTGAACTCGGCTATCTTTAGATCGAAATCTATGTCCTCACATCGTGCAGTCATGAATCCTCCGTTGATAGTAGTAGGCATACTCCGTATGCCGTAACCTCTGTTTGCTTAAAGTCCCAGCGAGACGACAGCATCGTAGGTTGGGTTGAACGGTTGAAAGTGCCTATCTACCGAAGAGAGTAGAGTTTTCCCTCTCAACGCCACATTCTCACAGATAGCGAGATTCAAACCCAACACTCACAAAATCGATTGTATCATAGGACATTCCGGCGCGTCCAGAAAAATAGGGAGGAGCGGATTTGCGTTTCTTTGTCTCGCTTTTCTATATTTATGCTATCATATTGGCTATTCCAATCCAGAATGTAACCTAAGAAAAGGGGGAGGAGATTATGCGACACGAAAAATGGAGTTGTCCCAAATGCGACAATGATGAGTTTGAGACCGATATTTTCCAAGCAACAGGTGGAACATTTGCCAAACTGTTTGATGTCCAAAACAAGAAGTTCACTACCGTTTCATGCACGCAATGCCAATACACCGAAGTCTACAGAGCAGATACATCGCGCTTGAGTAACATCTTCGATTTCTTCACCAATTGACATCAGGAGGTGGTTCCCCATGAGGGTGTTCACCGACGCTGAAAAGCAGCAACTACAAGCCAAAATTAAAGACGAACAAGAACGGCAGCGAGTGCTTAGAGAAATCGCCCAAATCGAAAACGAAAAAGCGTCAAAAAGGCGGAAGGGCATAATTTCGACAGTGTTAAGTTATAAGTACGGTTTTTTAGTGCTTATTTTCTGCCTGCTTATCTGGGACATACGTCTCCTACTGGAACGGCAGAATTTCGATTACGACCAATACGGCGGCCTCATTATCGGGTTGATGCTACTATTCAATCACATTGCATATTACATTACAAAAAAAGGTTGGCTAAGCCGCGTGATGAAAACGATTGCATGGGTTTGGATCGTATTTGGATTTGCCTATCTATTTTGGTCCTTTAAAACTGGTGCTGTATGACATATCAGCGGTGAAGTCTCCCTCGTCCATTCCCCAAAGGGCTGAGTATTGTAGGTTGGGTAGAACGAGAGCGAAACTCAACACCCATGAGTTTAAAACCGAGGGTAATTCATAGGGAACGAAGATCTCCGTTCCGCTTATTCCAAGGTCCCAGCGGGCGACAGAGATATAGCATTCAGTTAACATTCGGAGGTGATTCCCTATGAGGGTATTCACCGATGCTGAAAAACAGCAACTACAAGCCAAAATTAAAGACGAACAGGAACGGCAGCGGATGCTTAGAGAAATTGCCCAAATCGAAAACGAAAAAGAGGCAAAAAGGAGGCAGGGCATAATTTCAACAGCATTAAGCTATAAGTATGTTATGCTGGGGTTTCTTCTTTTTGTGCTCATTGGGTACATAATTCTGCTGCCTCCGCAAAATTATAGTTATCATAACTACCTCGGTCCCATAACACTGTTGATGGTAATATTTAATCACATCGCGTGGAATTTCACAAAAAGAGGTCGGTTAAGCCGCGTGATGAAAACGATTGCATGGATTTGGATCGTATTTGTATGTGTCTACCTGTTTTGGTTCTTTAAGACTGGTGCTGCCTGACATATCGGCGACGAGGAATAAAAAAACATGAGCGAAGCGTTCTTTGAGAAAACTGACGTATTCCTGCCCGGACAGGGCGAGGAGTTGGCACAAGCCCCGGCCCACCATTGGGAGCGGGCGGAGCGCGCCAACGCCCAAATCTACTATAGCACACGTGAGCCGAAATCCGTCCTCATCCATCTGACAGGGCTGACCAGAGAGGAGAGGAAAGCTCTCGCCGATATGCCGATTGAGGTAGATCTGTCAGCCTTGAAGTATCACGACTACGACGGGTTCGGTGTCCATCTGCCGGGGTTGATCGTTACAACACAAGGGACGGCTATCGCCGTGTGCCAAAAACGACACGGTTCGATGGGGGACGGCGGCAACCAAGTTGACATCTTGATGTCGCGCAGCGAGGATGATGGCGCCACTTGGCAGCGACAGGAGGTCATCTTCGAGGAAGCGGAGGCATACACCTATCTCGGTCCTATCTTCGAAGATTGCACGACGAGTGCTGTATTCGTGGCTTTCTGGAAAATGCCCGCCGACATCTTGGACGACCTCGGTTACTTCAGCGAATACGCCAAACAAGGAGGCGGTTTCTATCTGCTCAAGAGCACCGATGAAGGGCGAAGTTGGTCTGATCCATTCTATGTACGCCCGGAACCGAACGCTGATGGATGGGTGGGATGGCCCAACAACTGCGTCCACGGTATCCAACTCGCTTGTGGTCCCCGTAAGGGACGGTTGGTCATACCGGCATTTCTTTACAAGGAAGGCGAACCGGGACAGGTGCCGGGGGTTCGTGGCGGGTTATTATACAGCGACGACCACGGGCAAAGTTGGAAAGCGGGTACTGTCCTTCCCGAAGGCTCTGACGAAGTCAGCCTCGTGGAGACCGCGGGTGGTGGCATCTACGTCAGTTATCGTAAGAACACACTTGCCACCGGCAAACGCCACTTCGCACGCAGCACCGATTACGGCGAGACCTTCTGTGAAGGTGGTCAACATGAGGAGGTGACAGACTCCAATCTCCATGCCGGCTTAATCCGCTACTGTGGAGGTGAGGAAGGAAGTAAAGATCTCCTCCTGTTTTCCAGTCCATCACCGACGAAAGATATGACAATCCGCATGAGCCGAGACGAAGGCAAGAGTTGGGGCATTTCGCGCAGGGTTGAGCAAGGGTTGTCGCGATATTCCGACCTCGCAGTGACCGCCGATGGGACAATCCTCTGTCTGTATACCAATGGGGTGGTTCGCGACAGGGAAAAGATTAGCGTGGCGCGGTTTAACTTGGAATGGTTGACGGGTAGCAGCGATTAGGCGAGGGTGAATCGCGATCTAGCGGATCTCATACCTGTCCGCACGATTGTGTCCCAAAAGACCGGGACACAGCTGCTGCATTTCAGGCGGCATCCGCTCGTACGTTTCGGGCCAAATCGGTTGATGACCACCTTCAATCCAGTTGTTGAACCACGGCGGGTAGTAGGCGATATTCAATCCGACTCGGATCTGATCACTTATATTTGCACGGGCTTGATGATAGGTGCCGCCATGCCACATAATTACTGAGCCTGCCCTGCCAGTAATCGGCTTGATCAACGGGCTATCTGGGTTGATGTCCGATGGCGGAGTCTTCCGACGCGATCGATGACTCATTGGCACCACACCCGTTGCACCGTTCTCCTCCGTAAAGTCCGTCAGCATCCAGATGCTGTTGATAATCCACGGCACGTCCGGCACTTCATGGAATTCACGTGCGGAATCCACGTGCAGATGCTGCCCCGGCGCACCGGGCCAAGTCGGCTTGGAACACGCCTCAACCACCCGACAATTCTGCCCCAAAAAATGCCGTGCAACCGCCACCGTGTCCGGATGGCTAGCGCACATCCATACGCCATCGTCCAGATTCATCATGCCAAATAACGTCTGATAGTACTGATCGCCCGTGTTGTAAATTTGGCACTTCGGGTCAGTGTGCAATTCAAGGAACCGTTCCGCCATGCGTCGTGCTGTGTCTTCGGGGATACGATCCTCAAGCAGGCAGTAGCCGTAAGTTGCCAAGCAATCTATTGCGGCTTTGACGTCACTGTTCATCTGCTTCTCCTTTGCAGATTGCCGTTAAGGAAGTAGGTATTGCATGTAGCGCGCGTTTCACGACAAGGCGCGGTAATACACACGCGCCCTGTCCGACAATCCACATCTCTGGCTTAGACAGGCATGGTCCTGCCGCTATGAGCCCTTCCAGCAGCGGCAATCTCAGGACTTCCGCCCATAACCCTCACGCCCCCATCAATTCGTTCGCCGATTGTCTCTGCGGGACCACCTTCCAAGAATGCGACCCCCACCTCCTTACACGCGGTATATACCCGGTTTCTCGCCTCAAGCATTTCGGGCGGATGCGGACTTGGGGTGTTCTTGTAACCAAACGACATACCGAGATCCCCAGGTCCCCATTCGGCAAAGGCGATGCCGGGCACCCGAAGCGTCATTTCAGTATTAGCGATTGCTCGCACATTCTCGATTTTCAGCCCAAGCATCAGTTCACCATCGGGGTTAAGGGGCCAAGGGTCAGCTTTTCCTAGGTAATCATCGACAGAAATGCCCCAAATGGGTGCTGCAGATCCCTGTCCTGCTGAACCCCTGCGTCCGACATTTAGTTGCGTACCGACGCCAATCGTCTGAAACGGATACCGGCAGCATTCGACAAATGTCTTCACCGCTTCTGGGGACTCTGCATGACACAGGAGCAGACCATGTACACCTATCGCCAGTAGCTGCCTGAGCTGCCACGCATTCGCTCGGATAACATCAGGACTGGAACCATCCACCGGCAACTCTACGACGACCGCCGGTGTCCGGTGACCGCTGTTGGTTGGTCCACCGTCCACAAGCCCGCGCATAAAATTCTCCAGACCCACCAAATCGAAGGGACCATGCTCCATACCGAGGTTGATGTAGTCTGCCCATGTTTTTGCCATCTCCTTGCCAGCCTCATAGGTGAGATTGGCACCTGTGTGACTGCCTGTGTAATAGACCGGCTGATCTTGTTCAAGTAACTCAATTGCTTTGTTGACTCGCTTTGGCATAATTAACCTCTCTTACAAAAAATAACTAGTTCGTTGTGGCGATTTCAATCGCTCAAAAGATTGATCAATACAAAGAAAAATTATAGCATAGTTGCCAATTTGAGTCAAATGCTGAATCCGATGTGTATCTGCACATTTCTGTATTCGTCCTTCCCACCTTGACATTCCCGCGTGTCAAAAGTATAATGATTAGGTTATCTACTAATCAAATGGCTTCTTCGCATGAATTGAACGGGAGCGGGATCCCGACTCGTCGGGATAAGCGAAAGCGAGAAAAAACATGGCAACAAAAGAGGAACTTTACGATCAGGCTTTAACGCATTTCGGGAACAACGAACTTGAGACAGCGGTCACTGCGTTCAATATGCTCGTCGAACAATACCCCAATGATGTGGACGGACATATTGGGCTTGGACACGCATACGAGCGGATGGGCAGATATGATGATGCGATTGAAGCAATCAAAAAAGCAATTGAGGTTGACCCGAATGATCCACTTAATTACACCAGTTTATCAATGTGTTACCAGCGCAAAGGAATGATTCAGGAAGCGGAAGACGCAATGGCAAAATCGCACCAGTTGCAGACGGGAACATAATACGCAGTATTTGCAAACGAGGAGGAAACACAAGCAATATGCTTGAACTTTACGATACAACACTCAGAGATGGAAACCAAGGGGAGGGGGTCTCTTTCTCCGTTGAGGACAAGCTGCTTATCATCAAAGCCCTTGACCGTCTGGGCATCCATTACATCGAAGGCGGATATCCCGGCTCAAATCCAAAAGATATGGAGTTTTTCAAAGGTGCGAAGTCACTTCAACTCCATCAGGCGGTAGTCGTGCCTTTCGGCAGCACGCGCCACCCACGCTATCAACCCGGCGAAGATCCCAATCTGCTAGCCTTACTGGATACGGGTGCCCGCACTGTCACGATTTTCGGAAAGAGTTGGGAACTCCACGCCACAGACGTACTTCGTGTCACAGCACAGGAGAATATCGAACTTATCGAAAGTTCAGTCCGTTTTCTGGTCGAGAACGGACGTGAGGTCATATACGACGCAGAACACTTCTTTGACGGCTATGACGACCAGCCGGATTACGCCCTGCAAACACTCAAAGCGGCAGCCCAAGCCGGCGCAAGATGCGTCGTATTATGCGATACGAACGGGGGACGCTTGCCCCTAGAAATTCAGGAAGGTGTACGAGCCGTCATGGCGGAGATTGGTCTGCCGGTCGGCATCCACACCCATAACGATGCTGGCATGGGGGTCGCAAACGCTATCCTTGCTGTGCAAGCAGGGGCAGCGCATGTACAGGGAACGTTCAACGGCTATGGTGAACGCTGCGGTAATGCGAACCTCGCCTCTATCATCCCGACGCTCAAACTCAAGCTGGGGATTGACTGCATCAGCGGGGAGGGACTCAACCAATTGACAGAGACATCACGCCTCATCAGTGAACTGGCGAACCTGCCGCACGACGAGCGTCAGCCGTACGTTGGGAGTTCTGCTTTCGCCCACAAAGGCGGTATGCACATTGATGCTGTGCGCAAGAATTCACGCACCTTTGAACATATAGATCCGGAGCTAGTTGGCAATGAGCAACGCATCCTAATCTCAGATCAGGCGGGCAAAAGTGCTATCCTGAAAAAGATCGAAAGACGCTATCCAAATTACGACAAGAATTCACCGGAAGTCATTGCCCTTTTTGATCGGTTGAAAGAGGCGGAAAATGAAGGCTATCAATATGAGGCCGCCGATGCGTCATTTGAGCTGCTGACCCGTACACTCCTAGACGGCTATCAGCCATTTTTTGATCTGCTCGGATTTCGTGTGATTATTGAAAAAGTCAAAGACCATGGCATCCGGTCTGAAGCGACGATTAAAGTAATGGCACCCGATGGTGAGGTCGAACATACCGCCGCTGATGGCGATGGCCCCGTCAATGCCCTCGATAGTGCCCTGCGCAAAGCCCTTGAGCGTTTTTATCCTTCGCTACAGGAGGTCCATCTGACCGACTATAAGGTACGCGTTTTGGACACCCAAGCTGGCACCGGCGCAAAAGTTCGAGTGCTGATTGAAGCAAGTGATGGGCGAGAGTATTGGGGTACGGTTGGCGTATCAGAAAACATCATACAGGCAAGCTGGGAAGCCCTCACCGATAGCTTGGAGTACAAGCTCTACAAAGACAGCCGTGAGACGTAAAATATGGTCCGTGATAATTTGCAAACGGAACGAGAAAAATTAACTCTAAATCAGTCTTAATGCTTGACAGGAATGCTTCTATTTGTTATAATATATGTAACAATTCGATAATTAAATCAACAGGAGGTTTCGTATGACTGATTTACAACAGATTGCAAAGGCAGCGCAAGAGATTATCCAGATCTGCGAGCAAGAACGAACTAGCAAAGCGGATAAAGAGAGGCTGCTAAAGCTGCAAGGGGCAATCCTCACGCATATTGAAGGGCTTACTGAATGCGAAGTTTGCGGGTCAATCACGGATCTGGTTGTGACGATGACGATCGAGCCAGTGACCGCAAAACTGTGCAAAGATTGTGGGATAAACGCGATCGAAGCCGGAAAGATTAAAAAAACTACGACGCGAAAGCAATCCACCCGAGCTACACGGAAAAACGTACCAACGGCAAAGAGAAAGTCGCCGTCACAACAGGCATCGCCCAAGAACACCGATGAGTTATATGCCGAGGTGGAAAAGGAAACAAGCCTCAAGAAAACGGATATCAAACGCTTGCATAAAATTATCCAAGAGATCGCGGGCCCGATGAATCTTGAGAACACGGTCCTATATGTGAAACATGAGGCTGAACTCGCGAAACTGAGGATAGAGCAAGACGCTTTGAAGACGGCAGTCACGTTATTAATGGCGGCGTGAAATTCCGCTTTCACGTCTCAGGTTACGCCAAATTTCGCCCATTGAATCTTGCGAAGATTTGGAACTTTTAGAGTTTTGGGATTTACGGGCTGAAGCCGTTTGTGTATTGATTTTGCAGGTAAAAAATGGTACAACTGATTTGTCTTTCGTGGGAGAGGCTTAACGCCACCGCCCGGTGGTGTCTCCCACACCTATTAAGCCGGGTATGAAAGACAGAAAGATAATCCAATGAAAATTCCGTTCCGAGAATCCCGACAAGTCGGGGCCTACAAGTTCAAAATGTATAGTAATCACGGTAACCGTGAGTTGCACAAAACGATAGAGGCACATGCTCAAGTGTGGAATCACTTTATAGCCTTGTGTCGCAGATATTATGCTATCTACGGTAAATATCCGGGTAAGAAAGCACTGCGACGACACTTGACAAAGTTAAAACGGTTGCCTCAATACACCCACTGGAATCTTCTCCCCAGTCAGTCTCTGCAAGACGTAATAGACCGTATAGATAAAGGGTACATGAAAATGTTTGCCGATAGTAAAAGAGGCAAAAAGTGTGGCAGACCTCGTTTCAAAGCACGGAAAAGATATAAGTCCTTCACACTGACACAAGCAGGTTGGAAACTACTGCAAAGTAACTATATCCGTATTGGTAAGGGAATCTACCGATATTTCAAAAGTCGGGAAGTCTTAGGCAATCCGAAACGCTGCACCATAAAGCGAGACAACGTAGGAGACGTATGGCTAATCATTCTGACAGACCACGTAGATACAGATTTAGAGTCGCCCACGACGGGTAAAAGCGCGGGGTTCGACTTTGGACTAAAGACGTATCTCACCGGGTCTAACTACAATGACTACCAATCTCCACAATTCTTCAAGCGCGGTGCCAACGCCATTAAGCGAGTGAACCGCAAACTTTCACGGAAGCGCAAAGGGTCAAACAACCGGGAACGGGCAAGAATTAACCTTGCCTGTAAGCACCGCAAGATTGCCAATCAAAGACAAGATTTCCATTGGAAACTTGCTCATGACCTTACAGACAGATACGATTGGATTGCACTTGAATCACTCAACCTCAAAGGTATGAAAGCCCTTTGGGGACGCAAGGTGTCTGACTTGGGTTTCTATGACTTTGTACAGAAACTCAAATATATTGCATCTAAAAAGGATAGAGAGATTCGATTCGTGGACAAGTGGTATCCGTCCAGTAAAACATGTCATGTCTGTGGCGCAATCAATCAAGACCTAAACCTTCGTGATAGAACATGGCAGTGTCCAAGCTGCCACACAGAGTTGGATAGAGACCGTAATGCGGCACTCAATATCCATAGGGTGGGGGCATCCACCCTCTCAGAACCTGCCCCGATGTACCGGGGAGAAGTTGTAAGTCCCGATTCGTCGGGCTAACTTCGTTGATAGAGCAATTCGATTCCTAAAGGACGGATGAGAATCCAAATCCTTTAGGTTTGGGAGTATGTCAATTAAACTCGATAATTTCTGAAACAGATTCTTCCCTGATAGCGTTTAGGATAATACGATCTTGGAAACGATAGGGACAAGGAGGCGCCTACTGTGAAAGATAAAATGATCGATGACCTATCGGATCAAGAAGACACACAATTGGCAACATTGACAAAGGCTGGGGACGAAGAGGCCTTTCGATCGTTGTTTGATAAACATTACAACTGGGTTTATAGTAAAACATATCGTATGCTATCCAATCATCAGGATACGGAGGAAATATCCTTAGATATCTTTATGAAAGTGTGGCAGAAGATCGGGAAGTGGGATACTGTTCAAGGCAGTTTTCAAGCGTGGTTGAACGTCGTTGCAAAAAACACAATAATTGACGCAATCCGCAAGAAAGAAAGGATTCGCGAAGCACTTTTAAGTATGGAGGATGAATCTGAATTGCCACTTGTTGAATACCAAGACCAGCGACCAACGCCTGAAAAACAGGTCGAATCCCAAGAAGCTCAAGAGATTCTTGAATGGGCACTCCAGATGGTGAAAAAGCCGAATCATCGAGTTGCTTGGATTTTACGCCATCTGGAAGGGTGTAGTATTGCCGAGATTTCGCAAACGCTCCAGCGTAAGGAAGGGACTGTGAAAATCTGGATCTTCCGTTGCACAGAGGAGTTGCGCCAAATTCTTACCAGAAAGGGTCTAAAATGGGTTTAATTATTAGGGGGGATAAAATGAAATTTTGGAAAAAGTCTGTGCAAAATTTCAGTAAAGATGAAACAAGAAAAGCGGAGATGCTAGAGATTCATACACGCAGAATCCGGGGAGAGAGGTTATCCCGCAAGCAAACCCGACTGTTAAAGGCAAGCGAACAATATCCAGAACTGGACTCTTTGAAAGAGCTCGTCGATTTTGCACATCACCGTTTTGAGGAAAGAGAAAACGTCAGTCCGCCTCCTGGCGCGAAACGACGTATCGCTCACAATTTGATGGAGCTGATTGGTCGTGATGCTGCGGAAGATGGTGCGCTGTCAGGAGATGAACTCGGCTTGCAGCCAGCTTACAGCCCTGATCTGGTCGGAAGTGATAGTGAACTTGCCTTACCACATGTTTCCGGTGATCTGCCGCCGCCAATTCCTGAAGCGGCGGATCCGCTTAATGAGACCGTCATCCTTGACGATGAAAAGGTCGAATCGGTAACGTCTCCAGTAGAAGAGGCGTGTCACCTGAAATTGAAGGTTGTGCAAGGCGGTGAGCCTGAACGTGAGTATGACATCTCTTTCCAACCTATGATTATCGGACGTGGGGATGATGTAGCTGTCCAGTTAGATGCCAACACCCCTGTATCACAGCGTCATGCGTTGCTTACCGTTGATGATGATGAACTCCTGATCACAAATCTTGACAGCCATCGCGGTACGTACGTTGATGGTGCTAAGATTACTGAACCAACACCGCTTCATGTTGCTTCTAGGATACAGATTGGCGGACAGGTGCTTGAAGTGGTTGCGTTTCGGCGGGATGCTAGTGTCCTTGGTGTCTCCTTTGAAGTCGTAGAAGGACCAGATGTCGGACAGGTTCACTGGGTCCATTTCAAAGAAATGACAGTCGGGCGCAGCGCAGCGGCGCGAATCAAATTTGCTGATTCAACAGGAACCCTCTCCCGCCTACATGCTCGGTTTTATCTGAAAAGCGGCGAGGTATATCTTACCGACCTCGGTAGCAAAAACGGGACTTACGTTGATGGATTTCGTATAGAAGAGTCAACCGTCATTGAGCAAGGCATGCACATTGGGTTCAGTGGAATTGTCTGTGAAGTCACAGACATTGAACACATTTAGCCAATGAGTCAGTCTGCGATTTCGTGATGCAGCACAATGGAAATAAACAGATAGGTTCGGGCATATACAATGCAATGCCCATCATTATATACCGCATTTTTCTTCCCGCTATTGAGCGGAAAGGGGGATGCGGTTTTTTTCTATTTGAATTTTGAATGGTCTAAGGTATAATAACCCAATATACCGTAACCTACACACACCCGTAGGTCGGGCATCTCCCGACTTGTCGAGAATCCTCGCTACGCGGGACTTGTGGGACCCGATAAATCGGGATCCAAAGCGACTTGCCCGACCCAAAGTTCCAACGGAGCAATAGGTTTACAGTCTCAATCCCCGTAGGTCGAGATTCATCTCTCTAGAAAATAATGCGTAATACGTAAGGTGTCTAAACGATTTCTTCTTGCGAATTAAGCATTATTCTTCGTTAGCCCCAGTTGCTCCCGATGAAGCATCGAGGATTCAAAGCAATTTGAATCCCGATCTTATCGGGTTAGTTTTCCGTTTTTGATTTTGGCGGGTAGACGGAAGATTGCCCTCTACATCGTAGGTGGGGCATCTTGCCCCGCCCGAAGAATTAAATGCCCCTATCTTCTACCCATGAGTAAGAGACAAGCTGCTTTCGCCCATTTTAACCGTGCTGCAAATCTTTATCGGCAAGTCCACTATGCCCAAGCCGTTCAATATTATTTGGCGGGCTTAGAAATCGATCCGATGTGTGTGGAGGCGTATGCAGACTTGGCGAAGGCGTATGAAAAATTAGGGTGCTGGAATCAGGCGATTGAATCGCTGGAGACTGCGCTAAGGCTACGTCCCGGTTATCCAACTGCCCTTCGCCGCAAGGAACGCATTCTCGAAGAGAAAAGTGTTTATGATAGCTTAACCGATGAACTAAATCTAGCCCTTGATGCCACCGACCAACATCAGCCAACCGATGCCGTTCAGGTGGAACACTCTCGGAACGGAGATGGCATCTCCAAAATCGAACACGAATTCTTTACGCTCACCGGTGGGTGCACAATCCCGCAGAGCCTATTATTGGTCGTATCCCAAATCATCGGACACACCTATCATGAAGTTGGCAAAGTTTTCCAATGCCATCCGCAATACAAGGTTCCTATTTTTATTGAAGCTGCCAATCAAATGGATACGTCACAAGTTGCAACGCCGGTGGACAGCACAACATCTCCGATTGAAGTTGCAAATCACACGTTATTTTCGGAGGCTTCTCTCCCACAATGGGCGGTCGCCTGCTATGACAATGGGAGCATTCGTCTGACTTACCGTCCTTATAGCGATTCCAGTATCGGCGTTTTATACGCAGTCATCCGCCACGAATGGACGCATCTCCTCGTTGACCTTCTAGCGAAGGGGCGATGTCCCAACTGGCTCGACGAAGGACTCGCTCAATTTGTAGCACGCCCGTTGATGAATTCCGAGAAGACACAGTTACAACAGGTAAGTCGAGATAGACATCTCTTACCTCTCCACCTCCTGCAAAAACCGTTTCGCCACCTTCCGGAGAAGCAACGCCGTTTAGCGTACCTCCAGTCTTACGCAATCACCAAATACTTGATACAGCAGTTCAACTTTGCAACACTCCGAGATGTTCTCAAACACCTCGGCGACGGAGAATCAACTGATACTGCATTTCAAGAGGTGTTTGGGAAAACAGCGGAAGAAATCGTCGTCGCTTCAAGCGCGGAGAATTGCATGACCGTCTAGGAGGATTAGTCATGGGAAAACTTGATATTGCCATCGTAATCATTGTTGGTGTAGGTGGTCTGAGCTGCCTGCGGGCGGGTTTTACACGTAGCGTCTGGGGAATTGCTGCTCTGTCTGCTGGTGCATTCATCGCTAGCCAAGTCTGGCAAGATGTGACACCCTTCCTCCTTCGCTTCATAAAGCAAGAGCCGCTCGCCAAGTGGATTAGCATTATCGTCATCGTCACCGCTGTGAGCATCGTGATTGATATGGTATTTAGTCACATTCAGAAGGTCGTAGAGCGTGGCGTCCTAGGGTGGGTCAACCACATCATCGGGGGAGCTTTTGGAGTGGTATCTAGTGCTATTTTGATTGGATGTTTTCTCTTGTTGTTGAATCGTTTCGGCGGAGAGGAAGCTAGACAAGTCGTTGCCAATTCTCGTTTCGCACCCGATCTCTTAGAGATCGCTAGGCAAGTTTTCGACTTTGGGGAGGAAGCAATTAAAGAGCATTTTGGACCGATGTAAAAGGCAATTCTTCAGCGCACCCTAATCCCCGGTAAAACCGATCCATGCACAGTTGTTATGTTCTACCTCCGCAAATCTCCGAAGACACCATCCATATCAGTGAATCTGAGCGACATCACCTGCTCAACGTACTGCGCTTGAGGGCTGATGACCAAGTTGAAGTCTTTGACGGGGAGGGCAACCGTTATGTCGCCTCGCTATGCGATACCCGTACTTCCCCGCTACAGGCGAAAATCCTCCAGCATCACCTTCACCCACATACCCCACCGTATATCACCCTGTTTCAAGGCTTACCCAAATTTGACAAAATGGATCTGATCGTGCAGAAGACGACCGAGATTGGTGTGAATGAGATCGCGCCGATGATCTGTCAGCGTTCAATACTGAAATCGGTCGTTCAGCAGAAGCGTACAACGCGCTGGCAACGGATCGCAAACGAAGCTGCCAAACAGTGTAAACGCCCCCATTTCGTCCACGTGCTCGTACCTCAGGGGCTAGAAGGGTGTCTTGGAAGGGTAAACCTAAACCACTTCGATCTGTTAATTCTATTGTGGGAAGGTGAAAAACGGCAAGGGCTCAAAGAAATATTACGAAATCATCGAGAAGCAAAATCAGTTGGGCTTTTTGTGGGACCTGAAGGGGGATTTACAGATGAAGAGGTGGAGTTGGCGGTTCAAAACGGATGCGTATCTGCAACGTTCGGCGAAAACATCTTGCGCACAGAGACCGCCGCAATCGTTAGCGTGGCATCCGTGATGTATGAGCTCAAATGAGCATCATACACAATGAGTCATTGCGGGCTTTTATGGAACGATAGGTGACAACTTACGTTATATTAACGCAAGTTGCTAGTCGTAAAAAGTCTATCGGTTTTCTGTTAAAGGTGAAGTCCGCTATCTTTCGCTCCAGAGGAGCGATATGTCTATAGAACAGCGATGAGATCGGGATTCAAAGCAATCTGCGGTGATTTAAGCCCGTAACGATTACCTCCAAACCAGCAAGACCGCAAGTGCTTCGCCCGGCGTATTCCACAAGAAATCAAACGCCTCCTTTGCCTGCTCGTATGGAAAGCGGTGGGTGATCATCTGATTGGTTTGGATCTTTCCAGTGCGAATCTTCTCCAATGCTCGAAACGCAGTCTGTGAGAGCGGTTCGTCAACAAGAATACCTGCCACAAGCCGCTTGCTCATAATCTTTGATGAATGTAACGGCAACGGCTCCCCCTGATATAACGCAATTAGCTGAAGCGTGCCTCCCCTGCGCACCATATCCTGCGCCTGATCAAACGATTGACACCGGCATGTCCACCAACACAGTCAACGACGAGATCTGCACCTTTCCCATCGGTTAAACGGTGCACCGCCTCAACGGGGTCCTCTTCCGAAGCATTAACTACGACATCCGCCCCCAATTCCTTTGAAAGTTGACAGCGCAACGACAGCCCATCAACCGTGATGATTGACCCGTCCTAGATTATGTTGACATAAATGACTTCGTATTACTACACTATTGAACGAA
The DNA here is from genome assembly GCA_965247655.1 of Candidatus Poribacteria bacterium. Taxonomy (GTDB): domain Bacteria; phylum Poribacteria; class WGA-4E; order WGA-4E; family PCPOR2b; genus PCPOR2b. Next base: position 5,928,588 of record OZ252032.1, on the reverse strand, counting down.
GTAGAAAGGAGTCTTTCGATGTCACATCAATCAGGCAAGCGAATCTTCAAAAGGTATAGTGAATCCTTCAAACAGAAGGTAGTCAATGAAATTGAGTCCGGTGCCTTGACGATTCACCAAGCGCAGCAACGATATCGTATTGGGAGTCACGGGACCATTAGCAACTGGATAAAACAGTTGGGCAAGACTCATCTATTAGCCCAACGGGTTCGGATTGAAACCGCTGATGAGGTGGATTCACTCAAGCAACTGGTAGCCGATAAACAACATCTTGAGTCTGCATTAGCCCAAGCGCATCTGAAGATAGCCACCCTTGAATCGCAGCTATCTCAAGCGGAGCAACTGTATGGGGTGGATATTAAAAAAAAGTGAAACATTCAAGTATTGAAGCACTGTGTCAATCAAAGGCTCACCGATATTCACTTGCAACGGTTTGTGCTGCACATGGTGTGTCTCGACAAGCGTTTTACCAACATCAGAAACACCGGGCAACCGAGCGATTGAAAGAAGAAATGGTGCTTCAGTTGGTTTGTCAAATCCGTACGCGTCAACCCAACATCGGGGTGCGGAAACTGTATCACCTGCTCACACCTGAGTTTGAGAAAATAGGCTTTCAGTTAGGCAGAGATGCGCTGTTCGGCTTGCTTAGAGACCATGGACTGCTTATTGAGTCCTCAAAGCGTGGACACAGAACCACTGTGGCGAATCACCGATTTCATCGGTATCCTAACCGGATAACTCATATAGTTGTTGACCGGATTCACCGGGTCTTCGTTGCAGACATTACTTATCTACAGACACTGGAGGGCTTTGTGTATTTGGCTCTTATCACTGACCTGTTCTCCCGGAAAATCGTTGGCTTTGATGTCTCGGAGTCCCTATCCGTCGAAGGGGCACTCAAAGCGTGCAAAATGGCAATAAAACCCGTCAGTCCCATTGATAGACCGATTCATCATTCTGACAGAGGGGTTCAATACTGTTGTCATGCTTACACCCAATTCCTCAATTCACGGGGCATCCAATTGAGTATGACCCAAGATGGCGATGTTTACCAGAACGCTGTCGCTGAACGCGTCAACGGCATCTTGAAAATTGACTTCCTCCTCAATCAAACATTTCGCTCTATCCACCAAGCTATCAGGTGTGTCAAGCAGAGCGTTTCTATATACAACAACGAGAGACCTCATCTCAGTTTAGGGTATCAAACACCACAAGCCGTTTATCACAAAAGTTGGCAACAACTCGCTATAAATCAACCGTAATACGGAAATTTTATGTAAACCTATTTTAGGACTTGACAGATTCTCGCGGGGTCATATCCGCGCAAGATCTGCAGCATCAAGCTCCCCACAACACCTTGCCCCAGAATGACAATCGTATCTCCCGCCTGTGCCCCTGACGATGCTGCCCACGCTGTCGCCTCTGTCGAAAGCAAGAGGAATGTGCCTGCCTCGAAGGAAACATCATCCGGGAGTGGGACTAAATGCCCCCGCGCCGAATCCGCATCGCCAACAACATATTGTGCATGGGGAGCGGCGACCATCACCCGTTGTCCAATTTGATACTCGGTGACGTCCGCTCCGACCTTCTCGATGGTGCCTGTGAGGGAATACCCCATAATCGAATGGGGAAGTGCTTCCTCGCTGATATAACGACGAAACAGTTCAGAACCGCGGCTAATCAACGTCCTTTCCGTCCGTACCAAAACTTGACGGCTATCGATCTCTGGAATGGGCGCGTCTTCTAACTGAATATTGCCGAAACCCTCTGGCTTAATCACGCGAATCATCGGGATTATCTCCTGTCATTGATTAGACGATGAACCTTCCAATATCAAGATACGTTGCATATACCATTTTTCTTACGTCTCATGCGTTACCCAAATTCCGCTTCTCCCAGCCACCTTCTCCGTACATATCCAAGAAGTGTGATTCATCGTAGGGGTATTTTGCCATCTCCGCTTCGTTGAGGTCTAGCCCTAAACCGGGGCGGTCCGGAATGATGACATCGCCATCTTCGATTTCTATCGGATAATCAACAATCTTTTCAGCGAAAGGCGTCGCAAAGTCCTCAAAGACCTCTTGGATCATAACATTTGGTGTTGAGGCATCGATATGGAGGCAAGCAGCGGTACAGACAGGACCTTGTGCGTTGTGGGGTGCGACGGACACATGGTGGGCGTGTGCAATGGCGCAGATCTTCTTCATTTCTGTGATGCCGCCGGCGGGGATGGGATCCGGCTGAATCACCTGCGCTGCTTTCCGATCGAGCAGTTCCATAAACGCTTCTTTGCCGGATAACCCTTCGCCCGCCGCAATGGGAAACGGCAGCTTAGAGGCGATGAAAGCGAGGTCGTCGATTTGTGCGGAGCGTACCGGTTCCTCAAACCAGCCCGGATTGAATGCCTCCAGCCTGTGCCCAATCTTGACGCTGAGTAGTGGATCGAAACGTCCATGCCCTTCAATGAGTAGATCTACATTAGGCCCAACTGCATCCCGCACCGCCGCGATAATATCGATCGAAAGATCAATCTCGCTATGAGCCATTCGTCCGTAGGCGTTTCCAAAGGGATCGAATTTGAGTGCGGTATAGCCTTTCTCGACAACCGTTTTGGCTTTCTCGGCAAACGCTTCAGGGACGCGGTCCACCTGATACCAGCCGTTAGCGTAGGCGCGGATGCGATTTCGATATTCCCCACCGATCAGTTGATAAACCGGTAGCTGAACTGTCTTACCAATGATGTCCCAACACGCCATGTCCACCGCTGCTTTTACATAAAAAGGGGCACTCGCCTTCGTAAGTTCTTCGTAAATTTCCTCCGTGTTGAATGGATCTCGACCGAGGTAATAGCGGCGCATCTCGATGACGGCGGTCTCTGCCGTTTTCGCTTTACGATGGCTTGTCGCCTCACCAACTCCGTAAACGCCGTTATCGGTGTGGAGTTTGATAAACACCCAGTTTTTCCAAGGGTTCCCAACGATAAAGGTTTGAACGTCTGTGATTTTCATGAACTAATAACCTAGATATAGAGCGTTTTTACCGCAATGCGTGCATTGCGAAATAGAGCAAGAGTTTGATTCGCGCAAGTACCGCAATCGCCGGGCATTTTTCCTGCGGACCGGGTGATTTGAACAACCGGGCCTAAACCCCTAAGCTACATCGGTAGAATTCATATTGGTTTCTATCCAAGCGGATCAACACCCCGATAGGACTGGTCGAGGAGTTCGATTGGGTGCATCACCTTCATGGGCAATCTATTCTCTTTAACACCGAGTTGGATCTGTAGAATACAGCCCGGGTTCCCTGTCACGACGATTTCGGCATCTGTCTCGGCGATGTGCTTTATCTTGCGATCCAGAATCTCACGCGACATCTCCGGCTGCGTGATATTGTAAATACCGGCACTGCCACAGCACCATTCCGATTCGGTCAACTCGATAAGTTCTAACCCCGGAATTGATTGGAGGACTGTGCGGGGTTGCGATTGAACCTTTTGCCCATGGACGAGGTGACACGGTTCATCATATGTCACGCGCCGCTTAATTTCTCCTTCGGGAGGTGTCATCTCAATTTCTGCGAGAAACTCGCTAATATCCCGCATCTTGTTGCTAAATACCTTTGCCCTTTCGGAATAGTCTGGATCGTGTTCCATCAAGGCTTCATACTCTTTCAGAGTCGCCCCACAGCCTGCGGAGTTAATAATGATCGCCTCCACCTCCGCGGCTTCAAAGACATCGATATTTTGCCGAGCAAGTTCTAATGCCGTATCTCGGACACCGTTATGGACATGCAACGCTCCACAGCACATCTGCTGTGGCGGTGTGATGACATCGCATCCGTTTTCTGTCAAGACGCGGACCGTCGCCAAATTGGTCTCGGTGAACACCTGATTCATCACACAGCCAGAGATAAACCCGACCCGATGTTTCGCCTTCCCTTTGGCGGGGGTGAATTCCCGTAGGCTATGCTTGAGGGACGGATTGGGAATGTCGGGCAGCAATGATTCCATCTCTCCCAGCTTGCCCATCAGTTTGAGTATCCCAAGTTTTTGCACCAGCCAGCGAATCCCAAGACGTTGATACAGCCACATCAGTTCAAAGATGAGGTCTAAGCGATCCTTATTGGGTAAGAGTTCCTTAAAAGCCAAACGCCGCCAAAACCGTTGTTCGGTTGGACGTTCAACGTTCAGTTCATAGATTGCGCGGGCTTCTTCGATAACCTCGCCAAAATGTACACCGGAGGGACATGCCGTCTCACAGGCGCGGCAATCCAGACAACGGTAGATATATTTTGCCCAGTCGTCGTTGATCGGCATCGGGTTTTTATCCCTGAATGCCGCCCCCATCAAATAGAGTCTTCCACGCGGCGAATCGGTCTCCAATCCCAATTCACGGTAAGTCGGACAGGTTGGCAGGCAGAGACCACAATGGGTACAAGCGTCCCATTTCTTCCAGCTAAAAAGTTCCGACCCGATAAGGGGTTTAGTCTGTGGATCTGGTTGAGTTTGTGGCTGTTGCATTTTTTGTTCCTACTGCTTGGACATACAGTTTTTGAATCACGAACACGCCGAAAGTATTGCGGGCAATTTTCAATGTCTTAGAGGATCTGGAAAAGTGTATTTCGGCTCGCGCTGATTGCGATGAAAGTGGAGAGGCGGGACATATTTTTGCGGATTACTGATTTCCGGTTGATTCGCAATGAGAGGCTGTGGACTACCACACCTTCTAATGGGCAGTCAATTTTGAAACACTCAGCAGCCCTTCATTCAAACTCCCAGATCTATACCCTTGCAGATCAAGAGCAACATGCTCATATCCAAGCGATTTGAATTTTTCCTTAATCTGGCTGCGGGTAGATTTGGCAGCGACGAACTCAATCTCTTGCGGATCGACCTCAATGCGTGCGAGCGTATCATGATGGCGTACACGGAATTGGCGAATCCCCAAATCGAACAAAAATTGTTCCGCCCGATCAACGAGGCGTAGGTTTTCGCGGGTAATCCGTGTGCCGTAGGGAAAACGGGAGGAAAGGCACGCAAAGGCTGGTTTGTCCCACGTTGGTAGCCCCCAACGCTTTGAAACTTCACGGATCTCCGCCTTCGTAAGATTCACGTCTATGAGCGGTGCCTGAATACCCATCTGCTTGGCAGCATCCATACCGGGGCGATGATCCCCCACATCGTCGGGAATTGCTCCGTAGATGGTTGCGCCAATCTTATATTGCTCGGCAATCGGGCGAATCTGTTCAAAGAGTTCGGTTTTGCAGAAATAGCAGCGATTGGTCGGGTTGCTTGCATAACCCTCGGTTTCCAATTCGTCGGTATTTATCGTTTCATAACGGATGCGAATTTGCTTGGCGATGTCCTGCGCTGCTTTCATTTCGCGCTCCGGGTAGGAGTCAGAAACCGCTGTCACAGCAAGGGCATTGTCCCCCAACGCCCGTTTTGCGGCTTCAGCCAGAAAGGTACTATCTACTCCACCAGAGAATGCGACGATAACTTTTCCGTAGGATTTTAATAGCCGATCGAGCTGATCTAGTTTCTGATCAATATCTGGATATTTTTCTGTTTCCGACATCGGTTTGACCTCTCTAATTTTTACTGTTGCGATTGCTGTAGTTTTCTTAGTTTCCCACGGAGGAGTTGTCGTTTCAGACCGCTGACGTAATCGATGAACAAGATGCCATTGAGGTGGTCTATTTCATGCTGTAGAGCGCGAGCGAGTAAGTCTTCCCCTTCGATCCGAATTGGTTCACCATCAATACCTTGCGCTGTCACAACTGCCTTCGCTGCCCGCTTGACATCGGCGGTAATACCGGGGAAACTCAAGCACCCTTCCTCCTCAATGGTCTCACCCGCTAGGCTTTGAATTTCTGGGTTAAACAGCACTAATGGAGACCCTTCCGGTTCCTCCCTGTTCAAATCAATCACAATCAATCGCTTCAAAATCCCAACCTGCGGTGCCGCCAACCCCACGCCGATTGGTGAGGCATGCATCGTGGATAGCATATCCTCTGCAAGTTTCCGTTCAACATCTGTGATTTCCTGAACGGGGAGTGCTTTTTCTCGAAGCACCGGATCGCTATAGAGCCGAATACGGAAGGGTGCCTCGGCGCAGTCATGAGGAAGCATATCTACAGTTGCCGCCCTAGCGGCCTTTGGTAATGATGCGGTCCGTTTTCTGCGATTGCGTCTTGCCATTTCCGAGCAGAGGTCCCTCCTGTTTCAATCAACGGTTCTAAGATCTTATAATCATATCACCCGGAGAGAGAATGGTCAAGCAAAAACGGAAGATTTAGTTCTCCTGTAGGAGGAATCTCCGAATCCCGACTTCCTACTTTGAATCCCGACCTTATCGGTGCTCCCTATGCCCTAACCTCAAGAGTTCATGTGTTCAATAGTTCATTAATTGCGCTAATAAACCAATATAGCCCCAGCGGGGCGATATGTGTATAGCACACACGGAAAACCCACCCCTAAAGCCCCAGCGGGGCGACATGTGTGTTTGATGCACGATAAATCGAGAAAAACAACGCTTCTCTCGCACTCAACCTGAACCCTCTAGCAACTTAGGTTAGAATCAATCTCAGTCCTGCTTAACCAATTTCTGGAGTGAACGAAGTTCTCTGGGCGGATCCATCTGGCTGCCATAGTCGCTCCAAGAGACTTCCGCAACATAGATGCTCCCCTTAGAATCAACAGCGATTCCGTGCGGTGAGTAGAATCGCCCGGGCTCATCTCCATAGGATTGATCACTCAGTTGCGCCAATACATTCCCCTTTGTGTCCATGATGCTTACCCGGGGACCGAGGTTGGTGCCCATCGCATTCGACGTGATACCACCAAAATACTCACCCACATACACCAACGGTTCATCTCTGGTGTCTAGGCAGATACAAGCAGCCCTAGATAGGTTCAGCCACTGCGTTTCATACTTTCCATCGGGAGAGAATACCTGTACCCGGTGGTTCTCACGGTCAGCAATATATACCCACCCATCTTTATCGGTTGTGATGTTATGGACAATATTGAACTGTCCCTCACCCGTGCCTGACTCTCCCCAGGAAGACAGATGTCGTCCGTCGGGCGTAAATCTATGAACCCGTGCGTTGCTGTATCCATCAGCTACATACAGGTCACCGTTACGCGGATCAATTGCCAAATGCGTTGGGAGGTTGAAGGGTTCGCCGCTCATCGGGGAGGAAGGTTGATTGGGTTGACCGAGAGTCATCAAGAGTTTCCCATCGGGTGTGAACTGACGAACGGTGTGATCTCCGTTATCAACGCAGTAGACCGAACCGTCAGGACCAATAGTTACACCGTGTGGATTAGCGAATATGCCATCCCCCCATGTCCGAAGCACATCACCGTCAGAGTTGAAAATAACCATCGGATGTGTTCCACGATTAAAGACGTAAACATTATCATCTGAATCAACAGCGACAGCAGTGGCTTCTTTGTAAGTCCAATCTTCGGGTATGTTGCCCCAATCTTCGCCCGATGCTTGATATGTAAAATCTCCAGCACCTAAAGTGACCATTTTTTCCTCCAATAGTATGAAAACCCACTTTGCTAGTAGTAGGCATACTCCGTATGCCGTAACCATTGTGCAAATTACGGCACAGTGGTACGACATCTGTATAACATTGAGGTGATGCACGATAAATCCAATATCGTAGGTTGGGTTGAACGATTGAAAGCACTTCGCTATCAATAACAGTAGAGTTTCTGCCTTTCAACACTGCTCTCTTACAGATGGCGAGAGTGAAACCCAACACTCACAACCAATGAACCAGTTAGGTTGATTATAACACACCTGTCGCAACGATGTGAAGATCAAAATAATTGATGAACATTGACAGGGGAGTTTGGATATGTTACCATGCGCGCCAAATCTTCGTCAGTGGAGCCATGGAATCTGCCAATGCAAGTTGCTTTGAACCCCGATCTTATCGGGAAGGTATACGTAATATTTTTGGGCACGATTATCAACGGTGGTCTTGCCCTTTGGGTGTACAACGATAGTAGATCGCAAGAGCGATCTGGGTTTTGGGCGTTGGGCACCTTTTTCCTTCCGCAAGCGTTCTTTCCGCTTTACTTTTGGAATCAGATACCCGAACTCATTTGGACCTGTCCTAAATGCCAACGGGATAACCGGGCATGGTCGCGCAAATGTGGACGCTGCGATCAGTTCTACACAGCGGAAGAAACAGTTGCAAGGCTACACGGTTATCTTAATCCATCAGACCCGGTGGTCATTCTTCTGGTGACCTTTCTATTTCAAGAGGTCGCACGTCATATCGCAACCTTGATGGCGGAAGGATTTGAGGTGCTGCCGGCAACAAACGCTGTATATACGCTTCCAGTTTCTCACTTCTGGAGCGTTAAGCTATTCGTCGGAAATGTGCTGATTTGGCTATCTCTTTTTTGCGTCACTGGCCGCTACCGCAGAACTGTGAAGTCTATCGGATTGGGATACAGCGGCAACCTTACCGACTTTGGACTGCCGCTGCTACTTGCCCCCGCTTTAGCCTTTGTTTCTATAGGTTTCATGCAAGCAATAAGTTGGTTCAGCCAAGAAATACCCCTAGAAGGACTAAGGAACTTGGCTCAATGGGAGCAGCAGCAATGGTCGAACAGTATGCCAGAAAACCTCGGAGACGGCACCGTAATTCTTCTCGGTTTTGTGATGTTAATCCTACTGCCGGTGGGGGAAGAGATTCTTTTTCGGGGAATTGCGTATATCGGTTTCGCCGGTCGATTTGGTCAGACTAAGGGAATGGTCCTTAGCGCGCTCCTTTTTGCGGTACTCCATGGATACATCCGTTCTTTCGTGCCGTCGGTTTTGGGAGGGATTCCAATATTTCTCATGGGGCTTACCCTTGTATGGCTGTACATTCGCACGAAATCGCTAATCCCGTGCATAATCACGCATAGCTTGGTAAACCTAATTTTAATCCTGATTTACTGGATGTGAGGGTTAAATTGATAGAAGTAGGAGTTACGCACTTCAGCCCCGATATTATCGGGATTCAAAGCAGTTTGTAGTAGCGCGTTCATTGCTTTCTCCCCTGCTTGCGGGGGAGTTAGAGGGGGTACGGGCGATAAATCGCCTCCGTTCCGAGAGTCCGAGACCTACTACAAACCTTTGTCCCTACTGTAGTTGCCCGATTCATCGGGTGTCACGAGTCGTGTTGTGCGATGATGAATCACCGAACTACGAGGCTTTGAGCATTTGACTGCGTAAGTCCTAAGAAGTTAAAACCCCTCACCCTGTTCCCCAATCGGATAAGTCCCCAAAATTTTCATCATCACGCACAACTCATTAATTTCTGTAAGTGCTTTTCGGACATTTTCATCTTCCGCGTGCCCCTCCAAATCTACAAAGAAAACATACTCCCACGCTTTGGTATGGGAGGACAGGGACTCAATCTTGCTCATATTGACTTTATAGTTTTTCAAAACCTGCAGCACTTCCCACAACGCGCCAACTTTATCCTTAACCGTGAAAAGGATAGATGTTCGGTCTCTTCCAGTTCGTGCTGCCGAGTGGCTTCCAATAACAAGGAAGCGGGTCGTATTGTTCGGTCCGTCCATGATTGACTCTCCCACCACAGATAGCCCATAAATCTCACCTGCGAGTTGACCCGCTACTGCTGCCGTATTTGGCTCACTCGCTGCCAATTTCGCCGCTTCTGATGTGCTGGAGACCTCAATCTGTTGTACACCTGACATATTTTGACCTAGCCATTGACGACATTGGGCAAACGCTTGTGGGTGGGAATAGATCTTTTTAATCTGTGCTAGCGGAGATTTTGAGAGGAGATGCTGCTTAATTGGTAGGAAGCATTCCCCGCAAATTTGAAGGCTTGTGTACTGGAACATCTCTAAAACATCACGGACTGTTCCATGCGTGGAGTTTTCGATCGCGACAACACCGTAATCCGCTCGACCTGATTCTACAGTCGTAAAGATGTCAGGCTGGGGCGTCACCGCAACAAACTTTACTGACTTGCCAAAGAGATGCGAACTCACCGCGTGGCCAAAGCTACCAGCAGGACCGAGGAAGGCGATGGATAACGGTCTTTCGAGTGCACGGCAAGCGGAGATAATCTCGGTGTAAATCGTGTGTAGCCCGTCGGAGGGGAATTGCCCTCGGTTCTGCGCTTCCAATCGAGAGAGAATTTCCCGCTCTCGATGCGGCGCATAAATCCGTTCAACGCCGGTGCGCGATTTGAATTCACCGACACGTTTGACAATAGCTGCCCGTTCCTGTAACAGGGTTAAAATCTGGTCATCAATCTGATCCAACAGATTACGGTAATCTTCCAATTTCATAATTGACGCGTCAAACGCTATCTCCTGCGCTTTTGATAAGTAGAAGTGGGTTGGGTTTAGAAACCGAGTTTTTTAGAAAAGCTCGGCTTCTCTTTTACACGCCTATTTAACAATTACCATGCGTCGTAAGTCGGTATAATCGCCTGCTTGGAGTTGATAGAAATAGACCCCACTTGCGACCGATTCCCCAATTTCGTTGCGTCCGTCCCAATAGGCGGCTTTCGCCCGGTTGGTGTAGAATCCTATGGATTGATACCCCAAATTGAACTCGCGTACCGGCGTACCTTTCGTGTCATACACCGTAAGCGTCACGTCGGCATCGTTGGCAAGCTGATATGGGATCCATGTCTCTGGATTGAACGGGTTGGGATAGTTAGGCAAGAGTGCTGTTTCTTGCGGAACCAATGCTGCAAGGAGTTGTTCAAGGAAGAGAATTCCTCTTTGCGTCCTTACATCGGTTGGGTCTAACCCTTGTGTTTGGGTGAGCCACCCCTCGACATCGGCGGGGGTTAGGTTGGTCAGTGCCAAGGGATGCCCCGCAGGTGCGGCAGCAGTGTTTCCTATCGCGCTGGCAACCTGAACCAAATCAGCAATATCCACAACGCCATCCCCGTTGACATCAGCATCGTTTTCCCCTGTCTGTCCCAAGCGTAATCCAACTAGGGCTAAATCCAAGATATTGACCACCCCATTCCCATTGACATCTTCGACCGGCGGGACTTCCTCGACGACGGGAGGTGGTGGTGGTTCCTCCGGAGGTGGGGGCGGCGTAACATCCCACAGAAGCACTGTGCCGTCCCAACTCCCACTTGCGAGGGTCGTACCATCGGAACTGAACACAACACTCTCAACGCTAGTCGCATGCCCGATAAGAGTTTTCAACGATTCACCGGTGGTAGCATCCCATAAACCAATCGTATCATCCCACGCCCCATTTGCGAGAATTTTTCCATCGGGACTGAAAGCGACACTTTCGACACCATACGTCCCCCTATCAATGGTTACCACCTCCTCACCGGTGGCGACATCCCACAGGCGAATAACGGTGTCCCAGCCGGCACTGGCGAGTGTCTTATCATCGGGACTGAAAGCAACGGTGAGGACATGACCGTAATGACCCTCAAGGACATCCAGAGGTTCCCCAGTGTCAACATCCCACAGGCGAACGGTACTATCTCGACTTCCGCTTGCGAGAGTCTTTCCATCGGAACTGAAAGCGATGCTCTCGACGCCGGTACTATGTCCACGGAGGGTTCTCAAACGCGCCCCGGTGGCAACATCCCACAAGCGGATGTCATCGTCCTCGCTTCCGCTTGCTACCATGCTACCATCGGGACTAAAAGTAACGCTTATGATATAAGCACTATGCCCGACGAGGGTTTTCAGGTGTGCCCCGGTATCAACGTTCCACAAGCGGACCGTATCGTCCTGACTGCCACTAGCAAGTGTGCGCCCATCCGGGCTAAAAGCAACGATGGCCACATCGTCTGTATGCCCAAAGAGGAAGTGCTCGCGTTCTCCTGTTATAATACTCGTAACTCGATGACTTAGGTTAAACGCTCGTTTAACACTGCCCTCTCACTTCAATGTGAAAGGTGTGGTTTGTCTGAGGTTTCACCCGGAATGTGAAGCGATGATAGCACCGCTACATCGTGAATCCTTCTAAACGGATGCTATAGCCGTGCGGTGGCGGGTGTGTAAAGTTACGAGCCAGAGCCGCATAACCGTGTTATCTCTTAGGTGCAACGCACCAAGATAGCGTCGTGGGTAGATTTTCAGATGTTCACTAGTGAACATCGTGTAAAAATCTGCCCAAGCGTAAGTCCCGTTGGGCAGGTCACAAGCCTCGCCCTTCAGGGCGGGGTAGTTGACTGAGATTCACTCTCCGTTTTATATTGTCGATTCTGAGGTATATTCTTAGGAGTTGGAGCAGGTTGAGCGCAGCGAAATCCCGATGTATCGGGGGAGATCGCTGCCCGCTCCCCTGCTCGCCGTTTCAATACTTATTGATTGAGTTTTTGCATCGCGGCAATCATATCATCGTCTGACGGGTTACTTTTCACCATCTCAACGAACTCATCAGCATCTATCTTGTGTTCCTCCAGGAACTTTTTGTCCTGCGGTCACGGGTAGATATACTCACCGATAGTACCGTTCAGTTTGGCACGCGCCTTGTCACTAACCCGTGCCAACCACCAGTACCCGCCAACGAGCATATCCCGATGCCGTGGTTTCCAATCGAGTCCCATGTAATTCACCTCCTTTACGTTAATCTCAAAATAAGCAGGACTTACGCAGTTGAATGCTCAAAGTCTCCCTTCCGAGAGTCTTCGACCTGTAGTTCGGCGATTCATCGCCGCAGAACACAATTTCCAAATGCCTGATGACTCAGACAACTACAGTGGAGACACCATCAGGAATCCCGTAGGGAACAACGATCGTTGTTCCCTACTGAAGTGCGTAACTCCTAAAAAGAAAAAGTATCAAACGAGAGCGGACGGTTTTATTGAGCGTCCGCCTCAATCTGCTTCAAGGTCGCTTCGAGCAGATTAAGGTAACGTCCATATTCCGCCCAATTCCCTGTGCGTTGCGCTTCCTGTGCCTCCTCAAACTGATCTCTCGCCTGTTTTGCCAGTGTCGAAATAGATATCGGGACGGATGCACTCACCCCTTCAGCGGCTTCAGCAGAAGGAGCGTTTTGTGGCAACGCGACCTCCAACCGCTTACCGAACATGTTAATCAACGCCTCATCAAGGCTCGCGCCCCACGCGACATTTTCCTTATAGCCGACAACAACGCGTCGCAATTCAGGAATCGCAGATTCTGCGTTCTCCGCTTGGATGTAAATCGGCTCAACATACAGAATTGACTCATTCATCGGAATAATGAGCAAGTTGCCACGTAGGACGCTTGAACCTTGCGTATTCCACAAGCTAATCTGCTGGGAAATTTCAGGATCTTGTGTGATGAAGTTTTCAACCTGCATCGGTCCAGGGGCGAGTTTTCCTTTCGGGAAGCGATAGACAAGCAGTTGTCCATACTGTGGCAAATCGCATCTCGCAGCAATCCAAGCGGTGAGGTTCGGCTTGCTTTTCGGTGTGAAAGGCAGCATCAGGACAAATTCCGCACGTTCCTCCCCCGGTATCTTGACAACCACATAGTAGGGGGCAACCTCTTGCACATTTGTAACCGTCTCCGGCAATTGCTGGGTACGTGTGAACGGGCTTGGCGGTTGCGGTGCTTGTGCGGGACGAGGACGCTCGGTGTTATCGTAAAGTTCCTCCCCGATTTGCCACTGGTCCTCACTTGCATAGAAAGTAATTGGATCTTTCATGTGATAATCCTGATACATCTGCGCTTGAATCAGAAACATCGTGGTCGGGTATCGGATATGCGATTTAAGATCTTCGGGCATCTCATCAAACGGTTTGAATAAATCAGGGAAGATACGGCGATAACACTCCGCAACCGGATCTTGCTCCTGTTCCATCAGATAGAAGTTCACGCTGCCGTCATAGGCATCGATCGTGACTTTGACGGCGTTACGGATATAGTTCCCCCACGGTCTTTCGCCACCCATGATACGTCCAGCGGCACGTCTACCACCCCGCTCCTCAATGGTTCTGCGAATCGCGTCCTGCATCGGTGCGGAATAGGGATAACGCGCGGTCGTTGTATACGCATCGATTATCCAGATCAACCGACCATTGTGAAGGACAAGGTAAGGATCGAAATCATATTTCAGGAACGGGGCGATTTGGCTGACACGCTCCTTTATGTTTCGATTGTAAAGGACGCGACTGGTTGATCGGATTTCACCGGGCAAGATGAAATTGAGCGCGTTGTTAAATTTCAACATGTACGCAAACTTTCGGATGAACGAAGAAAGGTCAACACCGCCTTCACCTTGGTACGAGTATTTGGCAAAATCTTGTCCAAACGTTTCGGGGTAATCAAACTCAAGGCCGTCTAACCGGTCTGGATGGACGATGACATAATGGTCGGTGCGTTCCCCGTAGTAAATTCGAGGTCCCGGATTCTCGTTAAACCGATGTGTCCATTCGGGTTCGTAATTAATCGGGTCCATATCCCGAATGTACATCTTCGGCTTTCCGTCCAGGATTTCGTTCACAGGACTCAGCACCGCTCCGTAACCGTGGGTGTAGACGTAGGTGCGCTTAAACCAGTCCCGGCTCACTTCACGCGGTAGGTCGTTGATATTCAGTTCGCGTCCGGAAAGCATCACCTGTCGGGGTTCACCACTTTCCATCGGGTAACGATCAATATCCACGTCAGCAAAATCGTATTGTGAACGTAACTCCTGCAACTGGCGAAAAGTGCGCCGCAGCGGTCGCCAATCCCAAAGCCGGATACTGTTAATCACCGCAGCATTCTCTTGCCCCATGATGCTATCGTAAGACAGTTCCCCCATCAAAGGGTATTCCGTCTCGGTCACGGTGCTATCCTCCAGATCATATGCGTGCAGTGTTGCCCTGATATTATAGTTGATATACGTTCGCTCAAGTTCCTGCTTGCTCGGTTCAACTTTCAGATTTTGAACGATACGGGGATAGGCTTGTCCCATAAAAGCAACAAGTAGAAGTACAATGATGCCTCCAACAGCGATGGAGATACGCCGTAGAAAAATGCTGATAAAGAAAATCAACGCGCAAATGACGGTAAGCGTGAGCAGTATCCATAACACAGGCAGCCGTGCCTGTATCGCTGCATAACCGCCCCCTCCCCGCACAACATCGTTGGTCTTGTAGAGCAGGTCATACATCACAAACTGGTAATTCCATGCACGACACAGCAGCGTAAACCCAATCAGTATGAACAGATGGGTCCTGACACGCTGCGGCGGTGCAAAGCGGTTATCCTCATTGATAAGTAACCCGTGAAAAAAGTAAATCACCCCCGTAAAAAGGGTGACCAGCATAAATAGACCGAAGAGATAACCGCAAATCAGCCGTTCTAAGGGCATCCGAAAAACATAGTAGGTAACATCCTTATTGAAAATTGGATCCCGGGCGGCTGCGACCAAAACCGCGTCTTCGGTTGCATCGAAACTAAGCCCTTGGCTTAGTGCAATCTTGACGTTCTCATCCCCGCCCGGACTGATGGAGCGGATTTGTGCTGTATGATTGCTATCCCCTTCTTCGATTGTAACTTCATCTCCTACTCTAAGCCCTTTCGCACTATGCTCCAATTCAGAAATAAGGACATCTGTCGCATCTCGATTTGCCGGTGCATCGAGCGATGTCGCGGATTGGAAGGAAAGATTGCTGGCGTTTGAATAGCGGAGAAATTGCTCCCAATAATCTGTCGAGGCATAACCGCCCACAATACTCCCTCCAACTGCCAAGAGTGTAAGTACCACATAGACAGCTTTCCGGAGGTTAAAATCGGGCATACCTTCGAGCGGGATCGCTTCGACGAGCGTTGGACTCAACCGAGATGGGGTAAAGCGATACAGGAGATAGAGATTGATGAGGGTCACGCCAAGAAAGAAACCACTGACGCCAATCCCCAGACCTATTTTTGTCAGTAGCACTGTCTTGTAGATGGCGAGGTAACCGACCATATCAAACCAGAGCAGGTCAGGATAGATTTTGACGAAGAGCGCGCCTCCGCCAATAATTACCGCCAAAACAACAGCAACAATAATGAATCGATTCAAGTTTGGTTGCATACTTTCCTTTCTTAATTAAGAGTGAGCTAGAGTGCCTAGCGTGTAGTAAATTCAGTGAATTTCTGAGCTAAAATGCCTGCCCCAAACCGAAGTGGAACGTCGTTTCCGGATCGATACTAGCCAGATCGGTGCGGCGTGCCACGTCAAAGTCGAGGGAGAAAAAACCAAGCTGCAATCGAAGTCCAAGGCCAATTGAACCTCTGGCATCATCAAGGCGAAGCCGATTACCGTCACGCCGAAGCAGGCGGTAGGGGTTTTTAGAGTTGAACTCCTCCTCCGACCAGGTCGTTCCGAAGTCAGCGAAGATAATCCCGCGAATGCCGCCGATCGCCCATGAAAAGGGCCAACCGAAACGAAGTTCGTCAATAAATGGGATCCGAATCTCAAAATTCAGCAACCCCATCCGCGTCCCAATCAGTTCTTCATAATTATAGCCACGTAGCGTGTCAATGCCACCGAGATAGAACAGCGACTTGTCTCTTGCGAAACTTCCACCGAGCAGCAAACGGGTTGCAAAGGTAGAACGTCTGCCAAGCTTAAAGTAGCGGCGGAGATCAAAAACGAGATTGGTTAACTCAAGGTCGCTGCCTGTCGCGCGATACGATTTCTCAAGGGTGAGGTTATAACGGGTACCGCTTTGAGGACCGAATATCTGCCAGCGCGTCGTGTCGCTAACGAGAGAGAGCGTTCCGAGCATTAGAAGCCCACGATTATCTTCGCGCTCTGTCTCGAATCTGAAAGCGTAAGGGGTAGAATACGTCAACAACTGTAGCTCCATGCGACGATACCGATTGAACGGATACATGACAGAGCTAGCAACTCCCGTTAAACGTTGCGAGACGCGACGACGATTCCGGGTTGTCCCCAACAGGTGATACTCATGAAAATTAAAGAGTGACACACCAAAGTCCGCACGACGCGCAAGGGAACCGTACTGGGCAATGAAGTCCGGAGCAAGAAAGCCTGACTGATTCTGAACACTCAACCCTAAGCGATGGTTCCCCATCATATCACTTGCGACAAGCTCTGTCGAATTGCGCAGCAAACCGTCAGCACCGAGACTAAAGTTGGTGAAGATAGCATCTAAGCCAATTTTCGTGCCGTACTTCCGGTGCCCAATTCGGCGCTGCTTCCTTTCCGCAGACTGTACGACAACCGGCTCCAACTCAGAAGGCGATATCTCAATCTTTTCATTACGTGCCTTCTCAACCTCCATGACATACACATCCTGCTTCCCCGACTGGTAAGCACCAAACAGGATGTGCTTACGGTCCGGTGAAAAACTTGGATTAAAACAGCCGGTAATAATATTGGTCAAACGCGTCAGGTCTGTGCCGTCCGACCGCACGGTGCACAGGTCATAAACGCCACCTATATCCGCACAAAAAAGCAGCTCCTCACCGCCGGGTGCCCAGCGGGGACCAACCGCATTATGCTCACCATGCGGCAACTGTCGTGATGTCCGACTGTTGACATCAATGATAATCAGCTTGTACTTGCCCCCGCGTTCCGAGGCATAGGCAATCTCCTCCTTCGTTGGATGCCATGAGGGATTGCCATCGTCAAAGGAATCGTTTGTCAGGCGTATCAACTCCTCTGTTGCTAGGTTTATAATAAATAGATCGGTCTGTCCTCCACTTAGCGCAGAAAAAGCAATCCGCTCACCGCTGCCATCATAGCTTGGTGAGCCGGCAGCGTCTAAGTCGAGCTTGATTCGGCGTTCCAATCGCTTGCTGATAATGTTCACCTCAAGCAGATACTCCGATTCGCGGTACTTGGCGATGAAAGCGATACGGTCGCCATCCGGGGACCAGGCTAACCCACTGCCGTCGCTCCGAATCTCTTCATATTTGCTCCCGAAAAAATCTTTGCTGATGCGCTCTAAGCGGCTGCCGTCCTTAGCAGACGCAAGGACAATTTCACCAAATCCATCGTTACCCGTGATATAAGCAATAAGGTCACCACTGGGAGACCAGATCGGTTTCACGTTATGCGAATAGCGCGATTTCTCTGTCAGGTTCTTGGCAATTGAGTCAGGCATATCCTTGTGCCCAATCATGGGCCAATACTTTTTCTGCACCGTCAAACGCCACTCTTTATCGAACTGTTCAAGATCAACGCCAATCACGTTTTGGAAAGCTTGGCTGAGATCCTTGGTACGAATATGGCGCAGTTCCTGCATGACCTGCCCAACCTTATCCCGTCCATATGTTTCAACAAAATATGCGATAGCAGACTGCCCTATCTTATATCCCAAAAATACCTGCGATCCGAGTATGCGAAAATCCTGTAGCCGCGTCAGCGGAACCACCTGATTAGCGATGCTTGCATCTCTTAATACCATCTCACCAACGGCATCATTATCGTTTCCGAAGTAGTCCGCTGTCCCCTCCATAAACCAGATTGGAGGGCTATACAGAAACTCACCGCTATAAAAACGCCCGGCGGGTTTCTGATAGATGATGTCATACTGAAAGATGTGAACCAGTTCGTGAAAGATGACCTCACGAAATGCAGACATTGAGCCGGTAAAAGGGATAACCATGCGTCGCTTAAAGAGTTCAGCAAACCCGCCAACGCCTTCGTGCAGTTCAGCCAACGTAATATTGGTCTCTTGAAAATCTTTGTGTGATTGATACAAGATGAGCGGCGTCCGATCCTTGAGTTCGTGCTCAAAATCCTCGCTATGTTTTTCGTAAGCCTCTTCAACGATGTCCGCCATGCTGGAGACTAACTGTTCTTCACCCGGATAGTAGTGGATATCAAAATGTTCTGTCCGGTGAATCAGCCAAGCAAAATCTTGGTCCGTGACCTTATTCTTACCAAAACCTTGCGCCCAACCGCTGCCAACCGAAAGGAAAAGGGACAGCGAAAAAACAAGTAGGAGGGAAAGGGAGAAAACGAGCGGACGAGGAAACGAGACGACGAGAGAACGAGACAAAAATCTCCCGTTTTCAGAGTTTTCATCGTGCCTTCGCGTCTTCGCGCTCTTGCGTTGCATTTTTAATCCGTAATCGGTTTTCATCATCTCATCAAAAACCTTTCTTCTTGTTCGTAGTGCGGTGAAACTTGTTGGGTGAACTCCGAAATCGCTTGTCGTACTAAACTTTTTAGGACACCTTGATGCGGCATAACTTCTGAGATCAAGAATGAACTAACACTATGTGCTTGGAACGCACGCCGTTCATACGTGTCATCCTGTATAATTTCCTCTGTATCCACACTAGCAATTACAACCCTCAACGAAAGGAGGTACGTCTTTTCAAGGTAATCTTGGTAGTCGGTGACATACCGTTGAAGCGTTCTGGAATAACGTTCCCCATAGTGGCGTCTCGGCTGGCTCACCGCAAAGAAGTCATAGCTGCCAACGATGACTGCATCTACTTCAAAATACTCACCAATACGTACCAACTCTGACACATCCGCCAACAGATCCTCATCAGCCGTTTCATCAGTAAATAGCCGCAGCGTATCCTGTGTGCTAACAATGTCCAAGTTTTGATTCCGCCCCAATCCAATTCGCATCAAGGAGGCAATCTCCTCCCCTGTTTCGTCGGAAGATGCTATCCGCTGCCTCCCTGAAGCCTTCGCTTGAATAAACGGTAGCACAGCAAAGCCTGAATACTTGGTAACATCAATTGTGGATTCAACCTGAATTTTGATCGGGACTCGCGTTACCGAGGACGCACACCCCCAATACACTCCCAAGCATAAAAGCATCGGCAGCATCGCAATGATAAGTGGGAGTCTCTGGATTTGGGTTAATTGGTTAATTGGTTGATTTGAGTTCATTAGTTCCTTTTAAGATTCGGGTTGCTGTGAATCCTGATCTAGTCCGGGTTGATCTGGTACATCCTCTTTTTCCGCAGCTGGAGGCTTCACACGATTGCGCTGGACTTGCATCCGGCATTTCCTGTGGTTGAAGCGATAGAACTTATTCTCAGGTTCTAATTCTGTCGCACGCTCATACGCTTTGATCGCTTCGTCGATCTTGCCTACCGCTTCGTAAGCGACACCCAAATTGTTGTGCACCTTCGCATTTTGCGGCTCAATCTGTAAAATATGCTGCCAGCGGAAAATCGCTTCACTCCAAAGCTGCAACTCAGCCGATTTAATTGCAAATTGATTATACTGCTCGATCGTCGGCTGATCCTGTAAGGTGCCACACGCAATTGTTGCAAAAGGGAAAACGAGTAGGAGTAAACATATACGAACTGACAAATTGAATCCCACCTTTCAAAAGGTAAATTCTACATAACTCCAGTCGGTTCAGTCAAGCCAAAAGGGTGGTAGCGGAAATATTTAGTAGACAATCACTGAAAGTAAGCGGGAATTTTTCCCTTTCAATTTCTCCAATTCTATACTACAATTATCAAAATCTTCCGTTCTAAAACCCCGTCTTTTAAGGCGGGGATACAGAAGGGCAAGCCCCGTTAGTTAGTCAAAAAAAGGGTGATTTTGCAGGTAAAATATGGTATACTTTTCTTGGCTTTCGTGGGAGAGTTTCACCCCTATCGCATGATAGGGTCTCCCGCTTCCTCGTGAAACAGGATATGAAAGCTAGAAAGCTGACCATAATGAAAACCTACAAGTTCAAAATGTATTCTAATCACGGTAATCGTGAATTGCATAAGACCATAGAAGGACACGCTTCTGTCTGGAATCATAGCGTTTCCCTCCATTGACGTTATTATGCAATTTATGGCAAATATATCAGCAAGTTTAGATTGATAAATCACATATCTAAACTCAAACAATTGCCTCGATTTTCTCATTGGAATCAACTTCCGAGCCAGGCGATTCAAGACGTGGCAGCCCGTATCGACAAAGGCTACAAGGCAATGTTTGAATCGAGAGCGCAAGGTAAACCGTGGGGTAGACCGCGTTTCAAGCCCCGTCGCAAGTACAAGTCATTCACATTACTTCAAGCCGGTTGGAAACTTCTACCGGGTAATCGTATCAAAATCGGTAAACATATCTATCAGTATTTCCAGTCCCGTGATATTGAAGGCACCCCAAAACGTTGCACAATTAAGCGGGATGCCGTCGGTGACATCTATATCTGTGTGCTAACTGACCATGTAGAACCAGCCCTGAATCGGGTCATGACGGGTAAAATCGCAGGCTTTGATTTCGGTCTAAAACGGTTTCTCACAGGTTCTAACGGACACGATATAGAATCGCCTCTGTTTTTCAAACGGAGTATCAATGCTATCAAACGTGCCAATCGTAACGACTCCCGAAAGCGCAAGCGGTCAAACAACCGGGAACGGGCAAGACTCGATTTAGCTCGCAAGCACCGCCAAATAGCGAGCCAACGAGCGGACTTCCACTATGAGTTGGCACACCAACTGACTGACGAGTATGACGAAATCAGACTGGAGGATCTCAACCTCAAAGGCATGAAAGCACTATGGGGACGCAAAGTTAGTGACTTAGGCTTTGCCGATTTCGTCAAGAAATTGGTGTATATCGCTGACAAAAAAGGTGTAAAAATCGTGTTTATAGACAAGTGGTATCCTTCGAGTAAGACCTGTTCGGCTTGCGGCACCGTGAATGAATCGTTGAACCTACATGATAGAACTTGGCAGTGTGCTGATTGTGGTGCTATCCATGACCGTGATAGAAACGCTGCAATTAACATCTACAGGGTTGGGGCATCAACCCTTGAAGGAGAGGACGTAAGACCATCTTCGGATGGCTGTCCTTGTTGATAGCACAATTACCGTTCCTGAAGGACACAAGAATCCCCGTCCTTCAGGGCGGGGAGTATGTCAAGAGACACACCTTGCAACGGTAGAGAGTTCCGGCACTCAAAAATCTGCATCAGTTCATACTACGGAGGAACAGATGGCAATCCAGCGTTTATCAGTAGCTCAAATTGAAGCCCAAATGGATCAATTAGCACAGAGTCCCCAAGATCTCGGCGTCCTCGAATATGTCGTCCTTCGCCTACCCGACGAACAGCGGGCAATCCCCCAAGCAGCCGAAGTTAGTCCCGATGGCGGACTCGAAGGGGATCGCTGGGCACGACCAAATAGTCCCAATCCGGGTGCCCAAATATCTGTGATGAATTCCCGTTTTCTGAGGATAATTGCTGGCGACGATGCGCGAATGCCCCTCGCCGGCGATAACCTGCTCGTTGATTTGGATCTGAGCGAGGAGAACCTCCCCACCGGCACTCAATTGCAAATCGGTACCGCTACCTTTGAAGTTACAGATGTCCCACATACCGGATGCCAAAAATTCCAACACCGGTATGGCAAAGATGCACTTGATGTAGTCAACGAAGAGACCTATAAATCTCAACGACTCCGCGGACTGTTTATACGCACAATTCAAGCCGGAAAGATTCAGGTTGGAGATTCTATCCACAAACTAACCACACCATAAAAATAAATGCGTCACAAGAAATCGCTTTTCTTTACGCATTACGCATTACATATCACATCTCTTGACACTTACTGTAGGAGGGATCTCCGAATCTCGACACCTCACTAAATAACCCTCAATTTCCAGTAGGGTCATTTAGTTTTCCGTTTTGGCTCATACCCCGCTATTTTCTCTCCCCGCCCTGTAGGCGGGGCATCTTGCCCCGCTGTTTTCTGTCCCTGTAGATGGGGCATCCCCGGTCACGGGATCCTCTCGGACTTGCCCCGCTGTTTGTAGTAGCGCGTTCATTGCGCCTTCTTATGCCAGTTGTCGAAGGCGTCTTTTATCCGTGTAATCCATCAGTCCGTGTTTTCCGTGATTCAGATTGCTTTGAATCCCGCCTGTCCCGATCCTATCGGGGCAATAATACGGGAGAATTAAATAACCCTCAATTTCCAGATTTTACCCTTGATTCTTTCAAGAGAGATATGCTAAAATTAGGAACGCTTCTGCCGGAGTGGTGAAATCGGTAGACGCGCTGGATTCAAAATCCAGTGAGCTTAGGCTCATGTCGGTTCGAGTCCGACCTCCGGCATTAATCCGCCATATAGCCCCGTTGGGGCTGTATGGCTTTTTTTATGATCACGACCACACAAAAATCTCATCATCGTCCGAAGAATAGCCGATGAACACCGCCAGAACGATGCGAGGATTGTTACCCTGCACCGGGGGAACTTCGTGGATACAACGGGTGTTGAAGAAATACAGATCGCCCGGCTCAAGTTCGACCTGACACTTCTCAATACCGTTTTCAGCCGCGTACTCGTGAAAAGTGCCTTCAGTGATGTGTGGCTGGACCCCCTCCGTCCACAAACATCGGTGCAGAATCGCCTGCGTACCCGCATTGAATTCATCCGCGTTTTGCAAACACAACACACCCGCAAACTGGTGATCGAAACGGTATACGGCGTAATCCGTCCGCTCCTCTCGCAGCCGCACACTGTCAATGTGGGGCAGGTAGAGCTGGGTGTGGTAATGGATGCGAAAAATCGCGGGACCATAACGGCGACCATCTGGCTCGTATGCTGTCCTGACCTGTTTGTTCGGTGCAAGATTCGACAGCGTATTATAGATCAGATCTACCGGATTGTCGAATCCATCAAATAGAAATTTGAATAGGTGATGGGTGGCTTCTGAACGTTGGAAGAAAAGCTCTTGATCCTTCCCTCGAATCCCCAGACTCGTACCGATGTCGGTTCTCACCCGTTCATCTCCACCGTACGCACTATCTTCGGGGTTGCGCGCCAGTCCCATGTTGTAGAACCGTTGAATCAGCGGGGTACATTGATCCGGATCGTAAGCACCTCGAAGCATAATAGCAGGCATCTCCGCCTGAGACAAGGCATAAAGCGGGTCCGCATAACTTGCCCGAATCGTTTCTAAATCCGGCTCAACCGGTATCCAACTTTCCGCAGCCATGTGATTCCTCCGTTTTACGGTCAATTTGTCCTTATTCAACCTTTGCAGTAAAGCCTCCCATCTTTCAAGATGAGGAGGAAACCGTGCCTCTTTTTAACTTGTATGTACGTACCAACTGTTTTATAATAGCCCAAGTTGCTACCTATCGAAAGTCCATCAGTTTTCTGGTAAAACTGGTGGACTCTACTTTTGCTCCAGAGGAGCGATATATCTATAGAAAGCCGATACATCCAATCCCCGCGCTCCAGCGGAGCGCAATGTACAGAATTCATCCGTTCAATGAACTAATGAACCAATGAATGAATGAACCAACAAAAAAAGGAATATTTCATGAACCTCGGTTATAGCACTTGGGGAATGCCCACCGTCCCCATTGATGTCGCAATTCCCCACATCGCACAACTCGGATTCGATGGGATGGAACTGGCGGTCGGACCCCGTTTCATCACCGAATTGAGCACGCTTGATGCTGCCGAACGCAAGCGAATTGCGGGATTGTTGAAACAGCACAACTTGGCACTACCGGCAATCGCCGCACATTCAAGTCTAATGGAAACAGACCCCGAAGCACACGCCCAAAATATGTGGCGGCTGAAAGGTGCAGCGGATCTCGGCGTTGAACTCGCGCAGGGAGATAACCCACCGGCAATCAATACAACATCAGGCGGTCAACCGGAAGAATGGGACAATCAAAAACAATTCCTCGCCGAGCGGATCGGTGAATTGGTTGAATATACCCAAACGCTCGGAGTGACTGTTGCAATGGAACCCCACATCGGTGGTCTGATCGATACGCCCGATAAAGTCCTTGAACTCCTCGACCTCGTCGGTTCCCCCTACCTCAAGGTCAATTTCGACATCAGCCACTTTGATATCATCGGTATCCCCACCGAGGAGAGCGTCGCCGCCCTAGCACCACATTCTGCCCATACCCACGTCAAAGATCAGCGTGGACTCGCCCCCGACTTTGAGTTCCTCATCCCCGGCGAAGGTCCTTTTGATTACGTGGACTACCTGAAACTGATGCAGCAATACGGCTACGACGGGTTCATCACTGCGGAGGTCAGTTTTATGGTGCAAGCCCGCGAAGACTATGACCCACTTGCAGCAGCAACCCTCTCCTATGAAACGTTATCGCGTGCCTTTGCTGATGCGGGGATCAATCGGACGAGATAACCGGTAGCCTAGGATAACTTAATAGGGCTTACGCAATTGATATCAGGTATCGGGAGAATTACATGCAATTGCCCTGCCCCCGTAGGCGGGGCATCTTGCCCCGCCCGAAGAATTAAATGTCCCCTCAGGTATCTTGTGCAGTGGATTTGTCAATCCACTGCGAGCAGCGTTGACTCGATTTAGCCTTCATCCTCCCGGTTTGCGACGCGTCCTATAAGTGGCAACTTGAGTTTTAATGTGCGTTTTCAAATAATCCCCTTCACTTTTCGGACGATTGCCCCTGTGCTGATACCGTGCGCTTCCAAAAGTTCGTCCGCCTTGCCCGATCTCGGCAGCCCGTTGACAGCGAGTTTGTGAACCGTGACCCCTCTGGGGGCGACCGCATCCATCACCGCATCGTTAAGCCCACCCTCCGGGTAGTGATCTTCAACGGTTACTAGCGTGTTGTTGGTCGCAGCGGCTGCGTCGAGAACCGTCTTTGCGTCAATCGGCTTGACCGAGTAGAGATCGATGACACGGATAGAGATACCGTCCGCTTTCAGCGTGTCATACGCCTTCAACGCCTCGTGAAGCGTGATACCCGCTGCGATAACAGTAACCTGATCGTCGTCACTGGATCGGAGTACCTTACTGCCCCCAATTGGGAATTCCTCAGCATTCGTATAGATTGTTGGTGTCGCCGGACGCGAGGTCCGAATATAAACGATGCCCTGATGCGCCGCAGCTTGTGCAACCAAACGTTCCGCCGCAACAGCGTCGCTTGGATACAGCACAACCGATCCGGGGAGTGCTCGAAACATAGCGAGATCTTCCAGCCCCATCTGAGAGGGACCATCTTCACCGACCGAAACACCGCAGTGTGAACCCACGTACTTGATGTTCGTCTGAGAAATTGCGGACATACGAATGTGATCACAAGCGCGAGTAAAGAACGCCGCAAAGGTCGAGACAAATGGAATCTTACCGCACTTCGCCAGTCCAATCCCCGCCCCGACGAGATTCTGTTCGGCGATGAACATTTCAAAATACCGATCACTGTGTTTCTGCATGAACTGTTCGGCGTAGGTGGAATTTTTGACATCGCCATCCACTGCCACAACCAGCGGATTCGCATCTCCCAATTTGGCAAGCCCAGAGCCGTAACCACTACGGGTCGCCGCTTCTTCACCGAGTTCATATTCGGGAGGTGCCATCTCCTGAATATGCGGTTCAGCGATATTAGTCGCCGGGGCTGCCTCAATCTGAAAGTTGCCGTCTGTGCTCAAAGGACCGAGTTCTTTCAGGGCGGTATCCAACGGTTCCCCTTTGGGAAGTGCTTTGCCGTGCCAGCCAGCCTTGTTCTCAAGGGAAGATACCCCCTTGCCCTTGAAAGTGTTCGCCACAATCATCGTTGGACGATCCTCGGTGGACTTCGCCTTATCCAGTGCGGATAGAATCTCGTCAAAATTGTGTCCGTCAATCCCGATTGCCTGCCAACCAAACGCCTCAAACCGCCGACAGTAGGAGTCAATATCAAATCCGTACATCGTCGGCTCGCTCTGCCCCATACCGTTGACATCAACGATGCCAATCAGGTTATTGAGGTTACAGTGTGCCGCAAGCGCGACCGCCTCCCAAACACTGCCTTCTGTGGTCTCTCCGTCACCCATCAGGACGTAAACGCGATAATCTGAGCGATCCAGATATTTGCCGTTGAGTGCCATTCCAACACCGATCGACAGTCCCTGTCCTAGCGATCCCGTGGCGACATCAACCCATTCCAAACGCGGCGTGGGATGTCCTTCAAGGTCGCTGTCAATTTGACGGAGTGTTAGTTGATCCTCGGCGGAGATGATTCCCACTTCCGCCCATGCGGCGTAAAGTATCGGCGCAGCGTGCCCTTTGGATAGGATGAACCGATCATTGTTTGGGTTATGCGCGTCTGTGGGATCGTACCGCATCGCGCGGAAAAAGAGCGCAGAAATAATATCCGCAGCGGACAGGCACGTTGTCGGATGCCCGGACCCCGCTTCGGATGTCGATACGATCGAGTGGATGCGTAGGTTGTTGGCTTTCTGTTTCAGGACATCTGTGAAAGTTGCCATCGTGTTCCTAATTCCTTTCTCATTCAAAATCTCCTTCGCTCATGTTAAGAAATCGTGCAAAGAAACCGAGTTTTTTCGGAAAAACTCGGTTTCTATTCGTGCGTTGTGCTTTCTTTTTCCATGAGCCTTCCCGTTTTCTCGCTTTCCCGTCCTCCCGTTTTCTCGTTATTGCGTCTGAGCACCCTAAAGAGATTTAATCAAATCCACCAACGCTTCCGCGGTATACAGCACATCCTCACGACTCGCATCGTGATTTGCCACCATTCGGACAGTCATCGGTCCGTAAACGGAGACCTTGATATTATGTTGCAGAGCGCGGTCTGCAAAATCCGCTGCGGAGATTCCCAACGGCTTTGTATTGACAAAAACCATGTTGGTATGCACATCTTCCGGGCGCAGGGCTAATTCGTCGAATTGAGACAGGGCTTTCGCGAGGAGTCTGGCGTTGGCGTGATCTTCGCCGAGTCGATCCGGCATCTCTGTCAGCGCGACAATTCCAGCCGCAGCAAGCACCCCCGACTGTCGCATCGCACCACCGAGTCGTTTCCGAGCGCGGCGTGCCTCTTGGATAAAGTCTGCGCCTCCAGCGAGCATCGATCCAACGGGAGCGCACAATCCCTTCGAGAGGCAGAACATAACAGAATCGACATGGCTTGCGACCTCACGCGCATCAACGCCCAACGCATGGGCAGCATTGAAAATACGTGCGCCATCCAAGTGGACCGGAACCTCATACCGCTGCGCTAGTTCATGAACTGCATTCATCCGATCCAACGGAATCGCGCGTCCGCCGCGACGATTGTGTGTATTCTCCAAACAGATTAAGCTGGTTTTTGGGAATTTGGCAGGATCACGTTGCAGATAAGCCTCTACCTCATCAAGATCAGGGACCCCATCCGCGCTGTTCATCACAATCGGCATAATCCCCGCTAATGAAGACAGGTTTCCGTGTTCATAGTAGTAGATATGGCACTCGGCGTCCATGATCGCATAATCGCCGGCGCGGGTATGTGCCAAGATAGCAGCGGTATTTCCCATCGTCCCTGTTGGCACGTACATCGCCGCTGCTTTGCCAATCTTTTCAGCCGCCAACGCTTCCAAACGATGAATAGTCGGGTCTTCCCCGTAGCAATCGTCACCTACCTCTGCATTCATCATCGCTTCGCGCATCTTACTGGTCGGTTTGGTCACGGTATCACTTCGTAGATCAATAATCTTATCCATTATGCGGACTCACTTTCCTGACGTACTCCCAAGCCTAAAGGCTTGGGGTTCTTATGATAGACTGACCATTAGTCTCGATTTATCGGGACTCTGTGCTATCTTCTTGCTTCAACGATTCCTGCCCCGGCTGTTGGGGTCTTACAGTATCTCCACCCCGATAAATCGGGATCCTTTCGGACAAGCGTTTTAACTCTCCGTGTGTCCCACGGCGAGGGTTTTGAGGTTTATTGCAGCATTTAGATCTCGGTCTTGCGTATAACCACACACACTGCAATGGTAGGTTCTATCTGACAAGGACAAGTCGCTATCGACTGCACGACAAGCCGAGCAAGTCTTACTAGACGGATAGAAGGTATCTGCCTCTACAATCTTTACGCCTATCCGTTCTGCTTTGTATTTTAGCATGGCAAGCAAACTCGACAACGAAGCGTCCGACAATGCCTTTGCAAGCCTATGATTCTTAAGCATACCTGCAACATTTAGGGACTCAATCCCAATACGACTCGCACCGTTGACGATAGC
Organism: Candidatus Poribacteria bacterium; assembly: GCA_965247655.1. Classification (GTDB taxonomy): domain Bacteria; phylum Poribacteria; class WGA-4E; order WGA-4E; family PCPOR2b; genus PCPOR2b. Next base: position 5,899,703 of record OZ252032.1, on the reverse strand, counting down.
CGTTGTTGCCTTGTGTTGGGCGTCTTGTCGAATGCAGGTGATACGGTAATGTAGCTTGGCAAGTTTCGCTTGGGTCTTATGCCAATTACGACTGCCTTTCTTCCTTCGACTCAACTGACGTTGCAACCGTTTTAGCTTGCGATCGTAACCCTTTAAGGCTTTCGGATTCTCGTAGTACACGCCTTCGGACGTGACCGCCAAGTGCTTGATACCTACGTCCACACCAACGACGGGGTGTTGTCGAATATCAGGTATTGGATCGTCTTCAAATGTATCCACAACGATAGCAGCGAACCAGCGATGTCCATGCTTAGAGATAACGACCTTACAGATAGTACCAAGGAAGCGAAGGGGTTCACATAAGCGGACCCAACCAATTTTGGGAAGTTTTATACGCTGTCCTTCGACTTGGGTTTCGCCTTTGCCTGCAATGGCTTGGTAACTCTGACCATGGAACCGATTCTTGAACTTGGGAAAACGATTCTGACCGGACTGCCAACGGATTATAGCATCCTTGAGGTTATTGTAGATAGCACATTTCGACACGGTTTGCGACATATCCTTAGCCCATGGGTACTGATTATATTTAACGGCGTTAAAACGGTGTTGAAGGTCTATATGACTGCGCCAAACCTCATTGTCTAAGCCTGCTTTGAAATCGGCTAAGGCATGATTGTAGGCAACACGGGCGTAACCACAATGTTGAGCAAATTGAGTTGCCTGAACGTTGTTCGGATCTAACGCTATCTTATGAGTTTTTAACACTGGGATTGTCTTTCCGTCTTTCGTTGTCTATGTCCTAGAGTGTAGGGGACTCTACCAAGCGGTAGAGCGACATTTCCCTACTGAAAGACAAGACAGTTATACCATTTTTGACTTACAATATCAACATCCCGATTTATCGGGACACGATACCACAGGGTTGGACCCAAAGCTAAAGCATTGGGATTGTCGCTAGTTAGCCTTCATCGAGTTTCAGCAAGGCAAGTCGTCGTTCTGCCGCTGGCGCAAGATAGTGTAGCCTATAGCGGTCTGATAACTGCCCAAATGTTTCAACGGCTTGATCGACTTGGTTCAATTTGAGATAAGCCTCTGCCATCCAGTACATCGATTTGACAAGGACGTCATTCGGTGGTTTCGGCTCGGCTGGCTCCTCCGAATCCTCTGATTCCTCCACATCTGGAAGATCCGAGGGCTGTGATTTTTCATATTCAATTGCAGTTTGAAATTCTGCGATGGCTCCCTCATAGTTCCGATCTTCATAGTATGCCTTGTTAGCCTGATAAAAACTCATATTGTTACCATCATGTAGGAACTCCAAATCTACCCCAAAGGATACTAATAGGGAGGAATGATCCTCCTCCACTTCTTCTATAGTTTCTGGTGTTTCTTCATCGTCTGAGGAAGCACTCTCCTCAGTTTCCTCTACTGTATCTGAGGAAGCACTCTCCTCAGTTTCCTCTACTGTATCTAAGGAAGCACTCTCCTCAGTTTCCTCTACTATATCTAAGGAAGCACTCTCCTCAGTTTCCTCTACTGTATCTAAGGAAGCACTCTCCTCAGTTTCCTCTACTATATCTAAGGAAGCACTCTCCTCAGTTTCCTCTACTATATCTAAGGAAGCACTCTCCTCAGTTTCCTCTACTATATCTAAGGAAGCACTCTCCTCAGTTTCCTCTACTGTATCTGAGGAAGCACTCTCCTCAGTTTCCTCTACTGTATCTGAGGAAGCACTCTCCTCAGTTTCCTCTACTGTATCTAAGGAAGCATTGTCCTCTGCTTCCTCTACCGTTTCTTCCACTTCTTCTATATCATCTTTCGCTGCTTCATCTTTTCGCTTCCTAGCCATATTAAATCTCCTTCGGATATAGTTTCTCTACCCATCGGCAAAATGAGCATCTTCATATCATTGTTGGTCTTGGTACAAGCGTAGTCAACAGAAAAATAAGTTCAAGAAAAGTCCTTGATCAGTGAACTGGCAATTGATTATAGTATACCAAATAACTATGCTTTATGGCAAGAATCGTAAAATAGAAAAAACTTCGGACTTGTCCCGCTGTTTTCTACCCTCCCCTGTAGGCGGGGCATCCCCGTACCCCCTTGGTAGGTGTGGCATCCCCGTGCCCCCCTGTAGGCGGGGCATCTTGCCCCGCTGTTTGTAGTAGCGCGTTCATTGCGCCTTCTTATGCCAATTATTGAGGGCGTCTTTTATCCGTGTAATCCGTCAATCCGTGTTTATCCGTGATTCAGATTGCTTTGAATCCCGCCTGTCCCCCTGGTCTCGATTTATCGGACGATTTATCGGGGCAATAATATGGGAGAATTAAATGACCCTAGGAATTCGCTTTTATCCACCCCTACGCCTCTGGTATAATAATAGTAGGTATACTCCGTACGCCGTAACCTTCATTATTGGTGAACTAGAGAAATAAGTAGACATTTACCAATAACTCCGACCCTAGCGAAGTTTCCAAAGTCCCCCTGATAAGGGGGATTTAGGGGGTTGGCTGTGCATTGGAAGTGTCTAAGTAATTCTAAAATCTACCAATAATAATCCAAGCTGCTACTTATTGAAAATCCATCGCTTTTCCTGTAGGGGCGGGGTCTCCCCGCCCGTCGATCGCTCTGCCTTTCGCCCCAGCGGGGCGATATGTCTATAGAATGCTGATATGTCCAATCCTCGCGCTCCAGTTTTGAATCCCGATCTTATCGGGGAGGAGTGCAATGTATACAGCTCAAGTGTTCAATGAACCAATGAACCCATAATGAACTTCTCACGTTTCACGTATCATTCCTCATCTATGAACGCTCAAAATCTACCCGATGCCGTTAAAAATCAATCGCTCTTTTCAAACTACTACCTCGATTCCCTCATCGTTGGGCAACCACAGTGGGCGGATACACCCGACATCGAATCGGACTACGCAGCAATCAAAGCACTCTTCGACGCCGTCGCACCCAACGCAGCGCACCTCAACGAGGCACAAACCGAACACGAATTCATCCAACCACTACTAGAACAGTTAGGACACACCTTTGAGGTGCAGCCATCACTCCAAACATCGCAGGGAGCCAGAGTCCCCGATTATGCCTTCTTCGCGTCGAGCGATGCCCACAGCGCAGCGCAGTCCCGCATCAACACAAACGAATTCTTCAAAACCGCCCTCGCTGTCGGCGACGCAAAGAAGTGGTCACGCAATCTAGATAGAAAGACGCAGGACGGAGGCGACCCGTTTAATAATCAAAATCCAAACTACCAGATCGACTGCTATCTGCGGGACGCGGATAAAGACTGGGGCATCTTGACCAACGGCAGGCAGTGGCGACTCTACCACCGTCAGACCAGTTATCGGCTCGATAGCTTCTACGAGGTAGACCTCGCTGCCCTGCTCTCTGAAAACAGAGATCTTGATGCCTTCCGCTATTTCTACTGCCTCTTTCGGCGCGACGCCTTCACCCCCGATGCGACCGGGACATCCTTCCTCGACCACGTATTGGGGGAGAGCCAGCAGTATACCGTCGCCGTTTCCGACGACCTGAAAAACCGCGTCTACGATGCCCTACGCCAGCTCATCAACGGCTTCCTCGATTTTCCCCGCAACGGTTTCGACCAAGCCAACCCGCCACTCGGTGAAATCCAGTCTAGCTGCCTGATCCTACTGTACCGTGTCCTGTTTATCCTCTACGCCGAAAGCCGTGACCTGCTCCCCCTTGACAATCGCGATTACGCTATGCAGTATAGCCTTGACCATCTGGCAACCGACATCCACGAAAAACTGGATGGTGGTATTGACTTCGCACCGGGAGCAAGCCTCTATTGGACAGGGCTGCGGCAGTTATTTACACTCATCAATGACGGCTGGGAAGGCCACATCCCACAATATAACGGCGGGCTTTTCAATCCACAACAACATCCATTCCTTGAACGTTATGCGATTGGCGACGATGCACTAGCACAAGTTATCGAACTCCTGACACGGACAAAGCAAGGCGAACGCATCGCCTACCGTGACCTCGACGTGCGCCATCTCGGAGATATCTACGAAGGCTTGCTCGAATATCAACCCCGAATTGCCTCCGAAGATCTCGTCATCGTTTCAAACAGGGGGAGCGAGACGGTCAAGCCAAAATCCTCCCCCGATCAGGAAATCGCCTATTCAGAGGGCGAAGTCTACCTACTGACCGACAAAGGCGAGCGAAAGGCGACAGGAAGCTACTACACCCCCGATTACATCGTCCGCTACATCGTCGAAAATACCCTCGCACCGCTCTGTGAGGACAAAAGCGTCGATGGAATCCTATCGCTCAAAATCCTCGATCCCGCCACAGGCAGCGGTCATTTTCTCGTCGGCGTTGTCGATTATCTCGCCGAAGAACTGATCACCCACCCGGACGCGCCACACATGACCGAAACGGCGAGCGATGAGACAGAACTCGCCTATTGGCGGCGGCGCGTTGTCGAGTCCTGCGTTTACGGCGTTGATCTCAACCCGATGGCGGTGGAGTTGGCGAAACTCTCACTCTGGCTCCACACAGTGGCGAAGGGCGAACCACTCTCGTTCCTCGACCATCACATCCGTTGTGGCAATTCCCTAATCGGGGCAAAAATTGAGAACCTATCGCACCTGCCAGAACTGAGGAGAAACCGCCGCCAAACGAGCGAATCCCAAACACAAATCCTGATGACCTTTCCTTTCGACGATACGGTTGCTACCGCCATCGGGCACTACCTGCTGATTGAGGAAACCGAGAGCCACACCGCCGACCAGATCCACGCGAAAGAACACCAATTAGACATCGCTCAACAGATGCTCCGCCTTCATAAAGGCGTGGCGAATCTCTGGACGAGCCTTTACTTTGAAAACGATGTTTCCCGCGCCACCTATCATCAGGCATTAAATGCCCTCCACTCCAGAGATACCGATGCCCTTGAAAACCTGCTCTCCTATCGTCGGGCTCAAGAGATAGCGAAAGAAAAACGGTTCTTCCATTGGGAGATTGAGTTCCCGGAGGTCTTTCGTGACAAGTTCGGACGGGAGAAGGACAATCCGGGCTTTGACGCGGTGATAGGGAACCCGCCGTATGTAGATATTAAAGGGTTAGAAAGTTCAGTAAGCAATTATATATTCGGTGAATACTCTACAGCGTGGTTGAGAATAAACTTATTTGCTGCTTTTATGGAATGTGCCATCACCATTTCACAGTCCCAAAACGGAAAGATAGGGCTAATTGTTCCTACATCATTTTTAACTCAAGTATCGTATGCGAATCTAAGAAAATTGATTCTCAGCCATTACTATCTTCAAAGCATTGTCCGTTTACCCAACGAATTATTTGGTGCATCAACCGGCGAAGTAAAGGTTGACACCTGCATCGTACTCGTTTGCAAATCAGTCTCTGATATTCAGTCCCCTACCCACATTATGATTTATGACACGTTTGAACGGGTTGACAATCTCTCATCAAAAACTGCCACAGCAGCTTTTGAAATATCACAACAGAGATGGACTAAAAAAGAGGAAGCGATCATTACGCTTACGGAACCACAATCGCTCAATATCATAGATCGCATGGAGACTGTATCAACACCACTGGAAAACCTTTGCACATTCTGCCTTGGTCTCACTCCTTATGACAAATATTCTGGGCATACAAAAGAGCAAATTGAGAATAAGGTTTTCCACGCGAAATCACAATTAGATCCAACATACCGAAAACTACTCCTTAGTGGTGATGTACAACGATATATCGTAGAATGGGCTGGCAAGGATTGGATAAAATATGGTCAATGGCTGGCGGCACCAAGAGAACAGAGATTTTTCAAACAGGAAAGGATTTTAGTGCAACAGATCATAGATTGGAGCTCTCTGCGAATATTGGTAGGTTGGACTGATGAGGAACTCTACAATACTCAAAACCAGTTCAATCTTTTGGCGTTGAGCGGAACAAATCTCAAGTTTATTCTGTCAATTCTCAACTCTAGGTTGATGAGTTTTTATCACAGACAGGTTTTTCTTGATGTTGCCCTCCAACGTTTTCAAAAGATTCTGGTTAAAGACGCCAAGACCTTGCCCATCCGCCGCATCAACTTCACCACACCCGCCGGTGAACGCAACCGCCAACTTGAAAAAGCCAAAACCCTCTACCAACTCTGCCTCAACAGAGGGAGCATCGACTGCGTCCTCGGCTTTGTGAAGCACCATCTCACCGCCGATCCAGAGCGTTCCGACATCGTCCACGACCTACTTGCCTTCCTCGCGGAGCAGATGGTTGAGATGAACAAAGCCAAAGGAGAGGAGATTCGTGGCTTCCTGCGCTGGCTAGAGCGAGGAATCGAGGTCGAAATTGACACACTCAAGAACAAAACAGCGATTCAGAGTTACTTCGGTCTGTCCCTTGATGGGCTGCTCGACATCCTCAAGAAAAACCGTCGGTCAATCGCCTCAAGCCGAAGTTTCCAAGAATCGTTGGAGCGCGAGTTTACATCTAGCTGCGCCAAACTTAACCCCTTGCTCACCCGCATTCAGCAGACCGATGTGCTGATTGATCAGGTAGTCTATCAACTCTACGGCTTAACCGATGAGGAAATCGCTGTCGTAGAAGGGGTCGTTTGATTACAAGTGGCATAATTTTCCCAATCGTAGCCACAGGCCTGTCCTCGATTCATCGGGGTTTCCAATCCGATGAATCGTGATTGTTCACGAGGCATCGGAACACCTGCGATCGGATCAGGTTTTGCCCTACGCTCAACCCCGGTAGGTCGGGCTTCCACCCGACTTTTGCTCTAATGAACCCATGAACCAACAAAAATCGGACGCAAATAAAGCAAAACTACTACAAGGTCCGGTGGGAAAAACACTCACCTCACTAGCGGTACCGATGGCATTCGGGATCGTATCGATTATTCTGTTCACTGTCGTTGATACCGTTTACATCGGGCGATTGGGGGCAGAGCCGTTGGCGGCGATGGGGTTCACCTTCCCCATCAGTTATATCGTGATGAGCATCGCGATGGGACTGAGCGTTGGCACCTCTTCAACCATCGCTAGGGCAATTGGAGAGGGGCATCAACTGAGAGTGCAACGGCTCGCGACCGATGGATTGGGGCTAGCTTTCCTCATCGTCACCTGTTTTTCCCTTATCGGACTAACAAATCTGAATACCATCTTCTCCCTGATGGGAGCAAAAGGTGAGATACTCGAACTCATTTCCGACTATATGATCCCTTGGTGTCTGGGTGTCGGGTTGCTTGTGATTCCGATGGTCGGCAACGGTGCCATCCGCGCCACAGGAGACACCAAAACGCCCGCGACGATTATGATCATCGCCGGGATAGTGAACATCGTTTTAGATCCGTTTCTGATTTTCGGTATCGGTCCATTTCCACGATTAGAGTTGCAAGGTGCTGCACTGGCAACGGTGTTTTCTTGGGCGATGGCATTCACCGCGTCGTTGTGGATTTTAGGGAAGCGTGAGGGGATGATTCGGCTGCCGATATTCGATCCGAGACACTCCTTCGATTCGTGGAAACGAATCCTCTACATCGGTATCCCAGCGGCGGGGACAAATATGATGGAACCGCTGTCAATGGCAGTTATTACCCGAATGATCTCCGAATATGGCGAGGAAGCTGTCGCCGCGTTTGGTGTCGGAGGGCGGTTAGAAGCCCTGTCGCTGATTGGGCTTTGGGCGTTGTCTACGGCGATCACCCCCTTTATCGGTCAGAATTTTGGTGCGGGCAATTACGACCGGATTCGAGCAGCGTTACGGTTTGGCGTGAAATTCTCGCTGATCTGGGGAGGGGCTGCGTTCGCTGTCCTTTACCTCTGTGCCGGCATTATCGCACCAATTTTTAACGATAACAAAGCAGTGATCGCCTCCATCGTTCTCTTTTTACAAATTATTCCAATCAGCTATGCGATGTATGGGATCTCTGCGCTGGTCAATTCGATGTTTAACGCCTTGGGAAAACCGTTACAAGCATCGTTGGTCATCATACTACATCTCTTCGTTTTCGTCCTGCCGTTGGCGTATCTGGGGTCAAAGGTATACGGATTGAAGGGAATCTTCATCGGCATCGCCGTTGGGAATGCGGTGGTCGGGATTATCGCCTATCTGATGGCACAGAAATTCCTTGTACATGTCGAGGCAGAGCGCGAATCAGCGATCACGGCTGCCGTTGAGTCAATCTCCCCCTGATGTAACTGGGCAGATTGGCAATATGCCCAACTCCAAATTCCCAGCGGTCTGCTACGGCAAATGAGTTGTAGAGAACAATAATCGTTGTTCCGCTTCATCTTACGCATCACGCATCACGTTTTTATCCTGTATATCCTTGAATCCTGAGTATCCTGATTCAGACAGGTATTCATCCGTTCAATGAACCAATCGCAATTCGTAGGGAACGGAGATCTCCGTTCCATTTCTTCTCACGTATCACGTATCACGCAACAGGAGACCAATCAAACATGGCAGAGAAAAGCACAGCGTTTGCCGTGATCGGCGATCGCTATCACAATTCAGACTACATTCGGACCGCGTTAAGCAAAACTCTCGTGCAAGACCTTGGACTCACCATCGACTTCACCGACGATGTAAAGTCGCTCAACGCAGAAACGTTACGCGGCTACAAAATGCTGATCACCTTTCGAGACGGCATGATCTGGCCCCAAGGCTACGGCGCAGCAGGATCACTGCCACCAAATATAAGTGACCCACCGGTGCCAGAGGTCGAAGCAACCACTATCGACTGGATCACCGAACCACAAGCGCAGGCGGTCAAAGATTTTGTCGAAGGCGGCGGCGTCGCGCTGTTTTACCACAACTCGACCTACATCGCTAGGGGCAATGCGACCTTTCGCGCAGTCCTGGGGGCAGCGACCGAAGGGCATCCACCCGTTCGACCGTTCAAGGTCACACTCACTAACCCAGACCACCCCATCACTCAGGGCGCGGGCGATTTCATTGTGACCGACGAGCAGCACTACATGACCTACGATGGCGATCCAGCGCACGTTTTCATGCGGAGCATCAACGAAGATGGTCTGACATTCAACGAGCTTGGCGCAACTTGTGAGGCGGGGTGGGCATACGACTACGGGAAGGGACGGATCTGCTATCTTGCGCCGGGGCATACCGTCGCTGCGCTATGGAATCCCGCATACGTGAAGATTCAGCAAAACGCCGTCCGGTGGCTATTGCGGGAGATCTGAACGATTTTTGCTTGAGGGGGGTGATGTAGGTTGGGTTGAACGGGAACCGTGAAACCCAACACCATAACTGTAGAATGGCAATACGCTCACAAAGGGGGAAGGGGATTCCGCCAATCGCCGGCAAGCTCCCTGCATTTTTAGGGAGTTCATGTTAAAGAACTTGTCTAAGGAAGTCTGCAGCTGTGATGATAACGATGCCTTGGTAGCTTCCAAGCGGCAGTAAATGGCGGCGATCGCCAGTGATAATGTGAGTTGCTGAACCTACAACTGCACACTCGATTACTTTGTCGTCATCTGGATCGACTTCAACAACCTTGAGTGTATTGGTAATCTTGACCAAACGCAGGAAACTGAGAAGTTCTTCGGTAGTATCTGTGAGTTGAGATGGCGAAAATTTGGCTTTGGTCCTTAGTATCTCTACTAATTCTTCAATTATTTCTTGGCAAGTTAATCCTTTAACTATGTTCTGGCGTGCCAGTTCAATACAACGATTAGGCTTACTGCTCCAAAGTATACTGGAGAACAAAATATTCGTATCATAAACGACTACCGGCTGCATTCACGGTCCTCATGAATTAGGTCGTCAATAAAATCTTCACGTTCTACTTCGGTCATGGCATCCCAATCCAACCCACGAGATTGGCATAACTGTCGAATCTGTGATTCGGCATAGTCCATGCGTTCCTCTCGATTGACTGCCGCACGCTCTGCAAGTGTATACAGTAACATTCGACACTGTTCTGGAGGCATCTCATGGATAGCACCAATGATTTGATCGGCTGTTAATTTAACAGGCTGATTCATCTGGATATTCCTTTTGTTGTATAATCAAGTTTTGTTTGCGCTAATATTGAGGTGCCAAGGACACAAAAAAGAAAAAATGTTTCTCTCCCGATGAAGCATTGAGGATTCAAAGCAATCTCGGTTGATTGATTAAACTATGATTGCTTAAATTATACCAATGTTGATGGTATGTGTCAATAAAACGGATGGGAAGATTAGGGGCATTTATGGTGAAGTCTATAAATAAGTAAACATTTGCTAATAATTTGGGCCTTTCCGAAGTTTCCAAAGTCCCCCTGATAAGGGGGATTTAGGGGGTTAGCTGTATATTGGGAGTGTCTAATTAATTCTAAAATCTACTATAGTTCTCCTGTAGGAGAGATCTCCGAATCCCGACACTCAGACTCTCTTAGGCAGAAAATCAAAGAGGTTATCATCTCACGTTTTGATATGGTAGATCTCACGCAAGTTCCGGTACTTCTGCGCGTAGTCCAAACCGTATCCAACGACAAAGGCGTCTGGAATCTCAAAACCGACATAATCAATCGTCGTTGACACGATTCTTCGTGTCGGTTTGTTTAGCAAACTACACACCTTCACGCTTGCAGGTTCCAACGCCTCGATCTCCTCCATGAGAAAACTCAAGGTATGTCCCGTGTCAACAATATCTTCGACAATGACCACATCTGCGTTGCGAAGGTTTCCGTTTAATCCCTGAACTGTCCGAACATGTCCCGACGACTCCGTCCTATCGTCATAGCTTGAAAGTTGGATAAACTCACAGCGCACAGGAATCGAGAGCGTACGGAACAGATCCGCGAAGAATAGGGCTGCGCCTTTAAGAACGCACACAAGCACCGGTTCACTATTAGAGTAATCTTCGGAGATCTGTTGACCCAATTCACGGACACGCCTTTGGATCTCTGCTTCGGAAATTAGAGTGGATTCAATTTCGATTTTCATTGGTTTCAGCAGAAGGTAAGTAGTTCAAATATAGCCGGCGCTTCGTCTCAGCGCGGACTTTGAACGGTTCACTCGTTCGGTAGCCAACGACCCAAATAATCTCATCCCCATTCACCAACACCGGGACCCGTCCTCGCTCCTGTCGAGGGATCTTGGCATCAATTAACAGATCCTTCAGCTTTTTTGTGCCCCGCATCCCAAACGGGTGAAACCGGTCGCCATCTCGCCGCTGTCGAAGCGTCAGCGGAAGTTGCAGCCGATCTAAATCAAACACAGCTTGGAATTTACCATCAGGAAATTTATCTGCCACCGTGCAGTTCATCGGTTGTTCCACAACGGTGGCGATCATCTCCGCATCTAATAACAAAAGTGGGGTGTGCCCCGGCACTACAACCTCATATTCAAATGGGGTATAGCTGTCTGCCTTTTTCTGGATAAGAATGCGGTTGTACGCCCGTCGAAACGTCCCGCCGTTGGGCAGATCCAAAGCACTATTCGGTGCTTCCCCATCAATCAAATTCAACATTGATTCAAAATGATTGAAGTAAAGATCTCTGACCTCTCCAAAAATCTCTGCGACAGCCAACCGCAGGATTCGCCGACGCAAAGCGAGATGATATTCTTGAAATAAACCGCGATCCAGAACAACGGTGTCAGGTGTGCATAATTCTATCCGGCACACTTGAAAAGCGTCATGAGCAATCGTCTCCAGATAGTCCGATTCCGCCTGTAACAGTTCGGCTGTCTGGTTCAAGGTGTTCTGGATATTGGAGTTATAAGCGCGCTCTAAGGTGGGGATAAGTTCTAAGCGAACCCGATTGCGGAGGTAGTTGAGTTGATAATTTGTATCGTCACAGCGGGGTTGTAATCCAAACTGCGCTACAAAATCCTCAATCTCCCTTCTTGAAAAGGCGAGCAAAGGACGCATGAACTTCCCTTCCCGCACCGGGAGTATCCCTTTTAAGCCAGATGCACCCGCCCCGCGCAACAGATTCATCAAGACCGTTTCTGCCTGATCGCCGCGGTGATGTCCCAACGCAATCTTCGTTGCGCCAATCCGCTCAGAGACACACTCATAGAACTGGTATCGTGCGCGTCGTGCTGCCACTTCAGCGGAGAGTTTCTGGTCCCGCATCAGTTGTGGCACATCAATCCTATCCCTTGAAATCGGGATGCCCAACTGATCTGCCTGTTCCGCAACATACACCGCATCCCCCGCCGAATCTTCGCGAAAACCGTGATCTAGGTGAGCGACATGGAGTTGACAATCGAGTTGATGGCGTAGTGTGTGCAAAGCGTAAAGCAAGGCAAGTGAATCAACGCCGCCAGAAACACCGACAAGCACTGTTTCCTTTGGTTGAATCATCTGATGTTGAGCGATAAAGCGGTGGGTGCGTTGCACAAAGCTAGCAGCCATGACAGAATCTCGAAGTTAATCCCCGATCTTATCGGGGGTGAACGGATTCCAAATTGCGGACGAATCTCACCAATCAAAAATAAAAAAGCCGCGCTAGGCGGCTAAATGATGGTTTGTGAGTGCCGGTGTGGAGAGTTGAACTCCAGACAGCACGATTATGAGTCGTGTGCTCTACCACTGAGCTACACCGGCATAAGAAAAAAGGGAAATGCGCCTGAACAAGCACATTTCCCGTAAGCTTTCTTGCCTCCAATAGAACCAAGTGGTTGCAGGGGAGGGATTTGAACCCCCGTCCTCCGGGTTATGAGCCCGACGAGCTACCAGACTGCTCTACCCTGCGCCAAGATTAGGGAGGAAATGTGGGCGAGGAGGGATTTGAACCCTCACACCCATTTACGGGCGATGGATTTTAAGTCCATTGTGTCTGCCATTCCACCACTCGCCCGTGGCAAGGAGGCATTGAATTCTAGCGAATTCAATAGCCCCTATTGTAATAGATCCCCTCCGATTTGTCAAGGTTTTTTTCCGAATTTACTAGGGACATTCAGTTCTCCTGTAGGAGGGATCTCCGAATCCCGACTTCCGAGCCCGGATGCACCAATGAACTAATGAACTATCAGACACCAATGAACAAATAGTTTTCACGTTTCACGCATCACGTTTCATGTTTTTTAGAGTTGACTTTCGTCTGCCAGCGTGACATACTTTTCACCTATAGATCCATCCAACTTTTCAATGAGAAGGAGTAAGCTTATGGAACTTAGCTACGCACAAAAACAGGAGATCTTCAAGAACGGGTTTGTTAAGGTTCCTGGCGTTGTGCCACAAGTGATGGTGGAGGCAGCCCTTCGGTCAATCAATAACTCTGTCGGTGAAGGGATGAACGCCGATGAAATGACGACTTTCCGATCGAGATCATACTGCCCAGAACTTCAAGGATCACCCATTATCACAGACCTACTGAACCGAACACCCGCGTGGGAGTTAGCAGAGTCTGCAATCGGGGTCGGAAAAATTATTCGTCCAAAGGGAGGACAAATCGCGCTCCGGTTTCCGAGTACACAGGACCCACCGCCAAAACCGGGCGGTCATCTCGATGGAATGCACTCGCCACACAACGGTGTACCCAAAGGCGTGATCCGAAACTTCACAATGTTAGTTGGAGTCTATCTCAGCCATGTGCCACAACCATACTCTGGCAATTTCACCATATGGCCCGGGACACACCACGTCTACGAGAAGTATTTTCAGGAGCACGGTCCCGAATCACTCCTTGAGGGGATGCCGCCGGTCGAATTGCCGGAGCCACATCAAATCACCGGGGAGCCCGGCGATGTGATTATAGCGCACTACCAGATTGCGCATACTGCGGCAGCAAATGTCTCACCGCACACACGATACGCAATCTTTTTCCGCTTGCGTCATGTCGATCATCCCGACTGCCGTCCCGAAGCGATGACCGATATCTGGTTGGAGTGGGCAGGGCTGCGCGATATTGTGGCAGCATAATTGCCACGTCAATTCCTACCCTCTCCTATTAGCACAGAAAATCCAAGAAAGCGACAATTATTCTTAACATTCTTGGGTTATCATTACAAACATAATGCAAGTTTATGCCCAACTCCCGCTCCAAAGGAGCGGTATCTCTATGAAATGATTTCTGCTCCTGCTGGATTGCCAAATCCAGCAGATCCTTCAGCCCAAGGGAGCGATATGTCTATAGAGTGGTTACCGGGTCATACAGCTTATGGTGAATTAGAGAAATAAGTAGACATCTACAATAACTCCGACCTTCACGAAGTTTCCAAAGTCCCCCTGATAAGGGGGATTTAGGGGGTTGGCTGTGCATTGGGAGGGTCTAAGTAATTCTAAAATCTACCATAGTTCAAAGAATCAATAAAATACTTAGTGAACGGAGATTTCCATTGTAATCTAATCGTAGTTACAGAGCCCGGATGAATCGGGATTTCGCTACGCTCAACCTGCCCTCGATTCATCGGGGGGGATCACAATGTGCAAGATTTATCAGTTCAATGAACCATTGAACCAAAAGAAAGGGTAACTCATGTCAGAACAACTCGCAATCCACGGCGGACAACCGACAATTCCAGAAGGGACGATTAAACCCTGGCCCCACATTACCGATGCAGATCGGCAGGCGGTGATGGAGGTGCTGTCCAGCGACAGTATCAACGAACAGCGTAAGATTCAGTCCGAAGCGTTGTCCCAAGAGTGGGCAGCATACGTGGGGCGAAAGTACTGCATCCCAACCAATAGCGGCACCGCCGCACTCCACATGTGCATCGCCGCTTTAGGAATTGAGCCGGGCGACGAGGTCATCGTTCCAGCTTTTACGTTCTGGGCAACAGCAGCCGCTGTCCTCCACCACAACGCTATCCCAATCTTCGTTGACATCGATCCCAAAACGTTCTGCATTGACCCAGCACAGATTGAAGCCAAACTCTCGGAACGGACGAAAGCGGTTATCGCTGTCCATATTCACGGGATACCGGCGGATATGGACGGAGTCCTTGCGATTACTCAACAACACGGGCTCAAAGTTATTGAGGATGCCGCACAGGCGCACGGCTCAAGGTATAAGGGTGTGCCGTGCGGTGCGATTGGGGATGTTGCAGGCTTCAGTACGCAGATGTCAAAAACGCTGACGACAGGGAGTGAGGGCGGTCTATTCGTGACCGACGATGAGGATTATCACAAACAAGCAGCGCTGCTGCAATACTTCGGCGAATTGGTTGTGCCGGGCAGAGAGCGGCAGGAGCAGGAATATAACGCCTTTGGGTTAGGGTGGATGTATCGCGGCGATGTATTCGGTCAAGCGTTCATCCGCAGCCAACTAAAAAGGCTAGATACGAATAACACCTTACGCATCCGAAACTGCAACTTCCTCACGGAACACCTCTCCAAAATCAGAGGCATCGAAACGCCGTATGTCCCACCGCAGTGTGAATCTGTCTTCTACAACTATGTGGTTGGCGTCAAACCGGACGAGTTAGGGCTTTCCGTCTCACCAAGAGCGTTCCGCGAAAAGGTTCAAGAAGCGTTAGCCGCTGAAGGGCTGCACGTTGGGCAGTGGCAAAGGCGACCCGTACCGGCGCAGGAAATCTTCCAAGCTCAGATCGGCTACGGAAAAGGGTGCCCATGGACCTGCGGTCATGCCCAACCAGTAGAATATCGGACAGAGGATTATCCCAACGCCACCGCGTTCATCGATTCCCACTTCTACCTTTTCGACGTGAACCCTCCGAATGACCTCGACCTGATGAAGTTGTATGTCGAAGCCTTTGAGAAGGTGATGGACAATCCCGATCAGTTGGTCGGATAAGTGTGTGGGTGAAGGAAAAGAAGGATGAAACAACGCAATCTATGAATGACCTGAAAGGAAAATTGATGGACAAAACAGTAAATTCGCCGACAAATGTTATCTTCTGCATCGGCGATGGGATGGGATTCGAGAAAGTCAAGGCAGCTGGCATGTACGCCCACGGCAAGAATGGAACACTCTCATTTGAAGCGTTCCCCTATCAAGGCGAGGTAACGACACACTCAGCTGACTCCCCGACGACCGACTCAGCGGCGGCTGCAACTGCGATGGCGACAGGCTCTAAGGTCAACAACGGGGTTATCAGCACCGCTTTGCCGGGCGATAGTAGAGAGTTGTGTACACTCTTGGAGTGTTTCAAGGATCAGGGCAAGAGCACAGGGTTGGTTTCCACAACCTTCATCACCCACGCCACACCAGCCGCATTTGGTGCACACGAGCCGAAACGCGGCAATTTGGCGGAGATCGCCGAGGATTATCTGAACCAGACCCGTCCGAACGTCTTACTCGGCGGTGGAGGCAATGGGATGGCTGAGGAGGCAGCAGAAGCAGCAGGCTTCACTGTTGTTACAAATCGGGGCGAGCTCCTCTCTCTGGACGCCGAAAAGGTCACGCGAGTTTCCGGTCAGTTCGGCGACACAAATCTACCCTATGAATTCGATGGACTTGGGGATTTACCACACCTGTCAGAAATGACTACAGCCGCGCTAAAGATATTAACGAAGAATCCAACCGGTTTCTTTCTAATGATTGAGGGGGGCAGAATCGATCACGCTGGACACTCTAACGACATTGAGCGCAATGTTTACGAGACGCTTGAATTTTCTAGAACGGTGCAAATTGCATTTGACTGGGCAAAGGGACGGAAGGATACCCTCATCATTGTCACCGCCGACCATGAAACCGGTGGCTTGAAAGTTCTTGAAAACAACGGCATGGGCATTTTCCCAGCTGTCTCTTGGTCTACCGGCGGGCATACAACGACAAATATCCCT
Organism: Candidatus Poribacteria bacterium; assembly: GCA_965247655.1. Taxonomy (GTDB): domain Bacteria; phylum Poribacteria; class WGA-4E; order WGA-4E; family PCPOR2b; genus PCPOR2b. Next base: position 5,882,993 of record OZ252032.1, on the reverse strand, counting down.
GTATACGGTTGGGGACCCAATGCAGCGTGTATCTCCGGTGTGATGGATAACACCGATTTCTTTAACGTAGTGATGCACAATCAATCCGAGGAAAAATAAAACTTACACGAAAAACGTAGCGTAGGTTTCCTAACCTGCGATCGGATCGGGTCTCACTACGCTCGACCTGCACCACCATTGGATTACAACGGTCATGTGTCAAAGTTATACCCATACGCAGTAGGAAATAGGACACGATTTTCGCAACTGAAGTGCATAAGTTCTAAAAAAATAGAACGTCATCAGAAGTGAAACGTGAAAATCCCCACACCTCACGCTTCACGAAGGGAGATATTCCATGTATGATTCTGTTCAACATTTCGAGCAGCTGTATGCATCCGTGCCAAGAGAATTTGCGTTTCGAGCCTCATCACGGGAGGAGTGGCTTGCTTGGCGTGAAGCTTTCCAACCCCGCTTGTGTCACGCACTTGGATTAGACAAGATAGAGTCGGACTTGCAGGGCTACCAACCGAGCGCAGAGATGCCTCAATCCGAAGACATGGGAACGCATATTCGAGAACAGTGGCATCTGTGGGTTGAGCCAACCGTGCCGTTACCTTTCTACCTGCTGCGTCCCAAAACACAGAGTGGTCCCTTACCGTTGGTGCTCACACCGCACGGTCACAATCACCCACACATCTATGTCGGGATTGCCCACAACGAGGACGAAGAACAGTCGAGAGTGTTTCCTTATAGATAGTCTTATGGCATAATATCTCTAACAGAAAGGAGATATTATGCCCAGTTGTAAAAAGTGTCAAAGTCAACAAATCACTAAAACCGGTATCAGCAAATGGCTTTATCTATCTTTACGTGAAAACTCTCCCCTATTCTTTTGTAGAGTAGGAGTTACGCAGTTGAGTATCCAATAGGTTATAATATAGTTTATGAATCCCCCTAAATGCAATGAATACGACTATATCAACTTTCTGATAGCGACGCCAAGTGCCTATAGCTGTAGCGAGGCTGCGCGCGTCCACTATCGTGCTATCTCTGCCCACCCGTATCCTTCAAAGCTAAGCCTATCAAGGGTTTCTCTGTCTTTTAGGCTTGACACTGTCCTTCGACCAAGCAATTGGCACAGTTTATGCCAGTATGCTAGGTTTATGCAGCAGGCGGAGTCAGGCAGTTCATCGCCGGCCGTGTAACGTAGAGAAATTTATCATCTGTCCGACACGCCATAGCACAACGATTTACCCTAACCGTAAAGGAGATACATCTATGAAACTATCATTTTTTCGGTTCACTTTTTTTTTGTTGATTTGTCTTGCCTTTCCGTTAACGGCAACGGCACAAACGGCAAACATCCCCGACGCCAACCTCCGCGCTGCGATTGAAACCGCGCTCGGCAAAGCGTCGGGTGACACAATCACCCCATCAGATATGGAAAACTTGCCCCATCTTAACGCGAGAAACGCCAACATCAGCGATTTGACCGGGCTTGAAGGTGCAACCAACCTGATAGAGCTGTGGCTTGTGGACAGCAACATTTCGGACATCTCACCCTTGGCAGGATTAACCAAACTGACACGGCTGGGGATTGTGGGCAACAACATTTCGGACATCTCACCTCTGGCAGGATTAACCAAACTGACAGTGCTGACCCTTCCGCGCAACAACATCTCGGACATCTCACCCTTGGTGGAAAACACGGGACTAGGAAGTGGAGACGAAGTTGTGCTGAATGAAAATCCTCTCAATGCTTCAGCAATCAACACCCACATTCCTACCCGCCAAAGCAGAGGGGTTACAGTGGAGTTTGACAGTCCTGTAGAAGCACTTTCAGGGCATACGGCCGGAGTGGTAAGTGTTGCATTCAGTTCGCGCGGTATGATTGCTAGTGGAAGTAACGACAGCACAGCACGACTGTGGAATCCCGTCACAGAGTCGACTACAGCCCTCCTACGGGGGCATAACGGCGTGGTTAGGAGTGTTGCGTTTAGCCCGGATGGCACCCTCCTCGCCAGCGGAAGTGATGACGGCACGGTGCGACTGTGGGATGCCCTCACAGGACAGCCCATAGACATACTCACGGGGCATATGTCCTGGGTCAGGAGTGTTGCCTTCAGCTCGGATGGCAGCGCATTGGCAAGTGGGAGCGGGGATAACACGATTCGCCTGTGGGAACTCGCACTGCCTACCCTCCCAGAATACGTCCTGTCTATACCAGCGGGTATCAGCTTGATTCACCTCCTCCTGAAGGTAGCAACCGTTGACGGGGTGCCAAAAACTATCACATCTATCTCCGACCTCTACGATGCACTCGGCGGTGCAACTACTGTCAACTTCCTCATCACCTATGACTCCCAAACGCAAGAATGGCGCAGCTATTTTGTCCCCTCGGATAAAGACACTCCTGCGGATGCGGCATTGACCGACGACACAGGGATTATCGCCAGTCTGAGAGCCCCGGTATCGGTTCAACTCAATGGCGATCCGCTAGGGACAAATGGAAGCAGCACCATCACATTAAACCCAGGTCTCAACGTTGTAGGACTGCCGTTGAGAGATCCGAGAATATCGCGTGTGAGCGACCTGCTCACGCTTGAAGGGATTGGCGGCAATGTTCCCGTGGTTATCCTCACGGATAACGGGGAGTTCAAATCGGTTGGACGGGCGGGTGATCCTGGCGATATAAAAATTACCGGGGGACAAGCCTTTATTATGACGGCTTTACGAGCAGCAACAGTTGATATCTCCGGTGAAGCATGGGCTAATGATCTCGGAACGGCTGCCGCCCCACCGGTTGCACTGACGGGTATCGAAGATGTGATAATTGAGGGAATTGTAACACCTGATCCTGCGCCACAACTTGACCAAGCTGAATGGGAGAAGATTTTAAATTTTCCATGGGAGGATGCTACCGAGGAAAAAAGGGCGGCATACTGGGAACTGGTGACCGGGTTAGCTGTCAATGTCAATGTCTTAGACATTACCGATTGCACTCCTAACCCGCTAATTATTGAGGTAGGACGAGAAGAATCCATAGAAATAAAAAACAGAGGCACAACAAGCCACACTTTCTTTTTCAGAGGTAATAGTGTCACTATCCCTATCCCGCCCGGCGGTAGCAGAGGTGTTGTGGTGACTGAGTTTACCGGATTTAGAGAGGGTCTTGTGAGTTATGGTTGTGGTAATGTGGACCCTGTTGGCATCTTCTACATCAACCCCGGATTGACTGTTAAACCAAGCGAAAAACAGAGACACATTACCTTTAAGGTGGTAGAGTTCCTGTTTCCAGATGGTAGCAATGGTCCCGCTCTGGAGAAGGTAAAGGTTACTGTTCTTGACGGTTCCGATGAGGTAAGGGAAACCGCTACTGATGGTAGCGTCACCTTCAAAAGAGACCTCCCTCTAACAGTACGGCTTGAAAAAGAAGGCCAGATCACCACGGAAGTAACTGTGGTGGAAGAAGAAGAAATTGTCCTTCCCAGCCGGCAGAAAAATGTCTCGTTCCGAGTGGTAGAGCCTCTACGTTTTACCAAAAATGGTCCCGGTATAGAGGGGGTAGCGGTTACTTGCCTGGAAGGTTCCGATGAGGGAATAAAGGAGACTGATGATGATGGTGGCGTTACCTTTTTTGGCACCCCACCACTTACCGTTAGGATTGAAAAAGAGGGCTACATTACTATAGAAGCAGTAGCGGGTGAAGGAAGCGAAATTGTCTTTCCCAATGAGTGGCCGCCAGAGTTAGATTTAGTGATTGAGCAGCTTGAGTTGGCTGAACTTATTGCTTCAGGTGAACTTATCCTGAGCTGGCGTGTTGAACCGGGTGGGAGAGGTTTTTACGGATGCTCCTTAATCCATATCGGTGACGATATTGACCGTAACCGACCCGATATGGTATGGACCTTAATCCACGAAGCTATGCATGCCAAACAGGCAATTGAATCTAAGGCAAGGTGCAATCTTCTTATTGAGGATTGGCCACCGTCCAAAGAGGGTCAGGCTTGGATTGCCGTCTTAGAGAAAGACTTAAGGGAAAACGGGCCTGTCCCCGGTTTTGATGACGCTAAGTGGGGGGTTGACAAACCCTTAAGTGAAAATCCCTTAGAAAACCAAGCCTCCTTTTATGCCGAATGGCATATGGGACCGGTGACGAGGAAAAGAGACTGGGATGGAGAAGAAGAGCTTAAAAAGCTCTACCAATTTGCACCCAATCGGTGTCAGTATCTGGAGGACAGATTTGGTCCTCCACCGCCAAGGTAATAATACCTTTGGTGGTTAAGTCCCTTTTTTCGACAAACAATATTATTATCAAATTCTTCAGAGGCAAACTCCATCCTTTAGGCTGGAGATGTAGCCTCTGCTAATCACTTTCCTTTTACTAAAAACTCTCTCCTCGACAAAAATCTCAATATTTTACTTGACATAGGTCTATACATCGTGTGTACTTAATAGCCTTCCGATTTTTTGAATGGTTAGCAGTTGACTTTGATTGACAGGAGTCTTACTGCCTATATCCATGTGTATAGGGTGCTATTCCAGCACCCTCACACTCCATTTTTGAGTATACGCGAAAATTTAATCATTGTCGTCAAGATGATTTTTCAATTCGCGTATTAATCGCGAGGAAATTAAAATGGAAGACTATGCGGTAATTGCCAAGCAGGAGAAGTTAATACCAGCATTGAGAGGTGCGGTTTTCAATATCACCGCGATGGTGTGGGTGCGATAAGGTAATGACGGTTGGGAAGACTGTAATGCCCACCGATCCTGTTGAGCCACCAATTTCTTTAACCTTGTGATCCACAATCAATCCACGGAAAAAATAGAGCGCATCAGAACTGAGGCGTGGGCAGTGAGTGAAGGTTTCCACTCCGCACGCTTTAGGAAGGGGAAATTCTATGTACGATTCTGTTCAACATTTCGAGCAGCTGTATGCGTCCGTGCCAAGGGAATTTGCGTTTCGAGCGTCATCCCAAGAAGAATGGCTTCCTTGGCGTGAAGCCTTCCGACCCCGCCTGTGTCACGCGCTTGGGTTAGACAAGATAGAGGTGGACTTGCAGGGCTATCAACCGAGCGCAGAGATGTCTCAATCCGAAGACATGGGAACGCATATTCGAGAACAGTGGCATCTGTGGGTTGAGCCAACCGTGCCATTACCCTTCTACCTGCTGCGTCCCAAAACACAGAGTGGACCCTTACCGTTGGTGCTCACGCCGCACGGTCACAATCACCCACACATCTATGTCGGGATTGCCCACAGCGAAGACGAAGAGAAGTCGATGTTGGAAGGGGAGCGGGACATCGCCCGTCAAGCGGTGGAGGAGGGGTATCTGGCGATTGCGCCAACCGTCCGTGCTTTTGGTGAGACGCGTACCGAAGGGGACAGGGAAAGTAACAAAACATCTTCGTGCCGAATCGCGTTGATGCACGGTCTATTGGTGGGCCGCACGCCCATCGGAGAGCGTGTTTGGGACATTTCCTGCCTGATTGATTGGGCGTTTACACATCTGGACGTGGCAGCACAGCAAATTGCGATTACGGGGAATTCTGGCGGCGGCACTGTATCCTTGTTTGCTGCTGCTTGTGAACCTCGCATTTCGGTTGCTGTCCCTAGCAGCTATTTCTGCACCTTTCAGGGGAGCATCGGGTCAATCCATCACTGCGACTGCAACTATGTGCCGGGCATAATGCGGCTAGGTGAGATGTACGATGTCGCAGGCTTAATTGCCCCGCGACCGTTTTCCGCAATCGCTGGAAGGGAAGATCCCATCTTTCCGATTGAGCACGTCAAATCCGCCTTTGAACATCTGCAGCAGGTCTATGCAGTCGCCGGCGTGCCAGAAAACTGCCAACTCCATATCGGCGAGGGGGGACACCGCTACTACAAAGCAGGAGCTTGGCACTTTATCCGTCGGCATTTTCACGAAATAGCAACTAGAACCGGTTAAACACGGGGCTGAGAGTGCTCGTCACCCGCAGCGTAAACCGATGTTATCGGCTACAACACTCTCAAGAGTATGTTATTCTGCTGCCTCCGCAAGAGACCAGCGCTTAACCATTCTCTTAAGTTCAGGCAAATGCTCAGGCCAATCATGTAAGGTCGCTGGATCAAAATCAGCCCCATTCGGCCATACCAACGTATGGACCTCTGGATCAATCTGAACTTGGTTGAACAAGGAATCATCGCGGAGTGGACCGAATAATTCGCCTTCTAATGTGGCTTGGAAATCTATAACCTGCTCCGTATCATCATCAAAACAGACTCGAAGTGTGTAAGGTGCCTGTATTTCAAAAAAAACCACGCGATATATTGGATGACTCATGCCCCTACACTCCTGACGACCCATACCACCGTTTTCGCGTGGAAAATGGGGAACTTTTTCCCGCGATGCTTTATCAGCCTTGATCCGCTCAGGTAGCGGTGCCGGAGGGTGGCTTAAAGATTTCCAACTGCGCCAGTGCCTCCTGAATCTTTCTCAACCGCGTCGAATCTGTGATTTTTGCCCCATTTGTGTCCGTCACGTAGAATGAATCCTCTGCTATAAATGCCTCGGTCGTAATCTTAGCGAGACGGATATCCAAACCCAGTTTATAGAAGGCATCTGTGATCGTGTAAAGTAGACCTACCTGATCTTGGGCGCGGATGTCAATAATCGTTGCACGGTCTGACCCCTCATTGTCGATTCGGATCCTCGGTTGGATATAGCGCCGTTGACGGCGAAGGAGCGGATCCGATTCGCGTTGCTCCTGTAGAACAGTTTCTACATCAACTTCCCCATTCCAGACCGCTGTTAACGTTTTCTCGATTTGGTGATACCGATCTAAGATTGGTCCCTTGCCTGTCTGTCCATCTGCCACATTCAAGACATCAATCACCATTCCATCGCTACGCGTGTTAATCATAGCCCTTAGTATATTAATATTCTCGACTGTGAATACAGCCGTAATCTGCCGAAAAATTCCCCGCGCATTGCGGGCACAAATACCGATTTGGGTATAACTTTGATTCTCGGCAAAATGGGAGACAGCGATTGGAAGATCGCCTAGCTTCTCAACGAGTTGAATCTGTTTGCCGATTAAGTCGGGTGCCTGCGAAACTAATCCTTGATCAGGCATTGTCTCAAAGTGTCGGGCAATTGCAGCCTCTCCAACCGCTTCGCCAACGAGTTGCGTGACGCGTGCCTGCAGCTCTTCGGCTTTCAAGAACTCCATCTTTCCTTGCAGAAACTCAAGCGTTCGTGTGTAGAGTTGCCAAAGCAAAATCGCGTTCCATTGGTTCCAGATCTCTGTGCTTACGGCTCGCATGTCCGCGAACGTCAAGAGATACAACATCTTCAGATGCTGCTCGTCCTGCACCAACTCCGCAAAACGTTCAATGACTTTCGGGTCATCGAGGTCTCGTCGCTGGGTGGTGTGGATCATATCCAAGTGCCTCAATATGAGAAATAGCACCACCTCTTTATCCACGGTGTCCAATCCCATGCGTGCCAAGGCGGCTTGTGCCATTTCAACGCCACGCTCGTCATGTCCTCCCGGTCCGTCGATCCCTTTTCCGACATCATGTAATAAGATTGCTAGTCGCAGCAATTCAGGTTTCTCCACCTCTTTGAGAATATCGAGAAAATCCTGCCCGCCCTGCAACTGTGCCAGCGTTGCTTCTTCGAGATTTTCAATCGCATACAGGGTGTGTTCATCAACGGTGTATTGATGCGGCCGGTCAGATCGCACCAGCGATCGGATTTTGCCAAACTCAGGTAGATAGTAATCCAGCACCTGCCAACGATGCATCCGGCGCAGCACTTCAGCAACCGACTCCGAATGACGGAGAATCGATAGAAAACATTCGGCGACTTCAGGTGAACGTCGGAAGTTTTCATCAATGAGATGAAGATTTGCAGCGATTTGATGTCGTACGTCTGCGCTGATTCTATTCCCTAGTTGTTGGCGATACGTGAATACCTTCATAATCCGCGTTGGGTCCGCCCTAAAATCGAAGTGTCCTTCCTGAAAACCGATTTCGTCCCTTACAACTGTAAATCCATCGGGCAGCGTTTTGGTCTGCCATCGCTCAAGCCAGTGATTTAGCGGAGATCCCTGATGCTTCACCCGATCTATAATCAGCTTTGCGAACTCATAGAGATGCTCTGCGTGTAGATAGTAATCCCGCATCATCGTTACCTCTGCGAGGGAATGCCCATCGTCCTTATACCCAAGATTTTTAGCGATAGTTTCTTGCACATCTAGGACTAGCTGATCGCTCCTTCTTTGATTCACATAGTGGAGTTCGTTGCGCAACTGCCACAGAAAATTGAGTGACTCCTCACATGATCTTGCGACTGTTCGGGGGATGACGCCTCGCCTCTCAAGCTCTCCAAGATCTTTAACTCCAAAGCGAACGGCTGCAACCCAAATACCCGTATGAAAGTCCCGCAAACCACCGGCACTTTCCTTGATGTTCGGTTCTTGCAAGTAAATCGTTGCGCCGTAAGATTCGTGACGGCCACTCCATTCCTCAATCGTTTTCGCGATGAACTTTCCCACCTGTTTCTTGAAAAAGTGTTTGGAGGTCAATCTCTGAAATTCGCGGTAAACCTGTCTTGCGCCGACAATGTATCGCGCTTCAAGCATTGAGGTTTTAGAGAAAATATCGTCGTAGGTCGCACGGACGCAATCTTTGAGCGATCGGCAGCTATGTCCCACCTCAAAACCGATGTCCCAGAGCGTCGTAATCAACTGGTTGGCAAACGGCTCTACTTGATCTACGTTCAATTCCGAAGGATTATAGACTAACATGATATCAATGTCTGAATAGGGATTCAGTGTTTCCCGTCCATAGCCACCCAATGCGAGAATGGCTATGGGGGCATCTTCAGGCAATCTGGAACGACCATTGTCCGCTTTGAACGCGGATTGATAGATGCGCTGAATCACGTTATCTGCAAGGCGGGTATATTCTCCGACAACTTCTCTACCCCCAATCCCGAAACGGTGGCGGGTATAGATGCGCTCACGCTCTTTGGCACAAAAGTCTTTAAGTTCTTCTACAAGTGTAGGGTTATTTTGCTGTTGCATTTGTCATCTCTAAAATACCGAACCTCTGACGTACTCCCAAGCCTAAAGGCTTGGGGTTCTTATGATAGACTGACCAATAGTCTCGATTTATCGGGACTCTGTGCTATCTTCTTGCTTCAACGATTCCAGCCCCAACTGTTGGGGTCTTACAGTATCTCCACAAGCGTTTTAACTCTCCGTGTGTCCCACGGCGAGGGTTCTTAGGTTTATTGCAGCATTGAGGTCTCGGTCTTGCCTATGACCACAAACACTGCAATGGTAGGTTCTATCCGATAAGGACAAGTCGCTATCGACTGCACTACAACCCGAGCAAGTCTTACTAGACGGGTAGAAGGCATCAGCCTCTACAATCTTTACACCTATCTGTTCTGCTTTGTATTTGAGCATGGCAAGCAAACTCGACAACGAAGCGTCCGACAATGCCTTTGCAAGCCTATGATTCTTAAGCATACCTGCAACATTTAGGGACTCAATCCCAATACGACTCGCACCGTTGACGATAGCCGTTGTTGCCTTGTGTTGGGCGTCTTGTCGAATACAGGTGATACGGTAATGTAGTTTAGCAAGTTTCGCTTGGGTCTTATGCCAATTACGACCACGTTTCTGCCTTCGACTCAACTGACGTTGTAACCGTTTTAGCTTGCGCTCGTAACCCTTTAAGGCTTTCGGATTCTCGTAGTACACCCCTTCGGACGTGACCGCCAAGTGCTTGATACCTACGTCCACACCAACGACGGGGTGTTGTTGAATATCAGGTATAGAATCGGCTTTGAATGTATCCACAACAATAGCAGCGAACCAGCGGTGTCCACGCTTAGAGATAACGACCTTACAGATAGTGCCAAGGAAGCGAAGGGATTCACATAAGCGGACCCAACCAATTTTGGGAAGTTTTATACGCTGTCCTTCGACTTGGGTTTCTCCTTTGCCTGCAACGGCTTGGTAACTCTGACCATGGAACCGATTCTTGAACTTGGGAAAACGATTCTGACCGGACTGCCAACGGACTATAGCGTCCTTGAGGTTATTGTAGATAGCGCATTTCGACACGGTTTGTGACATATCCTTAGCCCATGGGTACTTATCATATTTAACCGCGTTAAAACGATGTTGAAGGTCTATATGACCGCGCCAAACGCCATTGTCTAAGCCTGCTTTGAAATCGGCTAAGGCATGATTGTAGGCAACACGGGCGTAGCCACAATGTTGAGCAAATTGAGTTGCCTGAACGTTGTTCGGATTTAACGCTATCTTATGAGTTTTTAACATGGGGGATTGTCTTCCCGTCTTTCGTTTCCTATGTTGTAGGGTGTAGGGGAATCTACCAAGCGGTAGAGCGACATTCCTCTACTGAAAGACAAACGAATTATACCATACTTTGCCAAGGAAATCAGACAAAATTACCGTGTTGGACCCAAAGCTAAAGCATTGGGATTGTTCCTAGTTAGCCTTCAAAGATCAAAATCTATAAAAGGTTCGGTCGGTTGTTGCCCAGTACGGAACGCAGATCTGCGTTCCCTACAAATTGCTAAAGAGGAGGATACAAGCCAGAGCCGGTAGCAAAACAAAGAGCAGTTTGACCTCAAGCAGATAGTTTTGGTAGCGTAAGGCGGACGGATCGCCCCCCTTGAACCGCTCAATAAATTTGATTCGCCGGTCAACCGAAGGATGCGTCTGGAATAGCTCGAATAGACGTTGAATAGACCGAGGCGTGTAGTTAAGGTATGCGAGTCGTACCAAGGCGAGTTCGAGTGCCTCTGGCTTGCCTGTCAGTGCAACGGCGTACAGATCTGCTTGGTGCTCAAAACGTCTCGATAAGGCGCGGAAAATAATAACAAAATAGAGAGAAATGAAAAAGACCAAACCGATTGCCGGTAACAAGGAAGAGGTGGATGGAATCGACTCAAGCGGTTGTCCAATGTAGATGTAATAGATGGCATAGCTGAGAAAGTAGACGATTAAAAACATGAGATAGGTCAAAATATGCTTGTAGCGGACATGCCCAAACTCATGTGCCACAATGGCTTCAATTTCATCGTCGGAAAAGTGTTTCAGCAAAGCGGCTGTCAAGAAAATCTGGCGGGACCACGGGGCGATTCCAGCCACTGCCGCATTAGCAACTGATTCTGTCTGCCAAATAACGATGTCTTTATATCTGATATTATTTTGGGCAGCCAATCGGTGGAGTCTGTTCTTTAGATTAGCATCCGTCAACGGGGTCGTCCGCCAAATGAGGCCCAATAGCAAAGGTGCGTAGATGTACGCTAACAAAATCAGCGACATCATAATCGCGAGAGGCAAATATGTGTGATTAGCGAGAAACGGGATATGTGCAATCAGATCTAGCAAGGACAGGTAGGCAAATAGCGGTAGTAGTGGCAGTAGCAGAAATTTCAAATGGACGCTGAGATACTCTCCCCTTTGCCAGCTACTTGACGTTACCTGCTGCTCGACTTCGTAAAGCGCAAAGCGGATAAGCATTAGTCCAGCAATCAGCGGAACAATCCCCACAAGATGCTTTGTATAAATTAACGGGACCCACTCCAACGCCTTGCTGGTTAACAACGGCAGATTCAACAGGTATACATCGCAAATATAACCAATCAAGAGAAGACATTCAAAGACAATCACAGACCGTTTGATGAGGTAGAATTGACGCATCCGGGCGTCCTGATTGGTCGGCAATGCGCGTGTCACATAAGATCCAAGAAAATAAACAAGTGCCGGCGGCAAAATGATTATTGCAATCGTGAAGATCAGGGTAAGTAATTGATTAAACTCTCCTGCTCCCTGCGAGGGGTCAAAGAAAAATAGAAAAATCAACCCTGCGATTAAAACGATACTAATTTGGCCCATTGCTGTATTCCTGACTGGAATTTGATTGAAACAAACCGCCGGTATTCTATCACAGCGGAGTTTACGAAGTCAAACCAAAACCCTGAACGTCAGAAAGCTGTTGACAGGGGGCATCGGGTTATTTATCACAATCTTCCGTTCTAAAACCCCGTCTTTTAAGTCGGAGATACAGAACGGCAAACCCCTTGGTCAGTCAAAAAATCGTTGATCTTGTAGGTAGAAGATGGTAAAATACATCTCCAGAAATGGATATATGGCTGAAAACGGTGAGACGGGGTAAAATCCTCCATCAATTTCACATCTTCCGACGGGAAGATGTTGGCATATATTCGTTTCGCCAATGTCGCCTTTCGAGGCGAGTGGGCGGGGCATCGTCCACTGGAGTAGCGGATGTAAGACGGACTTCGGTTCGCTATCCGTGTTGATACCACAATTCACGTTCCTGAAGGACAGAAGAATCCCAGTCCTTTAGGGCGGGGAGTATGTCAAAATGCAAGCACTCAGTATCCGAAGGAGGCATTAACGATGCACACAACAGCTCCCACCTTGCCAACTATTTCACTCGGTCCGTATCAAGTGAGTCGCCTCATCATTGGTGACAACCCAATCTACGGCTATTCACATTTCAACCAACTGCTTTCTAAGCACCAACAAGAGGCACACGCATCGGATTCGGTGATGGCAACACTGAGACATGCCGAAGCTGTCGGGATCAACGCTTGGCAGAACACAATCACAGAGCGTTCACTCTCTGATCTGCTACGCTACCGGGAAGAAGGTGGCGCAATCCAATGGCTATGCCTCAGTACATCGCAGTGGTACGATGAACCGCACCGTGTCGCGGAAGTCGCACGCCATAATCCAATCGGTATGGCACCCCACGGTGGTGGCATTGGCGATCGCTGCCTCCGTGAAAACAAGCTAGATCTGCTCAAAGACATCCTCAAGCGGATTCGGGATACCGGCGTTTTGGTCGGGTTGTCTGCTCACGATCCCAAACTCATCAGCATCGCAGAGGATGAGGACTGGGACATCGATTACTATATGGCAGCCCTCTACAACCTGCGTGGGGGAAGGGAGGAATTTGAAGAGAAGTTTGGCTACCCGCCGTTGGGAGAGGTCTATCTGCGGGAACATCGCTCCAAGATGTGTGAGCAGATTCTGCAAACAGACAAGCCGTGTATCGTTTTCAAGGTACTCGCCGCCGGTCGGGTGGTTGGATCGAAAGAGCAGGTTCGAGAAGAGTTTGCGTTCGCGTTGAAAAACATCAAACCCAACGACGCCCTCCTCATCGGTATGTATCAGAAGTTCGGAGATCAGATCGGCGAGAACGCTGCGATGATCGCTGAAATCTGTCAGGAGTAATTCTCTGCCAATTAACACAAGTTGTCACCGAAACAGAGCTCCCAGCGGCGTGATAAAAGTCAATCCCCGCTATCCGTAGGTCGGGCATCCCCGGTCACGTCCCGATCGGATCGGGATTCTCGTGAAACGGAAGGTTCCTCTCGGACTTGCCCGATCCATACCCCCGGCGGTGCTACTATGGCTAACGGATTGTGAGGAACAACAATCGTTGTTCCCTACGATGTACTGATTCATATTATCGTGCCATCCAACCCCCATCGACTGTCAGAATATGCCCGTGAATATATGAAGCCGCTTCGGATGCAAGAAAGACCGCCGCGCCTGCGATATCATCGGGCGTACCAAACTGACCGACAGGGATTCGAGCCATCAGTTCTGCTACTCGCACCGGATCGTTCAGGAGCGCGCCTGCCATGTCGGTTTTTATATATCCCGGCGCAATTGCGTTCACATTAACGCCTTTTGAAGCCCATTCATTGGCAAGTGCTTTAGTCAGTTGTGCCACACCGCCTTTGCTTGCGGCATACGCTGATGCCCGGATACCGCCGGAAAAACTCAGCAGTGATGCAATGTTAATAATCTTTCCGCTGCCGCGCTCGACCATACTCCGTCCAACCTGTTGGGAGAGCAGCCACACGGCCTTCAGGTTGACCCGTATCACATCATCCCACCGTTCCTCAGGAAAATCGACGGCATCATCGCGGTGCGTTGTGCCAGCGTTGTTGACCAAAATATCAATTTGTCCATAAGACGCATTCACCGCTGCAACCAAGCCCGGAATGTTCTCTGTTTGATTCAGGTCACACGGAAAAATCTCCGCTTGAACGCCGATAGCCCGTATCTCTTTCTGTGCCTCGATGAGTGTCGATTCGGATCTTGCAATAAGTGCGAGATTCGCCCCGGCACTCGCGAGACCAACCGCGATGCCTTTACCGATCCCTCGACTCGCCCCGGTGACTAGTGCCACCTGACCCTCTAATGAAAAAAGACTTGAAATCGCCATATTAGCCCTCCAGATTGTAAATTTCTAAACTGACCATAACTACTTAACGCTTGACATGCTAAAACTGGCATCGGTATAATAACATAAGTTCGCATTTTCCACCATCGTCCATCTGCAAATACAACTTCACAAAGGAAAATATCGTGAAAAACCGTTGCTTCTCTAGTCTTGTTGTAGCCTTTGCGCTGTTTTTTCTACTTTTCGCCTGTAGCAAGGCTCAACTCCATCCCGCCGATCCGGCCCACAGCACCATGGGTGGTGTCCAATTATTAGAATCAATTGAAAATGCCTTCGTTAGTATCGCTGAAAGGAGTAACCCCGCCGTTGTTGGTGTCACTGCGTCCAATGTAGAAAGGCAAGGAGTCCCCTTTAGAAGGTCCAATCGACAGGAGGGAACGGGGTTTATTTTTCGCCAAGATGGCTATATTTTAACCAATAACCATGTTGTAAACGGTGCGAAGCAGATTACGGTTCGCCTATTTGACAACAGAGAATTCAAGGATACTCAATTGATTGGGGTTGACCCAAACACCGACATCGCTGTGTTAAAAATTAATGTGCAGGAAGAACTTCCTGTGCTTCCCTTGGGTGATTCGGATAGAGTTAAGGTCGGACAGTTTACAATCGCAATCGGCAACCCATTCCAACTGAATTATACAGTGACGACCGGGATTGTCAGTGGAAAGGGACGCTCACTATCTCCGGCGTTCATGATCCGCTATCAGGATCTGATCCGCTATCAAGATTTTATCCAGACTGATGCGTGGATTAATCGAGGAAACAGTGGAGGTCCCTTGCTTAATATCCATGGAGAGGTCATCGGTATCAACTCTGCGATTCGACGCCCAGACGATGCCCCAGCAACAGCAGCAGTCAGAGCCGGTGCCGGTTTCGCTATTTCCATCAACCTTGTGAAGAAGGTCAGCGACCAACTCATTGCAAATGGACAAGTGATACGCGGGTGGCTAGGGATTGTTATGGCATCACATACTGACGGTATTCGGGTAACTCGATTTTCCAGTCCGTCCCCTGCCAAACAGGGTGGGATGGAGGTGGGTGATATCATTGTCGAATACAATGGGCAAGAAACGCGAGAAATTCGTAAATTCAGATTTCTTATCGCCGAGTCAATGGTTGGTGAGGAGGTAGCGTTTACGGTCATTCGCGATGGAGTGCGTAAAAAACTCTCCGTAACGATTGGCAGGATGCCACGGCGTTACACAGGGCTGGAAATGGAGCCAGATTCGGAATCTTGGAGGAAGCTGGGGATAGTTGTTCGTGATCTAGGCGACAACGACTCTGAGCGTTACACCTACCTGAGTCTTGAGGATGAGGGGGTCATTATTGAAGAAGTGCGTCTCGGTGGCCCTGTGCCTAGTGCAGGGGTCCCGCTCGGAACATTAATTGTGGGAATCAACGACCAGCAAATCAAAAATATGGCAGATTACGAAAAAGCACTGCAAAATGCCCTCGGTAAATCGGAAATCTCTTTTGAAATTAAGAATGCCTATACCGAAAAAGGAACGGAAACGGTTACGATTAAAATCGATCAAGAGTGAAGCCTCATACCAATTTTTCTCCCCGCGCCGAGCGTATATTTTGGGAACGGCAGTTAAACAACTCCTGAACGTATCAGTTCTCTCACTTCTGGCTTGTACGAAAGGTAGCGATGAAAAAACATCTATCAAATCTACGGGAAGTCCTTGGTCCCGATGGATTGATTGCGAAACAGCTAACAGGCTATGAATTTCGACCGCAACAACTTGAAATGGCGGAGGCGGTCGCTAGCGCGCTGTCGTCCGATGAGCACCTTGTAGTTGAAGCTGGCACGGGTGTCGGTAAAAGTTTCGCCTACCTCCTGCCCGCAATTGATCTCGCGCTTGAGACCTACGAGCCGGTAGTGATTTCGACCAATACTATCAACCTGCAAGAACAGTTGATTTTCAAGGATATACCGTTTCTCCAACAGGTGCTCCCACAACCTTTCACCGCTGCACTCGCCAAAGGGCGCGGAAACTATCTTTCGCGTCGTCGGCTAGACAGTCTGTTGACCTATGAACGGGGTCTATTTGATACAAAGGCAGAGGTGGATGATCTCGCCCGTATTGTGGAGTGGGTCAACGTTACTGAAGACGGAAGTAAGGCGGACCTTGAGCCACAGCCGATGTTTGAAATCTGGAATAAGGTGGCTTCGGATACGGATAATTGCCTGCGGCAGCGATGCCCGACCTACGACACATGCTTCTATTTCAAAGCGAGGGCTCAGGTGAATGAAGCCGACCTGATTATTGTGAATCACCACCTGCTTTTTGCAGATTGGGCACTCCGTAAAGCCAATCCTCATGCCGCCATATTGCCAGAATATAGACACCTAATCATTGATGAAGCGCACCACCTTGAAGCGACTGCGACGGAACACACAAGCGTTGAGTTTAGCAATACACGGGTCAAGAGGTTCTTGGATTCTCTGTGTAACCCACAGGGAAAGGCGGGACTCTTTATCCGATTTGAATCAACAGGTTCTATTCGGCTTGTTGAGGATGCGCGAGAGGAGGCAAACCAACAGTTTACTTCAATTATGAGTTGGTTGGAACGGCAGGGGGTGAGAGATCAGGGACATGGGATCGCACAAACCGTAGATCAAGCCGATTTCGTGCACAATATGCTGGATGATCCTTTAGGTGAACTCCAGAGCCGGTTGCAGTCGCTGAGAGATACCGCGACAACTGAAGACGATCAGCAGGAAATTGAAGCCCATCTGCGTCGCTGCCGTGAACTGCGTAACGACTTAGATGTGATGGTTAGTCACACATTGCCAGATTACGTTTACTGGATCAACACCTCGACACGAGGGCGATTCGATCGAGTTGTGTTGCATGCGACCCCGATCAATGTAAGTGAAGAATTGAACACCCACCTGTTTGAAAAACTGGACAGCATCATCATGACCAGTGCTACACTGGCGACTAACCAGAATTTCGACTACTTTCGGAAACGGATTGGCCTACCTCATTGCCGTGAATTACTTGTCGGATCGCCCTTCAACTATCAAGAGCAGGTTGAGATTCATATCCCTTCGCGGATGCCGGATCCGCGAGATCGTGCCTTCACGCGGGCCGCTAGCACGCAGATCCTGAATTACCTCAGACTGACGCATGGCAAAGCCTTCGTCCTATTTACAAGCTACCGGATGATGGACGAGATTTATGAGGAGGTGCTACCTTACCTTGAACAGCTTGGGATTGACGTGCTCAAGCAGGGAGAGGGACTTTCGCGCAGCGCGATGTTAACGGAGTTTAGGGAGAACATCAATTCTGTTCTGTTTGGAACTTCCAGCTTTTGGGAGGGAGTTGATGTGCGGGGTGAGTCGCTCAGTAGCGTGATTATTACCAAGCTACCTTTTGAAGTTCCCACACATCCGGTGATAGAGGCGCGGGTCAAGCAAATTGAAGACCGGGGGGGAAATCCGTTTATGGAGTTTAGCTTGCCGGAAGCGATTATTCGGTTCAAGCAAGGGTTTGGACGTTTAATTCGCACAAAAACGGACACCGGAATTTTCGTTGCCCTAGATTCGCGGATTAAGACCAAGTTTTACGGCAAGCAGTTTTTGAACTCATTGCCACCCTGCAAAATCATAGATGGGTGATGATACAGGGCAGTTCATTGCACGATAGGATATGACAAGTGATGAGTGCCCTCAGCCGGTTTCACTCATCACTTCTCACTTATAATTCACCGTTAGTATCGATGCGGCGCTGGTTGTGCAAGCCGAATCCCTTTATTGTGTGTGAAGGGAAATTCGTATACTAATCTTTTATAACGGGTCGCGGTGCCTTCCGGCGGTTTTAGCTCAATCGGAATGATAACTGTTAATGTTTCGGCGTTATGCTTCATCTGATAGAATGGGAGAAAACCCTCAACGCTCTTTCCGGGGGCTACCCCCGCTTCCGTGTCTGGAATCTGTGTTTCTATCAAAATCTCTCTCGCCTTTTTGAGCCCGTTCGTCACATATATCCCCGACGCGCGAGACATGTAGGTCAGACGTTCTTTTAGGCCGTCGTAATCTAATGTCCCGTAACGGTTTTCCCCTTGATCTATTATCTCGCAGGGAACTTGTCGGGTACCCCCGATCCGATAGACAGCGGCGGTCTCGGCATTGTTTGTGACTTTCAGATAAAAGACATCTGTTTTGTCACCTTGGTGCAATGCTTCTGTTTCATAGAATGGAGAGTAGGCATTTCCACGATTATACTTGCGATCAAGATCTGCACGGCGCCAGTAGACAATCTGAACCGTAATGTTATCTTTAGTTATTGACATTACTCGTCCCGTGGGAGGTCTAACTTTAAATATATCTGCGTTAATCTCTTCAAGGACAATATCTTCTGGTAAGATCTCAGCCGGTGAAACGGGCGAAAGATTTTTTAGTGTTGTCTTCCCCACTGCACATCCCGCAACCAATAGGATTAATAAAAACAGTCCAGCACTGCTTATCCATGAGCTTAGGTTTAATTTTTTCATGGTGAATCTTGCCTCCTTGTTCGTCCATCAATCATGATGGGTGTGTTTTATTAATTAGACATAGCTATTTCGATATGCACACTTTTGCCTCGGCACCCAGAAAGCCATTAAATTATGTCCAGGTACTCGCTGTTATACAACTCGACAGTGTCGAGGTCACTTCGTCAATTTGCTAGTATAGCATACCTCCACTTTTAATTCAAACACAAAATTGACTCGGTTCTTCAAAAAACCGTTGAGAAATATGGACCAACCTTTGCAGCCTGTTTCACTGGCTTACTGAGTTAGCCGTTCCATCGTTTTTTGATAACGTTTCTCCATCTCTGGTCCCTGCAATTGTAGATATTCTTGCTCGGCACGACGCGCTACCTTTTGCGATGGGGATTCAGGGATGTCGATAACCGCCGTTGAGATTTGGTCGTTGCCCCACTTGTAAGCGACAATCTCGCCTTTGCTGATGATGAGGTTCATACCGACATTTGCTTCGACGATTGGTACACCATTTTCCCGCGCTCGCGCAAGCACCGCTTCGTTTTGTCCCTTGCTCTTCGATCCATAGGATGGGATGAAGATTAGGCGTGCCCCATCGAGAACAAGCGTACGCGCAATCATCGGATTCCATCGATCGTTGCAGATGACAGCCCCCGCACGACCTATCGGTGTATCAAAAGCACGTAGCGTCTTACCGATACGGTTAAAGTCCCAAGAGGAGTGAGCACCTTCAGCGAGTTGTGTTTTGTGATATTTGCCACAAATTTCGCCGTTGTGATCAATAAACACGGCACAGTTATAAGCCTCATCGGCGATGCGTTCGGCAAAACCGAAGCAGAGACAAATCCCCAACGTTTTGGCAAGCTGCTGAAAGTGCTGAATGTAGGGACCATCAATCGGTTCCGCCATGTCAAGCAGCCTCTCCGCCGTTTCTCGATTCTCGATGACCTCCATGACGACATAGCCTTCAAGCACCCCTTCTGTCGTCAAAATCACCTGCGGTTGTTCCTTGGCAGCTTCAACAAAAAATGCCTCCATCTTATCAGCGTTTGCGGCTTTATCCCACTTCTTTGGTTTAATCGAAATCGCCGCGACCTTGACTGAGTTGTACATACTGCACCTCTTTATGTGTAAACGAAGCCCCGCTTTCCACAAGGTTGGAAATAAGTTCGCCTATTTAGCGAAAGGGCCATGTGCCCGGGTTAAGTTGATCCGGACTCACGCTAATCTCTCGAATGTCGCTTAGTAACTCCAGCGGAAGCGGATCTCGCCCTGCAAGTGAAACGATCTCCTCCAACTCATGCACTCGACCGGTCCCCACCAGCGCGGTGGAAACAACAGGGTGGGCGAGCACAAAACGGTATGCCAATTCTGGCAAACTACTACTTTGTGCACGGCACAGTGAATTTACCTCATCAACTACTGTCCGCAGTTCGCGGAGCTCTTCGGGCAGATGTGCGTAGCGATAGGTCAATGCCCCTTTCAGGAGAGCGGACCGGATAACGACCCCTATATCGTTTGCCTTAGCCAGTGGCAACACCCGTTCTTCAAACTGACGATCTAATAGGTTGTAGGCAACCTGTATGCAGTCGAAACGACCATCTTCTAACACAGCTAACGGTGCCGCTTCGCCATAGGTGGTCGTGCCAATGAAGCGAGCGTACCCCGCTTCTCGCGCTCGCTGCATAATCTCTACAATTTCCCCACATTGAATGAGTTCAGGAGTGGCATTGTGGATGTAGAGCAGGTCAATGATGTCCGTCTGTAGTGCTCGCAGCGATTCAGTAATTGATGCTTCCATCTGCTTTTGCAATTCCACCCCGGTATATCCTGCCCAACTCAAGGAGGAAATCTTCGTCGCAAGGATATATTCGTTCCGACGCGATTTCAGTGCCCGTCCAATAATGGCTTCGCTTTCCCCATAAGCCTGCGCTGTATCAATTAAATTAATGCCCAAATCAAGCGCGCAGTTTAGTGTACGGGCAGCATCTACCTCAGACGGCTGTAGATGCTCTCCCCGCACAGGGATACCGTAGTCCATTCCTAGCTCCACGGTTCCCAGTGAAATCTCCGATACTTGCAGGTTGGTCCGCCCCAAACGCCGATAGTTCATCAAATCTTCGGGATGGAAACCCCTTGCTTTAGCATGGGAAGGAAATCCCGCCTCCTTTTTTTTCGTTTTTGTAATCTACCTTACACTTTTTTGGTAGATGTATGGTAGAATATAGTTTGTAACTTGAGGACTTCAGTTGAACGCTCGTTTAACACTGCCCTCTCACTTCGATGTGAAAGGCAGTTTGTCTGAGGTTTCACCCGGGTGTTGAAGCGATGCTATCACCGATACGTCGTGAATATGCCTAAACGGATGCTATAGCCGTGCGGTGGCGGGTGTGTAAAGTTACGAGCCAGAGCCGCATAACCGCGCTATCTTTTAGGTGCAACGCACCGAGATAGCGTCGCGGGCAAGATAATTGCCCAAGCGTAAGTCCCGTTGGACAGGCTACAAGCCTCGTCCTTCAGGGCGGGGTAGTTGACAGTGCTACTCCTACAGGGTTCAGCCATTTGGCTTGCATTGTCAAGGGAAATACTGTAGCACTCCGCCTCGGACTGCAACGACTTGTTAGCCTCTCAAAGTTCATTGAGCAATCGGTCATATTCAGCATGAGAGCCAATCCAGAACCAATAGATTGCCTCACCCTCCCGTAAGCCTAAAGCACGCTAACCGATTCCCACTCGTATCGAGTAAATTGGTTCGATAGGGTGTACCCGCTTGAATTGCAAACTCGGATGGTTGCGGTTTTGGCACCACAGACGATAGTTCTTGCGAGCTTTCTCTTTGACGTTCTGAGGCAACCGCCGAAAGCAGGCAAGAAAATCTTCTGTCAGATACGAGTTCACAGTTCATCAAACCCCATTTTTGTGACATGACCCGCCTTAATATCAGCACGGACTTTTTGAGCGAGTTGGGCAAGTTTATCTTGTGATGCAGCAAAAGCCTCATCCCATCGCTGTTCATCTTCAAGTTCTTCAAGAATCACAGCCGCAATAGCATCCTGCTTTTCAGGCGGCAGTTTATAAACCGCGATGAGTGCTTTTTCGAGAAGTTGGGTCATAATTGCCGTTCCTTTCTTATGTTGATTGATATTAGGGATTTGGGCTTACTTGGCTCCTGGAAAATCGTCCCGCTGAAAATAACCGTTCTTGATTGTATCGATTTCACACGTCGTTTGTGCGCTCGCCCAATGTGTGGCATAACCGCGTCGCCAGCGGTCAGATTCGTTACGATGGGAGGTATGCAACGTCTTGCAGTGGTGAAAAACGATGCCACCCTTGTTAATTTCCGCCAACGCCTCTTTCGATAGATCAATCAGTTCGGGTGGAGGCACAAGGTTATATGGCTCATCTGGATCAGGGGTTTCGTGTGGCAGCACCGGTCCCTTGTGTGAACCTTCGATATAGCGGAGGCAGCCGTTAGACTCGTCTACGTCGTCCATCGCAATCCAAGCGGTGATTACATGGTCAGCTGGATCACATTTGAAGTAGTAGTTATCTTGATGGTACGGTTTCGCGCTGCCGAAGTGCGGCGGTTTCATGAAAATCTGATCGGTAACCAGCACCGGTTCTACGCCGATGAGATCTTTGATGACGCGCGAGAGACGGGCGTCAAGTACGAAGGATTGGAAGTCAGGTTCTTTGAGGAAAGGTGCATTAATTTTTCGCGGTACAATTGTACCATCTTCCGCTCGATCGACAGCGTAACCGATTCCCTGATCCGTAGTTTCTGGGGTCTCCATCTCACGATCGCTGACCTCAATGGCAATTTGGGCAATGCGTTCAACTTCGTTGGGACTATAAACGTCTTCGATAGCGACCCAACCCTTTTCCCAGTAATGATTATAAGCGTTTTGGTTGATGTGCATCTGTATCTCCTCCAGAAAATTGTTATGTCCTTCTTCATGAGGACACCATCGTGGTTTCTTATTTGAGAAACCGTTTCAGCACGTTGGTGGTAATTTTTGAGATTGTATCGTCCACTATCACAGAGCAGGGATAGGTAATCGAGCCGACGGAGAATACGGCACCACCGCCACTGGGTTCGTGATAGACGATTTCGGCACCGCCGTCGTCGGGGTTGAGGCCCTTGGCGAGTAGCTGGGTGTTCTTAGGAGAACTTGCGGAGATCTTGTCCATTTCGTGGCCCGAAGCCCCACCGGGACAACGCATGTGTAGGCTCTTTTCCCCGAACACATCCCCATTCTTCAGTCCTGTACCCTCATAAATCCAATGGGAATCATCAATCACCCGATAGGGTGCGCCGGTCATAATGCCGGTGTCGGTACAGACAACGCCCAAGAGGTTGGCTTCAGATTCGTGGCGCAGATGGAATCGGCTTTCAAACCCAACATCCTGCAGCGTGGTGAAGCTGCCGCTACCACAATTTTCGTTGTGAGCAACCATCGTGTATTCGTCGAGGAATTCGACCTCACAGTTCAAGCCGTTGCCGCCGAGATACATCAACTTGCCACCGCCCTCGAAGACCCACGCTTTGAGCCGAAAGTACATATCCGCAGACCAGTATTCGGGATGGGTGCTGATCATGAGAACTTTGTAGTCTTCCAAGTTCAGAACACCTTGGTGAAGCTGTGTCTCGGCGTAGAGATCGTAATCGAACCCTTTGCGTTCCAGCCAACCGAAGAGACGCCATTCGGCGGGGGCGACGTGGCAGGCAGAACGCCCCTCGACTGGATCCGTAATTTCTGTGTCTTCAGAGACGACATTAATCAACTCAGGACGATCAAAGGACAGCGGAGCATATTCGTCCGCATCGAAGTTCTGATGGTTGCGGTTGGTGTATCGCTTCAGATCGAGTCGAGCGTTGATGGTGGGGGTCGGTGGAAACTGGTCGGGATGGATATAGTTACTCCGACCGCCAAAATTGTTATAGGCGTTCCAGTTGATGTTGGAAGCCAATACGGCGATGGATGCCTGCGGTTTCGCCGGCGCAACAATCCACGGAAAGGAAAAGAACGCGCCTGATGCCGCCTTGGCGTGAAAATAGTAAAGCCCGCTCCGAGCCGGTGCTTCAACGAACTGGAGGTGATGGGGATTCGTATACCCGAACTTGTTCCACTCGATGCCAGTTTGGGTGTAATCTCCGTCAGGGGAGATCTGCATCGTGGCGCGAGGTCCATGCTCATCATGCCAACCGAGATCTCGGATAAATTCCTTCTCCAATCCATACCGCCACAACGATAGCTGATATGCCTCGACGGCATGAACACGGAACTCGGATTTCTCACCGGACCGCACCCACTTGGGCCAAGCATACCCCAACAAACAGTCCGAAAGCAAGCGAAACTGATACGGTTGATCTTCTCGGACTGTCATATTAACGCTCTTAGCACCGAAACCGGGTTTATAGAGCGTTACCTTGTAAGATCCTGGTGACAGGTCCGCGTAGATCGCGCCCGTCGCCCGTGAACGGACTTCATACGAACCCGATTCATTTACAAATTCTAACAACACGTCAGGAATTGCTACATAGCGTTCGTCGCTGACATATCCAATCAGCATAGGCCACCTCCAAAAAAAGAGTTATGATCCTTAGAGTAGCAAAACAAACAAAATTTTATCATTTGTTGAATTCTATTGGCATTGCCGGAACAAGAGATTGACATCACGACAAATCTCATGTCCCGCTGCGCCAGACTTCATAAGGATTTTCCCGGTTCTTTAACGGGAAGGATACCCGTGTTTTCAAACGTTGTGATTCATGGACTGCCATAATCATCTCCAGTGCTGCGCGCGCATCCGTCCCACTCGAAACCGCAGCGACATCGCGGTCCTCCTCAATGGCTTGGAGAAGCTCTCTCACGATCATCTTGTTGCTGAGGTGCATCTGCTCCTGACCTGACCGGCTTGTACCGTCTGGTCGTTTCTCCCACTCCTCTAGAAGAATACGCTCCCATTCCCCCTCCCCCGGAATCCACAACCCGTGAGGATAGATGTACATTTCCCCGCTGGGGGAGTTTCGCAGCGAGATAATTCCCTCGGTGCCGTGAACCTCAAATCCAAACCAGCGGCTGCTAGAGTGGTTGCCGGAGGGCTTCCCTCGATATGATTCATAATGGGCGGTGATTCCGTTCTCAAAGACGTAATACGCCTCCAAACCGTTGCCAGCTAGTAGTCCAACGCCCTCATCTCCCTCTCGGATGTCTGTGGGCGTGACCTCTCTGCCATCTTGAGTCACATGCCCGTGTGCCCATGCGACATCGGCACCGGCAAAATACCGCATACTATCCAGCATGTGCGTTCCCAGCACCATCAGGTCCATCGCTCCTGCCCGGCGATCGGCTTTGCCGTGACCACGCAGCACCTGAACTTCTCCAATTACGCCTTCATTGACCAGTTTCTTGGCGTGTTGTTCGTGGGCACACGCCCGCCGATGTGCGACGGCTACCTTCACCCCGTTGCGATCACAGGCTTCCATCATGGCATCGGCTTCCGCAAGGGTTCGGGCGAATGGCTTCTCACACAAAATCCCCTTCACGCCGGCGTTGGCACAAGCGATGACCATCTCCGCATGACAGTCAATCCAACGAGGACCGACGCTCACCAAGTCTAGGTTCTCCTTTTCCAGCATTTCGCGGTAGTCTAGGTAGAGTTTCTCTACCCCGATTCGTTCTCCAGTCGCCCGAAGCCCATCCGGGTCTGAATCGGCGATGGAAACCAACTGCACGTCCGAAAGTCCTTCAATGGAATCGGGAGGAACCTGAAACGCCACATCGAGGCCATGGCCATAGTCTCCCTTGCCGGTTCTGCCAATGACTCCTGCGCGATACGTTGTCTTCATGGGTTTTTCCTCATTGACAATTTAGAGGTCTTAGCTAGTCCGTAGGTCGAGATTCACATCTCGACACCCAACTATTCAAACTGACGGTAATAAGCCGCTACGGTTTCATGGTCAACCGTTTCGTCCGGCGTCATGTCCAAGCGTTTATAGAGTTCCGCTCGTCCGCGCATGTCCGCAAGCAACACCGCACGCGCATGCACAGCAACCTCTTCGGCGAGTTCAATTGGCACAACTACTATACCATCGCCATCGCAACCGATGATGTCGCCGGGACGCACCTGTACTTCGCCACAGCCGACTGGGGTTTGGACCTCCACTGTCTCAATACGGCCGGGAATAATCGTGCGTCCACGCGCACGGGAACATATTGGGGTCTGTTGGAGAATCAACTCGTCTGTGTCACGACAGTACCCATCCGTGATAATTCCGACCGCGCCCGACGCGATCATGTTCAGGCTGTTGGCAGATCCCCAAAAACCAACTTCCCGTGCACCGCCTGTAGCTGTTACGATGACGTGCCCCGGCTGGATCTGATCGCGATAACTGACGTTTCCAACTTCGTTAAACCAGACTCCGTGTGCTCGAACAACCTCTTCGGTGGTATCCAGTTTCCACATTGGGCGGTTGGCAGGGAGGCAACGAAGAGTGAAGGCAACGCCCCAGAATCTCATACCGTGCCAGAGCGGTCGAACTTCAGCAGACATCAGCCCGGTGTCAAAGTGCCCAACCCCGTCCATCCCATCACAGACATCAGCGACACGAAGGTATTTGTACAGTTTGCGTAGTTCAAATGGGTCAATATTCTGTGTTGATTCGGTGGTATTCATGATAGGTAACTCCTCAAAGTAGTAGTGTCACGGATTCGATCACTCAATCTCTTACGACTTACGCAGCCAACTGTAGGCGGGGCATCTTGCCCCGCGCTGAAATGCGTAAGTCCTATCTCTTTTATTTGGGTGGCAAAATAGTGCCGTTATGTGGTTTTCCTTGATCGGAACCAATACCGCTATTATAGCATGTTTTTTGAAAAAATTAATAGGTCTTTAGTTGACCAACTCTGGACTCGTATCAATCCAAATAATCCATCTCCGGCAGCAAATTCCATCGGTACTGCTCTGCGGGTTGCGTTCGGCGTCCCCAATCCGCTAGAATCTTCGCCGCCGCGCGCTTTACCTCCATTTTCGCCGCGATGGATTCCGGGTCCCAGTCGTCCAGGACCTGTTGTGTCAATGTCTCCAGAACCTCTCGACACATTACATCACCCGCCCGGTCATGCAGTTCGGCCGAATCTTCCTTTAGGTTGAAGAGTTGCGGTGGGTGCCCATGATAGTAGTTCAGTTTCCAATCTCCACTTCGGATCATCCGGTGATAGCAGCCCTCGTCGGTACAATACTCAGAGAAAGCTATGTCCTCCCACTCCGCTCCTTCTTCCTGCAAAAGCGGGAGTACGCTTCTGCCGCGAGAATTTGGTAGGGCGGGTGCGTCGAGTGCATCTAACATCGTCGCATTCAGGTCTAAAGAGCTAACCACCCGGTCGCATCTCACACCTTCAGGCAGTGCACTAGGCCAAGAAAGGATGGTAGGAACTCTCACCGAATCCTCATAGAAGGTCTGCTTCCACCATAACCCATGCTCTCCTACCTGCTCGCCGTGATCGGACATATAGAGGATAATTGTGTTCTCTGCCAAGCCGTTTTCTTGGAGCGCAATTAAGATCTCACCGATCATCTTATCCATCCGCGTGACCAACGCCCAATATGCTATCCGCGCTCTGAGGATCTCCGCATCGGAAACCTCAACGATGCCGCACTGCTCTCGCCACCATCGAAAATAAGGATGTAATTCATCGGAGAAAGGTTCGGGGTATTTTGGCATCGTCATTGCCCCATCGTAGAGGTCATAATCCTCCCGCCTAGCCACGAAAGGTTGATGGGACAGCATGAGCCCAACAGAGATACTGAACGGTTCGTCCCTCACACCCGCCCGCTTTCGGACGCCGAGACGGTTCAAATAATCCACTGTCGCAACGGTCACATCTTCATCATGAACCTGATACGCGCTCTGACCGGGACCTGATTTTTCGAGACTAACACGCGCAGGACCCGCCGTGCCCGCAAGCGTCCCATGATCGACCCCCTTCCCACCGAGATAATTGGAGCCGTGATCTCCGACCAACCGCTCGGCGTAACCGTGTAGCTGATCTGGTCCTAGCGAATGCATTCGCCCAATCAGGACCGGACTGTAACAGGCTGCTCCCATTGCGTGTGCAAAGGTCGGACTCCCAGAGTCAAGGATGTGGCTGTTCGTCCAAACCTCATTTTCGTAGGGATAGCGTCCGTTCAACATCGACATCCGTGAAGGGACACAAATCGGAGAGGGACAGTAGACATTATCGAATACGACTCCTCGCTCTGCCAGCCCGTCCAAATGCGGCGTCTGCACCAGCGGATCACCGTAACAGCCGGCCACAGCAGGGTTGTGCTGATCGGAATGGATATACAGCAGATTGGGACGTTGTGTAAGCGCACCTTGATTGTCCATAAACACCTCGTTTTATCCAAGTAGATGCTATGACTATAGCACATCTTTGATCGAAAGGCAACGGAGTCAAATTATAACCGCAGGGCAATCGCATGTAAATAGTGTGTAGGACTTTGGTATACGACAATGGAAATCTAATCGTAGCCACAGGTTTCCAATCCGATGCCTCGTGATTGTTCACGAGGCATCGGAACACCTGTGATCGAATCGGAATTAGAAACCCCGATCTCATCGAGGGTAGGTTGCAGCGCAGCGAAAATCCCGTCTGTCCCCCTGGTCTCGACTTATCGGACGATTTGTCGGGGATCCATCGGGACTCTACGCCACGACAGAAATTAACCCCAGATTCGGACTGCTCAACTGCCTAATCTCTATAACAGATGCAATTCCCCCAGTTATAACCGTCGCAAGAGTGCTGATAGAAAGATTACAATTAACCCCAAAATGAGCGTCAAATTCAGCCACGGCGCGGGACGTTTCTGAATCGGTGCAAAAACGGGATAAGGGAACGTCAGTAACACGCCAAAGGTAAAGATGATAAAGACGATAAAGAGTTTAACCCCCAGGACAAGGATATATATGGAAAGATTCTCAACAGGTTCTTTGGGGAGATCTTGAGACAGAGAACCTGTTGACCGCAGAAAGGCGATAAAATTGTAAACGCCTGAAAACAGAATTGTCAGCAATGCACTCCAAATAACAACCCTGAATCGGCGAAATGCTGCTTCTAGGAGTTTGGGCTGTTGGTTGTCGGGAAGCACTTTGGCAGAAGGCAGCAAAATGACGCGGAGAAAGAAAAAGCCGCCAATCAACAGCACAACTGATCCGACGTGAATCCATTGTATCAAAGCAGGTAGGAATGTCATAGGTATCTGATAGGTTGCGTCAAGTGTGCCGTGAATAAATCATCACTGTATCCGTGTTTGTCTCCGCTGTCCCCAGCACCCCACTACGCCCGCGCCGAGAAGTAACAGTAGTCCCATCGACCAAAACATCGGTGAGAAATCGAGCCAGCGAATCAGGAATCCACCCAAGATGGGACCTACAACCTTGCCAGCATTTTTGAGCGTGCCAATGATGCCCATCCCCGCGCCGATGTGCAGTGCACTAATTTGGGTGGATACGAGTGCCACTGTGGATGGAAACACTAGGGCTTGTGCAGCACCAATCAACACCGCCAACGCCATCAGGCCCAAAATACCATGCATCAATGTAATCAAAGGGAGCGTAATTCCCATGAGAGCCATGCCAAGACATATCGCCCTAAAATACCCCAAGCGATCGCCTGCCCTACCCCCAACAGGCTTTAACACTGTATGCACCCCCTCCTGCACCGAGAAGAAAATCCCGACCAAGGCAACACTAATCCCTATAGAAAGGGCATAGATAGGAAGAAATGCTTTGACAGCGTAGAGCGCAATAAACACGGTTGCTTCTAGCCCGCCCGATAGCCAGACAGATGGCGTATGTGTGCCGGACTTTAGGGCATGAACAATCTGCTGATGAATCGGGAGGTTGACAGCTTTGGTACGCGGCGCAGGTTCTGAGAGTAATAGAATCGGGACGAAAGCGAGGCAGCTGAACAGTCCAATGATGGTAAAAACAGTGACAGGACTCACTTCCGCTGCCAGTAGCCAACCCGCAGCCGCCGGTCCGACAATATAGCCGGCACTGCGAGCCATGCCGAACCAACCCAACTTCTCCGCCAGTCGGTCTTTCGCCCCTTCTGCCACGAAAGCGAGAGTCACAGGACCGTAGATGGCCGTGGCTAAACCGTGGATAATGCGTATGCCAAACAGTTCTGCGGGAGTGTGGACAAAACGATACAGAAAGGGCATACCGGCGAAAAAAACGGTTCCGGCAATCAGCCACCAGCGTCGTCCCCAGCGGTCAGAAAGTATACCGATCGCTGGTTTGAGAACCATGCCAGTCAGGGTAGAAACAGAGACAATAAACCCAAGAAACGCATCGGTCGCCCCCAACGTCATTGCGAAAATCGGCAGGAGCGGCGTCTTTCCCATCTGATAGGCGGAGCGCACGATGAAATCAGCGCCCGTGATGCCGATGAAATTAAGGGGTTGCTTCATTGCCATATCAAGGTAGAGGTGTACGGGTTAAGCTGGTGCATCGGCAGAGTTAAAAATCTTGTGCGCTTTAATCGGACAGATGGGAAACAGGAGGTAGATCCTGACGGGTTGGGATGGTTTTAAGTTTCTCCTCTAGGGCATCCTTTGCACATTCAAGATTATAATGCGCTTGCAGGTTCGACCACAGAGAATCAGAAACTCCAAAGTAGCGAGAAAGCAGTAATGCTGTCTCTGCCGAAATACGCCTCTGCTCTTTGATAATCGCTGTAATCCGATTCACTGGAACACCAATATCCTTTGCTAGCCGGTAGGGAGTAATCCCCATCGGTTTTAGAAATTCTTCTCTCAGGATTTCACCTGGATGAGTTGGTTGAATAACAGACATTTTTCGCTCCGTTCAGAACCCGCGTCCATATCACTGTTTTTTACTAATTCGATATTGTCCATCTGGGAGTCGAGTCGGAAAACGATATTGAGGGTCTGTCAACAAATTGTAGATTGCTCTGTCACCCTGCCGCACGGTACTCGCCGTATTTAGCCGCCACTCATCACGAATCTGTTCAGCCCGGCCAGGAAAATCTTGGCCGCCCAGTATCGAAGTTAACGCCCAGTAGATATACTCCGTAATCTGACACCCATAGTCGCACGTTTCGTCATAGTAGGTGTACCAGGCATTTTGTGGATACCTCCGGGGAACTTGCTCAAAATGCCCGCCCCTCGCAATATCCATCGCCTGACCGATTGCCGTCCCCGGTTTTTCGCCAAAGATGTCGGGATAAGCGTCGGCGTAGCCGGCACTGGTTATCAGGTGTAGTACCTCTTCCAACGTGGCATCGAATCTTCTTTCCGTTGCCCCGCCGGGATGGGTTTCCTCTCCATAGAGATCTTGTAACGCCATGCTATCGAGCAACTCTATCGGAATGAACGCTTCCAGATCTATTTCCGCAGAATCCTGCTCGCTGGCAAACATAATCATCGCTGCCTTATTCTTCCGCATGGCATCAACGACAGCGAAGTTGTCCGGTTCTCCATCGGCATCGTTATCAAGATATTGGGCGAGTACGTTTGCCGCATGTAAGACCTTCCTGTCCGGTGTAGCAGCTGTTGCGTACACTCGTACTCCAAAAACGTCAATCTGCTTGCGAAAAATCTGTGAAAACCCATCCGGTGCCTCCGTGCCGGGCTGGGTAATCCCCAATGTGCCTTCCGCTGAGATATTCCCATTGCAACCGAAAACCCAAAACAGCAGACTGATCTGACTGAAAGACTTCATCATCTCCATTCCCCTATGGACTTTCTGAGAAAACGCCTATTTGTCAATTTCGGGTAGCAGTCGTCATTCTAGAAATTCATCATACTCCCTAACCGATCCGGGAATTTTTAGAATCGTCATGCCAATCGGGCTGCTACCCTGCCTACGCCACAACCGCCGGCACACTGGCTTCGCTGATGAGATTGTTAAAAGCAGCGACATCTTCCTCAATCACCGACCTGAGTTGATCCAGTTGGGCATCGATCTGGCTTGACAGATCCTCAAAGAGCTCATACGCCTGTTTCGGCGGAGCGAAGTCAGCAACTGACACAACGCTAACTAAGCCAGCGAGTTTACCGATTAACATTGTGGGCAGCCGAAGCCGATCGCCGATGGTATCCGCTCCGGTCTGTATCAACTCCCCTTCGATGGCTTTCAGCTTTTCCTGTAAGGCTTCGGCGGCTTCGCAGATTGCTTCGGTGTTGGTGTCTTCTCTCGCATCTGCGCGTTTCTTCCACTCATTCACCTGTCGTTGTATTCGGCGGAGGCAATTGATCGCTTCATGTGTCTCTGACAGCTTATCACGAATCTGGCTCCATAACTCAAACTGGGCGTCGAAGTCCGCTTGGCTAGCGGTTACGCGTGGGTCTTTGCAGATCTCGAAGGTGTGCGTATGCGTCTGCTCACCAACCTTGAGCTGGGCCTGATAGGTTCCCGGCGAGGCAAGGGGACCGTTTTTCGGTTTATCCGGCGTTTCCTGCTTATCGCTTAAGGATTCCGTCACTGCTTCCGAATCCGGATAGCACATATCCCACACAAAGCGGTTCAACCCTGGCTCCGCTGGAATGTAGCGATCTTCCTTGTCGTCCGAGTCTGTTTCATCATCCTCAGCGTCTTCAGGTTTAGTCGTGAAGGTTTTGATTTCTGCTCCGTCAGCGTCGAGGAACGTGAGTTCAACGGAATCTGCGGCTGTCTCTTCCAAGCGATAATAGACAATCACACCCTGCGGTGGTCCCTCCCCGGCATCGAGGAATCTGCGGGTGCGTTCACCGTCGGACGATTTTTCCATGTAGAAGGTTGCGGGGGCACCCAACCCCATCTGGTAGTTCTTCCCTGTCTCACTACGGAACATACCCGCACCCCATTGTAGCCAACGGCGATAGGTGGAGCGCGGCTCGAATAGATGGAGGGAGGACTGTGCTGCTTCTGCTGCCAATTCACGTAGTGGTGTCACGTCGTCCAAAATCCAGAAAGATCTGCCGTGAGTGCCTGCAACCAGATCCCCGCCCTTGATCTTTAAGTCATAGACCGGGACGACCGGGAGATTGTTCTGCAAGCGGTACCAATTTGCTCCATCGTCCAACGAGACATAGATTCCTGTTTCCGTGCCGACATAAAGCAAGCCCGACCGAACCGGATCCTCTCGAATCACACGGGTAATTTCACCGTCGGGGAAACTTCCGCTGATTATACACCATGTCTCACCGTAGTCGTCCGTCTTGTACAGATAGGGTTGATAATCATCTAACTTGTATCGGGTGACAGCTACATACGCTGTCGCTGGATCGTGTGGGGAGGCTTCGATATTACTGATCAACGACCATTCAAGCAAGTCCGGCGGGGTGATATTTTCCCAACGCTGCCCCCCATCTCTGGAGATATGAATCAAGCCGTCATCGCTGCCAGCCCAGAAGACGCCGGGCTCGTGTGAGGATTCGACAAAAGCGTACACCGTCGCGTAATGCTCCGCACCACTAGCATCTTTCGTGATGGGACCCCCCGATGGTCCAAGTTTCGTTACATCGTTACGGGTCAGATCCGGGCTAATCGGCTCCCAACTACTGCCTTCGTCCGTCGAGCGGAAGATTATATTGCCCGCTGTATAGAGGACATCCGGATTGTGGGGCGAGAACGCGATAGGAGATGTCCATGAGAAGCGATACTTAAGATCTTTCGGTCCCAAGCCAATATACTCTTCGGGCCAAACATTGACTAATCGGATCTGGCGTGTCCGATGGTCGTAGCGCTGGAGTACCCCACTGCCCCCCGGTGAGCTCCCCACGGCACCGATGTAGGCGATATCGGGATTGTCGGGGTGAACCACGATGTCACCACTCTCACCGGTGCCAACTGGGTAACAATCAACCCAGTGGATACCGCCATACTCACTGGCGCTTGGGACACTGATACTGGAATTATCCTGCTGCGTGGCGTAAACGCGATAGGGGAATCGGTTGTCAGTTTCGATACGATAGAACTGCGAGGTAAGTTGGTTGTAGATGGTCGTCCAGCTCTCGCCTCCATTGAATGAGACACATGCGCCGCCATCGTTACCTTCGATCATGCGCTGTGGGTTGTGTGGATCGATCCACAAGTCGTGATTGTCACCGTGCGGCGTGGTAATCTCCGTGAAGGTATGTCCTCCATCGGTTGACTTCCACATCTTGAGGTTCAGGACATATACGGTGTCAGCGTCTTGTGGGTCGGCGAAGACGTGGCAGTAATAAAAGGGACGATGCCACAGATCGCGGTTAGCCGTCAACAGTTCCCATGTTTCGCCGCCATCGTCTGAACGGTGCAACCCACCCTTCTCCGCTTCGACGATTGCCCAGACCCGATCAGATTGGGCGGGGGAGGCAGCGACACCAATCTTACCGATGAGCCCCTTGGGAAGACCGGGTTTATTCGTGATCTCCTCCCAAGTATCGCCGCCATCGGTCGATTTGTAAAAGCTACTATCGGGTCCACCGCTAGACAGTTCCCAGAAATTGCGGTAGGTTTCCCATATCGTTGCATAGAGAATGCGAGGGTTATTCGGATCCATTGCCAGATCCACCGCCCCCGCTTTTTCACTGCGAAACAGGATATTTTCCCAAGTCGCCCCACCATCTTTAGAACGAAAGACACCACGTTCTTCGTTTGGTCCAAAGGCATGGCCTAAGGCTGCGACATAGACCAGATCGGGGTTCTGCGGATGAATACGAATTTTGCCGATATGACGGGTTTCCTTCAATCCAACATTTTCCCAAGTTTTACCGCCATCGGTAGACTTGTACACCCCATCGCCGTAGGAGACATCAAGGCGGATGGTGGTTTCGCCGGTGCCGGCATAGATAACGTTTGGATCGGCGTCTGCCACTGCGATGGCTCCTACCGCAGCACTATTGAAGAACCCGTCTGAAACATTTTCCCAATATGTTCCGGCATCGTTGGTTTTCCAGACACCACCGGCGCACGCTCCAAAGTAGAAGACCGCCGGTTCTGTCGGATGCCCTGCTACAGCAACAACCCGCCCGCCTCTTGGGGGTCCAATACAACGCCATTTGAGTGATTGAAACAAATTTGAATCTGATTGAGAATTGCTCATGCTTTGCCTTCCTTCATCGTTGGATATGAGATTTTGTCAAGCTATGTATCAGGTCTCGCCAAAATTATGTCGTTCATCCGTCATTAAGCAGGCTATCCTAGCTTAGAAATTCTAATCCGCTTTTTCGTCGAAATCTAGGGCGACAAATCGGTAACCGATGGTTTTCATCCGCTCCACAATTGTTTCACGCATCTGAATGGCTCTATCGAAATCGACTTCTGCCACCTGTATCCGCACAATTTTCTTGTGGGGATGAATTGACGCTTCCGCAATGCCAAGTTCGGATAAACACTTCTGGGCAAGCGCGACCATTTCATTTTCATTGAGTTTTTGGGTTGTATTTGATTCCATATATTCACTTTCTTTCGGATAATAAAGCCAACTGCTAATTTGAAAGTGTAGCAGAAATGCTGACGGAGATCAATATTAATTTCGTTGCATCGTGGGGAAACCAGAATTGGCTTTCTTCCCTTGACAGTGTACCTCCCCTGTGCTACACTAGAAACATTAGTTCTCCTGTAGGTCGAAGACTCCTCCGATCTGATCGGAGTCCACGAGAATCGGGATCGGAACGGAGAGGAATCTCCGAATCCCGACACCCCCAATTGCGACTTCCGACTCAGGCAGGGAGAAAACCGCCTGGCTTCGACACAATCCGCAAGGAGTTTCCATCATGAACAGGAAAATACCAATCACGCAGCAGGACATCGACACCGGCAAAGTGAAGGACGCTTTAGGCTGTGCAATCGCTGTAGCGTTGAAGCAAGAATTCGCTTACGAAATCAGCGTCACGGGTGTGATCCGAATCGGGAAAGACGATTACCAAGCAACGCGCGAAGTTGTTCGCTGGTTCGGCGATTTCGATAAGGGCAGAAAGGTTAAGCCAATCACGATTGAGCTTGTTTCCTATCCCTTTGGGATCACCTATCGTCCGAAAGGCCGTCAGCCGATTACAAGATGCGGCGTAGCACGTGTGGCGGACTCCCAAAGTTGAAGCATTGGGCTTTGTACTTGCTTTGGGATTGTGGGGTTATAACCATATATCAACACCTTGCCGAGTACCGGTGTGGCATTTTTACGATGGCAGTGTGGCACAGTTTCGACAGCTGCTTTATGAGCATGATATTCTCTTTGAAATTACAACTTATGTCAAAACAGATGCAAAGTTAGATTGAGAAAGGGTTTTCCCAAAAACTCGGATTTCCACACAATACGCTTCGCACGATTCGAGATAACTGTGGCATCTAAATTGCGTGTGGTTGATGCACCAAACGAATTTCGTTTGACGATGATTCGCGTTAGATCTTATCGTTCCGATCAACTTTGGCACCTAAACTATCGTGTAAAAAAGGTCATGTGTTCAAACTGAATCAGATTCCAACCCTGAAAGGGTATCAAGGAGAAAATCATGCGCACCCATTTCTACCACACCGTGTTTATCTTAGCCTTATGTATACTTTTGGTGAGTTGCGGACCACCACCTCAAACCGGAAAGCTGCCGCCTATCCCAAGTGCAAACCGTTCACAGCCTGCTTCAGCCTCAGCACCGACGAAAACTCGACCCGCTTCGGCGACAGGGGCATTACCTGCTTCTGCTGCGATTGATGTTACTAGGAAGCCACTCCTGAAGGCGTTATTCAGAAATGAACCTAATGTCACTCGGCTTGAAGACCTCTATGCGACGACAAGAGGGCAAGTTCAAAACCTCAGCGTTGTGTCTAACTGCAATTTGGAGGTGTTGAAAGCGTTTGTGGCAACAGGTTGGGCTCCCATTATCCTATCAAGGCGCTCTGGCAAGGGGTACCTAACAACGGTTCTGCAATATAATGATGCCGATCAGCAGATTCAGATTGGAAATCCGCTTGCCGCACAGAGAGAAGGACTACGCTCTCGGGTCGGACGTATGCTTACTTACTCAGAGTTTGAGAAGGAGTGGACAACCGGATCTAGACGAAAATGTGTATTAATTACGCCGAAAAAACTCCACGATGCGGACGTACGTGCCGCTTTAAAGAAGTATCTCCCTGAAGAACAGGTCGCTCGGGTTCAGGTGAGGAGCCGATAAGAAAATAAGTAAATAGGAGTAGGATTTACGCACTTCAGATTGTAGGGAACGCAGATCTGCGTTCCCTACTTACTTTTGAATGAATGAACTTAGGTAGGTAAAATTAGATGCCTGAATTGATGCACAATCTATTTAACACACTGCAAACCTTTGAAGCCGATGGACAGCGTATCCATTACTACTCACTTCCTGCTTTAGAAGCGCAGGGTATTGGGACGGTTTCTAACTTGCCTGTTAGCATACGCATTTTGCTGGAATCGCTGCTGAGAAACTACGATAATCAGCAGATTACGGAGCAGGACATCGTAGACTTGGCAAACTGGGATCCGAAACAGCCCAAATCCGTTGAAATCCCGTTTAAGCCAGCCCGTGTGCTTGCCCAAGATTTCACCGGTGTTCCCCTTCTCGTTGATTTGGCGGCGATGCGTTCGGCGGTGGAGGAACTCGGTGGTGATCCGCAGATTATTGAGCCGCTCGTTCCTGTCGATCTGGTCATTGATCACTCCGTTCAGGTGGACGCTTATGGAACGGCTAATGCGCTGCAGATTAACACCCAAAGGGAATTTGAACGGAATAAGGAACGATACGAATTCCTGAAGTGGGGGCAGCAAGCTTTTGATAAGTTTAGGGTGATTCCGCCCTCCATCGGCATCGTCCATCAGGTGAATCTGGAGTATCTCGCCAAATTGGTTGTGCCCGATGCAATCAACGGCGAAACGGTTGCTTATCCCGATACATTGGTCGGGACCGATTCCCATACTACCATGATTAACGGGCTCGGAATTGTCGGTTGGGGTGTCGGCGGTATCGAAGCGGAAGCCGCCATGCTCGGTCAGCCGGTTTACATCCTTACGCCGGAGGTGTTGGGGGTCCACATGAAAGGGACGCTCAAAGAGGGTGTGACAGCGACAGATCTCGTTCTAACGGTTGTGCAGCGATTGCGGGCAGCAAATGTCGTCGGCAAATTCGTGGAGTTCTTTGGCGAGGGGGTCGAAGCTCTTTCAACCCCAGATCGGGCGACCATTTCCAATATGTGTCCCGAATACGGTGCGACGGTTGGGTTCTTCCCTTCAGATGAAGAATCGATAAACTATCTTCAGGCGACGGGTCGCGATGAGGCGAATATAGAGCTGGTTACGACATACCTGAAGCAACAGGATATGTTCGGCATCCCGAAAGCGGGCGAGGTGGAATATTCCGATGTGTTGATGATTGATCTTGATGCGATCGAACCGAGCATTGCGGGTCCGAAACGACCCCAAGATCGGATTGCACTCTCAAAGGTCAAGGAAACTTTTCCGCGTCTGTTGACGGCACCGCTTACGGAGGGTGGATACGGACTTTCTCAGGCAGAGCTTGAGGGGCACCGTCAGCAGGCGGAATCGACGGGCAGCATTACACACGGCGGTGTCGCAATCGCCGCCATCACCAGCTGCACCAATACCAGCAATCCGTCGGTGATGATCGCTGCCGGCTTGGTCGCAAAGAAAGCGGTCGAACACGGCATCCGCGTACCCGATTCCGTCAAGACCAGTTTAGCCCCCGGATCCCGCGTTGTCACGGAGTACCTGCAAGGAACAGGGCTGCTGCCCTATCTAGAAAAGTTAGGCTTTAACGTCGTTGGATACGGCTGCACGACGTGCATCGGGAATAGTGGACCCTTAGATGAAGAGATCCAGAGTGCAATTGAGGCAGGAAATCTCGTCGCCGTCAGTGTGCTAAGCGGCAACCGAAACTTTGAAGCACGGGTACACCGCGATGTCAAAGCCAGTTTCCTGATGTCGCCGCCGCTTGTTGTTGCCTACGCACTTGCTGGCCGAGTCGATGTCGACCTCACGAGCGAACCGTTAGGCCATAACGACGGGGATGAACCGGTCTATTTGAGAGATGTTTGGCCCACACGAGAGGAAATCGCTGATCTGATCGCCCAATCGCTAGACGCCAACACGTTCAAACGCCTCTATGCCGAAATCGCCAACCAAGCACCAGAATGGGACGAATTAGATATACCCACAGGCGAACTGTATCACTGGAGCGAGGAGAGCACCTATATCCAGAAACCACCGTTCTTTGAAGGGTTCGAGTTAGAGCCTGAACCAATCACGGACATTCAAGACGCGAGGGTGCTCGCTATCCTAGGGGATTCTGTCACGACAGACCATATCTCCCCCGCCGGCGCAATTGGTGCGGATAGTCCGGCTGGAAAGTATCTGATTGAACACGGCGTTGAGCGAAGGGACTTTAATACCTACGGTGCAAGGCGTGGTAATGACCGGATAATGAGCCGTGGAACCTTTGCGAACAACCGGATCAAGAACGCCATGCTACCCGATATCGAAGGTGGTTATACTGCCACCTATCCTTCCGGGGAGCAGACAACGATGTATGAGGCGGGTCAACACTACCTGCAGCAAAATACGCCGCTCGTCGTTTTCACCGGCAAGGAATACGGTGCTGGCAGTTCGAGGGATTGGGCGGCGAAGGGTCCCAAACTATTGGGGGTCAAAGCCGTTGTCTCCGAAAGCTACGAACGCATCCACCGCAGCAACCTGATCGGTATGGGCATTTTGCCTTTGCAATTCAAGGAGGGCGAGAGCGCAGCGTCGCTTGGTTTGACAGGGAGTGAAGTCATCAGCATCACCGGGTTCGCAGACAATCTGCAACCGGGTCAAATTGCCACGATGGAATGGATCGACGAATCAGGAACAAAGCGGTCGACAGAATTGCTAATCCGGATTGATGCCTCCGTTGAAGTGGAATATTACCAACACGGTGGGATTCTGGATTATGTCATCAGAAATCTGATGGCGGATTGAAGCAAACTCAATAACTATGCCCCAAAAAAACACCGGCAGAAGTCTTGCCGGTGTTTTTTTATTGAATCGAGCCCCCTGCCAACTAACCCTCCTGAATCAAAGTAAGGATGAGATTGTAGCTTTCATCAAGGCGCAGTTCTGTACCGGACGGTATGAACGTTGTTGAATCAATCTCTTCGATAATCGCCGGTCCCGAAAATCGTGAACCTACCGGCATCCCCTCCCGCCGATAAACGGGCATCTGCACGGCGTGAGTTGCTGATTCGTAAACGAGACGTGGTACATTGCGCTGGGTGCTTTCGGAGGTTGCTGCCAAGTTAATCTTCGGACGGTGTGCAGCTTCAGAGATGGAGACCTTCAGGTGTACCAGCTCGATCGTCTCATCCTCGAAGTGATACCCGTAAAACTGATGATGCCGCTCGTGAAAACGACCGATCGCCCCTTGTAAACCTTCCTCCGAACGATACTTGATATCCTGTTCGTAGTTCTGTTGGTAATACCGCATACTGATGAACAACGTTTCCCGTGGTTCCCCTCGCACACCTTCCCGCTCAAGCTCTTCACTCGCTTCCTGCCGCATAGGGGCAAATCGCGCTTGGAGGTCGCTGTCGGTGACATCTGGGTCCCGCGCAGCAAAGGTGTGAACCTTTTCGACGCGCAGTTCGGAGATGGCAGCACCAAAAGCGGAACATAGACCCGGATGGGGCGGAACGACAACGGTTTGGATACCCAACTTTTTGGCGATTGCGACAGCATGGAGGGGACCCGCCCCGCCAAACGCCACGAGTGCGAAGTCGCGGGGATCAATCCCTCGTTCGATGGTCAGTAAGCGGATGGCGTTAGTCATATTTTCGTCGGCGATTTCAACGATAGCTGTGGCTGCCTCCTGTTCGGAGACACCCATACGATTCGCCAGTTTTTCGATTGCCTCTTTAGCCAGCGCCGGATAGAGCGGTAACTCTCCGCCGAGAAAGAAACTGGGGTTGAGACGCCCCAACACCAAGTTTGCGTCGGTCACTGTGGCTTGCGTCCCACCTGTACCGTAGCAAGCGGGACCCGGCACCGCCCCGGCACTCTCAGGTCCAACGTTCAGCATACCCCCTTTATCAATCCAAGCGATGGAGCCTCCCCCCGCGCCTAACGTGCGAACTTCAATGATAGGGATTGCGACGGGAAGCCCCCACTCAATCTCAAAGGCTGTGGTGAACTGTTGTTCCCCATCAAGCACCAAACCGACATCGCAGCTAGTTCCCCCCATATCAAGGGTAATTGCGTTTTGGAATCCCGCTGTTTCTGCGGAGTATTTCCCCCCAACAATGCCGCCAGCCAAGCCTGATAGCAAGATATCGACAGGTCGCTCAGGCGCGTTGGTGAGCAGCGTGGTCCCGCCATCGGATTTGAGAAATGAACAGGGACCTTTGATGCCATTGTCTTCCAAAGCGGTTCCAATGTTGTGGCAGTAACTTTGGATCAGTGGCTTAACAAAGGCATCAGCCAAGAGGGTGCTGGATCGTTCGTACTCCCGCCAGATTGGGGCTACCTGATGCGATAGGGAGATAGGGATGTGCGGAAATGCTTCCTCAAGAAATCTGCCTGCCTCCAGTTCGTGGGCGGGATTGATGTACGAAAAGAGCAGACAGAGAGCAATCGCTTCGACCGCTTGATTTTGCTGCCGTGCCTCAATATCGGTCTTTAGGGCTGCAAGGGTGTCAGCGGTCAGAGGTACGACAACCTCTCCTTGGGCGTTTATCCGTTCCTTCACGCCGAGACAATTCCGCCGCCTTACCAACGGCTCCGGCTTGAGCCAATGCAGGTCGTATTCCTTCTTTCGATTGATGCGTTGAATGAACGGGACATCCTCGAATCCAGCCGTGGTGATAAATACGATATTTGCTCCGGTCCGCTGGAGAATAGCATTGGTCGCAACCGTTGTGCCGTGCACGATACGTTCGATTCCCTCAAACGGTATCTCTGATTTCTCCAGCACACCCAAGAACGCGCGCATAGGTGCTTCCGGCGTGGAAGGATGCTTGGCAACTCGCACAGCACCATCCCCCGAAATTGCGACTAGGTCTGTAAAAGTGCCACCGGTATCAATGCCGATTGTACTGGGCACGTGCCGTTTCCTCCTTGGAGGCTTTCTGCATTTTCCTGCTAACTCTGTAGTTTAATTCCCACAACGCACATTTATTACTATCCCAATACAAAGTTTCCATGGCATGGCTATAATTCAACCATTTATAATCCGTATGTTCACGGGACAGTTGCAATTGTTCCGCCTCAACTCTGACTCCAAAGCAATATTCCGGAATAACTAAAACATCTTTGCCCCATTTAAAGCCACATACGTTTACAACAGGAATCATCGCATATGAATCAAGTTTAATGTATTCATTCTTTTGATCAATACCAGCTTCTTCAAGGGTTTCTCGTTCTGCGGTTTCCAATGGAGATTCGCTATTTTCTCCACCACCGGCAATTCCCTGCCAATAACCACCTGATGAGGGTTCACGCTTGAAAAGCGCGTAAAGAACCTCATTATCTGGTGTGATTCTATATGGAAGAACTAATACCTGAAAAGGAGCTCGACTCATTACGTTTTGTCTTTTGCGATAGTGTGGCGTATTGAACCGTGCGCAGATTGACTGAACACAGAAACCAAGAATCATCCATCTGGTTCAGGATAGATTTGATCCCAAGGCATAGGGTATGTCCGCTCCCAACCGACGTGACCAAAGTCTGGGCTGCTAGAGTAGCTATAGGTATAGGTGCGTTGTGGGAAGAATGCCTCATCCGTCAAGCGCATTATTTCTGCCGTCAGTTCGGTATCCATACGGTGGAAGACATCGGCGGCTTGGGGGTCATACGCCAAGTTATGCTGCTCGTGTGGATCGTTTGTGAGGTTAAACAGGTGCACCCCCTGAGCATATTTACACAGTTTCCATGTGCCATCGAACCACATCCAGCCGTTGTGCAACATCCCCATAATGGCGTCTCTTCTGGCTTCATTCGCAATCCCTAGTCCGGGCAGGGGAGCGGCATCCATGTAGGCAGGAATCTTGCATCCAGCTATGCTCAGTATGGTAGCGGTAACGTCGGTGAGCGTGACAAGGTCTTGGCAGACACTAGCATCTTGGAACTCCGGATGGTTCACCAACATCGGAACGTGGCAGGCAGCTTCGTAATAGGAGGCTTTACCGCTGAGTCCGTGGTCCCCCAAGTAATCTCCGTGATCGGATGCGAAGATAATCACAGTGTCGTCTCGAATGCCTTTTTGGTGCAATGCTTCGACAATGCAGCCGACTTCGTGGTCGATCTGTTTAACCAATCCGGCATAGTAGGCACGCTGTAGCATGTAATGCTCGTGTGTTGGACTATTTTCGTTCTGAATAGCGTACCACGATTTCTGAGATGATTCCGAGCGGGAGGGCCGCCTTGATTGCATCAATTTCGTGTCTTCCGGGACAGCGGGAAGCGGTTTGGGCATATCTTCAGGTCGAAAGGTCGCGTATTCCGGCGCAGGATCGTAGGGGTTGTGCGGTCCCGGGAAGCCGACCATCATAG
The DNA here is from genome assembly GCA_965247655.1 of Candidatus Poribacteria bacterium. Classification (GTDB taxonomy): domain Bacteria; phylum Poribacteria; class WGA-4E; order WGA-4E; family PCPOR2b; genus PCPOR2b. The sequence goes on along the minus strand of OZ252032.1, from coordinate 5,839,652 downwards.
CGAAGGGTTGGTCGCCGTTGTACCCATCAATCCATTGTGCCGCCTCATTGCCAACGAAGTGATCAACCGAGTATTCCCAAGGGATGGGGCTAATCAGGGCACCGAAATTCTTATGATAGTCAGGCGCATCGTAGAAAGCAGCCTTGGTGTAGCCGTGGGCTTTGAGAAACTGGTCATAGTCGTCCTGAATATAGCCCCAAAGTTTGTCTTCAGCGATGATTCTGCGCTGGAAGCCCAAACGCTTCTCCCAAGGGTAAAAGTGCATCTTGCCGACAGCGATGGTGTAGTAATCGTGCGCATTAAGTAGTTCGGGCCACGTCGCCAATCCACACGCGCGGTAATCAGGGCGTAGGAACTGACCGTTATCAAGCACGCCAGTCTTGAGACCATTCATGCCGGTGATGAGCGAGACACGTGCCGGTACGCATACCGGCTGCTCCGAGTAAGCACGGCTATAGCGAACCCCTTGCGCTCCGAGTGCATCGATGTGAGGAGTGTCAATGAAGTCAGCACCGTAGCAACTAAGGAAATCAGCGCGCAGCTGATCGGGCATGATGAAGATGATGTTAGGTTTCTGGCTCATAAAAATCCTTTTTCTACCGGTTTTGCTGAATAGCAAAAAACATCATAGCAGAATCCCCAGCGTTTCGCAACGATAAAATCGGCGTATACACAGCAATTGCCGATCAAGTCCGAAACTCAAATTAAATTTTTTTCGTATATGATGTCAGACAACGTTTTATACTCATAGGACTTACGCACTTCAGTCCCGATTTTATCGGGAGCAACTTGTAGTAGCGCGTTCATTGCTTTCTCCCTTCCCTCCCCCTGCTTGCGGGGGAGTTAGAGGGGGTGCGGTTCAACGCAGCACAAGACTTTGAACGTTCAACTGCGTAACTCCTAACTCAGATAGTGAATTAGCAATCAAAATCCAAAATACGAGATTGGAGAATAGATAATGTTTAATAGTATTGGAATCATTTTGGGAGCGGGTTGCGCCCTCGTGGGAATCGCGGGCGGATACCTGCTGCTTTCGACTGTTTTTGCTGGTATCCAGTTAATCTCTAAGCACCGCATGCTAGACCAAAAGATGGAGAAAAAACTTGACGGCTAACTAGGGCGTGTTGACATGTGACAACGCGTAGGTTGGGTTGAACGGTAAAAGTGAATTCCTATCCAACACAATAGAAGCTATGCTTTTCAACAACACTCTTTTATAAGATAGATAAAGTGAGATTCAACGCATACCTGTAGGTCGGGCATCTTGCCCGACCCTCCCGTTCGGTCCAATACCGGCAGATAATCTGTTGGTCAAGGTTCATATCTCGACACCCAAATGTCAACAGTACTAGCAACATACCCAATGCTTTAGCTTTGGTTCCAGCCCCGGTAATTTTGTTCCGCGCAGCGAGAATCCCGACAAGTCAGGACTTGCTTCTTCCAGTAAGATATGATATACTATAGGTGCGCCTTGGTAAGGGATTTCTACCGCTATCGCCCGATAGCGTTGCTCACACTCATACCTCGTAGAAAAGGTGAAAAGGCGTCAGGGCGAAAACCAAGCCCATAAACGATACGGCTCGCCGCGGGGCACGCGGAGAGGATAAACGCCCGTGGAGAGACGGTAAGGCTCTGGCTTTCAGAGCACGTCTTGCCGAAGCGGGAATACAGTTTCCCTAACGGGAGTCAGCCTGTCGAAAGACTCCCAAGCATTTATGCTTGGGAGTGGTCAAACCTGAACCCCCTTATGCGTAGCATATTACACAGTTCCCGACGTTGTGAGAGCGTTCCGAGTCTTACAAGACGTGGATCCTCGCTGAGTCGGGAACTGCTATTTATCCTTACTCTTTTGCTAACTTTGAACCAAACCTTCCCAAGGTTATTCCAATCTCATTGATGTGCAAGAGAAAAAGCTATCCATAACCCGGTGGTTCATCCATGAATTATCAACAGCTCCATCCGTGGGAGATGACTCCTGCCGAAGCACGCCAGATTCAAAACGAACTGCATAATCAGGTGATATCCCAAGATCGATTTGGTGACATCAAAACAGTCGCTGGTGTCGATCTTGGGTTTAAGCAAGACATCGCCCGTGCGTCAGTTGTTGTCTTGAGTTTTCCAGATCTGCAGCTGATCGATGGTGCCCTCGTTGAAAGTCCTGTCTCCTTTCCTTATATACCCGGTCTATTATCTTTCCGCGAAACCCCTCCCCTCCTCAAAGCCTTTACTCAACTTAATACCGAACCGGATCTCATTATCGCTGATGGACAAGGGATCGCCCACCCTAGGCGTTTTGGAATAGCGTCGCATCTGGGCTTAATTTTAGACAAACCGACGGTGGGGTGCGCGAAATCGCGTCTGTGGGGCAGACACAAACAACCCAAAAGTGAAGCAGGCTCGATTGAATATTTGTACGACAAGAGTGAAATTATCGGCGCGGCGGTTCGTACACGGTCTAATGTCAGTGTTGTTTATGTTTCAGTTGGGCATCGGATCTCCCTAGATTCAGCAATTCGGTTGACGCTCGCCTGTTGTCAGCGGTATAGGCTGCCCGAAACCACCAGATACGCACATCAAGCGGCAGCTGGACAAATTTCCCTACCCCCAAAAACAGATTGAAGCGGAAAAGCAGCTTACACTATTCTAGAAGGAATAAAAATGAGCATTCTTGTGAACAAGGATACAAAAGTGGTCGTCCAAGGGATTACGGGTCGATCGGGACGATTCCATACGCAGCAGTGTGCGGAGTACGGCACAAAAATCGTTGCGGGCGTTACCCCCGGCAAGGGCGATTCAGATGTTGACGGTATCCCCGTTTACGACACCGTTTCCGAAGCGGTTGTGGAGACGGGGGCGGATGTATCCGTCATCTTTGTGCCGGCGAGGTTTGACGCCGCTGATTCGATTATGGAAGCCGCCGATGCAGGCATCCGGTTGGTTATCTGTATTACGGAAGGCATCCCTGCCCTCGATATGGTAAAAGCCAAAAGGTATTTGGAGGACAAGCCAACACGGCTGATTGGTCCAAATTGCCCCGGCGTGATTACGCCCGGCGAGTGCAAAATCGGGATTATGCCCGGCTATATCCATCGTCCCGGCAAAATCGGGATTGTCTCCCGTAGTGGGACGTTGACGTATGAAGCCGTAGATCAGGTGACCAAGCTGGGGATGGGGCAATCCACTTGTGTTGGCATTGGCGGTGATCCGGTCATCGGTACAAATTTTGTTGATGTGTTGGCGTTGTTTGAAGCGGATGCGGATACAGAGGCGGTGCTCATGATCGGCGAAATTGGTGGGACTGCGGAGGAAGCAGCGGCTCAGTTTGTCAAAGAAAACATGACCAAACCCGTCGTCAGCTTTATCGCGGGACAGACAGCACCGCCGGGCAAACGAATGGGACATGCCGGGGCGATTATCTCCGGCGGGCACGGCACAGCGGCGGAGAAGGTTGAGGCGTTGGAAGCAGCTGGCATCGCCGTCGCTGAAAGCCCCGCAACGATTGGGGAGACGCTGGTGAGGACGCTTGAAACGATGGGATAGATATGATTATTCCATTGACTCAAGACAGGAGATCGGTTACGATATGAAAGAGGTCGGGAGATTGCTCCCCCGACCTAGGGCAGGTGCATGTTGGTGTTTGTTAATTATTTTTCGCACCCTCATCGATCCAATCTTTGAAAAGCTGAATTTGGTCGTTACCTAACGGTGCACCCGGCGGCATACCCCCGCCGTCAATTCGCCGGATAACCTCGCTGCCTTTGCTATCTCCGGGGTTAAACACGGGACCACCAAGGCTACCTTTTTCAAAGCCTGCGTACGTCTCCAAATTGAGTTCCCTCCGTGGGTTGGGGTCAGCATGGCAGCCTTGGACAGCACAACTCGCTTGAAGGATCGGTAAAATGTCTTCTTGGAACGATACTCCGGGTGCCGGCACCGGTAGAGGTGGCAGCTCGGGTTGTGGCTGTGGCTCCGGTTGCGGCTGTGGTTCCGGCTCGGGTTGGGGTTCAGGTTGTGCCTCCAGTTGCGGTGTCGGCTCTGAGACAGGTTCTGGATCGGGCGTGACAACATTGTTACTAATGTTCTCATCGTCATCATCATCACTGCTTCCACATCCTGTGATGATGATGGGCAATGCTAGAACAGCTAAACAACTCATTACGATAACTAACAGATTAAAACGTGAACAATCCACGGTTGTTTTTCCTTTCAAAGTTGAGAATATAAAATTTTAGGCTGGAAATCGTCTGAAATCTGTGAGGACGCTTCCAAAACCACGAGGAGATTGACAAATGAAAGTCATGATTAATACGGAAGTTCAGCCGGAACACCTGCAACGCATCCAACTGGTTTCCGACGATATTCAGATCGTCCAACCCCAAGACAATGAGACGCAGCTCAAAGAGGTGGTAGACACCGACGTGATCCTCGGTGGATCTAGTCGCGCGCTCTTTGAAAATGCCCAACAACTCAAATGGGTACAGGTACTCGGCGCAGGCGTTGACGGTGTACTTTTTCCTGAGTTTGTTGAAAGCGATGTTATCCTGACAAGCGCGAAAGGGTTTGTAGGTCCCCATCTCGCGGATCAGACGTGGGCGCTAATCCTCGGCATACTCAGAGGTATTGGACGTTCTGTTCGCGAACGGACTTGGGAAAACCGGATGTCCATTCGTGGAGAGACATGGGAGCTTGAAGGATGTACGCTTGGCATCGTTGGACTCGGTGGCACAGGGATTGAGGTCGCCAAACGCGCACAAGGTTTCGATATGCGCGTGATTGCCGTCGATCCCGAGGACGTAGATCCGCCGCCATTCGTTCATGAAGTTTGGAGAATGGACCGGTTCTATGACCTCCTTGAGGAATCAGACGTTGTGTCAATCTGCGCCCCTTTGACGCCGGAAACACACGGTATGTTTAATGATCAAGCATTTCAGCACATGAAATCGCACGCGCTGCTCATTAATGTAACGCGCGGCAAAATCGTTGATGGACCAAGTCTCCTCCGCGCTCTGAACGAAGGACGGATAGGTGGAGCGGGACTCGATGTAACACCAGAGGAGCCTTTACCCTTGGATAGCCCACTTTGGGATATGCCTAGGGTTATCATTACACCCCATGCGGCGGGTGGCTCTCCGATTCGGCTTGACCGGACGATTGGATTGTTCTGTGACAACCTCGAAAGGCTTATGGCGGATAAACCCCTATTGAGCGTCATAGATAAGCGAAAGGGTTATTAAGTCGTTGCGGTCGCTTAGGTTTCGCACCGTTGCATTTTTGACGAATACCCGCCAAATCCTTTGATTAAATAAGGCGTGAAAACTATTGGGATTCCTTAATCCGATTTTCCTGTTGGGCATACTTGCGGCCGCCGTGCCGCTAATCATCCACCTTTGGAGGCGGCACCAAGCGAAAACGGTGGATTTTAGCAGCCTAATGTTTCTCTTGGCCGCTTATCGGCAAAATGTTCGACGCATTCAACTCAAGCATCTGCTAATCTTGCTCTTGCGAGTGCTAATCATCATACTGATTGCTCTTGCACTTGCACGTCCCCTGCTTAAAAACCGATTCGCCTTCGCCGGCGGAAGAACAAAAACCAGTGCTGTCATCATTCTGGACAATTCTTACAGTATGGGGTATCAGGGGATTCAGGGAGGAAGGTTTGAAGTCGCAAAAGGGATGGCACTTGAGATTGTTCAATCCCTTCAACGCGGCGACAGTGCCTCTGTGATTTTAATGTCTGATATCCCTGATCCGCTCTTTACCAAATTGACGAAAGACCTGAATCAGGTAAGGGAGGCGGTTCGTCGTTCCCAGATTTCTTACCGCGCAACGCTGGTCCCACCAAGCCTCGAAATGGCGCACGACATCCTTGAAGCGTCCAACGATCCGAACAAGGAGATTTACCTAATCTCCGATTTTAATCGTAACGGTTGGGCGCGTTGGAATCGTGTGCCCAACCGATCTGGAGCAAGGATTTTTCTGCTTCCTCTTGATGATGAAGTTACCGACAATATAAGCATTGAAGAAGTTCAAGCCTCTAGCCAACTAATTGGTTTGGGATTGCCCGTTGAATTGGGAGTAGCAATAGGGAATTATTCCGATGCACCTGTGGCTGACACGACACTGACGCTGTTTATCGACGAGCAGAAACGGCGATCCATCAGCCCTCAGGCAGGAGCGGGTGAATCGGCGACATTGACTTTTACGCACCAATTTGAATCGCCCGGCACGCACACCGGCTATCTGGAATTGACTGCGGACCGGCTGCCCATTGATAACCGTCGTTACTTCGTTCTTGATGCTTATGGTCAAATTCGTGTGCTTTGCGTCGGTGCTCAAACGATGTACTTGGCACTCGCATTAAATCCAGCAGTTCAGGGGCAACCAAACACAGGTTCTTCTTTTTTACCTGCAACCGCTTCCCTAGAGGCATTAGAGGACCTAACGCTAACAGAGTATGACATCCTTATTTTAGCGGATGTACCGGCATTCTCAGCCCGCGTTCAGCAACAATTGCAAGCGTTCATGCGGGCAGGCAAAAGTGTCATCTATTTTGTGGGGGATGACGTTGATACTACTAGTTATAATATGTTTGCCGATTGGTTGCCTGCAGATGTGGGGCAACCGATAACGTGGCAGCCGCCAGTAACCTTGTCAAATTACAAGGCGGATTCCCCAATTTTTGAGGTCTTTAAGGGGGAAGATTTTGCAGGACAATACGCCCCACAATTTTATCGTGGTTTGGGGTTGAAGCCGGCTGAAGATGCAAAGATTGTTGCGCAATTGAGCGATGGCACACCATTTCTTGTCGAACGCCCTATTGACCGAGGGATAGCACTGCTCTTTAATGTATCTGCCGCTCAGTTGGACGCATCGAGTCTGTTGGTCAATCAGAACTTCCTCCCTTTGTTGCAACAAGCTGTACTTTACACAAAGGCGACTCAATCTGCGCATCAGAGAAACCTAATTGTTGGCAAGCCTTATACGGTAAACTACCGCTGGAGTGGAGCAACAACCACACAGATAACACGCTTGGGGGATACAACCCATTCGTCAGAGACGCTTTCACTTACCGAGGATGGTTCGCTCACATTTAGTGGGACAGATGCCCCCGGCATCTATCAAGTTGAGGGACAGGGGGGAGATGCACTCCTGCAAGATTTTTTCGCCGTGAATGTTGATGCAACGGAATCGGAACTACAACCCATCCCCATTCAGGAAGCTGTGGAGCGAATTGGGGCGCAGACAGAGGTTATTTCAGAATCAGAGGCTTTAGAACGGATGCTCAACACCTACCGGGTTGGAGTGGAAATCTGGAGTGAGTTGTTACTCATCGCCCTCATTTTAATGTTGATTGAGGGAATCCTATCCAATCGAGAAAGTGCTATTGCTGATGATTCTGTGCCAAGTCAGACATGAATAATATCTACCAATCTACCGATGAAATGTCTTTGCCCCATCGCCCTTCTCATCTTAATTCTCCTTCCCCGGACATTACCCGCCGATTCGGTTCCAATCCGCAATATTATTGTCACCGGAAATGAAGCGTTCTCTAGCGAGGAGATTCTCGGCTTGATGCAGTCACAGGTCGGTCGTGATTACGATCCAGAGCTGCTTCACCAGGACTTTGAGCGAATCGCTAGTCTCTACCAAGAACATGGATTTCAGTTTGCTCGAGTTGATCAGGAGCAGCTTGTACTCCTAAAATTTACTGATGGCGTTTATCTCAGAATCTACATTGATGAAGGGAGAATTGGAAGGATCACGGTGAGAGGGGGTGAGCGCACCAAAGATCATGTGATCAGGCAAGAGCTGCTTTTTGAACGCGGTGATGTTTACATACAGGACGATGAGCTAGAAAGTGAACGTATCCTGCGCCGAAAGCCGTATTTGGGCAGTGCCGAGATTATAGCAACGCGTGACCCGGAAACCAACCTGATTTTGATAGATGTCGAAGTCACAGATCTATGGACTTTTTTTCCTGCCTTAGATGTACCCGTTTTTAGTAAAGATAAAACCGGTTTTTTAGTCGCACTGTCCGATTCAAATGTGTTTGGCTCTGGGGACAATGCTCGCCTCCGTTACGACCAAATCCGAGAGGAAGGAGAGGAACCACGTCACCTTATCAGTGGGCTCTATAGAGTCTTTCGTCTGTTTGATTCACATTGGGAATTCGATGGCAAGTATACTCAGAAACGGGAAGGCATCTCATGGGAGACGAGTCTGAAACGCCCCTTGTACTCGCTCCAGACCCGTTGGAGCGCGGAGTTTACCGCCGCTGAATCTGTAGATGAACGTCGTTGGTATGAACACGGTGTGAAAACAGCTGTCTTCACCCAAAGTAGGCAATCGGAGTCCGGGCAGGTCATCCGCTCCTTCGGCGACCGCCGTCGCCAGACGCAGATCGCGCTCTGGACGACCTCTGGGCGCGCTCATTTCAATGAGATTGAGAGACAGCCATTTTCCACCGCCAACTTTCAGGACAGAAACACACGGCTGATTGGGCTTTCACTCAGTCACAGGAAATTCAACTTTATCCGCACACGTTTTCTCAATAAGATGGGTCGTGTTGAAGATATTGGTGTCGGATATGGGTACAGCGTGTCAATCGGTCGCGCTCACCCGTTTTACGGCGCAGATCGCAGAGAAACAAGGGTGAGTTTATTTTTCAACGCCTCCCAAGCATATCAAGATCTGCTTTTCGTCAACGGTCGCGCCGGGGTTACAACCCATTTTCTTGCGCATGAAGAAGAGGATTCGGTGTTTCAGGCGAGCATCAAAGCAGTACGCAAGAATCTCTTTCTGCGTCAAACCCTTGCCGCACGGCTTTCAACGGAGATGCAATTCGGACTTGAGGGGCAACAGCAAGTGCTTCTCGGTGGAAACAACGGGCTGCGCGGATATGACCCCCGGCAATTCAGTGGCACCAAAAGAATCCACCTCAGCCTCGAAAGCCGCACGATTTTCTGGGAACACCCTCTGATTGTGATTGGGGCAGCAATTTTTGCTGATGTCGGTTATATCTGGACGGGGGATGCTGTCGATATAGGAACCCCAAAGCGGAGTGTAGGATTTGGATTGCGGTTGGGGCTGCCCAAACTGAGCGAATCTCGAGTCTATCGTGCTGATTTGGCGTACCCGTTGGATGGACCGGGAAAGCCATCGCTCAAACCGGTTTTCACCTATGCAATCGGGCACGCCTTTTAGGGTATTCTTTGGGGATAACATCCCTACTGATTTGAGCGTCCCAATACGGGATACATGGGATCGTTATAGCCTTTTCCAGTATGCTCGCCGGGCGGTACAAGCTGATCTACTATCGTTTCGTCCTCCGGGCTAATGGCGCAGTCGAGACAGTCGAGATTGTCTTCAAGTTGCTCTAAATTTTTAGGGCCAATAATTACAGAGGTAATAGGTGGATTAGCGAGCGTCCATGCCAAGGCGAATTGTGCCAGCGTTTTACCGTGTGCCGCTGCCAACGGTTGAAGTTTTTGCGCAACTCCGTAGCTTTCTTCGCGTAGTTCGGTTTGCAAAATCCGACGGTCTTGACGTGCCGCCCGCGAGCCGGGAGGAGGCGGTTGTCCGGGAAGATATTTGCCCGTTAGCACACCACGCGCCAGCGGACTATAGGACACAACCCCCACGTTATAAGTTTTGCAAAACGGCAGCAATTCAACTTCAATATCCCGATTGACGATGTTGTAGAGCGGCTGCAGACAGACAAATTTTTCCAAATTCATACGATCGCTTTTCCACCACGCTTCACAGAGTCGCCACGCATCGAAGTTGGAGCAACCGATATAACGGACTTTGCCCTGCCTGACACAATCATCCAACGCGCGAAGCGATTCTTCAATCGGTGTCAGCGCGTTCCAGCGATGAAGGTAGTACAGATCGATACGATCTGTGTCAAGCCGTCTGAGACTGTCCTCCACTGCCATCATGATGTGATGACGACTCGTACCGGATCGATTAAGCCCTTCCCCCATCGCTCCGCTCACTTTTGTTGCGATAAGCACGTCATCACGGAAGGCTTGGACCGCTTTGCCAACAATGCGTTCCGATTCGCCTGAGTTGTAGACATTCGCCGTATCGATAAAATTTATTCCGGCATCAAATGCACGTTCGATAATCTTGATTGAATCACTCTCATTCGTTGGGTTGCCAAACATCATTGCGCCAAGACAAAGTCGTGAAACTTGGACGCCAGAATTGCCAAGAACACTGTATTCCATTGACTAATACTCCTCTCGATAATTTTAAGCACCGGTTATCAAAATCTTCCGTTCTGTATCCCCGTCTTTTAAGGGGGGGATACAGAACGGCAAGCCCCGTTAGTTAGTCAAAAAAAGGGTGATTTTGTAGGTAAAATATGGTATACTTTTCTTGGCTTTCGCGGGAGAGTTTCACCCCTATCGCATGATAGGGTCTCCCGCTTCCTCGTGAAACAGGATATGAAAGCTAGAAAGCTGACCATAATGAAAACCTACAAGTTCAAAATGTATTCTAATCACGGTAATCGTGAATTGCATAAGACGATAGACGGACACGCTTCTGTCTGGAATCATAGCGTTGCCCTCCAGCAACGTTATTAGGGCCTTATGCTAGTTACTAATGAACTGGAAACGCCAACTCTTTAATCTGTAAAAACGCCTCTTTTTTGCATAGCTGATTGAGATAAACGCATAGCGTATGAGCGGTGAGTTTGGAGTATAACCGAGTGCATACCCCCCAGAAACTATGCGCATGATTCTTTTGTATATGAAATTGTTCACTCAATTGACCATTAACCGTTTCAACCCTCTGCCTAATTTCGTTAATCCACCGCTTGGTTTGTCTGGAAATCTGCTGTTTCTGGTTGCGTCGGGGGACCGTTATCAGATCGATACGGTTGAGTTGAGCTAATTGGTCTTTGACTTGGTTGCTAATATAGGCTTTATCCCCTATCACTTGCTTATCTTGGTGTCCAGAGAGCAATTCGTAACCAACCGATAAATCGGTTGCAGAAGCCGGGGCAAGTTCAAAATCAACAATCACCCCACTTGCGGTGACTAACAGATGAAGTTTATAGCCGAAAATGGTCTGTTTCCTCGATTCCACCCGCCCATAATCGGCACCATAGCATGACCAATTATTTGATGACGAAGGTGCCAGATGAAACTGAATGACTGGAATCGGCAAACTATCAATAATACACAGTTTCTCCGATGCCGCTTCAATGTCTGACAAGAGCATCTGTCGAATCCGATTGATGATTGTCCCCAAATTGCGTCTTCGCCGGTTGAGTCGGGTCTGACAAGGCAGTATAGGGAACAGATGGGGGTGCTGGCTAAAGTCGGATAGCAGTTGTGTTTCGATGTCCCACCCCTTACATTCGGCAACCAATATCATAGTGATTAACTCACTATCGCTACATGGGGGAGGGGGGCCTGGGCGTCGGAGTAATGGTTCGAGTTTTATCAGAATGTCATCAACAATGACATAAGTCCATAGACAGAGGTCATCAAAATCGGTTATCATAAGGTTATCCTCCAGTTTTAGATGGATTGTCAAGTTCATCTATAGTAACAGACTGGAGGACTTTTTAGCTTCCCTTTTTTTTAGTTCCCATAAAAAAAGGGAAGCTAACTAGCATAAGGCCCTATTATGCAATTTATGGCAAATATATCAGCAAGTTTAGATTGATAAATCACATATCTAACCTCAAACAATTGCCTCGGTTTTCTCATTGGAATCAACTTCCGAGTCAGGCGATTCAAGACGTGGTAGCCCGTATCGACAAAGGCTACAAGGCAATGTTTGAAGCGAGAGCGCGAGGTAAACCGTGGGGTAGACCGCGTTTCAAGCCCCGTCGCAAGTACAAGTCATTCACATTACTTCAAGCCGGTTGGAAACTTCTCCCGGGCAATCGTATCAAAATCGGTAAACATATCTATCAGTATTTCAAGTCCCGTGATATTGAAGGCACCCCAAAACGTTGCACAATTAAGCGGGATGCCGTCGGTGACATCTATATCTGTGTGCTAACAGACCATGTAGAACCAGCCCTGAATCGGGTCATGACGGGTAAAATCGCAGGCTTTGATTTCGGTCTAAAACGGTTTCTCACAGGGTCTAACAGACACGATATAGAATCGCCTCTGTTTTTCAAACGGAGTATCAATGCTATCAAACGTGCCAATCGTAACGACTCCCGAAAGCGCAAGCGGTCAAACAACCGGGAACGGGCACGGATTAACCTAGCTCGCAAGCACCGCAAAATAGCGAACCAACGAGAGGACTTCCACTATGAGTTGGCACACCAACTGACTGACGAATATGACGAAATTAGACTGGAGGATCTCAACCTCAAAGGCATGAAAGCACTATGGGGACGCAAAGTTAGTGACTTAGGCTTTGCCGATTTCGTCAAGAAATTGGTGTATATCGCTGACAAAAAAGGTGTAAAAATCATCTTCATAGACAAGTGGTATCCTTCCAGTAAGACCTGTTCGGCTTGCGGCACCGTGAATGAATCGTTGAACCTACATGATAGAACTTGGCAGTGTGCTGATTGTGGTGCTATCCATGACCGTGATAGAAACGCTGCAATTAACATCTACAGGGTTGGGGCATCAACCCTTGAAGGAGAGGACGTAAGACCATCTTCGGATGGCTGTCCTTGTTGATAGCACAATTACCGTTCCTGAAGGACACAAGAATCCCCGTCCTTCAGGGCGGGGAGTATGTCAAAAGACCATGAATCGATATTTTGTGCATTTTAGCACATAGAGTGGTTGAGCGCAAACGAAAAGGGACAGTAATTAGGGTCATTAGTTTTCCAGTTTCATGTTTTGCATGGTGTTCTGTTTATCAATCCCGCTCGGCTTGGATAGCCATATCCAAGCCATCGGTGCAGGTTTGCAGTGGATTTGTCAATCCACTGCGAGCGGTGCTTAGGGGCATTTCGTTCTTCTATGGGAGATCTCTCCGCATCCCGACACATCACTGTAGGAGGGATTTCCGCATCCCGACTCAGACAAGCAGAAAACCGAAAACTAAATAGCCCTAGAATAGTAGTAGGCATACTCCGTATGCCGTAATCACGGTGCAACGACAATCCTCCTCAATTCTTGGATTTGGCGCATCGAAAACCGATATGGTAATATGCACCCGATAGGGCGAAAGCGCGCGCGGCGCAACGCAGATCGAATATTGAATCGAACCAACTCCCACCACGAACGACAAACGGTCCCTTGGCGGGAAGTGTTCGTTGGTTCACATCATTTCTGCGATAACGCGGCAGGTATCTATCTGCACACCATTCCGCTGCGTTGCCTCCCATGTTGTAGAGGGTGTAGCCATTCGGTGGAAAGTGGTCAACAGGTTTCAGGTATCGCTGCATGTTTTTCAGTCCACCGCTCCGTACGTCCCTCGAATCGTAGTTCGCTGCGTTTGGGTCAACCTGATTTCCCCACGGATAGAGCTGCTCCAGCTGCCCACCCCGTGCTGCTTTCTCCCATTCCGCTTCCGTTGGCAAACGCTCCCCACGCCATTCGCAATACGCTTGTGCTGCCTCATGGGTGACATACGTCACGGGATACCGGTCCATGTTAGTGGGAAAGTCATTTCCGCCCCAATGTCTGAGATAGTCCCGTGCCTTGACGGTTGACTTTTGCCATCGGGGATTTGCTAAAACAAATGCTCGATAGTCGGCGTTGGTTGTTTCGTACTTATCAATATAGAACGCCTCTAGCGGGACTTGGTGCACGGGCGTTTCATTGGGTCTACCTTTATCGCTCCCCATCTGAAAGGGCCCGCCGGGGATGAGGGCCATCTCCGACGATGCGAACCCTTGAGGGTATCCGATTGCGCCAACGAATAGTAAAACGTGAAGCGTGAAGCGTGAAACGTGAGGCATCAGGCTTGACCCGTCCTAGATTATGTTGACATAAATGACTTCGTATTACTACACTATTGAACGAAGTAGAAAGGAGTCTTTCGATGTCACATCAATCAGGCAAGCGAATCTTCAAAAGGTATAGTGAATCCTTCAAACAGAAGGTAGTCAATGAAATTGAGTCCGGTGCCTTGACGATTCACTAAGCGCAGCAACGATATCGTATTGGGAGTCACGGGACCATTAGCAACTGGATAAAACAGTTGGGCAAGACTCATCTATTAGCCCAACGGGTTCGGATTGAAACCGCTGATGAGGTGGATTCACTCAAGCAACTGGTAGCCGATAAACAACATCTTGAGTCTGCATTAGCCCAAGCGCATCTGAAGATAGCCACCCTTGAATCGCAGCTATCTCAAGCGGAGCAACTGTATGGGGTGGATATTAAAAAAAAGTGAAACATTCAAGTATTGAAGCACTGTGTCAATCAAAGGCTCACCGATATTCACTTGCAACGGTTTGTGCTGCACATGGTGTGTCTCGACAAGCGTTTTACCAACATCAGAAACACCGGGCAACCGAGCGATTGAAAGAAGAAATGGTGCTTCAGTTGGTTTGTCAAATCCGTACGCGTCAACCCAACATCGGGGTGCGGAAACTGTATCACCTGCTCACACCTGAGTTTGAGAAAATAGGCTTTCAGTTAGGCAGAGATGCGCTGTTCGGCTTGCTTAGAGACCATGGACTGCTTATTGAGTCCTCAAAGCGTGGACACAGAACCACTGTGGCGAATCACCGATTTCATCGGTATCCTAACCGGATAACTCATATAGTTGTTGACCGGATTCACCGGGTCTTCGTTGCAGACATTACTTATCTACAGACACTGGAGGGCTTTGTGTATTTGGCTCTTATCACTGACCTGTTCTCCCGGAAAATCGTTGGCTTTGATGTCTCGGAGTCCCTATCCGTCGAAGGGGCACTCAAAGCGTGCAAAATGGCAATAAAACCCGTCAGTCCCATTGATAGACCGATTCATCATTCTGACAGAGGGGTTCAATACTGTTGTCATGCTTACACCCAATTCCTCAATTCACGGGGCATCCAATTGAGTATGACCCAAGATGGCGATGTTTACCAGAACGCTGTCGCTGAACGCGTCAACGGCATCTTGAAAATTGACTTCCTCCTCAATCAAACATTTCGCTCTATCCACCAAGCTATCAGGTGTGTCAAGCAGAGCGTTTCTATATACAACAACGAGAGACCTCATCTCAGTTTAGGGTATCAAACACCACAAGCCGTTTATCACAAAAGTTGGCAACAACTCGCTATAAATCAACCGTAATACGGAAATTTTATGTAAACCTATTTTAGGACTTGACAGCTACATAAGTGGTTGCGCATAACTGATTCTCTCGATGTCTACTCCGCCACAACCGCGTCCGCTTCGATTTCGACTAGCATCTCTGGTTCAATCAAGCGGCTGACTTCGACCATACTGGTAGCGGGACGAACTTCACCAAAGAACTCACCGTGTGCCTTACCAACCTTCTCCCAATCGCTGATATTCTTCACATAGATCCGTGTGCGGACCACATCTTTCAGACCGGCACCCGCGGATCTGAGCGCGGTCTCTATGTTGCTTATAATTTGCACTGTCTGTCTGTAGGCATCTCCCCCACCGACGACTTCGCCGTTTTTATCCGTCGCTGTTGTTCCCGAAACGTGGATGTATTGCCCAATCCGGACAGCCCGTGAGTAGCCTACAATCGATTCCCATTTTGTTCCCGTTGAAATATTTTGTCTTTTCATTGTCAATGAAGTTTCTGAGCAGAGTGTATTTTAGATCAACCCCTTTGTAAATCGTACCTCCGATTCAGTCTAACATACCGCCTGACTTTTATCAAGAATTGCACGATTCATTAGTGAGCTTCTGTTCACTGAGACGTTTCCATCAGAATGATATAAACCATGTCTACAAAGACATTTATTTATGATACATGGGATATTAGACGCGTAATTGGTTATTTACTAAACTGTTGGACGACGAGGGTGAGATCAAGGATGTTCGTAGTACCGTCGCCGTTGATGTCGCCCTTGATTGTGCCGAAGTGTTGAGAGACAAGGAGGAGGTCGAGGATATTGACAGTTCCGTCACGATTTAGATCATAGGGTTTGCCTTTGCGCAGATAGATTTCGCCGTCGAGGTCGGGGAGCAGGTGGATGATGTCCTGTTTGTTACTGGAGACACCAATCGAAGCGCGGGGAAGGGTTATGGCTTGTTCATTACCGCTTCGGTTGTAGACCGCCCAACCGTTGGTGAACTCGCGGATAAACAAGCCCTCGACCTTCTGATACTGTTGGGCTTTGGGACCGATAGGACGACCGAGGTCGGCATCCCAGAAGTCGTACCAGATATGTTCGTGTGAGTCCCACATGCCGTACAGGACATATCCGTCGGAATGGGTGAGGCTCATAGTGGTAAAGACCCGCATAAAGCGGAGGTTGTTGGGGCTGTCTGGCGGTTCGGTGGGGATACCCCACCCCTCAAGACAGTTAATTTGAGGCGATCTTAGATTTTCTTCAGCCCAGAGGAGGGTGTCTTCAATTTCAATTAGACTGGTGTGTGTATAGGGATCTGCAATGGATAAATCCCATTGATTATCACGGAGGGTTTCCATGAAGGTGCCGTTTATGCCCCATGCCCTGCGGGGGATTTTAGAACGATTGGTATTGATTATGATTAAAAAGTCATCGCGGACAGCATCACGAATCCGCTGGAGGATATTGTCTTTTACTTGCTGCTCTTCTTCGTAACTGTAGTATCCCTCGAGCACGGTGCCCCATTCAGCAAACCAATCGAAGAAGATACCATCGAATAGTCCGCATTTTGCCACGGATACAGCTTGTTGGACAACTCTATCTTGCATGCCGGGCTGGGTAAAGTCAATAAGTAGCCACTGTCCTGATGGAGTCGTAACGTGGTTGCCGTTTTCGTCTCTTAACCAGTAAGGGAAATCTTCAGGATAGTCACGAGATATTGTCGCATCTCGCAGCCGTACTTCAGCGAGAAACAGCATGTTGGGATTTAATGTAAGCAATGAATCTCTAAATTCCTGTGCTTTTTGGAGGTCCCCAATGACTCGCCAACCTTCATGTGTTTCTAAAAAATGCAGACCAGAATGCGGGCCGCTCCAATGAAGGTCATGGAGGGCTATATGCTCTTCATCTGAAAGTTGGGGTAAATTAAGAACCTGACTCCACCCGAGTCCTCCCCACGCGGCAAAGACGGAGGGGAAGGTTCTATTTTTAATACGCTGTTCAATTGGAAGGGCAGGCAATTCGCAGGCTTCGTCATACTCAAAGCGGGTTAAGGATAATCCGTCGATTGGATTGAAATCGATAATCCGATTGCCATCTATAAACAGTTCTTTCAACTGGGTTAAGTTAGCCAGTGGACTGATGTCCACAATCCGATTGTTAGTTAATCTCAAATGGTAAAGTTTTGTTAAGTTTGCTAGTGGGGTTATGTCTTGAATAAGATCGTTCCACCCGAGATTAAGCACCTCTAATTGTGTTAGGTTGGCAAGCGGTGATATATCAGCGATATCGGAGCCAGCGAGGTCAATAAGTCTAAGTTGTGTTAGGTTTGATAGTGGAGTGAGGTCTGATATTGAATTTCCCCACATCCAAAGTTCTCTCAAGTTGGTTGCGTATTCTAAGCCGGTCAGATCAGCAATTTGGATTTGTGAGGCCGCCAAGTGGTCTGTTAAGCGTAGCATCTCCTGTTGGGTGATGGGGGTGTTGGCAGGGAGTTCAAGTTTCTCCCTGATAGCCTCTCTGAGGTTAGGGTCGGGAATGTCGACCACCCCGATAGGATCGGGATTCAAAGCAACCTGGGCGAAGGCGTTGGTAGTAAAAATGAGCCAGAAGCAGAATCTAATGGCGATATGTCGTTTCATGGTGTCTCCTTACTATTGACTAAACTGTTGGGCGACGAGGGTGAGATCGAGGATATTGGTTGTGCCGTCGCCGTTGATATCGGCTTCGGTTGTGCCGAAGTTTTGAGAGACAAGGATGAGATCAAGGACATTGATAGTTCCGTCTCTATTTAGATCAAAGGGTTTTCCCACGCGGAGGTAGATTTCGCCGTCGAGGTCGGGGAGCAGGTGGATGATGTCCTGTTTGTTACTGGAGACACCTGTTGAAATTCTGGGAAGTGTTATGGCTTGGGTTTTGCCACTGCGGTTGTAGACAGCCCAGCCGTGGGTGAACTCACGGATATACAAGCCCTCGACCTTCTGATACTGTTGGGCTTTGGAACCGATGGGGCGACCGAGGTCGGCATCCCAAAAATCATACCACATTCCCCTACCGTACAATACATATCCGTCGGAATGGGTGAGGCTCATGGTGGTAAAGACGCGCATAAAGCGGAGGTTGTTAGGACTGTCTAGTGGTTCTGTTCTTATATGCAACCCTTCAAGACAGTTAATTTGGGGTTCTCTGAGGTTTTCTTCAGCCCAAAGTAGGGTGCTTTCAATGTGTTTGAGTCCCTCATATCCATAATGATTCCCAGCAATAACAGGCAATCCTCGCTGAGTATCTCGGAGGGTTTCCAAGAAGGTGCCGTTGATGCCCCACGCTCTACCGGGAATTTCAAATCGGCCGGTATTGACTATAATTAAAAGATCGTCGCGGACAGCCGCGCGTATTCGTTGGAGGATAGCGTTTTTTGCGAGTTGTTCTTCCTCGTAAGTATAGTGCCCGAGGGTCACAGTATGACCTGCTTCGGCGAACCAATCGAAGAAGATACCATCGAATAGCCCGCATTGTGCCACAGCTATAGCCTGTTGAACGATAATATCTTGCATACCGGGCTGTGTAAAGTCGATAAGCAAGTAGCCGTATGGATCTTTAACTATGTTACCGCTTGCATCTCTTAACCAGTAAGGAAAATCTTCAGGATAGTAACCAATCCATGCATCTCGGATCTGAACGTTAACAAGCAATAACATATTGAGATTGAGGTTAAGCAGACTATCCCGAATCTCCTGAGATCTTTCGACAAAGCCTGCAAGTTTCCAGCCTTGAGGTGTATCAGTGTAGGTGAGTCCAAAATATGGTATATGCCAATTTAAATCATGGAATGCGAATGTTTGCTCGGTTGAAAGTTCAGGTAGGTTTTTAATGTGATGATCATTAGTGCGTCCAAAAGCAGAAAAGACAGAGGGAAAGGATCGGTTTTGAAGACGCTTTTTAATGGGAAGATAGGGCAATTCGCAGGGTTCATCAAGGATAAGTCGAGGTATAGAGAGATGCTCAATGGGGCTATAGTCTAGGATAGGGGTATCCTGGAGTTTCAGTTCCTCCAGTTGTGTTAGATTGGCGAGTGGACTGATATCTACAATCGGGTTTCCGCTCAGTTGGAGATATGTGAGTTGGGTTAAGTTCTGGAGTGGTGTTAAATCGACAATCTGGCAACCACCGAGATCAAGTTCTTTTAGTGCGTTCAGATTCGCGAGTGGTGTGAGATCCGATATAGGATTATCCCATGCTCTCAAAAATGTAAGATTGGTAGCATATTCCAATCCGGTGAGATCAGCGATTTCCATGCTATAGGCGTCGAGGTTTTGCAGTGTTTCCATCTGCTGTTGTGTGATTGGAGTTCCAGCAGTCAGTTGAAGTTGCTCCCTGATGGCGATTTCGAGGTTAGGGTCGGGTATCTCGACAAGTTGTGCTGATGCGTGAGTAACGAGAAGGGTTGCAGCGAGGGCGAGAATAAGCAAACGAGAAAACGAGAATTTCATAGGTAGTTCCTTTATTTGGTTCATAAGTTCATTATCCGTAGGCTGTGGGTTGAGTGATTTCTACGAAACCCAACACAATGAAAGTAGTAGGCACACGCCGTGCGCCGTAACCTCCAACGATGCTATTGGCTAAACTGTTGTGCAACAAAGACCAAATCCAAGATGTTGACAACTCCATCACTATTGGGGTCAGGAGCGGATTTACCGAGACCGTTGGCGACCTGCACCAGATCCAAGATGTTGACCACCCCATCGCCGTTGACATCGGCGGGGTTTTTGGCTTTGAGGTAGATTTCGCCATCGAGGTCGGGGAGCAGGTGGGTGATGTCCTGTTTGTTGCTCGATACACCGGTTGAAACGCGAGGAAGGGTTATGGCTTGGGTTTTGCCACTGCGGTTGTAGACAGCCCATCCGCTGGTGAACTCGCGGATAAAGAGTCCGTCGATGTTTTGGTGGGATTGGGCTTTTGGACCGATGGGACGACCGAGATCTGCATCCCAGAAATCGTGCCAGATATGTGGGTCTCTTTTACCGTACAACACATATCCGTCGGAATGGGTGAGGCTCATGGTGGTAAAGACGCGCATAAAGCGTAGGTTGGTGGGGCTATCAGGAGGTTCTGAGGGGATACCCCAACCCTCCAGACAGTTAATTTGTGGTTCTCTGGCGTTTTGTTCAAGCCAGAGGAGGGTGTCTTCAATGCGTTTGAGTCCCTCGTAGCCGTATGGGTGCCCGTTCATAACAGGCAACTCATGGTGCGTATCTCGTCCCGTCTCCATAAAGGAACCATTAATAGCCCATGCTGTGCGAGGAAATTTCTCACGATTCGTGTTACCGATTATCAGAAAGTCATCAGGAACTTGTGAACGAATACGCCCTATGATATTGTCTCTAGCTCGCTGTTCTGTGTCAAAACCTCTATATCCTTCATCACCGGTACCAGGACCTCCGAGAACTGCGATGTCTTCTTTCCACCAATCAAAGAAAATACCATCGAATAGTCCGCATTTTGCTACCGCGACAGCTTGCTGAACAATAATATCCTGCATGCCGGGCTGTGTGAAATCGATTAATACAAAATCGTATTCGTCTTTAACTATATTTCCATTTTGGTCTTTTAACCAGTAACGAAAATCTTCAGGATAATAACCGATCCATGCGTCTCGCATACGAACTTCAATAAGAAAGAGCATGTTGGGATTGAGAGAAAGAAGATTATCCCGAATTTTAGAAGCATCTTCAAGGAATCCTTGAAGCGTCCAACCTTGATCTGTATTAAGTAATTCGAGTTGTAAATATGGATTATCCCAGTTTAAGTCATGGAGTGCCAATCGTTCTATATGCGAGAGATGTGTGAGGTTATTTACTTTACTTTCGCGCACGTTTCCCCATGCTGAAAAGACAGAGGGGAAGGTTCTATTTTGAAGTCTCTCGTGGATAGAAAGTGAGGGCAATTCACAGATTGCATCGCGTATAAGTCGATCTATAGCAAGTCCTTCAATAGGGCTATAATCCAGAGTAATGTTACCTCGAATTTTCAGTTCCTCCAGTTGTGTTAGATTGGAAAGGGGTGTGAGATCAGTAATCGGATTTCCGCTTAGGTGCAAAAATACAAGCTGTATTAGGTTCTGAAGTGGAGTGAGGTCAGAGATTTGGCAACCAGCTATGTCAAACACTCTTAATTCGGTGAGATTGGAGAGTGGGGTGAGATCCGATATAGGATTATCCCATGCTCTTAACTGTTGAAGGTTAGTGGCATATTCCAATCCGGTAAGATCGGCGATTTGCATACTATAGGCGTCGAGGTTTTGCAGCCTTTCCATCTGTTGCTGGGTGACGGGGCTTTCGGCAGGGAGCTGTAATGTCTCTCTGATAGCCTCTCTGAGGTTTGGGTCGGGGATTGGGACTTGAGCGTGGGCAGAGGTGATGAGAAGGGTTGCCACGACCAAGAAGACGGGAAAACGAGCAAGCGAGCATTTCATAGTAACACCTCTATTTGGTTCATTATGGCAGACAGTAGGGAAAAATGACAAAACTCAAAACCGGCAAATTGAACCGATTTTTTTTTCGTATGTCTTAAAAGATACCAGAAAAGACAGAGAGAATGCAACTTTGATATTTTTAGGTTGTAACCAATAGTTTCAAACCGTTAAGAAAGATGGAACGTACGTTTTTTTTCTTAATTTTTTTTCGTGGCTGCTATTGCAAAAGGGTTTTGTTGGTGGGGAACTTCAAAGGAGGGACAGGTAAAAAGGAGGCGTATTTACTAGTTGAACCGCTGGGCGACGAGGGTAAGGTCAAGGATGTCCGTCGTGCCGTCGCCGTTGACATCACCAGCAGCGGTGCCGAAGTGTTGAGAGACAAGGATGAGATCCAGCACATTTACTGTGCCGTCACGGTTTAGGTCGTAGGACTTGCCTTTTCGTAAATAGATTTCGCCATCGAGGTCGGGGAGCAGGTGGATGATGTCCTGTTTGTTACTGGAGACACCTGTTGAAATTCTGGGAAGTGTTATGGCTTGGGTTTTGCCACTGCGGTTGTAGACAGCCCAGCCGTGGGTGAACTCGCGGATAAACAAGCCCTCGACCTTCTGATACTGTTGGGCTTTGGAACCGATGGGGCGACCGAGGTCGGCATCCCAGAAATCGTACCACATCCCCCGACCGTATAATACATATCCGTCGGAATGGGTAAGACTCATGGTGGTAAAGACGCGCATCCAGCGCAGATTGTCAGGACTGTCTAGTGGTTCTGTTCTTATATGAAATCCTTCAAGACAGTTAATTTGTGGTTCTCTGAGGTTTTCTTCAGCCCAAAGTAAGGTACTTTCAATGTGTTTGAGTCCCTCATATCCATAATGATCTCCAGCAATAACAGGCAACCCCCACCACGTATCTCGTAGGGTTTCCATGAAGGTGCCGTTGACACCCCACGCTCGACGGGGTGATTTTTCTCGGTTGGTGTTGACGAGAATTAAGAAGTCATCACGGACGGCTGCACGAATACGCTGGAGGATGTTGTCTTTGGCGTATTGTTCCTCTTCAAGGCTGTAGAATATTTTGTGTGGATATACGCTATCATCATAGAGTCCGTAATTGTATTCTACAAACCGATCCAAGAAGATTCCATCGAATAGCCCGCATTGTGCGACAGCGATCGCTTGCTGGACAATCATATCTTGCGTCGCGGGCCGGGTGAAATCAATCAGGTATATATCAGATTTGCTCCCTGTATCTCTAATTAAATCGCCATCTGAATCTCTTAACCAATGGGACCAATCTTCACCGTTTCTACTTAAAAAATCATCTCGCACTCGGACCTCAGCAAAGAAGAGCATATTGGGATTGAGATTAAGCAGGGTATCTCGAATTTGCTGAGATCTTTCGATAAAGCCTTCAAGTTTCCAGCCTTGAGGCGTTTCACCAAAGGAGATCCCAAAATATGGTATATGCCAATTTAAGTCGTGCAATGCAAACTTTTGCTCGCTTGAAAGTCCAGGCAGGTTTTTAACGTGATTATAATTAGGGTGTCCAAATGCTGAAAATACGGAGGGGAAGGTTCGGTTTTGGAGACGCTCTTTAATGGGAAGAGAGGGCAATTCGCAGGCTTCGTCATAATAAAGTACGGTTAAAGATAGTTCATCAAGTGGGCTTAAATCGATAATTCGGTTTCCATCTATTGCTAACCTTTCCAACTGGGTTAAATTAGAAAGAGGATTGATGTCTGTAATCTTATTACCGGTCAAGGTTAAGTATTTGAGATTTGTAAGATTTGACAGTGGGCTGATGTCTGGTATGAGGTTCCAGCCGATATTTAGATTTTCTAGTTCTGTTAAGTTTGATAGCGGCGTAATGTCGGCTATATCACAGCCGCTGAGGTCAATATACGTAAGATTTGTGAGTTTTGCCAATGGTGAGATGTCCGCGATAGGGTTTCCCCATGCGGCTAAGGCTTCGAGTTGAATGAGATTAGACAAAGGACTGAGATCTGTAATCTCGTTTTGGTTGAGTGGGATCGAGTTTAGATTGGTGGCATATTCCAAACCAGTGAGATCAGTTATCCCCATTTTTTCAGTTTTTTCATTATCGAGATATTCAAGTTTTTCTATATCCTGCTGGGTGATGGGGCTTGCTGCAGGGAGCTGTAATGTCTCTCTGATAGCCTCCCTGAGGTTAAGGTCGGGTATCTCAACCACTTGGGCAAACGCATTGGTGGCAATGAACAGCAGATATAAGCCTATTTTTATAGATTTTTTCATGTGTGTATCTCCTTTGTTTCATTATTAGGAGTTACGCACTTCAGATTGTAGTTGCCCGATTCATCGGGCATCGAGATGAATCGGGCAACTACGGGTTCTCCCCTGCTTGCGGGGGAGTTAGAGGGGGTACGGGCGATAAATCGCCTCCGTTCCGAGAGTTCGAGACTTACTACAAACCACTGTAGTTGCCCGATTCATCGGGCGTCGTGAGTCGTATTGTCCGGTAATGAGTCACTGAACTACAAGGGGTTGAACGTTCAACTGCGTAAGTCCTAATTATATCACAAAAGGACTATCGAATGATTTCATATCTTACAGCAGAAGACTACGCGTTGTACAATCCAGATGTTAAACCGTCGCGTCAACGGAACGCGGGTGGGATGCAGACGAAAACTTATCGAGTCCGCGACGCGCTTGAGGAGTATTTCCCCACGTCAAAAACGGTTTGTAAAATAGAGGATATTACTGCAGATATTGTATTGGTAGAACCGCTATGGTATATCCTGAAGCCCGAGCACGAACCGATTGAGTATTGGGAAAACCAGATGAACGCCCTGAAAAGTGTGGAGGCTAAAAAAATTATCTATGGCAGTGAGTTCTCGCTGTTGCGGGTTCACCCGTATTGGCGTAAAGAGTTCATCGCACAAGGTGATATAGTTACGGTTAATTGTGAATTTCTCCGAGGGCTCTTTAACTATGTGGGTATCACCGGAACTGAACTGTTGACGGATCCGATGGATGCGAGATTTGTGCCGGGGAATTTTGAGCGTAAAAAGCGTGTGGTCGCGATGGGTAGCGTATCATGGATGAAAAATACGATGCACCTGATAGAAGTGTTCAAACGGCTAGAGGGTAAAGTGGAACGAGTGTATATCGGCAGTGCGCGACTGTGGGGTTACATTGATTTGCCACTTTGGAATTGACCCAACACGAAAGATCTGATAAGATGTTCTTAACAGGTTTTACTGGAACCTCAAACTCACACGGCAAAATCTCACTATAAACCCCAATGCACAGAAAAGAGGAGAAAAATGGACAAAACACATAAGATTACTATGTTAGGGACAGGGCTCATCGGTATGTTCTACACAATGACACTCCACGGGCAGCGGAGCCGGGACCGCGTTCATGTGGTATACTCACGCACTGAAGAGCGGGCGAAGGATTTTGCAGAGGAGTGGGACATCCCTAAATCGACGACCGACCTCGCTGAAGCGATTAACGATCCGGAAACCGATGTGGTTGTCATTGGTCTCCCCAACAACCTGCACGAGGAAACCGTTGCGATGGCTGCCGAAGCGGGCAAAGCCATCCTGTGTACGAAACCGTTGGGACGCAACGCAGCTGAAGCCAAAAGGATGCTCGATGTGGTTGAAAATGCGGGTGTCTTTCACGGCTATCTTGAGGATCTGGTCTACCCACCGAAGACCCTCAAATCGCTGGAATCTGTCAAGAACGGCGCGATTGGGAAGGTTTTGTGGGTGCGTTCCCGCGAAACCCATCCGGGACCTCACAGTGACTGGTTCTGGGATATTGAGCAGGCAGGCGGTGGTGCCATCGTTGACATGGGATGCCACTGTATCGAAATAATCCGTAACTTTATCGGCAAGGATATTAAACCCCTTGAGGTCATGTGTTGGGCGGATACCCTCGTCCACCCTGTCGAGGCGGAAGATCATGGGATTGCCCTAATCAAATTTGAGAACGGGGCAATGGGACAGTTTGAGGTGGGTTGGGCGTTTCGTGGTGGCATGGATATACGCGATGAAGTCTCAGGCACGGAAGGCACCATCTGGCTCAACCACTGGCTGAGGACGGGTATGGAGATGTTTACATCGGGTGGACAGGGCGGCTATGTCGCTGAAAAAGCCGAGACCGATACAGGCTGGCTTTTCCCTGTTGGCGACGAAGTTGGGGAACTCGGATACCGTGATATGTTTGTTGAAATACTCGACGCTTTGGATAACGGTACAGAACCGATGGAAACCTTTTATGATGGGTACATTGTCAACGCCATTATTGATGCGTGTTATCGGTCTGCCAAATCGAAACAGTGGGAGCCGGTGGAATTGGAAGTATGGCGTGGGGCAACTGAGGTAGAGCAGATTGGCGTCTCAGCGGTTGAAGTTGACGGGGGATATACACTGGTTAAGGAAGAACGGATGCCCGACGGCCGCCTGAAACAGATCCTCAGAGATAAAGAGAGCGGCGCAATCACTGAGAGGATTACGGATAGCGCGTAGGAGCGTAAATCTCTATCGGCTCATATTTTATTCACATTCGTTAAAAATATGATTGACTTTTGTTACTCAATAGGGTATACTATAACCTGTTGATGAGCAATTATTGGATTGCTCATGGTTTTTCGTCTTACTCTCAATATCTTTGAAATAGACGTCAACTGGCGTTTTCTTCCTGAACGTCGGTAATGCCAGACCGCCTCCCTCACGGTCTGGCATTTTTTTTGGCTCATGTCAAGAGTGAGTACGCTAAGAGTCAGTTGTTACTATTCTTCCTGCGTGTTCGACCATTTCACGTAACACAGCCAGATTAATATCTGTCCGGCTACGAAAACTAATAGAACTTTTTCCGATCTTGACCTTGCCGAGGCGGGGACCGTAGAGTTCAGCTAGATAATCTTTCCCTTCGACCGCATTGACATACACGCTGAAGTAATTTTTCTGCCGGGTCAACCCAACAATGAACCATTCGACTTGGGTCTTATCAGCGCGCAGGTAGGAATAGTTGCCGTAGCCGATGATTCGCTGTTCGCTGCCACCCCAGAAAACACCTTCCCACATACAGCAATCCCGATCTGGTAACGCTGCCCGGATCATCGTGTGAAGTTCCTCTAAAACTGCCCGAATATCTGGTAGTTGGCTTGCGATGTAATCATCAGGCGAGGATTCCACTCGTTTCATCTTACCTCTTTTCTGGTTGCAACACAAACATGCTAAGGCTATTTACATGCTACTACCCATCGAACCGGTACTTTTCCACTTCCTTCATCACAAGTTGTGATCCTAGCCCCGGTTTCGTTGGCAGCCGCAGATAACCATTTTCCACCTGCGGCGGGTCGGTCAGCAAGTTGTTGCGCCACAGTGCATCCTGTTCGTCATCGACATATTCCAAGACGAGCGCGTTGGGGATATTCGCCATCAGGTGAACGCTGGCGAGCGTCGAGATGGCACTGTTGGGGTTGTGCGGCGAAACCTGCATGTAGTAACTCTCTGCCATGGCGGCGATTTTCTTCGTCTCCGCGATACCTCCCGCTCGTACCACATCGGGCATGATCATGTCCACCGCCTGCGCGGCGATTAGGTCGCGGAAGCCAAAGCGCGTATAACGCCGCTCTCCAACGCAGACAGGTGTATTCACCGCTGCAGTCACTTTTGCTAAGGCATCAATGTTTTCTGGTCCCACCGGCTCCTCGTAGAATAACAGTCCAATCTCCTCCAACCTGTTTCCCAGCCGAATCGCCGCACTCGTGGTATATCGGGCGCCCACATCGGTCGCAATGTCTACCTCGTTCCCTACAGCTTCTCGACACCGCTGCATGTGCGCTAGCGCGATCCGTTCCTCGCTTAGAGTGATAGAGCAAGGGATATTGATGCGTTCCCCCGGTCGGGGTGTGCCACCGGGGAAATAAGCTTTAATAGCGGTGCACCCTTTCTCCGCCAAACGAGCGCACTCCTCCGGCTCACCTGCATGGCTATAAAAGCGCACCCTATCCCGACAAGATCCGCCCAGTAGGTTGTAGATCGGCTGGCCCACTGCCTGACCCACGATGTCCCATAGCGCAATCTCAATACCGCTGATTGCGGCAATCACTGCCCCTGTCTGCCCGATTTGTTGCAAGGCATGATATAACAGGTGATAGATATATTCGATGTTAAATGGATCTTCTCCGATAACGAACCGGCTCAACTCCTCAATTGACTGCTTAATGATCGTGCCGCCGGGCCAATTCGTTGCGTCTCCTAGCCCCACCACACCCTCATCGGTGAATACCTGCACGAAGATCCACGGTGAAGGGATCTCGGTGTTGCGGTTTGACCGCACGAGGTGTACTTTAACGTCAGTAACTTTCATATAATTCTCCTTCCTACCTGCCAGCTTGACCAGGCCACTTGTATGGTCGTCCAAACGGTAACCCAAAAGGCTCTTCATTGGGTCGGAACGGCACCATATCCGCAATCTCCTGAAGTTCAGCGAGGATATCCGACGGCAGCGGTCCCGCTTCAACTGCATGCACATTCTGTTCAACCTCCTCCACTGATCGTGCCCCCATCAAAACTGTGGAGATTTCAGGGGTTGCTACCATCATACGGAGCGCAGCCTCCGGCAGCGACATCTCAATTTCAGCCAGAAACCCGTAAAGCCGCTGATACTGTTTCTGTCGTGGCGGGCTCAACCACGGTGCTCCCGTTTCTATTTCGGGATAACGTTGTGAGAGGGCGCCCTGTTGAAGTGGCGAGCCGACGACAACGCCCATATCCCCTCGTTTGGCTTCGGGGAAGATCGCGATGGTCGCTTCCCGCCAGAGTAGGCTATAGTTGAACGCCGTCAAAACGACATCGTAGTTTCCCGTTGCCATAATAAGCGGAAGCTGATAAGCAGTCGTGCCGCCGAGTCCGGTGAATCCGATGATTTTCTCCGCTTTCAGTTCTTCCAACAGCTCACAGACAGGTCCGTGGAAATTGTCGTAATCCGTCCACCAATCATACTGACCGGGGCGATCGGGCTCATGAACTAATAGGACATCAATATAATCGCGTTTGAGTAACCGAAGGCTTTCATCAACCGACCGCCGCAAGAGATCCTTATCTTGTGGATTAAACGGCTGCGGACGGCCGCCGAGTTTCGTTGCGAGAAAGTATGGCTGCGTCACACCTTCGAGCGCGATACCCAAGACCTCTTCGCTGTCACGATAGCTAGGTGCTGTATCCACATAATTAACACCGAGTTCAAGTGCCCGGTGGACGGCGCGGCATCCCTCATCGCGTCCACGGTCACCCGCTCTGGAAACATACAGTCCCCCCATCCCCAGCACACTGACTTCAAGTCCCGTGCGACCAAGCGTTCGTTTTTCCATATTTCGTTCCTTTCGTACGGAACGCAGATCTGCGTTCTCTACAAAGCCTCGTAGAGGTTTAATTGTTGATCTATTCGTTTGTTTGCCCCATGTCCCAGGTATCAAGGGACTTCACATCCACACTCCCACCGCGGCTAAATAGGGTCGCACCGAGACTGTCGCTTCGGGTCGGATAGATGCGCTGTGTCACACACTGACGTCCATTGGCGAAAACTTCCAGCACCGAACGGTCTAGAAAGATACGCAACTTAAGCGATTCTCCGGGAGATAGCTCAAACGGTGCTTCTTGGGCAGTCACCACCCTCTTACTTTCAGGTACCCGCTTCGTCGCGCTTTCGTTACGATAGTAGATGTATCGTATGCTTTTGTCAAGGCTGGACTTACCAATCTCTACGCTCAATGTCTTTGCGCTTGAGTTGTACACGACGGAGGTCTGTTCTTCCCCCTCCGGCGAACAACGGACCTTCACGCCAAACTCAACGCCATCCACTGGGTCAACCTCCACAGCCAGTTCCAGACAATCCCCGCTTACATCGTCAAGTTTCAGTTCCGAATCGGCGGTCAGATGGATGTTCTCGTGATGACGGTGATTCTGCCGCAGCACCTCCAGTTCAGGAACAGGTTCAATTGCCAAACTGTTATCTTCCCCTAATGATAAGACTCGCGGCACGGTCATCACTCCAGACCAACCAGAGGCGCGCTCGGCTTCCGACGTTCTCGTCTCGCGAATCCAGTCAAAGAAGATACGACGCCCATTCCCATCCAACAGAGTGATCCCGCCTCCGAGGTGCCCGCCGGGCCAACTCATGCGAGCGTATAGCTCTGGATAAAGACGATCATCTTCGTATTGACCGAGGTAATATTGGGTTCCCTGCAGATGACTGCAAAACAACAACATGTGTCTATCCCCTAGCGGGAAGAAATTTGGGACAGCGCAATCCTCATCCGCCTCGGTCCAACGCCGATTCGATTTGTAGAATGGGTGCAGATACTCCCAATGGACCATATCAGGAGACTTAAACAGATAGGCGGTATCGCCCCCCGCCGGGTCACGACTGCCGCACAACGCATACCAAAAGTCACCATGCTTCCAAGCGCACGGATCGTAGACACGGTACTTCCCGTAGTCCGGATCGTCCGGTTTTGGGACCGGTATAACGGGGTTCGCAGGGTGCTTAGTCCACTGGATTAAGTCCGGATCCTCGCTGGTGGCGATACATGTTCCTTCAGGGACACCGTGATAAATCAGCGTGGGCACGCCATCATTGATCACCGCACCTCCACTGAAACAACCGTCCCGGTCGGGACCGCCTAGCGTCGGCGTCAATGCAATCGGATGGTGCGTCCAATGCACAAGGTCTGGACTCGATGCGTGTCCCCACTGAATCCATTTCCAGTAGGCACCGTCGGGGCTATGCTGGTAGAAAATGTGGTATCTGCCGTTCCAAAAGAGGGGTCCATTGATGTCGTTCATCCAAGCCCACGGTGGGGTGAAATGGTACGTTGGTCGATGGGGATCTTTCTGAAACTTCTCTCTCAGCTCCTGTGCACTTTGGATAAGTTGTTCGGTCTTTTCGATTTCGTTGGGCACTATCTTACTCCTTTCGTAGGGAACGCAGACCTGCGTTCCCTACAAGCAAGCGGTCACAGATTCCTCTATCCATACGCCCCACGCGGGTGTTCGCCGAGCAGTTCTCGCTGGCGCGGGCTGCATCGGTCGAGAATGTCGCGGGGCAGGCTGTAATTGAGAAAGGGCCAAAATCGCTGTGCGACAAATCGGCGGGCATAACTTGGAACGATCGACAGTCGGGTGCGGTCCGTCCGGTTTGGTGCTCCACGATGCCACATCTGATTACTATACAAGATGCAATCCCCGGCATTGCAGGTAAGGGATACAGGTCCTTGACCCCGCCAATGCGGCGGATCGCCGTCTTCCGGCGTCGGTTGCCGACAGGCGCGATGACTGCCGGGGACTACCTCTGTGGGGCCCAATTCCATCGGGACATCCACAACGTAATAATGGCAATTGATTGTATTGATGATGGGAGGATATTCCACGTCGTCGCTGACATCTGCCGGTCGCTGCAGGTAAATTTCGTCAGAATGAAATCTTGATACCTCATTCCCTGTAAACATCCGGTGCCCCTGTAACCCAATGATGTGCATCCGCTCACCAAAGATACGTTCCATCAGGGTATAGATAGGCTCGTTCAGCAGCAGATCTACAAAATCCGTCCCTTTTTCAAACAAGCGTACTAGTGAATTTGAGCCATAACCGACGGAGGGTTCAAACCCGGCGATACGCTCACAAAAGTGCTCAACCGCTGTCGCGGGCAGCGCATCGGGGATAATGATATAGCCTACGTCAATCAGTCGCGCTTCCCATTGAGAAAGCTGATCTTCGCTCGGTTTGTCGGTATTCAGTGGCAGGGTTTCAATCTGTTCAAATCGGCTCCGTGGGGAGGCGGTGGAGGGTTTTTGCATATCGATCTCCTTTCAAATCTAAAACCTGTGCAAAGTTAAATTCCCATCTGCTTATTACTGATAGCGATCTTCGGGATGGAATCGGTGGTCGCCGAGCACCTGAAGCAAACGCTCACTTGCGCCTTCGAGGATGTGTTCCGGCATCTTGTAGTTGACGTAGGCATTGTAACGCGGAAAGGGCCATCTCCTACCGTATTGCTGTTGAAGCAAATAACGAACCTGACCCGACCGGTTAGGAGTCCCGCGGTGCCAGCATTGTGGGTCGTGCAGATAGATATCGCCGGCCTTGCAAAATACCGAAACCGGTTCGTGCCCTTCAAATGTCGGCGTCTCTGTTTTCGGCGGATTTCTGCCCGAATAGTGGCTTACAGGAACGTATTGTGTCGGACCATGTTCAATCGAATCAATGTCTGTCAGCGGCACCTGCACGGTGAGCCACTGCACCGGCAGATCTATGCGCGGGTCGTGACGGGGTACGTCGTCGGGAAGTGGGAAAAATAGGGCATCATCTACGTGCCACTGGTCTATTGCGTTGGTGTCGTCAGTCCGCAGGACGTTCATGCCGCACTGCTGGAAGCCCTTGCCAAAAATTGCCTCCATCAGACTAAAAATCGGTTCGCGTATCAGCAGATCGCAGAAGATTCGATCCAGTTCGTTGGTGTGTCTAAGAATGAAATTCCTCTGGACGTAGCCGCCGTTTATGGCTTCCGGATCGACAAACAGCACATCCGTCTTCTCACGTAGCGCCGTTACTTCGTGGGGTTCAAGTACCCCCGGAATCAACGTAAATCCGTTCTGCCTGAAATCGCGGATAATTTCAGCGGTCCGTTCTTCGCTGAAAGGCTCTCCTGTGTCGATCGGTGTTTGATTCAAGGGATTATCCTCCTACCGTTCCTCTATATATCCCGAAAGTTGAAGGGAGACTGCAAACTGGAGCGTTTATTTACGGGCGACTCCCGTGTATCGCGCTTCGGAGTGGAAGCGCAGATCGCCGTGCACTTCAAGCAGGCGTCGATCTGCATCTTCAAGGAGATATTCCGGCATTCTGTACTGGATGTAGGCGTTGTAACGCCGAAATGCCCATGCTGGACCGTACTGCTGCTGAAGCAGATAGCGATAGCGACCCGACCGGTTTGGTGTCCCGCGATGCCAGCATTGTGGATTGTGCAGATAGATGTCGCCCGCCTTGCAAAGCACCGAAACGGGACCGCGCCCTTCAAATGTTGGCGTGTCTGTTTTGGGCGGATTTCTGCCCGAATAATGGCTGACAGGAACATACTGCGTGGGGCCACATTCAATCGAATCAATGTCTGCCAGCGCAATCTGTACCGTCAACCACATGATCGGGATATCGATGCGTGGATCGTATCGAGGAACGTCATCGGGCAGCGCGTGGAACAGATCGTTATCTACATGCCATTGGTCGATCGTTTGGGTGTGGTCGTTGCGCAACACTTGGTTGCCGCACTGCTGGAAGCCCTTGCCAAAAATTGCCTCCATCAGGCTGAAAATTGGCTCGCGCACCAGCAGATCGCAGAAGATCCGTTCCAATTCATTGGGATTCCAAACAATGAAGTGGTTTTCGCGCAGATAACCGTTCTCAACTGTTTTGGGGTCATCGAACAGTTCGTCGGTCTTCTCACGAAGCACTCTCGTTTCATCTTTTTCGAGTACGTCCGGAATCAATACAAAGCCATCTCGCTTAAACTCACGGATGATTTCTCGGGTCCGTTCTTCGCTGAAAGGCGTTCCATTTTGAATCGGTGTTTGGTTCAAGTGGGTATCCTCCTTGGGGAAAGGATCCAGATGATATGGGTCGAACCTTGCGGAGATTTTATGGGGTCGCAAGGTGGGATTTCTGTACTGTTCGGTATCATAGCAAAGTTCGGGCAATTCCGCAACGAAAAAAGGTTTCCGCGCGGGAACTTCAATTTTCTCTCTTGACCTTGTTTCGGTTTCATCCTAATATAAATTTGAACTTCAAAATTTTAGCGATAGGGATCCGTCTTGGATGCAACCCGAAGGAGGGCAAATATTATGAAAGCTGCTGTGCTATATGAAATCAATACACCACTGAAAATCGAGGAATTTGATCTGCCGGACACAGGACCCAATCAGGTCCGGGTGCGAATCGTCGCCAGCGGCGTCTGCCATTCTGATTGGCACGTTGTCAAGGGCGATTGGCCCCACATCCCGATACCGACCATCTTGGGTCACGAGGGAGCGGGTGTTGTCGAAGAGGTGGGAACGCAAGTTACCGGGGTTAGTGAAGGGGATCACGTTATTTTGTCGTGGAAGCGGAGTTGCGGCTATTGCGAGATGTGTCAGAAAGGGTTTCCCACCCTGTGCGAGCTTCCGCCTGATAGTTCCACACTCCCCCGATTCCCCGGCGATCAGAGAACAATGGAAAAGATGGCAGGTTTGGGGACCTTTGGCACACATGCGCTGGTGCCTCAAGATGCGGTTGTTTCCATAGATAAAGATATGCCTTTCGCGCAGGCAGCACTGATTGGATGTGGCGTCATGACAGGGGTGGGTGCAGCCATCAATACCGCTCAAGTGCAGGGTGGAAGTTCAGTGGCGGTCTTTGGTTGTGGCGGCGTGGGACTCAACTGCATTCAGGGCGCAGCGATTGCAGGTGCCGAGCCGATCATTGCGGTAGATGTCCGCGACAACAAGTTGGAGATGGCAAAGCGTTTTGGCGCGACCCACACGGTCAACGCCTCTCAGGAGGACGCTGTCGCTCGGATTCAGGAACTCAGTGGCGGTCCCGGTGTCCACTATGCTTTTGAAGCGATTGGAATCACGGGCGAGCCGTTCCTTCAAGCTATCCAATGCACCCGCAGACGTGGCATCACTGTTTTCGTTGGTCATGCACCCGAAGGCACACCCGTAGCGTTGGACGCCCGGATGTTGATGCACGAGAAAACGGTTATCGGTTCCTACTACGGCTCCGCACGTCCCCATGTAGACTTTCCGCGTCTGATCCGTCTCTACAAGGCAGGGAAGTTAAATCTGGATGAATTGGTGACGCGAACGTATCCGTTAGAGAGAGTCAACGAGGCGTTTGAAGCGTTGGCGAGAGGAGAGGTCGCGCGTAGTGTATTGATGTTTGATTAAGCATTTCAGCATCGTGGTTTTTGCGCTGAGGTAAGGATCGCAGGCATCGGAATCTCCACGATCCCGTTCTTTTCATAAGCGGCAGCTGCCTTGATAACTGCTGCGCGAATGTTGACTAACGCCTCCTTGGATTGAGCGCGGAGCAGTCCGCCGGTGCGTGCTGTCCCTTTGTAGAATGCAACAAAGAGGTCATCGGGCGAAGAAAGCCGCCATATCTGTTGAATCTCTTTAATCGAAGGATTGGTAAAGCCGATTGTCCGTAAGGTTCGTTCACTTTCGGCGGGATCGCTAAAACGGAAAAAGGGGGGACCTTCAGGCAGTGGAACGTTAGGGTCACCGTGGGTTGCGATCGCCTGAAGCATAATCTGAAATCCGATAGCGGTTTCGGGGGTCGCCCAGACGGTAAAGCCAATCCGTCCACCGGGGCGGAGGACACGATACGCTTCCGTCAACGCTTGTTCGGGGTTGCCGAAGTGTAATAACCCGAAGTTGATGACAACTGCATCAAAACTGTTATCGGCGAAAGGCAACGCCTCTGCATCTCCTTCACAGAAGTCGATATCTGGATACTGTTTCCGTGCTTGGGCGAGCATCGCGGTTGAGAAATCGATCCCAATAACCCGCAGCTCTTTTCTGACACCCGCCTGCGCGACGTTGCCCGCACCGGTTGCGACATCGAGCAATCGCGTTGTGTCGTCCCTCTGGACAGTGGATAGGAGTGGTTCAATAGTTTGACTGGTGAGGCGTGTCCAAAAATTGTGATACGACCACGCACTTCTCTCCCATGCGGTGTGTTCAAACGTCCAGAATGGATCAGGGTGCGGGTTGCTTGTCATGGTGAGCGTGTTGGACGGATCGAGCTAAAATGCGCTGTGCGATGTTGTCAACGGACACCACCGAGAGGTCAAGAGGTGATCAAACAAAACGTTTGTCGCTTCAGACGTGCCGATCTGTTTCAACGCAAACGTCGCATGGAAACGCACATACCGATTCTCATCGTTCAGTGTATCCATCAACGCCGGTATTGCAGCCTCGGCGGCGTGTCCGAGCCGAGCTAACGCCCGTGCTGCGTTGTCGCGAATCCAATAATGTTCATCGCGCAGTAACTCAATCAGTGCAGGAACCGTGTTCTGAACGGGTTGACCGATGAGGCCCAATGCTTCCGTCGCATGACGGCGCACCCACGCAGATTCATCCCGCAAAGCCTGAGTGAGCGAAGGAACGGCATCCTGAGCGGCACTCCCAATATCGCCGAGAGCATAAGCCGCGCTCACACGAATTGACTCATTTTTATCTTGTAGTGTGTCTATCAATGCGGGTACTGCCGGTTCCCCAATCGCACTCAACGCATAGGTCGCATGTCGAAAGCTCTCGGTCTCTAATCCGGGACTATCTGCATCCTCCGATGCCTCTCGCCATGTCTCAATCAGTGCCGGCACCG
The DNA here is from genome assembly GCA_965247655.1 of Candidatus Poribacteria bacterium. Lineage (GTDB taxonomy): Bacteria > Poribacteria > WGA-4E > WGA-4E > PCPOR2b > PCPOR2b. The sequence goes on along the minus strand of OZ252032.1, from coordinate 5,803,565 downwards.
CTGCTGCCCCCACCATCCCCAATTCGTATGCCGCATTAAGACGAACCACTTCATCTTTATCGCCCAAAGCCGCAGTCAACGCGGGGAGGTCATTTTCAGCCAACCCCGTATCTACCGTTGCACCGTTCTGTTTCCCATAGAACCAATTCCAGAGGCTTCGCCACATAACCTCATGCCCCTCCAACGATGCCTCGCCGTCAAGCGATTTCCACGTTGAGTTCGCACTGTTCCAAGAGGGTGCCTTCGGCTCATCAAGTCGGGTAAAGAGGAACTTCAGCATGTGACGCTTTTTGTCACTCTGATTCGGCATTGCCCGGTGCCAGAGATCATAGTGCACCAGCGTCACTGTGCCAGCCTCCCCGCAGAGAGCCAATTCCGGCTGGGAATGCGCGCTTTCGTGCGTCTCATAATATTGCGTACCGGGGAGAACCGCTGTCGGTCCCATATCTTCGGTGGTATCTTGGGGATAGTAAAATCCCATCATCCAACGACATCGGTGACGCCGTATCTGCTCGTCTCCTTCGTAGGAGTCTTTATGGAAATTTTGTCCGGTACTCCCCGGCGAATTGAAGTGGCAATAGCGATGTGAGTGCATGACATAATTCGGACCGAGTGCACTGGTCAAAGCACCGTGAACCGCCGGATCCGAAAAGACCTGCTGGATCTCAGGGATGAGGGGCAACAGGTTATTCCCCAAATTCCCCTGACTCTCGAACATATCTTCGACCTGCTGGAAAATCGTTTCGTGGAAGTTAGCAGGGAAGTCGGGCTGCACCTTGATATAGCCATCAATGATGAAGCGACGCATCTCTTCGTCGTTGAGAAGGTATTCTTGATTTTCCATCGGTTTTCCTTTCATGTCGTTGTGAGTGGCTAGGTTTTCTAAAAATGATCGTCGTTATGGCTCATGTTAAGAACTCGTGCAACAGAAACCGAGTTTTTGTATAAGCCCCGCAGGTCGGGCACCAATGAAATAATTACATTTCACGCTTCAAGTTTCACTCTCGGTCTTTGACCGGAGAGCATATCAACAATTACAAACTAGCACTATCTGGTCATAAAGATGTCACTAATTTCGTAGAGATCTTGAGGCGACGCCGTACAAACTGTGATACGGAATCGATGCCCATATTGAGTAGGACTGTGATGAGGATCAGAAAAACTGCTTTATCGATCTGGTCATCGGAAATCGCGCTGTCGATGTAGAACCCCAGCGTGTAGATACCGAGGATGCCAAGGATTGCCGATTCTCGCATCATCACCTCCCAGCGGTAAAACAGGAACGCGAGGAACTGTCCGTATACGCGTGGCAAGATTTCAAACAAGTACCGGTCTATCCGCCTCTGAGGAGCGTCTATCCGCAGTGGCACCAAATCGGCGTTGTTGCTGCACAGGAAGCCAAGAATGGCTCCGTTATGTAGGAGAATCGCCCAGACAGCCGGGAGCATAGATGGTCCCCAGAGTTGTACAAGGATATACGCGAGGATGTACTCCGGTGTGGTGCGGATAACAATCAGTCCATAGTGCGAAATCCGACTGGCAATCTTCCCTGAGAAATGCCGGCAGGCGAAGGGAAAACTGAGCAGTGCAAATATACCCGTCCCTACCAACACAACCTGCGTCAGCACCACTGTATTCCATATCCCTTCCCATGCCTCTTGGACAAAAATCTCGCTTACCCAGTTCACGATCGGTTCCCACGCAAATGAGATCTCGTACGTGCCATCAAGGACGCCCTCCCGACGCATGGGCCAAGGGAGGAGGTCATAGGTAAAAAAGCGAACGATATTTTCCCACGATACCGTGATTGTCCTTGATAGCAACACAAACGATGCCACAATATAGAGTGGAACAAGACGTGGCTTGAGCCAGTACCTGAGCGAGGCAATCAAGATATAGAACACATAGAGCAGCGCCCAAGCCTCCGAGTATATGCCTTCGCGAAACGCGGTCTCAAGGTGGAATCCGAGCGTCGGCAGCCCGATAAACCCAAGAATAGCACTGGAACGTAGGGCGCACTCGAAACGGTAGCCGGTATAGTGTTTGGTGTCGGCATAGATGATGGGAAGGATGCCGTAGACAAAGCGGCTCAAACCTCCAGATGCTTTAGGAACGCCCTCCAGTGGACGCCGATCCGATTCTTGGATAATCTCTGCGTATACCTTCGCAAAGATACCAGCGTAGGGAATTGCGATGGCGAGCACACCGCAGGTTGGGTTGAGTCCAACAATGGGGAGGAAGATGAAAGCCCAAAAAATCTCATGAATAGCGCGGATAAAAGCGCAGAACAATCTGACAGGGGTAAAACGGAAGGCGAAAGCCAAACCGATGCCAAGTACTACAGCAAAAAAAATACCACAGAAGGCGAAGACCACTGTGTTGAGCAGCGCAAGTTTCAAATTCCAGAGGGAAGTAACATCCGGGGTAATTACGCCCCAAGCCATTCGACTCAGTTCTGTCCAAGGGTGTAGCGTGGAGATTTCAAGGTCCGCCAACAGGAGGGCTATTAGGGCGATCGCAACAAAGAACAGACTGGTTTTTAACATGGTGATAGTATACCCCTTGGAAGGTTTTGACTTCAAAGGGGTTTCCCGTTCCGATACAGTTCCCTAAGCATCGCTTGCGTCACTTCCCCGGTTGGCAAATCGAATTGAATCTCTCCATCGCTCAGTCCGACTATCCGCTGCGCGAACTTTAGGGCAAATTCCACCGCGTGTAGCGATACCACAACGGTTTCTGTATTCTGAATAATGATTTCCATCACCGTGCCCGCTTGATGGGGATCCACTGAGGATATCGGTTCGTCTGCCAACAAGATATCCTCTCCGCGGTAAATCGCACGCGCAACAGCGACCCGCTGCTGCTGTCCTCCAGACATTGCCCCAACCTTTTCAAAAATTTTCTCCTCCATGCCCAGTGCGTACAGGATAGGAGAGATTTCCTGCAACACCTTCTTCTGTGGTTTAATTAGGTTCAAGAGGTTGTGGACTGTGGAATACTGATCAAGCCGTCCAGTATAGATATTGTGGAAAGCAGAGAGCTGCGGTACTAAGGCATAGTGTTGGTCCACGAATGCAGACTGGTTCGCAACGCTATTGTAGAGTCTACGCAGCAAGGTCGTTTTGCCGGCGCCACTCGGACCAACCAATGCAACCTTTTCTCCTCTGTCAATTTGCAGGGTGATATTTTTTAGAACAACGTTATCTTCGTAGGCTACACTTTCTGCAGCCAAGTTAAACAGTTTGGTGTTGGGAGATGACTTCATATTCTATAAATTGAAAATGAAACTTGAAGAATTCGTCCTTATCAAATGCGGGGACTCGCGCCCCCTGTTTTTCGTGTGATGTACGGATAAACGTAATGTTAGCGTGGGAGCGAGACCTCATTCGGAACGACAATCTCGCCGGCGATGATTTTCGCCCTCAACGATTCAACAGTTGCTATGATTTCGTCTGAAAGTTCAGATCGGTTGTGTTCGTCAAGGGCATAGTCGACCCCGCCATCTGCGAGTCCGAGGTATCGGATACCTCCCATAAAAGTGCCGTCAATGGTTTCGCTTATGACCCCATATACGGAATTCTCGATCTGTTTGACCATGCTCGTCAGGACTGTCCCCGGTGCGAGATGATTGCCGTTGGAGTCAACCCAAATGACATATTTCCCCTGTTCTTGAGCAGCTTGGAGCACGCCCAGACCGGATCCACCCGCAGCGGTGTAAATGACATCGACGCCGCCCTCATATTGGGTTAACGCGATCTCTTTCGCCTTATCTGGCTGGTTGAAACCGCCTATATCTTCGCTGATGTATTCTATGGAGACAACCGCATCTGGATTGACAGCGTGAACCCCAGCGACGTAGCCGGCTTCAAATTCTCGCAATAAGGGTACGTCCACCCCGCCGATATAGCCAATTTTACCGCTCTCCGATTTTAACCCAGCAATTGCCCCGACCAGAAATGAGCCTTCATTTGCCTTATAGTTGAGGCCCGCGACATTGGGAAGATCAAGGGCAACATCAACGATTGCAAATTTGACATCGGGAAAGTCAGAAGCTACGCGCGACAACGGTTCCCCCATTTGGAAACCCGCGGTTATAATCAAGTCGGAAATTTGAGCCGCTTCTCTGAACAACATTTCTGTCACCACCGGATCGCTCTCCATTCCGATAACCTCGTTGAGATGGATTCCCAGTTCCGCTTCAGCTCGTTTGACTCCAAAATGGAGCGTGTCGCAGTACCCTGAATCCCCCACGCAATCGTCGGGATATATCATGGTTACACGGATCGGTGCGGTCTCCACTTCGCTCGGTGGTTGGATAAGTTCCTGAACTAAGTCACAACTACAGAGTAAAAGTAGCCCTAACATCCAGAAGGGGTATTTTCTCAAGATGCTAAAGTTTTTCATATCTGCTCCTTTGTGGTTATAGGAATTCTCGCTTCCTTGAAATGTTAGCATAAGTACCAGATTATCGCAAGGTCAGTGGTGAAGACTATCTATTTTTTAAAAAGTGACATAATACTCATGCACTGCCTTCCCAATCCTCACCATTTTGATATTTTGGCAGGTAATTTATGATGTCATGCAAATACGGGGACATCTGCAATTCCTGACGAAATTTATAACTATGCCCTTGAGCTAGTCCAAGCCGAGCCGCTTCGCCTTTGAGTATTTGATTGGCACGAGATAGCACTAGAGTTTTTTTGGATCTCGTGATGGAGACGTAAAATAGCCTTCGCTGTTCCTCAAAAAATTCATCTTTTGTTTGCGGGTATTCATCGCGCGGAAATCCCGGGATAGCCTCTTTACAAAGACCAATCACATATACGTGATTAGCTGTAACGCCTTTTGCCCCCCACAATGTAGCAACCTGCAAATCAGATTGCTCGTTGGATGCAAAGGGCTCTCGAGTCGCAATTTCATACCTGAGTCCAACCGCAACTTCTTTTAACTTTTGTTGCTCCGTTAATTCAGAATTTTCTAACGCTAGTTCTTGGTATATGTCCTGTGCCTTAGACAAAATTAGTTCCATGTCAATTTTTGCTGTCTTAGGATCGAGCGATTGATTACCGTTCCATCTGCGCGTATCAAAAACCGTGTTTATTAGTGTCAAGGCGTCTTCACCGTCCCATTGAAATTGTTTTTTGAGTTCAAAAAATCGCTTTGCGCGTTCCCAAAGGTTTTTACCTCCCTTGCCGGGTGGTTGCTTGGAACAGTTAGCAAGTTGTTCAACAGCACTTCCCGTAATTTCATCTTGACATGTATTCAGGAATTCAAGGTATGCATCCGCATTACGTTCAGGAGCCTTATAGTTTTCGCCATCATTAGAGTTTTGATATCCAAGCCATGCTCTCCAAGTTGGAGCATCGGCATCAACAAGAAGGCAAAAACAGAGAAAGGCTTCGCGTACTACCCAAGTCTCCAAGAGGTTCTCCGAAAAACTGAGTTCGATCTTCAAATCAGGATTAAGTTTGGCGATTTGTTCCCGAAGTTCATAACCGAACTGACGACGTGTGACCATTACCAGATGCTGGTCCTTCGGATGTACTTGGACATTTTCTACGATTGCTTGTGCCATACCCTTTGCTTCAGCTGCCAATGACTTCCAGACGACAACATGAGTATTAGCCACAATGTTACTTCTTGAGACCATTGGTTTGGTCTGATATAATCCCATTAGCTGATTTGCGGCTTCCACAACTTGCTGGGGACAACGATGGCATTCGTTCATTGAGAGTTCTCTGACGGGGTATCCTGATAAAGTAGGCAGCTTAGCTATTTTACTCAAACCTTCTCAGTCATTCCCTCGAAAGGCGTAGATAGATTGCCGCGGGTCCCCGAGGGCCACAAACTTGCCTCCCTCACCCCTAAGGTCAAGAAACAATTGTTGTTCACCGGGTGTTAAATCTTGGAACTCATCTACTATTACATGCTGATAAGTCTTATCTGCGAAATCCCCGCCTTTACGTTTATTGAGGAGAAGATTAGGCAATTCGCCAATAAGCTGTGCGTCGTGTCGTCGGAGCCATTCGTCAACAGCTTGCCATAATTGTGTGTGATCTTCGAGTTTTGCCACATGGTTATGAAACGCCTGCTTTGCCGTGCGTTGATTCTTATACTTCTCACGGAGTTGTTGGTGTTTACATAGAACGTCAAAGATCATCGCTTCCTCCTCATGTGGAAGAAGTATTCTCAGACCACTACCCATAACCTCTAAACAAAGGGCATGGACTGTACGTATAACAGGTTTACCTTTGTGTGGAGAGCGTTCTAAACAATCATCTATTTCCTGCCTCAGTTGCTTTGCAATTGTACGATTAAACGCGACGACTAGAACCTCCGCGCCTGGAACACCAAGTCCTTGTGGATGGAGAATACGTTGCACACGCCGAACTAAACCGAAAGTCTTTCCCGTACCGGGACCCGCTTCAACTAGAATTATATCATCATCAAGATTGATAATATGAGGCACCTGATTTCCTTGCACGTTCTCAAGCCACGGTTTGGTAGCTATCTCAGTCATTTTAAGCTAATCCTCCAGAGATTTTTCTATAAGTTTTAAGTGCTTAATTATGATAGTCTTTTACTAAAGTTAGTACAATTTGTATCCAATTCATGTAGCGTTATCAAGGGTCTAGTGAATATTCGGCGAGTTAGTATCTTCAGAGATTGTTGCAGAAAATAATTATCCCTTGATTAAAGCACGCATATACTCAACCATCAACCCCTGTGTCCGCTTGACAGGACGATACCAATGAATGCTCAATACCCAGTACACCGACTCACTTGTTATCGAACTGCCCCGATTTTATCAGGGTGGCGTTGAATAGCAATTGCCTCAGGCAACTGGTCCCGAAACTCAGTTGCGTGAATCAATTGATGCTTTGCTGGGATTTGACCTGATATCAGGTCAAATCCGCAGTGCTGCTTGGCATCCCGAAGCGTATTCCCAATCAACCATCATTTGTACCGTGAATTGTCCAAACTTTAGTAGTCTTTTAAAGAAATCACTGATACGTTATTATTTGATTTGGACGGTTCTAAAAACCGGACATTCTTTTGCTGTTGTTCTTGAAATTGCAGTCTTTTACCGCTTGACCATTTTGAGATTGTCTTCAAAAAATCACCTTGGTATGTCGGACAGATCCTTATCAAGCAGCACGCGCATCAATGACCTCCGGCGTCATCTTCAGATACTCAACTGCTTGCTCACGGGATACTGTTGGAAAGTCATCAAGGAACTTGTTAAGCGAGTCCCCTGCTGTTAGATGCTGAATCAAACTCTCAACCGGAACGCGGGTGCCAGCGAAAACTAGGGCACCATTCATCACCTTTGGGTTGCGTGAAACAATTTGTTCTTTCTTCATTGTGAAATCTCCTTGAATATGATATGAGTGCTCCCCATTTTATGCAGTGGGATTTTCTTCAATTTACCCAAGCTATTCATATATTCGTACCTTATTTCGGGATGTCAAATGCCATTATGGTAAGCGTAAGTTCCCGATTCGGATCATCACGGTGTGCAAAGATAAAACGGAAAGAGGTCTCCGATCGATTGCCCAACTCGCGTTTGCAGTTCGGATGGGCTATTGTCGTTGATTTGATAGCCTCCAAGACCTTGGTGAACCCCTTATTTCGATTGAAAACAATCATAGCCACTTTGGTATCTCGCCAAGAACTATAGCTCAAAAGCTGATCTATTGCGTCTGTTAGTTTTTTGGGACCAGCCCAATACTTGCATTCAGCAATGAAGATGTTTTTTCCTTCAGACCGAATCAAAATGTCTGTTTTTCCTTCGTAGTTGAATGTTTCGCCGGTGGCCTGACCTTCGTAGTGACCGTTTAGCTGGACTAGGAAATGCGATCGCAAAGATTCTTCATCCATTGTTGAGAATGCCGAGGGACTGCGCTCCATTACTTGAGCCATATTTTCAATAACTTCAAGTATGTGTTCGTAATCCGCCTCACCGAGGGCTGGTTCCGGTTCGTACGGCATTGAACTTGCCGATGGTGGCACCGGTGTAATCTTCCGACGCACTTCGGATGCTGTATATGTCTTTGGCGGATCGTTGTGTTGCTTGAGAGGGAAACCAAGAGAAGCAACGAGGTTCTGATCCGCTAGGAGTTTCTTGCGACGTTGTTCAATACGTAGACGTGCCATTGACTCAAGCTGACGATTCAGTGTCTTTGCGTCCTCACGAAGAGTGGTTAGAGCACTGTCGATGCTGTCTAATATGTGATTGATTCTCTGGCGCACCTCCCTAGCTTCGAGATTTGTACCGGTAATTAAGATAGTACTAAAGTTTGTACAATTTGTATCCAATTCATGTAGCGTTATCAAGGGTCTAGTGAATATTCGGCGAGTTAGTATCTTCAGAGATTGTCGCAGAAAATAATTATCCCTTGATTAAAGCACGCAGATGCTCAACCATCAACCCTTGTGTCCGCTTGACAGTTCGATACCAATGTTATCGAACTGCCTGTGACACAAGTGGCGTTGAATAGCAATTGCGTCAGGCAACTTGTTCCGAAACTTAGTTGCGCGAATTAATTGATGCTTTGACGCGATTTGACCTGATACCTTGTCAAATCCGCAGTGCTGCTTGACATCCCGAAGCGTGTTCTCAATCAACCACCATTTGTACCGTGAATTGTACAAACTTTAGTAAGATAGTAAGCATTTGAACTCCGACGGTGACGCATGGCAGAAGCGAATCGAGTGAGAAGGTTGTTGGTCGGATCGTGAATGCTTTGGAATCTCCCGTGAATGGTACGGTGATTTCGATTGCGGTCCCGGGAATGTAAGATGGTTGACTTCGATCACGAATGGCGCGAGATCGGTCTTTGCTGACATCAATTCGTGTTTCATGTTGATCTACGACAATCCCATCCCTATTGAGGACCGGGATGTCAATTCGGTATTTGTCGACAAAATACCTGCAAAAGTCCTCCACCGATGTATTGAGCAATTGATTTTCATCCCAATCGTTAACCTCCTCTGTTAACTCTTTACGCTGATTTCCTTCAAAAAAGAACCATTGAACTTTTGAGAACAGACAGTCATCCCTGCCCATAATTTAGTATGTCAATCCTTTCTGCATAATTCCCAATTATAGGGATTTTACTCATAAAAACTCTCTTAAATCAGACGCAAATTGACATTGATATCAACATCGCCAGTATTCACAAGAGAAGCGACGAGCTTTTCTAGCACCTCGTAGACCGCCTCCGATGCCCCCAATATCCCTTTGAAACCGCTATATCCACTTGGCTCTATTGGAGAATCTATCAATTCCTTATAATCCCAACCTCGATAGCGGTATCAAGAATAGGTTTGTACATAGCGTTATCAGCAGGGATGAACTTAGCCCTAGGAAAAGCGTTAAGTATGATTGGGTCCGTAATATTGAGAAGGGCTTGCTGAACCTTTTCAATGAATCCTTCACCATAAGTTTCCTCCACACTTCCGCGAATTGTCCAATTATAGTCTGGGTACGGAGGTGTGCGCCAGATGACCTGCACCTTTTTTGGATCCACTTTGCCAGCCTCAACCTCCTTCAGCCAAACTTTGAAATTCATCGCCCCGACCTCATAGCTACCCGCTTGAACCAGAGCGAGGGTTTTGGAGTGGTCCCCGCTGAAGCCGACGCGCTTGAAAACCTCACGAGGTGCCTTCCCCTCAAATGCCTGTCGGATGAAATGTTCGGGCATGAGGCGTCCTGAAGTGGATCCCTTAGAACCGAAGGTGAATGTCTTGTCAGCGATGGCTTTCGGGAATTCTTCAGAAAACGACAGTCCTGTACTCGTATTGGCGATGAAATAGCTGATGAAGTCGGGATCTTCTGCGCCTTGCGCGATAGCGACCGAGTTCGGAACTGCGATACGGGCTTGGACGCCTGACAACCCACCAAACCAAGCCAATTGAACTTCGTTGTTCTTGAACGCCTGAACCGATGCACTATAGGATTTCACAGATATGTACTTCACCGTGATGCCCAACTCCTCCGAAAGGTAATCGGCTATCTTGCCGAAACGCTCTTGCAGTCGAGTGGTATCCTGATCCGGAATAGCAGTGAACGTGAAATCGGCACCCCATGCTGATACAGTTGATAAGGTCACAACTAACAATAATGTAACGAATTGATGACATACTTTCAAAACAGATTTCATTTGAATAATTTCCTTCCTCTGATGACTTTAACCTTTGTTGATATGTACTAGAAATTATAAATGGTGTAAAGATTAATCCGGTCGCTTGTACCATTATCAAAACCGGCGTACTCCGTTACCCAATGGAGATACTCTATACCGAGCGTAAAATGCCCGAAGACCGACTCTACTGCGCCATACACGGCATAGTTCAGGTCTCTGCCACCATCGCTGAGATCGGCATCATCGGCGTCATCCATTGCGATACCGGCATGTAGGACATTTTTGTATCGATCGGTTTTGGTGGTGGTCCAACTCAACTGTGCGAATCCACCCATTGCGTGAATCTCCGCTCCGGTTGTGGCGTTGATACCCTGAAGAATGCCCCCTCTCACATCGCTCAGGTTTTTCCCTGTCCAACCTTCAGCGGTGAGTGTGAGGCGATCCTGATACAGCGGGAGTTTGACATCCACACCGACCACACTGCTCTGAAACGTATCTTCTTCGGTGCCACTGAGGGGAGCATCTAATTCCTCCCACGCCTGATGCGCCCATGCACCGATCTCAAGCGGGTGAGATTTGCCATCAGCCGTTTTCCAGAGAGGTAGGATCAGGGCGAGGCGTCCTTGCAACGTCGGCAATCCAGAAACTTCGCCGTCGGGTACCCCATTTTTATCGAGGTCTTTCCGGTCAATAGCGTTGGTCAGTCCAACTGCGCCCTGTATAAGCAGTTGGCTCCCACCGATCGGTACGGTATACTGTACACGGGTCTGTGGGCGCCGGTCCGCCAGATTTCCTGTCCCCCACATTAACATATCGGCGTTCACAGATGGGTAAAGCGGCGAAATCAGGTCAACGGTCTGTCCTGCGAGCAGGAGGAAATTCCCCCACTGGAGTTTTGCCCAAGCGTGCCGCATCCGGAACATATTCCGTGAATCTGACGCAGGACCTCCATAGAAATCGACCTCAATACGCCCGGTGAGTTTGGGGGAACCGATCGCCTCTACTTCGCCACCGCCCAAGTTTAGGCCGAAGCGGGTCATACGGGTATAGAGCGTGAATTCGCTCTGATTTTCTGGGGCAGCACTGGGGGCATTAGGATCTTCAGAAAGTACGAAAACCGGAATCTGCGTATCGCTCATCCGTGAAGTATTATAAGCCATATCCATGCGCAGAAAACCGTAAAATTGAATGTCCGATCCTTTTTGGGTCTGTCCTGCAAACACGGTTGTAGAACCTATCAGCAATAAGACAAATGAAACTATACTAACATTTTTCCATAAGTGTATCCTCACTATCATCTCCCTTCAGATTCTGAGTTTACGGATTATGCGCATCGGACTTGGAGAATTGATACGCACGTCCACGATGAAATTACAACCATCGGATTATCTTATCATATCTGACTAGAAAAAATCAAAGCGAATTATGCTATCAACGATATAAATTGTGCCCTTGTGTGATTGACATCATGACAGAATGTTTCATTTGTGCTTGTGACGCAAATAGCAGCGGTAAGTGGCGAAATCCCACACATTATTACCCTTGCTGGCAGTGGTAAAAATCCCTTGACTTTAACCTAGCGCTCATGTATGATGTCCCAATCTCAGGTGTCGGGCAAAGGATTTAATCTATGAAAATTACCGCTGTCGATCCTTTTTATCTCAAAATGCCGCAGATTACCGAGGCAGCAGATGGTACACAAGACACACTTGTCGTGCGTATCCAGACGGACGAGGAGATAACTGGGTGGGGCGAGTGCGATGCCTCGCCGCTTGTGTCGTTGGCCGCGTATTGCTGCCCAATGTCACATGGGAACATCATCAATATTCGTGAATCTTTAATTGGGGAAACGCTCGATAGCCCCAGCGATGTGGTCCAGCTGCATCAAAAAGCGTTGCGTAACGGGCTTGACATTCAGCAGATCCACCACGCCTATAGCGGTGCAGACATCGCCTTATGGGACATCGTCGGGCAGAAGTTAGGTGAGCCGATCTATCGTCTGCTTGAGCCTCAGAGCCAAAGCCATTCCAAGCTGCCGTATGCCTCTGTCCTCTTTGGCGACACCCCCGAAGAAACCTATCAGATTGCAGTACAGTTACGCGAGCAGGGGTATCGTGCTGCAAAGTTCGGGTGGGGACCGATGGGGCAGTTTAGTGAGGAGAACGATGTCGCGCTGGTTCGTGCAGCACGCGAGGGTATGGGAGAAGATGCCCAGATCATGATCGATGCCGGCGTCGTCTGGGGTGATGACTATGAAACAGCTTACGCCCGCACGAAACGGTTTGCACAGTTTTCGCCCACATGGCTGGAAGAGCCACTCGCTCCCGACGCGATCGAAGCATATATGGGGTTATCAAAGCGGAATCCGCCGGTGCCAATCGCTGCGGGTGAAGGCTCTGGAACGTATCGTATGGCGGAGGACCTTATCCTACATGGCGGGATTCAGTTTGTGCAGATCGATGTCGGACGTATCGGCGGCATCACAGCGGCTTTCCGTGTGCGACAACTTGCCGAACAGCACGGGGTTCAGTATGTGAATCACACCTTCAAAAGCCATTTGAGCCTCGCCGCTTCGCTGCATGTGTTTGCAACCAATGAATCATTCGATCTGTTGGAGTATCCGGCTGCGGGTTCGGAGCTATCTCAACGGCTGACGATTGAGCGACTAAAAGTTGGATCTGATGGAAAAGTGGCGTTGACGGGTAAACCGGGGCTAGGTGTGAGCGTTGATACGGAAACGATGGGTGCATATTTAGCCCCTGTGCAGATTCAGGTTGGTAACGAGATTGTTTTTGAGCCGGTTGAGCCCTGATGCTATCCTGCACGGCGCGAACTTACCAATCTTGCGTGCAATGCCCCATCCCTTTAGGGTGGGGATGTAGCACGCCAAAGTGCGTTGTTAGTCAAAAAACGGTTGAAATTGTAGTAAAATATGTTACAGTCATCTTGGCTTTCGTGAGAGGGCGCAACTCCACTGCTTAGTGGAGCCTCTCACCTCCAATTGCGTGGACATGAAAGCCAGCCAGCCAGCCGAGTCCCTATGAAAACCTACAAGTTCAAAATGTATAGCAACCACACTAATCGTGAGTTGCAGCAAACGATTGACAGCCATGCTGAAGTATGGAATCACTTTGTATCCTTGTGTCGCAGATGCCATGCTATCTACGGTAAGTATCCGGGTAAGAAAGGACTCATGCGACACTTAACCAAGTTGAAGCGGCTCCCTCGCTTCGCCCATTGGAATCTCCTTCCCAGTCAATCGTTGCAGGACGTAATAGACCGACTTGATAAAGCGTACTCTAAACTGTTTACTGACCGCACAAGCGGCAAGCGTTCCGGTCGTCCCCGTTTCAAGAGACGTAAACTATACAAGTCCTACACACTCAAGCAAGCGGGTTGGAAACTGCTACAAAACAACTCTATCCGTATCGGCAAACGCATCTACCGATATTTCAAAAGTCGGGAAGTCTTAGGCACGCCGAAACGCTGCACGATTAAGCGTGACAGCGTAGGAGAGGTATGGCTAATCATTCTGACAGACCATGTAGATACAGATTTAGAGTCGCCCACGACGGGTAATAACGCGGGGTTTGACTTTGGACTAAAGAGGTATCTCACCGGGTCTGACTTCAATGACTATGAATCTCCACAATTCTTCAAGCGCGATCTCAACACTATCAAACGTGCGAACCGCAACCATTCACGGAAGGTCACAAGGTTAAAGAATCGGGAACGTGCAAGAATCAACCTTGCAAAGAAACATCGCAAGATAGTAAACCAGCGAGATGACTTTCACTGGAAACTTGCTCATGACCTCACAGACAGATATGATTGGATTGCCCTTGAATCTCTGAACCTCAAAGGCATGAAGTCCCTTTGGGGACGCAAAGTCTCTGACTTAGGTTTTTCTGACTTTGTGCAGAAACTCAAGTATATCGCTTCCAAGAAAGGCACGGAAATCCGATTCATAGACAAGTGGTATCCTTCGAGTAAGACCTGCCATGTCTGTGGCGCAATCAACCCAGAGCTAAACCTTCGTGATAGAACATGGCAGTGTCCAAGTTGCCACACAGAGTTGGATAGAGATCGCAATGCGGCTCTCAATATCCATAGGGTGGGGGCATCCACCCTCTCAGGAGAGGTCGTAAGTCCCGGTTCGCCGGGCAATCCTCGTTGATAGAGCAATTCGACTCCTTAAAGGGAGCGGGTGAGAATCCCCACCCTTTAGGGTGTGGGAGTATGTCAATTGACTGAATCTAATAATGGAGAAGAAGATGATCCCCAAATATCTAGGTCCCTTGATTTTAAGCCTTATTGTTACCTGTGTAATTTTCGTTTCCTGCGGGGATGAGGGAGAAGTGGTGACACCTGAGCCACCCGTCCCGCAACAACCATCACCGGGTGAACAGATGCCTGAACTACCTGCCCAGCAGCAACCGCAACCGGTCGAACAGCAGCCGCAACCACAACCGGAACCACCGCAAGTTGAACAAATGCCGCAGCCACAACCGGAGCCAGAGCCACCGGCTGCCCTTCCGGGACTGCCTGATGACATAGCAGGATATGAGGGATGGCTGAAGTTGAACGCTCAACCGATCCCTCCCGCACCGGGCGGCGACCCACATAATGGAACCAAAAATGTCTATGTCAATCAAACGCGTGAAGTCATTGCTCCGAATGGTCAGCAGCAGTTTCCTTATCCGGATGGCACGATTGTGGTGAAGGAAGCAACTCGTCCGGGCAGAGACTTTATTGGACTGGTCGCAGTGATGTGGAAGGAAGCAGGAAGCAATCCCGACGCCGGCGATTGGAGATTTGGGGAATTTCTGCGAAACGCTCCGGACGCAGAGTTCCGCTTGGCTTTTGAAGGAGGGATCTGCATCGGCTGCCACTCAGGAGTTGCTGCTACAGACTTTGTGTTCGTACCACTCGAATGATAGACGACGGGCAAATCAGTGTTTCTGTTTTGCACACTTTATAGGACTTACGCAGTTGGACACGGTTACTATATTTTCCGTTCCACCCGCCGGGGGTTGGGCAGGCACAAAACCTGCCCCTACATTTGGTCCATTCCCTGTAGGGGCAACCCTTGTGGTTGCCCTTGCTACTGAAGGACGTAACTTTAGTTATACGTTAAGGAGGTTATCAATTGATCTACAGGTCTCATTTCGGATTTTTGGTCTTTTTACTGAGCGCGTTATTGGTTGCTTCTTTCGTCTCTGATAGCATAGCGCGCCCGGAATTTGCGGCGATGGAGGAAAAAGAATGTAGCTTCTGCCACCTCGATCCGGCGGGTGGGGGACCGCGCAACGCGATTGGGCAGGTTTATGAGGATAACTACTTTGAATTTCCCGAAGATTTCGATCCGGAAGCAATTATGGAGGAAGCGGAAGAGGTTCGCCAAAGACTCACAACAGCGGTCAGCATTCGTACCGCTTATATCAAAACCGCCCATGTCGATCTCGAAGGACGCGCAAGAGCCACCTGTACCTCATGCCATTCATCCGTTGATAGCTTCCTTCTGATGCAGGGCGAGTTGACTGTCAACGCACAAGCCTCGGACAAACTCAGACTAACTTTATCCAACAATATGGGAGCGACCCTCAACATGTTTGCGACGGTTGACGCTGTCCCCAAACACCTCTACGTCAAAGTGGGACAATTCCGCGTTCCCTTTGGTCTTAAACAGAGAGACCACAATATCTTGGTACGTCAGGGGTATAATCTCGGATCACATAAACGGGATGTCGGCATCGAGGTTGGGGGCGCGTACGGCAAGTTGTTCTACAATGCTGCCGTGGTCAACGGAAATCGGAGTGCTGGACAGGCCGCAGATAGCAACCAACATAAAGGGGTGGTTGCAACTGCCGGCAGTACGCTAGGGCCCGTCCGGGGAGGTGTCTCCTTTCTCCTTGATAGAGATCGAGATCTAGACCGTGAAATGACTGCAGGGGCGTTTTTAACTGCTGCCCTCAAAAATCTCACCCTCGAAGGCGAGTTCAATTTCGGAGGTAGTTACGGCGACGATGAGAATATCGGCTTCAGCGATGATGATATCACATCCAAAGGTTACTATTTCGGTGCGAAGTATCACGTGATGCCGGAACTAGTGCTCTCCGGTCGTTACGGGCTGTTTGATCCGGATCGTACACTCAAAGGGGATGGAAGCCAGCGTGTGACGCTTACTGCGCGATATATCTTTATGAAAAATGGTTCCCTTGAGTTGTTCTATTGGTTCAACATCGCAAATGATGACCGCGACACAACGAGCACTGACCGGCAGCTTGAGGGTACAGATCAGCTCATCTTAATGTCGCATTTCTGGTTCTAACGCATTTTTTATTTTATCTACAGGGGAGAGATAGGATGTCTACTGCAACCAGTACCATATTTGGCCTTGTTTTTCTTGTTTTGGGCAATGCCTCCGTGTTTTTGATGTATAAACTGTGGGGGTATCCCTTCGACCATGAAACCCGTACCAGTACGGCACCGAAATCGCTGATGTTTGTCCACCGCGCTATCGGCTATGCGTATCTAATCCTTTACATCTTCATGATGTGGCACATGGTGCCCCGGCTGTGGAATTATCAAGTTGAACTCCCGCCGCGTACCGTTGCCCACCTGATGCTTGGGATCACAATCGGCGTTTTACTGCTGGTCAAAATTTCGATTCTCCGCTTCTTCCGACACTTTGAGGAGGCGATGCCTTATATCGGGACAGGGCTCTTGATATGTACCTATCTGCTAATTGGTCTCTCCGTACCCTTCACGTTGCGGGAAAGTGCCCTGCGAGTCAAGGCCAATGTATTCAGCGATGCTAGTCTCCAACGGACGCACGCACGACTAGAGATGGCAGGATTGCCGTCCGATGCGCCACTTGATAAGTTGGCTACGAGGCGGAAACTGCGTGAAGGACAGGACGTGCTGTTGAAGAAGTGCGTTCAGTGCCACGATTTGCGAACTATCCTAGCGCGTCCACGTACCCCGCCGGATTGGGTACGGACGGTGGATCGAATGGCAATCAAGCCGATGATAGGGGAACCGATTACCCAAGAAAATCAGTGGACGGTGTCTGCATATCTGATCGCTATCACGCCCGAACTGCAAGTTTCAGCGAAAGAGCAGCGGAAGCAGCAGATGCAGGCAAGCCGAGCACAAAACGCATTAGCCGTTTTGACAAATCCGGATGAGGTAGCAGATGAGGCAATTGTAAATCCCGATGAAGTAATTGTGAATCCAGATGAGGCAATTGTAAATCCCGATGAAGTAATTGTGAATCCGGATGAGGTTGAGGAGACCGGTGAAACGCCGGCTGAAGATGCCTATGACCCGGAGGCTGCGAGGGAGTTGTTTGAAATTACCTGCTCACTCTGCCATGACCTTTCGGACGTTGATAATGTCCCACCGACATCGGAGGCGGAGACCATAGAGCTTATCGCTCGGATGATCGATAACGGACTTTTCATCGAAGAGGAGGATATCAAGACCATCGCTCGGTATCTGAACGAAACCTATGTGAATCCATAAAGTAGCTAGGGCGTGTTAGCATGTGTGAGGCGTGTCCGTAATTCATTGATAAGGACCCAATCGTAGGGGCGAAGTTGCCTCGCCCAACGGGTTGGGCACCCCAACTCCTACAGGTTGCTGCTCAGCTATTCCTGCTTCCCGCTTCAGTTGGATTGGGTGTTGGGTTTCACGGTTCCCGTTCAACCCGACCTACGTGACTGAGACCAATAATCGTAGGTCGGGCATCTTGCCCGACCTGATGACAATCTGCTTTTCCGCTAAAAGGCTGCGTTATCCTTACGATCGATTGCTCTCCAACTCAGTCATCATCCGCAGATTCAGCAGATGGGTCATAGTGCCTCCCGCCGCTGGAATTAATCGGCCTGTGTCGTATATCTTCATCGCAGCGATGGCGGCATAGGCGATATCTTCTGGCTTGCCCGGTCTAACCATAAAGACATATCCCTTTTTTGATGCTTCCTCGTAGTCTGGGATACGAATCCGCGACAGATCTGTGTCTATAACCCCCGCCTCGATGCCGTTGACCTTGATCCCCTCTTCAGCCAATCGTCCCGCGTAGACCTTCATATCCATCTCCAAGCCCGCTTTGGAGATGCAGTAGGCAGCGCGGTTGTCAGAGGCGAGCGAGTCTGAAATAGATAGGGTATAAACAATACACCCACGAATCCCCTCGACAATCATGTAATTCGCAACCCGTTGCGTCAAAAAGTGCGGTGCTTTGAGATTGGTCTTGATGAGGATATCGAAATCTTCTTCAGATTCTTCGAGGATGTCGGCGATGCGTGTGATGCCCGCATTGTTGACCAGAATATCGACCCTGCCAAAGGCGTCCACTGCCGTATTGAGCAGTTTCTGATGCTGCGCAAGGTCGCTGACATCCGCTTGCAAGATGACCGCTTTTTGACCGATCCTTTCGATTTCGCCCTTGACTTCCTCCGCCGCTTCACGATTGTGGTTATAATTAACAAGGACATCCGTCCCCTGCCGTGCGAGTTCAATGGCAATCGCCCTGCCAATCCCTCGACTTGAACCGGTAACAATCGCGCTTTTGCCCTCCAGTGAAATGTCTGTTGCGAAAAACCCAAGATCTTGCTCTGATGACATGCTATCCTCCTGTTTTACCCTTTACGTTTTCTCGCAGCGGCAAATTTTCCTTCTCGTTCTTTCTGTTTGCCGCGGGGATTTAGCTCTGATTTCGCATCTGCAGACCGATAGTAAATTCGTAGCGGCGTCCCGCTGAATCCGAATGCCTCACGGATACCGTTCACCAGATAGGCTTCGTAATGGGGCTGGATTTTATCTGCATGGCGAGCAAAAAGTAAAAAGGTTGGCGGTTGGGTCTTGATCTGTGTCATATATTTCAGAGAGGGACGCACATTTCCAGAGCGCGGGGGTTGGTGGGCATTTTTGAGATGTGCAAGCAAATTGTTTAACTCATGCGTGGGGACGCTCGTCGAATACTCACGATGGATGGCGAGTGTGAGGTCGAGCAGCTTCATCACACGCAAATCCGTAACCGCTGAAACAAAGAGCAACGGGACATAGAATAGCTGCGGCATTTGGCGTCGAATTGAGTCGACGAACTTATTAAAGGTGGAATTATCTTTCGCGATTAAGTCCCATTTGTTGACTGCTAAGATGCACGGTTTGCCCTGTCTGGCGATGTAACTGCCAATAGTTTTATCTTGATGCGCAATTTCGCGGGTAGCATCAACGACAAGCCATGAAATATCGCTTTTGCGAATGCTACGGATGGCACGTTGGACGGTCCATTGTTCCAGCTGGCTATTGATGGTAGATTTCCTACGCATCCCTGCGGTGTCAATTAACTCAAACGGCACCGCGTCATGGGTAAAGCTGATATTTACGGCGTCGCGCGTTGTACCGGGACGCTCATCGACAATCATTCGATCCTCGCCGAGTATTGCGTTGATGAGAGATGATTTGCCTGCATTCGGACGACCAACGATAGCAATTTTAATCGGTTCGGTAACAGCATCGGGATTTTCGGTCTCTGCTTCCGGCATGGCGAACACAACTTCGTCAAGAAGAATATTAATTCCCATGTTCTGCGCGCACGAGATAAAGAAGGGTTCACCGAGCGCAAGTTGGTAAAACTCCGTCCCCTCGGTCTCTAACCGAGCGTTATCCGCTTTATTGACGACGACAAAAATCTCTTTATCTGTTTTTCTTAGCATGTCTGCGATCGACAGATCTTGCGGCATAATTCCGGTCTGTGCGTCAACGACAAACAGGATAACTGTCGCTTCCTTCAAAGCCACTTCGACCTGCCACTGGACGCTGTTGATAAGGGGATCCTCTGGATCGAGGTCTAAACCGCCGGTATCCACAATGGTAAAATAACCATCACCCCGCTCGATATCGGCATAAATCCGGTCTCGCGTCACACCCGGCTGATCGTGGACGACAGCGATCCGCTCCTTCGCAATCAGATTGAAGAGGGAAGATTTCCCTACGTTGGGTCTTCCGACAATCGCTACAATTGGTTGTGCCATGAGTTATCCTCTCTTCCCTTAGTGAACAAAGCCGCTCCGTCGTAGGTCTCGCAAAATAAAGTGCTCAATGGATGTTTGATGATTCATACGAATATAAGTCACGCCACGATTCAGGCAATAGCGTTTCAAGTTCTCACAAAAAGCGTTCAATCGCTTGGTGTAACTCATGAGTGCCCCTTCATTGACGGTAATTTCTTTAGCCTGTCCTGTCTCTGCATCCGCTAACTGCAACTCACCCGAAAGTCGTGGGTGTATTTCTTCATCGCTGAGGAGATGAATGAGCGTTAAGTCGAAACTTCGCGATAGGAGTCGCTTAATGGTTGTCTCGTAACCGTCCATACCCCAAAAATCGGAGATGATAATTCCAACACCGGGTCCCTTTATTTTGGTGAGGAAGCGTTGCAAGCACGTTGTCAGATGTGTTTCTCCACCCTTGGCAATTCCTTCAATGGCTTGTGATAGCTTTGGAAATTGCGCTTTTCCGTACATGGAGGATACGATGGAGGTCAGTTGATCTGAGAACGTATAGACGGAGACGCGATCAAAACTGATTAAACCGATATAACTCAGTGCCGCAGCAATCCGTTTGGCGCACTCTAGTTTCGTAGGCTGTCCGAAATCCATCGACATACTGTTATCGATCAGGATAAAGACTGGAAGGTCCTCTTCTGCGTTGAACAATTTAAGAAAGAGCCGATCCAGTCGGGCATAGACGTTCCAATCGATGTGGCGTAAATCATCACCAAGTTCGTAGGTACGATAATCTGCAAATTCAACGCTCGCTCCCCGGTTGAGGCTGCGTCGTTCGCCTTTGAACTTTCCCCGAAATACAACCTCGGAGCGAATTTGGAGGCGAGTAATCTGTTTGAGAAACTTGGCATCTAAAAGGGGCATTGGCTTTCCATATATAGTGAATTCTAAAAATAAACAGACATTAAAAGTAGTAGGCACACGCCGTGTGCCGTAACTCCGCGAACAAGGTTCCTGACCTCGCTCATTCACAGTATCTAATTAATTCTAAAATCTACCATATAAACGAATTAAGAACGACTGAGGTTGTCATTGGTCGTCGCAACAGCGTACTATTTTACCAGACCGTTGCTTAAACTGCCAGACAAATGTCTAGCGCATAAGTCTAGAGCATAAAAGGTTTCTCTCGTTCTATCACGCTTTCCATCGCACCAAAGTCGTCTGAGGGTTGCTATGATAATAGATTTTCCCTCTTGACCAACCTTAATTTTGACTTGCAACTACCTATAAAATGTGGTATATTTTCCAAACCTTTTTGCAGCAAGTCCGAAAAAGGACGGGCGTAGCATGGCCCGGTTAATGTATTCCGATCGGAAATATCCGGAAGGGTGGGGAGGTAAATCCTTTGCCACCTTATTTTTTCGCCTTTTGTATGCGCCCGTAGCTCAGTTGGATAGAGCACCTGACTTCTAATCAGGTGGTTGCAGGTTCGAATCCTGCCGGGCGTACCAAACCCTTTACGGTGGGTGTAGCTCAGTCGGTAGAGCGCTTGACTGTGGATCAAGTGGTCGTGGGTTCAAATCCCATCATCCACCCTTTTTTTCGGGGCGTAGCGCAGCCCGGTTAGCGCGTCTGCTTTGGGAGCAGAAGGTCGGAGGTTCGAATCCTCTCGCCCCGATTTATTACAAAGGCGAAGTAACTTTTGTGATATGGAGGGAGTAGCCCGTTTAGTACGCTCCGATATGAGTGATCGGAGAGGTAGTAGTTTTGAATCCTCTCGGTTCGATTCGTAGATTGACAATCCTACTATAATAAGGGTTATGATTGTAATCCTGCTGTAATAAAGTTAGCAAAATGCGTCCGTAGTTCAATTGGATAGAGCAATAGACTTCGGATCTATAAGTTGGGGGTTCGAGTCCCTCCGGGCGCGCTTTTCTTCTGCGCCGTTAGCTCAACCAGGCAGAGCATCTGACTCTTAATCAGGCGGTTGAAGGTTCGATTCCTTCACGGCGCACCATTTTGATGTGGGCGGGTGTTGGAACCGGTAGACAAGATAGATTTAGGATCTATTGGGGGTTATCCCCGTGAGGGTTCGAGTCCCTCCTCGCCCACCAAACGCCTTTTTTGATATAATCTGGAGGTTTACTTGAAGGTTGAAGTTGAAAAGCTGGGAAACAGTCAGGCACGTTTAAGCATCGAAATTTCCGCTGAAGAAGTGAGCCAAGAGCTTGAGCGTAATTGCCAGGATTTGCGAACCAAAGTGTCAGTTCCCGGCTTTCGCAAAGGAAAAGTTCCCCTTAGTATTCTTAAATCACGATTTGCAGAGCACATCAAAGCTGAAGCCATCCAAAATCTCGTCCCACCTGCCTATGAACAGGCTTTGATTTCTGAACGGCTGATTCCCCTTGGCAATCTTGAGCTTTCGCCACCCATGCACCAGATGGAACTTAAGGATGGTCAGCCACTTGTTTTTGAAGCAACACTTGATATCAAACCTGATTTTGCCCTCCCAACATACGAAGATTTAACCATTGATAAATCACCGCCCAATGTTCCTCGTGAGGAAGTGGATGAATATGTTCAGCGGTTGCAGGAACAGTTCGCGACCTATATTCCGCTTGAAGTGGACCGCCCTGTCGAGGAGAGCGACTCCGTCCGGATTGACTGGGAGTGCCTTGTCGCCGGCGTGCCAATCACCGATGGAAGCAAACAGGATGCGGATGTCGACATTGGCAAGGGGATGCTGCTGCCAGCGGTTGAGTCTGAGGTCATTGGTATGCGTGTGGAGGAGACCCGGCAAGTTGAAATGGATTTCGATGATGATCATGAAAATCCTGAACTTGCCGGCAAACATGCCCTGTTTAGCGTAACGCTCCGAGCAATCACAGAGAAACAGCTGCCGTCCCTTGATGATGAATTCGCAAAGGATCTGGAATACGAAAACTATGATCAATTGAAGGGGGCGATTTGGAATAATCTTGTTGAGGAGCAGAAGGCAATCCACAGTCAGCGTCAGCGGGAAGATATCCTTCAACAGTTAATCGAAAAAACGACGATTGAAATTCCTGAATCTATTGTTGATCAGCATGTGCAGCAAACGGTCCAAAACATTCTCCAACGATTAAGGCAAGAAGGACAAACTCCTGAGCAAGCAGGCATAGACATGGCAAAGTTGCCGACGGAATTGCGCGAAGATGCAATCAAGCAAACGAAGCAGGCGTGGATGTTTGATGTCATTGCCGAACGTGAAAATATTAGAGTCACGGACGATGAGTTGGATATAGAGATTCGGCGCATCGCCGAACAGCAAAATCGAGACTCTCAAAAATATGCGAGTTTATTGAGGGAGAGCAATCGTTTGGAGGAGTTTCGAGACACGCTGCGGAATGATAAGGTTTACCATCTTCTGATTCAACGTGCTTCTGCCAAACAGTCTCTGATTATTTGATGATAAAAAAGCATCCTGTCAGGCTTTGAGGAGAAATTTTAGCATGAACCTTGTTCCGATTGTTGTGGAACAAACAAGTCGCGGCGAGCGCTCTTACGATATTTACTCACGACTGCTGAAAGATCGAATCATTATGGTTGGTTCGGTAATTGATGATGGCGTTGCGAACAGTGTCATGGCTCAGATGCTCTTTTTAGAGAGCGATAATCCCGACGCGGATATTGTACTTTACTTAAATACGTTGGGTGGATCGGTGCCGGCTGGGTTAGCAATCTATGACACGATGCAGTATATCAAACCTGATGTGCAAACTTGGTGCGTCGGGCAAGCCTACAGCATGGGCGCGGTCTTGCTTGCCGGTGGCACAAGTGGAAAACGGTATGCCTTGCCACACTCCACCGCCCTCATTCATCAACCTATGACTAGAGGTATTAGTGGTCAGGCGTCTGATATTGATATTCATGCGAAAGAGATTCTTCGGACTCGCGAAGAGCTATACGCCATCTTAGCAGAGCACACGGGACAATCAACGGATAAAATTGAGGCGGATGCAGACCGCGATTTTTACATGACAGCCCAAGAGGCACTCGAGTACGGTATTATTGATTCAATTGCTTCCCGCCGGTCTGCCGAAGAAGTTGAGCGTGATGCCTAATGTGTATTGACGTCAAACGATTCATACATGCATAAAGTGATATTGTAGTCGTTATTGAACAAATTTGGAGATTTTTATGCAGGACATTATTGATACCCAGCGGTGTTCCTTTTGCGATAAGAGCCAAGAGGAAGTGCGCAAACTCATTGCAAGCCCTATTGGATCTGGTGTTTACGTTTGTGATGAGTGTGTTGAACTATGCAACGACATTTTAGCCGATTTGTATGGGATAGAAGAGGAGGAAGAATACACTGAAATTTCAGATTCCTTATCTCTTTCACATCCTTCCGAAATTAAGGCACAGCTTGATAAATATGTAATTGGTCAGGATGATGCAAAGAAAATTCTTTCTGTTGCTGTATACAATCACTACAAAAAACTACAATTTCATACAGACTCAGATGTCGAATTAGAAAAAAGTAATATCTTGTTGATTGGTCCCACAGGCACAGGCAAAACCCTTTTGGCACAAACCTTAGCACGGATTTTAAATGTGCCTTTCGCTATCACCGATGCAACAACACTAACAGAAGCCGGATATGTGGGTGAAGATGTTGAAAATATCATCTTGAAGCTAGTACAAGCCGCAGAAGGCGACATCGCACTCGCAGAGCAAGGAATTATTTATATTGACGAGATCGACAAGATCAGCCGTAAATCCGAAAATCCCTCGATTACGAGAGATGTTTCAGGAGAAGGTGTTCAGCAAGCTTTGTTGAAAATCTTGGAAGGAAAAACAGCAAATGTTCCCCCGCAGGGAGGTCGAAAACACCCGCATCAAGAATTAATTGAGGTGGATACTTCAAAGGTTTTGTTTATATGCGGTGGTACATTTGTGGGGCTTGATAAGATTATCGAACAGCGTACTGGACACCAAGGGTTAGGCTTTGGATCCTCGGTTCAAGCGAAGAGCGAAAGAAAAATCCACGAAACCCTCTTACAGGTTGCTCCGAAGGATTTAATTCAGTACGGTTTCATCCCGGAGTTCGTTGGACGCCTGCCTGTCGCTGCGGTGCTGCATGACCTTGACGAATCAGCTTTAACCCAGATTTTGACCGAGCCTCAAAATGCCCTTATAAAGCAATACACCCAACTGCTTCATTATGATAAGGTGTCTCTGCATGTTGCGGAAGATGCAATCAGAGCTATTGCCCAAGAAGCGATAAGGCGTGAAACGGGCGCAAGAGGGCTAAGGGCAATCTTGGAAAACTTGATGCTAGATATCATGTATGAAATACCATCTTCTCCTAAACTGGTCAAAGAATGTATTATCACAGCGGAGGCTATTTTAGAAAATAAACAGCCTGTACTAGTTTATGAAGACGAACAAGAAGCTTTAACTGCCTAGCAAATTAATCAATGGGCGAATTACGTATCACGCATTATGTTTTACGTTCAAGGAGTTCATTATGAACCAAGATTCGACCAAAGATCGTCAGGCTGATGAAAAAGATGATCAGGCTGATGAAGTTGTTATACTTCCGGTTATTCCTACTCCCGGAAAAGTTTTCTTTCCCCGTATAAGTACCCCGTTAAATGTGATTCGCAAGATGGGAGTCCGGGCGACAAAATACGCCGTGCAAGCAAATCAGGATGTGCTGTTGCTCAATCAAAAGGACAAAGACGAGGAAGACCCGGGGCCCGATGGCTTTTATCGTGTTGGTACAGCCACAAGCATTGCAGATTCTTATGATCCACGCGATGGAAGCATTCGGATTGCGATTGAAGGCTATAGCCGCGCAATCGTGCTACGCTGCTTTGAAACGGATGGTTTTCTGCAAGCAGAGGTAAAGATTGTTCACGAGGAATTGGGACAATCGAACCAAGCAAAATCACTGATGGAAACAGCGATTTCAGTCTTTGAGGAGTATGTCAAAGGAAATCGCCAAACGCCTGAAGAAGCTATGATGGTTGTCCAAAAAGAGGATGAACCGGGTCATCTTGCGGATTCAATTGCTAGCTTCACCAGTATGGAGGCGGAGAGGTTGCAAGGGGTATTGGGCGAGATTAACCCGATTAAGCGACTTCAGATTGTTGTCGAATTGCTTCAGGAAGATTTGGAGCTTTTCAAATTGGACGATAAAATCAATACGCAGGTGCGTAAGTCCGTTGAGCAGACGCATCGGGAGTTCTATCTTCAGGAAAAGATGAAAGCCATCCAGAAAGAACTCGGTCGAGGGGATGAACAGGGGGACGTTGATGAGCTGCGGGAGCAGATTGAAGCAGCAGGTATGACCGAGGAAGCGCAAGAAAAAGCTTTGAAAGAGCTTGACCGATTACAGCAGATGCCGCCGATGTCTGCAGAATCGGGGGTCATCCGTACCTATATCGACTGGCTCCTCGCCTTACCGTGGGCCAAACAGACGGAGTGCGAAATCGACTTGGAGGGAGCGGAGAAAATACTGAACGATGACCATTATGGTCTCGAAAAACCGAAAGAACGAATCCTTGAATATCTTGCTGTGCTCCAATTGGTCAAGAAACTCAAGGGCCCCATTCTCTGTTTTGTCGGTCCCCCCGGGGTCGGAAAAACCTCATTGGGTCAGTCAATTGCCAGAGCAACAGGGCGAAACTTCGTCCGCATGTCTTTGGGAGGCGTTCGGGACGAAGCCGAAATCCGTGGGCATCGCCGGACTTACATCGGATCTTTGCCGGGCAGAATTCTTCAGGGACTTCGGGATGCAAAATCAAAGAACCCGCTTTTCCTCTTGGACGAAATCGACAAGATGAGCATGGACTTCCGGGGCGATCCGGCGTCGGCGCTGCTTGAAGTGCTTGATCCGGAGCAAAATGGGACATTTCGTGACCACTACTTGGATGTAGCGTTCGATCTCTCGGAGATTATGTTTATAACCACCGCAAACACACGAGAACCAATCCCACCCGCGCTGGAAGACCGCATGGAGATTATCGAACTCCCCGGCTACACGGAATATGAAAAACACAAAATCGCCAATCTATTCTTGATACCCAAGCAGATCAAAGCCCATGGACTCAAGGAGGAGAACCTCAAATTCTCGGACGATGCAATTTTTGACATCATTCACAGGTATACTCGTGAAGCGGGTGTCCGAAACCTAGAACGCGAAATTACGAGTATCTGTCGCAAAGTCGCCAAGGAGGTTGTCAAAAGTGGCAAGACGGCTGTGGAAATTCAGGTTGGTCTTGCGAATTTGACAGAATATCTCGGTCCTCCGAAATTTTCACAGGGAAAAGCAGAAAAACAGGATGAGGTCGGCGTCGCAACGGGCTTGGTCGTTTCACAGGCTGGTGGAGATGTCGTTCCAATTGAAGTTGCCACAATGATTGGGGATGGCAAGTTAAGCATGACAGGCAGACTTCAGGAAATTATGCGTGAATCTGTTCAAACGGCACTCGGTTACATCCGCTCTCAAGCTAAAACTCTGGAGGTGCCGCCTGATTTTGAGTTCAATAAGCGCGATATCCACATCCATGTACCTGAAGGCGCGATTCCCGTAGAAGGGCCCTCGGCGGGCATTACGCTCGCTACTGCGATGATTTCTGCGATGACAGGGCGTCGGGTCCGTAAGGATATCGCAATGACCGGTGAGATCACCTTGCGTGGGCATGTCCTTCCGATCGGTGGACTGAAAGAGAAGGTGCTCGCAGCGCACCGCAATAGCATCAAGAACGTTATTATCCCCGAAGAGAACGGTAAAGATATCCCCGATATTCCTGAAGAAATTCGGGATGCCCTGCATTTTCACAAGGTCAGTGATATGAGTGAGGTGTTAGATCTCGCTCTGAAGAAATCCGATTCGTCTAATGATGTCACTCAAGAGGGTGATGATATAGTTGAAGTATTGGATTTACCTCTGGGGACCCCCGATGCGCCTCGACAAATTCCTACAGGTGAGCCGCCTCATTAAGCGCCGTACCGTTGCCAATTCGATTTGTAGCCGTGGGCGGGTGCTGGTCAACGGGCACCCAGCGAAGGCTGGCAAAGAACTGTCTGTTGGCGATATATTATCCATTGACTTTAGGGAAGAAGAGCCTGCCGTGTATGAGGTGCTCGAAGTCCCTTCTGGCAATGTTCCGAGAGGGAATGCCTCAACCCTCTACCGGCGAATCAATGACTCAGAGGATAATGCGTAGATTCTCAGACCCCGGTCGAAGATCGGGGTCTTTTTTTGTCTAATTAGGAATGGACTAGAACCCTAGGAGAGAATATTAATATGAGCAATACCGATATACATCATTACGACCTTATTTGTATTGGTAGCGGCAGCGGCGGGTTTTCAGCGGCGATGGCCGCCAAAGCTGAAGGATTGAAAAAGATTCTCTTGGTGGAGAAGCGTCGCGTCGGATACAGTTTGTGCACGAACGAAGGCTGCATGCCATCTAAAACCCTGCTTGCCTCCGCGAGTGTAAAGCGCATCTTTGAGGAGAGTCCCAATTTCGGTATCACGGCTAGCGAACTACAGGTCAATTGGTCAACTGTCCAGAAGCGCGTCCGAACCTTAGTGGAAGATGATTTTTTCGCTGCACGCAGGGAGGCAATTCTCAACGCATCGGTTGATATCGTAGAGGGCAGCGCAAGTTTCATTGACCCGCATACCATTCAGATTGGAGATAACCGTTACGCAGGAGAGAAGATTGTTATCGCCACCGGATCTGTGGTAGACGTGCCCCCCCTGCTTGGATTACAAGAGACGGGATACATCACCAGTGATGAGGCACTCTATCTGGAACACCTGCCCAGTTCTTTGATTGTCATCGGAAGCGGGTATATCGCTCTGGAACTGGGATACCTTTTCCACAAGGTAGGAGTCGAAGTGACCATGTTAGTCCGCAGCCCGCGGGTTCTAAGACGCCTTGATCCAGATATCGGCTTTGAATTACAGGGCTTGCTTCGGCGGGAAGGGATGAATATCCTGACCGAGACCAGCCTGAAATCATTCACACGCACGGAGACAGGTAAGGAAGTACGCTTCGTGCAAGGGGATGAGGAGAAGGTCGTCAGTGCAGAGGAGATTATGGTAAATACGGGCCGCCGCTCCGCGATAGATGGTTTGGGCTTGGAAAAAACAGGCTTACTTCTCGGTGAAAAAGGTGCGATTAAGGTCAACGACTACATGCAGACCAATGTGCCGCACATCTATGCGGTCGGGGATGTTACCGGCAAAGCAGCGCTGGTTTATGCCGCTACGATGGAAGGAAAAGTTGCAGGGTTACACGCATCCGGAAAACGCGGCGTCAAAATGAACTACGACTTAGTCTCCAACATTATTTTCTCTCACCCTGAGATTGGCACAGTGGGGCTTACCGAAGCGGAGGCAAAGGCACAGGGGTTGGACGTTATCACCGTGAAAACGCCGATGGGGGATATTGGCAAAGCTGTGGCAATTGGCGAGATAGATGGCTTTGTAAAAATGATTGCCGAGCGACCTTCAGGACGCATCGTTGGTCTACATATCCTCGGACCCCATGCGACCGATATTATGCAGATTGCGCTGCCACATCTCTATCACAATGACACTGTTTTTGATGTTCTAAATATCCCCTATCCGCATCCGACTCTTGGGGAGGCGCTCAGTTATCCTGCGGAGGATATAGCGGACGAGCTGACCGCCGCCTAAATCGGTAAACGCGCGTCTCCCACTGTTAGATACCCAATGATAAGTCGAGCAAGCTGCCGGTCTATCTTGAACCGGCAGCTTGCTCGACTTATACCGTCCAGAAACTGATATAGTAGACTACTAGCCAGATAGCTCCACAAAAAGCACCCACATCGGGCTGTTCCCAACCGTATATGTTTCCAAAGGTTGGAGTTGACCGCTCTGTGGGTCAATCCGATAGGTAGCGAGTTTCCCCGACCCCTGACCACCAGCAAACAGAAAGTTCCCCGTCAAATCAACGTTGAACGCTCTCGGCGTCGGTTCCGTTGGCTGTTGCCCAATCGCAGTAAGTGCGCCTGTTGCATCATCGGTTGCAAATCCAGCAATGCTATCATGCCCCCGGTTTGAAACATACACAAACTTTCCGTTGGGCGTGATATGGATCTGCGCACAGGAGTTTTCCTCATCAAAATCATCCGGCAGCGTCGAGACTGTCTGAAAAGCGGACAAGGTGCCTGCTGAAGAGTCAAAATTGTAGGCAGTCACGCTGCACCCCTGCTCGTTTGAGGAATAGAGAACATCTACATTTGGATGAAAAACATAGTGGCGGGGTCCCTCCCCTTCCCCAGCAGCAAGCACAGGGACGGAGGTATTGGGGGTCAGCGCACCGGTGTTTTCATCAAACTGGAATTGAAAAATTGCGTTGGATTCACCGACGTGAGGGAGAAAGGCGAACTTATTGGACGCATCAGTCATGATGCAATGCGCGTTGTTCGCTGTCGTGTGCCATTCGATGGCGGGTCCGCCCACAACTCCGTCCTCGCCGATGGGGTGCACCGATGTCGCTCCGGCGCCGTAGTAGGCGGAGAGTAAGAAGTTGCCTTTTCCATCTGTGGAAATATAGCAGGGATCTGCCTCAAGCGATACCGATCCTATGGGCGACAAATCGCCTGTACTTGGATCGATGCTAAAACTTGCGATTTCCCGCGTGGAGCGGATCCCTGCGTAAAGAAATTTACTCTCAGGATTGATTGCCAGCGGGCCGGGGGCACCGCTAGTTGCTATATCGCGCTGAAACGTGAGCTGCCCTGTATCTGGATTCAGGATGAAGGTCGAAATTTTGTTCTCGCCTGTAATCGGAATATAAACGTAGTATGTCATCTCTATTTCCTTCTCTAAAAATATTTGTGATTCAAAACTCGGGTGAAGTGATACGTTAAATTATCCCGAGTTTACTGTCTCCACTGCGTTATCGGGAGTTAATGCTTCCTCAGTTAGTGGGGATGGTGTTCCTTCAAGCTATACGCTTTTCGGACAAGATCTGGATCCTTAGCAAACCGTTTTGTTGCGTCAATCAGATGGTCAATATGTGTGTGCATATCCTTCTCGATTTGGGAAATACGGTCTAGTAAGTAGGTCTCTTCGCTCTGATAAATCGCCTGTCTGATAATTGAAAGGAGATACATATAGACTGTGTCCGCTTCGCTTCCTTCTATTTCAATGGCAATCTCAAATCCCTCTTGGAGCGTAACCTGTTCTGAAACAACTTGTCTCTCATATTTATCTAGGGCTTGCGTAATTTGCTGGATAGATACAGGCGGCATTTCTGTGGCTAGTGTGTCCAGCCCAAAACTTCGAGCGCACAGTGACCTTCCAAAATCGACAAGGATATAGTGTTGCCATTCCTCCGTGCTCATCTGCTCCCAAAACCGAGCAACCCGCTCATCAACATTCCCCAGCAGAAGGGACAGCGTTGCGTATAGTTTTGCATGTCTTAGTTCTATGTTTTGACATAAATTGAATACTTCTGCTAAAGTCACGGGAGATTTATCCTTTCTCATGAATTTGACGAAATCTACTAAACATAAGTATAGCAGCATGTTCGCGATTAAGCAAATCAAAAGTACAATAAAGGTCCCTATGTTCAGTTGATATTGTCACATCCCGAACACCGTTGAATCTTACAGATTGGGGCTTTAGCCCGTAAAGCCCAAAGATTTGTCTTTGGGATATAAGTTTCGCTTTAGCGGTTTTGGTATTGATTTTGTAGGCTAAATGTAGTATAATCCGTTTGTCTTTCGTGGGAGAATGCTACCCCTAACGCCCGTTAGGGTCTCCCACACTCCAGTAGCATGGATATGAAAGACAGAGAGACACTCCGATGAAAACCTACAAGTTCAAAATGTATAGTAATCACGGCAACCGTGAATTGCACAAAACGATAGATAGTCATGCTCAAGTGTGGAATCACTTTGTAGGCTTGTGTCGCAGATACTATGCTATCTACGGTAAATATCCGGGTAAGAAAGCACTGATGCGACACTTAACAAAGTTGAAACGGTTGCCTCGCTATGCCCACTGGAATCCTCTGCCGAGTCAGTCCTTGCAAGAGGTGATAGACCGTATCGACACAGGCTACATGAAATTCTTTGCAGACCTAAAATCCAATCGTAAGACGGGTAGACCTCGTTTCAAAGCACGGCAAAGATATAAGTCCTATACACTCAAACAAGCCGGTTGGAAGCTGCTACAAGCCAACTATATCCGTATCGGGAAGCGAATCTACCGATACTTCAAAAGTCGGGAAATCTTAGGCAATCCGAAACGCTGCACCATAAAACGGGACAGCGTAGGAGACGTATGGCTAATCATTCTGACAGACCATGTAGATACAGATTTAGAGTCGCCCACGACGGGTAAAAGCGCGGGATTCGACTTTGGACTAAAGAGGTATCTCACCGGGTCTGACTACAATGACTACGACTCTCCACAATTCTTCAAGCGCGGTATCAACGCTATCCAACGAGCGAACCGCAAACACTCACCAAAGGTCAAAAGGTCTAAGAACCGGGAACGTGCACGGCTAAATCTTGCAAGGAAACACCGTAAGATTGCCAATCAACGTGCCGACTTCCATTGGAAACTTGCCCATGACCTTACAGACAGATATGATTGGATTGCACTTGAATCTCTCAACCTCAAAGGCATGAAGTCCCTTTGGGGACGCAAGGTGTCTGACTTGGGTTTCTTCGACTTTATGCAGAAACTCAAGTATATTGCCAGTAGAAAAAGTAGAGAGGTGCGATTTATAGACAAGTGGTATCCGTCAAGTAAAACGTGCCATGTCTGTAGCGCAATCAATCAAGACCTAAACCTTCGTGATAGAACATGGCAGTGTCCAAGCTGCCACACAGAGTTGGATAGAGACCGCAATGCGGCACTCAATATCCATAGGGTGGGGGCATCCACCCTTTCAGGAGAAGTTGTAAGTCCCGATTCGTCGGGCTAACTTCGTTGATAGAGCAATTCGATTCCTAAAGGACGGATGACAATCCAAATCCTTTAGGTTTGGGAGTATGTCAACCCAGTGCCGGCAAATTGTCCCAATTGCACTCAAGGCAGAAGTAGCTCTCCCCACCGATTCGCTGAACCTCCTCGCCACATTCTGGACATTCTGTTATCGTGGCGGGTGATTCTTCCCGATCGCGCTGCTGATGAGGGGCTTTGCCTTCGGTCTCTGCGCCGACGTTATTCCGAACAGTATCAATGACCTCTTGGGGGCGGAGTGCTAACGGCGGAGGCGTACTGCCGGCGAGATCAATGAAATCGCTATGATAGACGTTAATCTCATTGGCTGCATTGACCTGACGAAGAAAGATTGTATACTTGTTTGGCGCGATTAGGTAAGCTTCCGTGTCTAACAGTTGAATCCCTGCACCCACAATGAGATCATATCCACTGAAGTTGATAAGGCGTCGACTGTATCGACTACCCCTGTTATAAACCTCAAACAGTTCGCGTACCCGTGTGGAAGATAAAAGGAGACAATATTGACGATGTAGATAGCGGTTTAGGCGAACTGTTGGCAAAAAGACTTCGGGTTCAGCGGCGTCTCTCAGGAACCTTATAAACATCTTGTAGGCATCGTTGGGAACTTCATTGAGAATTTGCTGCGTGAGGTTACGGCGTGTGCTATCTCTGAGCGCGTGCAG
Organism: Candidatus Poribacteria bacterium; assembly: GCA_965247655.1. GTDB lineage: Bacteria > Poribacteria > WGA-4E > WGA-4E > PCPOR2b > PCPOR2b. The sequence continues at coordinate 5,769,730 of OZ252032.1, read as the reverse complement.
GCGATGAATTTTCCATGAACGGAGCAACCCCCCAACCTCAACATCGAGTTCCTCATGCTGTTCCGGTGATGTAATGCGACAGAGGTGCATCGTCGCCTGATCTGTTGTTTTGATGGTAAATGGGAGCATGTTCATCGGATCAATCACTTCCGTATGGAAACAATGTCTGATAGCAACCTAAATTATAGTAGATTTTAGAATTAATTAGACACTCCCAATATACAGCTAACCCCCTAAATCCCCCTTATCAGGGGGACTTTGGAAACTTCGGAAAGTCCCAAATTATTAGCAAATGTTTACTTATTTATAGACTTCACCATAGTTTACCACAGCGTCTGAAGCGTGTCCAGCAAAAAGGCTTGTGCTTGGATTTTACCCATTTGTCTATGCGAATTTTATTGACTGATATTGGATAATTTGTTCCCTCAGGAAAAATCGGTTTTTGAGTTGTCAATAGACTAGAAATCGGGTATACTTACTTTCCTAATAATGCAACTTTGATTGCCACCTGTAGTGAGCAACACAATTCCATTCGACAAAACCTTTATGACGATGCCTGCTTTGCCTTCCAAACAACCATCCGAAAAAATTACTTGGCGAACGATAATACTTTCGCTGCTTTTCCTGCCGTTCATCTATGTTTGGCACATCGAGTGTGAAGCACTTCGATACACCTTCCCGACGCTGATGGCTCCGTTTTACAGCGTCGTTTTTACCCTCCTAATTTTAGTTATAATCAATGTTCCCCTGAAAAAGTTCGCAGCCAAGTACGCCTTTACGGGTGGGGAATTAATCTCCCTCTACGTCCTGATGTCGATGACGCTCCTGTTCATGTCCTACGACATGTTCCTGCCGCTGGTCTCGATTATCGTTCACGCATTCTATTTTGCCACGGTGGAGAATGAGTGGCGCGACCTATTCTGGAAATATCTGCCGGAGTGGTTGACCATTAACGATCCGGATATTCTAACCGCCTTTTATCGTGGTGATGAGGACTTTTTACAGTGGCGCTATCTTCGCCGCTGGATAGAGCCTACCCTCTGGTGGTGTGCCTTCAGTTTTGCTCTGCTTTTTGTGATGCAGTGCATCAATACAATCATCCGTAAGCAATGGGCGGAGCAGGAACGGCTCGTCTACCCGATTGTCGAGCTCCCCTACCAGATTTCTTATAACAGTAGAGCCTTCTTTCGCAGCGGTCCAATGTGGTGGGGTTTTTCAATCGCGGCGTTTATCAGTATCCTCAATGGGATGCACCTCTTTTTTCCCGCTCTCCCTGAAATTCCGGTGAAGCATTTCTCCTTAAATCTGTTCTTCACGGAAAAACCGTGGACCGCCTTTTTGACGGGTGGTAGTGCGATTCTTGTCTATCCGTTTGCGGTTGGACTTAGCTTCTTGATGCCACTTGACCTGCTCATGTCATGCATCCTCTTTTTCTTCTTATACAAGATGCAAACATTCGTTGGGATTATATCTGGACTGGACAGTCTGCCCGGTTTTCCTTTCCCTTATGAGCAGAACATTGGGGCGTATACAGGGGTTTCAGTCATTGTGCTGTGGGGAACACGACGGCAGATAGGGCGAGCGTTTCTGCAGGCTGTTGGACGGAGACCACGTGAAGATGAGAGCGAACCGATGCGATATCGGACAGCGTTTTTAGGTCTGTTATTCGGTGGAGTATTCCTCATCTGGTTTGCGATGCGGGGCGGAATGGCACTTTGGATTGCCGTCCTCTTTTTCGTAGCACATTTTCTGACCATCGCCATTGCCGTCACACGCATCCGTGCACAGATTGGTCTTTCCATCCATAATACGACGTTTATTGGACCTCACCATAGCCTAGTCAGTCTGTTTGGTACACGAAGGATTGGCGGGCAAAATCTCACTTGGTTTTCCCTATTCTTCTGGTTCAATCGAGACAATCGCAGCCATCCAATGCCACACCAACTTGAGGCGTTCAAACTTGCAGAACGAGGAAACCTTGATGTCAAGGGGTTGTCCCGTCTGATGCTAACGCTTATCATTATTGCGATGCCGCTGTGTATTTTGATGTTGGTCAACGTCTTTTTCGATCTCGGCGTGGATACCGGCAAGGTGGGAGGGCAGATCAACAGCTTTGGGGGACGCTCGTATGGCTTTCTACACGGTTGGCTCACGGCACCGCGAGATGCAGACACCGCGCACATCATCGCCATAACCATTGGATTCCTGTTTACAATTCTGCTCGCGATGGTGCGCGGTCACCTTTTCTGGTGGCCCATCCACCCTCTCGGTTACGGTGTTTCCTTCCACATGTACACCTTATGGGCGGCGTTTGTCGTTGCCGCTGTTGCCAAATGGGTGGTGCTGAAATATGGAGGTATCCGCCTTTATCGGAGAGCGACTCCGTTTTTCTTGGGATTGATATTGGGAGATTTTGTGGTTGGAAGTTTTTGGAATATCTTAAGCATTATGATTAATCGGCCGACGTATACCTTTTATTACTAACTTGAACAAAGTGAGGGGGACTGCAATGCCTAAAAATTGTGACACCATGGTCGCGCTACCAAGCGCAACCAAAGAGAATCAAACAATCTTTGCCAAAAATAGTGATCGCTCGGCGATCGAATGTCAGCCACTTGTTCAACACCCAAGAAAAACCCACCCCGCTGGTACGAGTACAAAATGCCAATTTGTCGAACTCCCCGAAGTGACCACAACCTATCGTCATATCGGTTCGCGCCCGTATTGGTGCTGGGGATACGAACATGGATTTAACGAACATCAGGTCGTAATCGGGAACGAGGGATTAGCTTCCAAATATGAGTTTGATTCCCCGAAGCTGATTGGCATGGAGCTGGTACGGCTCGGTTTGGAACGCGCGGAAACCGCCGCCGAAGCAGTTACCGTCATGACGGAGTTAATTACGAAATATGGTCAGGGGAAATTCAGCAACGATCAGGGGGTTCGCACCTACGACAACGGCTACATCATCGCTGATCCGACACAAGCGTATATCCTCCAGACTGCGGGTCACGAATGGGCGGTTAAACAGGTTCAGGGTGCGGTAGGAATCAGCAACGTCTATTCTATTGAGGAGGACTGGGATCGCCTATCACCCAATAGTGAGGACGAAGCAATTGCACAAGGTTGGTACACGGATGCGTCGGCGCGGTTCAATTTTTCGGAGGCTTACAGCCGTGCAGCAGACCGCTCGACGGGGAGTGGTGCCATGCGTCGGAAGCGTTCCTGCGCGGTACTTAGCAGACTCAGCGGTAACATTGAGGCACAAACCATGATGGCGCTGTTGAGCGATCACTCCGATGGGAGTCAGCCCGACGAACCTTTTCAAACGGAAATTTCGAGCGGCACCTCCATCTGCGCTCATCACGATGATAAGGGAGTGGGAGGCAACACCGCTGCGAGTCTAGTTGCACACCTCTGCGACGATGGTTCGCGGTTACCTATCTACTGGTGTAGCTTCTATTCACCCTGTTTAGCTGTTTTCCTACCGATGTTTATTGAAGGGAAATTGCCGGAGGTCCTGGCAATTGGCGATGAAACCCTTTCAGACGACAGCCCGTGGTGGCTCTTCCGTCAATTGAGTCTCAAACTGCGTTTGGAGGAACCGGAACTGATTCCTGTCGTTCAGGCAAAATGGAGAGAGCTCCAAACCCAACTTTTCACGACCGCTTATGAGATAGCCAAAGAGGGTAAATTCCTCATTGAACGAAGCTGCGAAAATACCGCCAATCAACTCCTGACGCGATATATGGCAGAGAATGTGGATACGATGTTAGGAATGGTTCGGGAGATGTTGTCAGGTGTTGAGCAATCCATCGAAATGGCTGCAGATTAAAATATCCCACCGCTGAAAGGGAGATGAGCTATGGTAGATCGTTCAATTATCCCACAACATTTGAATCCTGAGCTTAGTCCTGAGTTGGCGCAGGAGGTCGCTTTTTTCCTGAAGTGGGGTTATCTCGCTGTAGAGGAAGCCATCAGCCAAGAACAGGTGGAGGCTCTGCGCGAAGCGTTGGATGAGACTTTTGACAGGAAAGGTGAGCAATTCACCCACCAACTGTTGGAGGAGGACGATCGCTTTACTTTTCTATTGGATAACCCGCCGGTGCTCACACGCATGAAAGCCATTCTTGGCAACTGCGTTCAACTCCATAGCGCGACCGCTCGCGTGACGCAGCCGGGTGAGCCGAATCAGAACTGGCACCGTGATGGACCTTGGCCCATGGCACCGGAAAACACACCTTACGGCAGTATCCCCGGTCAGATTAACTGCGGCTATTTCCTCGACGAATTGACGATGGAGAATGGACCTATTGCAATTGTTCCCGGCAGCCAACGAGTTCCTTTCCGTCCGCCTGAAGGGCATCCACATTTCCCCGACGAAAAATTTGTCCTTGCTACACCGGGTCAGGCGGTCATGTTTGACGGATGGATTTATCATCGTGGCGTCGCCAACAACTCTGATCAGCGGCGACGGGTGTGTCTGATGTGCTACCAGAATGCGTGGATGAAGTCCCGCGAGCCATTTGATGGTCCCCGTGTCACAAAGCTGCTCGAAAGTGGTACACCGGAGCAGCAGCTTCTCCTTGGCGGAATACCGCAATGGTAGAGGCTTATGCGCCTTGTTACTCATCGTAGAATTTCTGGCATTCCATTCTATCTTCCTAAGAACCTGTTTTAAAAAGAAAAAGGCTATTCAAAAGTTAATGTTTATGTTAAACCATTAGAGCAGTAAACTACTGACCTAATGAAAGTCCTAAACATGACTACACCAAAGTATCCTACAGATTTGACCGATGCCCAGTGGGACAAACTGTTACCCTATTTGCCAGAACCTTCACCCATAGGTAGACCTCTCAAGTGGGAGATGCGCTCAATTATCAACGCTATTTTCTATATAGTCAAATCAGGGTGTCAGTGGCGAATGTTGCCGCGTCACATGCCACCGTGGCAAACGGTCTATTCCCACTTCAGAAAGTGGAAAACTTTAGGGACATGGGTTATGATTCATCAAGCACTTCACGAGCAAACCCGTAGTGATATTGGCAAATCCCCGTCACCGACCGTAGCTATCATTGACAGCCAATCGGTCAAGACGACCGAACTGGCAGATAGTAGAGGGTTTAATGCGCACAAGAAAGTCAAAGGTCGTAAACGCCATATAGTCACCGATACAATTGGCATTCCATTGGGAGTCAAAGTCACTGATGCCAATGTCAGTGATAATCGAGTCGCAATAGAGTTACTAAACGAGGTCTTTAGTTGGCAGATAACGATTCAGTTAGTCTGTGCTGATGCTGGCTATCGCGGAGAATTAGGCGACTGGCTATATTTAACGCATCAGTGTCAATTGGACATTGCTCCATCTCTTGGGCAATCGGGATTTGTGGTCGTCCCATTACGTTGGATTGTGGAGCGCACCTTTTCTTGGTTCGGTTGGTTTCGCCGATTGACTTTGGACTATGAACGCTCGGCTGAGACCGCTGAGGCTATGGTGTATATTGCTTCCATTTACTTGATGCGGAACCGCATCAAATGACTTTTAAAACAGGTTCTAAACGTTACAATCTCAAAATATAGATATTTATCATAGTCAAACTGTAGGGGCAAGCCTTGTGCTTGCCCTTTTTTATTGTTTCTTGAGATTCTTGTTATTGATAGTCGTAGTGACAGGTTTCCTAACCTGTCAGTTTCGTCTTTGTTTCAATCACAGACTTGAGATCCTTGTCCTTCATAGCAGATGGGCATCCCCCCGCCTGCGGGGGGATTGAGGGGGGGACAGGATACGTTTCAATCTCATAATTGAGATTCTTGTCTTTCATAGTAGTAGGCATACGCCGTATGCCGTAACCTCTGCCCTGTCCTTTTGGTCAAGCGCAGAATCAGACATTTCGTCTCTGCTCTGGAATACACCATCTCACTCCGGCTCACCACCAGCGTTTCTCGGAAAGGTATGAAATTTCATAGTAAGTTCTGAGACCCCTTCCTACCCCGATCGCCCAGAAACCAGTCCCGGCGTATGTTCTCAACCTTTTCCCCCCTCCATCAAATTCTGGCATTTTCTCAAAAAACTATGAAAACTATGAAACTTCCGAACATCCCTCAATAAAACTTACCATTGGCACCACCGTATCCCCAACCCCTTTTTCACTTGCATTGCAGATAAAGCCGATATCACACTATAGGAGCAAATCCCCTTATCCCTCTCCTTCCCTCCTTCCCCCTTAATCCTTTTGATGCGCCCTTACAGATTTGGTCTTTAGCCCGTAAAGCCCCAAGATTTATCTGTGGGATATAAGTTTCGCTTTAACCGTTTTTGTATTGATTTTGTAGGCTAAATGTGGTGAATCCCGATTCGTCGGGCTAACTTCGTTGATAGAGCAGTTCGATTCCTAAAGGACGGAGGAGAAGCCCAATCCTTTAGGTTTGGGAGTATGTCACCCTTCCTCTCCATACTCATTGGCGTTATTTATTGTTTTCTTTGGTTGTCTTCTTCGATTGACTTGCGAGCCGTGCGGCTTGTTTTGCTAATTCTCTAACTTCCTTGACCCGTTTCATCAATGCACGGTTCGTCCAAGAAACGCCAGCCAAATATCGAATTTCCTTTCCGTCGGTCGCCGGTGCGTTCAATGCCTCTGCAGCGACGTAGACCTGGAAACCGCTATCTGCGATGTAGCGGATGCCCGTATTAACACCCCTGCCATCAACCTCAACGCTGAGAGTCAGACTGCCTCTGGCGAAGGCAGGATAGAAATCTTTACTGATACCGAAGAACACCCCATGTAATACTTGGCTCATACCAATATCTTCGACAAAGCGGCGATTCCCGATACCGATATGTCCAGTGATATGATGAATACGTGGTAAAGCGAACTGCTTGCTAACCGCAAGAAACGCCGATTCGCGCTCGTAACGCTCAATATCGTTCAATCCGCTCTCAATACTGTCGCCAATATTTTCCAACCCAACTGCGACGTTGGGGGCAATTCCAGCCTCGCGGAGCAGAAGTACTTTGAGATTTCCCAATAAAAAACTCTGTTGATTATGCCGAACACTTGTCAAACCGATCTCAATGCGATCGAAAAGCCCAAAATCGAGTTGGAGTGCAACTTCGTCGCGTGGCAGTTCGCCTTCGTTGCGGAAGCCAAAATAGGTTCCAAGGTTAAATATCCCGTGTTCGATAACCTTTCCCGTTGGTATGTCTACCAAGCCACTATCCCGGCAATAGGGGGCAGCCCAAAGGCGAGGTGAACAAAGTACGGTGATGCAAAACAGAGAAATGAGTAGTCGTTGCAGCGTAATCGGAGGAGCGTTATAAATGAATTTCATCAGTTTATTCGAGGGTTTGAAACCTTTGCAAGGAGGGGTTACACAAAAGTTGGGATGATGCCGTTTCTGAATGAAGATATTTCATTATAATGGAGGGAAGTTAACGCGAAGTTGCGTTGGTGTGCTAGCAGCTGAGGGTAACAAGAAGGGACCGCACACGAGGGTGACAGTCCCTTCCGTCGTGAATTTTGTGGTTTATCCGAGATCAAGCTGATGCATAAATGCTAGCATCTTTGCTTCAGCCTGTTCGGCAACCTGTTCTAGCTTTTCGGGATCGATTGTTGTCTGCTGGATCCTTTCATCGGTGTTTGTCGCAAGACAGAAACCGAGATTGTACTTGAGATCGTGCATCGCTTGCTCGACATGGGTGCTGACAGGTCCGGCGGGGTACATCCACTGCCGTGCTCTATTCTGTTTCAGATTGATGTGGCAGTGTCCCGTTCCGCCTTGTTTTTTTGCCTCGCCAAAGCAGTCAAGCCGCAAGATCTCTTGGTCATAGGCGAAGACAGATGCTGCGGGGCCATACCCTGCACGGTCATCCCGCCAGTAGACTTCCAATCGAACATTGTCTTCTAGCGGATATTCGATCAAATCTCTTCTTCCTTGTTGTTCTGGCGCCATCGTTCTCCCTTTCGATTGTGGAGGGTTTGATTTGTAAATGTCTTTGCAATTCTAAAACCGAACGGATCAGCGAGATACAGACCGCATCGTCTTTTAGCCGAATCGGTGCGCCTGTCTCAGATCCGTGTTATTAGCATTCTACTACAAAGAATTTATTTGTTGACATGCTCCCAAAGCTAAAAGCATTGGGATTCCCAGACTTACTTCCGATAAGATCGGAATGCTGACTTCCTGCTTCGACGAGACGTGCCACAAATGCTGTGGGCTTACCGTCTCTCCACAGGCGTTTAGACTCTCCGAGTGTCCCCCGGCGAGTATTGTTTTTTATGGGCTTGGTTATCGCCCGAAACGCCCCGTTGTTCTCCATACGACTGGAGTGTGGAAGACCTCCAAAGGCTCGGAGGGTCGTATTCTCCCACTAAGGCGATTAACAATTATCATAACATAGTGTATGGCAAAAATCAATCCTTTTTTTGCCAAATGCACGAGATAACGGGAGTTGGAACCAAAGCTAAAGCATTGGGCTTGTTTCTAGTTGGGCGTGTTGACATTTGTGTCATAATGGTAATATGTCAACATTTACCCTATCCGATAGTCAATGGTCAAAAATAGTATCATTCCTTAAAACCTGTCCTGATATCTATACCGGACAACACACACACTTAAAACGTTTTATCCATGCGGTGCTTTGGATAACTCGTAGTGGCAGTCAATGGCGACTGTTACCTAACCAGTACGGCAATTGGAACAGTGTCTATAAACGATTCGCAAGGTGGTGCGATAAAGATATCTTTCAACGCATGCACCAACACTTTGCCAAAGACCCCGATATGGAGTGGCTTATCATTGACAGCACTATCATTCGCGCACACCCATGTGCTGGGGGTGCATTGAAAACAAGTGGGGGTCAAGCCTCACAAGCACTTGGACGCAGCCGGGGTGGATTCTCAACTAAGATTCATATCGCTGTTGATGGCTTAGGCAATCCCTTACATTTTATGCTGACAGCGGGTCAACGGCATGACATCACTTGTGCTGAGGCGTTAATTGACGGCTATAACAGTGAGTATGTGATAGCTGACACATCATATGACTCGATGGCATTGATTGAGTCGATAACCCAAAGGGGGGCGGTGCCGGTGATACCCCCACGTGCCAACCGTCGGGATTCACGCACTTATGATGTGCATCTGTATAAAGAGAGGCATTTAGTCGAATGTTTTATCAACAAAATGAAGCAGTATCGACGTATCTCCTCTCGGTTTGATAAGCTAGCGGTTCGGTATATGGGGTTTCTGAGTTTCGTTGCCACGATTATCTGGTTACGATGAAATGTCAACAGAACCTAGTTAGATGTCAAGTCCTATTTTTGTTGTCTCTCTTGGATTTGATTAAACTCGCTCTTCCTTTTGAATCGTCTTGACAGTCCTTCTACAACCAAGTAAAATATGCGAAGTGTATCTTGGCTTTTACACAACTCCCACCGAGGCGTATCGAGATCATGTCCACTAACAGATCAGAAGATTGGATTGACAGTTCTTGGATTGAGAATTATTTGACAGATTCCGTCCCTGCCACGGAGTCTTGGCTCTTTGTCCATGATACGTCGTGTATCTTCCCAAACCTCCATTTTTTCAAACTCTTTGATCGAAAATACGAAGTCATCTTTTTCGAGGGCGATCTACAGATACGGCAAAGGTTGGAGTGCTACAAAGATAACACGGAAGCATTTGCTGCGTGTATTGTTTCTCGTCAATCGTATGAGACAAATCTCCAGATTCTTGACTACATTGTGCGGAGTCAATCCGTCGAGATGACGCCGCAATCTATTCTGGAATTTGCCCAGCCGGGATACGGTTGGACCCATTCAGTCAACCAATTATGCGGTGAGGATTTCTGGACGCTTTTTGAACGGCTTCAGGCATACCGCCTAAACTATCCCCGTTCCATGACACCCGCTGAAGCGACGAATCTCCTGCTTTCTACGCAATTGGATATCGATTTGCGAGCTAACCTATCGGTCCGGGAAGCGATAGAGATATGGCAACGGATGGAGAGAGATACAGATTTAATTGCGTGGGGCGAGAAATACCCTCGATTGTTTCAGTCGTTAAGTCTCAAGGTTCGGGCGGCGCTGCCTCTGATGGACAAGTTGGACGGGGATGCAGATTTTGTCCATTTTCTCTGGACTTCGTATTCATTGGCACAGCATAATGAGGATTACGACCTTTTCCTTCCAGAACTCTTTGGGGATACGATTTGGAAAAAGTACGGGAATACCCCACCGGAGGAGATATGGAGAGCTTGCCCTCAACTCATCCGGAGCGATCCTGAACGAGTCATGGACCAGATTAGGCAGACAGAAATCTGGCTGACCCAAGATCAACAGCGGCTGGAACTCTTTCAGCGATGGGTGGGGCTTGATGCTTCTAATCTGAGCAAGACGATAGAATATGTGAAAAAAGAGATCCTCTTTTGCGTTCCGGTGCGTGAGGCACTGCGTTTGCTTGCCACGCAGCTCTGTCATTTTCCTGAATCGTTGGATGCAAATGAGATTCACAAAATTATTGAAAACATTCAGCGACGACATCTGTTTCAGGCGAATACCGCAAACTACTTACAGATTAAAGATGCGTTCCGGACATTTACCGATCTGGTTGCGTTGAATCAGTTAATTGCAAAGGTAGAACGCAAGAGTTGGCTGGCTGAAGGGGATCGGAGTCAGGCACAAAGTCAGGTGGTCTTGAATCCCGATAAAATCGGGGATGTGACGGGCTGGGGATATCAAGTGTACCTCTCAAAGCTAGAGTTGATGGCGGCTGAATTGGAGCAGCTTAACTTCCAATGTGATTTTTTGCCTGTTACTGTGATTGATGAGGTCTTGGGGTGCGTCAAGAGATTGATAGATGAATATAGCATAGAATTTGCCCGATGGATTGGGAGTTCCTTCCCTGCGTGGATAGCCTCGAATAGAGATAAGCCACTACTGACAGTCGATTTCTTGGAGATGCTTTTTTTACCCCGCTATCAGCAATACCTCCGAGAAAAGTCCCAATCGGCTTACGTTTTCATGTTTGATGGGATGCGGTGGGATACTTGGGAAGCGATCAAACCGAAAGTGTTGAGTACGTTTCAAGGGCGGCTTGCCCTCGACGGTGTTTTTCCGTTGGTTTCGATTCTACCTTCGACGACGGTGTATAATAAATACGCCATTTTTACAGGTGAATTTCCGAACGGGGATGCGGACAACGATTGGGAAGATGCGCTGATACCCGCTTTTCAGAAACGCGGAGTCCATGGCGTCCGATGGATAAGTGATGGTGGAAACAATCAGGCGGAGATGCTTGCTCTCATTGAGGCGGAAGATGTTCCTGTCAAGGTTTTCAATTTTACGTTCATTGACCAGAAACTTCAACAGGCGACACAAAACCTGTCCACGGTTTATGAGGAGATCAAAGTCAACTTTGAACTCTTGGTCCAGCCGTATCTTGAGCGGGTTCCGAGTGACTCTCTCATCTTTCTGATTTCGGATCGCGGTTTCATTGAGTCCACAGACTCTCAGAACTTTTCGGAGGAGGTTCTTCAAATGCCCTCCGGTGCATTGCGCCATCAACGCTACATCGGTTTATCAAACCCGTCTACGCACACAGATTTGGGGCATTTTGTCTTTTTCAGTGCGGACCAAATCGGCTTGCAACCTGCCGGGGATACGTCGCATTATGGGTTTGCGACGGAACGTACACAGGTTCTTTCTGCAAAACGTTATGTGCATGGTGGTGTCTCCATGCAAGAGATGCTTATACCGTGTGTGGTCTTTGTACCGACCGCGAAAGGGCAGTTGGAAATATTTCCATCGTAATGAGCAGGATATGCTTATGGAGGATAAACAGGCAAAATGAATATGGATATTTTGAGTATCTGGGCATACGTTTGGGATGTAGTTGATGAGGGCGCTGATTCGATAATTCCGACCCTCAAGAACGAGATTGGCTTGAACACACTCAGTGTTGCGACATGTTACCATAGTGTTGATCACTTGCGCGTTCATCGTTTGGATAACAACTTTTACAGCTCGCAGGCGGCGATCTATTTTCAGCCGGATCGATCGCTGTATAGGAATACCCGAATAGAACCGCCTGTGTCGCCGCTCGCGGAAGAAACGAATCCTCTACGGGGCATTTCCGACAGCTGCGAACAGCACGGCATGAAACTCTCATCATGGACGGTGTGCCTCCATAACTCAACGATTGGGCGAAATCAGCCAGAGGTGGCGCAGCGAGATGTATTTGGCAACCCGTGCTGGCACGCGCTCTGTCCCGCAAATGAAGATGTACGTGAGTATATGCGGGCACTTGTGACGGACTTGACGACAAACTATAATTTCGCTACCGTCGAGTTGGAATCGTGTGATTATCAAGGGGGACGTCACTACCACGGACATGAGAAGATTGGCATCCCGCTCGGAGAAACGGACCGACTCCTGCTTGGGTTATGTTTCTGCGAAAGTTGTCGCAAGCGTGGGATAGCAGAAGGAATTGATGTTGCTGCTGTTGCAGATGGCGTGAGATTGGAGTTGGCAGCCAGTTTTGAGTCCGGGAATCCGATTCGGATCGGGTTTGACGAGTTTTGCGATAAAGTCCCCGAAACCCGTGCGTATCTCGAAATGCGCGAATCGGTTGTCAGTTCGCTCGTTGCAGACATTAAATCCGTTTCCCAAGCCTCAATCTCATCAATGGCGATGGGAGATCGACGGTACTCAGGTCTCAACACGGAAGGGGTCCGGGAAATTGCGGATTGGTTCGAGATTCTGTGCTACGCACCATCAAGGGAATCCGTTGAAACATCTGTAAGAAACGCTGCGGCACTGATGAACGGAGAGACGGATCGAGTCTGGGTTGGTCTCTGTGCTTATCCGCCAGCAAGCCCAAACGCCGAGACACTCGCTGCGAATGTCGAAGCGGTAGCAGCGCTCGGCGTCCGTGCTGTATCTTTCTACAACTACGGGATCATGCCCAAGCGTAATCTGCAATGGGTCAAAGCTGCGATTAAAGGGATTAAATAGTCCCGCTTGTTCAAGATCGTATACACAAAGGAGATAGATAGTCAACTACCCCGCCCTGAAGAACGGGGCTTGTAGCCTGTCCAACGGGACTTACGCTTGGGTAGAGTTTCACTAGTGAAACTCTACCCACGACACTATCTCTCCCGATCTTGTCGGGATAAAAGATAGTACGGTTATGCGGCTCTAGCTCGTAACTTTACACACCCACCACCGCACGGTCGAAGCAACCGTTTAGGTATATTCACGACGTATCGGTGATAGCATCGCTTCAACACCCGGGTGAAACCTCAGACAAACTGCCTTTCACGCGGTTCACTAGTGAACCTCAGAAGTGAGAGGTCAGCGTTAAACGAGCGTTCAACTGAAGTCCTCGAGTTACAAACTATATTCTACCATACATCTACCAAAAAAGTGTAAGGTATAGGGTCATTTAATTCTCCTGTAGGAGGGATCTCCGAATCCCGACACTTCACTGTAGGAGTGACTTTCCGATCGTGACTTATCCCACAGAATCGACAGAAAACCGAAAACTAAATGACCCTATGTAAGGTAGATTACAAAAACGAAAAAAAGGAGGCGGGATTTCCTCCCCATGCTAAAGCAAGGGGTTTCCCTCCCGAAGATTTGATGACAGTTCACGAAGCTACTATCGCTAAGATTCAACAACTCCCGGAATCCCTCGTCCATGAAGTTAGTGATTTTGTAGACTTCCTGTTGACGAAGCATGATAGCACGCGCTGGCAGTTATGGATACACTTTGCTGAAGTTTTAGAAACTGCCGAATTGGACTTTGCTGACTACTTGTCTAACCTAGAAGACTACGAGAATCGTTTGGCACGTGGGGAAGTCCAATGGTAACAATCAGTCGTGGAGATGTGGTCTTGTGTGACTTGAATCCGGTCATTGGTACAGAACAAGCCGGCGTAAGGCCTGTGGTCATACTGTAAACAGATCGCGCGAATGCAGTGAGCCCCCATACGATTATCGCGCCCTTTACGGCAAAAATTCGACAGGTACTCTTGCCCTCTCATGCCTTCGTGCCCGCAGGGGCAGGCGGCTTGAGTCAAGATTCTGTACTCCTTTGTGAGCAGATTCGAGTGGTAGATAAACGTCGAATCGTCAGAATACTCGGGCACTTGGACACCCGCTATCTTGCAGAAATAGAGAGGGCTCTTTGTACGATTTTGGAGTTGTAGCTCTAATTTGCGGGATGAACACTTTATCTTTAGTTGTTGTGACCCTGGTAAGGAACGAGATGTGGTTACTACATTTGGGAATTTTCAGAAGGAGGTTACCGTATGAGATTTGAGGGAAGAGTTGCGCTGGTGACGGGTGCCAGTCGTGGCATCGGCAGGGCAACGGCGGTAAAGCTAGCAGGCGAGGGTGCCGATGTCGCGGTGCATTATGTAAGATCGGCGAAGCCGGCGGAAGCGGTTTGCGAGGAGGTCCGTGCGCTTGGGCGACGTGCAATTGCCCTTCAGGCTGACATCGCAGACCGTGCCGCGGTCAACGAAATGGTGGCGCAGGCTACGGCGGCACTCGGTCCCATTGAGCTGCTGGTGAATAATGCCGGCGATGTCGGGAACATGGATTTTGATCAACTTACGCCCGAACACTGGGATCGGATTATTGCGATTAATCTGACGGGTCCCTTCAACGTTATCTGGGCGGTCAAGGACGGGATGGTGGAGCGAAAGTTTGGACGAATTGTCAATGTTTCATCAATAGCAGCGTTGGCGCCGCGTCCCAATCAGTTCGCCTATGCAGCAGCAAAGGCGGGCGTAATTTCCTTCACGAAGTCTGCCTGCGACCCGTTAGCCTCACATAACATCCGGATTAACGCACTTGCCCCCGGCGCCATTGACACGGATATGATTCACGAGATCTCGCCGGAAATGCTGGAACATCTGCGTTCAATCACGCCGTTGCAACGTTTGGGGACACCCGAAGAGATGGCGAATGTCATCGCGTTCCTACTCAGCGAAGATGCCAGCTACATGACCGGCACGACCGTCATCGCTAGCGGAGGACGGGTTTTGTTCCCGTAAAGTGCATGGTTAGGTTCTGTTGACACTTGGCTTATAGATAGATGGCGTGAAGTCCAACACCACCCCCGTAGGTCGGGCATCTTGCCCGACCCTCCCGCCCGGTCCAGTGCCGGCAGTCCCTATAGATCGGGATGTAGGTCGAGATTCATATCTCGACACCCAAATGTTAATACGCCCTAGTTACCAGCTAGCGATGAAGTCTGCGACCTCAAAGTTGCTTGGTTCTTCTTCAAAGAAGTATCGCATCGGACCGGACTGGAAACCGGGCACGAAAAGCTCCTCCTCCGCTTGGAGTTTGGTATCGAGCACCTCAAACCGCTGCCAGAGGGGATCTGCCTCCTCCTTTGAAAAACGATCGGCGAATTGTGGCCCCCAGTTGATGCTTATCGAATGTGGACTGGAAGCACGTCTGCGAACCTCCGGGGGTAGCTTGTCGAGGTCGGGACTTTTCAAGATGTGGATGTGATAGGCTGCTTTGGAAAGGTATATCGCTAGCACCATCTTCCCCTTCTCGCCTGCGCCGGGCTGGAGTGCTTCAACCGCCTCACAGTATGCTTCGGCATCTTTTTTCAGAGTCGCGCGCAACGCTGCTTCTGTTAGATCCTGCATCCGGTTACTTTCCCGCGTCCAGTCCTCGAAGATCTGTCGCGCTGCCGGGGAAAGGAACTGCGTGAAGCTTAAGTCTGGGTAGTACGGGAAAATCGTGTGGCCCCCGTGGATTGCTCGGCGCAGCTTGGTGCTGTAGTTGCTGCCCCAATGCAAGATGTAGTTAGAGTACACGACCCCATCGCCGCCTTTCAGTTCAACAGGGATGCCGCCCGGCAAAGGGACGCGAGGATTTTTGAGCAGTTGGCGGTTTTCCGCTTCGGTGTTGAGACGACGGTGGCTACCGGGCACCACCCAAAGCACATCATCGTCGTAGAGCGAAATGTTCCACTGGAGATACTTGGGCCCGTTCTCCAAGAAGTCCGCTTGCAGACTCGCCATAGGTGCCATGTCGATGGGATGAACATCGCGGTGCCAGTGAGCTGGACCGTGGTCACGCTGTGGGCTGCACATCAACATCATTCCGGCAATTCCCGTGTGCTCGGGGACGCTCAACAGTTGACGACCTACACCCAAGATGTTTTCGTGCATCCAAGTCTCAACAGTGTTGGCGGTTTCCTCGTCAATGAGGTTCTCGAAATGCACCAGCCGTGGTTGCGCGCCGGTTTCCCACACACTCGGATTGCTTTGCTGTGCCCATATCTCCTTTTGACGTTCAACAAGCACTTCAAAGCTGGCGCGTACATTGTCCAACTGTTCCGGAGGGATAACCTCCCGCAGGATGATATAACCGTCATCTCGCAGCTGTTGTGGATTGACCTTCATTGCTTTTCTCCTGTCAAATAGGTCTGGAAGGGCAAAGTAGAGTAGTGCTGCTATTCCCTGCAACCAGTCCTTGATGCTCTCAAGAGCTGTTTATCGGCGATCGCTGAAAAAAGAACCGGCTAGCCACGGGCCCCACTATTCTGTGCCCAAGGGACAATTTTATTAAGAAACGGTGACGCTGGTCAACCCAAGTTCAGCGACACATTTCCTCAACGCTGTCAGTTGGTCGACGGTCAAAGGAGACCCGGGGGGTCTGGGATGACCGCAATCAATCCCGAGCCGTTCACTGAGGGTTGCCTTGAGGAGACCATGGAATCCACCGCCACACCCAAGGACTCTGTCCGCTGCCTCACAAGCCCTGTCTTGAGCAGCTTCCGCTCGCTTCAAATCTCCAGCTTGGTAGGCGTTCCAAATCTCCACCCAAAGTTCGGGAGCCATGTTTGGGGGACCGTCCACGCAGCCTGTAGCACCGATTGTCAGGGCAGGCAGCATTAATCGGCTGTTTCCAATTAGGCAGAAGAGTCCCATCTTGGCAAAAGCGCGAACGTTGCCGAATGTTACCGCAGAATGCTTTAGTCCAGCCAACTGGGGCACACCGTCCTGAATTTTCCGCATCAAGGCAGGGGTAATTTCAACACCGGTGGCACCCGGTAAATTGTAGATAAACAGGGGTAGGTCAGCCGCAGCCCCGACGATTCGGTAGTGCTCTACAATCTCCGCGTCGTCACGTCCATAGAAGAAGGGTGGTACACAGCAGATTGACTCAACACCAGCCTTGGCGGCATGTTCTGCCATCTTGGCAGCCCGCGCGGTTGTTGGCGCACCGACGTGCATGATGTTTTTTATTCTGCCGTTGGATTGGTCTGCAATAACCTCCGCGATCCGGTTGTTCTCTTCGTCGTCCAGCAGAACACTTTCTCCAGTACCTCCAGCTACCCAGAAGCCGTGGACACCCGCTTGGATGTTGAATTCGATGACTTTGCGAAAAGCCACCTCGTTTAACTTTCCTTCAGGCGTCATTGGCGTAATAATCGCAGGAAATATACCGTGAAATTCAGTTTTCATAGCTGCTCCTCCTAAGTAGTGATGATAAAATAGACGAAGTCTCACCCTAAGCGGGCGTATCTCCAATCATCTCAGAAAAGTCTCGTTATATTTTATCAACAAAGATTTTGAATATTACTTTATATTCGCAGAAATCGGCGGGCACGTCAAGTGGAAAATATGCCGATTTGTGATCAAAGGTCGGTTTTTTGATGTTGATCCAAGTTGGACAATCGGCTACACTATCCGGACGCCTTACAGATTGGGGCTTTAGCCCGTAAAGCCCCAAGATTTATCTTTGGGATATAAGTTTCGCTTTAGCCGTTTTTGTATTGATTTTGTATGAAAGACAGAGAGACACTCCGATGAAAACCTACAAGTTCAAAATGTATAGTAATCACGGGAACCGTGAATTGCACAAAACGATAGATAGTCATGCTCAAGTGTGGAATCACTTTGTAGCGTTATGTCGCAGATACTATGCTATCTACGGTAAATATCCGGGTAAGAAGGTACTGATGCGACACTTAACAAAGTTGAAAGAATTGCCTCGCTATGCCCACTGGAATCTTCTGCCGAGTCAGTCCTTGCAAGAGGTGATAGACCGTATCGACACAGGCTACATGAAATTCTTTGCAGACCTAAAATCCAATCGTAAGACGGGTAGACCTCGTTTCAAAGCACGGCAAAGATATAAGTCCTATACACTCAAACAAGCAGGTTGGAAACTGCTACAAAACAACTATATCCGTATCGGTAAGTAAATCTACCGATACTTCACAAGTCGGGAAATCTTAGGCACCCCGAAACGCTGCACCGTAAAACGGGACAGCGTAGGAGAGGTATGGCTAATCATTCTGACAGACCACGTAGATACCGATTTAGAGTCACCCACGACGGGTAAAAGCGCGGGGTTTGACTTTGGACTAAAGACGTATCTCACCGGGTCTGACTCCAATGACTACGAATCTCCACAATTCTTCAAGCGCGGTATCAACGCTATCAAACGAGCGAACCGCAAACACTCACGAAAGGTCAAAGCGTCAAACAACCGGGAACGTGCAAGAGTCAACCTTGCAAGGAAACACCGTAAGATTGCAAACCAACGTGCGGACTTCCATTGGAAACTTGCCCATGACCTTACAGACAGATATGATTGGATTGCACTTGAATCTCTCAACCTCAAAGGCATGAAGTCCCTTTGGGGACGCAAGGTATCTGACTTGGGGTTCTATGACTTTATGCAGAAACTCAAGTATGTTGCCAGTAGAAAAAGTAGAGAGGTACGATTTATAGACAAGTGGTATCCGTCCAGTAAAACATGCCATGTCTGTGGCGCAATCCATCAAGACCTAAACCTTCGTGATAGAACATGGCAGTGTCCAAGCTGCCACACACAGTTGGATAGAGACCGCAATGCGGCACTCAATATCCATAGGGTGGGGGCATCCACCCTTTCAGGAGAAGTTGTAAGTCCCGATTCGTCGGGCTAACTTCGTTGATAGAGCAATTCGATTCCTAAAGGACGGATGAGAATCCAAATCCTTTAGGTTGGGGAGTATGTCAATTTGTTTTGTGCTGTTTTTTTGTAATAAGACATCCATGAGATGATGATTTGACGGAGAAACCGTATGAAAATCACAGCTGTAAAACTCTACATCCTTGAGCATCCAGACCGCAAGGGTGGTGGACATAAGTTGGTGCAAGTTCCGAATTTGCGCCGCACTCAGTACACCCACAAAGGGCTACCGAGCGATCAGCCGGCACAACAGGCTTTTATTGAAGTGGAAACCGATGCCGGCATCACAGGCAGGTGTACCACTGGAATGTCCCCTGCACAAGCGGCAATTTTGCGGGCACAGGTGCTGGGCGAGGACCCGCTGGATCGGGAAAAACTATACCAGATGCTGCACAAGGGAACGCGCTGGGTTTACCAGCCTCCCGGTTGGTTTGGGGATTTTGACAACTGTCTCTGGGACATTGCTGGCAAGGCGGCGGGGCTTCCTGTCTACGCCTTGGTAGGTCGGGTGCGCGAGCAATTTCCGGTCTACCTGACGGGCGGGGATGGGACGGTAGCGGATTATCTGCGAGCGATTGAGGCAGGGCGAGAAATAGGGATCAACGCCTACAAATTCCACTCCTACAAGGGCGGCAAAGCGGATATCCCGATTTTACGTGAGGTGCGTGATGCTGTCGGACCTGACTATGTATTGCTCCATGATCCGGTGTGCTCTTATACCTTGCGTGAGGCAATTGAGGTAGGGCATGTCATGGAGGAGTTGGACTTTGTCTGGTTAGAGGAGCCGTTCCATGAACAGAAGATGAATCTCTACCAAGAGCTGTGCCGGGAGCTAACGATTCCTGTTATGGCGACGGAGATGTTGATGCACGATATTGGACTGTCCTCACAGTGGCTCATCCACGGGGCGACAGATCGGCTCCGTGTCAATGCCCGGCACGGTACTACTCAGGTACTGAAGTTGGCTCACTTTGCTGAACTGTATGGGACGAATGTGGAACTCAACGGGCAGGGTGGATTATTTGGACTTCTCCATGCACACTTGGGCTGCTGTATTGATAACACGGATTTCTACGAATCCTTTTCCGCTGCTTCCGATGGCAACCGCCAACAAGGACAGGAGTGGGGTCTGCTGAATGCACCGTTGATTACAGAGGGGCACCTATCTCCTCCCGATGCGCCGGGGTGGGGTGCTGAATGGGATGAAGCGTGCTTTAGCTCTTTAGTATCGGCGGAATACTAGCGACGCGGGAAGAAGGTATCAATGCCAGCTTCGGCATCATCAATCGGATGCCCGTGCTGTTGCTCATAGCTGTTGTGCATGTCGCGCTCGGTTTCGGTGAGATCGGTCAACGGGAAGGTCAAGGTGACTCGACTCTGTTTGGCGGATTCGGTCATGGCGATGTTCATCTCCTGATCTTGCCGTCCAAGCTGTGCGCCGTATTCCGGTTCGGTGTTGTGGAGGACCGCATTTGCGAGGCTCAGCAGTTCATCGGCGACCGGGACCTGTCCTTCGGTGAGCGCGTAGTTCCTTAACGGGTTTTCCCATGTAATCACTTGATCTGGAAGCTCCAGTTCGATCTTCTCAATCACCTCAGTTCCATCCACATCAATGACCGTCCGTTTCGGTTGATAACCGATACTTTTTGCGCCACTCTCCAAATCTTC
Source organism: Candidatus Poribacteria bacterium (assembly GCA_965247655.1). GTDB lineage: Bacteria > Poribacteria > WGA-4E > WGA-4E > PCPOR2b > PCPOR2b. The sequence goes on along the minus strand of OZ252032.1, from coordinate 5,749,068 downwards.
GGCCGGTACAACGTGGATCTCTTCACCGACAATTGTTCCCTTGCTACCATCAATCTGCGAAATACCGCCCTGCCCACGTCCCAGTGAACGGGCATGAATGACGTTGGAATAGACCATCAAGGCGGTTGCGTTGTTGTCAAACTCTAGGAAGCCGAAGGTCCAGTTATCACTCGTGTGGTGACGTTTCATGCGATCGATGATTGGAATGACCAGCGTGGATTGGGTAATGCCGAGGATTGATTTCGGCTCTCCATTCGCGCGTAGCCGAAGCATACTCATGCCGTGATAGCCGCCTTCGTAGAAAATTCGGTAGATTCGCCCCACTTCGCCTATTGCGCCTGAGTCAATCACAGCGGATAGAAAGCGTTCTCGCGGCGCACGGTAGTAGTTTTCCGCCACTTCCAGTTTGACGTTGTTTTTCTTTGCCGCTTCGATCATGAGATCCGTCGTCGGCAACGTTATGGCGATTGGTGTTTCGACGATGATGTTCACGCCGGCATCTGCCATAAAACAAGCGATTGCATGATGAGCAATTCCGGGCACGGTGATGTCCACGACATCCAGTTTTTCATGTGCCACCAGATCTCGGACGTTGGTATAAGGGTTCGCACCGTACTGTTCAGCGTACTGTCTAGCCACCGCTTGGTCCATATCACAGATTGCGACGAGGTTGTAGGTATCTTTCAGTTTGGCAATCACAGGGAGGTGTGCTTGTCCACCACGTCTGCCTGCGCCAACTAGCGCAATATTTAATTTTGACATTTGTGGGTTCCTTGTTGTTTCTTTGTTACTATACGGTTCTAAGTTGTCTGCTGAATGCCTAACACCCTGTTGCAGCGAAGAATCTCAATCCCATTAAGCTGCCGCCTCAACTTCTGCTAACTCCCGTGCATAATTGAGACATGCGAGAATTTGTGTTTTCTGTAGCTCTGGAAACTCAGCAATAATCTGCTCTGTGGTCTGATCTGCCGCTATATCTCCAAGGATAGGGCTTACTGGAATTCTCGTTCCCTTAATGCGCGGCTTACCCCGTAATATATCAGGTGTGCTAACGATATAATCTCGCCATTTGGTTTTCATATTATCTTCCAATTCCTTTCGCTGCGTACCAATCTAGCGAAAAAAAGTTTAGTTATCTGCTTCTCGGACGAACACGGCGAGGGTTGCCAAAAACCTTTGACAAGTCAAAGCCCAATGCAAATCCCAAAAACAACCATAAAACTACAATTCCTACCGTCAACTGTACAGAAGGTTAGTCTACTTACCGCATCTCTACTTTGTCGCTTTCAGGGTTATATAGACGATAAATTCCACGTCTGACCGACCAATAATATTTATGGTTGCCAGAATGATGACGGTATGACGAGAGATTGGGGCATCCCGCAGCAAGTTCAGACCCTACATTATTTATGTTGAAGTCGGGATACTTCTTCAAGATGAGCGCGGAAACCTCTTTGGGTGCAAATTCAACGTTTGTATCTTTTCCTGTTAATTCCTGTGCTGCTTCCCACACCACATCCCTCACCGGCTTGTCACCTGACCAACGCGGGATCTGCGAGGCAGGCTGCCTCGCAGCTTTGGGCGCGACAATGTCTTCATCTCCAACCTTTGCTTCCGTATTGACAATCTTTTCTCCCGATCCTGTTTGGAATGTTGAAACAGTTAGACAGTTGATGTCCATACCATGGGAAGTTCGGAGGAATCTGCAAACGCGCAATACCGAGTTCGGTATCTCTGCTGCTACAACGAATAAACGCAGCCTTCGATTCAGTGCTGGCATTTCGGTGTCAAACATCTCACTGTCAAACGTTTCACTGAAAGCGTCTTGAAAAGTTGTTTCTTTTTTTGCAGTCTGGAAGTAAGTTGCTGCTATCCCCTCAATCTGCTCATCTGAAAGTTCTTTTGCCCATGCTGCGTATTCAAGCAGTTGCGCGACGACTTCCCTTGGAGCGATGCTCCTTTTCAATTCAACGATGACAAGGTTTCCCTCGGAATCAACACCGAGCAGGTCAGGGAAGATGGTGCTTTCTTCGACATTGGCGCTCGTTTGTCTACCAATCCAGAGAATGGGTTCTCCTTCGACAAGTGCCCACGGACTGTTTTCGAGCCAACTTTCCAAATGGTTTTCAAGTTTGATGTCAGTTTTTTTTGCGATGACGAGTTCGGCATTGTGCAGATTGTCATCTTCTACGTTCAATCTAAAAATAGCCATCGTGTTCTAAAGGATGTGTAATAGATTCGTTTCGGGGAGTCGCTGATATTTTACAGCGGGAATGGTTGGATTTACGTCCGCTATTCGGGCAATTCAATGACCACATACTGCTGATCAACGGATACAGAATAGGTCTCGGCGGTGTAGGGTCCCTTTTGCAGCCCTGATGCCACCGTCGCCCCGTCCTCTACCTCTACCGGGTACTTTCTAACACGCTTCTGCGCTGGGTTCCACCATGACTGCCCCGTTTTAATATCAAACTCCCAACCATGCCAGACACAGCGTAAAATTTCACCTTTGCGGGTGTATTTGTATTCACCGGGCACACTGGACTCAAGGAGGCCTGTCAGACGCCCCTCGCATAGGGGACCTCCCTGATGCGGGCAGATGTTCCGCACGGCATAAAATTCGCCATCAATATTAAAAACGCCGAGCGATCGTCCTTCAAGTTCGACGATTTTGCGTTCACCGGGCGGAATTTCGTCTACGGTTGCAACTACATGTTTTGCCATCAGATTCTATCGTATCGCGTGAAATGTAATATGAGGGTTCAGGGGTTCAGGTTTCACGAGACTTCTGCATTCTTGTACTCATGAACCGATGAACCCCTGAACGATTTGTTGATTTGCAGACTTCTACAATTTATACAGCTCACGTGCATTATCTGCCATAATCCGCCGTCTCACATCCGGTGCAAGATTCGTTGGGAGAGCGCGATCGGGCGCATCGAAGTCCCAATGCGGATAATCGGTTGCAAACATCAGTTTCTCGCGTGCGTTGAGCTGCTCTAGCAACAGGTCGAAATACTCCCGTTTGGGAGGTTCTTCCACCGGCTGCGAGCTGAGCCAGAAATGTTCCTTCATATACTCTGATGGCAGCCGTTTCAGATCCGGGACCTCCTCTTTCAGTTTTTTCCAACTCTGATCGAGCCGCCACATCAACGGCGGGAACCAAGCGAAGCCACCTTCAATCAAGACAAACTTGAGTGTGGGGAAGCGTTCAAAGACGCCCTCACAAACGAGGCTAATCACCTGTGTTTGGAACGCTTGAGGCATACCGCCGTGGTCCTCGATGTAGTAGGAAGGGGAACCCGCACCGGTGATTGGACCGGCACCGACACCACCGAAGTGGATGCCGATCGGCAGATCATGACGCGCTGCGGCTTCGTACATTTTCCAATACTTCCGCCGTCCCAAGGGTTCGTCCGTGCGTGCAATTAACAGTACCTGTGCAAAGTTCAGATCTTCACCCCGCCGATTAATCTCCTCCGCTGCCAACTCTCCATCTTCATAAGGAACGACAATTGATGCTCGCAGACGTGGCTCGGGCTTAGTCCACTCTTCGACCTGCCAATCGTTGATTGCCCGTGCAAGTGCCGCGGCGTACTCCAAATTGAGTCCGCTGCCGCCTATGAGCGGATTCAGAATCCCGTATTCCATGTCCCAGGCGTCAAGTAACTGCTCCTGCATAAAAGCAAGGTCCGCACCCGGTGCAAGCCCGGATGGGGGCAAGGCGTCGTGCCGTGCGGCATGAGGCATCGCTCGCGGATAAGCAGATCCGGCGTGCCCACGCCCACCTATCATCTCCTGATGCTTACGCCAGCGTTCAGAGAGGTATGGATGCAGTGATTCTGATGATGGGAGGTTGTTGTGAATATCGGTGTCAATGACAGGGACTTTTTCCCGTGTGCTTTTCATCTGTGTTTCCTCCTTTTTGAACGTAATTTCCTGGTTTTTTAGGATTGAGTTGGGGGTTCGCTAGCTAAACAAGTTTAGATGCGCTCACCCAAATGGATTGGAACAGGATTTACCCGGTAATCCTGATACATTTCACAGTTGATAAAACTCCCGCGCGTTTTCCGCCAGAATCTTCTTCATCAGTGATTCCGGCAATCCCATTGGCAAAGCCTCTTCAGGGGAATCAAATTGCCAGTGTGGGTAGTCGGTTGAAAACATCAGCATATCGTCTGAATCAAGTTGGCCAATCATCCGAAGGAACTGCTTGGGATCTGGCGGTGCGTCCATTGGCTGAAGCGTCAAACGGAAGTGTTCGCGCATATACTCCGATGGTAGACGTTTAACCCACGGTGTATTGTGACGCAGCCCTCGCCATTCCTTATCAATCCGCCACATGACTGACGCGAGCCACGTAAAGCCGCCCTCGATTAAGGCAACCCGTAGATCTGGGAACCGGTCGAACGCGCCTTCCGTAACTAAACTAATAACTTGGGCTTGGAACACCTGCCCCATACCGGCGTACTCCTCCAAGTAGGTCGAAAACCAACCGCTTGGGCTTGGCGGGATGCCCGCAGCCCCACCGTAATGGATACCAATTACGAGGTTATGGCGGACAGCAGCCTCGAAAATCGGGTCATAGTGTCGTTTTCCATAAGGCATCAGTGAACGTACCGGCAACAGTACCTGCACAAATCCGGGGTGGTCACCCATGCGTTCAATTTCTTGCGCCGCTGATAGTGGATTTTGGCTTGAGACAACCAGTGAGGCGCGTAGGCGTGGTTCTTGGTCAAGCCAATGTTCGACTTGCCAGTCGTTGGTCGCGGAAGCGAGCGACGCTGCCAGATATTCATTATGGACGGTTTGCACCCAATACGCGCAGTTCAGGATGCCATAATCCGCTTCCCAAAAATCGAGCGTCTGCTCCCGTAGCAGCTCCAAATCTGACCCCGGCGGTCCGTCTGAAGGCTTCGCATCTGGGAGTGCTGATGTCGGTGCGCCTCCTGGATAGTCGCCCATTTCAGGCCCCCCGAATCCGGAGGTGCTGCAGTACTCAACCCAAAAGTCCGGTAGGTATGGGTAAAGGCTACCCAGCGACGGTACGCGATTATGAATATCACAGTCAATCAATGGAAGATCTGACCGAATAAAGCTCGGTTTTGTATCCCATGTCTCCATGGCTTTCTCCTAATACAATTGTAGGGTCTTTTATAGGATACACGCCCATAATCTGTTTGTCAACGAAAAATACCTTTAGGTGTAGAATCCCAATCCGATCCCTCTGGTAAGAGGGGAAAGGCAAGGGGAGAAGATCTTACCTTGCCCTCTTGTCTTCTCCGTCCCGATTTCATTGAGGATTCAAAGCAACTTTAGCGATTTTTTGCCGATTTTGCAGATAAAATATGGTATAATTGACTTGGCTTTCGTGAGAGGACTCGACTCCACCGCTCGGTGGAGCCTCTCACACCCAATCGAGTGGGTATGAAAGTCGGAAAGCCGCATCCCAATGATTAAAACATACCAATACCGAATCTATCCGACTACAAAACAACGCCAAACTCTTGAGGCTATCCTTGAAGCGTGTCAGACGCTCTACAACCAAGCACTTGACATGCGAAAAAAGGTCTACGACGCAACAGGGGAGACGATGAGCTATATCGTACAGCAAAATCTCTTACCCCCGTTGCGCCATGAGTCTCGTTTCTGGTCCTCGATTCACATTGATATCCTCCAAGACACCTTAGACCGCTTGGATAAAGCCTACAAAGCGTTCTTTGAACGAGTGAAGAAAGGCGAAAATCCCGGTTTCCCCCGATTCAAGGGCAAGGGACGGTATCGCTCGATGACCTTTTCGCATTTGTCTTTGAAATTGATTCGCAACATCCGAAGGCGTATTGCCCGGCTCGTTGTGCCAAAGTTAGGGCATGTAAAAACCCGATACCACAGACCATTGCCCGCCGGGAAGATTAAGACGCTGACGATACAACGCAAGGCAAGTGGCTGGTATGCCAATATAACCGTTGAGGTTGCGGACGTACCGAAAGTCGCAATCAACTCCGCTGTGGGGATTGACGTTGGGCTTGACTCATTTCTGACCACTTCTGACGGGGATAAGGTGAACGACCCACGTCACTTCCGTAAATCAGAGCGCAAGTTGGGCAAAGCGCAACGCTGATTATCCAAAAGGCAAAAAGGTAGCAGCCGCTATTGCAGGCAACGGGAGCGAGTTGCCAAAATACATGAACATATAGCCAACCAACGCCGTGACTTCCACTATAAAACGGCATCATCACTCTTTTGTGAATATGACACCATTGCTGTTGAAGATTTACAAATCCGCAACATGGTACAGAACCATCAACTCGCCAAGAGCATATCTGACGCTGCGTGGGGCAACTTTCGCTTGGCATTGGAGTCCAAAGTTGAAAACGCTGGGACCCATGTCTTGAAAGTACCACCCCACGGCACATCGCAGAATTGCTCACGCTGTGGGGTTGTTGTGAAAAAATCGCTTGCGGTCAGAACACATGATTGTCCAGATTGTGGTTTGACATTAGACAGAGACCATAACACAGCGATAAACATTCTCAGGGCTGCTACAGTCCTGCGTGGAGGTGCGCTGGTGGTGAACAGCCCCGAAAACCCCTTCTCTGTTAGGAGATACCTAACAGGCAGGGAAGGAAGCGCGAAACCCGTAAAATCCCCTATTGATCGGGGCACCATGCCCAATCCTTTAGGGTTGGATAGTTGACTAGGAAGTTTCGCTGGATTGATGATTTGATTTATTTTTGAGGGGGGCGCCTGACTTCAGCTGCTGATGCACCGTTGGTTAAAAGGGAAGCATCCGGACTGACAATTTCTTTACACAACCGCATCCGGGGATGGAAATTGACAACCTTTAGTCCTCTGTGTTATCACCCGCCCTATATTCATTTGAGGAGGGATGGAAATGACCGAAGTTTTTGAAAAAATGGAAGCACTCAAAGCACAAGCGATCGTCTGCACCGACTGCGGATTGGCGGAAACCCGGTTGAACGTCGTTTTTGGTAATGGCGATCCCACCTCCAAACTCGTTATTGTCGCTGAAGGACCCTCGGCGACGGATGAACACACGCAAATTCCATTTTCGGGTCCGTCGGGGATTCTGCTCGACGAAGTACTTTATGCAAACGGCTTAGACCGCGACGAAATTTGGATAACGAACGTTATCAGATGCCGTGCCGCTGTCCGAGTGGGGCGCATAATAAAAAACCGCCCACCGAAAGCCGGGGAGATTAGGGCGTGCTCAAAATGGCTCGACGGAGAACTCACGTTGATTAGTCCCTCGGTCATTTTATGTATGGGAAGTCCCGCCGCTAATACGCTCATCCACAAAAGTTTTCGCATGACCGAGGAGCGAGGCGGATGGTTCACAGATACGCTTTACGCTCCATTTGTCTTGGCGACCTATAATCCGGCATTCGTATTGAGGCAGGAAGGCGAAGCGTATACGCGTGCCCGGCAAGCCGTAATTGATGATGTCGCCGAAGCGAAGCGTAAACTGTCAGAAGCCCCTGATTCTCCGAAGTTGACCCTATTCTAAATTCGGCTAATATTGAACAATCCTATTTAATGGGTAGAGATGAATTATGTTGACCTACAAAGCGATGTACAAATTACTAGATGAGGGCGTTCATGCGGAAGTGCTTGATTTTCCGGGTGTCATTACCTGCGGTAAAGATATAGAAGAAGCACGGCGGTTGCTAGCAAGTGCCTTGGTTGACATGGCAGAAACGAACTTATTACATGGCGAACCGCTTCCGCAACCCGATCCGACCTGTACAGATCCGGATGCGGATTTAGAAGAACCGATTTACCTCTTGCTTCAGTCTACATCTCGTGTGACCTTAGTTCCGCAGGACGCTGTTCCATGAAACGAAGAGACCTCCTCAACCATCTGCGTCGGCATGGCTGCCAGTTTGTGCGTGAAGGTGGCGGCCATTCGATTTGGGAAAACCTGACTACGAATCGTCGTACTTCGGTGCCGCGTCATAGAGAGATTCTTGATTACACAGCAAGGCGAATCTGTCGGCAACTGGGTATTCCCGTGCCGTGAAAGGAATTGTAACTCCGCTTCACGGCTTCTATTTTCAGATTAGTGGGTTCAGGGTTAAACCAATATCCCGCAAGATACTCTTTTTCACTTTGCAGACCATTGTATACGCCGGATCATACACATTGCCCATATCGTACTCCACACACTGACCGAGCAGGATGTGGGGTGCGTTCCCGTCCAAGCCGAGTTCGTTAAGCCAACGAACCATTTCCGTTGTCGCGTGCTGCACACACTGATCCAAGGGACGTGCATTTCCAGCCGTTAGGATGTAGTCGTCGTTTTCCGCTCGGGGCCAACCGATCTCTTTGCCCTTGATTACGTTGACCGTAAACTGGACGTCAAACGAGATCTCAATCCCGGTTCCGACAATCTCACCGTCGCCTTGTACAGCATGTCCATCCCCGATATGAAACAGGGCACCATCCACAAAGACGGGAAGGTAAACGGTAACACCTTCACAGAAACCGCGGTAGTCCATATTCCCACCGTGCGTTGAAGATGTCGCCGTGGAGATTGCCTGTCTACGCGGTGGAGCGACACCAAAACACCCTGTCATCGGCTCCAGCGGCAGCGTAAGTCTACCGAGGCTCGTTTCCGGTGAAACGAGGGTCGCTGTCCATTTGTCCAGATCGATCTCCCAGTCGCCGCGGCCGCTCTCCGGCAGATTGGACGCCACATACTGTGCATCTAGGATGTGGGGGGCGATTACTGTCGAGGTTCGTCCCATCTTGCGATTGGGGACTAGCCGGTCAAAGTAGACAGCAAGTGTATCTCCCGGTTCCGCATCGTTGATGTAGAAAGGTCCCGTCTGCGGATTTCCTCCTTCAGTAACCGCCTCTCCGGCAGCATCAACGCCACCGGCATCAACGGTTGTTGTTACAACGGTATCGCCGCTGTTGATGTAGAGCACTGGTTCGTGTGCCCCGATTGCGGTGTAATAAACGGTCGGTTCAAAGTGATGTGTTGCCATAAATCCCTCCTTTGTTATCCGTGTTTTAGTCAGTTATCGAAAAGCGGACTATTCTAGTTCTGGTAGTTTTGGAGATAACAAAGCTGCCGCGAAAAAGCAGCAAAGTGCCCGTCCCACTCTCGTTCTTTCATCAAGTCCCGGATGAGCACTTAGATTGCCTTGTGTTCTTATGACATGAGCGAGTAACTCATCTCCTCTATCAAAGTTGCTATATTGGTTAATAGCTTGGTTCAGGTCCAAGTTTTCAAATCCCATGCTTCCATGGGAATCCGCGCTTGGTATCAAAAGCTCTTCAAGCCATTTGCGTAGTTCAACAGGGAGGTTTCTATCAATATCAAGGGTTCTGAAGCGTTCTCCAAACACTGGATCGTCCCCTGTTGCTTTTACAGCGACGTTTCTGATTTCCGGGTGAGTGTTGATGTCTTGAAATTGAGAAATCTGCTTTTTCAACTTGGTATTCAATTTACCTCTTTCACGAGTTGAGTCTGTGAGTAATTTAATTTCGCCATCTTTATTCGAGATTTTCTCCTCAAGTTGATCAATTTGCCTTTTCAACTCGGCGTTTTCTTTAATCAATCGAATTTCGTCGTCTTTAGCCGCAATCATCTCCTGCAATGATTTTATACCCTCATTTGCTTCTGACAATTCACTAATAAAGAAGGCAAAACCTTCCTGAGGTACCGAGTTTTGCTCATCTTCTTGTGGAATTGTTTCCGCCTCTGTCAGTTGTGACTCCCCAACCGGTTCTTGTGCGAGATTGATTACGCAGTCTGTGCACTCTGCGCTTTCCCAGATCGCGTTAATAATCCCTTCCAAAATGGTGCGATAGGTCTGCTCGCCGCTCGGCTCCGGTGAATGAAGGGTGACATCCTTTTTCAAGCTATATTTTATCAATCCTTTAAGGCGGCTTTCCTCCTTGCGATACTCTGCTCTCATCTCGTCGGTAAATTGTTCACGAAATTCTTCCCAATCGATCTCATTGGATTGCCACTGTGCAAGTAATACCTGTGATGGTGCCAATTCCGGGATATTCGGCATGGATGGAACTTTCTCGTGACAGATTGCGTATTTTTCCTCTGTTGGACTAGCTTCGGCGTTTTCAATGGAATTCAGATATAGCATGATATATCCTCTTTTCTGTTGCTTCGAGGGTAAACCCAACTCTTCCCTTCTTATCCGTATTTTAACCAGTTATCGAAAAGCGGTTTGATTCGCGGGTTAAGACTTTCAAGAAATACCGAATCGTTCAGCCATTCCTGACTCGTAGGGCTATCCGGGTTTGGCGGTTCCCCTTCGGGCGGTGCAACCACAAGCGCGTAATGTAGTGTTTGGCGGATTGCGCCGGACTTGTTATAGCCTTTGTGGAGAAGGCTGGAGTTGTAGAAAACAATATCGCCCGCCTTCAGTTGGACAGCCATCTGGTTGGGCATATCGGCTTGGGGTGAATTTTGTAAGATATGCCGCTCGGTGTCAGTGATCTCCCGTCGGTGGCTGCCGGGGACGATGAAGAGGGTTTCATCGTTATACAACGCGCCGTTCAGTTGGGCGCTGCTCCTGAGTTTTGCTATCAGTTGTTCGCGTGGCGCTTCGCCATCTCTTGCTGAATCGCGATGCCAGTTGATGTGATACGGCTTGCGTTCTGGGCTGACCAACAGTGTGCACAGATGATAGCGCAACCGCGTCCCGATTAGGCTTTCGATGACATCCAAAATCTGGGGATGCCCAAGCGATTCGACGAGGGCTGCTTCTCTGATGCTTGGATGAAAGACGTTATTTACGCCCCAGATGTCATCTTGTTCGCCATCAACGTAGCGCAAGTATTGATGCACCTTTTCGATGCGGCATTTGTGTAGGATGGAATCAACAGCGGCGCGATATGTCTCAATGTCCGTTTGGGATAATACACCTCTACGGATAACATAGCCGTCTTGAAGGAATGATTCTATTTCAGAGTGACTGAGCATATTGTCCTCTTTTGGTATGTTAATCCCCCCGAACAATGTGCCGATCTTCGTAACCGTCACGCGGGAACCGTTCTAGGGACAGATCGCCGGGGATATAGTGCCAAGCGGTGCTGTAGCGAGGGCGATTACTGCGATTCTCATACGTTCCGTGAAGAAGATTCGATGAAAAGAAGACCACCGTGCCACCGGGCACCTCCACATCGACGGCTTTCGATTCGTCTACCTCTGTCCAACTCCCGTGTGCCCCCTGCCTCCGATGATGTTCTACAATCGCTTGGGACAGATGACTTTTCGGAACAACTCTCAGGCAGCCGTTATCACGATCAGCGTCTTGAAGGTAGATACCGCAACTGACAATTCGGTTTGTGTTTGTGCCGAAGTAGAAGTTGTCCTGATGCCAGTCTACCGAGGTGCCGCCATTCGGCAGCTTGGGAAAGAACTTGGTGCCGAATACGTCAATGTCGGGACCGACGAGTGCTTGGACTCGATCCAGAATTTCCGCCTCTTGGGCGAGATCTAGCACCTTCGGCTCAACGACGCACACGCCTTGAATTTTGTGTAAAAACCCCGGAATCGGTTCGTGGTCCTCACTAAATTCAAATGTCCAGTGTGGAAGGTTAACTGGGAGGGTGCGGCTGCGCTCAACCAGTTCATCAAAGAAATCTTGATAGGCTTTGAGTTTTTCGCCGTGGATTAATTTTTCAAAAACCAAGTATCCTTCTTCGTGAAACTGTTGCACCTGTTTGTCTGTTAATCGCATTGATAGATTCCCCCTATTCTCTTGTGGAATAAAGATCTGTGTCCTCTACTAGTTTCCCCAAAAAGTCAGATACGGTTGACCTTCCAATTCCCGTAGCAAGAGCAGTCCAAGTTCTCGTGCGTGGTAGTCGCCCCACATTGACGATTCACCACAGGGGATCGCGCTGCCTTCGGGGATATAATCCCAACCGTTTGGACGATGGTAAATTGAATGCAGGATTAAGCCCTGATGTTCGTCAGATTCTGAAAGATACGATTCGGAAAAGAGCGTGGCAGCGACTGTTAATCCCGCCTGATAGTAGCGTTTCCCAGTTGCCTGCTCCCCCTGTTTTTTAAGATGATTTCCCAATCGGATTAACCCTTGCGCGGCAATGGCGGCTGCGGAGCTATCAACAGGTTCAACCTCGTTGAATGGGTCTGCGGGTTGTTGGAGATAGGATCCAAGCCGAGGCAGCCCCGGTGCCCCGGTGTCCCAATACGGGATACCGTCTGCAGCTGTGTTCTCAATGTAAAAATCGCAGGTTACTTTGGCGGCTTTCAGTATATGCGCGGTTGCTCCTGCCTTCCCACCGTAAGGGGTGAGATCGTCGCCTGCCAGTGTCTCAAAAAACTCAAGCTGCTCGGCATAGCCGGTGATAAGCCATGCGAGTCCCCGCGTCCATGTCGTAAACGGTGAGTACCCCTGCTGGGTGCTTGGACAGCGGTAATTGCCATCATTCATGTTAAAGATCGATTCGTGTGCAACGCGCCCACGTACGTCGAACGCATCGCGTCCTTCGCCGTAGTAGACGTTATAAGCTGCGGTCGTCTCGGAGTGGTGCAACAACCGCTCCAGTAAAGCGATTGGCTGGTCATTTTCGCCCATTAGCACATGCCCTAAGCTATGTCCCAACGCCAACGCCCGGAGTGAGCGGATGGTATCGGCGAAAAGCGACTGAGGTCCATTGAAAGAGGGGATGTAGCCTTTTCCATCTTTGATCTTTGACCAGCGACTCGCCTGCACCGCCGCCGACACCTTCAACGCAAGTTCGTAGAAATGGAGTTCCCAATCGTTGTGTGAGATGCGCTCTTCAAGGATCATGCGCCGTAAATTGCCATAGGTTGAGACATTGTTGAATCCGTGGTCGTGTACGCCGATATGTGTCAGATGGGGTGCCATCTTTTGGACCGTGTTCTTCCGTCCGATTTCGAGGAACTGCTCGTCATCTGTTGCATCGAATTGCAGCAGTGCGGAGCCGAATTGGAATCCCTGCGTCCACTCTGTCCAACCTCGTGTGGTATACTGACCGGCAGTAGTAAACACCGGCGTTCCTTTTTCGGGAAGCCATGTGTCTTCAATTGCCAGAATCTTCTTTCCCGAAAGTTCAAACAGATGCTCAAGTTTCGGTCTGAGTTGTTCAACGGTAATTGAGTCGTTGATCTGCATAATGATTTTGTGTCCTATAGGAGCGTGTGGGCAGTCCGATGAAAAGTTTAACCCGTTTTCGCACCCTCTGATACTGAATCGGCATTCCCCCTCTGACGGATGACTTCGTACAGCAGAATGCCCGCGGCGACTGAAACATTAAGCGATGGAACATGACCGAACATCGGAAGGTGGATCAGTAGATCACATTTTTCCTTAACGAGACGACGGAGTCCCTCCGCTTCATTACCGAGGACAAGACAAATCTGCCCCGTCAAATCCGCCTGCGTGTAGGGGGTTGGTGCTGTCTGATCCGCACCGATTACCCAGATGCCAGCGTCCTTGAGGGTCTCGATTGTTCGGGAAAGGTTGGTCACTTGAGCGATTGGTACATATTCAGAGCTGCCCGCCGAGGCTTTGTGCGCAGCGGTTGTGATACCGGCGGCCCTATCCTTCGGAAGGATTAGCCCGTCGGCATTGACGGCATCCACCGTGCGGATAATTGCGCCGAGATTCCGGGGATCCTGGACCTGATCGAGCATGATGAATAAGGGCGGTTGGTTCGAGTTTGGTATGTTCGTGATGAGGCTTGGGAGGTCGATATAACTGGCAGGACTGACAAGGGCGATAACCCCTTGATGTGGAACATCAGCTTCCATCGGATCCAATTCCCGACGTGGTGTGGAATCGCAGCGGATACCGTTTTTCTCAGCGATAGCACGAATTTGCCGGAGACGCGGGTGGTTGTTTCCTTGTGCGATTAGAATCCGTTCAATTTCACGGTTGCCGCGGCGTAGGAGTTCCAGCACTGAATTTCGACCAACAATTTTATCTTGCATATCTTTTCACGCGAAAATTCCCTATGCAAACTTGGCTACCGGCACCGGACGTTCAACAGCAAAACTCTTTTGGTGGAGTTTGATACGCTCAATCTCATGAAGAGTATCCGCTGTAAAGTAGCTCTCTCCACAATGAGGGCAGCTCACCATAGGGATATTCTCAATGACTATCAAATTTGCACCCTTGCCGTAAGTTTCTGTAACTCTGCGGGTTCGTGCTCCTTCTCTACCGCAAATATCACACAGCATCTGCTTGTCTCCTATTCTCATAGTACATATACAGTAATGATGACAAGTTTACTCGTCGGACTCAATTTTGCAATGACTTCAATGCCATCACCTATAAGTGTTTCTCCTCTGATGCGGTATTTCCATTCGGCGGTAATCCTATCTCTTTGGCGTTCTATTATATTACCCGTGAGAATACCACTTTCCACATCGTAAACAGCCAGTCCATCATCGTTCATCTCTTTCCGTGCGTGGTGTGTCATTAAATACTCCCGTCGGCGAACTTTTGTACGCATTCGGACTAAAATTCGATTGAACATATTAATTCGATTATAGTGAATTCTAAAAATAAAGAGACATTAAAAGTAGTAGGCACACTCCGTGTGCCGTAACTCTGTGCACAAGGTTGCTGACCTCGCTCGTCCACAGTGTCTAATTAATTCTGAAATCTACCATAAATCCTTGCTGCTACGCAATCGCACGTGCGGGTCCTGTTTCAATATCTACGAACTTGAGTGACAAACGGAGCCAGAAGTGGTGTAGGTCGGGTTTCACTAACGGACGTTACCTCTACATTAAAACTCAATAAACTCCATTGGATAATGACTCATATCTAATTGCTCTTCTTCCATATTGAGTCGAATTCCCCATTCCTGCATCGTCAATGCACCTATTAAAACTTCAATTCTATTTCTATCCTCGTCTGTCCCTATTTCATCAAGCACCCTTGCATGGGTTAAGATATTGAATCCCTCTATAACACACTCAAGCCTACAATCATTCAGGACATTATGGGACCTGCCACCTAAGTTGACCAACTGAGGATTTCTTAACTCAAACATCGGTAGATTAACGGCTATATCTCTGACAATGTAAGTATTTCTCGCGCCACTATCAAATAAAGCCCAACAATGACGACCTTCTACGTCTATATCTTTTCTAATCCTACCCATGATAACCCCTATCCAGTGACGGCTCCTTCAGACGCTGAGGATACGAGGCGTGCATATTTCGCCATTACACCGCGGGTGTAGCGTGGTGCTGGAGGCGTCCATTCGTCGAGTCGTGCTTGAATCTTTTCGTCCGAAAGTTCAACGTCGATCTGAAGTGTTTCGGCGTCAATCACAACGGTATCACCATCACGTAATATTGCAATTGGTCCACCGTGTGCCGCTTCCGGCGCAATGTGGCAAGCCATGAAGCCGTGCGTCGCGCCAGAGAACCTGCCATCTGTCATGAGGGCAACATTTTCACCCAGTCCAGCCCCAACAATTGCGGCGGTGACACCGAGCATTTCTCGCATCCCCGGACCACCGGCGGGACCTTCGTAGCGGATGACGATCACATCACCCGGCTGGATAGTTCCGTCCTTAATCGCTGCAAAGGTATCTTCCTCGCGTTCAAAGACTCGCGCTGGACCTCTATGGACGGTTCTATCGTGACCGGCTAACTTAATGACGCAGCCATCGGGAGCGAGGTTACCTTTGAGTATTGCGAACCCACCGGTCGGTTTAATGGGTTTCGATACAGGGCGGACGACCTCCTGCCCTTCTGTTTCGACAGCATTGGCAGCTGCTTCGCCGATGGTCTGTCCCGTTACGGTGAGTTCGTCGGCATGAAGACGTCCGGCTTCCATGAGGCGTTTGGCGACAAGCTGAATGCCGCCCGCTTGATGCAGATCTGCAGCGACAAAACGTCCACCGGGTCTGAGGTCCACAAAAATTGGTGTCTTTGATCGAATCTCTTCAAAGTCGTCGATTGTCAATGGAATGTTGGCTTCGTGTGCGATTGCAAGCAGATGAAGGACACCATTCGTTGAACCGCCGGTTGTCGCCACCGAGGATATCGCATTTTCGAGTGAACGTTGGGTGATGATTTGGCTGGGACGTCGGTCGGCGGCTAGCATCTCCATAACCAACTGACCTGCTTCAAATGCGACATCATCTTTATTTTTATCCACTGCTGGGACGCTGCCACTACCCATCGGTGCCATCCCAAGAATCTCGACAGCGGTTGCCATTGTGTTGGCGGTGTATTGCCCGCCGCAAGCCCCCGGACCGGGGCAGCCTTTGCTAATAAGGTCATCAAGTTCTTCGATAGTGATTTTGCCTGCAGCGTGCACCCCCACCGCCTCGAAAACCTCCATGATTGTTACATCTTCCTCCTGAAAACGGCCGGGCATAATTGATCCGCCGTAAAGCGTCAGTGAGGGTATGTCTAAACGGGCAAGTGCCATCACTGTTCCGGGCACAGTTTTGTCGCAGCCACAAAGTGTGATAACTGCATCAAACATATTGCCGCGACAAACGAGTTCAATGGAATCCGCAATTACTTCCCGACTGATGAGCGATGCCTTCATTCCCTCGGTGCCCATTGTAATTCCATCTGAAATACTGACTGTATTAAATTCGAGAGGTGTACCGCCTGCTGCCCGGATACCTTCCTTCACTTTTGCAGCAAGGCTGCGGAGGTGGTAGTTGCAGGGACCAATCTCGATCCATGTATTGGCAACCCCTACGATTGGCTTATCCAGATCTTCAGGTTTAAGTCCATCGTCGCCGAACATCAACATGGCGCGTGCTGCTGCTCGATCTGGGCCATCAGTAATCACGTAACTTTGACGTTTGAGTTCGTTTCTCATCAAATCTGTGTCTCCATTGTCTTAGAGGATAATATCGTTTCCGGCGGATGACCGGTGATAAAAGTGCACAAAATAGTCCTTAATAGGAAGAAAATTGCCTGTCAATCCTCTTCATATCCGCTTCACGCGAAATAGGGGTTGATCAAACTCAACGGTCGTTGTATCTTCAACGAGGATTTCAAGAATCTCGCAGGGGAAATCCGGTTTGACGTCGTTGAAAATTTTCATTGCTTCAATTAAGCACAAAGTATCGTCTTCTGATACAACGCTTCCGACTTCCACATAAGGCGCAGCCTCCGGCGATTGTGACGCATAAAGCAGTCCCACCATCGGCGACCGTATGAGTTCTCCCACCTCTGGTGACAGTTGTGCCGCGGGAGACTCTACTTGTTCTGCACTTGGTAGGGGCACCATATTGCTTGGCTGCGAAAACGCAACAGGTACAGGTTCACTGCCTCGCCGTACCTTCAAAGTAATACCATCCTCACGCAGAAGCACCTCTGTCAAATCTCGCTTTTCCATGATATCGCAGACTTGTTGCAGGAGCTCTGTTGCGGATGGCGATTTTTCTCTCGGCATCGCTTAGACCCTCTCTACGTATGTTCCTGTACGGGTATCAACCTTGATTGTCGTACCATTTTCAACAAATAGGGGCACTTGGACCACCCCGCCTGTTTCCAGCGTTGCTGGCTTTGAGCCTCCACTGGCAGTATCGCCACGTAAGCCGGGATCCGTCTCAACGATTTTAAGTTCTACAAATGTCGGTAACTCGATTGTCACTGGGATATTCTGGTCAACTGTTACCCGGATTGTTTCTCCTTCCTTGAGAAACTTCATTCCATCGTTCAAGAGAGTTTCCGGTAAGCCGTGTTGCTCAAAGGTTTCGTTATCCATGAAATATAACAGTGTTCCATCATTATACATATATTGCATATCACGTTCTTCAAGGCGAACGGTTTCAATTGTGTCTTTTGAGCGGAATGTCCGATCGATAACTGCTCCGTCGGGCACCCGCTTGAGTTTCGTGCGAGCAAAGGCACCCCCTTTGCCGGGCTTAACGTGTTGACAATCGGCGATAGTATACATAACGTTATCGAGTCGGATAACTAAACCATGTCGTAATTCATTGAGTGCTGCCATAAAATTCTCCTTTGATACCTTTCAAAAAAATCAGTTGCTAAACTTTCCTCGCATTTGCTTTTCCTTGAACTCATCAATCTGACCGTTGCAAAATCTGAATCATTGCGTCCAACGCCAAATCGTAGCCATGTGCCCCAAATCCACAAATCACGCCGACAGCGATAGGCGAAATGTAAGAATGCTGGCGAAAAGACTCGCGGGTGTGCACGTTAGAGAGGTGAATCTCAATCACAGGGACATTAACGGCGGACAGAGCATCCCGGATCGCGACACTTGTATGCGTGTAAGCCGCAGGATTGATGATAACGCCATCCGCCCAGTCGATATTGCTCCCAATGAAGGAGACAATTTCACCTTCGGAATTAGCCTGAAAAACCTTGAGATTAACGCTCCGTCCCGCAGCGATTTCGCGTAGATGTGAATTGATGTCCTCCAATGTCTGACTGCCATAAATTTCGGGCTGTCGTCTTCCCAAGAGTTGGAGGTTGGGTCCGTGAATCAGTAAGATATTCATATCGTCAATTTTTCTAGGCAAAGCCTTTCTGCTTCAATGAGGTGATCTTGGCCTCGCCGTTAATGCTCCAATCTGTTTTCCACACTTACTTTATAGAAACGTGAGGGACGCGCTTGCTAAGGGGTTCGTTCCGAATGGTGGCTCTGCTGGAATATCTCTACAATTTTATCTGTGATAGCTTTAATCGATAACCCTGTGGTTGGGATCTGGTGATCGGCGCGAGCGTAAAAGGGGCGACGTTCTATAAGCATTTGCTCAATCTTGCCCAATGGATTGGGTGCTTGCAGCAACGGACGATGGGTTCCACTCCCAACGCGCCGCCAAATCTCCCTTGTTGTTGCTGTCAAACAGAAGACAACGCTGTTACGCTTGAGCATATCCAAATTTGATTCTCGAAGGACAACCCCACCGCCTGTTGAGATTACATAATTCTCTAAATTCGCTGCCTTACAAACAGCCGCACTCTCTAAATCCCTAAAGTGTGCTTCGCCATACCGGGCGAAGATGTCGGGGATAGCCATTCCGCTGTCTTCTGCGATTATATCGTCTGTATCGATCATCAGCATCTCTAGACGCTCGGCGAGTCTCTTCCCCACTGAGGTCTTGCCTGTTCCCATGAAACCAACCAAGACAATATTTCTCACAGATTTTCCCCACCCCGTAGGGGTATTAGTATACACATATTATAGCCAATTGTAAAGCAATTCTTTATCCGGTTGCAAAGCTATACCACAGTCAATTAGATTCGTGATTCGGCTTTAGGAGAGCCATCTTTCACGCAGATTACATCGACTGAAAGAAATCGGCTAGATCCTTGCCGTGCGTCCTCGCGTTGACCTGTTTATCGAGTTTGATAATCTGTCCGTCTTTGTTGATGACAACCGTTATGCGACTGCTCAAACCGTCCGGTTTGTCCGTCGCGCCGAAGAGCAAACTAATGTGGCGTCCTGTATCTACAAGCAATGGAAAGTTAAGATTGTTCTCTTCAGCAAACTTTTTGTGAGACGCTGCATCTTGTACACTAATTGCAAAGACCTGCGTATCGTGTTCGGCAAATACACTCGACTCATCCCGGAGCGAGCAGACTTCTGCCGTTCAGCCGCCGGTGAAATCTTTGGGATAGAACGCTAGCACAACGTTCTTTTTCCCTTCAAAGCTGCTGAGTTGATAGGTGTTGCCATCCTGATCAGAAGCGATGAGATCTGGTGCGGGCTGCCCGACCTGAATTGGTCCGGGAATGCTTTCATTGATTAGTTTGACGAGATCCTCGCCGTGCGTTTGCGTGTTTACGTTTCGATCTATTGCGCGAATATATCCCGCTTTATCAATAACGAAAGTCGACCGGTTAGAAGCCTGAAATTTTTCCATGATGCCGCTATAGACCTTACTGACCCCGAAGTCCGTATCGGCAAGTAGGGGAAATCCAAACTTTTCTTCCTCTTGGAATTTCTTATGAGAGGCTTCATCATCGACGCTGACTCCCAAAAGGATCGTATCTGGCCCCTGAATTTGGCTCAACTCATCCCGGAGTGAGCGGAGTTCTGTCGTTCAGCCGCCGGTGAAGTCTTTGGGATAAAACGCCAAGACGACATTCTTTTCCCCTAGATAATCGCGTAGGTTATGGGCGGCTCCATCTCCGTTATTGAGTGTAAAATCTGGTGCTGCCATGCCAACCTTCAGGTCTTTGAGTGTTTCCATCTGTTTCTCCTCCGCGTTTATTGCGCTGATAATTATGAATGTAAAAGCAGTCGTGATGCAGAACATTGAAATACGTAACATTGTGTCCCTCCTCTAAAGTAAATTGGCAGATTTACCAACTATCCACATATTTATGCCTTAGACCATTACTCTACTGTCCATGTGAACACAACTTTGCCGGTTCGAGAGTTGTCAGCAATCTGATAGGCTTCTGCACCCTCTGCGATCGTAAACTGATGCGTCACGATTGGTGCAAATGAAAGGTTTCGCCGATCTAGGAAGTTAATCAGGTCATAGGACTGCTGAAGCGGTAAAACAAAAGACCCCATCAGCGTCAATTCCCGATTAATAATCTCTGTTGGATTAATCACGGGTTCATTATTGCCGATACCGACAAAAGCGGCTTTTCCACCGCGTCGGAGACACTTCACTGCGTTCATTCGCCCCGATGGACTGCCCGATGCTTCAAACGCAAGGTCGCACCCATCCGCTCCAGCCACTTCACGAATCACATCAAGTGCCTCTTCCTTTTGTGCATTAATCGTGACATCTGCGCCAATCTGTTTTGCCAACTTGATGCGTTCATCAATGACATCCACACCAATCACATAGCCGCCCATCGCTTTTGCGAGCAAGACACCGCTTAATCCGACGGGACCCAGTCCAAAAACCGCAAGCGTCGTATTTCCCGACACATCGAGTTTGCACATGGCGGAATAGGCAGTTCCACCGGCACAGGCGATAAATGCGCCATCGGTGAAACTGACGGATTGGGGCATGACCACGCAGTTGCGTTCATCAGCGAGAACAAAATCGGCGTGTGAACCGTCAATGGGACCGCCGTACCCTCTGCCCTCGGGGCACCATTGAAAATATCCAGCCGCACAGTGTTTACAATGCCCGCAACTGCGATAGTGGTTGATGCAAACACGGTCACCAACTTTGATACGATTTACACCTTCACTAATTGCCTCGACAACGCCGCTTGGTTCATGGCCAGGAATGCAATTTCCGCGTTCTTGGCGTAGATCGGGACTGCGTCGATAGACGTGCAAATCGCTCCCACAGATACCAGTTGCCTTCATACGAACAAGGACTTCCCCGAAGCTCGGCTCGGGATCGGGAAAATCTTTGACGGTTGCTCTTCTATCTCCTACTAAAGTTAGTACAATTTGTATCCAATTCATGTAGCGTTATCAAGGGTCTAGTGAATATTCGGCGAGTTAGTATCTTCAGAGATTGTCGCAGAAAATAATTATCCCTTGATTAAAGCACGCAGATGCTCAACCATCAACCCTTGTGTCCGCTTGACAGTTCGATACCAATGTTATCGAACTGCCTGTGACACAAGTGGCGTTGAATAGCAATTGCGTCAGGCAACTTGTTCCGAAACTTAGTTGCGCGAATTAATTGATGCTTTGACGCGATTTGACCTGATACCTTGTCAAATCCGCAGTGCTGCTTGACATCCCGAAGCGTGTTCTCAATCAACCACCATTTGTACCGTGAATTGTACAAACTTTAGTATCTCCTAAAAAAATGACGCCTTTCATTTATCATTTCCCTTTTACGTTGTACCGCTCGCCTTTCGCCCAGATTGCTTCTCACCGGAATTGTCTCTACTTCAATGTTGCCAACACATCAAAAAAAGTCGGGAAGGTTTTGCTCACGCACCCCGGATCTTTGATCCGAATCCCCGGCACTTTCAAGCCAATCAACGAAAAGCCCATCGCAACCCGGTGGTCTTTATATGTTTCGATTTCCGCGGGCGTAATCTGAGCGGGTGAAATCTCAACGCCATCTTGGTGCTCAACCACCGGGACACCAAGTTTTCGGAGTTCTGTGACCATGGCATGGATACGATCTGTTTCTTGATGGCGCGTATGTTCGATATTCCGAATAGTCACCGGACCCTCCGCAAAAGGGGCAATTGCGGCAAGGGTCAACGATGTGTCGGAGATCGCCTTCATATCCAGATCGATTCCCTTGAGTCGATCTGGTCCGATGACTTCGATATCATCACCGCAGCGTTTCACTTGGCAGCCCATCTGTTCTAGCGCATTGACAAACTGGACATCGCCTTGTGCGGAATCCGTGCTAAGGTTGGTCACTCGGACATGACCACCGGTGATCGCAGCGGCAGCGAAGAAATAGGAGGCATTGGAAGCATCTGGCTCAACGGCGTATTCGCGGGGTTGGTAGCGTTGTCCGCCCCCAATATAAAAGGATTTGTAGCTGTCGTGCGTCACATCTACACCAAACGCTTTCATCACTGAGGTTGTGATATCGATGTAGGGTGTCTTCATCTCCCCTACGACTTCAATCGCTAACCCTTTTTCAGCATAGGGGGCAACGAGCATCAGCGAAGTCAAGAACTGACTGCTTTTGCTGGCATCAAGACGGGTTTTTCCACCCTTGAGTCCGTTTGCCCGAACAATTAACGGTAGAAAGTTGTTATCGAATTTTGAACGCACATCAACGTCAAGCTGCTTGAGCGCGTCAAGCAGCTCCGAAATGGGACGACTCCGGCGCATCGGCGCGTCACCGTCAATGATAAATTCGCCGTTTCCGAGTGCAACGTAGCTGACAAGTGGGCGTGCTGCTGTGCCTGCATTGCCGATGTAAAGTTCAGCGCGATCGACGGGGATCTTTCCGCCGTTTCCGACCACTTCAAACCTACATCCTTCCTCATCTGCCTCAATCTTAACACCAAGTTTCCGTAACGCCCCACACATATAGTGGGTGTCATCACTGAAAAGGGCTCCTGTCAGTTGGGAACGTCCTTCAGCGAGCGCAGCAACAAGCAATGCCCGATTCGTGTAGCTCTTTGAACCGGGCACTGTGACTGTGGCGTTGATTGGTTTCTGGATGGGTTGGATTTCGATCATCGAGGAACTCTCTATTTTTCGGCTTAGATTAATCCGTGCTCAGTCAGCAGATCCTGTAGCTCGCTTCTCGCCGTATCGTCCACCGGCAGGAGGGGACTGGTGGTATAATGGCTGCAGACACCGAGCAATTCCATGCAGGCTTTCAGGCAACTGATTGCTGCGCCGTAACCGTAAAGTTTGCTCAGTTCAAGGATCTGCTTCTGCAAGCGATGAGTCTCATCGATCTGTCGAGTCTTCGCTGCGTGATATAACTGAACGGAGGTTTTCGGATCGACGTTGGAGATTGAAATAACGGCGCCCGCTGCCCCGAACATGATTGCCGCACCTGCTAGCGTATAAGAGCCGAGCATAATCGAGAAATCCTCGTTGTCACCGAGGTAGGCGAGCATTTTGAGGCAGTTTGTCCAATCCCCTGAGCTATCCTTGATTCCGACGATGTTTTCCACACCCTCCGCTAAATCGCGGACAACTTCCGGCGGGATTGCGGTCTTCACCATCACCGGGATATTGTAGATAACCACGGGCAGATCGGTGCTTTGAGCGATGGTCTTGTAGAAATCAACGATGTCAGCGTTGCTGATTGATGGGTAGTAGTAGGGTGGAGTTGCCGCAACGGCATCAATCTTAAATTCCTGTGCGATTTCAATATTTTGGACGACCCGTTGGGTGCTTGAATCCATCACGCCGCAGATAATCGGGACGCGCCCACCGACCGTGTTGACGGCAATTTCGATTGCGCGTTGCCGTTCTGCATTTGTCAGTGTCGTGAACTCCCCTGAAGTGCCGAGCAGGTAGATACCGTGCACACCGCTGTCGATTAAACGGTTGAGATGCTTCACAAACCCCAACTCATCAATCCGTTCTTTTTCGTCCAGAGGCGTTATTGTTGGTGTCAGAATGCCTTCAAATCGTCCCTTCATGGTGTTTTTCTCCTTGATAGCCTGTCGTATCAATGGTACTTCTTAAGCGGTTGAATCGCTTCCTGTACCTGTGCTGAAATTTCTGATGGAACACGTGGGTTAAAGGGACCTCCCGTACCGCCTACAATATCGCTGAAGCCGCTGAGGTTCATCGCTTCTATCACGGCGGAATAGTTATAGAGACGCTCATTCACGAAACGAATTTCTTCAAGGGCGAAGATATCTGCTTCGATTTGGTGGGAGGTTTTGTAATCACCGCGACGTTGGGCGTTGTTGATCTCGTCGGAGGCGCGGGCGCATAAGACAGCGATTCCGGACGTATGTCCTTTCGTGCCGAGTTCCGCCGGGCGTGTGCATCGGTCTCCGATACCCCAGACCACAAGTCCGCTGTCCCCCACACCATCAATGACTGACTCTACATCTTCTACGCTTGTGCCAATTTTGACGCCGATAAAGTGTGGTGAATCATTGACTAGGCGGATCATTGCATCAAGTTCGCGCTTCTGGCGGAAGTAGTAGAGGAATCGTGCACCGCAGGATTCACCATACTTTTCACCAAACTTCATGTACTGTTCATATACGCCTTCGGGATTTGAGATTCCTGTTAAGGGCATTATTAGGTACACATCGGGTGGACGCTGTAAGTTGGACTGTGCTTCAATGAGTTTCCCTGCGTCCCCAATTGGGTTCGGCATAATACCTGACATCAGAATCCCATCACCCGCCATCTCGCGACCAGTGGCCTCCATGACACGGGTTTGGTCCTCCAAACTGACGTGATGAATAAGGCTAGTTCCGGCGATCGCGATTACGCGCTTCCGATTGCCTTCGAGATAGTTGTTCTGCATCAAGTAGTTGATATTTTTTGCGTGTCCTGCGTAGTCAATTTCGTCATCTTTGAAGGGGATGATTGGAATGGCTGTCACAGAATCTAAAGCGTCTAAAAGGGTTGGCGTATCAATGGACATAGGTGTTCTCCCGTCGATCTAAATTTGAAGTAGTACTTTCTGGTTGATTAACAATTTCGCTCATGTAAAGAATGAGTGCAACAGACGCCATGAGCACTCCGTTCCGATTCCGATTCTCGTGGACTCCGATAAATCGGAGGAATTGGGAGATCCAAAGCCACTTGCAGGCTCCCCCCGCTTGCGGGGGGATTAAGGGGGGTGGGAGGGTATGAAAGGGCACCTCACTTGGTGCTTTGCACTTTTTTTGACATGAGCCAACCTCCTTAATGGTATCTGGCATTTGTTAGTTTTTCCTTTCCTACTGATCCAACCTCGCCCACAACTCTGCAACCGTCCAGCTCTCTGTCCCAATGCGGCAGTTATCGGATAACCTTTTTGAGCCACCCCCATATCCTGAATGTCCTCCCTGCCGGCGCAACTGCAAACGCAGGACGAAACCACGAAGGATCCGTGTCATAAGGGAAAAATCTTTTGGTAATGTTTCGACGATTTTGACCATCGGTGTCTATTACGAAGATGTCGCTGGTCATCTTCTCACGAGACACGAAGGCGATACGCTCCCCGTCAGGAGACCAGGAGGGCTTAATGCCATGAGTGAGTTTTTGAGGATTCTGCCCATCCATCTCCATCACGTAGATTTCATCGTTCCCATCTCTATGGGATACAAAGGCAATACGCTCCCCGTCAGGAGACCATGAGGGATACTCGTCGTCTGCCGGGTTATTAGTGAGATTTTGAAGATTACCTCCATCATCGGCGTCCATCACGTAGATTTCATCGTTCCTATCTCTATGGGATACAAAGGCAATGCACTCCCTGTCAGGAGACCATGAGGGATACTCGTCGTCTGCCGGGTTATTAGTGAGATTTTGAAGATTACCTCCATCATCGGCGTCCATCACGTAGATTTCATCGTTCCCATTTCTATGGGATACAAAGGCAATACGCTCCCCGTCAGGAGACCATGAGGGATACTCGTCGTCTGCCGGGTTATTAGTGAGATTTTGAAGATTACCTCCATCATCGGCGTCCATCACATAGATTTCATCGTTCCCATCTCTCCAAGACGAGAACGCAATGTGTTCACCATCAGGAGACCATGAAGGATGCCGGTCATCGGGGCAGGAATTATTGGTGAGTCGTCGCACATTCCACCCATTGATGCTCATCGTGTAGATTTGATAGCAGGGGCCGTGCCTATTAGACGCGAAGGCAATCTGTGCGTGTGCGTCAACCCCTACCGCCGCCAGCGTCAGACCCAAGCCTACAAGGCTCACTATAATGAAATATGCGAACTTACATCTCCGCTGCATCGGCTACCTCTCCTTTCCCTGATAGTTTTAGGAACAATATTAATATCTCCTAAAGTTTGTACAATTTGTATCCAATTCATGTAGCGTTATCAAGGGTCTAGTGAATATTCGGCGAGTTAGTATCTTCAGAGATTGTCGCAGAAAATAATTATCCCTTGATTAAAGCACGCAGATGCTCAACCATCAACCCTTGTGTCCGCTTGACAGTTCGATACCAATGTTATCGAACTGCCTGTGACACAAGTGGCGTTGAATAGCAATTGCGTCAGGCAACTTGTTCCGAAACTTAGTTGCGCGAATTAATTGATGCTTTGACGCGATTTGACCTGATACCTTGTCAAATCCGCAGTGCTGCTTGACATCCCGAAGCGTGTTCTCAATCAACCACCATTTGTACCGTGAATTGTACAAACTTTAGTAATATCTCAGGACTTGCACACTCCAGATTGTAAGGAACGCAGATCTACGTTCCCTACTTACTCAATCCATAGAAGAGGACAAAGACGTGAGGAATCAGATGTGTGTAGGGAACAACGATCGTTGTTCCCTACGAACTACAACGGCTGAATCGCCATTACGAAATATTAAGGCATTCAACTGCGTAAGTCCTGATTTTAATGATGGATTAAGTTTAGCAGAATTTTCGCACGATGTCAATGGTCAACATTTCTCTTGCAAAAATAGATCAATTGTGCTACACTTAGAACGATTTTAATGGCAGCGGCGTACATGAAATAATTTTCCCTTTTAATCTGATCCCGTGAGGTTAGGAAAGGGCATCACACATGATTTACGGCTATTCCCATATCTCAAAAACTATTGAATGGTTAAGTGCCTCCCTCTTTCTGTAGGGGAGGCTTTTTTTATGCCCTGATTTGGTGACTGATGAATGCACAAGCTGTATTGGATTTCATTGAAGAAATTGGCGTTCTCAAGAACCTGCCGCGCACCGGTTGGCGTTTTCGCGGTATCAAAGATGCTGAAAGTATCGCAGATCATTGCTATCGGGTATCACTTTTGTCGATGATTTTGGCAGATGTGTTGACGGAGCAGGACGTTCCGCTGGACGTGGAAAAAGTGATGCGCCTCGCATTGTTGCACGAGGTCGCTGAAGCACGGATTGGAGATCTGCCCTTTCCAACCCTCAAATATATACCCGAAGAAGTTAAGGCAGCGGGGGAACGGGCTGCTGTTGAATCGATGTTTGAACACTTTGGCCCCCTTCAACAGAAATATATGCGACTTTGGGATGAGTTTGAGGAAGGTACATCTATTGAAGGGAAATTGGTACAGGCTGCCGATAAACTTGAACTGATGATTCAGGTTTTAGAATACGAAAAGATTGGTTATCGATCGCTGGACGAATTTTGGACAAATCCTTGGAATTATCGAAGTTTTGACGATTCTCCCCTGTTACAGGAGATTATCGACCTTTTGTATCAGAGGCGGGAAGATTTAACATGAGGAGTGTTGGTGTGAGGGAAGATTATGCAAATGCGTGAAAAGACACAAGTGATGACAGCGGAGGACATTCGGCGGGCGGTGGTCCGAATATCACATGAGATTTTGGAGCGGAGCCACCAAGAAATTGCTGATCTGGCAATCATTGGGGTTAAAAGCCGGGGGGATCACTTGGCACGTCGAATCGCTGAAAACCTGGAGCGAACCGAGGGGATTAAGGTTCCCGTCGGTGTCGTTGATGTCCGGCTCTATCGAGATGACGTGAACCTGTATGATGAGACGATTAAAGTGAATCGAACAGAGATCCCGTTTGATCCAACAGGAAAGCGTGTCATCTTGGTTGATGAAGTACTTTACACCGGGCGTACTGTCCGTGCTGCCATGGACGCAGTCATGGATTTTGGACGACCCGCAGCGATTCAATTGGCGGTTCTCATTGATCGGGGTCATCGCGAGCTTCCGATTGCGGCGGACTACATCGGAAAGAATATTCCGACTTCGCGTAAGGAGATTGTTCGCGTTCAGTTGGTCGAGGAGGATGGGGTTGACCGGGCGGTGATTTACGAGGAGGACGATTCATGAGTCGGATACTCATCCGTAATGGTCGAATTGTTGACCCTGCCAACGAGATTGACACCACCGGAGATCTCCTGATTCGTGATGGGAAAATCGATCGGATCGACGACCGAATTGAAACTGAGGCATCTCAAACCGTTGATGCAACAGGGCTAATCGTTACGCCGGGCTTGATTGATATGCACGTTCATCTCCGCGAACCCGGATTTGAGCACAAGGAGACAATCACATCAGGCACCCGGGCGGCAGCGGCTGGTGGATTTACTTCTGTTGCGTGCATGGCGAATACCAATCCGGTGGCAGATTCACCCGATGTTATCGAATTGATACGGTCACAAGCGCGGAAAGATGGTGCAACAAATGTGTTTCCAATCGGCAGCATCACGAAAAATCTTGATGGCGAAGTATTGACGGATGTGCCAGCGTTGATAGCAGCCGGTGCTGTCGGACTATCAGACGATGGCAAAACGGTCATGGATGCGGGGTTGATGCGCGATGTGCTGGCGTTGAGTGCGAAACACGCTTTTCCCGTTATGGTTCATTGCCAAGAACATAACCTTGACGTGGGAGCGGTCATGAACCTCGGCGAGACATCGCGTCGGTTGAACCTGATCGGAAGCCCCAACGCTGCGGAAGATATTATCGTTGCCCGCGACATCATGCTCGCTGAGTTGACCGGTGGGCACCTCCATGTCCTCCATGTCAGCACGGCGGGATCCGTTGATCTTGTCCGTTGGGGTAAACGCAGAGGTGTCAATGTGACCGCCGAAGCGATGCCACACCACTTTACGCTCACCGATAAAGCGGTGGAAGAACAGGGTACGAATGCCAAGATGCATCCGCCCTTGCGTACACAGGCTGACGTTGATGCCGTCATCGAAGGGATCAAGGACGGTACGCTCGATGCGATTGCGACAGACCACGCGCCACATGCCCCGTTTGAAAAGGCGCAGGGGATGCTTGACGCCCCGCCGGGCATCATCGGATCGGAGACCTGCGTACCGCTTGTGTTTGATCGACTTATCCACATGGGTCAGTTCACCTTATCGGAGGCGATAGCGAAGATGACCTGTGTTCCTGCAAAAATTTTGCAAATTGATCGCGGAACACTCTCAATCGGTGCAGCTGCTGACGTGACGTTGATAGATCCGGAGAAGGTCGCGACAGTGGATGTGACGCAGTCTCCCTCCAAAAGCCGCAATACACCCTTTGACAGTTGGGAATTGAAGGGGTGGTCTGTGATGACTATCCGGGACGGTGTTGTTACGTGAAGCGTGATACGTAAGATAAAACAGGATAAGTCATTTCTAGGCGGGGTAGAGTATGGCTAAGGACGAACGCTTCAGCGATTTGCCTGTGATAGAGACCGAAAGGCTGCTTTTAAGACCATTAGAAATGGAGGATGCTGAAGATATATTTGAGTGGGTTTCAGATCCGCAGGTGACAATGTACCTGTTCTGGCGGGCGCACCAATCGATAGAGGACAGCAGGGACTTTATTGCGTGGGTAACAACCGATGATTTCGCGTGTTGGGGGATTGTCCTGGCCGAAAACAGTAAGGTCATTGGAAACTGCTTCTTGCACAATGTGAACTTTGAACACAAAAGGGCGGAGATCGCTTTCAATATTAGTCGGAAGTATTGGGGGAAGGGTTATGCGACTGAGACCGCTCAGGCGATCATCCAATTCGGCTTTGAACGTTGGCGGCTCAATCGAATTGAGGGAACCTGCATGATTGAGAACCGTGCCTCCGCCCACGTGATGGAGAAAGCTGGCATGACCCTTGAGGGTGTTTTGCGAAAGTATGTCTACGTTAGAGGGCAGTTTCACGATATGAAGTTGTACTCGATTTTGAGGGAGGAATTGCAACAGATAAAGAGGTAGCCGATGAATACGAATCAACTCTACTATGGTGACAATCTAGACATTTTGCGGGCCCATATCCCCGACGAAAGCGTCGATCTCATTTACATCGATCCGCCATTTAACTCGAATCAAGCGTACAACGTGATTTTCAGCGAGGCGGATGGCTCATCGTCGAAGGCGCAAATCCGAGCATTTGAGGATACATGGCATTGGGTTGAAACCACCGAGCAGGCATATCATGAGTTAGTCGGGATCGCGCCACACCTTCTGGTTGAGACAATCAAGAGTTTTCGCGGAATCCTCGGTGAAAACAATCTGATGGCGTACCTCGTGATGATGGCGTTGCGATTGGTGGAACTTCATCGGGTCCTGAAACCGACAGGCAGTTTTTATCTTCACTGTGACCCGACGGCATCACATTATCTGAAGATTATCTTAGATCAGATTTTTGGCGTTAAGAATTTCAGGAATGAGGTTACTTGGAGACGAACCGCAGCCCATAATGATTCTGCGGTATATGGGAGTGTGCATGACATTATGCTCTATTATTCAAAAAGTAATTCTTTCACCCATAATGAACAGTATCAACCATATTCTGACGAGTACCTCAAGAGGTATAAGCATATTGATGAAAATGGTAAAAGATTTTTAGATAGAGATTTGACCGCAGGCTCTTTAAGTGGGGGAGGCTATCAGTATGAATGGAACGGGATCACTAGGGTTTGGCGTTGTCCGTTTAGCACTATGCAGGAATATCATGAATCCGATAGGTTATACTATACTCGCAATGGTATGCCCAGATTGAAACAATTTTTAGATGAGATGTCCGGTGTTCCTATGCAAGATGTTTGGGTTGACATACCATCTATAAACTCTCAAGCGAAAGAGCGTCTCAGATATCCTACCCAAAAACCTGAAGCACTGCTTGAGCGGGTTATCAAAGCGAGTAGTAACGAAGGCGATGTTGTATTGGATGCGTTCTGTGGTTGTGGGACGGCTGTCGCTGTTGCTCAACAGCTCAACCGCCGGTGGATTGGGGTTGACATCACGCATTTAGCTATTGCCTTGCTGAAATACCGCCTTGCTGACGCCTTCGGTGACGATGTGAAATACGAAATCATCGGTGAGCCGAAAGATGCGGAGAGTGCGAGGACTTTAGCGGTTCAGGATCGGTATCAATTTCAGTGGTGGGCGTTAAGTCTGATTCGGGCAAGACCTTATCAGGGTAAAAAGAAGGGCGCCGACGAGGGAGTGGATGGGATGATCTATTATCAGGATGTTGATCCAGACAACCCGAAAAAGACGCTGACCCAGAAGATTGTCGTTCAGGTCAAAAGTGGGAAGGTTTCTGTTAGGGACATACGGGAACTGAAATCGGTTGTCGATAGCCAAGATGCTGTAATCGGTGTCTTTATCACGCTGAACCCACCGACCCAACCGATGGTTAAGGAAGCAGCGACAGCGGGACGTTTTCAATGGCTTCACGTCACTCACACGACCTATCCAAAGATTCAGATTCGGACGATTGAGGAACTACTTGCGGGAAACGGTATTGAATATCCACAGACACCTGTTGATGTTACGTTTCGCAGGGCAGAACGGGCAGCCCTCCCAAGCCAGCAACTTGAAATAGAGGCATGATGACCTAAGAGGGGTGAGGGGACAGATGGAAAAACGGCAAACACAACAATGGCTCCAAGAAATCTATAAGCGTCCCAAGCGGTATGAGGGCAAGGTAGTTATCATTTTGAACGATACCCAGATTGTAGGCGTAGCAGAAGACTTTACAGCGGCGAAACGCAAACGAGAACAGTTAGCTGCTTCCTCTCCATCAATCCATGACGGAAAGATGACGCTTTTTCTTGTTCCTCGGCAGGTCAAGCAGGTGCGTATTCGCACGTTACGCCTACGAAGCCTCAGAGAGGACCTATGGGAACCTATATATCCTGTGAATTTGCAAACGAACCACGGGAAGATTCAGGACTGCGAAATGTTGATTGACTCCGGAGCGGACATCAGCCTGATTCCGTTCGATACGGGTAGGTTGCTTGGCTTATCTCGTAGTGATGAAGAAATACTATCATTCGCGCAGGGTGTAGGCGGGGAGGTTAGCTATTTGCTGCGGAGAATTTGTCTAACGATTGACGGACATTCTGTCAGCACGATGGTTGCTTGGTGTCAAGACGAGGAAATTGAGGATATGATTGTGGGCAGACAAGATGTGTTTGATGCTTTTCATATAGAGTTTAGGCAGAGCGAGAGACGAATAATATTCAAACCTATTGAGAATAAGGACGGCTAACCCAGTCTGTTACCCCGCCCTGTAGGACGGAGTTTGTAGCCCGTCCAACGGGACTTACGCTTGGCGTTAAGAACGCCGCGAAGTGTCCGTGGCATCTTGCAGATGCTTCACAGCACTCGGTTCTTCGGTCTTGGCTCGTAACTTTACACCGGTGCCACCGAGGGGCTACAGCAGCCCGCAACCGGAAACCTCAGACAAACTCGCCTTTGGCTATCACACCAAGAGGGGAGCGAAAAACGAGCGTTTCTCTAAAGTCATCAAGTTACAAAAAAATTATATCACATTCGCACTTTTTAATCAACAAAAAAAGGAGGCGGGATTTCGTCCCCAACCTAAAGGATGGGGGCTCCAACCCGAAGATTTTGATGAAGGCAATTCTCGCATTAGCAGATGGAACAATCTTTGAAGGTGAACATTTCGGCGCGACCGGGGAAACTTCCGGTGAGGTGGTCTTTAATACCAGCATGACCGGCTACCAAGAGATTCTCACCGATCCATCCTACAAAGGGCAGATCGTCACGATGACCTACCCGCTGATCGGAAACTACGGCTGCAACGAGATCGATGTCGAATCAATTCGACCGCAAGCTGAAGGATTTGTTGTGCGTGAATATAGTGCGTACGAGAGCAACTGGCGTTCACAGTCCAATCTCGGTAGCTACCTCGAAGAAAATGGGATGATCGGCATCCACGGTATTGACACACGCGCATTGACCAAACGGCTCAGAGTACATGGTGTCATGAATGGCATACTTTCGACGGAAGACCTTGACCCCCAAAGCTTGGTTGCCAAAGCGCAGGCGTGGCACGGGTTGGTTGGTGTAGATATGGTTCAGTATGTGACATGCCCGAATCCGTACTTATGGGAGACACACGACTCCGAATCAGACGCTCTCTCTGAGTTAAGCCCCACCGCCGATGATAAGGATTCCCAACTCACGATTGACTTTGACACAACAGGGATTGAGGTGCCGTCAACTCCCCAGTTCCGAGTTATTGCAGTGGATTTCGGGGTTAAATATAACATCTTACGCCAGCTTACCCAACACGGTTGTCAGGTACAAGTTGTGCCAGCACACACTT
Source organism: Candidatus Poribacteria bacterium (assembly GCA_965247655.1). GTDB lineage: Bacteria > Poribacteria > WGA-4E > WGA-4E > PCPOR2b > PCPOR2b. Next base: position 5,715,492 of record OZ252032.1, on the reverse strand, counting down.
CCGCAGAAGATATTCTTGCCGCGAATCCAGATGGTATCTTCTTATCCAACGGTCCCGGCGATCCGGAACCGATTGAATACGGCATCAAGACGATTCAGCAGTTGATTGGGGTGAAGCCGATCTTTGGTATCTGTTTGGGGCATCAACTGTTAGGACTTGCATTTGGCGGAAAGACTTTCAAACTCAAATTCGGGCATCGTGGCGCAAATCAGCCTGTTAAACGATTTGACACAGATCAGGTCGAAATCACCTCACAAAATCACGGTTTCTGCGTGGACATTGACTCACTGCCAAACAATGTAAAGGTGACGCATATCAACCTGAACGATCAAACCCTTGAAGGGATGGAGCACAGAGAATATCCGGTCTTCTCTGTGCAGTACCATCCGGAGGCGTCTCCCGGTCCCCATGACGCAAGGTATCTTTTTAAGAGGTTTACAGATCTGATGAGTAAGACGTGATGCGTGAAACGTGAAACGTGAGAAAGAAAACAACGCAATGCCGTAATGAGGTAAAGGGAAAAGAAGAGAAAAATCCTTGTGCCTTTGCGTTAAACTCTATCCCGATAACAATACGATAAGGTTATTTACCATGCCAAAGCGAACTGACATCAAAAAGATCCTAATTATCGGCTCCGGCCCGATTATTATCGGTCAAGCCTGCGAGTTTGACTATTCGGGCACTCAGGCGTGTAAATCCTTGAAGGAGGAGGGGTATGAGGTTGTCCTTGTCAACAGCAATCCGGCAACGATTATGACGGACACGGAGCTTGCAGACCGCACCTATGTTGAACCGATTAATGCGGATATCGCCGAACGAATTATTGCTCAGGAACGTCCCCAAGCCCTACTCCCAACTTTGGGTGGGCAGACAGGGTTGAATGTCTCTGTTGAGCTTGCTGAATCGGGTGTGTTGGATAAGTACGGGGTTGAGTTGATTGGCGCGAAACTTCCCGCTATCCAAAAAGCGGAGGATCGAGGTCTATTCAAGAAGGCGATGGAGCGGATTGGCTTGGCGGTGCCAAAAAGCGGCATTGCCCATTCGTATGACGATGCGATTGCCGTCGTTGAGGAGATCGGTTATCCAGCGATTATTCGGCCCGCGTTTACACTCGGTGGCACCGGCGGAGGCATTGCTTACAATATTGAAGAGTTCCGGGAGATGGTTGAGTACGGATTGGGGTTGAGTCCGGTCAACGAGGTGTTAATTGAGGAGTCGGTGATTGGCTGGAAAGAATTTGAGCTTGAGGTAATGCGGGATAGAACAGATAACGTTGTGATTATCTGTTCCATTGAGAATTTCGATCCGATGGGGGTTCACACCGGCGACAGTATTACGGTTGCACCCGCCCAGACCTTGACGGACAAAGAGTATCAACAGATGCGGGATGCAGCGATTAAGATTATTCGTGAAATTGGTGTGGACACCGGCGGTTCAAATATCCAGTTTGCGGTCGATCCCGATACCGGGAAACAGGTTGTGATTGAAATGAACCCGCGGGTCTCTCGGAGTTCTGCACTCGCCTCGAAAGCGACAGGGTTTCCGATAGCAAAGATCGCAGCGAAGCTAGCTGTCGGATACACACTTGACGAGCTTCCCAATGATATTACGCGCAAAACCCCTGCGTCGTTTGAACCGACCATCGATTACGTTGTGACAAAGATTCCGCGCTGGGCATTTGAGAAATTCGCCGGCACCGATGAGACACTGACGACGATGATGAAGTCCGTGGGTGAGGCGATGGCAATCGGACGAACGTTCAAGGAATCCTTGCAGAAGGGGTTGAGATCCTTAGAAAACGGTTGGGTGGGACTCGACAGCCGTTCCATCCAGAAATTGCCTGTCTCGGAACTTCCACAGAAGTTGACCATTCCCAATATGGAGCGCGTCCTTTATATAAAACAAGCTTTCCAAAGCGGAATGAATATAGATCAGATTCACGGATATACACACATCGATCCATTTTTCCTGTATAATATACAGGAGATTGTCGATCTTGAGGAGGAAATTCGGAAAGTCGGAAGCGAAAGTAAACTAGACACACTGGATATTTCTCAGCTGTCTGATTCGTCCGTTTCCCTGCTCCGCAAAGCAAAGCAGTATGGCTTCTCAGACCCTCAGATAGGGGAACTTTGGAACGCTTCTGAGGCAAGTATCCGAGCGCTGCGGAAGGAGCACGGAATTGAAGCCACGTTTAAGACGGTGGATACCTGTGCTGCGGAGTTTGAAGCGGAGACGCCTTACTACTATTCTACCTACGGTATGGAGGATGAGGTCAGACCCAGCCAGAAGAAGAAGATCTTGATTTTGGGTAGCGGTCCGAATCGGATTGGTCAAGGCATTGAGTTCGATTACTGTTGTGTTCACGCGGCACTCGCGCTTAAAGAGGATAACTATGAGACCATTATGGTCAACAGCAATCCCGAAACCGTGAGCACGGATTACGATACCTCAGATCGGCTCTACTTTGAACCGCTTACGCACGAAAATGTGTTGAACATTGTGGATCGGGAAAAGCCGGACGGGGTTATCGTGCAGCTTGGTGGGCAGACACCTTTGAATCTCGCGCTCGGACTCCAGAAGGCGGGCGTTCCAATCATTGGCACAAGTCCAGAGGACATTGCGAGATCGGAGGACCGTAAACAATTTACAGAGTTGCTCGACGGACTCGGCTTGATGCAGCCCCCAAATGGCACGGCAACTTCGGTCAAAGAAGCCACGCCAATCGCTACAGCACTTGGATACCCGGTGATGGTACGTCCTTCGTATGTTTTGGGGGGACGGGCAATGCGGATTGTCTATGACCAAGATGATCTGGAAGCGTATATGGATTCGGCGGTCGCAGCCTCACCTGAGCATCCTGTGTTAATTGACAAATATTTGGAGGATGCTATCGAGGTGGACGTTGATGCGATTTCCGACGGGCACCTCACCGTCGTTGGCGGTATCATGGAACATATTGAGGAGGCAGGGATCCACTCTGGAGACAGCGATTGTGTGCTGCCGCCTTACACGCTTGTTGAGGAGCAGATCGATACGCTCAAGGAGTATACTGACGCGCTTGCAAAGGCACTCAACGTGCGGGGGTTGATGAATATACAGTATGCGATAAAAAATGATGAGATTTATGTGTTAGAAGTCAACCCGCGTGCGTCGCGTACCGTGCCGTTTGTGAGCAAGACGATTGGGGTGCCGTTGGCAAAACTCGCCGCCCGCATTATGACAGGAAGGACTCTTGAAGAACTTGGATTTACGAGGCAGATTGAGCCGGATTATTTTTCGGTGAAGGCGCCTGTGTTTCCGTTCAATCGCTTCCCGGGGGCAAATTCTCAACTCGGTCCTGAGATGAAGTCAACAGGCGAGGTGATGGGGATTGATGCGGACCTGAGCATCGCCTTTGCCAAAGCGCAACAGGCAGTCGGCTATGGATTACCTCTCAGTGGTCATGCGTTCATCAGCGTGAAAAATAAGGATAAGCGCGCAATTATCTTTATCGCCAAAAAGCTAGTTGATCTGGGATTTCAACTGATCGCCACGCACGGCACAGCGAAGGTGCTTCGTCGTAACGGCATGGAGGTGACGCTGGTTTATAGTATCGGCAAAGGGCGCCCGACCATCCACGATTACGTCAAAAACAATGCCGTCGATCTGATTATCAATACACCCACCGGGTATGCACATCGTCCAAATGAGGAATTAATTCGGAAAATGGCAATTGATTATGGGATTACCCTATTTTCTACAATCGCAGGTGCGTCAGCGGCAATCAATGGTATTGAGGCGCTCCGCCGTGGAGAGATTACTGTGACCCCGTTACAAGATTATTATGTGAAATATGGAGCGTGAAGTGTGAGGAAATAGGAAGAGATGATTCTTGGGAAATTTTACAGTACATCGTTAACTCTAGCAATATAACATGGCATGCTACATATTTACTAAAGTTTGTACAATTTGTATCCAATTCATGTAGCGTTATCAAGGGTCTAGTGAATATTCGGCGAGTTAGTATCTTCAGAGATTGTCGCAGAAAATAATTATCCCTTGATTAAAGCACGCAGATGCTCAACCATCAACCCTTGTGTCCGCTTGACAGTTCGATACCAATGTTATCGAACTGCCTGTGACACAAGTGGCGTTGAATAGCAATTGCGTCAGGCAACTTGTTCCGAAACTTAGTTGCGCGAATTAATTGATGCTTTGACGCGATTTGACCTGATACCTTGTCAAATCCGCAGTGCTGCTTGACATCCCGAAGCGTGTTCTCAATCAACCACCATTTGTACCGTGAATTGTACAAACTTTAGTTATTTATAGAGAGGAGATAAAAATGGCAACCAATCAGGTTGAAAGAAACACGCGTCTGGTGAGTGCACTTGATGAGATTTTGGATAGTTTATCGTTTGATGTTACTCACCCTATAAAGGTCTTGAAGTTGGTGGAAGGCAAAGAAGTTGTTGTTGTGCAATCGAATACGTTCACAATTTCGCGTATCTACACGTCCGGACGTCCCGATGGCAAGAAACCTCATGGACGAGAGTCCTACTATGAGTATTTCTGCGAACAACTTGAGGATTATAAACAGCAGCATGGTAGCGACGAAGGATTTGGGTTAACGCCGGAGGATTGGCGTGTCTTATTCCGAGAATCGTACGATAGATATACCCGTTATCTGCTGTTCGCGGGGATTAAGCGGTGGGCGGATGTCAAGCGAGACACCGACATGAACCTTGCTGCTACGAATATGGCAAAGAAATATGCCCCTCCTGATATTGCGTGGGAGAGTTACCAATATAAAGGCTATATGCTCATGATGAACAGCATGGCGAATGCTGAACTTTGCCTGATGGAGGACGACCACCCAGGTGCATTGGGTCAGGTCAATTTAGGAATTCAGCGCATCGGGAAATTCTGTGGTGAGTGTTTGCGCGAAAATTATGGTGACGCAGAAAACGTTACCCGTGAACGTTATTTGAGTAACCTGATTGAGTTTCGGTCAGATCTGGAATCAGTGGAAGAGGGACTAGAAGAACGAGGAGAGAGCGACGAAGATGAGGACGATGACGTGGATTTCCTAGAGGAGTTGGAAGAACTTTTAGATGAGGAAAACAGGAATTAAGTTTTTGCTTGCATTGATTGGCTTACGAACTTGGACGACAGATTATCTGCATTAGGACTTACGCAGCGCGTTCATAAGTCCCCCTGATAAGGGGGATTTAGGGGGTTAAAAATCAAAAATCTACCCCCGTGTGCCAAATTTGCGTAAGCCCTGTGCATTAAAGAAAACCGCAGAGACGCAGAGAGCACAGAGAAGAATACGCGCTTGATGCATAACCTCCTCCGATTTTATCAGGGCAGAACGCAATAGCTAGTAGCCACAGGCCTGTCCTCGATGAGATCGGGGTTTCCAACCTACGATCGTTTCTCAGATTGATATTTTTGCAGAGCCCCGATGGATCGGGATTTTCGCTGCGCTGCAACCTGCCCTCGATGAAATCGGGGTTAGCAAACCTACACCACGATTGGATTGTAATTGTTTTGTGGTAATTTGATTGGCAGTTCCATGGATATCCAACTAGCAACTTAGATTAAAATAATACACACTCCCCAATTGATTTCGTCTCTCTCTAAGGGTGAAACCCCATCCACTCGAAGGTTTGACCACGATCCTTTCCTGCTAAGGCACTTCGACCCCTTCAAAAACCTGTTTGATAATCTGTTCGGAAGAGATCTCTTCCGCCTCCGCTTCGTAGCTGACGATAACGCGGTGTCTGAGGACATCCATACCGACCGCGTAGACATCTTCTGGCGTCACATACCCGCGATGGCGGAGGAAGGCGTGGGCTTTGGCAGCCATGGCGAGAAAGAGCGTTGCCCGCGGCGATGCGCCGTATTCGATGAGGTCTGTGAGTTGGTCTAATTGGTACTTCGCTGGCTCACGTGTAGCGTAGACGAGATCTACAATATAGTTTTCGATCTTTTCGTCCATGTAGATTTCGCGGACTGTTGTGCGGAGTTGGATAATTTTTTGGGGAGATATGACCTGTTGAATCGGTTGAGGTTCTTCGCGTGTGAGTTGCCGTAAGATGGAAAGTTCCTCTGTCCGAGAGGGATAGGTCACATGCAATTTGAGCATGAACCTGTCTACTTGTGCTTCCGGCAGGGGATAAGTTCCCTCTTGCTCAATTGGGTTCTGAGTTGCTAGGACGAGGAATGGTGGGTCAAGGGGGTAGGTTTCATCGCCAATTGTGACCTGACGTTCCTGCATCGCTTCAAGGAGTGCGCTTTGAACTTTGGCGGGTGCACGGTTAATCTCATCGGCGAGAACAAGGTTCGCGAAAATGGGACCCTTTTTAACATAAAAATCGCCCGAACGTTGGTTATAAATCTGGGTGCCGATTAGATCGGCAGGCAGAAGGTCAGGGGTAAATTGCAGGCGTTTGAAAGAGACGGCAATTGTGCTGGAAAGTGCTTGGACAGCGGTTGTCTTGGCGAGGCCGGGAACGCCCTCTAACAGGATATGACCGTTACAGAGCAATCCGATAATCATCCGCTCAATCATATACTTCTGTCCGATGATAACCTTCCGAATCTCTTCAAGGATTTCTTCAACGAAGGCACTCGTCTCCTGAATCCTTTCGTTCAACGCCGTCAGATCAGATTCTCTCATGTCCTGATTCCATCGTGGATTCACGATTGTGTAAGTCCCGATCAGATCGGGACAACGCAATTGGAACTGACTCCTCGATTAGAGCGAACACCGAGGTCCAGCCTTAACTCCCCCTCCTGTAATGTTTGTCGATCCCGTCGTTTTCATCCGCTTCGTCATCCGCTTCAAATTCATCCGCTTCAATGGGTGCCGTAACAATTTGGCTTTCAAGAAACTCCCGTGCTGTCTGATAGATTCGATCTTGGTCCGAACGGGAGGGGCGATGCTTAGAAAATTGAATCATGTCGCAGGATCGGAGAATCTCGCCAACATGATCTGTAACGCTATCGGTCAAGCCATTGGGTAGTGCGGATAGGATTTGTCCAGTGGTAGCATCTAGGCTCTTGATTTGGTATTTTTCTCCCACATACTGCTTGATAATTATTGCAATTGCTTCGTAGTATTCGTGGATGCGGTTTGATTCGCGCAAAGATTGCACCTCGTCTAGCTCTGTAAGTGCAATAGACTCAAGGGTATACGCATCGCGTTCTAATTGCCTATCCGGTTCTGTCAGTGGATCAGAGTTGTCGGGGTGAACGGTGCCACGAGGAGACATCGGAGATGGCGAAGATGACGTAGATGTCGGTGGTGATATATCCCAACTTTTTAATGTCCGTCGCCGTGGGAATAAGTTAGTCAACGAGGGTTTGTTTCGGCGCAACCAGACATAGATACCGCCTCCGATGACAATGACGAGCAGTGCCGGGACCACAACGCCAAGAATCGCGCCAAAAATGCCCGGATTTCCACTATTGCTATTGAGATCGTTACTCGCTGCAAAGAGGTGGGTAGCACCCAGAGCAAATTGGACACAAATTAAAACAGAGGTTGAATTAATTATTCGTCGCACAAATCATGTTCCTTGATTTTCCTGAAGATTGTTCGTTTTGAGACTCCTAAGATTTTTGCAGCTTTCGCTCTATTATTGCCAGCATATTGGAGTGTTGATTGAATAACTTCCTTCTCAATTTCTGCCATTGACATCCCGACTTCGACGTGTAATTCCGATGACGGCAAGGTTGCTGCGCCAGTATCTATAACGGTGGGAGCGGAGAGGATAACGGGAGAACTGACTCCGGCGGATTTGAGAATGTGTTCCGGAATATCATCAATGTCGAGTTCTGGCTGGTTCGACATGATAACCATACCTTCAATACAGTTTCTCAACTCTCGCACACTTCCCTGCCAGTCATACTTCATCAACACTCGTATTGCGCGGGAAGTCATACCCTTGGTCATCATCCGGTTTTCCCGGCAAAATTCTTCTGTAAAGGTTTTGACTAGGAGTGGGATATCCTCCCTTCGCTCACGGAGCGGTGGTAGGGAGATCCGGATCACGTTCAGGCGATCGTAGAGATCTGGTAGAAACTTTTCCTGCTCTACCGCCTTTTCAAGATTGCGATTCGTTGCACAAATAACGCGAACATCCACCGGTATTGATTCATTCCCACCGACGCGCTCAAACTCCCTCTCGGCAACCACTCGCAAGAGCCTTGCTTGGTTTGACAAACTTAATTGTCCCACTTCATCGAGAAATAACGTTCCCCCATGCGCCGCTTCAAATCGCCCTTTCCGCGTCTGATACGCGCCTGTAAACGCACCTCGTTCATGTCCGAAGAGTTCGGATTCTGCAAGGCCTTCGTTCAGGGCTGCACAGTTGAATATAACGAGCGGACCCCGCCTTAAACTTCGGTGGTGCATAGCGCGGGCGACCAGTTCTTTTCCGGTGCCGCGTTCCCCGCGGATCATGACAGTGGCTTTTGTCGGGGCAATCTGTGCAATGAGATCTCGAATCTCTTGAATTTTCGGTGAATGTCCTGTTAATTGGATGAGTCCGACCCGCTCATCAATTTGGGACTGTAATTGCCGATTTTCTAGGGTGAGCCGTTGATTTTCGAGTATCTTGTGAAGGAGGGCTTTCAGTTGGGCTGGTTTGAGGGGTTTAGGCAGAAAATAGCTTGCCCCCGTATGAATTGTGGCTTTGATACCAACATCGGTTTCTAGAACGTTTGGTGCTGTGATGAAGATCACGCCGACATTGGGGTTCCGATCGTAGGATGCTTCAAGGAGTTTGAGTCCATCAACGCGCTCCCCTATAAGTGGGGCTATCAACACATCAATATCCAAGCGTTCGATGCGGTCTAACGCCTCATACATCGTGCGAGTCGCAAGCACACGCAGCCCTTCGCGCTCAAGTGTGAGACAAATCGTTTCACGCTGTCGTTGGTCCGGATCAACAACGAGGATAGTGGTTTGGTCGTTCATCGCGCTAGCCCAGTTTCTGCCTGACAATTTGGCTAATAACCGAATTGTCTGCTTTGCCTCTCAACTGTGGAACGAGTTTACCCATAACTTTGCCCATATCTCGCATTGATGTCGCGCCTAACTCCTCAACCGCCCCTGTGACAGCGGCTTCGATTTCTTCCATCGAAAGTTGGGCAGGGAGGAATTCTTGCAATATATTAATCTGTTCCATTTCGGCTTCAACGAGGTCATCGCGATTGGATTTACGCAATTGTTCCAGTGCATCCTTCCGTTTCTTAATCTGGCTGGCGATTACCTCTAAAACGCCGTCATCATCTAACTCAACCCGATTATTGATTTCCTTATCCCGAACGGCACCACGCACCATGCGAACCGCAGACAGACGATTTTTGTCTTTTGCCCTCATCGCCTGCTTCATATCTTTGTTTAACTGTTCTTTGAGTTCCATAAAAAATCCTTTATTTTGCTACATAATCCGTTGTAAGTAGGATGAAATGATACCCGATCTCTCAACCTTCGTCAAGCCGAAAAATGGTGCGATAAACCTTGCAAGGCAAGATGTATTCGGCATAAATTAAGCCCACATAAGCGACCAATTCTAATCGCTGCAGTCCGCACCACCAAAATGCTAATCGTAGTATGTAGAACGATGTTAGGGTATAAAGTTACCATCAAACCTTTCTTGTTTTGGTGATTTAGAACCACTCTGTCAGTTTGCCATATGTTTGAGGTGCAAGGCTGCTTTCCCCCGCAAGATCCATCCCAAACAGATGATCCCGTAATAGCTGCAATCCTGTGGGGGTATCCACATCGTACCATGGCGGCAGCAACCCCAATCGCGCGTTAATCGCCTGAATTTTTCCAAGCGTCTGGCGGAAGACGACATCGGTGCTCCATGTGATTTCCTCAAAGATGGTGGGGATTGATAGCGATGCCCCATGCTTTGAAAAGCCGATCAGGTAGTAGCCGCCGTCCACACTGGGACCGACGACGACATCACGTAATTCTAGTAAATCGAACGCGCGTTCGATATACTGAGTTGGTAGCGTTGGGCTATCTGATCCCACGAATAGGAATTTGGCATACCCCTGACCGTGCGCCCACCGCGCAGCAGCAATTAAGCGTTCCCCAAGCGATGCACCCACTTGAGGGATATAAACCGGATCTTCACCGATTAGGGTTTGCAAGGCGTTTAAGCCTTCGGGCGGTGTATAGGCAATTACGCGGTGAACTGTAGAGATTGTGGAAAGGGCATCGCACCAATCGACGAGAAACGCCTGATATAGTGACGCAGCCTGCTCTGGCGAAAGATAAGGTATGAGGCGGGTTTTAACTTGACCGGGAACAGGGTTTTTGACAAAGACTATGACACAAGCAGCCATATTTTGATCCCCAGTTGCGTGTTGTAACGGGTGTCTGCTTGATGAGGAAGGAAGGCGGATTGCAAATCCGATGATTCTGGTAGGCTTGGCTGGCGTTGTGTCCAAGCTATGGCAATCACAATGCAAGCGATAATAATTGCTAGAAAAGCGATTAGATTTCCTTTGAGTGTTCCATTGCTGCGATCAATCTGATATTTTGCAATGCAGCCGGTGATGGCAGCAAGTAGAGCGAGAATCAGACAGGCATACCACGGTAGTTGGACAATCACGCCTAGGAGAGAAACCAACGATACCCACAGACCGAACTTGGCAAGACGGTTGACTTGAGCCTCCGCTGCACCGGCATTATCAGACGCAGATTCGGTTTGTTGCCGGGTGTCCGGACGGGCGGGCGGCACATCACGGTAGGTGGCTTCGACTAAATGGGTAAATTCTGCGAATAACTTCTCTTGTCTAAGCCATTGGGACAGGTTCGGATACTCGTGCCTGATGAGAATTGAGAACTCTTGGCGTTGGGCACTAAAATCGGTAAACTCTTCCCATCGGGCTTCTTCAACCATATAATAGGGTGCTGGTCCAACTTGCAGTTCATATCCCCGCCCGACGTAATGGGCGATTTTGCCGATTCCCTCGCGCTCCGCAATTATGGTTGCTTTTTCCTCTGTTGGCGTTGGTTGTGGGAGGTCATTTTCTGAAGTCCTCGCAGCGCGCTCTAGACCGGGGTCGCTTTCATCGTCCGCATGCTGATTTCCATATTCCTCATTCGTTATTGCCAGACCGGTTTGACTAACGATTTCTAAGGCATCAACTAGGTCCTCGGGGTTGACGAAAAGGATAATCTGACGTTGCCTATCAGCGTTCCGTATGTATTCAGGGCGGCAACGAATCTGTTTATTACCGAGCATTGTCTGAATCAGGTTTGATTCCCACTCGTCTGTCGTGCGATAGATTTCAACCCAATCGTCGGTACTGAAAAGTAGGTCGCTGTTTTGAGCCACGATTTTGCCTCTGCGATGCTGCTTCGTTACGTTTGACGCAGCTTGTTGTACGGTGGACTACAGTTCCGGGCTTTGACATACTCCCCGCCCTGAAGGAGGGGAATTCTTGTGTCCTTCAGGAACGGTAATTGTGCTATCAACAAGGACAGCCATCCGAAGATGGTGTTACGTCCTCTCCTTCAAGGGTTGATGCCCCAACCCTGTAGATGTTAATTGCAGCGTTTCTATCACGGTCATGGATAGCACCACAATCAGCACACTGCCAAGTTCTATCATGTAGGTTCAACGATTCATTCACGGTGCCGCAAGCCGAACAGGTCTTACTCGAAGGATACCACTTGTCTATGAAGATGATTTTTACACCTTTTTTGTCAGCGATATATACCAATTTCTTGACGAAATCGGCAAAGCCTAAGTCACTAACTTTGCGTCCCCATAGTGCTTTCATGCCTTTGAGGTTGAGATCCTCCAGTCTGATTTCGTCATATTTGTCAGTCAGTTGGTGTGCAAGCTCATAGTGGAAGTCCGCTCGTTGGTTCGCTATTTTGCGGTGCTTGCGAGCTAGGTTAATCCGTGCCCGTTGTCGGTTGTTTGACCGCTTGCGCTTTCGGGAGTCGTTACGATTGGCACGTTTGATAGCATTGATACTCCGTTTGAAAAACAGAGGCGATTCTATATCGTGTCCGTTAGACCCTGTGAGAAACCGTTTTAGACCGAAATCAAAGCCTGCGATTTTACCCGTCATGACCCGATTCAGGGCTGGTTCTACATGGTCAGTTAGCACACAGATATAGATGTCACCGACGGCATCCCGCTTAATTGTGCAACGTTTTGGGTTGCCTTCAATATCACGGGACTTGAAATACTGATAGATATGTTTACCGATTTTGATACGATTGCCCGGTAGAAGTTTCCAACCGGCTTGAAGTAATGTGAATGACTTGTACTTGCGACGGGGCTTGAAACGCGGTCTACCCCACGGTTTACCTTGCGCTCTCGATTCAAACATTGCCTTGTAGCCTTTGTCGATACGGGCTACCACGTCTTGAATCGCCTGGCTCGGAAGTTGATTCCAATGAGCAAACCGAGGCAATTGTTTGAGGTTAGATATGTGATTTATCAATCTAAACTTGCTGATATATTTGCCATAAATTGCATAATAACGTCGCTGGAGGGCAACGCAATGATTCCAGACAGAAGCGTGTCCGTCTATGGTCTTATGCAATTCACGATTACCGTGATTAGAATACATTTTGAACTTGTACGTTTTCATTATGGTCAGCTTTATAGCTTGCATATCCTGTTTCACGAGGAAGCGGGAGACCCTATCATGCGATAGGGGTGAAACTCTCCCGCGAAAGCCAAGAAAAGTATACCATATTTTACCTGCAAAATCACCCTTTTTTTGACTAACTAACGGGGCTTGCCGTTCTGTATCCCCCCTTAAAAAACGGGGTTTTAGAACGGAAGATTTTGATAAAGAATCACGTCATCAATTCGTGGATAGTCAACAAGTTCGCTTGGATCAAATAGAATGTTTAACTCACGTTCCGCGTTCTCAGGAGAATCTGAAGCGTGGACAACGTTGTGAGTGATGTCAATCGAGAAATCTCCACGAATACTGCCGGGTTGGGATTCGTTGGGCCTTGTTGCCCCGTTTACTAGACGCACCAGTTTGATGGCATTTCGCCCTTCAAGGGCGATTGCTACGATCGGCGTCGAAGTCATAAATTGGATGAGGTAGTCGTAAAAAAACTTCCCCTGATGTGGCGCGTAGAGTTGATCCGCTCGATCTTTTGGGAGTTTGAGTAATTTCAGTCCTACTATTTTGAGTCCTTTGCGCTCAAAGCGGGCGATGATTTCGCCAATTAGTCCGCGTTGAACGCCGTCCGGTTTAATCAAAACTAAGGTCTTCTCTGGGTTCATTTAATCGCCTATTTGTCGTAATGTGTAATGGGTGAATGGCACAAACATACCTCACATCTCTACCATTCACCAGTTACTGGATTATAAAGTTTTTTCCAGCTCTTTTAGTAATTCCTTCTGTTTTCTTGTCAAGGAACGCGGAATTTCGATCTTGATCTGGACGCGTAAATCGCCTTTGCGCTTCGACGAATCGACGACACCACCCCCACGGACTCTCAACTGTTGCTCCGGCTGCGTTCCCGCAGGAATCTTCAGATCGATATGTCCATTCACGGTTGGCACACGCACTTTCCCGCCTAAAGCTGCGGTCGTGAAAGGCACCGCAGTTTGGGTCACGAGATCTAGATTCTCCCGCTTAAAATTTGGGTGCGGTTGAACAGCGATTTTCACAATCAGTGAACCACGCTGTCCATTTGCATTCAGATCTCCTTGACCGGCAAGGCGCAATGATTGACCGTCTTTAATGCCCGGCGGAATCTTAATGGTAAGGGTCCTGTCGTTCACCTGAATCCGCTTTTCGGCACCCAATATAGATTCCTCAAATGGGATTGTCAGTGTTGTTCGCAAATTGCCGCGGCGTTGTGGACCGAAGCCGGTGGGGTTTTCCCTACTGAATGCATCTCCGAAGACATCGCCGAAGTTTCCAAAGACCTCACGCCCAAAGATGTCTCCAAAATTGGTGAAAATGTCCTCAAAGTTTGTGTATCCCTGAAATCCTGCGTTATGGACTCCCGCGTGCCCGCGTATGTCGTAGATCTTCCGTTTCTCTGGATCCGATAGCACGTCGTAAGCATTTGAGGCTTCTTTGAATTTCTCTTCCGCTGTCTTATCTCCCGGATTTTTATCGGGATGATACTTCAGCGCGACCTTACGGTAGGCACGTTTAATCTCCTCTGGAGACGCGTTTCGATTTACCCCAAGGACTTCGTAGTAATCTCTTTCTGCCATTTAATTTTCCCTGTGTATCAAACGGTATTATGTATCATCGCCGCGAGCCGAGTTTAATTTTTCATCAAGGCTGTACTTACCGGGTCCAATCAGAATCAAGCTCAGAAAAACGATGCCAACTTCGATTGCGTGCGAGGCACCCCCCAACCCATCCCCGCGACTTAGATGGGAAACGGTAGCGACCAACATCGTTATTGTCATAAGAATACAGGCGGGTCTAAGAAAGAGACCGAGGATGAGACAGATACCTCCCAAAGACTCCGAAATCGCAGCCATGAATCCCCAAAACGCCGGTATGAACGTAATGCCGAAGGCTGCCATCGCTCCACCGACCTTTTCCCATTTTTCGGGACCGCCAAACAGTTTCGGGAACCCGTGAAAGAGGAACATACACCCAAGTCCGATCCGAAGGATTAATAAACCGATGTGTCGATGTTTATCCAGAAATGTCAAGATCATTTGCTTGTGTCTCCTTTTGCGTTTGGTTGTTGGATCTTCAGGTCTGTCCAAACTTGCCCTCGTGAAAACAGGGGTAAAACAAGAAAATGATAGGCGATTTTGAGAAAATAATCAAGAAAAAAATGCGTGATGGTTTTGTAAGCATAAGAGCAATTTCTTGTTGACAACGCACTCCAAGTGGGTTATGTTAGAGAAAATTGTGATGGTCTATGTATCGGCCAACAATCAGAATAAGCAGATGAGAACTTATAGATTAGAATCAACCGCGGACTTCTTAGTCCCGATGCTTCATCGGGGGACGTGGAGAGCGCAAGCGTTTTTTCAAGAGAATTATGGATACGACAAAAAGAGAAACTTTCTATGGCAAAAATCAAAGAAATTCGATGTATTCGTACACGGGTAAATGGAACTTGGGTTATTGTGAAAATCACCACTGACCAGCCGGGGCTCTACGGCATCGGTTCTGCCAGCGACCACTACCATGCACAAACCGTCGTCACAGCGATTGAGGAGTGCATCGCCCCCCGCCTGATTGGTCGGGAGGTTGGGCATATTGAAGACATCTGGCAGTCCACCCTTACCAGTGGTTACTGGCGGAATGGGGCAATCTCGAACACCGCATTGGGTGGCATTGACATGGCACTTTGGGACATCAAGGGGAAAGAGGCAGGGATGCCGGTCTATCAACTTCTCGGTGGTCCCTGTCGTTCTGCCGTGCCGTGCTATGCCCATGCTGGTGGTGGCGATTTCGTCGAACTTGAGGACGATATCCGTCGCTACATGGAAAAGGGGTACTCGGTCATTCGATGTCAGCTTGGCGGGTATGGGGGCGGTGGATTCATTGAAGCCGATAAAGCGGGTCAGCCGAAGAATGCTTGGTCCAATGCGCCTGCCTTTGATGATGAAGCATACATTGAGAGCATCCCGAAAATGTTTGAATATCTGCGATCGAAGTTGGGGTTCGGACCGAAACTCACGCACGATGTCCACGAGCACCTCCGCCCGCAGTGCGCGGTGACGTTGTCGAAGCTCCTAGAGCCTTACCGTCTCTTTTTTCTTGAGGATGTCCTCTCACCTGAGCAGATTGACTGGTTTCGTCTGATTCGGCAGCAGTGCACCACCCCGCAGGCGATGGGCGAGCTATTTATCAATCCTCATGAATGGACAGCCCTCATCACCGAGCGGCTGATTGACTTCGTCCGGGTCCGGGTATCAAAGGCCGGCGGCATCACCCCGTGTCGTAAGATTGCCACCCTCTGCGAATGGTTCGGGGTCAATACCGCGTGGCAAGAGGGTGGCGACAATGACCCCGTTAACCAAGTGGCGGCGATGCACTTGGATCTGGCGAGTTGGAGTTTCGGCATTCAGGAGGAGAACCACTTCGGCCAAGAGGAACTCGACATCTTCCCCGGACACGCGATTCTTGAAGGCGGATACCTTTACGCTAATGACCAACCGGGACTGGGGATTGACATTGATGAGGCGAAGGCGGCGCAGATTCTGAACGCTGAACAAGCCAAAAGCCCCAATTACGCCGCTGAAGATCGGAAGGCAGATGGATCGGTGGTACGACCATAATTAACAACTATGGTGAAGTCTATAAATAAGTAAACATTTGCTAATAATTTGGGTCTTTCCGAAGTTTCCAAAGTCCCCCTGATAAGGGGGATTTAGGGGGTTAGCTGTATATTGGGAATGTCTAATTAATTCTAAAATCTACCATAATTCAGAGTTAAGGATAAAGTTTAGTCCCCCCAATTATAGGAAGGAGATTAACAATGTTAAAAGCATCAATCGCAACTAGCTTTAACTGTCCGGGACCTAGCACTAACGGACTTGCTTGGCAGGGCGCGTCCATCTGGAGCGTCGAGGCTGGCTCGACGTTACACAAAATTAATCCGCAGACCGGTGAGGTTATCCTTACCGTAAACCCGCCCACATCGGGAGCCAGCGGACTTGAATGTGATGGCAGCCATTTCTGGTATTCTGACATCGGGGAAAAAATTCTGTACAAATTAACCGTGTCGGATTTGCAAGTTGTCACCTCATTTCCGCCGCCGGGACCGAGTCCACACGGTCTCGCTTGGGATGGCGAATCCCTGTGGAGTGCCGATGTGCAATCAGATCGGCACTATAAGGTGTCTCCTGAAACTGGGGAGATACTGGCAGAGTTTCCCTCTCCCAGTACACGACCACATGGGATTGCTTGGGATGGAACGACGCTGTGGAGTGCGGACACCGACACGCACATTATCTCCCAAATTGACCCGAATTCCGGGGAGGTTCTCGATTCCTTTGAGTGTCCCGGCGAACCACATGGGTTGACGTGGGATGGCACCCATCTCTGGTACGGCGATGACGCAGAAAAGACGATATGCAAAATCGCATTAGAACGCACTTAACGAAAGCCCCTAAACTTTGAGGTCAGCTATGGCACGAACGATAGGCATCGGTGTCATCGGTATGGGGTGGATGGGAACTGTGCACAGCCGCTCCTACCGACAGATTCCGATCCGCTTTCAGGACTGTGACATTCAACCGCGCTTGGTCATCTGCGCCGATGAGGTGGAAGCCCGTGCCCGTGAAGCACAGACGTTTTTGGGCTTTGAAAGATACGCTACGGATTGGAGACAGGTTATTGCTGATCCAGAGGTGGAACTCGTCAACATCACCGCGCCAAATAATATGCACCTCGAAATTGCGAGAGCGGCTGCCGAAGCGGGGAAGCATATCTTCTGTGAGAAACCTGTTGGTCGAAATCCACAAGAGACTGCTGCGATCGAAGATGCCGCTTGACGGGCTGGCGTTTTGACCTGTGTGGGCTATAATTACCGATGGACACCGCTTGTGCAGTACGCCCGGCAGCTGATTGAGGAAGGGTGTCTCGGCAGACTCACACACTATCGCGGACGTTTCTTTGCGGGTTACGCTAGCAATCCGCACGCCGTGCTGTCGTGGCGTTTTCAGCGTGAGGTAGCGGGTCTAGGTACTTTGGGCGATCTGATGTCGCATGTCGTTGATATGGCGCAGATGATAGCCGGTCCGATCAACCGTTTGGTGGGCAACCGCGAGACTTTCTTCTCAGAACGTCCGCTTGCTACACCCGGCGAAGGTACGCATTTTTCTACCCGCACAGATGGCCCGACGGGTGAAGTCACCAACGAAGATTATGTCGGCGCGCTGGTGCAATTTTCTAATGGGGCGCATGGCACACTGGAAGGGTGTCGCGTCATAAATGGTCCCGAGTGTCAGATGGCGTTTGAGGTGCACGGTACACGCGGCGCATTAAACTGGGACTTCGAGCGTATGAATGAACTCCATCTGTTTCTTTCTGACAACGATGGTGCGCCTAATGGTTACACCCGTATCGTAAGTGGTCCCGAACACCCGTTTCATGCACATTTCAATCCCGGTCCCGGTGTCGGCTTGGGCTACGAAGATTTGAAGGTCATCGAAGCCTATCAATTCTTGAAGTCGATTCGAGATGGACACCAAGGTGAGCCCGCTTTTCGTGAGGCGTTGGCTGTGGCTAAGGTGTTGGGTGCGATTGAACGCTCGTGGGAAACGGAGCGTTGGGAAGAGGTACAAGCCTCGCAAAACGTGATGCGTAATGCGTGAGAAGTTCGTTATGAGTTCATTAGTTCATTGGTTGGGTGAACTGATAAGTCCTATACATGTGGTTTCGTAAGGCAGGAGGTTACAATGAAGATCCGTGAAGATTTGATACCGGGCAACATATTCCCGGACTTTGAACGTCCCGATCAAGATGGCATGATCAGAACGCTGGAGGATTTGATGCGTGGCTGGCCCACGGTGCTCGTCTTTTGGCGTGGGGCATATTGACCGAAAGATGTTCTCCAGTTGGAGAATTATGCGAAGGACTTGCAGCCCGAACTAGAAGTCAACTACTGTAGGCTAATTGCTGTCTCAGTTGATGATCAGGAAACAACGAGGGCACTTCGTGAACGTATCGGCGCGACGTGGCCCTTCCTGATTGACTTTGACCGGGCATTGATCAATGAATTGGACATTGTAGACAACACGGACGCCCGCCACTCGCTGATTCCCATCCCCTATACTTTCGTCCTTAATGCGGACCGGGAGATCTACAAGATCTACAACGGTTGGTGGTTTGTTGGAAGGCCTACCGTAGAAGAACTGCGACACGATCTGCGGGCATTGCTAGCGCGTCGGGACGACTACGAATATGATCGTGCATGGGATGTTTCGGAGGAATCGAGAAAAAAGGCGTTTCTCTGAAAACGCGTAAGCCCTTTTTATAGTGAATTAGAGAAATAAGTAGACATTTACCAATAACTCCGACCTTCGCGAAGTTTCAAAAGTCCCCCTGATAAGGGGGATTTAGGGGGTTGGCTGTGCATTGGGAGTGTCTAAGTAATTCTAAAATCTACCATAATTTGGGATTTACAGGAGGTTAGGATTCAATTGCAAATTGTCATGAGGTCGGGCAAGTTGAGCGTAAGCGAAATCCAGATTTATCGGGGGTTGCCCCTACAAGGATTGACGGGCAGGTCTTGTGCCTGCCCAAAATGCTTTCAGTGTTTGTCCTTTTGTTGCTCTGCTTTCGCGCCGGCGTAGATTCCATCGACGATTGCCTGATCCGTCCACATCTCTTGCGGTGTTATAAGGGGTGTCGCCCGACCAAGAACGCAATCGATAAAGTGAAAGACCTCTCGACGTAGCCGGTTGCTCGAGTGGTCATGGAAGGAATTGGCAACACCCGGAGCAACCTGCTCGGTCACATCGGCGTAATCGCCATCCTGCCAAGTCAGCAATCGTAACGGTGTCATCGAAACGTAGCCTTGCGTTCCCCACACCTCGACACCGTTATCGCCGATCTGCGGCGGTGCCATCCACATACTCTCGACGGACAGCGTGACGCCATCGGCGAAGTGGACATAGCCGCTGACCAGATCTGGGTCGTCGTAGTCGTCTCGAAGGGGTTCCAATTCGGGGGGCAGTGCGGGAAGGTCGGCAAAACGTGAGACCGCCCGTCCATGCACGGAGATGAGAGGTGGATTGCCAAGGAACCAGATTGCCAAGTCCATCGCGTGAACCCCAGTTCTGGCGAGCGAGCCTCCACCCGACGCTGCTTTATAGTGTGGTCCGCGGATCGGTACGCTAGGAGCAAACGACCAAGCACGGGCAAAGCGGGGTGTCCCGATGCCACCATCGCGGATAAAGCGGTGCACAACCTGTGCATCGTCGCGGAATCGGAAGTTATAGCCGACCATCAGGATCTTGTCCGCCTCCTTTGCCTTCTGGAGCATCTCTTCCGCCTCTGCCAAGGAGGGTGCCATCGGCTTGGCAGCGAGGACGTGCGCACCGGCGTTCAACGCATAGATAGCCACACGCGGACGGACATCTGCCATTGTTCCGACCATGACCACATCGAGGGATTCTTGGTCAACCATCGCTTTATAGTCTGTGTAAAGTGCTGGACGCGGCTTCACCCCCCGATCATCAAAGGCTTCACGTGCCGCCGCTTCCGCCTGTGCTAGATCAACGTCGCAGAGTGCGACCAAGCTGGCGTCAGGGTTTTCAACGACATTGTTCACATAAGCATTACGTCCAAAGCCACCGCAGCCAACAACGCCGACGCGCAGCGGACGGGATCTGTTGGTCATTGTTTTTCCTTCTTTTTGGGTATTTTTGTGGGTTTTCTTGGCGGAGATTTATTATTCTCTCACCCTTTCCACGCCCAATTCCTCTAAGCGTGCCGCCATCTTCTCACGCCCAGGACCGCCCTTTTCCATCATCTCCACGCTATAGACAGACGGCTGCTGCTCACTTAATTGAGTTTCAACCGTCGTACGAAGGTCTTTGATCGCGAGCAGGTCATCTTGGGGGTCCGGTATATAGCCGATAAACATCGTCCGCCGGGGACGACCGTCCTTGCGTTTGAAGGCGGAGTGCCACAGGCGATTGTCCCACAACACAACATCTCCGGGACAGGTCTGGACGGAGAGAACTCCCGGAATTGCATGGGGATCGAGGCGCAGGCGGGGTCTTCCCCTATCCCAGTAACCGCAGGATCGGAAGAGTGCTGCAGAGTATTCAGGATGGTGGCTGCCGGGAATTAGGTTCAACGATCCCAGATCTTTGGACTGCTCATCGAGGTATATGGCGGTCTTGAGCGTGACGTTCTGTCGCCCCGGCTGACCGTCGGTGTGCCAAGGGGTGTCGTCTCGGTTCGCCCACATATCGCTGCCGGCAATATAGAGACACTCCGTCCCCCAGATATCGCGCATGGCTTCCATCACACCGGGATGCTCGATTAAATCTGCGAATTCATCGTCCGCTTGGACGAAAGGGCTCAGCATCCGGGTGCCGTTCTCGGCGAAATAGTTGTAGACCGGTGCGTCTGCAATGACGCGATTGTGTGTTTCCTGTAGACGGTCTACCTCTTTTTCGCTCAGGCAGCCTCTCAAGACAGTGAACCCGAATGTCCAAAATTGTCCAACTTCCAAATCGGATAGCATTGAATATACCCTCCTTCTCACAAGGGATTCAGATTTTGGGTTCGTAGGGTTCTACTCACTCAGGTCCGTACTGTCCCATATATCCGGTGCGTCCTCCGAGGATTTCCTTGAGTTCCCCTTCGCTGGCGTCAATGACTTCCTGTGTCGGGCTGCAGCCGGGCCAACACTGCATCCACGGCGGGGTGAAACCGTAGAACATTGTGTAGCGAGTTTGCTCGGAGAGGATCGGGACACCGGTATGAACCAACGCCTCCGTGAAGTGCATCACCGATCCTGCCTTTGCTTCAATCTGAACTACCATCGCGGGATCGAAAATTTCTTTCCAATCCTGCGCCTCGATTTGATGTGAGCCATCCAAAATCATTGTGCCGCCATGTTCAGGATCAACGTCCGTCAGGTAGGTGGCGTTGTTGAGGAAGGTTGTGTTGATGTAGGGATGATTGTTCGCCGGCACGATGCCGTATTTCGGTCGAATGCCGCGGTGCCATCCCATCTTTTCCGCATCCCGAAGTTCATCGCGCCGTTTCGCCCTGTCGGTGTGCGGGGATTTTATCATCGCGTGGCAGCACTCAAAACGTGGCGGCGTTCCCAAGAGTTGTTTCAGAACGGGGAGGATTTTCGGTGACATAATCCAATCCCGATAGATTGGGTCGTAGTTCACCATGTTGTTGATGTTCTTGATGTCTTCGGAGTCCTTCATCGTCGAGACTTTTCTTTCATAGAGTTGATCCAGTCCGCCTTTGAAGGCATCGACCTCTTCGGGGCTGAATACGTCTTCTTGAAGCACCCAACCGTGAACCGCGAAATGGTAGAGTTGTGCATCGATCAGCATCGCTCACTCCTATTAATGGTTAAAGGCTTTCGGTCAATTCTTAACCTCTAAAGTTTCCCCTCTTTTTCCCATCGTTCCATTAGCTCTTTCCTGTACGCCGCCTGAGTTTCTGCATCCGCCTTAGCACGCTGGGCATAATAGACAAGCCCCAGTGCCCGGCGCGGATTCGCAGTGGGATTAGAACCTGCGCGATGAATCGTCATGCAGTGATGCACGATCATATCGCCCGGCGCGGCATGGATGGCTGCTTCCTCTTGATAATCCGCTTCGTCGTAGTCCGTAACCCCTAGGGAGAACCCGAACACGGCTGTCTGTCGGTGGGGTCTCATGCCTCGGCGGTGAGAACCCCGTGCATAGTGGATGCAGCCGTTCTCATCATTCACCGTATCCAGTGCCAGCCACAACGTTAGTGCCTCGTTTGGTTCGAGCATGAAATAGAACCCATCTTGGTGGGGTGGCGTCTCTGCACTGCTGCGGGCGGGTTTCGTGAACCACTCCATATTTTTACTGATAACCCCATCGTCTAGCAACAATTCCGCCAGCTTGGCAAACCGATCGCTCTCGGTAAGTTCCTTGAAATGGCTGTCGTAAGACGCCATGCCCTGCAACCGCATAATGCTTTCGGTCTGCCCCTTGGCTTCGTAAAAAGCTGCGTCCGACGGCAATCCGGGCAACGTCTTCGCAATGAACCGATCAATATGAGCGTTTAACGCCTCTGTCTCTTGCGGGGTGTAGAAGCCGGGAATGACCACAAATCCATCTCGGTCAAAGGCATCCTTGAGTTGTTTTGAATCCTTCTGCCAATCCATCTGAACTGTTCCTTTCTATCATTGCTAGCTCATGTTAAGAAAGCATACAACAAAATCGATAGCGGAAGAAAGAAGCCGAGTTTTCAAGAAAAAACTTGGTTTCCCTTTTATTAGCCTTCCAATCGTAATTTTACCCAGCGCGTATGGGTGACTCCCGCCACCGTACACCAGAAATAGGTCATCACATCCCCGTCCGGCAGGGTTGTCCCACCGGGCTTACCGAAAGCGATTTGCATGTGTTCAGCGAGAAAGTTCTCGTTCTCAGGCTCGCCGAGGGTTGCCTCTTTTCCAGCGTCAAAAACCACGACCTCATTTTCTGTGTCAAAGTTCTCAAGGTCTTCGGTCAGTGCTACATGGATGCCTTGGGGTTCGTGTCGGAAGTTGTAGATTGCCGCCACGCGACCATCGGGCAACGGGATGGGGGTGCAGACCTGACCTCGCAGATTCGTCGGTCGGGGTTCGGACCAGGTGCGTCCACCGTCGTCGGAGATTACCCAGTGGTTCGTCAAATCCTCGGAGGTCCCGTACTGGTGCGTCCAGATTAGGGTGTAGATGCGTCCATCTGGCAAGAGGGCGCACATCTGATCCCACCAGAGCAACGCTCCCGTGAGGTCATCTGCGACGACGGTGAACTCTCCCCACGTTTGTCCCTGATCCGCGGAGAATACAGCCGCTGCTTTCTGATCGGGAGGACCTTCATACCCTTCCGGCTTCCACGTTTCGAGTGGGTACATCCAGCGATCCGATGCCAGTTGTAGGAGGCTGCCCGCTCCGTTCCATGTGTACTTTTCGGGCGGCAGATCTACCGGCACAACCTGCGGTTCTAACCATGTTTTGCCCTGATCCCCTGACCAGAATAGCAGCATCTCCGGACGCTGCAAGGCTTCCGATTCCGTGTCAAAGAGCGTGTCGCCTTCGTTTTCAAAGCGGGTTGCGTTCATCACCAGACGCCCATCGGGCACCTCGCTAATCATTGGACCCCGGTAGGACCATCCGTCCGTGGGTGTGCCGCCGGGATGGATACTCCCTTCGTCCACCCATGTTATGCCCCCGTCCGTTGAACGAAGAATCTCGATATGATTGTCCGGTGTGCCTAACCCCTGCCCGACGTGTTGGCAAGCGATGAAACTACCGTCTGCAAGAGGGGTAATCACGGGCATATACGCTCCCCGTTCACTCTGGTGGGAAATGATGCCGTTGTCAATAATTTTTAACATCTTTTGTTTCCTTCATAATTTCCTCTGTACCGAAGAAATTCGCTAAAGTAGATGCCTTTCTCAAAACTGGTTCTTTCTCTGCCTAAATACCTATTGCCCCGGATAGGCGCGGTTCTCCAATTCAGCGATGAATTTCTCTGCTGAGATGGCGGCTGCGGCACCGGCACCGGCAGCCGTTATCGCTTGGCGGAAGACGTGGTCATGTACGTCACCCGCTGCAAAAACGCCATTGATATTGGTTCGCTGGAGTTTGTCCACGACGACGTAATCCTGATCATCCATGTCGATCACGCCTTTGAATAGCTCGGTGTTCGGAATGTGTCCGATGAAGATAAATACGCCATCAATCGGGAACACCTGCTTTTCGTCGGTTTTCACGTTTCTGAGCAGTGCACCGGTAACCTTTTCATCGTCCCCTTGAATCTCCTCGACAACCGTATCCCAGATGAACTTGATTTTATCATTCTTGAAGGCACGTTCCTGCATAATTTGGCTGGCACGAAGCTGGTCTCGGCGGTGGATGACATAGACCTCTGACGCATACTTTGTCAGAAATATCCCTTCCTCAAGAGCGGCGTCGCCTCCACCGACAACGATGAGGCGTTGGTTCTGGAAAAAGAATCCATCACAGGTGGCGCAGTAGGAGACGCCACGTCCACCGTACCCTTCCTCGCCGGGGATGTCGAGTGTCCGCGGGGAGGCACCGGTACAAATGATAACCGATTTGGCGTGGTATTCCTTGTCATAGGTCTTCAGGTAGAACGGGTGACGATTGAAATCCACCTCTGTTACCATGTCAAACCGGACCTCAGTCCCAAAACGCTCGGCTTGTTTCTGCATCCCTGTGATGAATTCTGCGGCTTCAGTCCCGAAGAAGCCCGGATAGTTCTCAAGGTCGAGGGTCAATGAGAGTTGTCCACCGAGTGCATCTCCGGTGATGAGTAGCGGCTCCAGCATCGCCCGTGAGGTGTAGACCCCTGCGGCGAAACCAGCCGTGCCCCCGCCGATGATGACGGTATTACGCTCTTCCAAACCATCGCCTCCGTTTTTTATCTCTGCCATCTGTCTCTCCTTCTATGTTGAAAATTTCATTTAGTTTCCCCGATTCTGCGAGTTCGGCTAAATCATCGTCGTCGCCGATATGTTGGTCATCGATAAAGATTTGCGGTACATCACGGCGACCTGTTAGTTTTTCGATTTCATCGCGCATCCCGGGCTTCCCTTGGATGTTGATTTCTTCAAATTCGATTCCCTTACTGTCAAGGATACCTTTTGCCTTGTAACAGTATGGGCAGAAACCGGTTGTATACATTTTAACGTTTGGCATCTGTTTCGTCCTCTCTTGTGCCATTTCAGATTAGGTAACTATCAATATCGTCTTTTCCAACGCCAGCTATCGCTTCCGGAAATAAGTGGCTTAATATCTTCGGGTAGGGTTTCGACGAACTCAGGGCTGATCTCGTTTCCGGGCCATTCGCGCACCATCGGTGGGGTATAGCCAGCGACTAGGATTGTGCGTTCCTTGTCACTGCGGATGGCGGTCGTGCTGTGGATGAGGGATTCCGGAAAGAGCAGGGTCGAGCCAGCGGTTGCTTCAACCTGATAGATCAGCTTGTCATCCGAGAGGGCGGCTTCGATCATCTCTTCCCTGTCCCAAGTGAGCCGGTGGCTGCCGGGGATGAAGCAGGTGCCCCCGTCGTCGGGTCCCACATCGGTGAGATAGGTCAGCGTCTTGACGAAGATGCAGTGGAATTTGCTCTGTTCGATGTAGGTTCCCCAGCCGTGCTGGGTTCCACGATGCAATCCGGTGGGGTTATAGCGTCGTTTGTGAAGTTCCTCGATATCCGCCTCCGGATCTCTGCGATTGATAATTGCCTCGGTCTCCTCAAGGCGGACCTTACCACCGACCACCTCCTCAACGAGCGGCACCAGTTTGGGATGGGCGGCGTATTCCAGCAGGGCAGAATCATATTCCACCAGATTGCCCAGCAGTATATGGTGTTCTCCGCGCTGATGGGCGTAGACCCGTTTGGACTTGAGGTCCGGATCAGCTTTCATCCGATGGAGCGCGTCTTTCATGCGAGTCACTTCATCGGGGGTCAAGACGTTCTCTAGCAATACAAAACCGTAGATGTCGAAATGCAGCCGTTGTGCGGGGGTCAGGGTAACGGCTTCGGTGTCTTTCATTCATGCATCCTTTCGTGTCATAAATTGGTCATAGAATTTGGATTTACCCTGATTTCAATATCATTTTCCAATTCTTTGAACGGAGAAAACAAAAGATTGATGGGAAAGTTCTTCAATGAGAGAAAGCATAGCTACAAAGGCAAGTAACGTACCTGTCCCTCCCATTCGTTGTCGAGACTGTATTCCGCCAGCAATAGAATATCTTCAATAGCGCGGCCGATTGACATATCAGGGGGGACTTCAAGCACTCCCGGCATCAATTGACCTGTATCAACACGCTCGTAGGCATATTGTGTGATTGTCCTAACATCATGTGTAAGTAATACCCGTTCCTCTTGTGCTGCCCATTCAAGTACTGTTGGGTCATCTGCTCCAGACAAGCCAATGTCCTGAATGCGGACAATATCCAGATCTGGCTTTCGGTGCAACAATCCACGCACAATCTTGTTATTGAAATTCTCGTCAGCAGCTAGCCGCAACATCAGCCTCTCGCTTAGTACGCCGAGCTAAAAGACGGTCACGCACACCGTTCGGGTCAAATCGAGATTCATTCTGCTTTCGTATGTTGTCCGCATCCTTTTTCCGGTGTTGCAAATAAGATTCGACCGCCTCACGTCGCCGTAGATAATATCCAATCACAGCGTACACATCCGCTAGATGGAGAGAGGGATACTGATGGGTAATCTCTTCAGCGGTTGCACCTTGACTAAACGCAGCTACAATTGTATCGAGCGTTATACGGGTCCCACCAACAAGAACAACACCGTTAGCATCTACCTCTAGTGGGGTTGGTTCGGACTCAATTAAAAATGACATATCATTACCTCCACAAATGCGTTCGTTTTGACTTTTGAATTCGTATGTCATGTTTCACTTTGCGAGAAACTCATAGTACCGATCGACCAGGCTCCGGTACTCAGGCGGCACATCTTCTTTAAGCACCTGTGCGAGTTGCTTCTTTTCCTTAATTGTGGTGAGGCGTTCTTCAATCGCTCGCTCGAGTTTCCTGAGTTCGCGCAGAGAGAAATCGTAACGGGGAAACGGTGCTCTCCGGGTTCCGGGGCGATTGTTCATTGCACGGATTGCGTCAAGCCAGAGTTCTCTAATCTCGCGATCTGACTCCGCACCTCCTACTTGTGCCTGTTCATCCCCCTGACCGTCCCCTTGTCTCTGTGTTTCCATTGCCTCTTGGGCACGTTGTTGTATCTGCTCCTGCTGCTCAGACAGCTGCTGCTGCCGTGCCTCCTGTTCAGGCGTTAGCGGCGTTTCCTGATTATCCATTGCCTCAAGTTCTCGTTGGATGTCCTCCATCTGAGCTCCCCAACTTTCGATCTGGTTCAATGCCGCGTCGAGTCGCTCCTCCTCTGTCTCCGCTAGATTTGTCCTTGCTTGCTGTAGGTCATCTCGTGCCTCCAAGAGGGTGTCGAGTACCTCCCGTTGCTCCCGCTCTGCGGATTGGAAGTTTCGCCACTGTAATGCCCGTTGCGCGTCCTCCATATTTTCAGGCACCTGCTCCTCAATGATGCGACGATTTGCGTCCGCAACGTTTCGTGCTGCTTGAGGTTCGTTTTCGTTAAGTGTCTCCCTCAGGTTCGAGAGGTTACGTTGCAGCTGTTCAAGGTCTCGGCGAAGGGTTCGCTGTTCGTTTGCCAACTGAGAGGCGTTCCGCAGATCCTCAACACCTACCCCGTCCTGTCGGGTTTCTTCCTCAAGGGTTTCTGTCTGTTCTCGTATCTCTGACTGTTCAGCCATAAGTTGGTCGATTGCTTCGGTCGCTTCTTCGAGGGCTTGATCGGTATACTGTGCGGCGACCTTCTCAAGTTCCTCGATCGCCTGCTGAAGGTTTTCTTCGGCTTTCTGCCCTTTCGCAGCTCCCATCTGCGGCTGTCCAGCCCCCATGTTCTCTGATGCTGCCTGCATATTCTCAGATGCTTGCTGCAACGCTTCGCCCGCTTGAGCCATGCGTTGTCCTGTATTGTTTCCGGTGCCTTGCCCGGCGGACTGTCCCATCTGTTGGGCTTGCTCTGCCATCTGCTGGGCTTGTCCTGCCAACTGTCCCGCTTGTTGGCTATTTTGCTGCATCTCTCGCTGTGAAGGCTGCCCCTCTCGTGCCATCTGCTGGCTTTGCTCGGTGAGTTGTTCCTGTTGGGCGAGCATATCTCTTGCTTGATCCAGTAGTTCTTGCGTTTGCTCTTGCATCTGCTCGTCCAGCTCGCTTTCATCCTGCTCAATAGCGTCTTGGAGGTCTTCCATGTCCATCTCCATATTATCGGCGGCTGCTTGGTTGCCACCCGCTCGCATTTGTGTCAAGACCTTGTCTAGCTCCATCATGGCTTTGGTGAGGAGTTCGAGAGCGTCCTGTTCATGTGGAAGTGCCTCTTTCGGCTTTATGGCAAAGAGTTCATCACTCGCTTCACCCATTTTGGCGACGGATCCCTCTAGATTCATCAGCATTTCAGGGTCTACATTTGCATCGCGCATTGACATACTTAACTCATCGGCAACCCGCTGCGTTTTATCTTTGAGTTGATCTTGCTCTACCCCTATCTGTTTGACAGCAGATTGGTAGTCCTCTGTCATGGGGGACGGACGGGAGTGGATATGCTTCCATGTGTTCTTGATAATCGTCCGTTGATCTGCGATTAAATTGGGGAAAGGTTGTCCTTCTGGAGCTTGCTGCCCCTCTGCATCCATCTGCATATATCGTTCATTGAACGGACGTATCTCAATGAAATAGAGTTCAGAGGTGCTTGTCCCTGGACCTGTCCGCGTGTTGTTGTCGGTGGCTTGTGCGTAGTAGGAGATGAGTTCCCCCGGCTCCACATCGAGTTCTTCGAGATAAAACACATAGGCACCGGAGATTATTTTTTTCTCTTTAACCTCGACAGTTTCCGCCTCCAATTCTTGCGGTTCACCGGATCCGATGCTGTACATCAACGTCATATTTTCAACGCCGTAGTCATCCGTCGCCTCTGCGAGGACTCTGACCTCCTCTAGTTTTGTGGCTTTGGTATCCCTGCCCGGCTCCTTGATGACAATCTCAGGTGATTCATCGGGGATCGCTGTAATAGTGTATTCAATTGGGGTTTGGTTATTGAAGCCATCGACGCAGAGCAGTTTAACGGTATATTTTCCATCGTTCAGCACATCGAGGGTCGTGGTGAGCGTGCGCCCATCGGAGATAAGCATGGGGGTCGAATCTTGTGCGTCCACCGTGAGCGTTGCTGATTGGATGGCTTTGTTCGTCGTGATGCGGATTTCTGCTTGAGATCCGGCGACAGCGCGGATGTTCCCCTCTCCCTGTTGTATAATCGGTTTCAGTTGCGTATATTCGGGATAGGTGTAGGCAATTTCGATGGCAGTGAGTTTGGGCATGTCAAACACTTCAACGGTGTAACGCTCCGATTCTGTTTCGTTCGCTGCCACATGATATTCCATATTTTCATTGATGTTGAATATTTCGTAGCCAAACTTTCGTTTCTCACCCTCAATCCGCATCATATCAATTTCTTGACGCTGCGGTTCCGCTTCAACGGTTGGATCTCCCTTTGTATAAACGAGCCGTGCTTTATCGGCAGCTTTGCCGGTCACTTCAAGATTAATCGCAAGGCTTCGACCCCGCAAAATGCGGGCGTTCCCCGGTTGGACTGTCAGTTTTGTCGTGAACACCGGTTCGGTCTTTTCCCAAGGACTCAATAGGCGATTCAGGGAAGTGTTAAGTTCTGCCGGAAAAATCAGGGCTAGGAGCGCGCATCCGGCGAGCGCGGCAACCGCAATACCGATATGCTTGCGTTTCTTACTTTTATCAACCGTTGCTTTGAAATTGATACCCTCAGTTCGTTCCACGGCATCCGTGACCAGCCGCTGCAACAGATGCGATTTGATTGGATCTTCGGTTTCTGTCTCGCCGAACTGGAGGGCACTAACGAGGCGATCTTCGAGATCTCGGTGTTTCCGCTCGACGTTGAGTGCAACATCGTGCGGCGTGAGTTTCACCCGAAGCGGTTGAATAAGGTATCTATAGAGCAGATAGCCCGCAGCACCAATGACGCCGACGAGTAGTGCAATACGAACGCTAGTCGGTAACGGCATCAATAGGTCTATAATCGCCGCGCCGGCGAGAATCGCAATCAATCCAACAATAGCAATCGCACAGCCAGTCCAAAAGAGTGTCCGTTTCCAGACACGACGGGCTGCCAAAACTCTTGATTGTAGTTCTGTGTAACCTTCCCTTGCTGCCATTGTTTACCTCCAGTTTATTTTTTTATTTTGTACTACTACAGCAGTTGATAGATATATCCTTCGTCAACGTGGTGGTCGTTTCCTCCGACATGATAAACATGTTGCGGAAACTCTTTATTCGCAAGACTATTTCCGTTTCGCAACGCGATAATCAACCCATGATTGGTTTCGGATACCTTGATGTCGGATAGATTCAGACGAGGCTGGGTGTCTGGAATCTGGGAAAGGATGCGCCGTATTTTCGTATAACTTTTCAGCGGTCCCTCTTTTTCTACTTCGGGCAGGGCAAAAACAAGACGCCAAGAATTTGATTCCAACCGGTAGATCCACAAAGCCGCCTGAACATCAAAATTCGCTTTATTGAGATGACGCAAGACATTAGCACCTGCATCAATCATTTCCTTTGTAAGTGGTTCTTTTGCTATGACTTTCTCTATTACCACCACTTCTTCAGCCATGATAGAACTCCATTTTTTTGTGCTGTGCACGCCTTATAAAGATCTCGTGCCTTTGACATTGATACTGAATCGCTGTAACGAAATTGTTCTGACCAATCCTCTACAATGTTCCAATAGTCTTCAAAAATCGGATTCGTTTCGATTTCATGTTCTAGTTGACCTTTTAGCTCCGCATGAGAAACTAACTCTTTCAAATCATGTTTGTAAATTGCATTAACGCTGCTAGGTTTTGGTGGAAAGTCATACCGTTTCGTTTGCTTGGCGATACAGGCTTTCAAGGCACATTCAACCGCATAGCCCATTAGGTAATATGCGCCCGCAGGATAGCCACTATCTAGCAGTACCTTCGCCTCTTTGACTCGAAGTCGGGAAATTTTCTGGAAATCATTTCTGTTCATATTTGCTCTAAATACTCAATATGTTTATACACATTGACATTTGATCCATTAGACGGGGTTCTTTGCCAGAAGGTTATCCACAATCCCGTCTATTGATGAAAACTGAGAGGTGTCCAGCCATTCAATTCGTGGGTCGTTGCGAAACCATGTCAACTGCCGTTTGGCGAATCGACGGGTGTTCTGTTTTAAGAGCGAAATTGCTTCATCAAGCGTTCGCTTTCCGTCGAGATAGTCAATGAGCTCCTTGTATCCGAAACTCTGCATGGCAACACAATTTCGTGGGCAGCCTTGATCTAATAGCCCTCTGACCTCTTCAATTAAACCTGCCTTTACCATCCGATCCACGCGTTCTTCAATCCGTTGATAAAGTGTTTCACGTGGCATGTTAAGCCCGAATGCCCGGAATGGGTAACGCGGTTCATTCATCTTCCACTGTTGCTGGAGGGAAGAAATGGGTTTCCCTGTCAATTCATAAACCTCTAAAGCGCGAATGACTCGGACGAGGTTATTTGGGTGGACCCGATTTGCTGTCTCTGGATCGCATTGGCGCAGCCGCTCGTGCAGGGCGACGTTACCGTGTTCATCCGCTTCTCGCTGGAGTTTCGCTCGAATCTCCACATCTGCACCGGGACCGTCGAAAAGTCCATCAATGATGCCGCGAAAATATAACCCCGCCCCGCCGACAGCCATCGTTCGTTTGCCACGCTCCCGAATTTCTTTAATCGCGGTATCCGCCAACCGCTGGTATTCTGCGACGGAGAAGGGTTGGTCCACGTCCACACAATCAATGAGGTGATGGGGCGCCGCTCGTTGTTGTTCTGGGATTGGCTTTGCCGTGCCGATGTCCATCTCCCGGTAGATCTGCCGCGAATCGAGTGACACAATCTCGGCGTCGAGGTGCTGCGCGAGTTGAATCGCTATTTCAGTCTTACCGACAGCGGTTGGACCAACAATGCAAATCAGTGGAGATTTCATGGTGTGCAGTGTGATGTGTTATAGGCTTGGGGATTTAATCAACTCGCTTTTAATCAATCGTCGTTGCGCATCGGAATCCGAAGTCGCTAAACTGCTTCTCAGGACCGAGACTGCTCCGCGCCGCACAACGCGCAAAGCGGATGCTGTGACGCCATGAACCGCCGCGTGCCACCCGGCGATTGCTGTGTCTTGGACCGGTCGGATTGCGATTCGGCGAGATTTCGTAGTAGGCTGGATCGTAATTATCAGCGCACCATTCGTGGACACCCTCTGACATATTGTAAAGCCCATAACCGTTGGGTCCCTCAGTCCCAACCGGAAAATGGGGCGCATCCCGTCCCCCCACATGATCCTCGTGTAGTTCGTCGCCCCATGGATACTCCCTACCTTCCAACCCGCCCCGCGCTGCTTTCTCACGCTCCGCTTCTGTCAGGAGACAATAAGCTTTGCCAGTTAACCCCTTTAACCACTCGCAATAGATAACGGCATCATACCAACTGGGTCCGACAACCGGTTGATCTGGGTGTTGAAACTTGGACTCACCCCAAAACGGTGGCGGCGACTGGCCTGTCATCTCCATAAAACACTTATACTCTCGGTTGGTCACGGGGTATCGGGCAATGCCGAAAGCATCCACCCATACACGGTGGACCGGTCGTTCGTTCGCCGCACCGTTTTCGCTTCCCATAAGGAAATCTCCTTCGGGAATGACGACTATATCGGGTGCAATGAATTGCGGTGCTTGCATGGGTGCGTTTTTCCTCCGTCGATACTTACTAACCCTTTGCTCTTTTGTGTATTTCCATGTCCTCTGATTTCACCTTGACAGGTGTGCAAAATCGTGCCATTATAGCACCTCAACTTTTTGGATGTCAACTTTAACCTTAAGGAAGCAGAAAATGGCATGGATCCGAACCGTCCCCGAATCAGAGGCAACAGGCATCGTCAAGGAAGAATATGAGGCAGGAATTGAGCGTACAGGGCGAATTTACAACATCGTCAAGCTGTTCAGCATCAAGCCGGAAAGCCTTAAAGCGTTCATCAACCAGTATGAAGTCACCATGTTCGGTCCCTCCAAATTGAGTCGGGCACAACGGGAGATGATAGCGACAGTGGTTTCGCAGATCAACACCTGCCGTTACTGAGTGCAAGCACACGGCGAGGACCTGCGGGAACAGGTCGATGAAGATCAACTCGTGCGTCAGATCAAAACGGATTTCCGCTCCGCGAATTTGGACGCAGCCACGAGAGTGATTTTGGAATTTGCAGAGAAGGTTACCCTTGCCGCGTATACGGTTCAACCCTCAGACCTAGATCTGCTCAGATCGCACGGCTTGGATGACGAAACAATCTTTGATGTCGTTGAGATTGTCGGGTTCTTCAATTCTATCAATCGGATTGCCGATGCACTCGGCGTTGGGTTGGAGGACTTTCTTGATACGGCGGATCTGCCATCAGCACCAGTAGCTGGAGAATAGTGAAGGTTAAAATGCCAACCGAGCCAAACCTTGAGGATTACCTCTCCGCCGTCATCAAAGAAGGGTTATATCCAAATAGAGGAAATCTTCAATTCCACTTGAAGACTTTATTCAAAGATATCGCTCTCGAAAGCAGACGGGTGCTTGATATTGGTGGCGGGAGTGGCTTACACAGTTTCTATGCGGCTTGTATGGGTGCTGAGGAGGTTGTATGTCTCGAACCCGAAACGGAGGGGAGTCGCTCTGGGATGGGAGCAAAGTTTAGGAGGTTAGATGGGATACTCGGACAGGATCATGTGTGGTTTGAGCCCGTTACATTTCAAGCCTTTGATTCCGCAGGAAAGCAATTCGATATTATCTTACTCCACAACTCAATAAACCACTTAGATGAAACCACCTGCATCAACCTGCTCAACAGTGAAGCGTCCAAAGCGATTTATCTAGATATGTTCTCAAAACTTAGTTCGCTTGCAAGCAGCGGGGCAAAGCTAATCGTTTGCGACTGCTCAAGATATAATTTCTTTGCCTTGCTCAGAATTAGGAATCCTTTTGCTCCTACAATAGAATGGCATAAACATCAGGCACCGGAGGTCTGGGTGGATCTGTTAAGTCAGGTTGGATTCGTTAATCCGAGAGTTAGATGGACATCTTTCAATACACTGCGCTCGCCGGGGAGAACCCTGTTGGGCAACAGGCTGCTATCCTATTTTCTCAGAAGTGACTTCCGCTTCACAATGGAGAAGCCTTGACATCCCTCTGTATCCGAAGAATTCAAGGGCTATTCCGTCGCCATCTTGGGCTGGATCTTGGGCGTCGCGCCTCCTTAATCACCGCATCCAGAATCACCATCGGCTCGTTCCCTTCTTGTTGCAGGAATGCAGGGATGCCCGCCGGCACACAGAAATGTTCGTGGGGACCCACCGCCTTCTTGGCACCAGCCATCTGCACAACCCCCCGCCCGCGGACAACGGAGACGATGCAGAAGCGGTCAGTCCGCAGGTTCAACCCATACGGATTGACACGCGCTACAGACAACTCCAATCCACCGATCCCATCTCCGTCAGTGGCTGATGCCGGGATGATTGGGTAACGTACAGGGGAAAACCTCCCCGCAGCTTTCTCGATTTCGCGTTCGAGATAAATCGTCTGGTTCATTTGACGGCTGTAAACAGGAGTTTTCTCAAGTTTTTCGAGTTCAATCGGTTGCGCTTCCACATCCAGAAACACACCCCACCCACCGCGTGTCAATGATCCGAAGATGAATGGAACATGATGCTGCATGGTGCTATCGTTGACATACCCGTGTCGCACCTTCGGGGGAATGGGCATGGCATAGCCTTCGTCTACTTCTGCATAGCATTCACCGATAACTGTATTACCGTGCAGTGGTCCGTAGCCTAGATGGATTTCAACGCCATCTTGATGGAGATGAAATGGCACATCTGACCGGGGTCCGTCGAGGTACGCTAGATTCCACGAGTGGTAATCCCCATAAACGAGCGGTACGATCGTGATGCCGAGATTTGGCACGATGAAACTGGCTTGCTCTGGAGCGTGCGTATCCAGTGTCGTATGAATGCCGTTGCCGTTGGCGATTTCTTCCATCAACTCGGTGAATCGATCTCGAACCTTCCGCATGGATTCCAGCTTGCACGTCTCGACCCCCTCGCTCAATGAATCGATAACCCTTGGGATGTTCGTAGCGTAGCGGTAGAACGTGGAGATTAGGGCACGAAAATCGGGTTCCACGGCATCCATCGTTTGATTCGCTAGGTCTATCAGGAGTTCTACTGCCCGCTTGCGATGCGCCTCCGTGAGTGGGTCGCACATCTCAATTTCATCGATTGCCAACCGCGTGGCGTGAAAGGCACCGATTGTATGACCGCGGAATGCGTAGCTGTACAATCGTGCTAGCGCGACATCTTCGGGCGTAATTTCGGCTGGTGTGCGCCCTTTCTCGTGGCTCTCACGCGCCAAGTCAACAAGTCGTGCATAGTTGGGATGGACCTGCATGGTCATTTTTTCCGTCTCCGTTGGCAAGTCGGGCTTGGAGTCTATACCCTAACCCGCTGTAAATCCACCGTCAATTGGTAGCGCAATCCCTGTCACGAAGGCAGATTCGTCCGACGCCAAAAATAGCGCGCCGTAGGCGATCTCCTGCGGTGTAGCGAGACGTTTCATCGGGTGTTGCTCGGCGAGTGCCCGATATTCTGCCGGGGTTTTCAGAACACCTGCTAGGAGCGGGGTTTCGGTGAAGCCGGGACAGAGGCAGTTGACACGGACATTGCTAGTGGCGTAGTCGAGTGCCATACCACGCGTCAGATTGGCGACCCCGCCTTTGGTAGCGACGTAAGCCGCACGGGTCGGCGCACCGACGATACCGTAGATCGATGCCATGTTGATAATCGAGCCGCCGCCATTCTTAATCATTTCGGGAATGGCGTACTTTGAGCCGAGAAAAACCCCTTTCAGGTTGATGTCAACGCAGCGGTCCCAGTCTTCCTCCGGCAGCTCCACGACGGGTAGACGCATCGCAATGCCTGCGTTGTTGAACATCACATCTAACTTGCCGTAAGCGTCAACCGTTGATTTAATCATCGTCTGTGTATCTGCTGCCGACGTTACATCGGTGCGGACGAACATCGCCTCGCCGCCGTCAGAGTTAATCTGGTCAATCACTTCGTTTCCCCCGGCTTCATCCAGATCCGCCACGACAACCTTTGCTCCTTCTTTGACAAATAGGAGTGCCGTTGCTCGTCCGATTCCGGAGGCAGCACCGGTGATGATTGCAACTTTACCTTTGAGTCTCATAGTACGTTTTTCTCCTCCGTTCCGAGAGTCTTCGACCTTTACTGCTTCTCCTGCCACGCCGCCGGATTCTCCGATTTCTCCTGAATCTGATTACGGAGCATCCCAATCCCTCCGACCTCTAGCTCAATGACATCGCCGGGTTGAATCCACCGATCCAACTCCCAACCACAACCTTTGCCAACCGTGCCAGATCCAAGAAAATCGCCCACACAAAGGGTTTCGGACTGTGACACGAAGGAAATCATCTCCGCGAAAGTGTAGTACATATCCGACGTATTTCCGTCCGCCCAAACTTCGCCGTTGACCCGTGCAATCATCCGTAAGTTATACGGATCGTCGATTTCGTCAGGCGTTACGAGGCAGGGTCCCATGATATTGCTGTTGTCGAAATCCTTCCCTTTGGCGGGACCAAGTGCCAACGTCATGTGACGAAACTGGATGTCGCGTGCACTGATGTCATTATAGATTGTGTAGCCACCGATATAGTTTGGTGCATCTTCAATCGAGATATTTTTTCCTTCCTTACCGATATAAACGCCCCATTCCAACTCGAAATCAAGTTTGTCGGTGTAGTTGGGCCAAGTTACAGGTACCTCGTGTCCAGCGATGGAAGCGGGACTCGTGCTGCCACGATAGTAGTTCGGCAGCTTAAACCATTCGGGGGAAATCTCTTTGCCAGTGATCAGTGCGGCGGCATCCATGTGCGTCTTAAACACGCCGAAATCCCGCAGGCTGGCGGGACGCGGAAATGGTGCGAGCAGCTTAACCTGATCTGCCGAGTAAACAATCTGCTCGCCTCGGATGCCGGTGGGGTTGGTGCCGTCAAGATGCTCAAGACTCGCCTGCGCCGCCTTTCTCGATCTTTCTCCCCGTTCAAAGTATTGGATCATGTCGGACGGCAGGATGGCATCCGCACTCTGATAGGCAGCGGATTGCCCCTGTGTCTCTGAAAGATGAAGAGCATAGGCAGAATTGAGATCGACAATTTGATTGCCGTCAATCATCGCTCCGAGTCGCTGCTGTTTTCCAAGTTGTGTTGTGAGTTCAAAAGTAACCAGTTTCATTGATATTCCCCAGTCTTTTCTGTTTGTTGTTTCAAGCCCTATTTCGCGATTATCAAAATCTTCCGTTCTAAAACCCCGTCTTTTAAGGCGGGGATACAGAAGGGCAAGCCCCGTTAGTTAGTCAAAAAAAGGGTGATTTTGCAGGTAAAATATGGTATACTTTTCTTGGCTTTCGCGGGAGAGTTTCACCCCTATCGCATGATAGGGTCTCCCGCTTCCTCGTGAAACAGGATATGAAAGCTAGAAAGCTGACCATAATGAAAACCTACAAGTTCAAAATGTATTCTAATCACGGTAATCGTGAATTGCATAAGACCATAGAAGGACACGCTTCTGTCTGGAATCATAGCGTTTCCCTCCATTGACGTTATTATGCAATTTATGGCAAATATATCAGCAAGTTTAGATTGATAAATCACATATCTAAACTCAAACAATTGCCTCGATTTTCTCATTGGAATCAACTTCCGAGCCAGGCGATTCAAGACGTGGCAGCCCGTATCGACAAAGGCTACAAGGCAATGTTTGAATCGAGAGCGCAAGGTAAACCGTGGGGTAGACCGCGTTTCAAGCCCCGTCGCAAGTACAAGTCATTCACATTACTTCAAGCCGGTTGGAAACTTCTACCGGGTAATCGTATCAAAATCGGTAAACATATCTATCAGTATTTCCAGTCCCGTGATATTGAAGGCACCCCAAAACGTTGCACAATTAAGCGGGATGCCGTCGGTGACATCTATATCTGTGTGCTAACTGACCATGTAGAACCAGCCCTGAATCGGGTCATGACGGGTAAAATCGCAGGCTTTGATTTCGGTCTAAAACGGTTTCTCACAGGTTCTAACGGACACGATATAGAATCGCCTCTGTTTTTCAAACGGAGTATCAATGCTATCAAACGTGCCAATCGTAACGACTCCCGAAAGCGCAAGCGGTCAAACAACCGGGAACGGGCAAGACTCGATTTAGCTCGCAAGCACCGCCAAATAGCGAGCCAACGAGCGGACTTCCACTATGAGTTGGCACACCAACTGACTGACGAGTATGACGAAATCAGACTGGAGGATCTCAACCTCAAAGGCATGAAAGCACTATGGGGACGCAAAGTTAGTGACTTAGGCTTTGCCGATTTCGTCAAGAAATTGGTGTATATCGCTGACAAAAAAGGTGTAAAAATCGTGTTTATAGACAAGTGGTATCCTTCGAGTAAGACCTGTTCGGCTTGCGGCACCGTGAATGAATCGTTGAACCTACATGATAGAACTTGGCAGTGTGCTGATTGTGGTGCTATCCATGACCGTGATAGAAACGCTGCAATTAACATCTACAGGGTTGGGGCATCAACCCTTGAAGGAGAGGACGTAAGACCATCTTCGGATGGCTGTCCTTGTTGATAGCACAATTACCGTTCCTGAAGGACACAAGAATCCCCGTCCTTCAGGGCGGGGAGTATGTCAAATCTGCTATAGTAACGGATTCCTGTCCGAATACCGCACACATCTCTCAATTGAGTAGAATAACACATCGTCAGGGTACTGTCAACGCAGATCCCGGATAATTAAGTCCGGTGGGTAACCGGCATCTCTCTCACCACTGGTTGGCCGCCGCCATCTTCCAACCCGTTACGTCTGCTTTGATGTCCCCACCTATGAAAAATCGTCTATTTATTTCTTACGTTTACTATGAACGCTCGTATGAAAGTGGTGCTGCCAACAAAAAAGGAGAAGCGAAAATCTGCTTCCCCTTCTTGAATCTTTGGTTTGCAGCTCCTAACGCACATACTCCTCTCCACGATGCGTCATTAGCCACTGTTTCAACGGTACATCTTCATCGGTTGGCTGCCACCAACCCTTGATGTCTACTCCATCCCCAAGCAGCTGTCGACGAATCGGATCACATTTGGCGAGGAGTTCGGACGGCATCACATTGTAGTCGAGCCCGCGCAGCCAGCGATAACTGTAGCCAATAAACAGCACCTTCCGCGTTACGTCCGAATAATTCCAACCGCGAGAGTGCCATAACCGACGATCAAATAGCACCGCTGTTCCCGGTTCAATCTGCAACTCGATCGCGCCTTCCGGATCTCCGTCGGGATCGCTCTGAGGTGGGCGTTCGTCGAGTTTGTGGCTACCGGGGACGATTCGCATCGCGCCTCGGTCCGGTCCCCTCACATCACTGAACCAATAACTCACTTTGAGAGAAAGCCGCGGATGCGGACGTTCCATTTCTTGCACAGGTCTACCGCCATCTTGATGCCACCCCGCCCCCTTTTGAGTTCGCGGCACATCGGGCCCTTCCTGTGGATAGACGATCAGGTGAGAGATGTAAAGCTGGATGTTCCAACCGAGGATATCCCACAACAACGGAAATACCTTCGGGCTATCAAGCAACTCAAGGAATAGATCATCTGCAGCAATGGTACGAAACTTTTTCATCAGGTCGTGTGGTCCAAGTCCCTGCCTCTTTCGTTCCTCCGCATCAATTCGGTCGATAACGGGGGTCAGTTTGTCAACCATCTCTGGCGATAGAGCATCTTCAACGATCAGGTAGCCCTCGTCGTTAAACGTCTGGAGTTGTTCATCAGTAGCGCAGTATTTTAGCCAACTTTTGTCCATGTCTCGCTCCTTTCAACTGGATTTTCTCGGACGGTTCTTTGTGTAACCGTAGATTCCCAAAGGCTTCACGCCTTTGCACAATGGTTTTAGCAATAATATCAGTCAGAGGATAAAAATTCAACCTTTTTCGTTTGATTGTATAGCACCATCTTGATAAAATGAGAGATAGCACAACGCACGGAGCGTGAGAAGGTACTGATGAACACAAAAGAAATCCTGAAAAAGGTCCGCCGAATCGAAATCTCCACCAACCGACTCGTCAACAACATCTTCGCGGGGGAGTACGAAAGCGTATTCAAGGGGCGAGGTATGGAGTTTGAGGAGGTTCGTGAATATCAGCCCGGCGACGAAATTCGCACAATTGACTGGAACGTTACCGCCCGGATGGGGCAGCCGTACATCAAAAAATATGTCGAGGAACGCGAGTTAGTGATGATGCTGCTCGTTGATACCAGTGGTTCTGCGGACTTTGGGACATATCAGCAAACAAAAGCGGAGATTGCAGCAGAGATCTCCGCGCTGCTCGCTTTTTCCGCGATCAAAAACAGTGATAAGGTCGGACTCATCTGTTTCACGGACGATGTGGAGTTATTTGTTCCGCCGCGTAAGGGACTAAAGCACGTCCTGCGGGTTGTCCGAGAGATCCTATACTTTGCGCCACAGCGACGGGGAACGAACATCAGTGCGGCGTTGGAGTACGTTGATCGCGTCATCCGACGAAAAAGCGTCGTATTCCTAATCTCCGACTTTAGGGATCAAGGTTACGAAAAGCGGTTGCAAGTGACGAGCAAACGGCATGACCTCATTGCGATTACGCTCCAAGATATGCG
Organism: Candidatus Poribacteria bacterium; assembly: GCA_965247655.1. Taxonomy (GTDB): domain Bacteria; phylum Poribacteria; class WGA-4E; order WGA-4E; family PCPOR2b; genus PCPOR2b. The sequence goes on along the minus strand of OZ252032.1, from coordinate 5,674,389 downwards.
GGAAGAAACTTTGCCGAATGTAGGGTTGATTGAACTTGAGGACGCAGAAACGGGTGAGGTAGTTGTCCTAGACACGCGGGATGCCAAGGCACGAGGGATGTATCGACAACTCAATCTCAGTGCCGTTGAAGCGCGTCGAAAGTTCTTCCAATCGAACAAAATCGACAACATCGAAATTCGGACGGAGGAGTCTTACGTTGAGCCGTTGATCCGTTTCTTTCGACAACGCGCCGTGCGGGAATCGTTTTGAAAAATTTCAAATTTTACCGAGAAGTTAGATTTGACGACGACTGAAAATATATCAATAAATGGGGGAGCAACGATTATGTCTAACAAACAGCAATCTTCTGTAGATACTGGGAATGAAACAAACATCGCAGTCGAACCGCCGGACTACGCTACCGAAGCGCAGGCTCGTGCGGCAGAATGGAAAGATCGAGCGAGAACCCGTCACAAAATTGTGGGGATTCGGACTTGGCACATTAACCTGAATCCTGCCACGATGTCATCAATGGCATATTCACAGGTGGGCAGGCAGGTCCAGATGCCACCTGAGCCGAAGAACGTCCATGTTGACTGGCGCGGACCCTTTGCTACACAAGCGGGTGCGCTGATGGTGGAAATTACAACTGACAAAGGGTTAAAGGGCTATGGACTCGGCGGTGGAGGTCTCGCCGGGGCGATCATCATTGACCGCCATATTAAGTATTTTACGCTAGAGCGCGATCCCCTTGACGTGGAGGAGATCTGGGACACCCTCTATCACATTACGTCGATTTACGGACGACGGGGCGTTGTCATTTATGCTCTCAGTGGTATCGAACTTGCCCTGTGGGATCTCTGTGGCAAAATTCTGGACGCACCGGTCTATAGCTTAATCACGGATGCGCCACAACTCAATATACCGGCGTATGCTACCGGTGTGGATGTCGGCTATTACATGGCGCAAGGGTTTACCGCCTGTAAGCCGGGACTCCGAAACGGGCTTGCGGAGGGGGAGGAGGGTTTTGCAAAGAACCTTGAGATTATCCATGAGGCGCGTCAGACGATTGGACCTGATGTTGAACTGATGGCAGACATCTATCTTCGGTGGGACGTGGACTATACGCTTCGTTTTGCTGAGGCTGCTGCCGATGTCAATCTCAAGTGGATTGAGGAAGCCATCCCCTTGGACGATTATGCGGGCATGGCGCGGTTGGTTCGAGAGATCGACTCCACTTGGATTGTTTCCGGGGAACACGAATTCACCCGATACGGGTTTCGCGAGCTGCTGCGCTGGAAAGCCGCTCACATGATTCAACCCGATATCAGTTGGGCGGGTGGTTTCGGTGAATGTCTCAAGATTGCCAACGAGGCAGCAGCGCAGGGTATTCCGACATGGCCTCATCAGGGGGGAACTCCTTGGGGGTTACACCTGATTGCTTGCCTTCCGATGCCGTGTCGGGCGGAAACCTTCGGTCCCTCACGCAAATCCACGGAAAATGAGCTATACTGCTGCTTGCGTCCTACCCCCCGCGATGGCTTCTTTACACTGAAAGACAGCCCTGGATTTGGTGTGGAGATTGACGAAAAACTACTAGATGCCTACACTATAGACAGCCTATAAAAGCGGTTTCTAATTTAACTCAAGTTGCCGCTTGTCGTCCCGCTAGGGCTTTGGAGGTCGGGCAAGATGCCCGACCTACGGATATCAGAGTTTAACTTTTACTGTGCCACTTATAGGAAACGTTGCAGACCGGAAAAATGAGTGTAAAGTCATCCCGATCCGCCATTCGTCCTGTGTACTACATACTCCTAATTTTACCTTTCTTTCTGATTGGGTGGATAGGAGGTTGGTCTCAGGCGATTAAGCGTGGAAATGCACACTATGAAGCTGAAGCGTATGATGCAGCGCTTGCGGCATATCAATCGGCAGCAAACAATCGACTTGAGGATGCGATTGCCCGCTACAATATAGGGACAGCCTTGTATCAAAAAAAGCAGTTTGAGAAAGCAGCCGATGAATTCAGGCGGTCGCTTGACGCCGCAGATCCAGTCCGTCGGGCACAGGGATACTACAATTTGGGGAACGCTCAGATCCAACTCAATGATATAGAGGGAGCAATCCGATCCTACAAAAGTGCGTTGCGCCTGAATCCAGCAGATTTGGATGCGAAGCATAACTTAGAACTCGCGCTTGAGAGGTTGGAACAGGACTCGCAGCAGAACCAATCAGAATCCGGGGATGAGGGCAAAGACCGGCAGGAACAGGACCAGCAACAGCAGAATCAGGATCAACAGGACAGAGACGAACAGGAACCGAATCAGCAAGATCAGGAGAATCCGTCAGGATCAGAGCAGCAGCAACAGAGTCAGGGGTCATCTGAGCAAGAATCCACATCCGAAGCATCGCCTCCGCAACCAGAACAGCAGTCAACACAGCAGCCGGTTGAAATGTCCAAGGCAGATGCCATTCGACTGCTGGAGGCTGTCAAAGATAATGAAAAAGAGATTCAGAAGAAGATATTACAAAAGCGATTCTCAAGACGCCAACGATCTGAAAAGGATTGGTAGGAGGTAAGGCAGAACATGGGGACAAAGGAGACGCTAGACAAGGCGTTCAAACGCTCAAGTGTTTGGGGATTCAGGCGTTCATCCACGCTTCACGTTTCACGTTTTACGTTTCACGTTTTACGTTTCGCGCTTTTTGGGCTTTTGGTTTCCGTTCTCTCTGGCAACTTTGCTTACAGCCAAGACATCACTGTATCAGCGGATGTCACCCCAAAAATTATTAGCCTCAATGAAACAGCGACTTTGCGTGTAACAGTTTCCGCCAATCAGCAGCTGGGGAATATTGCACTGCCAAAGTTAAAGGCATTGCCGGAGTTCAATGTTTCTTACGGCGGGTCATCCAGCCAATATAATCTCACTGGTAATCAGATCTCTGTGTCGGTAACTTGGACTTACGTGTTGAGACCTAAGAAGGTGGGACAATTTATGGTGTCCTCAATTCAGACCTCCCACGGCAACAAAACCTACACAACGGATCCGATCTCCATCAAGGTGTTACCGAAATCTAAGAAACCTCCCCAAAGCGAATCGGCGCAGGATGCTTTTACGGACGCATTTTCCAGCAGCACGCACAAAGTTGAAGCCTCTGTCGATAATTCGCGTCCTTATGTGAATGAGCAGATCATATATACTTTTCGGTATCTCTATACCGCCCGCATCCCAAGTTTCAATAGTCCCAAATACACACCACCTTCCTTGAGGCAGTTTTGGACAACAGAGCTAGAAAGGAAACGATCTCAGCGGCAAGTAATTGATGGAACCCTCTACTGGATTGAGGAAATTCGGGTTGGGTTGTTTCCGATTACTGCTGGCAGAGTCACAATTGAGCCTGCGAAGCTGTCACTCCCGCTTTCTGCGGGACGGGGTCGCCCCCAATCATCCAACGTGCTTATCACAAATCCAGTCGAAGTGGATGTTCGTCCGCTTCCCCAGGAGGGAAAACCTACAAACTTCGCAGGCACCGTTGGTCAGTATCGTATCCATGCACAAACCGACCGGCAGACAATTGAAGCGGGAGATGGATTCACCTTGCGTGTGCAGGTCTCTGGAACGGGGAATATTAAGACGGTGCCCGCCCCAACCGTTCCGACACTCCCAAATATGGCGATATATGACCCCCAGATTACAGATGCCATTGGCATAGTGGATTCAAAGGTTCGGGGAAGTCGCACTTATGAATATGTTACTATTCCATCAAAGGAGGGGGATTGGACAATTCCTGCGATTGACTACGCTTATTTCGATCCACAAACGGAGACCTACCAAGTTGCACATACTGTGCCTATCACTATTAATGTACTTCCTAACCCAAATGGGGTAGTTGGAACAACGTCTTCCCACACGACACAATCCGACATACACCTTCTCAAGCAGGACATTCGATATATCAAGCCGGATTCGCTTAAATTATCGAATCAGTGCTTTCAGCCCTATAAGCGCGTATCATTTTGGGTTGCCCAGACCTTACCTGTCGCCGTTGTTCTGTCTGTATGGTTCTATCGCCAGCGACGAGCCAAGCGTGACCCCAAACAACTTCGAGAGCAGTATGCCGCCAAGAACGCCCTGCAAATCATTGAGGACGCTAAAAAACACACCACGGATGAACCGACAACGTTCTATGGAACACTCGCTAACGGATTGTACCAGTACATTGGAGACATCTTCGGTATTTCACCCGGCGGACTCAATCCTGAACTGGTGCGTCAGCGATGTGAAGCGGCGGGCTTCCCTGAATCTGCGACAGCACAAATTGTTGATACGCTGACGCGGTGTGACTATGTGCGATTCGCCCCAGTTGCTGCAAATCCAACAGACATAGAAGATGTGCTCAACCGTGCTAGCGCATCAATTAACGAGATAGAGAAAGAACGTCAGTTGAAGATATAATCGGTATTGTGTATAATGGAGTGAGGAGATTAGGAGAATGGAAGAATGGAAGAATGGAAGGATTGAAGATAAGAAGATATTCGTTTCACGTTTCACGTTTCTTATCTGTTTCCTCTGTTTTCCTTTTTGGGTAAAGTACGCCTATTCCCAAACCCAATCAACTTTGGACGCGAGTTATCGGAGTGCTGATGCTTTATATCAGGAAGGACAGTATCAACAGGCGGCTGAAAAGTACGAACAGATTGCAAGTTCGATCCAAAATGGTGCCGTTTATTATAATCTCGGTAATGCCCACTTTCGTCTTGGAAATAGAGGGAAAGCCATCCTGAACTACGAGCGTGCGAAGCGATTGATGCCGAGGGATAAAGATACAAATTTCAACCTCAAAGTCGCTAAAGCGCGGAATGTTGACTCATTCGACCTTGTTAAGCCCCTCTCTGGTTTTTCGCTCCTATACGGTGCGTTACACCCCAACGAGATCGTTTGGGCAGGACTCGTTCCGTATTGGATCGCAGCCATTAGCCTTATTGCGATTCAATTCGCTCAGAACCATCGTTTTCAACGGGCGTTGCGTTATATCCTCCTGATTGGGGGTATTACATGGCTTGTTTCTTTATTGATTTTGGGTTTGAAGATTCGAGAGATTAACCTGCCGTATGCGATCGTCGTTGCAAACGAGGTTACGGTGCGGAGCGAACCCGATTTGGGATCCGAAACAATTGTCCTTCCGCTACATGAGGGCACCAAGATTCAACTTCAGGAAGAACGTAACGATTGGGTGAAAATCTATCTGCCCGATGAAAATTCAGGATGGCTAACTGTGGATGCAATTGAAAAGATTTAGGAACGCTACAGTTCCAAAAGAAAGGAGATTTCATGGAAATACTTGGTGTATTGGTTTTATGGTTACACGTTACTGCTGCTGCGATTTGGATCGGTGGTAATTTTATGATAGCGATGGTGATTGTGCCTTACTTCAAACGCTCGATGCCCCCTGTGGAACGAATCAAAATCATGACGCAGATTGGCAGGGGTTTTGAGCCGATTGGGTGGGCGTGTGTGGTCATTCTCATCTTCTCCGGTCTGGTTAACATTTTTACTGCTGGCGTGTTAGCGAGTCCGGATTTGATTGGTCCCTTCATGCGAATGCTTGGCATCAAACTCCTCCTTGTCCTTATCTTGATTATTCTGACCGGAATCCACGGTTTTATCATGGTGCCGCGGTTAACGCACGCTGTTGAAGAACTGGAACCGGGGACCGAGGAGCTCCCCGAACATATCAACAAGATGCGCGGTCAGATGGCGGTGGTGTCGAGTCTTATCGGTGTGTTTTCCCTGCTTACTCTGCTTGCTGCGGTCGCGTTGCGGTTGGGAATCTAAGCGAGGGGTGAACCTATGTGTTTACTCATGAACACCGAAAAAAGTTGCAATCTTGTATGGTAAATTTGCCATAAGCTAAGAAGAAGACACAAATTTTGAATGAAGCGATGAAAGGTGTGACATGGGTTGGGGATTCTCGCGAGCAAGTCCGAAGTTTCCCCAAAGCCGCGAGAAGAACAGTCGGTGAAGCGTTGCGTTTTGCTCAACGCGGCGGTAAACACCCCAAAGCGAAACCGTTGCGGGGAATTGGATCGGGCGTGTTGGAAATCATAGCACGTCACGATACAGACACATACCGCGCCGTTACACCGTCAACATTGGCGAAAAAATCTATGTTCTCCACGCCTTCCAAAAGAAGTCCACTCACGGCATCAGAACCCCGAAGAAGGAAATTGATTTGATTAAACAGCGACTGAAAATAGCGCGACAGATGAAGGCGAAAAATGAGTAAAAACACAAAATTCGAGCAAAGTTCTGGAAATGTGTTTAAGGATTTGGGATTCTCTGATGCGGAAGCCGAACAAGAACTGTTGAAGGCAGACCTAGCTTTTGAGATTCACAGCATCCTTGATGGGCGACAACTCACACCAGCCAAAGCGGGGAAAATCCTCGGTGTTGACCTCTCTGATGTTTCAAGACTGAAGCAGGGGGATTTTGACCGTTTTAGCGTGGAGCAATTGTTTACACTGCTCAACCGTCTTAACCGCAACATTGAGATTCGCATTACGCCGGCGGAAGATACTGTAGGACATCAGCGAGTCGTCGCGGTTTAGGATGAAGCGCGGGGTAAACGGACATATTCCTAGTGGATAAAAAACTTAGAGAGGGATTATCGGTATGGCTCGTAAGAGAAAACGAATCCTAAAAACCACTCTCTATCTGTTATTAATTCTTTTGTTAATGCTGGCAGGTACAATAATTTTCAGCATTATCAAACTTCGGGGGTCTCTGCCGATCCGCGATGGTGAGCTGCAAATTAAAGGGTTAGACCTGCCGGTTACGGTAACTTCAGATCGCTTTGGGATTCCAACGATTATCGCTTCAACACGAAGGGATGCCGCCTTAGCGTTGGGATACGTGACCGCCCAGGATCGACTCTTCCAAATGGATTTACTCCGCCGCCGTGCCGCCGGGCGACTCTCCGAAATCGTTGGCGATATTGCGATCGAAACTGATAAGCGACAGAGAGTTATCGGGTTCAACCGTGTGACCCAAGCGATCGTCGCCAATCTCTCCGATGAACAGCGGGAAATCCTCGTTGCCCACGCCGCTGGGGTGAACGTTTTTATTAAGCAAATGGACACCGCCCCTTTTGAATTTCTGCTCTTGGATTATCAGCCAGAACCTTGGACGGTAGAAGACAGCATCCTTGTCGTCATGAATATTTTTCAGGTACTATCTTTCAGGGAAGATGACGAAAGGATGATGACTATTATGGAAAAGTCGCTTCCGCCGGAGGTTGTTGATTTTCTGACACCTGATACAGATATCTACACTGAGGTTCTCTTGGGAGGACCTGATGCCCACCGACCAATTCAGCCTATACCTGTCGATGCACTCGCTTCTGTTCGCCGTGCACCAAAGCAAAACGGAGAACGACTGGTCCGTGCAACGTCTCGCGTCGCGGGGTCGAACGGTTGGGCAGTAGACCGATCGAAGACAGCGGATGGTCGGGCGATTGTGGCGAATGATATGCACCTCGGTCTGTCTGTACCGAATACATGGTATCGGGTATCTCTCCACTACGGAAACGTCGAGATTTCAGGTGTAATCTTGCCGGGGGCTCCCGCTGTGGTTGTCGGATCTAACGGTCATGTGGCTTGGGGGTTCACCTATATCTGCGGGGATTTCCTCGACCTTGTCCGGTTGGAGATTAACCCCGAAAATCCAGATGAATACAAGACGCCAAATGGTTGGAAACGATTTGAAGTCGTCAATGAGCGAATCCAAATCAAAGGAGGGGAACACATTGTTCAGCCTATCAAACTCACAATATGGGGACCTGTCAGTCCAAACCCGCTGATGGGTCAACCGGTCGCCATCCATTGGACAGCACTACAACCCGAAGCGGTTGGCATGGAGCTACTTGATATGGATCAGGCAACGACGCTTGACGACGCGCTACATGTCATGAATCGTTTTCGTGGCCCACCGCTGAATGTGACGATGGCTGATGACGCCGGACAAATTGCTTGGACATATTGTGGGAAAATTCCTGTCCGAAAAGGATTTGATGGGTCTTCTACCAAGTCTTGGGCTGACGGCGACATCGGCTGGGAAGGTTATATTCCACCGTCTGAATTGCCACGTGTGATTTCGCCGCCGGAGGGGTTTATAGCGACTGCGAATAATCGGACGCTTGGTAAAGACTATCCCTACATCATCGGCTATAACTTTGCCAATAGCCATCGGGCTTATCGTATCAACAAGCGATTGCGGGAAATGGATCGGGTCACGGAACAGGATATGTTCCAACTCCAGTTGGATACAACGAATCACTTCTATGAATTTTACCAACAGTTGGCACTGTCCGTTTTGACGGAGGATGCCGTTGCAAATGAGCCACTTTTATCAGAGGCACGGAGACAGATAGCAGGTTGGGATAGTAAAGTGGAGGTGGACAGCGTTGCTTTCGGGCTTTTGGTTCGGTTCCGTAAAATTCTGGCTGAGGATGTATTTGAGCCGTTTCTAGCTCTCTGTCACAAAACTGATAAAAGGTTCTCATACAGTTGGAGGAATATGGACCCTCCTCTCCGTGCCCTGCTAAAAGAGAGAATTGCAGCAACCCTGCCAGACCCAGCGAATTATCCAGACTGGGAGCAGTTCATCCTCTCGAAATTGAAAGAATCCATCGAACAGCTGCTTGGGGAACATGATCTTAAATCGTTAGATCAATTGACGTGGGGTACTATTCATACAACGGAAATCTCACATCCGCTCGGATTCATTCCTATGCTTGGCAAGATATTGAACATGCCCCAGAAGCCCCTTCCGGGGGGCGACCATTGCGTTCGCTCTCCAAGTGCATCTGAGCGGATGGTCATCTCTCCGGGGCACCACGCGGATGGGATTCTACATATACCTTCCGGTCAATCGGGGCATCCTTTATCCGAAAACTACAAGGACCAGTACAGCTATTGGTTGAAAGGAGAGTCGCTACCCTTCCTCCCCGGTCCGGTTACCCATACACTGACGCTGAATCCCGCTCCCTGACCTTGGGGGGCGGCAATGAAGTATAGGCTTGACTGAATTTCTGTTATTGTACTATAATGGATAATTAGCAGATTTCTGAAAACTGGCTGGAAAAAGGAGCAAACCAATATGGCATTGACAGATGAACAGAAGCAGCGTTTTTGGGGAAACGGCTACCTCGTCGTCCAAAACCTCCTCACCCAAGAAGAAATGGAAGTCCTTAAAAAACGAGCGAACCTCATAGCCTCCGGCGAAGCATCGCATGTGCCAGAAGAGTGGATTCAAGTCGAACCCGCAATTAAAAAGGGCGAGATTCAGGCGGCGTCGAAAGTCGAATCTGTTCGCAAGTTGTGGAACCTCGTTCCCCATGATGAGGTGATGCGGGCGCACGCTGCCAATCCGAAAATTGTGGACGTCATCGTTGATTTGCTCGGTCCCGACATCAAGTTGTACGGCGATCAGTTATTCATGAAGCCACCGAAGCACGGTTCGCGTAAGGAGTATCACCAGGACTCAAATTCGTGGAAACACCTTGTCCCATATAACCTCGTAAGTTGTTGGGCAGCGATGGACGATGCGACAATTGATAACGGGTGTCTGTGGGTGATTCCGGGCAGTCACAAGTGGGGACTGATCAGCAGGGAACGCGAGCAGGAGATCGAAAGTTGTGCGCTCGAAGGGGAGTGGGAAAATGAAGCGTCTGTCGAGTTGAAGGCGGGGGATTGTAGTTTCCACCACAGTTTGCTCCTACACAGCAGTCATGCCAATCGATCATCGAAGCAGCGCCGGGGATATGCTACGCACTATATGTGTTCAAAGACAAAATACTTGGGGGATACGCCTAAGCCCGATTATCCGCTGATCTGTGGTCAAGAATTCCCAAATTATGTTTAATACCGTATTGCTGGCTTAACGTCTCAATAACAGGGGAATCTTCGCAGTTACCCCATTCGTAGATTCACTAATTCCGCAAGGGAGATCGATAATGCAATCAGTTCAGGTTTTGACAGCCGCTTGGTATGGCGACCGAGAGGTGGACTTGACGTTTCCTGACGATTGGGACCTTAACCTCATCGCTTTTGAAGAACGCCCGGTGCTGACGCAAGATCAGCTGCGACAGGCGTTTCATCAGCCGATTGGGTCACCGAGAATCGCAGAACTCGCACAGGGAAAGAAAAGTGCTGTCCTCATCGCCGATGATCTCACGCGGCCCACTCCGACCTCAGAGGTGATGCCTTTCATCTTAGATGAATTGCAAGAGGGAGGCATTGCCGAGGAAGACATCTTAATCTTCATGGGCTTTGGCTGCCACAGACAAATGCGGCACGATGACATCACAAAGAAACTCGGCGCGGATACCGTAAATCGCATCCGTGTCAAGCAGAATGAGTTGGATGACCCATTCGTCTATTTAGGGGACACATCGCGGGGAATTCCGCTGCATATCAACCAGTGGGTGATGGACTGCGAACTCAAAATTGGCGTCGGTGGAACATGGCCACACGGCACCGCAGGTTTCAGCGGCGGCGGAAAACTGGCTATCCCCGGTATGGCAAGCTACGAAACTATCAGCCGCGCGCATGGCACATTAAAGGGCGGGGGCAGGGCTGGAAATGTCGAGAATGAATTTCGGCTCAACTCCGAAGAAGCCGCCCGGATGGCAGGGTTGAATACAACGGTATTGAGCATCTTGGACTACAAACGCGAGATTACCGGGCTTTTTGTCGGCGATGTGGTCGAAGCGCACCGCACCGCCGTTGACGTTGCCAGAGATGCCTACGCTATCCAAGTCATGCCCGACGCCGATATTGTGATTACCACCGGCTATCCGCGTGACCATGATCTTCCATACGGAGGTCAGGGCGGTTGGCCCATGAGACATTCTCAACCGGAGGCAACGCGTATTTTGATTAACACCGGCACCGAGGGAGTGGGTTATCATCGGGCAAGCTTCCTCGGGAGCAAACGACTTCGCGAGGAGGAGAATCGTGAACGCGAAGAACGGAAGCCGCTGGTTAGATCGGAAGATTGGGATCATATCCTTTTCTCTGACGCCGTGGGTCCGATGGAGGTATTGGAGACCCACCCCAAAGCCAAGTTAATGGAATCATGGGATGAAATCCTCGACTTTCTGAAGCAGAAATATCGTGACCAGAAGCCGAAGGTGGCGGTATACCGCTCGTCAGCGATCGCTTATCCGCGAGATTAAAGTTAGCAGAAGGAGACAAATATGCAATCTGTTCAAGTTTTAACAGGTGCCTGGTATGGCGATAGAGAAGTTGACTTGACGTTTCCCGACGATTGGGACATCAACGTCATCGCGTATGAAAAGCATCCGGTGCTGACTCAAGACCAGCTGCGGCAGGCGTTCCATCAACCGATTGGGTCGCCACGAATCGCAAAGATAGCACAGGGCAACAACAGTGCCGTCATCGTTTGCGACGATTTAACCCGTCCAACCCCCTCCTCAGAGGTGATCCCCTTTATCCTAGAGGAACTTCAGGAAGGCGGTATCTCTGAAGAAAACATCATTTTCTTCATGGGTTTCGGATGTCACAGAAGCATGAAGCATGCTGACTTGGTGAAGAAACTGGGCGAGGACACAGTACGCCGTTTTCGCGTTAAGCAGAATGAGTTGGACGACGCCTACATCTGCATAGGCGAGACCTCGCGAGGGGTTCCGCTGCACTGCAACCAATGGGTGGTGGACTGCGATGTGAAAATCGGTGTCGGAGGCGCTTGGCCCCACGGCACCGCAGCATTTAGCGGTGGTGGAAAGATCGTCATCCCCGGTGTGTCGAACTATAAAACCATCAGCACCGCCCACGGTACGATGGAAGCCGGCGGAAATGCGGGGAATGTAGAGAATGAATTTCGGCTCAACTCTGAGGAAGCCGCCCGAATGTTAGGGGTGAACACAACAGTGATAACCACCCTCAACGACAGACGAGAGATTACCGCCCTTTTCGTCGGGGACTTGGTTGATGCCCATCGCGCTGCTGTTGAGACCTCAAGAGTCGCTTATGCGGTCACGCCGATGAAGGATGCCGATATTGTGATCACTACCGGCTACCCACGTGACCACGATCTCAGTTATGGACAAATCGGTGGGTGGCCCATGCGGCACGCATCGCAGGAAGCGACGCGCATCTTAGTTTCGTCCGGGGACGAGGGTGTGTGCTATCACCGAGCGGGTATCCTTGGGTCGAGACTTCACCGTGAGGCGGAGAACCAGGAACGCGAAGAACGGAAGCCGCTGGTTAGATCGGAGGATTGGGATTATATCCTCTTCTCTGACGCCGTGGGTCCGATGCAGGTATTGGAAGCACAACCCAGAGCCAAACTAATGGATTCGTGGGATGGGATCCTGGATATGTTGAAGCAGATATATCGAGATCAGAAACCCAAGGTAGCGGTATACCCATCTGCAGCGATTGCTTATCCGATAGAAGAAGGGACAGAAGGACTGTATCAATCGGTATGGTCCCGCTAAGGCAAAATCTAGCACCCTTGCGAAAACTTGAATCTTTCGTAAGGGTGCTTTTTCGTTCATCAATGGTATCGAAATCAGTGTCCTGTAGGTCGAGATTCATATCTCGACACCCAAATGTCAACAGAACCTAGGCGAGATTAGCCATCAATCAGCCCTTTCAGATAGGCGACAGCATCGGGTATACTTTGGGGACCGAGATGTTCCGGAATGATTAGCCCATCGTATTCCGCCTTCATCAATGCCCGCACACATCGGGGAATATCTACATCGCCGCTATCCAGTGGTACTTCGTCATGATCCATCATGATCTGGCCATGTCTAACCTGATTGCGAGCGTGAGAGAAAAAGATCCGATCCATGCCCCATGTGTCAACGGGTGAATGCGGATCCTCGCCAAAGAGAGACATCCCTTGGCAGTAGGTCACACCATTGTTGGGACTTGGCACCGTATCCCAAACCGAGTGCAGCACATCAACCGCCCACAGATGATTTGCTAACCTCAGATTCACCTCGTCAGCTACGCCCACCACCCGCCTGAAAAACTGAATAACCGTATCCCACCCGTCCTCACCCGGCATTACCATCAGCGGTCTGCCGGGGTGATATTCGTTAAAATAAATCAGCCGATCCAGCGGATAGAAAAGCACGACATCAATACCGGATTCACCTATCCCTCGCAGCGTCCGACAAAGGGCGTCCAGTTCTGATTCATTTTCGCCGAGCACTGCCTCTTTGGAGGGCGGTGGTGCAATCATCCCGGATACCTGTACGTCGCGCGCTTGAAGCAGATCTCTGAACGGCTTGAAGTCGTCCGATGTCATAAACCCTCGATCTGAGGCACCCGGAACCGAACCAGTGCCGAGGAAGATCTCGTTTACCCCTGCGTCCCGACAACTCGCCGCGATTTCGTCCGCACTACTGGAACCTGCGTGTATACCGACTCTCATGGTTTACCCTCCCATATTATGATAACATACGCTCAACGGCATCTAACTCCGCTTCGGTGTACGGTTGTTGGAACGCGCTATCCGTCGGTTCGCCATCTTGCATTAACACCGGCGACGGATTCGGAACCTCCCAATCACCCAATTCCTCGCGACGGACAAAGTTTCCGCCACGTTCCAGAATCGAATAGAACGGTAGGAGAAACATCGTCAACTTTTCCATTAGGTCGTCGCCGGTCTCCGGTGACTCGCCTGTTTCAAACATCTCTTGAATAACCAGCTGCAAGGCATTCCATGTGTTGTAGCGGAAATATCCCGGACGCCCCGGTATCTTGCCCTCCGCATCGCCCTGATGATTACCAAAAATACGCATATACCCCTGTGCATCCGCACCACTCACCAACTGCAACGAACCGTAGTACGGATGCGTCGGATGGTCATGCTCGTAGATGACAAGACCGTTAGGCTTTCGCCAGTTAGGGGTGTGATACGCCGCACCCGTCATCCTCCCTCGTCCTTTCTTAATCTCGTCCCGCAATATGGCATGGATATACCAGACACCGTGCAGTCCATGCGAATAGTAATCGCTCATCGAATTGTGTGCGACATAGCCCTTGATGTCAGGCATATCAGCGGCTTTGGCTCGCAGGTCGCCTACGCTTTCGGTATATTCCCACGTTGATCCGGTCAACAGTGGGGTGCCGTGTTTCGCCGCCAGATCTACCATTGCTTGCCCCTTCGCTAGGGAGGTCGCAAACGGTCGATTGACAAACGTCGGGATACCTGCCTCAAGGAAAGGCTTTACGAACAGCGGATACAACGAAATCGCGGTGACATCGTCGATGTACACGCCATCAACCTTGCCGATCATATCAGCGGGATGTTGGACAATTTCAACGCCTTGGAATAATGAATTTAATCGTTCCCCCATATCAGGTCTAATGGTCCAAGCGTGTGTCAGTAGCATACCCGTCGTGCGAATCTCGCCCGCGGGCGGGTTCATCGTATTGCCCCAAATACCGTGCATATGCCCGCCGGGACCGGCTATCACACCAACGCGGACAAGGTCTTGTGGAGTAGATCGGGTAAAAGATGGCGTGGTCATAAGTTGCTCCTTTTGAAGTGGTCATACATCAACTCCCCTGACAAGGGGAGAAGATAAGAGGGCCCCTTGTCTTTCCCCTCTTATCAGAGGGGTTACGAACAGATTCAATTTTGTTGATTGTAATGGAATCGAGTTTCAAAGTCAAGCAATTTCACACTCGTCCCCAGGGCTATTTAGTTTTCCGTTTTGGGTCATGCCCCGCTGTTCGTAGGGCACACCGATCGGTGTGCCTTCATTGCACGTTCTATCCCCACCCGGTAGGCGGGGCATCTTGCCCCGCAGTTTGTAGTAGCGCAATTCATTGCGCGTTCTTATGCCAGTTGTTATGGGTATCTTTTATCCGCGTGATTCGTTAATCCGTGTTTATCTGTGATTCAGATTGCTTTGAATCCCGCCTGTCCCGATTTATCGGGGCAATAATATGGGAGAATTAAATGCTCCTACGCTCGTCCCTCATATAAATATTCCTACATTTAATCTCAACCATTTTTTAGGGCGTACTGACATATTATGTCGGTACGCCCTAAATTTGGCTGACATTTTGAGGTTATTGGTTGATATACTTTCATAATTGAAGGGTGTGCATAATGTTTCGTGGTGGAATATGTTAGTGATTTTATTTGTTTGATACCTTTGGTGAAGTCTATAAATAAGTAAACATTTGCTAATAGTTTGGGCCTTCCCGAAGTTTCCTAAGTCCCCCTGATAAGGGGGATTTAGGGGGTTAGCTGTATATTGGGAGTGTCTAATTAATTCTAAAATCTACTATTGTTTCGGAATAAGGTTTGCATAAATTGCTCACATAGCTGTATAATGAGAGACATATTATGCACACTCCTCACTTTAATTGGAAAGGGGTTGCCAACCCAATCTGACCTCTATCCACTCCAAAGAATAATAAACCGATTTGAAAACAGAGGAGGAAAGACAGATGCAACGGAGATATAATCTCGCACATTTGATTTTAGCTAGCGCTGTCATGTTGGGTCTAACACTACTGACGGTAGACGTTGATGCACAGACACGGATTGCCTTCATGTCTGAGAGGGATGGGTACGCTGAAATCTACGTGATGGATGCCGATGGGGGTAATCCGCGAAACCTCACCAATAATCCCGATGCGGACAGGTCTCCCTCATGGTCTCCCGACGGTAAACGGATTGCCTTTACTTCCGAACGAAATGGGAACCCTGAAATCTACGTAATGGATGCCGATGGGGGTAATCCGCGAAACCTCACCAAGAATCGCCATGAGGACTCTTCACCCTCATGGTCTCCCGACGGTAAAGGTATTGTCTTCTCGTCTAAGAGGGATGGGAACCCTGAAATCTACGTAATGGATGCCGATGGGGGCAATCCGCGAAACCTCACCAAGAATCGCCATGCTTGGCTTCCCTCATGGTCTCCGGACGGTAAACGCATTGCTTTTACTTCTGGGGCGCATGGGAACTTTAACTTTGAAATCTACGTGATGGATGCTGATGGGGGTAATCAACAAAGACTCACCAATAATCCCCTTCTTGACTGGCAGCCCTCATGGTCACCAGACGGTGAACGGATTGTCTTCGTGTCTAATAGAAACGGGGACCATGAAATCTACGTGATGGATGCTGATGGACAGAGTCAGCGTAGATTCACCAATAATCGCCATGGTAACACTGGTCCTGCATGGTCACCGGACGGTGAACGGATTGCCTTCGCTTCTGATATAAACGGGAACTTTGAAATCTATGTAATGGATGTTGATGGGGGGAATCTGCAAAACCTCACCAATAATCCCTATCATGACTTTAGACCTACATGGTTTGACCCTGCTTTTGCAGCTTCACGGACCCTCTCGGACAGGTAAGACACTCACGATATGGGGGGTGACCCAAACAGGTCAACCGATAACTGCCATTATTGAGCAAACGGTGTTTGCTGAGACGCGGAAGCGTACGGGGCTGGTTCATAAACGCCAAGGAAGGGGCGACGAGTTCATACGATAATAATCCGAACTGACACGTCCTACTGGGTTTGTCCCGATCTAATCGAGACATTACCAAGCCGTGAATCCCCGATTCCGTTGTCCTGGAACGGGACAACGGAATCGGGATTTAATTGTAAAGGGATTGCCTAAACAAGCTGACCTCTATCCATTCCAAAGAATAATAAACCGAGTTTGAGAGCAGAGGAGGGATAACAGATGTGCCGGAGATACAATCTGACACATTTCCTTTTAGCTAGCGTTGTCGTGTTGGGCCTAACGCTGCTGATGGTAGACGCTGATGCACAGGCACGGATTGCCTTCGCATCTGATAGGGATGGGAACTTGGACATCTACGTGATGGACAACGATGGAGATAATCAGCGTAGGCTCACTAACAATGACTTTGCTGAATGGGACCCCTCATGGTCTCCGGACGGTAAACGCATTGCTTTTACGTTTGATAGGGATGAGAGGGAGGGGAATCGGCAAATCTACGTGATGGACGGCGATGGGGGGAATCAACAAAGACTCACTAACAACGACTTTGCTGAATGGGACCCCTCATGGTCCCCGGACGGTAAACGCATTGTCTTTACTTCTACCGGATTTGGGAACATTGCGGATGGGACCTGGCAAATCTATGTGATGGACGCCGATGGGGATAATCCGCGAAACCTCACTAATAATCCCTTTTTTGATCATTTGAATCCCTCATGGTCCCCGGACGGTAAAAGCATTGCCTTCGTGTCTAATAGGGATGGGAACCTGGAAATCTACGTGATGGACGCCGATGGGGACAATCAGCGAAACCTCACCAATAATCCCCGTCATGATGAAGATCCCTCATGGTCCCCGGACGGTAAAAGCATTGCCTTTACTTCCATGGCGAATGGGAAGACCTGGCAAATCTACGTGATGGACGGCGATGGGGGGAATCAACAAAGACTCACTAACAATGACTTTTCTGATTGGGATCCCTCATGGTCCCTTGACGGTAAACACATTGCCTTCGTGTCTAATAGGGCTAGGGATTTGAACCGTGAAATCTACGTGATGGACGCCGATGGGGGTGATCCGCGAAACCTCACCAATAATCCCCATGATGACACTGCTCCTGCATGGTATAACCCTGCTTTTGCAATTGCTCCCGCCGGTAAGATGCTCACGATATGGGGCTGGGTCAAACATGTGGGCCGATGACTGTCATCATCGGGAAAGAAGTGTTTGCTGAGATGTGAGAGTGTACAGAGGTGGGTCATAAACGCCAAGGAAGGGCCAAAGCCTTTATGGGGTAATAAACCGAGTTGCCACCCTAATTGAAAAGGGCTTTCCTACACAAGTTGACCTCTATCACTCCCAAAGAATAATAAACCGGTTTGAGAACAGGGGAGGAAGGACAGATGCACCGGAAATACAATCTCGCGGATTTGATTTTAGCTAGCGTTGTAGTCTGGGGGCTAACACCGCTTATAGTAGCCGTTGAGGCACAGATTGCCTTCATGTCTCATAGGGATGGGAACTGGGACATCTACGTGATGGACGCCGATGGGGATAATCAGCGCAACCTTTCTAACAATGACTTTGATGATCAGTACCCCTCATGGTCCCCTGACGGTAAACGGATTGCCTTTTCGTCTGAGAGGAGTGATAAGGATTGGCACCGGCAAATCTACGTGATGGACGCCGATGGGGGTAATCAGCGCAACCTTTCTAACAATGACTTTGATGAATGGGGACCCTCATGGTCCCCTGACGGTAAACGCATTGTCTTTGCTTCCACTAGGGGTGGTGGGAACATGGACATCTACGTGATGGACGCCGATGGGGGTAATCAGCGCAACCTTTCTAACAATGACTTTGATGATAAGTACCCCTCATGGTCCCCTGACGGTAAACGCATTGTCTTTGCTTCCACTAGGGGTGGTGGGAACATGGACATCTACGTGATGGACGCCAATGGTGGTAATCAGCGTAGACTCACCAATAATCGCCATGATGACAGTTCACCTTCATGGTCCCCTGACGGTAAACGGATTGCCTTTATGTCTGATAGGGATGGGCTCCTTGACATACACGGTTTTCCTACTAATGAAATCTACGTGATGGACGCCGATGGTGGTAATGAACAAAGACTCACTGAAAATGTCGTTTATGAATGGGAACCCTCATGGTCCCCGGACGGTCAACGGATTGCCTTCGCGTCTGATAGGGATGGGAACAGTGAAATCTACGTGATGGATGCCGATGGGAAGAATCAGCAAAACCTCACCAATAATCCCCATAGTGACGCTAGGCCTGCATGGTTTAACTCTCCTTTTTCGATTTCTTTCGCAGGCAAAAAGTTTACAATGTGGGGTTGGCTCAAACAGGTTGACCAATAACATCAATTATCGGCTGTTTCTCCTCTGCATCGGTGCGGCTTTTAAAAATAAACGCCGTGTAGATCCGCTTTTTTCAATACTACGCCTTGAATCTGATGTTCTTTGAGATAATCGGTCACAGCCTCCCGGCATCCGGGCCATCTCCAGTAATCATCCAAAACAACAAACCCGCCTTCAACCACTTTATCATATAAAGTCTCTAAAACTATTTTGACCGACGCATACCAATCGGCGTCAATATGCAAAATAGCGATGGTTTGAAGGTCTGTTGTCTGCAGCGTTTCATCAAACCATCCGGCAACAGTGTTGACATGCTGTAACGAGAGCCGAAATCGCCGGAAAATTCGCTTAACCTTCTCCGGCTCCCCGTGACACCACCCCTGGAAATAGGTCTCCCTTGCCTGTTTTCCGTCTTTATTGCTTGGCGGCGGCAGCCCACGAAACGAATCAAAGAGCCACAACTTCCGGACTTTGCTGGAGGTTGTGTCGTCTCGGTCCGCAACACCCATAATGGCAGCAGATCCGCCATTCCACACCCCACACTCGACTACATCTCCGGGTAAATTCAACTTGTTTACCTTTTGTATCAAGCGATAGAGGTTTATCAGTCGCTTCACCGATACCTTTGTATATCTGGGGATCAGCTGCAGGATGAGCGCAGCGAGTCTTAGAGACTTTTTTCGGGGGTTGCGGATGAGAAACCATAGGATATCGAGCAACCCCTTCCCTGAGAACAAGATTTGACCGGTGAAAAAATCCGTAGATAGGAGTTTAATCAGATTCATCGTGGGTTTTTAGGTGTTTAACAATTTGTGCTGGTTAGAAATCGACTTTTTGTAGGATACTTTAACGCAAGTTGCTAGTCAGGCCTTACGCGCGCCAAGGGGAAGTGTGCTCGATTCGTTCAGGTCTCCACCGACCCGATAAAAGCCGGATTCAAAACCACTCCCAGAAGTGTCATAGGTGTGAAGTCCTCCCCCGCTTGCGGGGGAGTTAGAGGGGGTATCGCGGTGGAGTCAACGGGGGAAGGACACACCTGATGGGCGTTCTATCCGAAACAGGGTGCCCCCCTTAATCCCCCCGCAAGCAGGGGGAGATAGTTTCTGTCCTATATTTGGGGCAAATTGCTTCAATTTTTCGTTAAATGGTATGCCCTCAATGCTGCGATCGGGATTTAGAGAAACTTGTCCGTAACAAACACGGTTTCTGACGTCCCGATACATCGGGATTTCACTTACGCTCAACTTGCGGTTTATCAACTAGGGCGTGTGACATTTTGATGTTCCCAATTCGGAAAACGCTGGAAGGTGTTGCACGGTAAATGAGTTGTAGGGAACAACGATCGTTGTTCCCTACGATATGCCCCACCGGTACATAGAAGCAAGCCTAATTCGTAGGGAACGGAGATCTCCGTTCCATTTGTCTTAAACCACCGGGGTAATGCGTTCAAAGTGCATCAAGATGGGTTCAATTTATCAAATGTCAACAACTTGGGCTATTTTAACTTCCTATTCAGCCTATCGCGGTATCCTATAAATCCAGACATAGTCAATGCCGTTGAGGGTTATCACGTGTTCTAGCTCGCCGTTGAGCGTTCCCGTTTGCGGCACCCATCCCGCTTGTGACTCGCGGATATGTACCACCTCATAATCTGGGGCGACCGCTTCACCTGCGTCAGCCCAGTGTATCTGTCCGGTAAAGTAGGGAAGAAAGAATTGGGCACTTGGCGGAAAGGTTTGGACACGTAGCTCTCGTGCATTTGGTTTCTTATTTAGGTATTTTGCCGCGAGATCGTATCCCACGCCTCCGCCTTCACCGACTGTAGTAATTTTTCTGATATCAGTGAGTTTGAAGCAGAGGTTGTAGTAGGTGCCGTAGTAGGGGTGAAGCAGTAGGACCGGCAAGATTTGGATTAGGAAGAGACAGAGGATGGTCACGATAGAAAAGGTGAGTTTTTGGGGAGTTGCCCCGGTCCCAAAGCGGGAGTCGATATAGGAGTAGCCCCATTTAAGAAACTCAAAGAAACCGATAGCGGCAAGTATCTCCAGAATTGGGAGAGCGGGTAGCAGATACCGACTAAACTTTTTGCTTGTCAGGGAGAGACAGAGGGTGAACAGCAGGACAACCGCCACCAACGCGAGTGCTATCCGAAACTGTCGCGCATACCCTTCCTGATGGCGTTTCCTCCACAGAAAGAGACACGCACCGAATGCTAAGGGCAGCGTTAACGGCGTGGTCTTTATGCAGAGCACTAACGGGTAGAAGAGCCAGCCGGGGTCATATAGTACCTGTCCTAAGAAGAGGTGTTCGACGTTATGCGGCGTGGTAATCGCCCACGCGACCCCATCGAACACCCTCCATACGGTTCTGACCATATAGCCGGATACCACACCTACCACCACAACCGATGCCAAATATAGGGTGAGTCGTTGATGTGCTTCTTTCTGTAACTCCCGACACGCAAACAGCGTGACGGCTAATAGCCCCATCCCAAATATCAAAAAGGTGGGGTTCCAAAAGATGGGCAACAGCGCGAAAACGGTGAGTAACGTGCAACTCAAGAAACAGAGGCCCGCTCCAAGCCTGTGGAGAAAGAACTGCCTCCACGTCTCCTCTCGATTCCGAAATAGGGCGAAGCAGATAGGCAGCCACAAGAGCAGAATAAGGGAATTGCTCTTGGCAAGGCAAGCTAAACCATAAGCAATTCCAGAACCGATGAGGTAACGGCGTTTTTGGGGTGTCTCACAATAGAGCAGGAGGGACAGGACTGTTAACAGGACAAAAATCGCCACCAACGCATCGGTGTGGACGCGACGGGATTGGGCTAAAAAGAGTGGCGAGAAGGATAGAAACACCGCACCGATGAGTGCAACCCAACGTCCAAACAACCTATATAGCAGCACCGCTGCTACACCAATCCCGATTAACAGTACTACGCCGATGAACCACCGGGCTAACGCTAAACCTTGAACACTTATATGCGGTTCAGTAAAAAAGGTGCGAAGGGCAGCAAGCCATATAGTTATGACACCGGGATGGAAAGTGACGAGGGTTTCTGGAAAGGCACCCATCTCGACTGCGGCCATAAACACTGTACTATGGTCCAGCCACCCAGCTTCATCAGAGGTCCAATGGTCACCCAAAGAGAACAGCCGAGGCACACTTGCAACTACAAATAAGCACACACCAAAAAAGAGCGAGGAAGTTTTCAGGGAGAGTGGTTTCATTGGGAGTAGGATTGTGCAACGGCAGGGACTAGATTGGGTTGTTTTTCTCTCCCAAGGATCTGCTGTATCTGTTTCGCCAATATCCGTTTCATGCCTTCTTCATATCCGTAATTGGCAAACATTTCCCGAAAGGCTATTAGCGCGCAAACTCCACCAATGATTTGAGGGATGTTTTTGGTTAGTCTTTTGTTCATTCTATTCTCACTGTGGTAGAGGACAACGCAATCACTTCCTCACAGAGAGGAATGCTCATCTAGGATCATTTGTAAATAGACTGGCGCATATTCTACTTAGAACCTGTTTTAAAAGTCATTTGATGCGGTTCCGCATCAAGTAAATGGAAGCAATATACACCATAGCCTCAGCGGTCTCAGCCGAGCGTTCATAGTCCAAAGTCAATCGGCGAAACCAACCGAACCAAGAAAAGGTGCGCTCCACAATCCAACGTAATGGGACGACCACAAATCCCGATTGCCCAAGAGATGGAGCAATGTCCAATTGACACTGATGCGTTAAATATAGCCAGTCGCCTAATTCTCCGCGATAGCCAGCATCAGCACAGACTAACTGAATCGTTATCTGCCAACTAAAGACCTCGTTTAGTAACTCTATTGCGACTCGATTATCACTGACATTGGCATCAGTGACTTTGACTCCCAATGGAATGCCAATTGTATCGGTGACTATATGGCGTTTACGACCTTTGACTTTCTTGTGCGCATTAAACCCTCTACTATCTGCCAGTTCGGTCGTCTTGACCGATTGGCTGTCAATGATAGCTACGGTCGGTGACGGGGATTTGCCAATATCACTACGGGTTTGCTCGTGAAGTGCTTGATGAATCATAACCCATGTCCCTAAAGTTTTCCACTTTCTGAAGTGGGAATAGACCGTTTGCCACGGTGGCATGTGACGCGGCAACATTCGCCACTGACACCCTGATTTGACTATATAGAAAATAGCGTTGATAATTGAGCGCATCTCCCACTTAAGAGGTCTACCTATGGGTGAAGGTTCTGGCAAATAGGGTAACAGTTTGTCCCACTGGGCATCGGTCAAATCTGTAGGATACTTTGGTGTAGTCATGTTTAGGCCTTTCATTAGGTCAGTAGTTTACTGCTCTAATGGTTTAACATAAACATTAACTTTTGAATAGCCTTTTTCTTTTTAAAACAGGTTCTAATGATTTTGTTTGTTTGATACCTGTTTCGGAATAAGGTGTTGCATAAATTGCTCAAATAGTTTACAATGAGAGATATATTTATGCCCCCCTCACTTTAGTTGTAAAGGGGTTGCCAACCCAATCTGACCTCTATCCACTCCAAAGAATAATAAACCGATTTGAAAATAGAGGAGGAATGACAGATGCAACGGAGATACAATCTCGCACATTTGATTTTAGCTAGCGGTGTCGTGTTGGGACTAACGCTGTTGACGCTAGACGTTGACGCACAGGTACGGATTGCCTTCATGTCTGAGAGGGATGGGTACGAGGAAATCTACGTGATGGATGCCGATGGGGGAAATCAACAAAGACTCACCAAGGATCACCATTATGACTCTTCGCCCTCATGGTCACCTGACGGTAAACGGATTGCCTTTACTTCCGAACGAGATGGGAACTTTGAAATCTACGTGATGGATGCCGATGGGGGGAACTCTCAAAACCTTTCTCACAATCCCCATGCAGAGTCGTCGCCTTCATGGTCACCTGACGGTGAACGGATTCTCTTCGTGTCTGATAGGGATGGGAACGATGAAACCCATAGGAATGAAATCTATGTGATGGATGCCGATGGGGGGAATCAACAAAGACTCACCAATAATCGCCATACTTGGCTTCCCTCATGGTCACCGGACGGTAAACGCATTGCTTTTACTTCTCATGCGGAGGGGAACTTTAACTTTGAAATCTACGTGATGGATGCCGATGGGGGGAATCAACAAAGACTCACCAATAATCCCCTTCTTGACTGGCAGCCCTCATGGTCACCGGACGGTGAACAGATTGCCTTCGTGTCTGGTAGGGATGAGCACGTTATAGACGATAGACCCACTTCTGAAATCTACGTGATGGATGCTGATGGACAGAATCAGCGTAAATTCACCAATAATCGCCATGCTAACACTGGTCCTGCATGGTCACCGGACGGTGAACGGATTGCCTTCGCGTCTGATAGAAATGGGAACTTTGAAATCTACGTGATGGATGTCGATGGAGGGAATCTGCAAAACCTCACCAATAATTCCCATGATGACTTTAGACCTACATGGTTTGACCCTGCTGTTGCAGCTTCACGGACCCTCTCGGACAGGTAAGATACTCACGATATGGGGGGACTCAAACAGGGCAACCGATAACTGCCATTATTGAGCAAACGGTGTTTGTTGAGACGCGGAAGCGTACGGGGCTGGTTCATAAACGCCAAGGAAGGGGCGACGAGTTCATACGATAATAATCCGAACTGACACCTCCTACTTGGTTTGTCCCAATCTAATCGGAACATTACCAAGCCGTTCTCGTTCCGAGGACTCCGATCCTGATGAAATCGAGGATGCTCGACCTTGTCGGTATAAATCGGAGGAACCCACGATTCCGTAAGTCCCGGAACGAGGCAACGGAATCGGGATTTAATTGTAAAGGGGTTGCTAACCCAATCTGACCTCTATCCATCCCAAAGGATAAAAACCCTATTTGAGAACAGAGGAGGGATAACAGATGCAACGGAGATACAATCTCGCACATTTGATTTTAGCTGGCGTAGTAGCCTTGGGTCTGACACCGCTGAGGGTAGACTCTGCCCCACCGGCACAGATTGCCTTTGAATCTGATAGGGATGGGAACTTTGAAATCTACGTAATGGATGCCGATGGGGGTAATCCGCGAAACCTCACCAATAATCGCCATGAGGACAGGTTTCCCTCATGGTCTCCCGACGGTAAAGGTATTGCCTTCGTGTCTAAGAGGGATGGGAATCCTGAAATCTACGCAATGGACGTTGATGGGGGTAATCCGCGAAACCTCACCAATAATCGCCATGAGGACAGGTTTCCCTCATGGTCTCCCGACGGTAAAGGTATTGTCTTCTCGTCTAAGAGGGGTGGGAACCCTGAAATCTACGTAATGGATGCCGATGGGGGTAATCCGCGAAGACTCACCAATAATCGCCATGCTTGGCTTCCCTCATGGTCCCCTGACGGTAAACGCATTGCTTTTACTTCTGGGGCGCATAGGAACTTTAACTTTGAAATCTACGTGATGGACGCCGATGAGGGTAACCAGAGAAACCTCACCAATCATCCCCTTCTTGACTGGAATCCCGTATGGTCACCGGACGGTGAACGGATTGCCTTCGTGTCTAAGAGGGATGAGAACAGTGAAATCTACGTGATGAACGCCGATGGGGAGAATCAGCGTAGACTCACCAATAATCGCCATGATGACAGAAATCCCTCATGGTCCCCTGACGGTAAACGGATTGCCTTCGTGTCTAATAGGGATGGGCATGTTATAGACGGTAGACCCACTTATGAAATCTACGTGATGGACGCCGATGGGGAGAATCAGCAAAACCTCACTAACAATCCTGGTAATGACTGGTCTCCCTCATGGTCACCCGACGGTAAACACATTGCCTTTATGTCTTTTAGGAGGGATAGGGAGGGGAACTTACCACACTTTGACATCTACGTGATGGACGTCGACGGAGGGAATCAACAGAGACTCACTGAAAATCCCCATGGAGACCGGGATCCCTCATGGTCACCCGACGGTGAGCGGATTGCATTCAGTGCCCGTAGGGAGGGGCATTTTAGAAACGACTTTGGAATTACTTATGAAATCTACGTAATGGACGCCGATGGGAGGAATCAGCAAAGACTCACCAATAATCGCAATAATGACTGGTCTCCCTCATGGTCACCCGATGGTGAACGGATTGCATTCACGTCTGATAGGAAGGGTGACCTTGAAAACTTTGAAATCTACGTGATGGACGTCGATGGAGGGAATCAACAAAAAC
Source organism: Candidatus Poribacteria bacterium (assembly GCA_965247655.1). Taxonomy (GTDB): domain Bacteria; phylum Poribacteria; class WGA-4E; order WGA-4E; family PCPOR2b; genus PCPOR2b. The sequence goes on along the minus strand of OZ252032.1, from coordinate 5,648,239 downwards.
TCACCAATAATCGTGTTGATGACGGTTCACCCTCATGGTCACCGGACGGTAAACAGATTGCCTTCGCGTCTATGAGGGATGGGAACTATGACATCTACGTGATGGACGCCGATGGAGGTAATCAACAAAGACTCACCAATAATCCGCATTTTGACGTTAATCCTGCATGGTTGAACTCTCCTTTTTCGGTTTCTCCCGCTGGCAAAAAGTTTACAATGTGGGGACGGCTCAAACAGGCTGCCCAATAACTGCCATTATTGGGCAAACAGTGTTTGTTGAGGTTGGGTCATAAACGCGAAGGAAGGGGCGAAGCCTTCATGCGATAATCAACCGAGTTGCCATTTTAATCGTAAAGGGGTTGCCAACCCAATGTGAACTCTATCAATTCCAAAGAATCAGGACTTACGCACTCCAGATTGTAGTTGCCCGATTCATCGGGCGTTGGCAACGGTGTCCAGCGGCGATGAATCGCCGAACTACAGTGCTTTGACTGTTCAACTGCGTAAGTCCAAAGGATAATAAACCGATTTGAGAACAACCAATTTGAGAACAGAGGAGGAAAGACAGATGCAACGGAGATACAATTTCGCCCGGTTGATTTTAGCTAGCATTTTAGTCTTGGTGCTGACACTGCTGATGGTAGATGTTGACGCACAGGCGCGGATCGCCTTCGCGTCTGATAGGGATTGGAACTGGGAAATCTACGTGATGGATGCCGATGGAGGCAATCAGCGAAACCTCACTAACAATCCTGGTGATGATAAGTACCCCTCATGGTCCCCTGACGGTAAATGGATTACCTTCACCTCTGATAGGGATAATAAGGGTGGGAACCGGCAAATCTACGTGATGGACGCCGATGAGGGTAATCCTCGAAAACTCTCTAACAATGACTTTGATGACTGGTCTCCCTCATGGTCCCCTGACGGCAAACGGATTGCCTTCGTGTCTGGAAGACAGGGGACTAGTGAAATCTACGTGATGGATGCCGATGGAGGCAATCTGCTAAACCTCACCAATCATGATCGTTCTGACGAGGATCCCTCATGGTCACCCGACGGTAAACACATTGTCTTTGTTGCTATTAGGGGTGGAAACATGGACATCTACGTGATGGAGGCCAATGGGGGTAATCAGCGAAACCTCACCAATAATGACCGTTTTGACGAGGATCCCTCATGGTCCCCTGACGGTAAGTACATTGCTTTTACTTCCTTTAGGAACGGGCTGGGGGGAAACCGGGACATCTATGTGATGGACGCGGATGGGCATAATCCTCGAAACCTCACCAATCATCCCGATAGTGACAGGTCTCCCTCATGGTCTCCGGACGGCAAACGTATTGCCTTCGCGTCGAATAGGACTAGGGATTTGAATTGGGACATCTATGTAATGGACGCCGATGGGGGTAATCCTCAAAACCTCACCAATCATCCCGATGATGACACTGCTCCTGCATGGTTGAACTCACCTTTTTCGGTTTCTCCCGCCGGCAAAAAGTTTACAATGTGGGGACGGTTCAAGCAGGTCAACCGATAACTGCCATTATTCGGAGAATGGTAAAAAAACGATTTGAGACCAGAGGAGGAATAGCAGATGCAACGAAGGGACAATTTCACACATTTGATTTTAGCTAACTTTGTAGTCTTGGTGCTGACCTCGCTGATGGTATGCGTTGATGCACAGGCACAGATTGCCTTCGTGTCTCACAGGGATGGGAACCCTGAAATCTACGTGATGGATGCCGATGGGGGTAATCCTCGAAACCTCACCAATAATCGCGATAAGGACTATTCACCCTCATGGTCACCCGACGGCAAGCGCATTGTCTTCATGTCTAATAGGGATGGGCACCTTCGAGACGATATACCCGGTATATCCACTTATGAAATCTACGTGATGGATGCCGATGGGGGCAATCCTCAAAACCTCACTAACGATCCCCGTGATGACAGGAATCCCTCATGGTCTCCTGACGGTAAACGGATTGCCTTCGCGTCTGATAGGGATGGCTTTAAAAACGACGACCTTATAATCACTGATGAAATCTACGTAATGGATGCCGATGGGGGCAATCCTCAAAACCTCACTAACGATCGCAATGATGACAGGTCTCCCTCATGGTCCCCCGACGGTAAACGCATTGTCTTTTCCTCTGAAAGGGATGGGCACTTTATAGGCGACTTTGAAATCACTTATGAAATCTACGTAATGGACGCCGATGGGGAGAATCAACAAAGACTCACTGAAAATCGCAAGAATGACTGGTCTCCCTCATGGTCTCCTGACGGTAAACGGATTGCCTTCGCGTCTGATAGGAAGGGGGACTTTGAAAACCTTGAGATCTACGTAATGGACGCCGATGGGGGGAATCAACAAAAACTTACCAATAATCGATTTGATGACTTGAGACCCTCATGGTCTCCCGATGGTAAACGCATTGCCTTCTATTCCCTTAGGGATGGGAACGCTGAAATCTACGTGATGGACGATGATGGGGGGAATCCTCAAAACCTCACCAATAATCCCCATGCTGACGTTAGTCCTGAATGGCTTAATTCTCCTTTTTCGGTTTCTCCCGCAGGCAAAAAATTCACGATGTGGGGACAGCTCAAACTGGTTGACCGATAGCATCAATTATCGGCTGTTTCTCCTCTGCATCGGGGCGGCTTTTGAAAATAAACACCGTGTAGATCCGCTTGTTTCAATACCACCCCTTGAATCTGATGTTCTTTGAGATAATCTGTTACCGCCTCGCGGCATCCGGGCCATCTCCAATAATCATCCAAGACAACAAACCCGCCTTCAACCACTTTATCATATAAAGTCTCTAAAACTATCTTGACCGATGCATACCAATCGGCATCAATATGCAAAATAGCGATGGTTTGAAGGTCTGCTGTCTGCAATGTTTCATCAAACCACCCGGTAATAATGTTGACATGCTGTAACGAGAGCCGAAATCGCCGGAAAATTCGCTTGACCTTCTCCGTCTCACCGTGACACCACCCTTGAAAATAGGTCTCCCTTGCCTGTCTTCCGTCTTTGTTGCTTGGCGGTGGTAGCCCACGAAACGAATCAAAGAGCCATAATTCCTGACTTTACCGGACGTTTCGTCGTCTTGGTCCGCCACCCCTATAATAGCTGCAGATCCGCCATTCCACACCCCACACTCGACTATATCTCCCGGTAAATTCAGCCTGTTTACCTTTTGTACCAAGCGATGGATGTTTATCAGTCGTTTCACCGACACCTTTGTATATCTGGGGATCAGCTGCAGGATGAGCGCAGCGAGTCTTAGAGACTTTTTTCGGGGGTTGCGGATGAGAAACCATAGGATATCGAGCAACCCCTTCCCTGAGAACAAGATTTGACCGGTGAAAAAATCCGTAGATAGGAGTTTAATCAAATTCATTGTGTGTTTTTAGGTTCTGTTGGCATTTGAGAAATTAATTGATCTCTGCTCTGAGAATCTTCGATGGGTAGGCACAAGACCTGCCGCTATATTGGGTGGATTTTTTGTAGGGGCAACCCTCGTGGTTGCCCTATTGTAGGTCGATTTTCCAAAATCGACAGTGCGGTGTCGAGATATGAATCTCGACCTACACAAGCGCAGCAGACCGACAATTCCCCCGGTGGTTTAGAACATAAGGGACGGAGACCTCCGTTCCCTACGAATGACTCGATTCTGTGTCCCGGTAGGGATTTTCGTAGGGAACAACGATCGTTGTTCCCTACAACTACTGCAAAATGTCAACACGCCCTAGCGTCTTTTGTACCACAATCTGTTAGATTGTGATCCCAGTCCGCAAACTAACAGTTTGCGTTACTTATGTCAAATTGCCCGGTGATTACAGCGTTTGCTGAATTAGCGGTGCCGAGATGTCAACACGCTCTGGCAACTTGGGCTAATTTAACTCCCCATTCAGCCTATCGTGGTATCTTATAAATCCAAACATAGTCAATGCCGTTGAGGGTTATCACGTGTTCTAATTCACCGTTGAGCGTTCCCGTTTGCGGTACCCATCCCGCTTGTGATTCGCGGATATGGACAACCTCATAATCTGGGATGACCGCTTCACCTGCATCGGACCAGGGGGGTTGTCCGATAAAGTATTGATAAAAAAATTGACCACTTTGCGGAAAGGTTTGAACATGTAGCTCTTGTGCATTTGGTTTTCTATTTAAGTATTTAGCCGCGAGATCGTATCCCGCGGCTGCACTAACTGTGATAATTTTTCTGATATCAGTGAGTTTGAAACAGAGGTTGTAGTAGGTGCTGTAGTACGGGTGAAGTCGTAGGACTGGCAAGATTTGGATCAAGAGGAGAGAGAGGAGAATCATGATAGAAAAGGTGAGTTTTTGGAGAGTTACCTCGGTCCCAAAGCGGGAGTCGATATAGGAGTAACCCCATTTAAGAAACTCAAAGAAGCCGATGGCGGCAAGTATCTCCAGCATTGGGAAAGCGGGTAGCAGATACCGACTAAACTTTTTGCTCGTCAGTGAGAGACAAAGGGTGAACAGTAGGACAGCCGCTACCAACGCGAGTGCTATCCGAAACTGTCGCGCATACCCTTCATGTCCGTTCCGGGACCAGGGATGGTGTTTCCTCCACAGAAAGAGACACCCACCGAATACTAAGGGAAGTGTTAACGGCGTGGTCTTTATACAGAGCACCAACGGATAGTAGAGCCAGCCGGGGTCATATAACACCTGTCCTAAGAAGAAGTGTTCGACGTTATGCGGCGTAGTAATCGCCCACGCAACGCCATCGAACACCCTCCATATGGTTCGGACCATATATCCGGATACCACACCTACCACCACTACCGATGCCAAATATAGGGCGAGTCGTCCATGAGCTTCTTTCTGTAACTCCCGGCACGCAAACAGTGTGACGCCTAACAGACACACACCAAATATCAGAAAGGTGGGGTTCCAAAAGAGGGGCCACAGCGCGAAAACGGTGAGTAGTGTGCAACTCAGGAAACAGAGGCCCGCTCCAAGCACCGGGAGAAAGAACTGCCGCCACGTTTCCTCTCGATTCCGAAACAGGACGAAGCAGATAGGCACCCACAAGAGAAGAATAAGGGAGTTGCTTTTGGCAAGACAGGCTAGACCAAATGCGATTCCAGAACCGACAAGATAACGGCGTTTTTGAGGTATCTGACAATAGAGCAGGAGGGATAGGACCGCTAACAGGACAAAAATCGCCGCCAACGCATCGGTGTGGACGCGACGGGATTGGGCTAACAAGAGTGGAGAGAAGGATAGAAACGCCGCACCGATGAGTGCAATCCAACGTCCAAACAACCGATAGAGCAGCATTGCTGCTACACCAATCCCGATTAACAGCACGATGCCGATGAACCACCGGGCTAACGCTAAGCCTTGAACGCTTATATGGGGTTCGGTAAAAAAGGTACGAAGGGCAGCAATCCACATAGTTATGACACCGGGATGGAAAGTGACAAGGGTTTCTGAAAAAGCACCCATCTCGACCGCGGTCATAAACACTGTACTATGGTCCAGCCACCCACGTTCATCAGAGGTCCAGTGGTCACCCAAAGAGAACAGCCGAGACACACTTGCAACCACAAATAAGCACACACCAAAAAGGAGTGAGGAGGTTTTCTGGGAGAATAGTTTCATTGGGAGTAGGATTGTGCAACAGCAGGAGTTAGATTGGGTTGTTTTTCTCGTTCAGGGATCTGCTATATCTGTTTTGCCAATATCTGTTTTGCCAATATCTGTTTTATACCTTCTTTATATCCGTAATTGGCAAACATTTCCCGAAAGACTACTAGCGCGAGAACGCCACCGATAGTTTGAGAGAGGTTTTTCGTTAGCCTTTTGTTCATCCTATTCTCTGTAGGACTTACGCAGTGCAACGCTCAAAGCCTCCGTTCCGACCCCCTCTAACTCCCCCGCAAGCAGGGGAGAACCAGTTGTAGTTCGGCGATTTATCGCCGCTGGGTGCTGTTCCCAACGCCCGATGAATCCCCGATAAATCGGGATTAAGAAACGGGCAACTACAGCAGAGACTCCATAAGGTGCCCGTAGGTAACGACAATCGTTGTTTCCTACTGAAATGTGTAAGTCCTACTGTTTTCAAATGTTGCCCTCCTTCGGAGTAGTAGCGGCAACGCAATCACTTCCTCACGGAGAGGAGTGCTCGTCTATGAAGTATTATGTAAATAAGTTGGCGCATATTCTGCTTAGGACCAAACAGCTAGCAAAGCAGGTAGGTCGTTACACTAAAAGCCTCTGAAGAGACTTTTAGTGTAACGAAGATGCCTGATTTTAATTCCCGTGTGTATACCAAGTGCAGTCCCAACCTTCTTTAGGGTTGGGGAAATGCCCATCCGCATCGCTGCAGGGGTCCTCGCAATAATAGTGCCCACCTGCATGTGCCTCTGCTTCATAGGTAAAACATGTAATCATTGAAACAGCCAACAGGCTTAGTGCGAAAATGAAAACCATTCCGAGGGTCAATGCTTTCCGTAACATTTGATTAACTCCTTTTCGGATTTGCAGAAGCAATTGACTTCTGCTGTTAGAGATAGAACCTTCTAAATCTTCCAATTTCGGGACAGGCATGAACAAATTTTACAGTTCACGATTTCATCTGCCCCGTCACGATAATAGGATACCAGCCAACGAATAGAAATTCCAGTCGCTTTTGGGGCGTACCGACATAATATGTCTATACGCCTTGAAATTGATTGCAGATTGAATGGAAATAGCTTGTCAACCTTGAATTGATAGGTTTAAACCCAGATTTTTGATCGGGGTTAAAGTGACTTCTTTATCCATAAATGGCGGATCAATGACGTTCAACGGTAAGTTGGCTCATGTTTTGAACCAGATCGATCGTGTCGGTGAGGTGATCATCGAATTGGATTTCTAACGGCGAGAATGTATATTGAAAATGGGGTGCCAAGGGGATTATCGCAAAATCTTCCTGTAGGAGAGACAGCACACGTCGCCCAATCCTCCTCCTTGTCGCTAGGTTCCCTGTTTGGTTGAGTTGAGAGAGCATCTCATTAACTTGGGGGTTGGCATAGCCAAAAAAGTTGTATATTCCGTCGGAATGAAAGAATTGCGACAGACGACTGTGCCCAACCCCAAAAAAGATGTTAGTTAAAAAGGCATCCGCTTCTGCCCGCATCTCTCCGTTGATAGAGATAGAATTTACCACGGAAACACCTATTGACTTCCCAATCAGCTCCGTCAAATAGCGAAACACGCCATTTGCACAAGCGATTTGAAGGTCAAAGGGCAGGCGAGACAATTGTGAACTCTCCCCTTCTTCATCAACCTGTCCCATCCGAAGATAGAGATTAATTGCCCGATAATCGATTGCTTCTTTAAGCAGATTACAGTTCCTTTCATCTGATAGGGGGCCGTGATGACGGTTGAGAAATAGGACGTAGTAGTTGTCCTGAAAAAAGGGCCACTGTTGACAGGGCACTGTTGTTGGGAATTGGTAGAAGGACCGCAGTGCATGGGGGGAGAGAAAAAGCAGATCCAGTGCGCCATTCTCTAACGCCTTAACCGCATTGATGGGTCGTGTGAAACGTCTTAGGGTCAACCAATCAATATGGGGATCTCCTCCGCGATAGTAATCCGGGTTTTGCTGGAAACGGAAGGTCATGGCGTCGGGATGGAAACGCTTCAATTGATAGGATCCAGAGGTCACGCGGTAAGGCTGGGGTGAGTGGGAGGGGTGGACGAAGATCCCGCTCAGATGAAGGGGAAAGAGTGCCTCTTCCTGAGAAAGTTGAACCCGAAGTTGGGTCTTGCCATCCGGTTTTATCTCTGTTATAATCGGTGCGATACGGCTCTCAGAAAACGCCGCGATGACCTCTTCAAGCGTAATTGGCTTTCCATCGCTCCAACGAAGGTCCTCTCTCAAGGTCAGCTGCCACTGTGAATTCCCTTTCACCGCCTCGCAAGCGATTGCAAGCCGTCCTTCGATTTCGCCGTTTCGGTGGTATACGAGGAGAGGGTCATAGCATAGGTTCTGCAGCCAAAAATTCAGTGCCGGGTGCAGACTGTCTGAAGGATCCGTTTCTGCTGGAATCAACTCTCCGATATCGAACCGGCCAACAGGTGCCTGCTCGTTGGGGGGCGTGGTGCGAAGGCAACCGATGTAGGAAACCCCTATCTGGTTTTGAAGCTGTTGGGCGATCTCCTTCTGATCGGGTTCCCGTTGATCCAGCAGTGACAGCATCAATTGAATTTGCTCTGGTTGCAAGTAAGGTTCAGCCAACTGGTGTGTGAGAAGATTCACCTCTTTTCTGCAGCGGAGGACATGTCGTGGTGAAATTCCAATCCCTTCGGCAATCTCTTCGTCCGTGGATTGGGGGTGTTGCTCTTGATAGGCAATCAGTTTGAGAAGGGTATTGACTTTGGACATTGTGGATTAGAGGGGATTGAATGATTGGGTTATAGGTTCTGCGCGGTTGAATGCTCAGAGCCAACACCAGAAATGGTTGTGTGGCACACCGGACTGATTGAGCCAGGACATAGCTTTCGCAGAGCCTGCCCTCGATGAAATCGGGGTTAGGAAACCTACGCCACGATTGGATTGGAATTTTCAGGTAGCAATTTGAGTGGAAAGTTCACGGATATTCTGCTAGGTTCTGTTGACATTTCATCGCAATCAGATAATCGAGAGGTGTGCACAGACGCATGCTCCTTTGTAGGGGTTGGGTTTCCCAACCCTTTGTTCACACATCATAGACGATTTTGAACCTCTGTAGGTCGATTTTCCAAAATCGACGGTTCGGTGTCTAGATATGAATATAGACCTACAATCAACTCAACCCGTATGGTTTGGGGTTTCCAACCCGCGTTGGTCAATGGGCGAGGGGACCTCGCCCCTACGATTACGGACAACTTCACACAAATGTCAACACGCCCTAGCAACTTGTGTCATTAATAACAACTGGCTCCTCATCATCTTCAGTTTCCCAAATAACGTCGATCGCAGCACCATAAGTCCCGTAACTACAACAGCTAAGGGGAATCCAATTAAAATCGCTGGCTTCTGTCGTGTCTTCCGTATCTTCCTCGATCGTAAAGAGATTCGTTGGTAGGTTGGGTTCTGCGGCATGAATCGTTTTACACGCCATGGTTTTCCTCCTTGTAGCAAGCTATGTTATGGAGATTGTAATAAAAATGAGAATCCAACATTTAGCTCGCAGACGAAACGCCTAAAATAGAATAGTAGTAAGCACAATAAACATATTTGACCCATGTAAAAAGAAAGCGCGAAGCAGGAAGATAAACCGCCTCCTCCCCCCGCTTGCGGGGGGATTAGAGGGGGGCTTCAAAACTCGGTTTCTGTTGCACAATTTCTTAACCTGAGCAACATATTTTAACCTAAGTTGCTAGGTTTTGTCCATATTTAATCGTAACCGAAATAGCGAGTGGACAACTTACCAAACCGACAGAAGATACATCAATACTGTTAGTTCTCCTTCCTAACCTCTACCAGCATTGATATATTAAATACATCAATATTGGCACGGGAAGAATCTTTGGCATCCTGACGGAGGTTGGCGGTTAGTAGATACATACCGGGAGATGGAAAGGTTAATTCACATTCACCGTCGGCGTCGGTAACTGCTACCAGCGTTGTGTCATGTCCGCTGCCCATCTCCGAATAAGCTTGGACCTCTTGGCCCGGAACTAATTGACCTCTCGACAGAACGCGAACTACAAATGGCTTTCCCACAAAGATCTTGTTTGGATGTGTTACTGGCACGATTTCTAAAAATGCGCCGGTAGCTTCCAGAGCACCTTGCGTGTATTCCTTCACCGTCACGAAAGTAGTGGTCTGTGACCATCGATGTTGCGACTGGATAACCTTTGCGTCGGGTAGCTGGTCTTTCGATTTGCCAACCCACCTCTTCTTGCCGTCTACCTCAATCTCCGCCACATATTGGGCTGGGGGATCTGTTTCGATTCGATAGGTGCCCGGCTCTCGCAGTTTTATCTCCCCGACAGTCCTCGTCTGACCAACATAAGTAGATGATGGTCGTCCCATACGCCATCCTTGCGGATGGATGATCCACAAAAGGGTTCCTGATCCATGTCCAGAGACAAACCGTTGATCGCCCGATGTGTGCTCTACACCCAACCAAGGGGATTCACGGTCTGTATAGAAAAAGTTGGGCAATATCCACTGCTGATGCCCAAAGACCGGTGTAATCACCACAATAAAAAAAGTTGCAACAAAAACACAGGTTGCCACCTGTTTTGACATATTTGACATAGTTGTTCTCCTATGTAATTCATTCTTCTCTGAAAGTTGAGAATTGCGTTACTTTATACAATACAACAATGTAAATGTTCTTGCATTTAGTCTCAACCATTTTTTTAGGGCGTTATGACATATTATGTCATAACGCCCTAAATTTGGCTGGTATTTTGGCGTTATTAGTTGATATATTTTATAAATCAATGTGTTTTTCTTTTCAGATTGACAACGGCTTGAGGCTTATACGGTATTGATGACTGACGTGCGGTTTCAATCATTCCTTCAAAAACATGGGTTAAATCGTCTTATTTCTCCACTGCTAGGGCTTGGAATCTCTATAATTTTAATCATCTATCTGGCACGACAGATTGACTATCCTCATTTCCTCCGCCTTGCTAAAAATGTTCCGTTTTGGTTTTTCTTTGGGCTATTTGTCTTATTCCTCCTATTAAATATCTTCCGTGCTTTGCGTTTCCGTATACTTTTAGGCCGGAAAGAGCTGCCATTAGCAGTCCTGTTCCCAATTACTTTGTGCCACAACTTTTTTGTGCGCACATTTCCATTGATGGTCGGTGAGTTTTCCTATATTGTACTGCTGCGCCGACACTTGAAAATCCCCGTAAGCGAAGGACTACGCAGTCTGTTTGAGGCACGTTTATTTGACCTGCAATTTGTTATCGTGGGGGGCACCTTTGGTCTATTGACAATGGGGCACCAATCTACAGGTTATGTGTTGGCCATTTTAGCCCTCGCTGGGGTCTTGATTATAGTGAATCGCGTTCTTTTCAGTGTGCTCCCCAAAGGTATAGAACCAATATGGACCTGCATCGTCCGAATATGTCCTCGGCGTTACACCGCTTTACTGGGCTCCGCCGGTCATAGATTAGGGGAGGTCTCGCTTCAACTTGACCGGTTTCGCTGTCTTCGGCTGTTGTTGAAAGCTCTCACCTTTTCTCTCTGTACTTATGGAATTAACCTGAGTTGCCATCTGCTGCTTTTATCAACGCTAAATGTCAATCAAAGGCTAGGTATGTTGTTGGTTGTGATTTCAGTTGTTATGATTGCTGCATGGTTCCCGTTTTCATTGAGCGGCTTTGGGATCATAGAGGGGAGTTGGGCGGCTAGTTTGGTCATGTTCGCCGATATGGAGGTAGGGAGCGCGCTCTCTGTTGGGTTGTTCATACATTGTTGTCAGGTGCTGATGACCGCTCTGTTGGGATTATTGGGTTTCGTTTTATTGATGCCCCGGGTCAGTGTGCATCTGAAGGCTGCCACGTTAAAAACTTTCCCTCCAGACTCATTGTAGGGAACAACGATCGTTGTTCCCTAATGCTTTCATGGACACCGGAGAAAGCTATTGGCTATCGATCTCAAACCCGGCTCGGAGAAATACCAGAAAAAGATTTCGGTTGTGATAACTGTCTATAATGAACAAGACAACATCATGCCACTTGCTAAGACACTTTATACGGTGCTTGATGCCCAAGTCTACGATTACGAAATCATTTTTGTTGACGATGGAAGCGTAGATGACACTTACAAAATCCTACGACGTGCTCAGACAAAGATTTGCAACTTAACGATTATCCGGTTGAAAAAAAACTTTGGTCAGACACCCGCTTTTTCTGCGGGCTTCTCCTACGCTACAGGGGACTACATCATCAGTATGGACGGTGACTTACAAAACGATCCCCAAGATATTCCCAAACTGCTCGGAGCAATTGAGGGGAAATATGATGCTATCTGTGGCTGGCGCAAACACCGCCAAGACTCTGCAACCAAACGGTTCGTTTCGAGAGCGTTCAACCTCATCCGCTATCTCATCTTCGGGGACCCAGTCCATGACACGAGTTGCTCACTCAAGATATTCCGGTCGCCGGCGGTCAAATCACTGTTACCGTTACGGTCAAAGATGCACGGTTGCCTCACTTCGATGCTCTATTTGCGGGGTTACAAAGTTGGAGAAATAGTAGTCACCCACCACCCTCGAATTCACGGCGAAACAAAGTACCGAAACCCTTTTCGGATTTTCCGTATTTTTTGGATGTTGCTTTATGTTCGATTCTGGTGGTATTACACCCACCAGCCACAAAAGGACAATACTCTTGATTGTTCGCAAATTCGTGAGATTGTGAAACCGTAACCTTGCACAAGGGATCTGGGGTATGCCCCCTAGATTTCTTTTCTAGACGGTTTGGAACAAACCGTTCCGTATTGCCATTCGCTGACGGCAGCCTTTCCTACACCGGTATAGGGAGAACTTATGATTATTTCGCGCACACCGATACGAATTAGTTTTGTTGGGGGCGGGACCGATATCTCCAACTTTTATCGGCAATATGGGGGAGAGGTCATCAGCACTGCTATCGATAAATACATCTCTGTCTGCATCACAAAGCAAACGAACTCTCAAATTGCTATCAACACCCCAGATCACCGTGAAACGGTTTCTGACCCTGACCACATCCAGCATCCTCTGATTAGAGAGGCGGTGCGGAAAACCTTCCCCCCCGCTAGCGGGAAGGTTAGGGGGGATGGACTATCCATCACGGTCACCTCTGATGTCCCCTCGCGCGGCTGTGGATTGGGATCGTCAAGTGCATTAACCGTCGGATTACTCAATGCCCTCTACGCCTATCAGGGAATCGAAATACCCATAGAAACCCTCGCACATCAAGCGTGCGAGATTGAGATAGACCGCTTGAAACAGCCTATCGGAAAACAAGATCAGTATATCGCCGCTTACGGTGGGTTGAGACGGATTCAGTTCAACAGAGACGAGAGTGTCCATACTCAAGCCATTCCAGTAACCTCCGAAACGGTAGCGCGTTTGGAAGAGAACTTCACCCTATTCTACACAGGGATTCAACGACGCGCCGAGACCATCCTGCACGAACAGAAACGTTCTGCGAGTCCCCAAACGCTACTGCAAATGAGGGAGCTCGTACCTGCGTTTTACGATGTCCTTGTAAAGGGCAACCACAAGGGTTGCTTCTACGAGGTTGGACATTTGTTACATCGCGCTTGGCAGCTGAAGCGTTCCCTCTGTGGTAGCATTTCAAACCCGATGCTAGATACCATCTATGAGTGCGCTATCGCCGCGGGCGCGCTAGGCGGCAAGATTCTGGGCGCAGGGGGTGGGGGATACTTTCTATTTTATGTTCCCAAAGAGAAACAGGGGACGGTAACAGCGGCTCTCTCTGATTTGGGACTTTCGCGGTTGGGATTCCGCTTTGAACCGAAAGGCAGTCAAGTCATTGAAGGAAGGAATCTTGATGAAAGTCATTATCCCTACCACAGACAGCGGCATACAACTCAGACCCCACACTTTCGCTTCTCCTAAGATACTCATACATGTCGCAGGGCGTTCCATCCTCAACTACCTCCCGAACCACTTATTGAAATCCCTGACCTCTCCGAACTAATTTTCATCGTTGGCGATCGGCAGTCAACAGAACCGGTAAGTCGAAATTCATATCTCGACAATTTTCTGTCAATTTTTCAGGAATTGCCCTATAATACAAGGTATGAAACCCTATCGTCTTATCTATCAGATGGACTCAAGCGGTGTGCTGCCCGCTTCGACAGATGTCAATGACTACCTCAAAGGCATCGTTGGTTTTCTTGAGGACAGCCACGTTGAGTGCCTCTTCTGGCATGACGGGGCTGGTGGTAACACCGCCAACTATGATAGCGATGTGTTGGAGTTGACTGGGGAGCGTATTGGTGAGGTAGATCCTTCGCTGCTTCGTCTTATCGAACAAGGCAACGACCCGCCGAAGATTGTCGTGCCGGCAGCGAAGGAGCGGGGTGTAGACATTTTCTACTCCCTCCGTCTCAATGACTGTCACGATTCCTTTGGCCATGAGCGGCTGCTCGCCACTTTCAAAGTGGAGCATCCGGAGTGGGCAATTGGAGCGGGACATCCAGAGGTGCACCCTTCTGTCCACCGTAATCTCAATTTTGCGGTGCCCGAGGTGCGTGATCTGAAGTTCGCCCTCATCGAAGAAATTTTCCGGAAGTACGACTTCGATGGATTGGAGATCGACTTCCTCCGCAGTCCCCCCTATTTCATTCCGAACGAAGCCCCCGGAAACGCCCATCTGCTAACACAATTCCTCAGTCGGGTGCAGGAGTATCTGAATCAGCGAGGCAAAGCGCGGGGCAGGCAGATCCCGTTGGCAGTGCGTGTGAATTCCACGATAGAAGCGTGTCGATTGGATGGGTTTGACGTTTCAACTTGGGTTGAGGAAAGGTTGGTGGACAGTCTCAGCCTCGGCAGTGGCAACATAGACTGTGACGTGGAGGCGTTCAAGAACCTAACCGATGGTACAGGAATATTGGTATATCCCTGCGTGTACGGTTGGCCCAGTGGGTACAATATCATCTTCGGTTTTGAGGATTCCGAACCGATGCTCCGTGCATTAGCAGCCAACTACTGGCATCAGGGTGCCGACGGTATCTACACCTTCAACTGGAACGCGCACTCCTACGTGCACCGTCCCGACAAAAACCCACAATTCGCACCGCAAAGGCAGTTACTGCGAGAGATGGATACGCCCCAAGCGATGCGAGGCAAGGATAAACTCTATGCCGCTGACCGCCTCTTGGGACCGAAACCGATGTTACCACATAACTGGCTGCACGCAACGCTCCCACAAACCCTAGCGCGTGGAGGGCAGGTGGCGGTCCCCGTTCTGGTGGGGGAGGATTTCACCGCGTCCCCTCCCCCTCGGACGATATGGCTGTCCGTCACTTACACTGATCTCACCGAAACGAGTCAAATAGAGGTTACGCTCAACCAGCAACCGTTGTCAGAGCTTGAGCCTACTACCGGTTGGCTCCCACCTGACAATACGGGCAGCACCTCCCAACAAGGGCAAGTCCACGCCATGCGTCAGGAGATAAGTCCCGATCTGCTCATACAGGGCAGGAATCACGTCGGGATCTTCGTCGTTGCTAGTGAGGTCACCGTGAAGGGAGTGGAAATCCACGTCCTCTACTAACCCGTAACAGTTGGGAATGCAGTCTTCTATTTATTTTAGCCCAAGTCGCCAGTTATATGTGGCGTGATAAAATCGATCCCTATACCCGTAGGTTGGGCGTTTTGCCCGACCCATAGCCCCAGCGGGGCGGCATGTTTATAGAACATCGGCAAACCAATTCCCCCAAGCCCCAGCGGGGCGACATGTGTCCCATAAGATTGATGAACGATATATCGAGAAAGTTACTTATCGTTCAGCACCTCTAATTGTAGGTGAATTTGGTTATTTCTGGTAGGCGTCGAATATGGAAACTCGACCTACGAGATATATAAGACCTCTTTCCAAAAAGGTAATAGTTAGACAGCATATCTGAGGTTGACTAAAGCAGCAATGACATTCCAAGTCTTGCCATAATTTCTATGCTTGCCGCGATACCTTTGCTGGGTAATCCGGAATATCTTGCACCGTCGGTTGACATGTTCAATAACTATTCTGCGCCGAGACAACGCTTCATTGAACCGACGCTCGGCATCAGATAGGGGCTTGTTCCGGCTTCGCTTGACCGGGCTGACACTGTTGGGATAGACCTTATCTATGCCTTGATAGCCCCCGTCAGCTAGCTTCTCGGTCTCTCGGTTGATAGCCAGACGGCTTTCTTTGAGTATCCGAAAATCGTGGACTTTGCCCTTTCGACAAATGACCGATAGAATCTGCAAACTCACCCAGCAGATAATCAGTTGGACTTTGAGAGTATGGCATTTTTTTACCGGAGTAATATTGGCACTGTTGCTGCTTGGGACGCTCAATCGGTTGTTCGGTGACATCAATGACAACACTATCTAAGTCGCTACGGAGTAATTCTTTTTTGCTGTTCATTGGCAAAACGCGAACCAGAATGTCGAGCATTCGGTGATAAATCTTGTTGGCGTAAGATTCACTGATTGAAAATTCCTTGCCCAACTTGGCAAAGGTAGGATAATGTCTGAGGTAAGTCAAGGTGAGTAATAGCTGGTCTGCGAGGCTAATCGTTGACTTGAGTCCTCGTTTTTTCATGGGATTTTTCTCGCGTTGAACTGCCAGATAAGTCGCGACTTTGTCAAGGAGTTGTTGAAAGGTGGCTTTGCTGATGCCCACGTCTCGGAGAAAGCGTTCGTCGGATTGTTCAAGGGTTTGCTGAAAGATGCTCATGGGAATTCCTTCCTGTTGTGGGGTTGAATGTATCGATTGTGAGAGGAAAGGAATTATACCTTCAATATTCAATTTATGGAACATTTATTTAGGAAAGATGTCTATAGCAACTTGCGTTATTCTGTATGAAATTGTTCAATCTGCCAACCGTTGGCGGAGGCGATTTCTTGTAGTTTTCTGTCGGGATTGACGGCAACCGGGTGTCCAACCTGTTTGAGTTTATGCGCGTCCGAATGGTGGTTTCCGTAGGCATAAGATTCGCTCAGGTCAAAATTGTGTGCTTCGGCAAGTTCCTGAACCAATTTGGCTTTATTCTCGCCGTAAGGATTTAAGCCCACACCGCGCGCTGTGATTTCTTCTTCAATGACCTCTAGGGCGTATCCGATCATGAGATCCGCTTTCAGGTGTTCGTGGAAAAACTGCACCAAAAGTTCTAGAGATCCGGATAAAATGACTATAGTTCGTCCCTCGGCGCGGTGAGATTCGATGAGGTCAAAAACTTTAGGCGAGATTCGCTCTACCAAGCACTCCGTAAAGCAGGTCTGTGCTAAGTTGTGGATATGCTGATAATCTAAGCCCTTCAGATACACCTTGTTTGCTTTGGCTTGACGAAGATCTTGGGTCCGTATAAAATCGAGAAGCCATTGGGACAGGTTACGCAGTGGCAGTTCACCTCTCTCAAGCAGATATTTGAGGAAAACCCGCTCGGAAGAGTTGTCAATGATTGTCCCATCTAGATCGAAAACAGCGCATGAGCGCATGTATACCCCCGAAGAAATCTCTGTCGTTTATTTTCTGGTGAAACCACAAACAGTATAACATATCGTAGCGCAGGCTATACAAGGAGAAAGAATATGTCAACCGATTTGGCACATCACATTCAGGGCACACCTTTAGTCGATACACATGAACATTTGGATCGAGAACATGTGTGGTTAGACGACGGTCCAGATATCTTACAAGATCTGTTTGGGAATTATGTTCCCGCAGACCTCAACACAGCGGGTGCATCGCCCGTTGCGATGAAACGTCTGATGGATGGTTCAGACCCAGACATCGCTGGGCGCTTTGAAGGCATTCGAGAGGCTTGGGACGCGACACACTTCACTGGATACGGCGAAGCGGTGCGACTCATCGCCGAACACGCCTACGGGATTGACGAACTCACCGGAGCAAATATAGCATCGGCACAAGAGAAAATTAAGATGCTGCGACGCCCCGGTGAGCGTTTCCGGTTGCTACATGATGTCGCCAACCTCGACCATACCCAGACTGATGATAAGCTGTGGGTGTGCGCCCCGGATAGTTCTGGACTCGACTTCTTCCTCTATGATCTGTCGTGGCGTAGCTTCTGCAACGGAGAAATTGAACTGGAACAGATCCATGCCGAAACGGGGATTGAGGTGGTAGATCTCAGAACGCTGAAACAGGGGATGGAAGCGATCTTTGCAAAACATGCTCCTACCGCCATTGCAGTGAAAGCGCAACACGCCTACAGTCGAACCCTCAATTGGGTTGAACGGAACGATGTTGAGGCATCTGCCGCCCTCCGAAAGGTGCTAACTCAGCCCACGGAGGAGATCAGCGTCGAAACGCAGCTCTGTCTGGGGGATTGGTGCTGGGCGCGAGGCGTTGAGCTCTCGATTGAACACAACCTTCCGTTCAAGATTCATACCGGCTACTACGCAGGCAACGATCGGATGCCTATAAGCCGAATCCCCGCTGGAAATATGTGCGATCTCTTTGCGCGTTACCTCGATGCCAAGTTTGTCCTGATGCACATTTCCTATCCCTACACCGATGAACTGGTCGCACTCGCGAAGCACTATCGTAACATCTGGGTGGATCTCTGTTGGGCATGGAGCATTGATCCGTACAGTTCCCGCGACTTTTTGCGGCGGTTCCTGCATGCTGTTCCATCAAACAAGCTGTTTGCGTTTGGCGGAGATACCCATTGGCCCACAAGCGCGATGGCGTATGCGATACAAGCACGTAACGAGATTCGCCGTGCGCTTGAAGGGGAGATAGCGGACGGTTACATGACCGAAGCACAGGCGATGCAAATCGCAACACGCATCATGCGGGATAATCAGTACGCCTGTTTTGACGTTGAGGGAACACGGGCGAATATTCATGCCGCTGTTTAATATTAGCCCAAGTTGCTGCTAGTAGTAGGCATACGCCGTATGCCGTAACTTCAAGAGTTCATTAATGAACTAGTAAACCAATGAACTAGTGAACTAACTTACGTTTCACGATTCAGACAAGCACCGGAACAACGGATAGCAACCTGCGTAATATTTAGTATCCCACGGCACACCCATCGCGGCGTGGTTCAGAACCCGCGATCAGTGTGTTGTATTCCGGATGAATAAAGATCGCTTGTCCGCCACCGAAGAAGGTATACGGCGGCAGTAACTGGTGCCCTTTTCGTGCTAATCCAGCTTGCACGTTCATCGGTACACCTTCTTCGATGGTGACGGTTGATCCGTCCACAACGCGGAATCGCGGGGCATCGAGCGCGGATTGCACGTCCATATTGAAATCAACGAGGTTGCACACCAATTGCAGGTGTCCCTGCGGCTGCATCTGTCCGCCCATCACGCCAAAGGTTACAAGAGGAACGCCGTTTTGGGCGATCATACCGGGGATAATTGTGTGCATCGTGCGTTTATGCGGCGCAATCCGGTTGACATGGTTCGGATTGAGCGAGAAACCTGCCCCTCGGTTTTGCAACATAATTCCCGTATCCCCCGCTACCATGCCTGAACCGAAGCCTGCAAAGAGGCTATTGATGAACGAAACAACATTGCGATCCTTGTCAACAACGCAGAGGTAAACAGTATCACTGCCCATCGGCGGTGCCCCCGCGATTGGATCTGTATTGGCACGATCGAGATTAATCCGCGCCCTTTGGCTGTTGGTGTATTCGGCGGAGAGTAAACCCTTGACGGGAACATCCTCAACCTCCGGATCGGTGATGTACTGGTACAGATCCGCAAACCCCAGCTTCATCGCCTCAATCAAGCAGTGCAGGGAGGCTTCGCTATTATGTCCCATCGATCGGAGGTCGAAACCTTCAGCGACGTTCAGCGCGAGCAGTGCAGCGATCCCCTGACCGTTGGGCGGAATTTCGTAGACATCATAGCCGCGATAGTTAGTTGAAATCGGCTCCACCCAATTCGAGGTGTGGTCAGCGAAGTCCTGCATCGTGAATAAGCCGCCGTTCTCATCGGAGAATTGCACAATCTTTTTGGCGATCTCACCCCGATAAAACGTCTCGCGTCCCCCTTCGGCGATCAGACGCAGGGTGTTTGCGAAATTGGGCTGGTAGAAAACCTCTCCCGGTTGGGGTGCGCGTCCGTCCGTCAGATAGGTTTTCGCGGCGTCAGGCGTGCTCGAAAGCAGTCCAGCAGCTTCTTGCCACGCCAAGCTGATCTGTGGACTGACCGGAAACCCGTTCTCCGCATGCTCAATGGCAGGTTTGAGAACATCGCCCAACGTCATCGTGCCGCAGGCTTCGAGGATTGTTGCCCACCCATCAACCGTGCCGGGAACGGTCACAGGATACAGACTCCCTGTACTTGGGAGGTTGGTCAACCCCTGCTTCGTAAAGAATTCAAGTTCCGCGGCATATGGCGCACGTCCACTTCCATTCAATCCACGAATAACACCATCTTGCGGACGATAGACCAGCGCAAAGACATCTCCACCAATCCCTGTAGACATCGGTTCAACAACGTTGAGCATAGCAGCCATGGCAACGGCGGCGTCAATCGCATTCCCACCATCACGCAAGATCTGCAATCCTGCTTGAGCAGCGAGGGGTTGACTTGTGGCGACTGCGCCGTGTTTGGACATGACGGCAGAGCGCCCGGGCCCAAATCGATTGGGACGATAATCATCAAACATATTTATCTAGTCTTCTTTCTAGCATACTGACTGCTAAGTCAATCCGACGCAATACAATAGAGAGATTTGTTCCCACGTAAGAATATCTCCTTGTCCACGATTACGGGTGAGGCATTGAAACCGTCATTGAGGACATTTTCAGCGAGGACTTCAAGCGTTGAACCGTGTTTAATTACCAGCGTGACACCGTCTCTGCTTGCAATATAGATGCGGCCATCTGCACCGACCGGCGACGCATAAACCTCTGAGATACCTTCCAGACGCTCTGGTCCGTAGTATGCTTCGCCTGTACTGGCGTTGAAAGCGGAGAGGACTCCTTTGTTGTGTTTCAGGAAATAGAGTGTATCGCCATAGAGCAGCGGAGAAGGAACGTAAGGGGTATCTCTATCATACTCCCAGAGGACCGCCGCTGCACCCGTGATGTCTCCTTTCGCATCGGCGAGACGGATCGCTTGCAGAGCGTTGCCGCGAAACCCGCTGGTAACGTAGACAATACCGTTTGCTGTTACGGGCGATGGAATTGTATTGGCTGTCATGCCACCGCATTCCCAGAGCATTTTCCCCGTCGCCAGATCATAGCTACGTGTACGGTGGGTTGCATTGACAATGACTTGATGATTCCCATCGTGTTCAACGACGATTGGCGTAGCCCACGACGTGCCTTCATCTCGGTCAACTTTCCAGAGTTCTTCACCCGTCCGTTTATCCAACGTAATAATAAACGAATCCCCCTCATGATCCCAGTTAAGAATGATGACATCGCCATAGAGCACCGGCGAACTGCCTTCACCGAAACTCATCTTGGTTGCCATATCTCCGAGATCTTTTTCCCACTGGAGATTCCCCTGCATGTCATAGCAGTAGAGCCCACGAGAGCCGAAATAAGCGTAAACATGTTCTCCATCGGTGACAGGGGAATTTGCTGCCCAGCTGCCGGTTTGATGCGTTCCCTCATGCGGCGCTTCTTCGCGAGCGATCTGCTGCCAGCGGATGCTACCGTCAGAACGGTTGATAGCGAAAATTGTAAATTGGTGAACAAATGATGGGGTTTCGGAGCGACCACGACGTCCTCTTCGTTGTCGCGGCATCTCGGTTGATTCACCTTCTGCCTGTTGTTCCACCTGCTTATCGGTCTGGATAGCACTTGTAACAAAAATGGTATCGTCCCACACGATCGGGGTGGCGTGCCCTTGACCTGGGATTTCGGTTTTCCATCGGATATTTTTATTTTCGTTCCACTCAATGGGCGGGTCTCCGTGTGGCGCGACGCCGGAAGCCTCAGGTCCCCGCCACTGGTGCCAATATTTCTCCGACTCTGAAAGTGAATCCGTCCCCCACAAGAAAATTGTAATTACACAAAAAAAGATAACGAAGGTCAATGCCCTTTTCATTTGAAAACTTCTCCTATGTTAAGTTTGTGTTCTTTAGTGCTTGTTCAGTAGATTTACCCATCGCTCCCAAGCCTCACGAGCTGCGGTTTTCTGAACCTCACTCGCCTCCGCAGCCATTCCCCGTCTCAAGAAGCCGTGACCCACACCGGAATAAATTACCGGCTCATAGGTAATGCTGGCGGATTTTGCGGATGTTTTTGTCGATTCAATGGTCGAGTTAATTCGGTTGTCATTCTCACCGTAAAAACCGTATACCGGACACGTAATCTTTCCCAATACCGCTGTATCCGGGGGGCTGCCATAGAAAACGAAAGCAGCTTTTAGTGAATCGTCATTAGTGGCAAAGCGGAACGATTGTGCACCACCCCAACAGAATCCACTAACGGCGACCGTATCTGTCGTCGAAGGTAGGGCCCGGACGTATTTCGTCACTGCTTTGAGGTCGGTTGTGATTTGGTCTGGCTCTAGGTCACGAATCGCCCGTCGGACATTACCATCCCCGAAGCTATCGGTGCCGCCTCCGTTTGGTCCCATCCCGGAAAGGAAATCAGGACAGATTGCGACAAAGCCCGCTTTCGCAAGTTCATCGCCGACCTGTCTGATCCAATCCGTTAGACCAAAGATCTCATGGATGACAATCACTGAAGTCGCGTTCTCCTTAATCTCTGGGAAAACGATAAAGGCGTTGACTTCACGTCCACTCTCTGTGGAGATTTTCACCCACTCACCATGTCGCGGTGAATTCTCCAGTTGTTCTTTCGCGGTGCCTGCATGTGCGTAAATACCAACCATCATCAAACCACCAATCAGCACAAGACTGATGACTCCCACGGCTAATCAGGTTAAACGTTTAAGTGTTTTCATTTTGTTTCCTCCTTGAAAGTTATGGGGTTTCTGCAGGCTCCCCGTCCAAAACTAATTTTGGGTTGTTATCCAATTACCTCGCATCGAGAGAACATCTCCCTGCCGCGTTCAGACAGCTTGTCGTATTCTGTCTGGGTCATCTCAATAGGTTTACGCATCGCGAACCAAGGGAGGGAATAGCAGATCACCAACTCTGGTCTGACGTGATCGGCGCGGTTGGGTGTCCCACGATGGAGCGTCCGCGGATCTTGAATCCATAGCGTTCCCTTCTTCAGGTTGAGACGGCGTGCTGTGGGGAAATCGCCTTTTGTCAACACTTCGTCGTAGCAGTTCTCCAACTCCGGGTCTGCGAGGTATTGGGTGGCGGGCAAGATTTCAAAACTCCCATTTTCCTCATAGGTATCCACCAGTGGGAACTTGATACCAAAATGGGGACACACCTCTAAGCCGACGTGGGGAACCATTCTGGAAATCCCCGCATCTCGATGCCACCGCTGGTACTCGCTGCCGGGGTATGGGTTGTTTGAATGGTAGCAGGTAATATGATAGTCGCTGGTGCCCCAATACCGGTCGAGAAAGGCGAGCAGCACCGGGTTCTCGAAAATCTGAGGGTCAGCGAAGGGTTCCTCCCAAGGGACATACATCGTGTAACGATTGACGACCTGTAGACGCCCTTCTACAACAAGCCGATCATCGGTGTGTCCACGCACCTTTACATCTTCGCCCGGCGTACTGTGAGCCTTCACCTCATCCAACAGGGGCAGAAACGCCTCACGTATCTGATCTACCGTCTCAACAGGTATCAAGTCTTCAAAAGTAACGTAACCGTTAATCTTCAATTCGGCAAGTTTCAAATCGAGGTCATAATCAGGTAGTGCGGTCATTGATCTCTCCTCCAGAATTGAAACGCGGGGCGTGAAGAATCCAGCCATTGCGTTTCACGCTTCACGTATGACGCGGTGGGGTGCATGCCCCAAGCAGATTTAGTGAATAGAACACATAGGACTTACGTGCTTCAGTTCTAAAAGTAGATACGGACGCAGATTTTCGCAGATAAAAATAGAAAAACGAAAGAGATCTGTGTTCATCTGCGTTTATCAGCGTCCATTTGAATTCTTAAATCCTTATGGGATTGATTGTAGTTGCCCGATTGATCGGGCATTTGCGGCGATAAATCGCCGAACTACAAGCTTTTGAGTGTTCAACCGCATAAGTCCTAATCTAATCTCCCATGAACGGTTGAGCCGTTAAGATGCCGCCATCAACCGGGTAGGTGACGCCGGTCACCGCTGAGGCTCTTGAACTGGCGAGGAACAGAATCACTTCCGCAACTTCCGCAGGTTGTTGTAACCGTCGAATCGGTATCCGACTGCACCATTGCTGAATAGCACCTTCCATATCGCCAGTCGCCTCCGCAAACCCACGCAGTAAAGGAGTATCGATATAGCCGGGTGCGACAGCGTTGATGCGGATGTTTTGGGGAGCAAAATCCAGAGCCATGCTTCGCGTTAATGAGACGATTCCCCCCTTCGCGGCGGCATACGCCGATGATCCGGGCATGTTGAAAAAACTCTGCATTGATGCGATATTGACGATACAACCGCCGCCCTGTTCGAGCATATAGGGAATGCAATACTTTGAACAGAGGTAGACGCTTGTGAGATTTACGTTCAGAACATGATACCATTCATCTTCGGGCAACTCAACGATATCGGCGACCATCCCCTGGACGCCGGCGACATTGACAAGGACATTTATCTTTCCAAATGCTGCTACGGCTTGTTCCACCATGCTGCGCACATCGCTGGGGTCTGACACATCAGCCTTGACAAAACACGCTTTGCCGCCTTGACGCTGAATCTCTTGGACTGTCTCGTTGCCGCTCGCTTCTTGGATGTCCACCACAACCACAGATGCCCCATCCCTTGAGAAACGCAGGGCAGTTGCTTCGCCGATGCCCTGACCACTGCCGGTGACAATAACAACCTGATCTTTCATGTTAGTGGCTTTCTCCTTGCAATTCGTTACCTTCTGGTATCTCATCAATGTTTTTGGGCAGCACCACGCCTTATCAGAAGGTGATAGTGGGGGTTTCGGAACAAAGGCGCACTTTCCCGTGTGAAAAACTCGGTTTCTTTCCCCTGCAACATCGCAACCGTTTTGGCACTCTTACTCGGTCAAATGTAAATCGGGTTGGGAGAGTGAGGTTCTCCGATAGATCTGTGGACATCTCACTCTCCCGATGACCCTATACAGGCTTGTGAAATGAACCGGTAGCGGACTGATCGTTAGTTGACATCAAGGCATCCTGCGTACCCGGTAGACTTATGCTACACATTTAGCAACTGCTTTGCCTCCACATACACCTCTTGGGCTTTCCCATACGAGATGGCTGCTGCTTTCACTGCCGCAACAAGATGGCGAAAGTGGAAAGGCGGGCGTGTTGTATGGAACTCTTCAAAGGTTGCCTGATGATGCTTGAGGGCGTGCATTTCTGTAATGTTATCTTGGCAGGCAATGTCACCGAGCATGGCAATTAAAGCCTGCGGGTCGTAATCGAGTTCCTCATATTTTTCCGCTCGTGCCATCGCACCCTCGACATCATTGGCAGCAATGGCGTTTTGGATGGCGTCCAAAAGTCCCTGCTGTGAGAGCCTTGGAATTGCAGCGACAGCATCGGGATGGACATGAGGTTCGGACGAGATGAGCATAGGTCGAATCTCTGGCCCCGAATTCCATAACAGGAGTGCCAAAATCTTATTTTTCTGGCTGACGCCGCTAATTCGTAGGAGGTGCCGCCTGACATTTGCGCCGGTGTTCATGTGGACATCGAAGGGGTTGCTCGTATCCGCCCTCAAGAACAGATCTGACGCCGCTATAGAGAGTGCTTCACCAGTTCCCTCCAAGGAAAGTCCTTCTGCGAGTGCCTGGGCGGTCGTTTCAGGGATGTCGGGGAAGGCACAACTGTTCAGTGCATCGCGCACTCGAGCGATAGCTTCGGTTTCATCTTCTCCTGTGGTCTCACGCAAAGGCTTTGAAAGCAGTTGATATTTTTCAATCAACTCAAGATGTTCCTGTATCGCCGGTGCCCGTACGGGCTGCGAGACGTACCGCACTGGACCTCGATTAAGTACCTGAAAATGCTCCCAATCAATCCATTCGAGGAACTTCCAGGTATAGAAGGGGTAAATGAACTTATGATCATCAATTACATTGCAAGGGATGGCAACTGTCAGGAGCAAATCCAGAGCGGCCTCACGGGGTAAGTTTTCAGCAAGCCAAAGGAAATGATGGTCGGCAGCGTTGATCTCGCCACGCCGTGCCTCCTGAAGAAATGCCTGCTTGGTTTCCTCCAACCCACCTGCATCGAGCGGCTCAAATTCTGGCAGCACATAAGGTCCCATAGTGGGATGGTGGATATGTGTATTGGCTAGCGCGACATTTTGCATCACAGGCAAAAAAGAAGTCTCCCCGGGCATCCTTGAGGCGGTCTGACCCACAGCATATAATCCTGCGATGGGATGCAAGGGACCACCGTGATGGTCTGTTGGCATCTCCGAGGACCGGATGACCGCAAGCGCGGAGGCCGTGCACATTTCTTTAATCGAAACGTCAGCACGGAGTTTTTCTGCCGTCTTTTCCAAAATGTCTTCAGGTTCAGTTTCTTCTATAAACTGCACCAAAGGTTCTATTGTATCAGGGTATCGGACCGAAGTATACATTGGGAACCTCCTTCTCAAAAAGAGAAATGTTTGACTTCCATTCACGAAACTAGCAAAAATGCTATCACGACTCCATACAAAAGAACAAAAACCGGGGCTCATTAAGGATCGATTTAAGGGGGCTTCCCCCACTCCCATAAGGCGAATCTTCACCCGCCTCTTTTCAATTTGCAAATCCAATCTACTGCGCGGTATACCCGCCATCGACAATAAGTGGGGATCCCGTTACAAAAGAGGATTCATCCGATGCCAGAAAAAGTGCCGCGTAGGCGACCTCTTCGGGACGCCCGATCCGACCCATCGGGTAACGCTGCTCCAGCCATTCACGCCGCTCTGGGTCTTGGATAAACTCCCGAATCAGATTGGTGTCTATGTGACCGGGGCAGATGCAATTCACACGGATGTTCTTCTTGCCGTAGTCGATAGCCAAGTTTTTGGTGAACTGGACCACACCCCCCTTCGAGGGAACATACGCATCGAAGCCACCGCCGAGACCCATCGGATAGCCCACCAGTCCATTGATAGAAGCGATATTGATTATCGAACCGCCTCCTGACTGTTCCATCGCCCGCACCGCATGCCACGTTACCAAGTAGGTCCCCTTCAGGTTCACGTCCATCACACGGTCCCACACCTCTTCAGGGGACGCGCCTGCCGGGAGGGCTTTACCGGCGACAACCCCGGCGCAGTTGACCACAATGTCCAACGTGCCATAGGTCTCCACCGTGCCCTTTACCATTGCCTCAGCGTCGGTGTTCTTCGATACATCTCCGGCGAGGGCGGTGGCGTCGCCTCCCCCGTTCTTTATCTCTGCAACGGTTTCAAGGGCGTTTGCTTCGTTCAAGTCGGAGACGACCACCTTTGCGCCCTTCGCAGCAAATAGCACCGCTGTCGCATGTCCAATGCCGGAACCGCCACCTGTGACCAGTGCGACTTTGTCCTTCAAACGCATATCTCACCTCCTGAACGCGCAGAGCGTGTTGATACCGACTGCCTA
This sequence comes from Candidatus Poribacteria bacterium, assembly GCA_965247655.1. Lineage (GTDB taxonomy): Bacteria > Poribacteria > WGA-4E > WGA-4E > PCPOR2b > PCPOR2b. Next base: position 5,620,910 of record OZ252032.1, on the reverse strand, counting down.
GGTCAGGTCTGCCAATTTGGGCATCACCTCATTCATAAGCAACGTCATGGAATTGAGCCACTTCTCCTTCGGGTCCCATTCGTGTCCCATCGCCAAGAGTACGCCAAAGCCGCCCACGTCCTCGTATAATTGGCGCAATTGATCGGCAACATCGTCAGGGCTTCCGACAATCCAGAGGTTATCCAGTAGCCACTCAACTGTCACTTCAGCATCGGGCATGTTGGGGTCTCTCTTGAATCGTGCCTTCGGTAGGAGTTTGAACCAATACTCATTGAAGTCGCGTCCGAGGACTCCCTCTAGCGCCTCCTTGCGCGCCTGCTCGGTTGTGTCTGCGATGTAAATCTCCCGTGCGATGCGCCATATTGACCGATCCGGGGTACGTCCTGCCTTCTGCGCCCCCTCTTCCACCGCTTCCCAGTGTGTCTGGATGACCTCCACTGGTATCAGATTGAGGCTCATCGGAATCCAACCCCGCTCGCCTGCCAATACCAGCGTGTCCGATCTGGGTGAAACACCGCCCATCGCGATAGGCGGGTGCGGCTTCTGATACGGCTTCATGTGCACCTTTAAGCCGATATCCTCCACCGGTTCAGGAATCTTATATCGCCAGTACTCGGTTTCATATAGCCCCGGTTTGGGGTCCTCCCAAATTTGGAGTACCGCCTCAATACCCTCTCGTGTTGCCTTTCGTCGGTCGCCGTCCGCGGCGAATCCAAACATCTCGCAGTCCCCCGGTATGGCACTGGAACCAACACCCCAATAGAAACGCCCGTGTGCTAGATGGTCGAGTTGGGCGATGCGATGGGCAACGGCAGCCGGGTTGTGGATGGGCATACATGTAACGCCCGTACCGAAAACGATGTTTTTGGTCAACCCCAGTGCATTCGCGATGAAGAGTTCAGGGGATGGAATATTCTCCCATTCAAAAGTGAAGTGTTCACCGATCCACGCCTCCGTGTAGCCCAACTTGTCCAGCGTCACCACTTGGTCCAGATCGTCATCCAAGGTCTTCGTGAAATCCGCTCCCGGCGGATGGAGTGGCATTGTGAAGAAACCGAGTTTCATGAGAAAGCCTCCTTGCGTTTAGGCGCAATCCTGACTATGTTGGTTCTGTCGCCGGTAGGATAGCCCACTAGTTTTTTAAGTTGTAGGACAATTATCACCCCTACTCTTATATCACGACTGTCCCGTAGCGTCAACAGAAAACTTTGTCGCCCTCGGTTTTCGCTTGACCCGATTCATGAGCGGTGATATAGTAATTGTCCTATGGTAACAGAGGCACCGATCGGTGTTCCTGGCCCCTCACTTGGGTATCACTAACCCACACGCCAAACGGGAGGCGGCAATTATGTACGAAGCAGCACAGTTCCCCACAATGAGCGAACGAGAAAAATACCTGTTCGATCTGCAGGGCTTTATCGTCGTCAGAGGTTTGCTCTCGACCGCCGAGGTGAAACGCCTAAACGAGGCTGTCGATGCCAACCTAGACAAACATGGTGAACACACCGACCGCGCAGTTGGTCCACAGTTGGAGGGAACGCACCTCCGAGGTCATATCAGTGGTATGCTAACTTGGGAGCATCCTTGGTGTCAGCCATTCCGCGATCTGTTAGCTCAGCCCAAACTCATCCCTTACCTCAATACCTTGCTGGGGCGAGGTTGGAAGTTGGACCATGCGCCCGATATACTGACTGCCACAGCGGGTACCGAAGGGCTGCGCCTTCACGGCGATGGTAACGTTACTTTCAACGGATCTCGATTCTACGCCTACCAAAACGGCAGAATGCGCTGCGGTCTGATTAACTGCCAGTTTTATATGACGGATGTGAACCCCGGCGACGGCGGTCTGTGCGTCATACCGGGCAGCCACAAAGCGAATTTACCGTGTCCCGAAGACATCCTGTTGTGGGAAGCCAACCGAGAAATTGTGTGCCATATCCCCCTTTCGGCTGGCGATCTGGTAATCTTCAACGAAGCCACTACCCACGGCACCCTTCCATGGAAGGGAAAGGGTGAGCGACGCACAGCACTCTACCGCTATACCCCCAAGTACCTCCACTATCACGGTGGGTATTACGAGGCAAATATGCCGGAGTGGGTCTCTGAACTGACCGAAGTCCAGCAGGCGGTGCTGGAGCCTCCATACATTTACCACCGACCGCTGATTGAGGCGGATGGCACCACACTAGTGAGACCTCGCCGAGAGGGAGAGTAAACCCCTCAGTTAATCGGGACTCTAAAGGGAGAGGTACGCCATTGACCGATCAGGACAAGGACAATTTCAGTAGGGTGGGATTATCAAGACTCCCTCGCACCCACCCCGGCCGTCTGATCGACGCTTCAGGAGGAGTTTTATGTACAATCTTAACGGGAAAGTTGCCCTAGTGACAGGTGCGGGCGGTGAACACGGCATTGGTCGTGCGATCACGACACGCCTCGCCAAGGAGGGTGCCGATGTCATTGTCAATGACGTTGTCAGCAATCCTTATGATTACGACTCAAACGATTGGGAGGGAGCCCCTTCCGTTGTCCGTGAAATTGAGGCATTGGGGCGACAAGCGGTCACCATCTTAGCAGATGTATCCGATGCTGATCAGGTGGACGCGCTAGTAAATGAAGGTGTTGAGCGGTTCGGGCGTATTGACATTTTCGTGAGCAATGCCGGCTCACGCCCTGGTCCAGACCGTGTCCCGGTGGTTGAACTAGAGGAAGAGGCGTGGGATACCGTGCACAAGATTAACCTCAAAGGAACTTTTCTTTGCTGTAGAGCGGTTGCTCGACACATGATAAACCGCGGCGGGGGTGGAAAGATCATTACCATGTCCTCTGTGTCGGGCAAAAGCGGTTCAGCACGTTTCGCAGCTTATGCCGCCTCCAAATTCGGAGTAATCGGCTTTACCCAAGCCTTGGCACAAGAATTAGCACCCCACCATATTAACGTGAACGCCATCTGCCCCGGCGTTGTTGATACGGAGCGGTGGAGTTACATAGCGGCTGCCCTATCGTCGGAGGATATATCCGGCGACGAGTGGCGGGCGAGTGGACGGCACACTGAGGCGATGAAGCAACGCGATTCGAGAGTCCCCTTGGGACGAGTTGCTATAGGAGAAGATGTGGCAAAAACGGCGGCTTTTCTCGCTTCGTCTGAATCCGATTATCTCACCGGCCTCGCTATCAATGTCGCCGGTGGTTCAGTGATGAGTTGACAACATAAATCAAGTTGCTTTGAATCCCGATGAAATCGGGGAGAGGATCGTATGGACATTCCAAGAGACAAATTACTTGAGATCTACGAGCGGATGGTTATCATCCGCAAGTTCGAGGACCGAGTGCACGACGAATACGCCGCCGGGCGAATTCCGGGCTTCGTCCATCTTTACGCAGGGGAGGAAGCGGTGGCAGTCGGTGTCTGCGCCCACCTATCCGATGCGGATAGCATTACTAGCACCCACCGCGGTCACGGTCACTGTATCGCCAAGGGTGTAAGTGTCAACGAGATGATGGCTGAATTGTATGGACGCGCCACCGGTGCCTGCAAAGGTAAGGGCGGCTCCATGCACATTGCTGATATTGACCGGGGCATGCTCGGTGCTAACGGTATTGTCGGCGGTGGCGTCCCCTTGGCTTGTGGGGCGGCGCTCACGGCACAGGTACAGGGCAGCGGAGCGGTTGCCGTCAGTTTCTTTGGCGATGGTGGTGCTAACGAAGGCACCTTCCACGAAGGCTTGAACTTGGCAGCTATCTGGAAACTCCCTGCGATATTTGTTGTGGAAAACAATCGTTACGCCCAATCGACTAGTGTTAAGTACGCTTCGGCTGGCGGTGACATCGCCGCACGTGCCCAATCCTACGGCATCCCCGGCGTTGCTGTCGATGGGTTGGATCTCTTCGACGTTTACGAAACAACCGGTGCAGCGATTGACAGAGCGCGGGCGGGGGACGGTCCTACACTGTTGGAGTGCCAGACCTACCGCTTTTATGGTCACTATGAAGGTGATACACAGGGGTATCGGTCGAGGGAGGAGATTGAGGAATATCGCACCAAACATTGTGCTATCCGACGGTTCCGTGACCGTGTTATCGAACAAGGGTTGTTGGGCGATGACGAACTGGATGCGATTGATGCACAGGTCGCCGACGCTATTGAAGCGGCTGTCGACTTTGCTACCAATAGTCCCTTCCCCGATGCAAGCGAAGTGACAACCGACGTTTACGTTAATTACGAGGAGGCGGTATAATGGGCGAAGAACGTACAATGACCCTAGGGTTGGCTATCCGTGAGGCACTCTATCAGGAGATGGAGCGCGACCCCACAGTCATTATTATGGGCGAGGATATCGTTGGCGGTGCTGGATCGGACGAGCCGGGTGCCGAGGATTCTTGGGGTGGACCGATGGGAATCACTCGAGGACTGGCAGGCAAGTTTGGACGTAATCGGGTGCGCGACACGCCGATTAGCGAGGCTGGCTTCATCGGGGCAGCCGTTGGTGCGGCCGCAACGGGGTTACGTCCCATCGCTGCATTAATGTTCATCGATTTCTTTGGTATCCCGATGGATCAGATTTACAATCAGGGGGCGAAATTGCGTTACATGTTCGGCGGCAAGGCGAAGGTGCCCATGGTCATCCGTGCACTGATTGGGGCAGGGGTGAACGCGGCGGCGCAGCACTCTCAGAGCCTCTACTCCATTTTCACCCACATCCCCGGCTTGAAAGTGGTAATCCCCACCACGCCCTACGATGCCAAGGGGCTAATGATCGCCGCCATTCGGGACGACGATCCGGTGTTTTTCCTTGAACACAAGACGCTGTTGGGCGTAAAGGGACACGTGCCTGAAGAACCGTACACCGTACCTTTGGGCAAGGCGGAAATTAGACGCGAGGGCAGCGATGTGACCGTCGTCGCTATTGCGAAGATGGTGAACGTAGCACTGTCTGCAGCGGAGGTTCTTGAAACCGAGGGGGTCAGTGTGGAAGTAATTGATCCACGGACGCTCAGTCCGCTGGATGGCGGAGCCATTCTGGATTCGGTGGAGAAAACAGGTCGTCTCGTGATTGTCGATGAAGACACCCCGCGATGCAGCCTCGCCACAGATATCGCGGCTTTGGCAGCAGATGAGGCGTTCTATAGCCTTGAGGCACCCATTAAGCGCGTCACCGCACCGCACACCCCTGTGCCGTTCAGCCCGACGTTGGAGAACGCCTACATCCCCTCGCAAGAGCGAGTTGTGGCAACAATTCAGGAGGTAATGTCTGTATGACACCCATTGTGCTCCCCAAATCAGGTTTTACCAGCGAGGCGTCAACGGTTATCGGGTGGAGTGTGGCGGAAGGAGACCGTGTTGAAGAGGGGCAACTGCTGTGCGAGGTTGAGACTGAGAAAACAACCATTGAGATTACCGCGCCCGCGTCGGGACTCCTGCGCAAGATACTCATCCGCGAAGGGGAGACACGCCCCGTAGGTGTAACAATGGGCTTTATCGGTGAAGCGGATGAGCCTATCCCCAAGGTTGAGGACACTCCGCCCCCAGCCCCCGCAGTAACGCAGACCACCGCGACTCCGACCTCATCTGCGCGTCCGCGTCGTGCGGCGACGGGTCGGGTACGGGCATCTCCCGCCGCCCGCAAACTCGCAAGCGAGCATGGAATTGACCTAGCAGAACTGTCGGGCAGCGGTCCCGGCGGCGCGATAACAACCGGGGATGTGGAGCGTGCTATCGAAGCTAGCCGGGCGGGAGTTGATGTCGAGTTGGTGCCAATGAGTTCGATGCGTCGTGCCATCGCTCGGATGACACAAGAGAGTTTCCAGAATGCCCCGCATTTCTACCTGACATTAGAGGCAGATGCAGCGTCACTTTTGAATGACCGTCCAGAGGGCATCTCAGTCACCCACTGTTTCGTCAAGGCAGCCGGACTTGGACTCCGCGAGTTCCCCCAAATGCGAGCGCAAGTTGAGGGCGACGCGTTTGCTATCCCTCATGCGGTGAACGTCGGGTTAATCACCGCAGTGGAGGACGGTCTGGTTGTGCCTGTGATACGCGATGCCGATCAAAGCTCACTCACCGAGATAGCTGAAACCGTGCGTTCCTTGGTTGATGGGGCACGGTCCGGAAAACTTTCGGCGGATGATGTATCGGGCGCAGGGTTTAGCATTACAAATCTGGGCATGTACGACATCGAAACCTTTCATGCCATCATCCACGCACCAGAAGCGGCGATTCTCGCTGTTGGGGCAATCGTGGAGAAGCCTGTGGTCAAAGACGGGCAGGTAGTGCCTGGGGTGCGGGTGGCACTGACATTGTCGTGTGACCATCGGGTCGTTGATGGCGTAATCGCTGCACAGTTTCTGGGACGATTGAAGAAACTGGTGGAGGATATCTCGGCGTTGGAGTGATACGCATTCGAGTCTTGAGAAGGTGGGAAGTACATTGGCAGAGTTGATAAGTCTGAAAACACTGAGTGAGGGTAGCGGGACAGATCGGCGGAAAGCGCGGGTTGCACTCGCACAGAGCGATGATCCGGTGGCGTTGCTGCAAGTGCTCAATCAGTACTGGACATGGCACTTTGAGGAATCCTTAACAGAAGCCGCTCGGCTGCTGTTAGCGACAAATCTGGGATGGGAGCAGATGCGTCCACTCACAACGCCGCCGATTGGAGAGGTCATCTCGCCGCTCGGTCATGCCCTTAACCACGCAGATCAGAGTGTCCGTGATGCCGCTTTTCAGGTATTGGATAACATGGTTGATATCCCCGCCGGAGAGGTGCTGATCGGTGAGGAATTGACCCCGCTCTGGGTGGAGGGATTCCAGATGGCTCGCTACCCGGTGACGAATGCGCAGTACCAGCGGTTCATTCAGGCAACAGGGCATCGGCATCCGCAATCTTGGGAGGATGGAGCATATCCAGAAAAGAAGGGCGATCACCCGGTCGTGGAGGTGAGTTGTGAGGATGTGGAAGCGTATGCAGGGTGGGCAGGTTGCCGATTGCCCGCCTTCGAGGAATGGGAGCGGGCTGTCCGCGGTAACGATGAGCGTCTATTTCCGTGGGGATATGAAATCGACAAACCGCGCTGCAACACCGTAGAGCTTGGTGCAGGCGGCACAACCCCTGTGGGTGCCTTTCCAGACGGGGTTAGTCCCTTCGGTTGCTACGATATGCTAGGTAATGTGTGGGAGTGGACAAGTACGTGGTACGATGAAGAGGACCCACACTTTCGCGTGGTACGGGGCGGAGCGTGGTACTACAACCACGATTACAGCACCTGCACAAGTTACGATTTCTTCAGTAAGGAGTACACGGAATTTGTGGTTGGGTTTCGTATCGCTCAATAACAGAATTCTATCGGATTCAGTGCGCGAATCAAACAGACCGACGAATTGACGTTCTAGCCCTTCTCCACCCCAACCGGTATCTTTGAGACAGGAATCTGACGCACATAGTTGACAAGGGATGCCCCCATTCCATTAAATCGGATTTCGATCTCATCCCCTGTCTGATAGGTCGGTCGATCTGGGAAAGAGAGTTTCATCGTCCCGAAGTAGTGCAGATGCACATCGCCGGGAATCCGAAAGTGGGGATATTTGAAGTGGTGGTCTTCGAGATTGGCGAGGGTGTGGCTCATGTTCGCTTCGCCCGTGAGAAGATCGCCGGAATGATAGATCTCCTCCGATTCCCGCACGATGCGGCAACTGCCTCGAACATCCGTAAACGACTCATCGGTTACTAGCTCGGGTCCCACAGCGCAAACACGCATTTTCGAGAGGGCAAGCCACAGATAATTCACACGCTCCATAGGGTGGTCTGCCCATTCGTTACCGATTGTAAAACCGAGCCGACACGGAATCCCATCGTCGTCAATGACGTAACACCCCACAATTTCCGGCTCCTCGCCACCATCTTCTGAGAAGTCGGGGATATCTAGAAAGTCATTGTGGCCCCGCAGAACTGTTCCGTTCCCTTTGTAGAACCATTCGGGCTGAATCCCACGCTCGCCGGGTGCTGGTTTGCCACCTCTTAATCCCATTTCAAACATCTTCTGTGAATCTGTCTTCGTTGCCTCATTGGTATCGGCGATTGTGTGCATCTGGTCACGTGCCTCCATGCTGCCGAGGTGCGTTAGCCCTGTCCCGGAAACTGTGCAGTGGGCTGGGTCCGGATGGTCAAGTGGGGGCAAGATCCACCCGCTCGCATCTCCCTGCCGTCCGGTGAGCAGTTGATTATACAACACCCGATCTGCGTTTTCAGTGGAAGTCGCTGCAAGATACGCACCGATAGTTTTCCCGCTTCTGCGAGCCTCAAGGAATAGGCTATAAATCCGCGTCCACCCCGCATTGATGCTGGTCAGGTCGACAACATGCTCGCCATCAATATATCCGATTCGCCTTCCCTTTTTTGGCAATTGAAATTGAATCAATCTCATCTGCTTATCTCCTTCTAAGAACCTGTTTTAAAAGTCATTTGATGCGGTTCCGCATCAAGTAAATGGAAGCAATATACACCATAGCCTCAGCGGTCTCAGCCGAGCGTTCATAGTCCAAAGTCAATCGGCGAAACCAACCGAACCAAGAAAAGGTGCGCTCCACAATCCAACGTAATGGGACGACCACAAATCCCGATTGCCCAAGAGATGGAGCAATGTCCAATTGACACTGATGCGTTAAATATAGCCAGTCGCCTAATTCTCCGCGATAGCCAGCATCAGCACAGACTAACTGAATCGTTATCTGCCAACTAAAGACCTCGTTTAGTAACTCTATTGCGACTCGATTATCACTGACATTGGCATCAGTGACTTTGACTCCCAATGGAATGCCAATTGTATCGGTGACTATATGGCGTTTACGACCTTTGACTTTCTTGTGCGCATTAAACCCTCTACTATCTGCCAGTTCGGTCGTCTTGACCGATTGGCTGTCAATGATAGCTACGGTCGGTGACGGGGATTTGCCAATATCACTACGGGTTTGCTCGTGAAGTGCTTGATGAATCATAACCCATGTCCCTAAAGTTTTCCACTTTCTGAAGTGGGAATAGACCGTTTGCCACGGTGGCATGTGACGCGGCAACATTCGCCACTGACACCCTGATTTGACTATATAGAAAATAGCGTTGATAATTGAGCGCATCTCCCACTTGAGAGGTCTACCTATGGGTGAAGGTTCTGGCAAATAGGGTAACAGTTTGTCCCACTGGGCATCGGTCAAATCTGTAGGATACTTTGGTGTAGTCATGTTTAGGCCTTTCATTAGGTCAGTAGTTTACTGCTCTAATGGTTTAACATAAACATTAACTTTTGAATAGCCTTTTTCTTTTTAAAACAGGTTCTAAGGAACCCCCTTGTTTGTTCTTTATTTTCTGATTTTAAGCTGTCCCCATGATGTTATCTGTTTCTCTTTTTGATGGACAGACAAATTTTTGTCGGTGACCGTGACTATTAAAATAGCTTGATCTTGCAGTGAAGGGACCCCATCGTCGATAACCGTGAGCGTGACGGTATAACTGCCGGGTTGCTTATAAACATGCGTGACCGCTTCTTTTCGTTCGGCGCTAGAACCATCGCCAAAACGCCAAACGTAAGTTCTAATTCCGCTATCATCTTGCGAACCTGCGCCGCTTAACGAAACCGTTTGACCCGTGAAAACTTTTGGTGGGGTTGCTTCAATGACGGCGACGGGAGCTTCATTGAACTCTAACGGACCGGTTATTTGACCGTTCGTCGTGATTACATCTAACAGGTTAGCCTCCGGGTCCGAAAGGATAACCGTCGTAAATTTTATCGTGGACGGATTAACCTCGATCACGGCAAAAGTAATGGTTGCGAGAGTACCGTTTCCATTGGATGCACCAGCCAGAGAGGTTGCTGCCAGCGTTACGTTATTATCGGTAATAATCGGTGGTACCACAAAGGCGTCCGCTGGCAAGTAATCGGCATTCTTTGTGTCCACAAGTGCAAGCGTGTTTGGATTGAACTCCACAGTGACTTGATACGCGGAGACGTTTTCCCCATCGGTGATGGCCACATCCACGGAAAATTCCTTTCCAACAGCTGGAGATTCCATCTCTAACGGTTGGATAGATACAGTGGCTCGTGCGAAAACTAACGACGGAATCGCTAGAAAGATAGCAATCACATAAATTGTTTTGAATCTCAATGTAATCGGGGTTTCAAGTTGCTTTGAATCCTGATCCCATTGGGGTTGTAAGCGGTTTCTCATACGGTTCTTCCTTGTCATAATAGGCGGATACGCAGCCCAAACCCTTGCGTAGTGGAACTCCAGATCCCGATCCGATCGGGATAGTTGAGAATTCGATTATAGCATAGCCACTAGTCCAGTCGCAATGCTAAAATTAGGTTGAGTCTCGTACCCCGTCATACCCATTGTCACGTATTTCATCTCTTCTTAAACAATCCTTCTATACAAATTACCATTGATAAATTACAGGTTTTTTTGTACAATTCCATCAATCCGAACAGGTGCACTGGAATTGAATATAACAATGTCAAACAAAACCTTAGACCAACTCCTTACTATTTTCACCCTTCTCCTTGATGTTTGTTTCATCAGCGCATCAGTTTTCGTCGCTTACTGGCTCCGATTTGAATCGGGATGGCTAGACGGGGTCGCCATCCATAAGGGAGCGCCCCCGCTACTCGATTACTATTTCCAACTCATCCCGCTGATGGGGTTCATCTGGATCCTTGTGCTTCGAGGGGCTGGGCTTTACCAGATTGAGGGACACGTCACACTTGAAACAATAGTCTCTCTCTCAAAAGCGGGGTTGATCGCATCAATCGCTACACTCAGCGCAGTTTTCTTTATCTATCACAACCACCAATATTCGCGCTGGGTGATGATTTTATCATGTGTGCTGAGTGTCCTTCTCCTGTGTTTCAATCGACTGGCGATCCAACGTTTCAAAGAGGCAATCCAACAGTTAGGCGTTGGTATCAGCCGTGTTGCGGTTGTCGGTTTTAATAGGACGACGCAGCAACTGATTCACACACTCCAAGAGAAAACAGGCAACGGTTATCAATTTGTCGGTGTCTTACTCGGCGAACGACCACCATCACAGCCGATTCCTCACAGCATTCTTGGTGAGTTCACAGAGGTTCGGAGCATCGTCCAGAAATATCGGGTTGATGAGCTTTTCATCACCTCACCGGCGATTTCCCACACGGAGATTTTGCAGATTGTAGATGTATGCGAAGGGCTATCCGTGCGGATGCATCTGCTCCCAGACCTCTATGAGGTGATGATCGGTCATACGCGAGTAGCGGATTTTGATGGCATTCCAGTGGTTAAGTTGAAGGAATTGTCACTTCAGGGCTGGCGTGGGATGATTAAACGCGGAATGGACATCCTGTTGAGTGGCATCGCGCTGATTGTTTGCAGTCCATTGATGCTCGTCATCGCCATCGCTGTGAAGTTCTCGTCGCCGGGGAGGGTCATTTTTCGACAGGAACGGGTGGGACGGGATGGTAAACCTTTTTATATCTATAAGTTTAGATCGATGCGGCAAGATGCAGAAACGGGCGTTGGACATGTTTGGGCTTCAAAAGATGACCCACGGCAGACACGGTTCGGCAGGTTTCTAAGACGTTGGTGTTTAGATGAACTACCCCAATTCTTCAACGTCCTCAAGGGAGATATGAGCCTCGTGGGTCCCCGCCCGGAGATGTCAGGGTTGATTGACGACTTCAGCAAATCCATCCCACATTACTTGGATCGGCATCGTGTTAAATGCGGACTCACCGGCTGGGCGCAGGTCAACGGACTCCGTGGGAACACCTCGTTGGAGGAGCGTATCCGCTATGATCTGTACTACATCGAAAATTGGTCAATTGGCTTGGATATCAAGATCCTTCTCAAGACGTTTTGGTCAATTCAACACGCCTCAAAGCGGAATACAGAAGAATAATCTGTCCGCGGCACGCAGCGAATAGAACGATTATCGGCAGGAGGAAAGCGCACATTGGGACATGACTCGATACACATCAACTATGTGAAAGAATTTACCAAACTCAGCCTCTGGTTTGCCCATAAACGGCTTCGCGAAGGAGAAAGCGACTTTGAAGCGTTGGTGAACGGTAGGGTAAATATTTACCGGAACACCTCGCTGTATGATGGTAAACACCACCCCTCCAGTGAGGATGTCGGTCCGAAATGGAAGGGGATTCTGGAGGAGCTGCGGCTGGTTTTTGACCGTTATATGGACATGCCCTCCACTGAGCAGCTTGAGGCAACGGGATTGGACCTGCTATCGCAACACCTGAAGAAACGCCCGGATGCGCTGCCACCGCTGGAGACCCGGCCTTACGAGTCCTGGAGTTACGACTACGGGGGAGATCAACTCAACATCCACATCCTCAACGTCTATCAACCCCGATCTCCTCTGAGCGATATGTGGGTTCCGTTTGCTGCCGCCCTGATTCGGTTGCTGCAGGATTCTCAGGTCAGGCGTCCCGATGTTGAGCTCGTCCGCTGCGGGAGTTGGCTCAATTCCGTGCCGCCATTTCAGAAGCTGTTTCCAGAACGTTGGAAACAGAACGCGGAGCCGAGACCGGAGGTTCGGTATACCATGGGGCATTGGGGGCAGTTTACAGACCGGCTGGGAGATTTTCACGCTCGGAACGGTGCGCTATTTCGGGAGACGGGAGAATTTCCGTTTGCTAACTTGCAGTGCGGTTGTCCTATTGACGAGGTTCTCGCCTATCTGAAGGGGAACTTCCCCGACGCAGTAGAATACAATAGACAACGGATGGATATATCGTAGGAGACAGACAACAACCGAACCCCTACCGAGCGAAACAGGATTTCAAAAAAATCCACACCATTAAGGATCAGACATGAGAATTGCAGAAATTAACTTTCCCGTACCTCTGCTAAATGCTTTGCGCGATGGTAAATTAGTGATTTTCGCCGGGGCTGGAGTTTCAATGGATGAACCGGCCTGTCTACCGAGTTTCAAAAATTTAGCGGATATGATTGCGGCAGGAACTGGCCAAGCCTTACAAAGCGGGGAGGAGATAGACCGTTTTCTCGGAAGATTACAACATGAGGGGGTAAAGGTTCACGAGCGTGCTGCTGAAATACTTTCCCCGGATGTGGAACCTACGGAACTACATCGGAATCTGCTGCGGCTGTATCCTGACGCCGGACCGGTTTACGTTGTTACCACTAACTTCGATCTCTTGTTTGAACAGGCGGCAGAGAATTTATTTGGTAACGTGCCCGAGGTTTTTCGCGCACCGGCGTTACCTTTGGGTCGTCAATTTAAGGGCATTATCCATCTCCATGGTGCAGTCAGTACTCCTAGCGAAATGGTAATTACTGATGAAGCTTTTGGACGCGCCTATATGACTGAGGGATGGGCAGCACGTTTTCTCGTCGAACTGTTCAGTAACTTCACAGTACTCTTCGTTGGATATAGCTATGATGACACAATTATGAGTTATCTAACGCGTGCTTTGCCTCCAAGGGAAACTGACCAGTATTTCGCTTTGACGCAGGAAATTAATTTCAATTTCCAACAGTGGGACTTACTTGAAGTAAAACCCATCACCTATCCACAGTCTAGGGAGGACGATCACAGCACCCTTGACGAAGGTATCCGTCGTCTTGCCGAACTTATCCAACGGAGAGCCGTTGATTGGCACCGGGAAATTACCGCAATTGCGGAAAACCCTCCTTCCCTCGACGAGGAAACAGAAGATCTCATTGAGTATGCGCTTGCGGATACCACCAGAACTCGATTCTTTACGGAAGCGGCCACAGCCCCTGAATGGATTGATTGGCTCGATGAGCGTGAGTATTTTAATCCGCTGTTTCTATACGGTGCGCTCAGTGAGCGGGATAGAGTCTTTTCTTGGTGGTTGGTAAAACAATTTGCACACAATCATACTAATAAATTGTTCCGACTAATTGGCAAGCACAATACGTGTTTGCATCCCGTTTTCTGGCATGATCTGAGCCGGCAAATCGGGAAGGATGAGGAAGTTTCATGGAATGCAGACATTTTATCTCGCTGGATCTCGCTGCTGCTTGCTACTGCTCAGAAGTTTATAGACCCCCACCTTCTTCTGCAATTGGGAGAACGCTGCATTCAGCACGAAATGTTAGATAGTCTGTTACAAATTTTTGATACAATGATGGAAAGCTACTTTCAACTCAAGAGGAACTTTTTACTACCCTATGGTGATGAAAACAGTGAAGACGTATTGTTTAACGTGGAGTTGCCGCTGATCGGTACGGACTACTACGTATTGAATCAACTGTGGGAGGAGGGGCTGAAGCCAAAACTACCTCAAGTAGCCGAACGGCTGCTTGATCGGGTTATCAGACGTTTGGAAGATCGGTATATTACATTGTGCACTTGGCATGAATCACATCGTGAATGGGATATTGAGAGTGATAGACGCTCGGCCATTGAACCTCATGAGCAGGATAGCTATTCCGAAGCGATAGATGTGTTGATTAATACTGCCCGTGATTGTCTTGAATGGATGGGCTCAAATCAAGCAGATGCAGCAGCGCGATGGTGCGATCGACTCGTGTGCTCGGACTCACTACTACTACGCCGTATAGCAGTACACGGGGTGTCCAAACGCGAAGACCTGACGGCAGATGACAAAATTGATTGGTTGTTGACGCATATAGACTTGCATGATTTGTCTATCCACCACGAAGTGTTTCGGGCAGTAAGGCTAGCCTATCCCGAGGCTACCCCGGCGTACCGAAATGCCATCATTAAAGCTGTGTGGATCTACTGTTGGTCAAACGAAGAACACCCTGACAAAGAGGAATACACTGCAAGACAGCATTTCGACTGGTTTGACTGGATCCATCAATCAGATCCTAATTGTTCCTTGGCTAAGCAAGTTTTGGACGCGGTGTTAGCGAAATACCCTAACTTTAAACCAACAGAACATCCAGACCTGCTCCATTGGGGGAGTTTACGTTGGGAAGGTCTGCGGAGTCCTTGGACCCCTGAACAACTGTTGGCAAACCCGGCCTCCCATTGGCTTGATGATCTATTGTCATTTCAAGCCACGGAGTGGGATGGTCCCGATCACAGAGGACTCATAGAGAATGTAACAGAAGTAGCTAAACAGGATTTTGAATGGGGACTTGGTTTAGCAGACGTATTAGGTAGAACTGAAAAGTGGGATGCTTATCTCTGGTCCGCCTTGATACGTGCTTGGTCAACCATGGAATTGGACGAAGATAAACATTCTAAAGTGCTCTGCTGGTTGAGCGAGGCGGAGTTGTATCCGAGACATAATCGTGAGATTGCCGATGCACTTTACACGTTGGTGGAGAATGGCAGCACCTCCTACGCCTTGAACCTACTCCCGCAAGCCAATAAAATCGCTGTGATTTTGTGGTGTCATCTTGACCAAATTAATCCAATTAAGGGAAGGACTGACTGGCTAACTCAAGCCATCAACCACCCCGTGAGCAGCCTAACCAGATTTTGGCTATTTGGGCTTTCGCTTTGGCTAAAACAACAGGACCCTAAGCCAGCGGTTCTTAGTGATGAGTATTATACAGCACTGTCGGGTATTGTGCGAGACCAGTCACTACGGGGTCAGCTTGGGCGGACGATCCTCGCGAGTCAGTTTGCTTTTTTGCTAGCTGTTGATAAAAGATGGACACGAGAAAATTTGCTCCCGCTTTTTAACCCTGACAATAATGATTTCTACGCAGCGTGGGATGGCTTTTTAGGGGGGCGTCTCAATCCTGCTGTGGCTGAAGTTATGACTGACTCATTCCTCAAAGCTGTTGAGGGGATTAACAGGAACCTCTTCAACCAACGCGATCGATTTATCAAATACTACATCCACATGCTCGCTTATCTCGCTGAAGATCCCCTTGATAGGTGGATTCCCAAGCTTTTCCAATATGCTAGTCAAGAGTCTCCTTCTAGAGCTGAAGCACCTATGCTTTTTCCACGTAACCTCCAAGGAACCAAGGATTGTTTTGCAGCAGAAGTGCGTAAGCGTTTGCAAAATATGGATGAAGTTGAACAACAGGAATGGTGGAAACGTTGGCTCAAGCGTTATTGGGAGAATCGGTTGCAAGGTATGCTAGATGTGCTTGAAGCTAGCGAGATCGCATACATGCTGAGTTGGTTACCACATTTGACAGCGGTATTTCCCGAAGCGGTTGAGTTAGCAGTTCAGATGCCACGGGAGCCGTTGCAAAGGTGTATAGGGTGATAGCGACTCTTGGAAAAAGCGATTTATGGCAGAAGCACCCCGAATCGGTAACTGAGTTGTTGATTTATCTGTGGAAATGCAATTTGCCGGAATATTCTTGGTATTTAGCGCAGGACCTCATTGATAATCTCCTTTCGTTAGATATTTCACCAACACTTAAGGAAGAACTAGAGGAAATTAAGGTCCAACTATTGCCTATGCAATAGCAGCAGAAAACTGGAAGGATGATATCCGTTTTTTGCGGAAAGAACCCTAACCGAGTCGTGAGGGTTTGCAACAATCCAGATTCAGACAAGTGTGGGGATGAGGTATAACCGATAACGGGTCTTTTTGAATCTGTGTCATCTGTTAATCCGTGGTAATCCGTGATTCGGACAAATGCGGTGATCTGCTAATCAATGCGGGCAATGTAAAAAAAGAACGTTTGTTTAACAATTAACCGCCGAACAAGCGTTTCCAAAAAGACGGCTTTCGATTATCTTCTATCAAGAGTTGGGACTGATCTGTAACCTGTTGGAGCGATCTGTGAGAGACAGCTAACAGTTGAGAAAGACGCTCTATATGCTGATTCATAGATTCAATTTGTGTGTCCCGGTTAGCTAATAACTCTCGCAAGTGTCTTGTTTCATCCTGCAACTGCTCAAGGGCTAACTGAGTATCCATCTGGACATTAGCCTTTAGGTAGTGTTCAAATGTTCTATCAGTTTGAACGTACCATTTCCCGTTTACCATTTCGCCGTTTAGCTTACCTCGTTTGAGCCAGCGTTTGACGCTTTTAGATGAGAGATTCAGTTGTTGAGCGGCTTGATAGACTGTTAGTTTGGCATCCATGTAGATATCAACGCAGATGAATCCAGAGCCGTTTCAGATGCAACAACCGTTCAATAGATAAGGGACTGCTAAGATGAATTCAACCCAAAAGACATACCGTCTCGGCATTGACATCGGTGGCACCTTCACCGACATTGTCCTGATAGGGGATGATGGCACGGTGCTGACGCAAAAAGTGCCCTCCACACCAGACAATTACGCGGAAGGCATAGTTACGGGTTTGGCACCGCTGCTGCCGCGTCAAATCAGCGAAGTGGTGCACGGCACAACGGTGGCGACCAACACGATTTTGGAGCGTAAAGGTGCTTTTACCGGGCTTATCACAACGAAGGGTTTCCGGGACGTACTTGAGATTGGACGATTACGCTACCCTCGCTTGTATGACCTGACGTGGGAGAAGCCGCTCCCGTTAGCGTCGAGACGTTTACGACGCGAGGTTGAAGAGCGCATCGGTGCGAACGGTGAAATCGTGCAGCCATTGAATATCGAAGGAGCACGGGAGGTGATTCGATGGATGCTAGCACAAAATATTGAATCCCTCGCAGTTTGCCTCATCAGTGCCTATATCAATCCGATCCATGAGCGGCAATTGGGTGAACTTATCCGCGAACTGGCACCAGATCTACCCGTTTCCCTGTCCTGTGATGTCCTGCCCGAAATCAAAGAGTATGAGCGGACCAGCACGACCGTTATCAACGCTTATCTACAACCCGTCGTCAGTCACTACCTGCATTCGCTATCCGACCAGTTAAACCAACAACTGACCCACACAGATGATGCTCTCCCACTCTATGTCATGCAATCCAACGGCGGGGTTATGTCCACGGAATCCGCTGCCGAGATGCCCATTCACATCATCGAATCGGGACCAGCAGCAGGGGTCATTGCCTCGCTCACGCTTGCGGAGCGTGTTGGTTTAACGAACGTTTTGACGCTCGACATGGGTGGTACTACGGCAAAGGCATCGTTGATCGAAGATGGGCAGATCATGCACTCGCCGGAATACCAAGTTGGCGGGGCGGTCTCGGTCGGCACCCGTTTGAGCAAAGGGGGAGGTTATCCGTTGCGTGTACCCGCCATTGACATCGCTGAGGTCGGTGCCGGTGGTGGAAGTATCGTATATCTAGACAAGGGGGGAGCACTGCGGGTCGGTCCACAAAGTGCAGGTGCAGTACCCGGTCCTGCTTGTTACGCGCTGGGCGGAGAGGAACCGACGCTCACCGACGCCAATGTAGTGCTCGGCTATCTCAATCCAGAGCATCTCGCCGGCGGTGCGCTGCCACTGAACGCAGAAAAAGCGCATCAAACCCTACACGACAAAATTGCTGCCCCACTCAATTTGGACGCACCCGACGCAGCTCATGGAGCCTATCGTATTGCCGCAGCGAACATGGCGCGGGCGGCACGAGCGGTGTCATTGGAGCGTGGACGCGACCCACGCGAATTCGTGCTGTGTGCTTTCGGTGGCAACGGTCCCCTACACGCGACAGAGTTGGCAGAATCGCTCGGCATGAAGCGAATCCTCATTCCCCCTTCCCCCGGACTTTTCAGCGCGTTCGGGCTGCTCTACGCGGACATCGCCTATCACCTCGTCCAAACCTACAAGCGTTTACTTACTGAGTTGGATATAGATGATTTCAAGGAGACATTGGGGCGATTGGAAGTCTCGGCGCGGGAAGGATTGATGGCAGAAGGGGAGAACGCCACACAAGTGACCTTGCAGCGTGCCGTAGACCTGCGCTATGCGGGGCAATCGTCCGAACTGACGCTGCCCATCGTTGACACAGATATCGAGCATCCGCAGTTTTTCCACACATTGGGTGAGCGGTTTGCTGCCGACCACGAGCGCACCTACGGACACCGCGCCCCCGATGACCCGATAGAGGTTGTCAACCTGCGCTTGACCGCCACCATCCCAACTGCCAAATCCCAATTCTCATATCTCCAACCCCGAAACTCTCAAACTTTACCCCTGAACCGTCGTTGTTACTTTGGTAGAGAGACCGGCTGGCTTGAGGTGCCGGTGTTATCTCGTGATGGGCTGGGAAGCGAGTCTGAAAGTGGACCGTTCATCGTCGAAGAGTATGACACGACGATTCTGGTGCCACCACGTTGTACGGCACTGCGGGATGAATGGGGGAATATAGTCATTGAGATGGGAGCATGAAGGCGAGAAGATAAGGGCTTGCTTCTCCTCTTTCCCAAGGAAGGATCAAGACACAAAATGAATGATCTAACCGTCGAAAAACTAGACACAAAAAATCGAAATGCAGTGCTGTCCTTGATAAACGATGCTTACGACAATGTGCACGGATTTGAGCCGCTCACCATAGCTGATTTGAGCGCGCTAGAACAATCGGGTTTCTTCGCATTTGGCTCTATAGATGGCAAGTTAGTCAGTTTCGCATACTGTTCTATCGTAGAGGAAGGAGAGGGACAAATCCGTTGGGTGGGTGTACCCGACGACTTCCGGGGCGAATGCCGAAGCCTTCCCCCGATGCAGGGGTGTATCAACTACCTCAAAGATAAGGGCGCAACACGGATTGGCGTGAAAAACTGGTTGGATGCCCCTTATCGTCAGATGTTGAGTCATTTTGAACGAGAGGGGATCGAAGTTGAACATGACCAGCTTATCCTACGGCTCGACATGCGGAACTATACGCCGCATCCGTCCCCGATCAAAGCGGAGTATAACCTACGAACATTTCGAGAGGACGATGAGCAAACTTGGGCGGATGTCAAGAATACGGTGTTTGGTAGTTCATCAACATCAGAGGAGTTCTGGAACCAAACCTTCTTAGGCGTCAACAAGCGATTGGACTTTGCCCCGGAGGGATTCTTCTTTGCCGAAAAGGATGGGGAACCTGTCGGCATCTGTGCGGGTATCGTTCTGCATGACCGGAAAAAGATCGGCGGAACATTCCCCGGCGGCATCGGTTGGACAGGCGTCCATGAAGATCACAGAGGCACTGGACTCGGCAGAGCGCTGATGGTTAGCTCTCTGAATTACCTGCATGACCGGGGCATCGCCGTGACAGAGGTTGGCACCCAGTTTTATCGAACCGCAGCGGTGAATCTATATGAAAGCCTTGGCTTTCACATTTACACCGCTTGGTTTAGGATTTGACCTATTCAAACACATCCGGGGTATTCCCTACCGCGCAAGAGTGGAAAGTCCCGTTTTTGATCCGGGTCCCCAACCCATTTGGAATCCGCTCGCATGTAACTGGTCGCAAGCCCTCGACGACGATGTGGCGTCCGATTTTCGCCACTGCCGTGGACGGTCAAACTGTGGTGAAAACTACATCCACCAGCCTTCAGCACCACCGGCACCGCTGTGGATTCGTCTATGCCTTGGGCGTGCAGGAAATCTCGTCGCTCGTGTGGCCAAAGCCCTTTCTTGTAGCTGCCGGGAAGCAATCGTACGCAACCGTTATCTTCTGTCGCATCATCCAAAGCTGTCCAACAACTCACAAGCGTGGGCGGATCGACAGAAGTCCAGTAAGCCGAATCTTGATGCCAAGAGACAATCGAACCGTGGAGAGCAGGTTTCATCAAGGTCTGGGTGTGGAATAGTTTGATATCCTCCGTACCAAGCAGCTCCGAAACGATATCTAGGATTTTCGGGTTGCTAGCATGTTCAAAAATCACTTCGTCGTAATGGTGAGGGTCTAAGAGTTGCCAAACTTTGTCACGGCGGGGCACGTTCTCAAGTTCACCTCTCTGGGCGGCAGCTTCCAGCCGCACCCCTGCCTTCTCCGCATTGGGATGCGATCCATCTGCTAGAGCATCCATCCGCTCACGCAAAGCTTCCAGTGTTTCCTCTGACAACATGGGTCCATAAATCACAAATCCATCGTGTTCGTAATCCGCTTTCTGTTTATCCGTTAAACTCATTTGAGTCTCCTTGGTATCATTAGGTTTCTGTTCTTACTGGTTTAACAAGTTGCCCAGATGCTTTATCTGCCGCCACAAGTCCCTCATTGTAACGTAAGTTGCTAGTTGATAAACCAAGCATCCGTAACCAACGCAATAGTCGGGAATTGGAATTCCCTCCTACATAGAACGCATGGTAGGAGCGATCTCCGAATCGCGACTGACCGTTTACCCTCTGAATTATCATCTTAAATCTCACCCAACGCGATGTGGTTCAAGGAGAGCCATGTTCGGCTCAAAACCGATGCCCGGTCTCTCCGGCACCGTCACATACCCATCCTTTTCCAATGACATTTGCGGGAGAAAGATTTCACCCCTTAGCGGATCCACGGCAGGCGGATAGTACTCAAGCATCAAGCCGTTTTGACGTGCCGCTGCAATATGTACCTGAAGTTCTTGGGCCCCGTGGGGAGCAATTAGCTTTTGATGGACTGAAGATTCTTCCACCACCGCTAAGGCGGGTTCGTAGCCGGCCAGGATCGCGACATCGATATTGAAAACATCCGCTCCCTGATAATCGATTAACGTTTGAAAATGATGAATTCCGTACCCGTTTTCACCTGTTGCGATCAGGACGTTGTAATCTTTAGCGATTGCAGCCAATTCCTTATGCCCTCGGTAATCGTGGCTGGGAATTGGCTCTTCAAGCCAGAAGATATCGTTTGCTTTCAGCACAGGGAGATACGCTATCGCTCCCTCAAGGGTCAGCGCGCAATTGGCGTCTACCATCAAGGTAATATCACCTCCAACCTGCTGCCGTACAGCGTCTATCCGTTCGATGTCATTGTCCAGTCCCGCATCTTTGTCCCCGATCTTCATCTTGACAGCAGTTGCAAAAAACTCGTTGACGTTGCGATCCATCTCTTCTCTCAACTCATCAAGCCCTTTATCTCTACCGTAATATCCACCGGCGATATAAGCGCGAATCCGTCGTTGTTGACCATTGAGTAACCGGTGGACTGACTTTCCTGCAACCTTCCCCTTGATATCCCAACATGCTTGGTTGATTGCAGCCAGTACCTGTGTGTGATAGCCGCCGGGACCATAGATCTTAAAATTATCCGCCAGTTGAGACGCATACGCGGTATCCATAGGGGACCTTCCTATCAGCTGCGGTCTGAACTCGTCAACATACATTGGAAACAACTGAAGTGGCCGCGTCGCTGCTGTGCCTCCATTGAAGCCATAGCCAACAACCTTCTCTCTCCCGCTTGTTGCTGCCCGCACGCGCACCAGATGAAGCCTCCCTTTGTCATAGATGTGCAAACCATTCCAGATTGGCGGTTTATCCCATTCGTAGAGTTCACTTTCGATATGTGTAATTTTGATTTCCTGATTTTCCATAGTGACTCCTGAGTGATTCCTTTACTTTTCCTCCAAGATAATCTGAATTTCGGCATCAACAAAATTATCGTTGACATTCATGCCGGTGGTGATTAATCCGAGTGCTTCCAATGGGGACAGGTTAGCCATTATACGCTGAATCAGTTTTGCGTCGATCTCCCGTGGAAGTATCAAAGCGGCGATTGGAAGCAGACGTTTCAATTCCGGAATCAGAAGGCTTGGCTGAATCCGGATATGGCTGTGATTTGCGTGATTTAGGTGGTCAGGCATTTTTGTGTTAGCCAACGCAACTTCCCCTCCGGTGGAGGCGTTGATAGTGGATTTCACCCCCCTGAGCGTTGTGCCGACGACCCAGTAATTATCGAGAAGCGCGTATCCTCCCTTTAGGGCGAAGATGAGTCCGAGTTGGAGTTGTATCGGCTGTAATTCGATACCTCGGTGCTTTATCGGAGGCGGAAATCGGAGCGGTTTACCGTTGAGGGAGATCTTAGTCCGCTTGAGTTTTGTTAAAGCGGCTTCTAAGTTCGCTCGGTCCTGAATCGGGCAAATCAGGAGTATCGAGGGCACCAACGCGGGGGCACCCGCCGGGGGCGGGAACAGTGCTAGCGCAGTTCTATCTTCAAGGTGGCGCGATAAATCAATCCCATTTCGCTGATATTTCAAGGATAAATTTGCCTTCACCTGCTGCCACAACCCTGTGAGGTTTGCATCATTATTTGCTATCAGAAATGCGGTTGTTGTGGGAAGGATCGAAAACAGCTTTTCGTCTGCCGGTCGTGGGGATTGTCGGGGTTGCGAATTGGCATCCCTAATCATTCGATGTTGCGAGTAGATCACGCCATCCGCGTAGCGGTTGCTGAACGTCCACACGTCGATTCCATTTAATAATGACTTGAAGGGTTCGCCAAACTTAAAGACTTCAGCCAGATTGGCGAAATTGATATAAATGGTGTTACGAGCGGTGTCATACTGGTTGTGCAGATAGTCCCCTGTCGCCTCTAATGTGGTAGAGCCTTGCTTCTGTTCGGCGTAGATGTCAACCGTATCTTGGATCAAAGATTTATCCGTTGCTAGCAGACCAACCTTGCCAATAAAGGCATAGCTGAAATCTTCCGGATAACCTGTGATAGTATTGATGTCCAGTTTCCTATAATTCTCTTTCAACCGTTTGTATTTAGGATTGACGGGGGCTGTCGCGGTGAGTGTCGCAATTTCCAATTTCTGCTTTGCTCCGAGGGCACTGATGAGCAGAAATGAAATTTTATCGCCCCGCTTATAAACACTGAAAATCGCTTCTTCACCCAAGTATCCCTGCAGCCGCTTGATGTCCAATTTACCCCCCATTTCCAACTCCCACCGCTGCTTCTGATACATGAGCCGTCGCCACCAGAACTCTCTTTGGATCTCCGCAAGGATAGGCATCTGTGCCGTCTGTTTCCCCAATTCGCTTCGTTGAAAGGTCTCAACGAAACTCCCAAGGTCCTTCACACTGACATAGCAGATCGGGGCATTGGGGAGGAGGGCAAGGAGGCTCTGGTCCGGCTCCCAGAGAGAGGTCTGGCGATAAATCAGCGCAATCAGGACAAGGAGGATGACAATTGCACCGAAGATAATAAGCTGCTTTTTAGAGGGACGGAATCTTATTCGTGGCACGGAGAATTAGAGACGTGGAGAAAATCGGATGATAATCCGGTTGAATTAATGTCCAAAACCTTATACAATAGACACACGGTCTAATATACCATTGCCTACAAACAACGTCAAGCACCAAAGCATTAGGGGCATTTAATTCTCCTGTAGGAGGAATCTCCAAATCCCGATACATCGGTCAGACAGGCAGAGAACGGAAAACTTTGAATTCGGATTTTATCGGAGCTCTGTATGCCATAACAGTTTCAATGCCCCCTCCCCTCGTGGGTACAGGTTTCCCAACCTGTACTTGTGGCGTAGATTGCTAGTATTAGGCATATTTCTTTGAATCTAGTACACTGTCAGACAATTTTTGCAATTTTTATATTGTTATGGTATCATTGGATTCCAATCTATTGGTTCAGATACAATTGACTCTCAAGGAATGGAGTATCCAATGCGCGTCCAAAAATATAAAGTGGTTTTATCCCCCGAGCAAGGTAAGCGTCTCAAAGCATTGTCGCAGCGTGGACAAGTTTCTGCCCGAAAGTTAGCTCGCGCCCATATCCTGCTACTGGCAGACCAAAACCGGCCTCAAGGGGCAATGAATGACAATCAGATTCACCAAGTTCTGAATGTGAGTCAAGCGACGGTTATCCGTGTGCGAAAAAAGTTTGCCACCTGTGGCTTAGAGGCTGCAATTGAAGAGTTGTCTCGTTGTGGCAGACCGCTGACATTTGATGGCTACCAGCGTGCGCAAATCACTGCCTTAGCTTGCAGTACACCCCCAGAAGGACAGAGCCAATGGTCTCTGAGGTTGCTAGCCGACCGATTAGTGGAGTTAGATGTCGTTGAGGCTATCTCCCATGAAACGGTGGGGGTCATCTTAAAAAAAACCAATTGAAGCCTCACCTGAAAAAGCAATGATGTATCGGTGAGTTAACGCCTGACTTCTTGTGGCAGATGGAAACCCTCTTACATCTATATCAACTCCCTTATGACCCGATGTATCCGGTGGTCTGTTTCGATGAAAGACCTTGCCAGTTGATTGACGATAGCATCACCCCCATGCCGATGGAACCGGGCAAACCCAAACGACAGGACTACCATTACAAGCGCAACGGTGTGGCAAGCCTGTTCATCGCCTTTGAACCACTGACCGGTAAACGCATCGTCCAAGTGCGACCCCGTCGAACCAAGGTTGATTATGCACACTTTTTGAAGCGGGTGGCTCAACATTACCCAAACGCGACCAAGATTCAGTGGGTTCAGGATAATCTCAACACCCATAATCCGTCGTCATTCTATCAAACCTTTGAAGCATCTGTGGCGTTTGAGTTGACTCAACGGTTTGAGATGCGTTACACTCCCAAAAAAGGATCCTGGTTGAATATGGTCGAGATTGAACTGTCTGCGCTTTCAAAACAGTGTCTGTCTCGCCGTATCGGTGAACTTTCGGAGTTGGACCAACAAGTCACTGCTTGGGCTGAAGCACGGAATCGAAAAAAAGCGAGTGTCAACTGGCAGTTTACTCTCAATCAGGCGCGACAGAAGTTCCACCGATTTTATCCTAATACTTCAACATAATTTATCTGACTAGGTACTAGGTGTATTTAATTCTCCTGTAGGTCGAAGACTCTCGGAACGGAGAGGGATTTCCGAATCCCGACTCAGACAAGCAGAAAACCGAAAACTAAATAGCCCTACGAAAGCATAGAGATAATAACCTAACAATGAAACTCTTCAACGGATTCAGGAGGTTGTATGAAAACCTATCGTGTCGCAATTTTAGGATGTCGCGGACGAGGCACCGCCGCGGGACGCGCCTATCACGCCCATCCGCGCACCGAAGTGGTCGCACTGTGTGATCTGGTTCAGGAACGGCTGGACACCCTCGGCGACGAGTTCGGTGTCGCTGCCCGGTTTACTGACTTGGACGAGATGATTGTCCAGACCCAACCCGACATTGTGGCTATCCCAACAGGGACAGAGTTTCATTACCTACTCTGTATGCGGGTCTTGGAACACGGTGTCCATATTGAAGTTGAAAAGCCGATGTGCGTTGACCTTGAAGGCACCGCTGCGGTGATGGCAAAAGCAAAGGAGAAGGGGGTTCGGGTGGCGGTACATCACCAAGGGCGCGTTGGTGCACTCATGCGGGCGATGCACAAGGCGTTCACGGAAGGAGCGATTGGCGAACTCCGCTACATCAATAGCCGCGGCAAAGCCTACTACGGTGGTTTGGGATTGATGAACATCGGTACGCATCAACTGAACAATATGCTCAAGTTTGCGGGGCATTGTCGCACTGTTTCCGCTGTTGCTTTAACCGACGGTCATCCCATCACACCTGAAGATGTCGTTCCGTCCCCCCTTGGTATGGGTACGATTGCGGGAGAATCGATCACCGCAACACTGCACTTTGACAATGGTGTCACTGCGAATCTCCTACAACACCGTTTTCCGGCTGGCACAAATCCGGTGGTGGAAATCGTCGGCACTGAAGGCAAACTATTCGGTTCGGCATGTCTGCTCGTCAAAGGCGGCGCATGGCATCTGCCGCAACCTGTCTACATTCCGGAGGGGAAGCCCGATCAATGGGAGCCGTTGGAGCCAATCTACCCGGAACCCTATGACCGTTCAAGTCCAGCCAAGTTGGATGATTACTGGTTTGTTGAAGAATATGTTTCCGCCTTAGACCAAGACCGAGACCATGAATGCAGCGGTGCAGAGGGACACCATATTGTGGGTATTATGATGGGGATTTTCGAGTCGGCGGCTTATGGGAAACGGGTTGACCTACCCCAAAAATGCCTTGAGCATCCACTGCTCCGATGGCGGCGTGAACAGGGTTTAGTTCCACCTGAACCGATGCCCCGTGACTATAAAGAGTGGCTGGCAGCGGAAGATCAACGACTCGGACGGGGATAAGTGATTTCTACCCATTTTCTTAGGAGGTAGATTTCTCCATAACAGAAGGAAATTGATGAAAATAGAACAGATCGAGATATATCCGCTTCAAGCAAAATTATCGAAACCGTTCGGATGGTCTCAGCGATGGACAGACGCACGGATGACAACCGCGGTAAAGATTACCGCTGATGACGGGACGTACGGCTGGGGCGAAAGTGGCGACGCTCGAACGATGGAGTTTCTCGCTCCACTGCTTATCGGCAAAGACCCTCGACGCACAGAGGCAATTTGGCAGATGCTATATGCGCTTGGGTATCAAGGCCACGGTTTTGCCGGATCGCAGATGCTCGCCATCAGTGCGTTCGACATGGCACTGTGGGATATTGCAGGGAAAGCCGCCGGGTTACCGGTCTGTGAGTTGCTAGGCGGCAGTGTGCGTGACCGCATCCCTGTATATGCCACCGGACTCTACTACACGGAGGACGATTTTCCAGATGCCTTGACCGAAGAAGCCCTTGGATACGTTCAGGCAGGTTTCACGGGAATGAAAATGAAGATCGGTGGCAAGCCAGTTAACGAGGATATCGAACGGGTGTATCACTTGCGTGAGGCACTTGGTCTGCAAACGCATCTCATGGTGGACGCAAACGAGGCTTACAGTCCAACAACGGCTGTCATGGTGGCTCAAAAACTTGCCGACGCAGGCCTGATGTGGTTTGAAGAACCGTGTGGATCTTATGATGATGGGGGCAATCTGCTTGTTCAACAGTTGGGTTTAATGCCAATCGCCGGTGGCGAAAGCCTGAAGTCACGGTATGAATTCGCCGAACGCCTCGCTAGTCGCATGTTCGACATTATCCAGCCGGACATCGTCAACGCCGGTGGGGTATCAGAGATGTTCAAGCTCGGTCACATGGCAAACGCCTTTGGGGTCCACTTCAATCCGCATTTTTGGGGGACTGGTATCAGCCTGTCAGCGACACTGCATGTGGTGGCTTGTCTACCATCGAACCCACCCTCTGACTGTCCCGAACCATATATCAATCAATCCGTTATGGAGTTTGATCGGACACCCCATCCGATTCGAGAGAACCTCACAGATCCGATTTTTGATCAGGTAAATAGCCACATCGCAGTCCCAACAACTCCGGGACTAGGGATCGAGGTGATTGAAGCGGAAGTTCGCCGGTTCTTGGCAGGGGGGTTGAGTGCTCCTATTCGGGTTGGCGCATGATTCACTAGCCCTTTTTAATTTTCCAATGAACCATGTAACCATCTAAATAAAGTAATACAAATTGTTACACCATAATTCCCTACTAGTCTATAGCGTAATTGAATTAGCCCGCACAGCCCCAGAGGGGCGGCATGTGTATAGAATACCAGCGGACCAAATCTCCTAAAGCCCTAGCGGGGCGACATGTGTGTAGCATTTCGTTAAAGTTTACATTGCCACAGAGGAGGCGAGGGTGACAAGAAAGAAAATTCTGTTTACAGATTGGCGGGATATACAGTGTGGAGCGGTTGCTTGGTTGACGGCAGAAGGGGAGCATTACCGAGTGGGCACTCCTCCCGAACCACAGGTCCCCATGCGAGCCGAGCCTCGTTTGGTGCCACGCGGCATCCGGTTACAGGCGCAACCGGCGCGTAAAGCGGGAAAAATGGAAGGCTACAGAGGCTGGGGCAGAGTCATCTTCGACGGAGAATTGTATCGCACGTGGTATATCGAAGTCAATGGGGTTTCAATGCTGGGCTCAGGATCGGTGGCACATACCGACACCATCACCTCTGTCGCTATCTGTGGGATTGAATCACGGGATGGCTTCCATTGGAGCGAACCGACACACAGCGAAATCAATGTACCGGGGCAGCGTGGCTTCGACGGGATGAGCTTTTTTATCGATCCGCACGCCCCCGAATCACAGCGTTATAAGTTCATCTATTGCGCCCAATTCGAGGAAGGAATGTTTCAGTCGCAGCTTACCGAGTATTTCAACCGTCAGCCGCGCCACCGGGACGACCGGATATCAGGGGAGCGGCGGTTTGGAATGTTTGCCGCTGTTTCGCCCGATGGGATCAACTGGACTGCGTTACCCGAACCGTTTATGTTGCATCCAAGCGATACCGACACTACCGTATTGTGGAACGAGACGTTGGAACGGTACGTGATGTACACCCGTATGATGCGCAACGGACGACGCTGGATCGGACGGGCAGAAGCGGAGGACTTCATGCACTGGACGCCCGTTGTGCCTATTATTTGGCCCCGCCTCGACGACCCGCCGGACTATGATTTCTACCTCAACGGTTATAGCCCCTATCCTGAACTCCCAGAGTATCAGTTGATGCTGCCAATGCTCTATCACCGCTACACCGAGCGTAGCGAGGTTCGGCTCTATTCAAGCGAGGATGGTATCGCGTGGAATCAGATTCCCGGCGGCCCCATTCTGACACCCGGCGAGTTAGGGGAATGGGATTGTGAATTTATCGGTACGGGGAAAGACCTCCAACCCTTTGGTGCGGACAGGATTGCGATTCCCTACTCCGGCACGATTTACCCGCATAAGTTTCCACGTTGGCCCCCGGTTTTTGCTGCAGCGAGCATGGGGTGGGCATGGTGGCAGAAAGACCGGCTCTGTGCGGTGACCACCGACAACGAAG
This sequence comes from Candidatus Poribacteria bacterium, assembly GCA_965247655.1. GTDB lineage: Bacteria > Poribacteria > WGA-4E > WGA-4E > PCPOR2b > PCPOR2b. The sequence continues at coordinate 5,591,381 of OZ252032.1, read as the reverse complement.
GCGAATTCTGGACTATACCGATTCTCCCGTCAGGTCGGCAGATCCGACTCAATTTCCGTGCACCGATGGCGGGTGCGGTTGAAATTGGGATTGAAGGGGTTGCGGGACGTGCTGCCTCCGACTGCGATCCACTCACCGGTGATTGGTCGGACAAGATTGTGACATGGAACGGCGAATCCGACATCAATGCCCCAGAGGGGAAACCGATTGTCCTGCACCTGAAGCTGCGCGCTGCAGAACTCTTCTCCGTCACATTTGAATGATTTTTTGTGCGGAATTTATGAAATTAACAATTGACACACTGGATTATCATGAGTAGGGATAGTATGCTATCATATAACCCATGAGATGCCCCATTGCCAGCGGCTGACAATTGAATTCCTTGGACTATATGAAAAGGTATTATGAGCATGAAAGATTTTAACACATATCAAACTGAATCCAGAAAAACTTGGGGTATTATCCCAATGGATCACCCGATTGTATATCCGACGATGGGCTTAGAGCCTGTTTGAAAAGTCATTTTGGGTAAAGTTATTTGCCATGAAACCGAGTTTTTTCTTCAAAACTCGGTTTCTTCCGTAATCCACTATTCAACGGCACATTCTCACTATTATTCAACGGCACATTTTCACTATAATTTAGCAATGGTAGGGGCTTGGTTTCGTAGGGGCGAGGTCCCCTCGCCCAACGGGTTGGGAGACCCAACCCCTACCCTGCGATACGGCTCGCTGTGGATTGACAAATCCACAGCACCGTGGGATCATTCCTTGCTTTTTAAAACAGGTTCTTAGAACCTGTTTTAAAAGTCATTTGATGCGGTTCCGCATCAAGTAAATGGAAGCAATATACACCATAGCCTCAGCGGTCTCAGCCGAGCGTTCATAGTCCAAAGTCAATCGGCGAAACCAACCGAACCAAGAAAAGGTGCGCTCCACAATCCAACGTAATGGGACGACCACAAATCCCGATTGCCCAAGAGATGGAGCAATGTCCAATTGACACTGATGCGTTAAATATAGCCAGTCGCCTAATTCTCCGCGATAGCCAGCATCAGCACAGACTAACTGAATCGTTATCTGCCAACTAAAGACCTCGTTTAGTAACTCTATTGCGACTCGATTATCACTGACATTGGCATCAGTGACTTTGACTCCCAATGGAATGCCAATTGTATCGGTGACTATATGGCGTTTACGACCTTTGACTTTCTTGTGCGCATTAAACCCTCTACTATCTGCCAGTTCGGTCGTCTTGACCGATTGGCTGTCAATGATAGCTACGGTCGGTGACGGGGATTTGCCAATATCACTACGGGTTTGCTCGTGAAGTGCTTGATGAATCATAACCCATGTCCCTAAAGTTTTCCACTTTCTGAAGTGGGAATAGACCGTTTGCCACGGTGGCATGTGACGCGGCAACATTCGCCACTGACACCCTGATTTGACTATATAGAAAATAGCGTTGATAATTGAGCGCATCTCCCACTTGAGAGGTCTACCTATGGGTGAAGGTTCTGGCAAATAGGGTAACAGTTTGTCCCACTGGGCATCGGTCAAATCTGTAGGATACTTTGGTGTAGTCATGTTTAGGCCTTTCATTAGGTCAGTAGTTTACTGCTCTAATGGTTTAACATAAACATTAACTTTTGAATAGCCTTTTTCTTTTTAAAACAGGTTCTTAGTGAATGAAGCGGGAGAAGTTGCCGGAAAAATAAAGAAGATCTTCAGAGATCAGAGCGGTCAAATCACAGAAGAGGACAAACAATCGTTAAAAAACGAATTGGGTGATGTACTTTGGTATTTAACACAAGTTCGCACAGAACTCGGTTTAACTTTAGAGGAGGTCGCTGAGACCAATATAACGAAAATTTTCTCCAGACGAGAAAGAGGCAGACTTGGGGGAGATGGCGATAATAGATAGAACGAACCGATTCTGATGACTATAACAAAGACTCAGACAAAGGAGACCTAGAATGACCGACAAACGCCCAAATATCCTATTTGCTTTCGCCGACGACTGGGGAAGGTATGCCAGCGTGTATCGACAGACCGAAGGGGATAACACGCCCAATGCCCTACTGGACACACCCAACTTTGACCGCGTAGCACGCGAGGGGGCCCTATTCACCAACGCCTTCGTACCCGCGCCTTCTTGCACGCCGTGCCGAAGTTCTCTGCTCACGGGTCGCTACTTCTGGCAGACGGGGCGTGGCGCAATCCTCCAAGGAGCGGTCTGGGATCCGTCCATCCCCTCATATCCCTTACTACTTGAAGAAGCGGGCTACCATATTGGCTATACCTACAAGGTGTGGTCGCCGGGAACGCCACGCGATGCGCCCTACGGTGGAGATCGGACACGCTACGCACCGGCAGGAACAAAGTTCGGTGAGTTTTCGTTCGTTGCCACGGAAAATGTTCCTGAACATGGTGTCGAGGGCGCGAAACAGATTCTCTATGACGAATCGCGTCAAAACTTCGACGCCTTTCTGGAAGCACGTCCACCGGATACACCGTTCTGTTACTGGTGGGGCCCCACAAACACACATCGCAAATGGCAGCGTGGGTCTGGCAAAGCACTCTGGGGATTGGACCCGGACGATCTAAAGGGACGGCTGCCCGGTTTTCTGCCGGACGTGCACGATGTCCGCGAGGATGTCTGCGATTACTTGGGTGAGTGCCTCGCTGTGGATGCCGGGCTCGGTTTGCTTTTGAACCGCCTAGAAGGATTGGGGGAGTTAGATAATACGTTGGTTGTTGTGAGCGGCGACCACGGCATTCCGGGCTTCCCACGCGGTAAATGCAACCTATACAATCTTGGCTGCGAGGTGGCACTGGCGGCACGTTGGCCCGGACATATCCCCGCAGGTCGAACGTTAAATGACTTTGTAAATCTCATGGATTTAGCACCGACCTTCATGGAAGCTGCTGGGCTCGAACCCCACAGCGATATGACGGCTCGAAGTCTGCTAAATGTACTGACCTCATCACAAGACGAGCAGGTGGATCCAGAACGGACGTTTGTTGTTACCGGCCGAGAGCGGCACGTTGGCACAGCACGAGAGGGGAATCTGCCCTACCCGCAACGTGCCATCCGCACGAAGGATTTCCTGTACATCCGCAATTTCGCTCCTGACCGTTGGCCCATGGGCGATCCGAAAGGTTTGGACGACCCCGCCACGGAGCCTCCATCGTTCGACGACCTGTGCGATGACACAAGAATTGTCTATCCCGACATGGATGCCAGCCCAACGAAGGCGTGGATGATCCACCATCGTGCGGAGACGCAGGTGCGTAGGCTATTCGAGATGGGATTCGGGAAATTCCCGGCGGAGGAACTCTATGATCTGCGAGTAGATCCGCACTACCTGAACAACGTGGTGGAGGATGCTAATTACAGCGTGGTCCGACAACAACTCTCCTATCAGCTCATGAGCGTTCTGACAGAACAGCAAGATCCGCGGGTTGTTGAGTCGGACTGTCGTTTCGAGCGTTCCCCATTCACAGACATTTAAGGCTTGTTGATTAATCGATTTGAGAAAGGAAAATTTATATGATTCAAATTGCAGAAATGCTCGGACCACAACCCTCGCCGCTGTGGAAAATGGTCAAGCAGTGTGGCGTTGATTACGCAGTCGGCGCAATGGCCTTTCAGAACGACTCAGAAAACCTGCCGCTGGAGGAACGACCGTGGGGGTATAATTCACTTTCACGGGTAAAGAAGGCTTACGAGGACGGGGGGTTTGAACTCGCTGTCATTGAGACCCGTCCACCGTTGAACAACGCCAAACTCGGATTGCCCGGACGTGACGCAGAAATCGAGACAGCCTGCGAACTCATCCGTAATATGGGAAAGCTCGGTATTCCGGTCTGGTGTTATGAATGGATGGCAGTGTTCAACTGGATGCGTACCTCCACAGACATACCCTCTCGCGGCGGTGCACTGGTTACGGGCTACAATAACGAACAGATGCGTGATGAGCCAAACACCGAATACGGCGTTGTGACTGAAGAACAGTTGTGGGATAACCTGAAATACTTCCTTGAGCGCGTCGTGCCGGTGGCTGAGGAGGCGAACGTCAAGTTGGCGATGCATCCCGATGATCCGCCGCTCTCTCCCATCCGGGGGATTGGTCGGATTATGCGGAGCGTCGAGAACTATCAGCGGTTGATTGATTTGGTGCCGAGTCCGGTGAACGGAATTACGCTCTGTCAGGGTAACTTTACGCTGATGACGGACGATCTTCCGTCGGTTATCCGCCATTTCGGGGAGCAGGACAAAATCTTTTTCGTGCATCTGCGTGATGTGAAGGGGACGCCGGAGCGGTTCGAGGAGACCTTCCACGACGATGGCAAAACCGATATGTTAGCGTGCCTGGAGGCATATCGGGATATTGGGTTCAACGGCGTACTGCGTCCTGACCATGTGCCGACAATGGAAGGCGATAGCAACGAACGCGCCGGATATTCATCGCTTGGACGGTTGTTTGCTATCGGCTATATCAAGGGGTTGCGTGAGTCGGTGTATAAAGACTGATTGGGAGACTTGTCGCGGCAAAATGTGTCTCGGTAATAGCGTGATTAAAATTTTTGCTGCGAACAGCTAGATATTCTTTGACAAACCAATTAATACAGGTTATAATTATAATGGCGTTATTGAAACTGAATCTCAATATCAATAACGCGGACATAAAATAACTGTACAATTTTCGGAGGGTACAATGCTAAGATATCTGGCTGGTATTCTAGGTCTATTCCTAACTGTATGGACGGTCAGTGCAACCGATACCGGAGAATTGGTCGTCTATTCAGGGCGCAGCAAGGGTTTGGTTCACCCCATCATCAAGCAGTTTGAGAAGGAGACCGGCATCACGGTCAAAGTACGTTACGGCAACACCGCTCAACTTGCAGTGGCTTTGTTGGAAGAGGGGGAAAAAAGCCCCGCCGATCTTTTCTGGGCGCAAGATGCTGGGGCACTCGGTGCAGTTAGCAAACAGGGGTTATTTCAGACATTACCTGAATCCACGACCTCGAAAGTTCCTGACAAGTTTCGCAACTCCGAGGGAACGTGGATCGCGACGAGTGGTCGTGCACGTGTCCTCGCGTATGCGCCTGAACGTGTCAAGGCGGAGGAATTGCCCAAAAGTGTCTTCGATTTGACCGATGCGAAATGGAAGGGACGCGTCGGTTGGGCACCGCAGAACGCATCATTTCAAGCCTTCGTAACGGCGATGCGCATCCTTGAGGGAGAAGAAAAAGCGGAGGAGTGGCTGCGCGGTATGAAGGCAAACGGTGCGAAAAGCTACCCGAAGAACACACCTATTATTCGGGCACTTGCCGCTGGGGAAATTGATCTTGGTTTGCCCAACCACTATTACTTGATGCGCTTCAAAAAGAGCGACTCCGGTTTCCCGGTTGAACAAGTTTTCTTTACGTCCGGTGATGTAGGGAATCTTGTCAACGTCGCTGGAATCGGTGTCCTGAAAAGCAGCAGTCACTCTGAAGAGGTCAGCAGCTTCGTCCAATATCTGCTATCCCCAAAAGTGCAGCAGGTCTTCATCAGCGAGGTCTTTGAGTACCCGGTCACGGATGCGGTTATTCCCAGCGAAAAATTGCTGCCTCTGGACGAACTCTTGAAACTAACGCCCGAACTCAACCTAGAAAAGTTAGATGACCTAGAAGGGACCTTGAAACTTCTACGCGAGACGGACATTCTGTGATCTATTCTGAGACACGCCCTTTTCCACCGTGGTATTTCATCGTCCCCGGAGTTACCGTCGGGACTGGAATATTGCTTCCACTGATTTACCTCCTCGTCCGAGCATTCGAGGCGGAAGCGGGAGAGTTGATCCAAATCGTCTTCCGTACCCGGACCGTGTACCTTTTGATTAATACCCTTCTCCTCGTCATTGGAGTTGTCGGGACCGGCATACTTCTAGCAGCACCACTCGCGTGGGTAACAACACGGACGGATCTCAAAGGCAAACGGATTTTTACATTACTTGGGGTGTTGCCACTGGCAATCCCCGGCTATGTGATGGCCTACGCTTTATTGGGGTTAAGCGGTCCCTACGGAACCTTTGCAAACCTGTTTGGACCAAGTTTTCCGAATCTCCGGGGGTATTGGGGTGCGCTTATCGCTCTCAGTTTTTACACCTTCCCTTATCTCTTTCTAAATCTCCGGACAGCGCTATTGGGGTTGGATCCTGCGATTGAAGAATCCGCCCATAGCCTCGGCAGCAGGTCGCGAGAGGTCTTCTTTCACGCAATTTTGCCACAACTTCGGCCCGCCCTCTATGCTGGTGGGCTTCTTGTAGGATTGCATGTGCTAGGGGACTTCGGTGTGGTATCTCTGATGCGATACGAGACCTTTAGCCATGCCCTCTACACCCAATATACTGCCGCTTTTGATCGAACCTATGCTGCGTGGCTTGCGCTGATGCTTCTTGCCCTCACCGGCAGCCTGCTCTATCTCGAAGGGTGGTTGTTGCGCGGAAGCAAGTTTCACCGCACGGGCAGCGGAACATCACATCAAGCGATCCCAATCTCTCTAGGGGGGTGGAGGATGCCCACCTACGCTTATCTCGGTATTTTAACACTCGCTAGTGTGGTAGCCCCCATTGTAACGATCGGCTTCTGGACGCTGCAGGAGGTCAATGACTCATATACTCAAGATTTCTTCCGAGCCCTCTCTGGTTCTTTTCTGGTATCAACACCGGCCGCTTTCCTCACCGCTGTTTTTGCAGTTCCCTTAGCTTACTTGGGTGTGCGATATTCATCTTCAATTTGCCGTACATTGGAACGTGGCGCGTATATCGGTTATGCGACACCGCCGCTAGCATTCGCACTCGCGCTCATCTTCTTTTTTCGGGGGATTCCGGCGATTTATCAGACTATTTGGATCTTAATCTACGCCTATACCGTGCATTTTCTCGCGGAAGCGATTGGTCCCGTCCGCAGCGCGCTCTATCAAGCCTCACCCCGTTTGGAGGAAGCCGCCAGATCGCTCGGTTATCGACCCCTCAAGGCATTTTTCAAATCCACGTTCCCACTGCTGCGCAGCGGGGTCATTGTCAGTATCGCTTTCGTCTTTCTCTCGGCAATGAAGGAGCTTCCGCTGACGTTTCTGCTTTCGCCTGCGGGATATGAGACCTTAGCGGTGAACGTTTGGAGCTATACAACGGAAGCAATGTTCGCTGAAGGAGCGCGGTATGCACTTGCAATTGTGCTCTGTTCGGGGCTATTTGTGGGGCTGTTGTTAATGAAAAGAGCATCGTATGAACGTGCGGAAGTACAAACATAATTGGCGAGTAGACGGAATGAGAGAAGGAAGTTCAGGACTTCAATGAGTCATTCACATTTTACGTTTCACGTCTTGCGTTGAGTGGTTGGACACTTTTCCGCGTAGCACGGTATTGAAGGAGTTATGATGCAGCCTCTACTTAGTATCCGCAACATCACCAAACGGTTCGCTCGTAACCTATCTCCGGTGGTTGAAGACCTCTCCTTCGAGGTCTATCCCGGCGAAATTTTCGCCCTTTTGGGACCGAGCGGCTGCGGAAAGACAACTACCCTACGCCTGATTGCAGGGCTTGAGCGTGCCGATACGGGAGAGATTTGTGTGGACGGACGATGCTTTGAGGGAGCTAAAACCCACCTGCCACCCGAAGCACGGGACATTGGGATTGTTTTCCAAGAGTACGCGCTCTTCCCTCACCTTAACGTGTCGCAGAATGTTGCTTTTGGGCTCAAGAAGCTGCCCGCAAAATTACGCGATGAGCGCGTCATGACCGTGTTGGAAATGGTAGGTATGACCCCCTTAAAAGGTCGGAAGCCACACGAACTTTCCGGTGGGCAGCAGCAACGGGTGGCACTAGCTCGCTCAATAGCCCCGAGCCCTAAGCTCATCCTGCTGGACGAGCCATTTTCCAACCTCGATGCCGGTATGCGGCATTCTACGCGCGAGGAGATCCGAGCCCTCTTGAAGGAGGCGGGGATGAGTGCGGTCTTCGTCACGCATGATCAGGAAGAAGCTCTCTGCTTTGCAGACCGGTTGGCGGTCATGCAGGACGGATGTATTGAACAAATCGGTACGCCTGAGACAGTTTATCACCGTCCGCAAACACCATTTGTAGCAGACTTTCTGGGTATGACTAACCTAATCACTGGTGAAGCCGAAGGGAACTGTGCCGAGACCCCCTTGGGCAAATTTCGGATCGCACCATCAGCGCGTGGTAAGGTGCTCCTCTCGATCCGCCCGGAGCATCTGGTCATGGTCCAACCGGAGACAGCAGGTCACAGTAACGGCGTCGGTGAAATCGTCATGCGTGAGTTCAAGGGGCATGATCTGACCTATCGGGTGAAGATTGGAACTGAAAATTATGTCGTGCAGACCGATTACTGTTGCCCACTTCAAGTAGGTGCCCAGGTGACGCTTCAAGCCGTTGAGCCTGCGGTAGTTGTAAAAAAAGATTAAACCCTTCGGAGTGAGCGCATGTCCCAATGTTGTTAGATTTAGGAAAAGCTAACAGCATGGGAAATTAAAAGATACAATCTTTCTCCTAATCCTGTGAATCCTTGAATCCTGATTAAATCTTGGAAGAGAGGATCTAAAGTGCCAAAAAAGACAGTGCACCGCCGAACAGCGGAAGCTGCTACAAATCCTCAGCCCACCCATCCACTCCGTTTCAGGCTTTACGCTATCACCGATCGAAAACTCTGTGCACCACGGACTCTGTACGATACCATCCATGACCTCTTGGATGTAGGGGTGTCCGCCATCCAACTCAGGGAAAAAGATCTGAGCGACGCTGAGTATATCAAATTAGCTGAACCCCTCTGCAAGCTCTGCCACGCCTATTCCGCTCAACTATTCATTAACTCACGTATTGAGATAGCTATGGAGGTCGGCGCAGATGGTCTCCATCTGCCGGGGGATTCAGTATCCGTGGAAAAAGTGGTTAAAAAAACGAATCGCCGCTTCATCATCGGCAGCTCCGTCCACACATTGACTGAAGCGCAGCAGCGGGAAACCGAGGGCGCGGATTTTATCACCTATAGCCCAATCTACCCGACCCTCAGTAAGCCGGACTACGGTCCCGTTGTCGGCTTGGATGGGCTGTGGAAGGTCACAGAGGGAGTCAACATACCAGTCTTTGCGTTGGGTGGAATAACGCCTGAACGGGTTTCGGAATGCCTCGATGCCGGTGCTTATGGGGCTGCGGTGATGTCCGGGGTGATGTCACCGGAGAACGGTGCACAGCAGGCGAAGGTGTATCTGCGGCAGCTATTGGAATAACAACGGGAGGCTCTGGATATGAAACAGATCTTGACAATTGCTGGCTCAGATTCAGGGGGCGGCGCAGGGATTCAAGCCGACCTCAAATCCATCCATGCCAACGGCGGTTATGGGTTGTCCGTCATCACGTCAGTTACGGCGCAGAACACGCGCGAAGTGACCTGCGCCTTCGACCTACCAATAGATCTCATTGATGCACAAATCAACGCAATCTTCTCAGACTTTGATGTCGCAGCAGTCAAGACAGGAATGCTATCTTCAGCCGAGATTGTGGGGGCTGTTGCAGAGAAACTGCGCGAATATTCGCCAAGTAATGTCGTGATCGATCCCGTGACGCTTTCCAAAAGTAAGTACCCCTTGCTCAAACCAGATGCCGTTGAGTGTTTGAAAATGGAGTTACTGCCGCTTGCAACGGTTGTCATGCCCAATGTTGATGAAGCCGAACTGCTTGCCGAATGTGAGATTCAAACAATTGATGATGCGAAGGCAGCGGGAAAAGTTATTCAGGGATATGGATGTCAAAGTGTGTTGGTCAAAGGAGGGCATCTGTCGGGGGAAAAATCAACCGATGTTCTGTACGCGGATGGGGCTTTTACCCTCTTTGAAGCGGAGCGGATTGAAACGAAAAACACGCATGGCACGGGCTGTACTTATTCGGCGGCAATCGCCACACACCTTGGGCTTGGAAAAGACCTCGTAAGTGCCATTCAATCCGCCAAGGACTACATCACAAACGCTATCCGCTATTCCCTCGACATCGGGGGCGGACACGGACCTACCAATCATTTCTACTTTTTGGATAGGTAACCCAACTTACCACCTAAAGCCCCAGCGGGGCGACAGGTGTATAGCATTGGATTAATGCGTACCAAATCGAGAAAACTGCTCAACCTCCTTGATAAATAGAACACAATGCAGGACGCCAATCCATGCTCAGCAGATGAGGAGATAGCAAAATTGAATCAACTCAAACTTTTCGAGGCACTGAAACCCAATACCATCGTCACTGTTGCAGGGGTCGGCTACCGCGACGGCATACCTGCTAAGGACGCAGATGTCGGTTGGACCATGGGCGTGGTGCGCCGTCCCGACGGCGATCTGATTGTTGCGGACATCCGAGCCCACCGTATCTGGCGCATTGACCAAGACGGTATCTTGCATACCTTTGCCGGGGACGGTGTGCCGGGGGTTTCTGGAGATGGAGGTCCCGCCACCGATGCCCGTGTGTACACGCCACACGACTTTTGCCTCGACAAAGAAGGTAACCTTTTCTTTTCTGAACTAGGCGCGAGAGGTCCCGACGAAGGTGCCAATACAGTCCGTCGTATTGACTATAAGACCGGCATCATTACCCGCGTAGTCGGTTCGGGAGCGATGGGACGGGGCGGAGATGGGGGACCCGCGCTGGGTGCTGAGTTTGACACGACAACCGGCGTGGCGGTTGACACCGAAGGAAATATCTTCGTGTGTGGCAAATGGGATAGCAATGTGCGACGAGTCGATGCAAAGACTGGTATCATCCAGACCTTCGCAGGTCAGAATACCCGTCACTATCCATCAGAGCAGGGAACGAGCCGACCTTACACCGGTGCCAACTACACCTTCGCCGGATTTCATGGTGATGGTGGGCCGGCATCGGCGGCAGCGTTCGGATTCCCTGAACACTTGGCATTCGACTCCAAGGGAGATCTCTACGTCTGCGATAATGGCAACAACCGGATTCGCAAGATTAATATGCGGACTGGAACAATTACAACCGTTCTCGGCACAGGTCAAGCGGCGTCCAATGGCGATGGCGGTCCCGCAGTTGAAGCAAGCACACATACACCGGACGCCATTTTCATTGATTGCCACGACAACCTGTATGTCGGCGAAGTAGGTGGCTTCAGGGTGCGTAAGGTGGACGCGCAAACCGGTATTGTGACGACGCTCGCTGGTACGGGCATCCCCGGCTGGGGGAAGGAGGACGTACCCGGCCCCGAAACGAAATGCAATCCCATTGAGTCCGGCATCTGGGCTGATCCCAACGGCACTGTTTTCTACAGCGATTCTTCGGGGCGTTTACGCCGGATTGACCCACAGACCGGCGTCGTAACGACTGTTTTGGGGGGCGACAGCATCCGTGATGGCGATCCATCTACTGAGGCGTTTCTCTCCTGTCCAAGGGGGATCTGTGCGGGACCGGACGGACATATCTACTTTGCCGATATGCAGAGTGATCGGATACGAGCAATTGATCCGGCTACCGGAATTATCCGAACTGTTGCCGGTAGCGGCGGCAGAGCCTACGGCGGTGACAACGGTCCTGCGACTGAGGCATATTTTTTGAATCCCTACGACGTATCGGTGGATAGAAGCGGCCGTATTGTAATAGCCGATACGCTGAATGGGCGGGTACGGCGGGTGGATAAGCATGGCGTGATCCATACTGTGGCAGGAACAGGCGAAAGCGCAGATCGGGGAGATGGTGGACCGGCTTCAGGAGCTGGACTGACGGTCGTTTGGTCGGTTACACATGGACCCGATGGAGACATCTATCTGGGGAATGCTGCCGGTCGGATTCGCAGGGTTGACAATGATACAGGGCGCATCAGCACGGTAGCGGGGGTTGGCATCCAAGGCCACACCGGGGACGGAGGTCCCGCGACAGAGGCGCGAATCGGCAGCCCATCGGCACTTAGGTTTGATGCAAAGGGAAATCTCTATTTCTCCGACCTCACCCACCATGTCGTGCGCAAGGTGGACACCGAAGGGATTATCACAACCATCGCAGGTTGTGGTACGGCAGGATTTTCACCCGATGGCACGCCTGCCCTTGAAGCACGGCTTCATAAACCGCTGGGATTGGCGGTCACCGGTGACGGGAACGTGTACTTCTCCGACTCGCGCAACAACCGGGTGCGCCGGGTCGCCGCTGATGGAACGATTCAAACGGTTGCCGGTAGCGATACGCCGGGCGACGCAGGGGATGGAGGCGCCGCCACCGAAGCCAGTCTGAACGAACCACACGGGCTCTGTTTCTACAGGGAAGATATACTGCTGATTTGTGATCACTACAACAGTCGCATTAAGGCGGTGAAACTCCCGAAGCCGTGAGCCTTGTGCTTCTAGTCCATGACATCTCTCCTAAAGAGAGATTAGAGCGCGTTGACATTTTGCTGTTGCTAATTTGGTAAACATTTCCCCAAGTTGATGAGATGCTCTCTCAACTCAACCAAACAGGGAACCTAGCGACAAGGCGGAGGATTGGGCGACGGGTGCTGTCTCTCCTACAGGAAGATTTTGCGATAATCCTGTTGGCACCTCACCTTCAATATACATTCTCGCCGTTAGAAATCCAATTCGACGATAACCTCACCGACATAATCGATCTGGTTCAAAACATGAGCCAACTCACCGTTGAACGTTATTGATCCGCCATTTATGGATAAAGAAGTTACCTTCACCCCAATCAAAAATCTGGGTTTGAACCTATCAATTCAAGGTTGATAAGCTATTTCCATTCAATCTGCAATTAATTTCAAGGCGTATAGACATATTATGTCGGTACGCCCCAAAATCGACTGGAATTTTTATTCGTTGGCTGGTATCTTATAATCGTGACGGGACAGATGAATCTGTGAACTGTAAAATTTGTTCATGCCTGCCCCGAAATTGGAAGATTTAGAAGGTTCTATCTCTAACAGCAGAAGTTAATTGCTTCTGCAAATCCGAAAGGAGTTACCCACAATGTTAAGAAAAGCATTGACCCTCGGAATGGTTTTCATTTTTGCACTAAGCCTGTTGGCTGTGTCAATGATTACATGTTTTACCTATGACGCAGAGGCACACAACTACACGCACCCGGGTGATCACTACGTTTGCTATGACCCCTGTGAGCAGGAATGGAAAACTTTCCACCATCATCCAGGTGGAATTTGGCAATGCACATTTCAGTCACATTAAACTCAGGCATCTTCGTTATGCTAAAAGTCTCGTCACGAGCTTTTAGCATAACGACCTACCTACTTCACTAGCTGTTTGGTTCTAAGCGGAATACGCGCCAGCCTATTTACAAATGACCTTAGATGAGCATTCCTCCCTGTGAGGAAGTGATTGCGTTGTCCCCCTATCACTCCGAAGGAGGGCAACATTTGAAAACCGTAGGGACTTACACATTTCAGTAGGGAACAACGATTGTCGTTCCCTACGGACACCTTATGGAGTCTCTGCTGTAGTTGCCCGATTCTTAATCCCGATTTATCGCCGAACTACAACTGGTTCTCCCCTGCTCGCGGGGGAGTTAGAGGGGGCGGAACGGACGCATTGAGCGTTCAACTGCGTAAGTCCTAAAGAGAATAGAATAAACAAAAGGCTAACGAAAAATAGCCCTCAAACGATTGATGGCGTTCTCGCGCTAATAGCCTTTCGGGATAGGCATGAAACAGATATTGGCAAAGCAGACATAACAAACCCTTGAACGAGAAAAACAACCCAATCTAGCCCCTGCTGTTACACAATCCTATTCCCAATGAAACCACTCTCTCCGAAAACTTCCTCACTCTTTTTTGGTGTGTGCTTATTTGTAGTTGTAAGTATGTCCCGATTGTTCTCCTTGGGTGACCACTGGACCTCTGATGAAGGTGGGTGGCTGACCCATAGTACAGTGTTTATGGCCGCAGTCGAGATGGGTGCCTTTTCAGAAACCCTCGTCACTTTCCATCCCGGTGTCATAACGATGTGGGTTGCTGCCCTACGCACCTTTTTTACCGAACCACATATAAGTGTTCAAGGTTTAGCGTTAGCCCGATGGTTCATCGGCGTCGTGCTGCTAATCGGGGTTGGTGTAGCAGCGGTGCTGCTATATCGGTTGTTTGGACGTTGGGTTGCGGTCATCGGTGCGGCGTTTCTATCCTTCTCTCCACTCTTTTTAGCCCAATCCCGTCGCGTCCACACCGATGCGTTGGCGGCGACTTTTGTCCTGTTAACAGTCCTATCCCTCCTGCTCTATTGTCAAATACCCCAAAAACGCCGTTACCTAATCGGTTCTGGAATTGCTTATGGTTTAGCCTGTCTTGCCAAAAGCAACTCCCTTATTCTGCTCTTGTGGGTGCCTATCTGCTTCGCCCTGTTTCGGAATCGTGAGGAGACGTGGCGGCAGTTTTTTCTCCGGGGGTTTGGAGCGGGGCTCTGTTTCCTGAGTTGCGCGCTACTCACCGTTTTCACGCTGTGGCCCCTCTTTTGGAACCCCACCTTTTTGATGTTTGCGGTGTGTCTTTTAGCGGTCACGCTGTTTGCGGGCAGGGAGTTACAGAAAGGGGCACATCAACGACTCACCCTATATTTGGCATCGGTGGTAGTGGTAGGTGTGGTATCCGGCTATATGGTCAGAACCGTATGGAGGGTGTTCGATGGCGTTGCGTGGGCGATTACCACACCGCATGACGTCGAACACTTCTTCTTGGGACAAGTGTTATACGACCCCGGCTGGCTCTTCTACCCGTTGGTGCTCTGTATAAATACCACGCCGTTAACGCTTCCCTTAGCATTCGCCGGATGTCTCTTTCTGTGGAGGAAACGCCATCCTTGGTCTCCCCGACAAGATCGGGACAGGCAGAACGGACAGGAAGGGGATGCACGACAGTTTCGGATAGCACTCGGACTGGTGGCGGTTGTCTTACTGTTCACCCTCTGTCTCTCGCTGACAAGCAAAAAGTTTAGTCGATATCTGCTACCCGCTTTCCCAATTCTGGAGATACTTGCCGCTATCGGTTTCTTTGAGTTTCTTAAATGGGGCTACTCCTATATTGATTCCCGCTTTGGAACCGGAGCGAAATCCCAAAAACTTACCTTTTCTATCGTGACCTTCCTCTGTCTTTTCCTGATCCAAATCGTGCCGGTCCTACGACTTCACCCCTACTACGGCACCTACTACAACCTCTGCTTCAAACTCACTGATATCAGAAAAATTATCACGGTTGGTGCAGGCGCGGGGTACGATCTCGCAGCAAAACACCTAAATGCGAAACCAAATGCACAGGAGCTACGGGTTCAAACCTTTCCGCAAAGTGCCCAATTCTTTATTCCCTATTTTGTAGGGCAGCCCCCCTGGTCTGATGCAGGTGAAGCGGTCGTCCCAGATTATGAGGTGGTCCATCTCCGCGAATCTCAAGCGGGATGGGTCCCGCAAACGGGAACGCTCAACGGAGAACTGGAACACGTAATAACCCTCAATGGCATTGACTATGTCTGGATTTATAGGATACCACAATAGGTTGAATGGGTAGTTAAAATCGCCCAAGCTGCCAGTTGTCAGAACCGCTCGGCTCCGACTCCGCCGAGAGTTCAAAGCAACTTGGAGAGACATATCCAAGCCTTCTTTGCAAATGTGCAATGATCCGTAGGTCGGGCATCTTGCTCGACCCATAGCCAGCGGGACGATATATAAAAAAAA
Source organism: Candidatus Poribacteria bacterium (assembly GCA_965247655.1). Taxonomy (GTDB): domain Bacteria; phylum Poribacteria; class WGA-4E; order WGA-4E; family PCPOR2b; genus PCPOR2b. The sequence goes on along the minus strand of OZ252032.1, from coordinate 5,575,651 downwards.
CACAATCGTTGGTAGGGAACAACGATCGTTGTTCCTTACGAAAATCCCTACCGGGACACAGAACCGAGTCATTCGTAGGGAACGGAGATCTCCGTTCCTTATGTCCTAAACCACCGGGGTAATTGTCGGTCTCCTGCGTTTGTGTAGGTCGAGATTCATATCTCGACACCGCACTGTCGATTTTGGAAGATCGACCTACAATAGGGCAACCACGAGGGTTGCCCCTACAAAAAACCCACCCAATATAACGGCAGGTCTTGCGCCTGCCCATCGAAGATTCTCAGAGCAGAGATCAATTAATTGCTCAAATGTCAACAGAACCTAAAAACCCACGATGAATCTGATTAAACTCCTATCTACAGATTTTTTTACAGGTCAAATCTTGTTCTCAGGAAAGGGGTTGCTCGATATTCTATGGTTTCTCGTCCGCAACCCCCAAAAAAAGTCTTTCAGACTCGCTGCACTCATCCTGCAGCTAATCCCCAGATATACGAAGGTATCGGTGAAGCGGCTGATAAACCTCCATCACTTGACACAAAAGGTAAACAGGCTGAATTTGCCCGGAGATATAGGCGAGTGCGGGGTGTGAAATGGTGAATCTGCTGCCATTATGGGGGTAGCGGACCGAGACGATGAAATCTCCAGCAAAGTCAGGAATTTATGGCTCTTTGATTCGTTTTGTGGGCTGCCACCACCAAGCAACAAAGACGGAAAACAGGCAAGGGAGACATTTCCAAGGGTGGTGTCACGGTGAGACGAAGAAGGTTAAGCGAATTTTCCGGCGATTTCGACTGTCATTACAGCATGTCAATATTATTTCGTCGATATACTTTATATGGTAGCTCCGCAGTTAAGTGTGGTCATAAAAGATAACGGTGAATTAAGTGTCTTGATTTTCGCAGCAGGTCTTCCCCGTCGTCGAGGCGGCTGCCACGGCGGAGGGGGAACGCGATAACAGAGCAACTGTTCCACCGTCCAGACCTGTTCAGTGATGCCAGCCGCCATCGCCGGCGTTCTTTGTACCCATCGCCGCCGATTGTTCGGCAGATACAACACCAGCCGGAGACTCTGATGGGATGTGCAAAAGTTGTAGACACACCCCATCAGATACATCGCACGCTCAAGCGTTTGGAGTTGGCGTGCCAATCCACGTCCCCGACGTACCAGAACCGCAAGGCGCGCGCGAAATGTCCCATTAAGCCGTTCGATGTAGCTCATATATGCAGTCGTGGTGGGTTGTGTCTGTTTTATCAAGGTCTTTACCCGTTGCGATGTACCCCAAACGATGCGTCTGATGACCCCCATCACGAGGGCAATCGCACGTGAAAGCTATTGAAACGGTTATAGCGTAGGCAGTCCTTTGTTTTGTATGATTTGCCCAACAATTGAGTCGATTTACCTCCGAAGAACGAGCGAATTCATGTACCAATGAACGGATTCGGTGCAGCCGGGCGTCAAATCATGTGTGCAAAGCGGGTTACAACTCCCAAATAATCAGATGCGATTGCCCTACCCCCATCACTCGCCTGGGTTGCTTTTGGGAATGCTGCTTGATGACCTGCACGATGCACAGATGGTGCCAAATGCGCAGTCGAGGACGTCCCCGCTTGCCTGTGAAGATGGGGGTGCGAAAGACCTGCTTAATCGTCGAAACATAGGTAGCCAAACCATCGACACACAGCAACAACGGACGATACAACGCACACTGACGCACCTGTTGGATGAGACGCCGAATCAATGCACCATCTCGGCAGGCACTAACGACGCCAGCGAGCCACAAGCGAGTGGGAACAGCCATTGCCATCGCCAGCCAGCCAATGCCACCTTGGTATTTGACCCGTATCTCATCAGCCTGTACCTGACCCAGGTCACGCGGCTGCTGTACCAGATGCTGATGAACTTGTTGGCAGTGTTCACCGGCGCGCTGCTGCCAACTACCTACGGTGCGTTCATCTATGCCAAACGCAGCGACAATCGCCTGAAGCGGACACCCATAAGCCAAGAGCGTGATGACCTGGCTGACAACCTCAACCGAATACCGAAGACGGTAGAACGGTGTCCCTTTGCTCTGAGTAAATGTCGTCTTGCACTCATGACAGATGTAACGCTGTTGCTTCCGACTATGAACACCTATATTCCCACAGCCAACTTTTCCGCTTGCCGGGCAGTCGGGATTGTGACAGAATATCTGTTGGGGATCCATGTGCTGACTCCTTATTGTTGGGATACATTAAGATAGTCAGTGGATCCCCTTCTTGTCAAGTCGTTACTCCACACTTTAGTGGAGTGCTACCACTTTATATCAACACCAAAGAATAATAAACCGCTTTGAAAACAGAGGGGGAATAAGAGATGCAACGGAGATACAATCTCGTACATTTGATTTTAGCTAGCGTTATAGTCTTGGGTCTGACACCGCTGATGGTATGCGTTGACACACAGGCACAGATTGTCTTCATGTCTCATAGGGATGGAAACTCTGAAATCTACGTGATGGACGCCAATGGGGAGAATCAGCAAAGACTCACCAATAATGGCGATATCGACGCGCATCCCGTATGGTCTCCGGACGGTAAACGGATTGCCTTCATGTCGAATAGGGAGGGGAACCGTAAAATCTACGTGATGGACGCCGATGGGGGGAATCAGCAAAGACTTACCGAACATCCCAATAATGACGGGTCTCCCTCATGGTCCCCCGACGGTAAACGGATTGCCTTCGAGTCTGATAGAGAGGGGCTCTTTAACATCGAAATCTATGTGATAGACACCGATGGGGGGAATCTACAGAGACTCACTAACAATACCGCTGGTGATGATGACAGGTATCCCTCATGGGCTCCTGACGGTAAACGCATAGTCTTCAGTGCCAGTAGGGAGGGTCACTTTGAAAACAAGTTTGCAATCACTGAGGAAATCTACGTGATGGACGCCGATGGGGGGAATGAACAAAGACTGACTGAAAATCTCTTTAGTGACTGGGAGCCCGTATGGTCCCCTGACGGTAAACGAATTGCCTTTGCGTCTGATAGGAAGGGTGACTTTCAAAACTTTGAAATCTACGTGATAGACGCCGATGGGGGGAATGAACAGAGACTGACTGAAAATCGCAAGAATGATAAGTCTCCCTCATGGTCCCCTGACAGTAAACGGATTGCCTTCCATTCCTATAGGGGTGGGAACGCTGAAATCTACGTGATGAACATCAATGGGGGCAATCTTCAAAACCTGACCAATAATCCCAATCATGACGTTGGTCCTGCATGGTTTAACTCTCCTTTTTCGGTTGCTCCCGCAGGCAAAAAGTTCACAATGTGGGGACAGCTCAAATAGGTCAACCAATAGCATCAATTATCGGTTGTCTCGCCCTTGCATCGGGACAGTTTTTGAAAATAAACACCGTGTAGGTCCGCCTGTTACAATACTACCTCTTGAATCTGATGTTCTTTGAGATAATCTGTCACAGCCTCGCGGCAGCCGGGCCATCTCCAATAATCATCCAATACAACAAACCCGCCTTCAACCACTTTATCGTATAAGGTTTCTAAAACTATCCTGACGGACGCATACCAATCGGCGTCAATATGCAAGAGAGCGATGGTTTGAAGGTCTGTTGTCTGCAATGTTTCATCAAACCACCAATAACCTCAAAATATCAGCCAAATTTAAGGAGTCTGGACATAATACGTCATAACTCTCTGGAAAAATGGTTGAGGTTAGATGTACGAACATTTATATTGTTAGGACTTACGCAGTAGGAGAGAATTCCGATTCCTGACAAATTATTGCGGGGCAAGTCCGGGAGGAACCTTCCGCGAAGCGGAATTCTCGATTTATCGGGACGTGACCGGGGATGCCCCGCCCCGATAAATTGAGATGTAAGCACCTACGGCTAGTTTGATAGGAAGGACTTCCAATTCCCTACTGAAGTACGTAAGTTCTATTGTTATATTGTTATGAGATAACGCGATTCTCAACTTTACGTAGAAGAATGGATTACATAGGAGGACACCATGTCAAAATATGTGGCAACCTGTATTCTTGTTGTAGCTTTTTTTACTGCGGTGATTGCACCGGTCTTTGGGCATCAGCAGCAGTGGATATTGCCCAACTTTTTCTATACAAACGATGAATCCCCTTGGTTGGGTATAGAGCACACATCGGGCGATCAACGGTTTGTCCCTGGACATGGGTTAGGAAGCCCTTTATGGATTATCCATCCGGAAGGATGGCGTATGGGACGACCATCATCTATTTTTGTTGGTCAGACGAGGACTGTCGGGGAGATAGAATTGCGAGAGCCGGGCACCTATCGAATCGAAACAGATCATCCAGTCCAATATGTGACGGAATTTGAGGTAGATGGCAAGAAAAGGTGGGTTGGCAAATCGAAAGACCAGCTCCCCGGCAAAAAGATTCTCCAGTCGGCACATCGATGGTCTCAGACCACCACTTTCGTGACGGTGAAGAAATATACGAAACGTGTTCTGGAAGCTACCGGCGCATTTTTAGAAATCGCGCCAGTAACACATCCAAACAAGATTTTTGTGGGAAAGCCATTTGTAGTTCGCGTTCTGTCGAGAGGTCAATTAGTTCCGGGCCAACAGGTCCAAGCTTATTCGGAGATGGACAGCGGATATGACACACCGCTGGCAACAGTTACCAACGCCAAGGGTGAGTGTGAATTAATCTTTCCATCTTCCGGTATGTATCTACTAACCGCCCGACTCCGTCAGGATGCCAAAGATTCTTCCCGCGCCAATATTGATGTATTTAATGTATCAGTGCTGGTAGAGGTTAGGCAGGAGAACTAACAGTATTGATGTATCTCCTGTCGGTTTGGTAAGTTGTCCACTCGCTATTTTGGATTTTTGAGTTTCGTTGCTGTGGTTATTTTGGTTACGATTAAATATCGACAGAACCTAGTACACTGTCAGGCAAATTATGGTTGTGTGTATTGATTGAAAGCAAACGATAACATATATAATAATTGCAAAACTTATCTGACCGAGTACTAGTTCCAACGCTGATAGTTTTTCAAAATCTTTGCGACAGAAGTAAGATGGGGATAAAGTTACGTTCCTTTCGCAACGCACGTGCAATTTCAAACCCAAGGACACGGGAGGGATCGCCGAGGAAGAGAGACACTCCAACACCAACCGATGTGTTGAAACGATTGAACCTGAGGTTTTCATCATTAAACCAAGCGTATCCTGTATCCAAGAAACCCGTCACTACACCTAGAGGTCCCTCACTTTCATCTATATATCTGATTTTCCCAAAATGAACCCGGTATTCGACATTAAAAAGGAGTGTATTATCCCCGACGAACTCTTTGAAATCGTAACCGTGCAAGGTGCCGACACCGCCTAGATAGAGTAGGCGTTGTCTGGGAAGTGGCCTATCAGAGAATGCACCTTCCAGACGAAAATCCAGATTGTGGTTACTTAGCAATTGGTTATAGCGCGCAATCGTAAAGTGATAAAGATTAAAATTGAAGTCGCTGTTGAACCTTTCATCCGCATATTCGACGGAAAAATTCCCCCGCCAACCGTGCTTGGTACGGTAATCATTCTGCATTTGACGTGTCCCGCGAAGCGAGGATCCCGATCGGATCGGGGCTGGAGCCTTCAAGCTATTAAAATTATAACCCACAGTTACGCTACGCAAATTACCCTCGTCAATTCGCAGGTTACTCCGCTTTGGGACGTTTTGACTAAACAAACTCCAGTCGGTTGACTTAAATAAGATTTCGTGATCCTCATCAGTAAATTCCAGTGTGATGTTCATCGATTGCGTTAACTCACCCCTTACTTGAGTACGATACCCCTTGCGCTGATAGTAATCCAAGGAGGTGGACCCAAGGAAGAAGGCACCAAGGAATTCGCCACCTTCGGACCATCCAGCATAGCGATTGGCATCTGTCTGCTGGTACACGCGTCCGCCGATAGTCAGAGCGTGACGATCGAACCAAGTCTTTTCAGCCTCCAACTGATAATTCCAAATTTTGCTTGACAGTCCGTTACTGACCTCTCCATAGATTTGCGCGTCTGCCTCTCGTGTGGAAACCCCCGTACCTCCACCCAAAATTAAGCCGTGTACACGGTTAAAGTCGAAGATTGGTCGCCAATTCACCTTGATACGTGATCGCTCCTCAACCTCAATGGCAAGCACGTTCCGATCCCCTTCCTGTTTTACCTCCCAGTTTTTGATCCTCTTGAAGTAGAGGTTATTTTTATCGAGCGTTGTACGCATCTGGTTGAGACGCGCTGTGCCAATCTGTTTGCTATAAGCGTCCCCCTGCTTGAAACCGAGCGCATCGGTCAACTCCGTAAGCTTAATTCGACGGTTTCCAGAAAAACGGATGTCGTCCAAATGCCCCTCGTCGATATCAATCAACAGATGCGTACCGGAAAATTGGTGGGTGATTTGCACAAGGTCGTAACCGTGATGCCTATAAAGGTTTTCAATCAGTTGACATTTGGTGTTCATCTCCTCGATTGAAGTACGTTCTTGCTTCAACCCGAATGCTGCGCGCAGGAATGGAGATATGAAATATCTGTTTCGGTGTATATTAAGGTGTTCCACAACACCCGTTGGGGCTTCGGTCACATGGATACGCAGATTCACCTTAAAGATGGGGCTTGGCGGTGGCTCGTCGCCTTCCTCGACCACCTCCTCTCCGATGGCGTCGCTTGTCTCTACGCGCACATTGCTAAACCAATCGAGTGCTTCAAATTCACGGTTGAGCCACGACAGTTCGTCAACGGAAATGATGTCCCCCGGCTGGAAGGGGATTTTCTCAAGGAGTTCTGATGTCGGGATGTCGCTGTTACCCTCAACCTCGATGGCAGCGAGCGAAAACTGTTCTACAAATTCAAAACCCTGTGCGGACTCGGAATTTTCCTTCTCTGCCAAACGTATGACACCCATCCGATCAGACCAATGGGGCCACCAAGGTTGAATTTCGTCATAAGTAGGTGACCAATAGCTGTACTCGGTCGGTCTCGACGAGGATTCGGTGGGATATCCCTGTATTTTGCGATGTAGGTTAAACCGCCAGTTTTTGAGTAAAGAAGGTTCAAGTGCATCACGAGGCAGCGCAACTTCTACACTCCAAAAAGTCGGAGTAATCTGCGTCTTAACTTGAGCGCGAGAATCCCAATCAGGCTTTGCTATCCTTTTATAAGCGGTTTCAAAGTCGGAATCCAGCGGATAATTTGCCTCAATGTGCTGATCGAAAACCGTACCAATTGGGTTGATAACGAGGTGGTGATAAGTCGGGGTTGCCGGATTCGGATCTACTATAATTTCTAATGTGTCATCAAGCCAAACCGCTGAATCTGGATTGGTCTGTGTAATTTGAACCCGCTTCATCTGCGAATCATATATTCTGGCACCAATATAGAGATATTGCTCATCCCACAGGAGAAATCCCTGCGTCGGTTCGTTTGGTGGCGTAATCGCATCTACCTGATAGAAGGGGGAAAGCGGCACCGATTTTGCCCAAGCTTTCTCGAATAGGTTGCCATCGATTACCGGCTGTACGGAGGCGCGGGGGACGTTAACCGTCGGTGGTGGGGTCAGATCGTCCTCGGCGTAAGGATCATCGACTTCTACCGCACTATCGTCTGTTTCGGATTCAGTGGAAACAGATTGAGCAGGTAGAATGGTGATTCCTTGGCTTGCGCTCATTTGAATCAAGGGACCGCCGCCGTTAATCCAGCCTTGGATAACATCCCCCACATAGGCGGTCTCAAGTTCCACTGGCAGGTCAATGGTAATCGCGCGTGGGTCTTCGCTTTCGATCTGTATCTCAAGATCCGCCGGGTAACTTTCTGGCAAGCGCAACGAAATTGCTCCGTCGTACGTCTTGAGGATCATCTTTGCTGCAATCTCATCCAAAACCACAAGATCGATCGAACCAGCTTGCGCCTCAAATGTGTTGGTACCACCGGTCAGGAGAATCTTTCCGTAGATTCGCCCTTCTTGAGTGCTGACCTGATATGCTCCCATCACTTCGTCAAGATGGACATTGCCGACAGTCGTTGTCAAAGCCATATTGCCACGGATGCCATGTATGCGAATATCTCCAGATTCCGTCTTGATTTTGAGTAATAGATCGGGGGGCGCTTCGATAAAGCAGTCTAGACGAGTCAGTTGGACATCTGAATCGGAAGATGCTGGAATGCGTGGAGTCAGCAGCAGGATATCATCCTCCTTCGTGGAAATTTCCAGTTGCACTGTGTCGAGGTAGGTTTGGACAACTCCTTCATTCGCACCTGTCCCATGTTTTTCAAGCTTGACGGTGATTTCGTCCTTCGCTGTTGCGTTCAGTTTCACATTCCCCGCGAAGGGCAACGTCAGTTCAAGCCCATAAACATCGTTATAACTAATCTGTTGTTCGGAGGTCGAATGATACTGTGGGGGATCCCCCACAGAGGCAACTGGTGTAACTGCTTCTTCGGCATCGGTTTTGTTGCCTCCATGCTCTGATAGGGAGTCTTCAACTTTTGGTGGATTAGTACGCACAGTTCCGTTTTGGGGATCCGCAAGGCTGACCCCGATAAATCGGGACAGACGCTGCACGTTCTTCGTCCCCGCATGAATAACGCCACAGGGTAGGCAGATATAAAAGATGAGAACAAGTTTTGTAATAGTATGCATCCCCGGAGCCACCTCAAGTTGAAAAGCGATATTTATAGCTATTATGGTATTGGACTGGAAGGTTTGCCAAAACGTTGAAATTGCTGGAGCTTTCAAGTTGCTTTGAATCTCCCGACCCGTCGAAGATCCTCGTCGTTCTTTGGATCGAATCGATCCAAGAACGTCGGGACCAATCTTATCGGGGTTGTCTGAACTCGTAATGTTTTTGTGTGGGAGACTCTTATTTTAGTCAACGGGGATTCAGTGCACTGGATTCCAACAGATATTTCTGAGTGTCTGAAAAACTTTCAGAAAAGTGTCCGACAGCGAAAAGTTTAGCAGATCTTCGGTTGCGCGTCAAATAGATCTTTTCTCTAGTTAGGATCATTTAGTTTTCCGTTTTGACTGATACCCCGCCGTTCGTAGTAGCACGTTCTATCACCACCCGGTAGGTGCTTGCATCCCGATTTATCGGGGCGGGGCATCCCCGGTCACGGGATCCTCTCGGACTTGCCCCACCCTGTAGGCGGGGCATCTTGCCCCGCTGTTTGTAGTTGCACATTCATTGTGCCTGCTTATGCCAGTTATCAAGGGCGTCTTTTATCCGTGTAATCCGTCAATCTGTGTTTATCCGTGATTCAGATTGCTTTGAATCCCGCCTGTCCCCCTGGTCTCGATTTATCGGACGATTTATCGGGGATCTATCGGGGCAATAATATGGGAGAATTAAATGCCCCTATTTTCTAGTATTTTTCGTTTGTGTTTTTGGATTGGTTGTAGTAACCTTTCTCCGATTGATAAGGATCACCCAATTGAGATGAAAGGAGCCAGATCCAATGCCTCAAATTGAAGAAGTCTGCGACATCGGTTCACAACGCGAATTGTTCGTTGACCGCTATCTCATTGACAAACTTGATAGGACAAGTCTCAAGCTGCATCATCCACAGCCGGCGGGGGTTGCTATCCAGTACGATCAACCGTGGGAGGACCGTCTAGCTTTTTACACAACGGTTCTCAAGGACGAAGATATATATCGCATGTACTACCGGGGAAGCCTCATGGGCAAGAGACCACACCCGACCTGCTATGCGGAAAGCGGGGATGGCATCCACTGGACAAAACCGGACCTCGGACTCGTTGAGCTCAATGGGTCAACAAAGAACAACGCGATTCTGCGACACAACGGTCAGTTCTGCGCGTTTGTCGACACACGGCCGGGCGTTCCCGAAGCCGAGCGATATAAAGCGAACGCCCGCGATCAGCAGCAACCTAGCAGTCTAGTGGGTTATACGTCCGCCGACGGTATCCGCTGGACGAAGTTGCGCGAGGAGCCCATTGTCCCGGTAGCTTTGGAAAACAACTTCGATTCTCAGAACGCAATGTTCTGGTCGGAGGTTGAGGGCTGCTATGTCCTCTACGCCCGTCACATGATCAGCGATGCTCGTATTCGGTCGACAGCACGGGCAACATCAACAGATTTCCTCAACTGGATGGAACAGATCCCAATGACCTTCAGCGATACCGGCAGCACAACCCCCTCGCAGCATTTATACACCAATCAGACACACCCCTACTTTCGTGCCCCTCACATCTACATCTCACTCCCCGGTCGCATCTACTTCAATAGATCCGCGTTGACAGAAGCACAGTCAGCAGCGGTCTGCCCGGATCCAGTCAGTGGCGGCGGAATAGATATCTCGGATGGAGTCCTGCTGACCACGCGGGCGGGCACAACGCACTACGACTTCACGTTCAAGGAGAGTTTCATCCGTCCGGGAATCGGTTACAACAACTGGACATCGCGGACAAACTATCCCGTGCTTGGGGTTGTACAGACGGGGAGGAGCGAGATGTCTCTGTATGTCCAGAGAGATTACGACCAACAAACGGCACACCTTGACCGTATGACGCTCCGAATTGACGGTTTTGCTTCGGTGAACGCGCCTTACACAGCCGGCGAAATGGTAACCAAGCCGTTTACGTTTTCTGGGAAGGAATTGGAGATTAATTATGCCACTAGTGCAGCTGGCAGTCTCCGCATCGAAGTTCAGGAAGCGAGTGGAGTACCTGTTGCGGGTTATACCCTTGACGAATGTCCAGAGATTATTGGTGACGAATTGGAGCGAATCGTTTGTTGGGAGGGAGGTGGCGATGTCAGTAAATTGGCTGGGACACCAATTCGTCTGCGTTTTGTAATGAAGGATGCAGACCTGTTTTCGTTGCGCTTCCGTTAGTGGGGCTCTTTGCTAGAATGCAACCCGTCTTTCAAAAACATGACTAACGGCAGCGCAAATAGCATCACTGCACCGTTTGCATAAAAGATGGCTTTCAGATCATAAATGTCGCCGACAAAGCCCGCAAGGTATGGCGCAGCCGCAGAAGCGATAAAACTTAGGGTATAGTGCAGCGCATAACCTCGGCTACGGAATTCCGGATTGAGCGTTGGCGCAGTTCCCACATAGATTACAGAGGAGGTGCCATTTAACATAAATCCAAACAACGGCAGAAACAGCACAAGAATCCATCCTGACGGTACTGAAGGCAGCGCAAAACAGCCAAGTATCATCAGTAACTCCGTCAGCAGAATGATCTTTTTGACGCCCAATTTCTGAATTGGCAGCCCACACAGTAGTTTCCCCAACGCACCGCCGAAAAACGTCAAGGACATCAACCCGCCCACAGCACCCGATTCAACGCGGATTTTGATCAAAAATGCCAGAAACGTCGTAACAGCAGCTCGAATACCGTTATCCAAAAGTCCGAGGATGGAGTAGACCGTAAACTGGGTCGGCTGTGCTATGCCCCAACCTTGAAATGTCCGCCACCTTGCACGACTATCTTTCTGTACTTCTATCTTCGGTGCGGGGAGATTCCTTTTTATACCGATGTCCACCCGAAAGAAGAAGAGATACAGAACAGAGGCTGCAAGCCCAATCGTTCCTAACACCGTGCAGCTTGCCCCCCAACCAATCCTTATGACCATAATTCCCGCCAAAGCTGGGAAAATCACCTTTCCAACATCGCCAAAAAAGTTCAATGTGCTGATTGCCGGTCCCGTCTTTTCAGCCGGATAAACATTTGAAACGAGAGCAGTCCCCACCGGATGGTATACCCCACCACCTACCCCGGACGAAAAGATCAGGATCAGTGCTAAGGGATAGCTGAACGCCAGAATCAACCCCATGTAACTTAGGCTGAACCACGTCGTGCCTATGCCTAGGATCAATATATCTCCGAGTCGTTCAGCCAAAATCCCGGCGGGGATCTGAGTTACGCTGATTGCCCCGTGGCTCGCAGTTTTAAGGAGACCGGACTGGGTGTAGGTGAGATTCAGATCTACTGCGATGAACGGAAGTAAGATGGATAAGCTGGAGATGTAGCCGTCGTTGATGATGTGAAGAATACTGCACCACCATAGATATTTCTTCGGTTTTGTTGGGTTCAGTTTTGGCATGCTTACGGAGTTGGGACTGAAATGACCACATTCTTTTTAATTTGGGATGTGCGTCGAAAAATGGCAGGTATTCTCATGGGGTTTATGCTAGCATACGATCGCTATTAAGGTCGTCCGCTACGCAGCGGATTATCCGGCGCAAAATGGGTCACCCCAATCTGCTCTACCGGCAGCCATGAACGATATGGAGATCCACCTTCACCCGCACTGCCAAAGTCACAGAGCCTTAACTTGCATCCGTCTGAAGCGGTATACTCCACACGCACAACAGTTGGTAAACTATCTGTATTGCTTATCAACCGCCCTTTCATCGCCGTGGCATCGAGTGCGGGAATCTCATCGGGGTCCATCGTGTTGAGGCGTCGATCATAGGTCAACAAAATGGGTCCCCGGTAGATGGAAACCTTTCCCTCACACTCTCTCTCACCGACCCAGTAATGAAGCGACATGTCCAGTTCAAGCTCGATCTTATCCCCAACCTGCCATTCCCTATCCAGTACGAGGTAGGTCGCCGCCGGCACCGATTTCACACGCTCACCGTTCAGTTTGACTTCTGTGTTGGAAGACCAGTAGGGGATGCGCAATTTCAAAACAAACTGCGCAGGACGTGAGGGCGAGACATTGATCGCAATCTTCCCTGTACGGGGATACTCCGTTTTCTGCGCCAACTCGACAGTTACGCCCGATGACAACCGAGCCTTCATGGTGGAGGCACCATACCAGTTAAGTATCAACCCACCCCTACAGCGCATCAACGCCCAGTCGCTAACTATGCCCAACCCACGAGGACCGTTGACACTACAGCAGTTCAGTTCAGGGGTACCCTCCCGTGCTTGGAACACAATGTCATGAGCACTAGCGCGGCGCACACCGTCCATCGGCGTGTTGTAAGTCACCCAACGCCCGGTGTGGGAATGCAATCCTGTAACCGAGTTAAGGGTCGATAACTCGATTTCATCCGCGACGACAGAGCTTTCCGTCAAGCGCAACATCTCCACACTGGCGGCAATCCAAGCAATCGTACAACAGGTTTCGATTGCCCCTTGATGATACGGATTTCCTTGCGCCTTCTCTCCGGATGAGAAGCCACCGTTATTGTGCCGGTCCAACCTGACGATACTCCACCAGATCTGCTCAAAGGCAGTTCGATACTGATCTTCCCCTGTGATCCAGTAGAGCTCTGCCATGCCCATAATTGGATGCAAACTCTCCCATCTGGGCTTGGGCGTTTCGTAAAATTCTCGTCCGGCAAGTCCGCTCCGAAGGTAATCACCAGCGAGGGGGCCATCGGGGCCCTCTACGGCGAATTGATCGACTATCTCAAGTGCCATATCCAGATACCGTTCAGTTTTCGTTTTCCGGTAGAGGAGACAAAGGGTGTGGACGACTGCCAAGTTCATCTCCGTGCTACCGGTGTCTACCAAGCGGTTACGCGTCTTTCCTAAAAACTTCCGGCAAATCAGGTCTGCGATCCGAATCGCACTATCAAGTGTCTTTTTATTGCTGCTCTCCTTATACCAGAGGATTAGCCCCAGCATAATATGGTAATGCCCCCAAGCGTCCCAAGTATTTCCCGCTTTGCCCCCGACATTGGGTGCCTCGCCTGTCAGCCGACTCCCTTGGGGCCAAGGTCCCAGATAACCGTCCGCGTCTTGCAGCTGGACAAGCTGATTCACAAAGCCCCGGATAAAGGCCTTCAAAGTTGCGTCTTGGGTGAGGCGTAGAATCTGCACGGCACTGGTCAGGTACTTGCCAGCGAACTCCCCTGCCCAAGGCACCATGTCGCGCAGGGGTTGACGATCCCGATCTCGGAAGATTTCCAGCATCCCCGGATTTGCCAAAGGTGCTGCCTTTAGCCACTGTTCCGTAACGCCGGCGAGATAATTAGCGAGATGCCCCCTAAACCTATATGTGGTTTGAGGGATTCGACTGCATTTTGGACGTTTCATCCTGTTTCTCCTTGGGGCTGTACACCTATGCTTACTGCCAGTGTGCGGGAATGATGATGTCCTCAAAGCCAAATTGATCAGAGATCCACCGCTCCTGAAACATCCCGTCTTTATACGAAGAACGCTCACTCTGTCGGACATCAGTTTCGCCGGCTAACGCTTCTGTCAGTGGCGCGTCAGCCTCTGGGTTTCCCCAAAGCAGTGTCCGCGTACGCACGTTAGGGGCAAAGAAAAATGGATCGAAATAGGAGAGCGTCCGCTTGACCTGTGCTTCCTTCTCTGGATATAAACGAAGATAGTCTTCAACCTCACCCGGTACTTGGTCGCTGGTGTTGTAAAAATTACCCGGCGAAGCGACAACATGGGTCACTTCAGGTCGAAGTGCTGCTGTCAATAGCGGCATACCTTCCTGCTTAATCGCTGCAAGGCGGGAGCGATCCACTTCTGGGCGGGTCAGCAGGTAGTCAACAGCCCGCAACCAATCCGCAACAAACCCACGAAAAATAGTGGTCTCAGGTGCATCAATTCCCTCGGTCATCATACCGGGAAATAAACCTGCATACGGTTTATCAGCATTGCGCTGTCCGCGCCCAGCGGTTGAAAAAACGAGGAAACGTCCCCGTTTTTCGTTGGCGTCCCCCTGTGGCAGCGGATCCACGACACTGCGATATGCTGGACCAAGTAGCAGGGTCGGGAACGGTCCGTCCCCGTGCGGAATACTTAAGTAGCCGAATAATCGATAGGGCCCGATGCCGGTGAAACGCACCGTGTAGCACTCGCAGAACTCCGTTGATCGGATCGGCAGATGTTCCTCTTCAGCAGCAATAGGTGTGGCTTCCAGTTCACGACAGACCTGCTGCCAATACGCATCAAAATCTTCTGGTCGAGATGTGTTGGACATAATTGACTCCTTTGGGATGGTGCTGTTGAGCGATGAGAGTGAGAAAGTGTGCAAAAACAGGTCTCACTTTCAGGCTTGTAGATGGGTCTTGAAGAAATCGTTTAGGATCGGCCTATGATGAACGCTGCCGGCATCGTGACCATGTCCGTCGTAGGGATAGATCTGCTTATCTTCGGAGGCGATAGTGTCAAAAGCAGCATAGCCTGTTTCTGGCGGACAAACGTTGTCCTGCAAACCGATATAGACCATGATGGGGCAGGTAATCCGAGGTCCAAAATTGATACCGTCGAAGTACGCCAGTGTGTCACGCACCGCCTCTCTCCGCTCAGGATAAAGCCGTAGGTAGTCACTGATTTCTTGATATGGGTAGGTGTGTGTCAACTCAATCGAATCCATATATCCGCAAAGATACGGGCAACCAGCGGCTGCGGCACGGATTTCGGGACGCAACCCTGCTGTGGAAATTGCTAATCCACCACCCTGACTACTGCCGCTGACACCGATTCGCTCACTATCAACCTCATCGCGAGAAAGCAAGAAATCTATCGTCCGGGCTGCGTCAATATAAAAGCCACGATAGGTATAGGTGTTACGGTCAACCATGTTATGCGTCAACAGACCTGGGTAACCGGGGTTAAACTGTTGGTTGCTGCGAATCTTACCACGTGGGGCAGCGGCGAAGGCAGCGTAACCATCCTCTGCCCATGACCGCGGGATAGGTGGATCTTGAAGGTAGCCCGGCAGCTGCACGATGGTAGGCAGTTTCCCGGACCGTTCACGCGGCAGGGCATACCAACCGGCGATACGGACACCGTCAAGACTATCGTAATGCACGTCATAAACTTCGATCTCCGGCGTACAGCGTAGTGGCACCAATTCCACCGTTGCGTTCAGCGGAATCTCCGCCGATTGTGCCAATAGATCGTCCCAAAACGCATCAAAGTCAGCAGGTCGCGTGACCACCGTGCGATATTGGTCAGCGGGTACTCTCTCAGTTTGACTCATCATATTCTCCTCATATAAGATGTTGTTGGTTGTTTCTCCAAGATAAAGATGTGAACCTCGACCGACGATATTGATACTTTTCACATCCTGTCAACTATTTTGCCTCACGGTACAACGACTCAATCTGAAGATGCTACAATGGACTTCCGTTTCATATGCCCCCAAAGCGTTATCCACTTCTCTGCATCTGATACCGCCAGCTTTGTACCAAACCATGCAGGGTTATCCCCGCCCTCAACTAATAGTCTGATATTTCCGCCATCTCTATCTATAATAAAAATACCCTCTATACCCTCTTGGCGTGACACAAAGGCAATTTGTTGACCGTCAGGCGACCATTCAGGGGATCTCCCATTAGCAAGTCGCTTGGGATTCGCTCCATCTGCCTCCATCAGATAAATAGCATTACCTCCATCTCGGTTTGACCAGAAAGCAATCCATTGTCCATCAGGAGACCAAGCGGGATACAAATCTTGTCTAGGGTGGTCTGTCAACTGTTGAAGGTTTTCTCCATTGATATCAACGACGTAAATATCATTCAATACCCCAGGGATTCGGATTATGAAGGCTAACCTGTTGCCGTCAGGAGCCCAGGCTGCCATGCCGGTGGCACCCTGTGGGCGCCGCCAGCGAATTTCTTTTCGCTGTAGCCCATCAATATCTACAAGTAACAGAAATCCAGCGACAGTCTGAGCAATCCACTGTCCATCGGGAGATACAGCCGGTCTACCATTTTCATTTGCAACTCGTTTGATATTCTTTCCAGCGAGGTCCATTGTATAAAGATGATTAGCTCTATCGCGATCTGAAGAGAATAGTATATGGCGTCCATCCGGCAACCAAGCGGGCAATCTATCCCGTGCAGGATGGTCTGTTAACCGTCGCAAGTTTTCACCATTATCATCAATGATGTAAATTTCACCGTCCAATGAAAAAGCAATCTTTCCACTTTCGGCACTTGCCATTTGGTTTGGGTGAATCAGTAAAAGACCCCCGACAAATACAATAACAAACAATAAACTGCTTTTCACACTATTCATGAGTGTCGTTAATCCTCCTGACCCAATTTCATTGGATTCGTTCTCCGCGTTTCATCCGTCCCCAAAGCGTTATCCGCTTCTCTGCATCTGATACTGCTAGCTGTGAACCGAACCAGGCCGGATGGTCTCCATCTTCAACCAAGAGTCTGATATTTCCACCGTCCCTATCCATAATAAAAATGCCTGGAACGCCTCCTCGGCGTGAGACAAAGGCAATCTGTTGACTATCGGGCGACCATTCTGGTCTTCTTCCATTAGCAAGCCACTTGGGATTCGCTCCATCTGCCTCCATCAGATAAATGGCCATATCTCCATCTCGGTCTGACTGGAATGCAATCCACTGCCCATCAGGAGACCAAGCGGGATACACATCTTGTGCAGGATGGTCTGTCAACTGTTGAAGGTTTTCGCCCGTGATATCAACGATATAAATATCATTCAACACCCCAGGGATATTCCTCATCCCAGGGACCTGGATTGTGAAGGCTAATCTTTTGCTGTCAGGAGACCAAGCAGCCATTCCGGTGACACCTTGCGGACCCTCCCAGTGAATCTCTCTCTGCTTCAATCCATCAATATCCACAAGTAACAGAATCTCATCGGGAGTCAGAGCAATCCACCGTCCATTGGGAGATACGGCAGGTCTACCAATTGCCTCTACAATTCGTTTTATATTTTTCCCAGCAAGGTCCATCGTATAAATGCTAGAAGCGCCATCGCGATTTGAACAGAAGGCTATATGGCGTCCATCCGGGAGCCAAACAGGCTGGGAATCATGTGCCAGATGGTCTGTTAATTGCCGGAGGTTTTCACCATTATCATCAATGATGTAAATCCCTCCATTTCCGCCACGGAGCAATGTGAAAACAATTTTTCCGGTTTCGGCACTTGCCATTTGCTTTGGGCAAATCAGTAAAAGATTCCCGACGAACACAATCACGAATAATAAGCTGCTTTTTATGCGTTTCATGCACGCTTCCTTTGGATTTGCCAATCAAAAAGGAGCGAGAGAAATTCATCAACGGTCCTTCGACTAGGGGGATCTAGTTTTCCGTTTTGGCTTATGTCCCGGTGTTCGTAGGCGCGAGTTCTATCTCCAAATACCCGGCACATTGTGCGACAGTCCGGGTGAATTGAGCCTAGACCTATTGCACGACAATGTTGGTATCCGGGGCATCTTGCCCCGCTGGTTGTAATCAAGGACATCTTTTATCCGTGTAATCCATCAATCCGTGTTTATCCGTGATTCAGACGATAAGATGGGAAAATTAAATTGCCCTAGCCCTCCGGCTTGTTATTGCCTATGATGGATTGTTTCCCGCTGAAAGGAAAACTCGACCTTCCTCAACAAGCATTCGGAACGAGGGCTAATATTCACCATTGGCATTCCAACCGGGATATTGTTCCTCCAAAGCCTCCAAAGTTTGCGGTGTGTAGTATGGATGCCCTGCCGGTGGAAAGCGGAAAACTTCACGCTCTTTCGCTGTGAGTGTTCCGATGAGCTGACTAAATACCGGGTTTCTCCCCTTGTCCGTATAGTGTTTAAACCCTTCCCAATAATTATCGGCTCTGCCAATCCCAAATCCCCATGTGAAGCGTTGCCCGTCCGCACGGAGATAATCGCTCGCGGAGTGCAGTGTGTAATTGGTGAACATACACAGCGTTCCACCCTTGCAGATTAACGGTTCGTACTTGGTCGTGTCGCGCCCGTGTTCCTTGGCAAGCAGCCGCAGTGGGGCTTGGTCCTCGTCGACATCTTCAAAATGCACCCAGAAGCCAAGTTGACCAAACTCGTGCAGTGTATCAGAGGGCGGCAGCAAGGAGTTGTTTCCGTTATCGATATGTAAACCAGCAGCGTCACTGCCTACACCACCCCCTTTGAAACCGGGATAGCGGGCGATCATGCAGCCGGCGCGAAAATGGATATGTTCTGTCTTGAGCCACTTTCGAGCGAACTCCCATGCCCGATGGTCAACAATGCCTCGCAGCAGTGCTATCTCTGGCGGCGGGAAATCGGTAAGGATTGCTCGGTTCGGCGGTGGATCATCCTTCACCTCGTCCCATGTGGGGAGTGCCCTTCGCTGTGCGGCTTGCATTTCACGCAATGTTTCGCCTGTATAATAGCCCGGAACGACAACGTAGCCTTTTGCTTTCAGCTCTTCAAGGTGTGCATCGGTCAGTTTTGCGGACATATTTTCACCTCCCAATTGTTAGCACTTCGATGTCAGATCTCCATCACCCACGGGGTAGGCTCCGGGAAAACATCGTGCTGCTTTGCCCAATCAATTAAACCATCGCTTGTTGCCCCCAACAACTGTTTGGCAACATCATCAACCTGCGCTAAGACTGCGTCATCGGGTTGGACAAGGCTCATTGCTTTGTGTGACCCGCCCATCCAGCGGTAAGCGTAGCCAAAGATTATCACCTTTGAGACACGATCGGTCAGGTTTGGCGCAGAAGTATGGAAAAGACGATTTTCAAAAAGGAAAGCATCTCCGGCATTGAGGCGGAGCTCGATCGTTCCGACGGGGTCCACTTCTCCCTTTGGGATAGGCAACGGAGTATCTATCAGATGGGAACCCGATGCGAAGAGCGTAAAGCCAGAACGTGATTGCTTAAAGTCGGTCAAGCAGTATCCCACTTTGATGCTAACACGCGGCACGTTTTTGTGGCGTAGATCTACCGCAAGGCCGCTGTCACGATGCCAGCCTCGTTGGTTAACAACTTCTTCGTCCGCCGGCTCTGGAAACTTATAGATAATCGCCGTTGTATGCAGTTGAATGTTAGGGGACAGCAGTTGGGCAACTAGGGGAACCGTCGGCGATTGGGTCAGCAGGGGATGAAAATCCGGTTCTTGGACGATACCGGGACGTCTTTGAACATAAGCCCCATTTGCATCAAACGATTCGATT
Organism: Candidatus Poribacteria bacterium; assembly: GCA_965247655.1. Classification (GTDB taxonomy): domain Bacteria; phylum Poribacteria; class WGA-4E; order WGA-4E; family PCPOR2b; genus PCPOR2b. Next base: position 5,555,744 of record OZ252032.1, on the reverse strand, counting down.
AGTCGGTCGCTGACCTGAGTGAGTTTGTCAATCATCTCCGTCGATAGCACATCTGGAACAACCAGATAGCCGTTGTCATCAAAAAATTGGCGTTGTGCCCCTGTGAGTTTTACAAGATCCATGTCAATGTTCCTTTTGTCCTGCTATAAATTTACGAAGCAACAAGAAAAGCGAAAAAAGAGAAATGAACGTCTTTTTTTAGCTCACTTTCATTCTTTACCCCAGCGGGATGACAGGTGGCAACTTAGGTTATTTTAGCTGCCTAGGTGCCGGGCAAAGAAATCCAACGTCCGGGGCCAGGCAGCTATCGCTGCTGCCTCATGGTGACGCCCACCGGTGAAGTCCATAAAGGCGTGTCCGGCGTTGGGATATGTATAGAACTCGTGTGCCTTATTATGGCGTGTTAATTCGGCGTCAAGTTTCTGCATATCTGCGGGGGATGGATTACCATCTGCCTCGCCAAAGTGGAACAGCAGTGGACAATTAATTTCGCTGGTGCGCTCAAACGGCGACGCTCCGCCTTCTCCCAAAGCTACCATGGTGTTGCCGCCGTAATAAGCCTCAGCGGCTTCGAACTGTGGCAGGGCTGCTGCCATCAGATATGCTACTCTGCCTCCCATGCAGAAGCCGGTAATGCCCAACGCCTCGCTATTGACAGCACTGTGGTTCTGTAAAAATGCTACGGTGGCTTGAACATCTGCGATCATCTCCGCATCTATGAGTTCCCGTGGGCCCCGTGGGTCATCGGGTCCCAATCGATGGTACAGATCTGGGGCAGCGGCAACGTAGCCAGTTTCCGCCAGCCTATCAGCCATCGTGCAGATAAACGTATCAACGCCGCCGGCGTGCTGGGCAACCACCACGGCGGGAAAGGGTCCCGTACCATCGGGCATAGAGACGTGAAGTTCCATATCTTGATTATCAACTTTGATGGTTTCTGTGAACGATGACATGTCTTGCTCCTCCTCTTCTGTTTTTGCCTACAGCGTATATTGGTTTGGCGTTTATCTCACCGTTTGAAATTCCTTGCAGGCGAGGTTTGCCAGCATATTGATAAACTCAGGATGCTCGCCGACAGTGCCAGCGCGAATGAAATTCATACCACACGCCTCGGCGGTTGCTCTAGCTTCCAAATCGAGGTCGTAAAGCACTTCGACATGATCGCAGAGGAAGCCAATCGGTGATACGATGACATCCTGAATGCCTGCATCCCTTTTCTCTCGGATTAGGTCGTTAATGTCGGGACCCGTCCACGGCACGGTTGGGTTATCGGGCGCACTTTGGTAAGCAATATCGAAATTTGTTCCAAGAACCTCTGCGACAGCTGAAGCGGTTTGACGAAACTGTTCGGGGTACGGGGAGGTCTTTGCAGCAACTTGGGGGATTGCGTGAGCAGTAAAAATCAATGCTGCCTTAGTAAAATCCGATTCTGAAAGACCGCTACGTACGCTACGGATGCGTTCAGCGATGGCGTTGATGAAGCCGGGGTGCAGATACCACAGATCTTCTAAATAGCAGATACTTGGCTTTGCATCACTAACCGTTTCGACCGCAGTGATAACATCGTTCTGATAACGCTCCCAACTGGCTTTAGACCGATAGGCAGACATGATAATAGCAAGGACATTGCGGTGTTCCTGCTCAACCATCCTCGCAATCGTTTCATGGAGATATGGCGTCCAATTACGCATCCCCACATAGATAGGGGAATCAACACCTCGTTTTCTGAGCGCGTTCCCAAGCGCGTCTGCCTGCTTAAATGTCAGTTCATTAAAGGGCGAAAATCCACCGAGTTTGACATAGTGGTTTGCGACTTCCTTCACACGCACAGCATTCGATGGCGTACTCCCGACAATCCCCTCGACGAAACAGTACGCTTCCCCAGGGCATGAGTCGTACTGCCGACAGCAACCGGGAGTTGGTCCGCCGAATCCGACGAGCAGAATGCTGTCGTACGCGCTGTTCCCTGAGTCCCATTCAGGATTAGTGTTCTTCGTCAACAGTTTTGACCTCTTGGTTTTATGCTTCTTTTGCAACCTTCACAAAGTGCTTTACATTTTCAAACGGAGTGTCCCGGTGGAGTCCGTGACTGAGGTTGAGGATATGCCCGACCTTTCCACCCGCTTGTAAACAGTTGTTGACAGCGACGGTAATATCATCACATGTTCCATCTCGCAGGATAGCATTGTCCACATTTCCTTGAAAGGCGACTTTGCCCTTCGCCTCTTTCCGCGCTTCCGCTAGATCAACACACTTTCCGACGCTCAAAACATCAGCACCACTTGCTAGCATCAGTGAGAGGTAGGGGCACTCTTTGGCAAATAGGCTGGAAGGTGTGCTCGGATCTAATGCTTCAAAAATCTGTTCGTGATACGGTTGGACAAAGGTTTGATATCTTGGCAGATCAATCTGATCAGCGATGGATTCAAACAGCTGCACGACCTGTACGCCCTCCGAAATTTGGTAGTTGAGATAATTAATCGTCATCTGTGTCAAACGTTGCAGCAGTTCGTGAAATAGACACGGTTCCTCGTCCATCATCTGAAAAACGGCACGCGCCGCGTTTGAAACTCCCCCACTAGCTGCCATTGGGCTGGTTCCTGCGACCATAAAGAAAGCGAGGGTCAGCGGCGATCCAGCAAAACCGATCAGCGGCAATTCTCCCTCCAATACCTGACGCAGCCCACTGATAATCTTTCCGGTAAACGCCATCTGTGAAGCGGGGTCGTCAAGGGGACGTAACGCCTCGACCTGGGCTTGAGTCCGAATAGGGGAGTCTAAGACGGGACCGGGGTCAAATCGGAAGTGCACTCCCATCGGGCAAAGCGGCGTGAGAATATCCTTGTACACAATGATTGCATCAACCCCAATGCGCTTGGGTAAGAGAGAAATTTCAATCGCCCATTCAATCTCTTGATCGCTGAATGAGCACGGTATCGTCCGAAATAACCGTTCTAATGGAAGATCGATCTTTTCTCTGAGTGCACGATACGCCGGATCTGAACGACCGGCTTGGCGCATCATCCATACCGGAACCCGCTCTACCGGCAGTCGCCGTGCGGCGCGAAGAAGGAGGTCATTTTTAAGCATAACGTTCTCTACTCTTTCGGGCGTCCCCTCAATTCAAGATATTCCCTAAGTTTTACGAAACTTTTGATATTTTTCATAATCCGCCCACTTTCCCGTTCTTCGAGATAGAGAAAAAAGCCCATCAGATATAAGCTGATTAGAAACAGCAAAAAGCTAACAACGCATTGAAAGATAGCGAAGTAGTTCGCTGTAAAATCTAATTTAGGCATCCCGTCCCCCGATGAAACCGAAACAAAGCCTTGCCACCCTGTAATGCCCATTGATAAAAAAGCAATTGAAAGTACGAAAACAACGAAAAACTGTATACCCATGGCTAACCTTTCTGATGGGGATTTCGGGACTAATCGTTGATTTCAGTATTATAGCATATCGGTGATCCGTGGTAAAGGCTTCTCTACTCTGAAATTTCTAATGTTTTTCATTGCACAAATAACTAACCTGTGATAAGGTTTTATCAGGTTAGAGATGAACCTGTAGTGGTAGACCCTGAAGCACGTAAACGCCAAGGAGAATTCAGAATCGTGAGAATCGTTGGAGTTATTCCTGCCCGCTATGCGTCAAGTCGATTTCAGGGCAAGGCGTTGGTAGATATCCTCGGTAAACCGATGGTGCAGCACGTCTATGAGCGAGCAGCTCGTGCCAAAACGCTAGATGCCGTCATCGTTGCAACCGATGACCAGCGGATCTACGATGCGGTTGTCGGCTTCGGTGGACAGGTGGTCATGACATCGCCAGATTGTCCCACAGGCACCGAAAGAGTTGCGATTGTCGCGGAAGCACTCGATTGCGATGTTGTGGCGAATATTCAGGGCGATGAACCATTGCTGGAGCCGGTGGTCATTGATCAGATGATTCAACCGTTTCTTGATGACCCCGGTGTGGAAGTCAGCACATTGAAACAGCGGGTCGAAAACGAAGCGGATTATCGAGACCCCAACATCGTTAAAGTTGTGACCGACCTCCAAGGTTTCGCACTCTATTTTTCCAGAGCTTCAACCCCCGGCAATCTCTCGAATCACTGGCAACAACCCCACCCGAACTATCGACATGTGGGGCTGTACGCTTATCGCCGAGAGCGACTCCTTGAGTTTACCCAATGGGAGAGAACGCCGTACGAGAGTGCTGAAGGGCTTGAGCAGTTGCGCTTCCTTGAACACGGCATCCGCATCCGTGTTGTTGAAACAGAACATTCGCTGATTGGGGTTGATGTGCCAGCCGATTTGGAGCGGGTGCTTGAAATCTTGAAATCACGGAGATAACACAAGTTGGCTGCTTGAACACCGATAAGGGATAAGAACGCTGAATGGAAAGTCAATAATGACTGTGCAAATGGTCTCGCTTATGGAAGGGATTCATCAAATGCCCGCCCATTTTCAGAGGGTGCTTCAAAATTGAGGCAAACCTATGGTACGATCTATAGACTGGCTCAAACAGCCCGAAGCTGAATTTAAGGCCGCAACAGATCTCCTAAACACCAATAGCTTTGCGTGGTGCTGCTTCACTGCACAACAATCAGCCGAAAAGTCGATCGAAGCCATCCTGAACCACATCCAATGTGGAGCATTAGGCCACAACTTAAACACGCTAATTCAAGAGATTGAACAACATTTACAAGTGGATAAAGCTGTCGTTGATGCGTGTATCCGATTAAATCGCTTGTATATTCCGACACGTTATCCAGATGCCTTTGCAAGTGGTGTTCCCGCTGAACAATACTTTGATCAAGATGCAAATCAAGCGGTTCAAGATGCTGAAGAGGTGCTAAGGTTTGCGAGAACTATTATCCAACCGACCACATGTTGAACAGTTATGGGAATTCGTAGATCGAGCCCTCAAGCAGAAAGGCGATGAGATTGAATTCATCGTTCTGTATGGCTCCATGGCGAAAGGTAACTGGTCAGTCGGTAGTGATTATGATATTCTAATCGGACTGTGCATTGATGATGGAAAACGCTTCTTGGATCGCCTTTATGACTATTCCCTGCTCACCTCCGCCCCAATCGATATTTTTGCCTACAGCCAATCCGAACTCGATTTGATGTTCGAGAACTTTCATCTGACCTTATTGGAATCCCTGAACCATGGGATTGTCCTGTTTGACCGAGGACGATGGGCAGAAATGCAAGGGCAGTTTAAGGGTTGGAAAAAATCGGGCGTGATTGAACAGATGTCGTTGGGCTGGTGGATTAAGAAAGGGACAGGAAATTCAGAGACAACAGACAGATAAAGGATCTGTAAAGTTTTTGTCGGTATGAACCGCACAACACGGAATATGCTAGGCGCGGTTCACATAATTTAACGGAGAGAAGGAGTTACTATCAAGATGACAAAGTACATCTTCGTAACCGGCGGTGTAATCTCTGGCATCGGAAAGGGAATAACAACTGCATCGCTCGGTCGCTTGCTGGTCGATCGAGGATTCCGTGTGATCGTTGTCAAAATTGACCCTTACCTCAACGTAGATGCCGGTACGATGAATCCGTTTGAACACGGTGAGGTATTTGTGACGCAGGATGGCACCGAAACCGATCTCGATCTCGGCAATTACGAGCGATTTCTGGGCCTCAATCTCAATCGAAACTCTTATATTACCTCGGGTTCGGTCTATAGCGAAGTGATTGCAAAGGAACGACGTGGAGATTATCTGGGTGGGACCGTGCAACTGATTCCGCATCTCACCGATGAGATCAAAGAGCGCATCTACCAACTGGGGCGCGATAGCGATGCCGAAGTGGTGATTACGGAGATCGGTGGGACCATTGGGGATTTTGAGACCCCTCCGTTTGTGGAGGCGATCCGACAGATGGCGGTGGAGGTTGGTCGCGAGAATACGCTGTTCATTCATGTCTCGCTGATTTATACCCTTCCCAACGGAGAAAGCAAGAGCAAACCGACCCAACATAGCATCCGTACACTACAAGAGTATGGTATCCAACCCGATCTCCTGATTTGCCGCACAAGTCAACCGATGGGAGAGGGAATACGGCAGAAGATCTCACTTCTCTGTGGGCTTCAGCAGGAGTACATCGTTGAAGGACTTGACACCGATTTGGTTGATGAAATTCCACTGAACTTTGAGCGGCAAGGCATGGCACATCTAGTGATAAAGAGACTTGGGTTGGAAGAGCGTCCGTCCAATGGTGTTGAGTGGGTAAAGATGGTTGATAAACTGAAGCAGCCCAAACACCGGACTCAGATAGCAATTGTCGGCAAATATGTTCAGGGATCTGATACCTACCTCAGTGTGAAGGAAGCACTCAAGCACGGTGGAATTGCCAACGATTCAGCTGTAGATGTCAAATGGATTGAATCTGAACGTCTCATCGTCACTCCGACAGAATTGATAAATGTAGACGATGAGACGTTCATGCTGGGTGATGATCAAAATTTGGATGAGCGGTTCGAGGGAGTTGACGGGATCCTCGTTCCCGGTGGATTTGGCTACCGTGGCATTGAAGGGATGATTGTCGCATCACGCTATGCACGGGAGCAGAAGATTCCATATTTTGGGCTATGTCTCGGAATGCAGTGCATGGTAATTGACGTTGCACGGCACATCGCAAAACTGAAAGGCGCAAACAGTTCCGAGTTTGACGAGAAAACACCCCATCCAGTAATTGATTTGATGTTAGATCAACGAGAAAAGACCGAACTCGGCGGCACAATGCGACTTGGACTCTATCCGTGCGTTCTCAAGGAAAACACAAAAAGCTATGAAGCGTATCAGCAACCGATCATCTTAGAACGACACCGCCATCGCTATGAGTTGAACAACGGTTATCGGGAAGCCCTCGAATCCCAAGGATTGTGTTTTAGTGGGGTCTCGCCTGACCAGAATCTGGTTGAAATCACTGAAATTGTTGATCACCCGTGGATGGTCGGTTCGCAATTCCACCCCGAATTTCAATCCAAGCCGCTTGAGCCGCATCCACTGTTCCGTAACTTTATCCGCGCTGCCTTGCACTATCAAGGACGGCGAGGAGATTCTGCGGACTAACTCAATGTAATCGAAAAAAATAAGGAATAATACGTAACGAGTAAGAGGTTAAAGACTGACCGCCGAATCGCAGAGGACGCAGAGCGACTAAGAAAATAATTTACCTTTCTCTGTGTTCTTTGTGTCTCTGCGGTTTCTTTTACGCATCACGTATTAGGTGGAGGTCTGTATGTCAAAAAACTATGCTAAAATGTACTCTCGCGCTTGGTACGGTGACGAAGAGATTACACTGGCGTTTCCTGAGAATTGGGAAGTCACAATGGTTGCTCCCAAGGACGCGCCCAAGTTGTCGGACGCAGCGATTGAAGCTGCATTCGGTCAACCCATCGGCACACCACGTATCGCAGAAATGGCGCGTGGCAAAAGCAGTGCTGCCATCATCGTTGACGATCTAAGCCGACCCACGCCGGCAGCAACGGTTATCCCTTTCCTACTCCGCGAACTTACCCAAGCGGGTATCCCCCAAAGCGAAATCCGCTTTGTTGTTGGTGGCGGTTCACATCGTCCCCTCACGGATGATGAGGTTGCGAAGAAAGTGGGGCCCGATATCGCTGCAGCTTACGAAGTAACGAGCCACGACTTTATGAGCGGAGATCTCCGGGCATTGGGAAGCCTTGACAGCGGTTTGCCGATCTACACCAACCGAGTTGTGGCAGACGCCGATTTCAAGATCTGCTTGGGTGGTATTTACCCACATAGTTCGGTCGGATTCGGCGGTGGAGCAAAGTTGATTGTTCCTGGCGTATCGGGTTTTGCGACGATGTTTTACTTTCACAGCTTCCATCCGGGACGAGGTCATGCGGTCATTGAAAGGCAGGGCGATGAGCCCGACCACCGGGACGCTGCGGAAGCGGTTGCCAGAGTGCTCGGATTGGATGTCATTGTGAACGTCGTTATCAACAGTAGGCGCGAAGTAGCGGGGCTATTTGTCGGAGATTTTGTGAAGGCGCACCGAACCGGTGCCCATTTTGCCCTGGAAACTTATGGGACACAGATTCCAGATGCAGTTCGCCAAAAAACAGATGTGATTGTGTTAAACTGTTACCCACTCGACTCGGATCCGATCCAAACAGGCAAAACATTCTGGGCGCGGCAGTATTTTGATGACGCCTACACGGTTGCCGTCAATCCCGCGAGCGACGGCATCTGCTATCACGGACTTTTTGATCAGATAGACTATGCCCGTTTTCTCAAGCAGAGAGTGGAGATAACCCCGATGGCGTTACCTGCACCGAAAATCGGAACGCCGGATCAGAACCTTGTTTGGTCGAAGCATTTCCCCGTTGATGAGTTTTACAAGAAGCACTCCGACGACATCCTCTTCCGTGAGTGGGATATGCTTGTCAATATGCTTGCGGAGAAGGTGCCTCAGAACGCGCAAGTCGCTGTCTTTCCGTGTGCAAGCATCCAAGTTGCGGTGGAGGAATAATTAAGACCTACCCCCTACCGTATCTCATACCTCATGCTTCCTTCTGCCATATTGAACCCCTCCCAAGATTTCTTGGGTCAGATATTGGAGAAATTGTTATGAGCCAAGAATCAATCAAAGCGACAGAAAACCGCGTCGAAACAGGGAACCCACTGCGCATGATTGTCGTGGGCAGCGGCAGAGGAAAGTCACATGCACGCAGCTTTCTGGCACGACCCGACAGGTTTGAATTGGTCGGCTTGGTCGATATTGATGAGCCACGTCTCAAAGCTGCCATTCACGATCTTGAAGTACCAGACCATCTTGCCTACACTTCATACCCAGAGGCGTTGAAACAGTCGGATTGTGACGGTGCTGTTATCGCCACTTGGGCGCGTACGCATGATGAGCTGGTCGAGGCTGCAATCGAAGCCGGCAAGCACATCATGGTGGAGAAGCCGTTTACGCTGGAACTAGCACCCGCCAAACGATTGACCGAGATGGCGGAGGCTCGCGGGCTAAAAATCGTTGTAACGCAACAATGGCGATACCTGCCCGGACAACGCACGGTACGACGTTTGATGACCGAAGGGGCTTATGGCGAGCCGCAGGCCGGACACATGTTCACCTACAAAGCCCGTGGTGGGGAGTATCCTGATTCCGAGCACTCGCAACTTTGGCAGATGACCGTCCACGAAATTGATTCGCTGATTGCGATGGTGAATCGGCGCGTGGTGGAGGTGTTTGGTCATTCTTATCGACCGCCGGAAACAACTTGGAATCGCGAATCCACCGCCACCGCCGAAATTACCTTCGATAACGGTGCCCGTTTCGTGATCGTATCTACTTCCGATGCCCGTGTGAACACCGGTGAATTCCGTGCCGAATGCGAGCATGGCGCAGTTGTCTTACACAGCCCACGAGGCTTCGGTGGTCCGGAAACTTTGCTTATTGGGACAGACCGGGGGGCTGGACTGAGTGAGGTAGAAATTGATCCAGATTTCACTGGCTCACGTCAACTTGACCAACACGTTGCTATCACATTTGCCGACTGGGTAAACGGCGGACCTGAACCGGAAACCAGTGGTCGCAACAACCTGCCGGTCCTCGCTACTTTGAACGCTGTCATTGAGTCGGGGGAATCTGGCCGGGCGGTGAAAGTAGAGGTTTAGCCCCTTTCCAAAGTCAGGTCGTACAAGGAGAAATTTATGAAGGCAACAGGTTCACACCTTATCGTCCAAGCATTGCAGGCGGAAGGAATAGACCAGATCTTTACCCTAGCAGGAGATCACACCCTGCATCTGATGGACGCTATGGCGGAGGAGGGCTTCAAGTTCCTTGATACCCGCCACGAACAGGCTGCCGTGGACATGGCAAATGCGTGGGGACGAATCACCGGCTCCCCCGGAATATCAATGTTTACTTCGCCGGGGCATGTGAACGCTATCCCGGGACTGGCATTGGCGTATCACATGGAATCGCCGGTCATCAACATCACAGGTTCCGCAGCTCAGAACCAACTGGGACAGGGAATCGCGCAACAAGAGATTGATCAGGTTGGGATGGCAAAACCGATTACGAAAGGGTCATGGTTTATCTCCGATCCGTACCGGATTCCAGAGTATTTCGCACGCGCTTTTCGCACCGCCTTAGCGGGCAGACGCGGTCCCATTCACCTGACCATCCCCGTGGATGTCCAAAGTGCTGAAGTGGACACGAGCCGGGTACATTTCGACCCGCCCGAAGTATACCGTCGCTCCGGTCAAGTCATGGGGGATCCGACCCTTGTAAAGGAAGCGATAGAATTACTCCAGAGCGCGCAACGACCTATGGTGCTAGCGGGAAATGCAACCGACTCCGTAAATCGAGAGGATTTGCAGCAATTCTTAGAAATAACGCAGCTTCCGCTGTTCACTGAGGAGATAGCCCGCGGACTTGTTCCTGATACCCATCCCTACTGCTTCGGATTCGCGGACGGACGGGTCAACCTTGTCTCACGCCGCTTGGATGAAGCAGACGTTGTGCTGCTTCTTGGTAAGAAATTAGACTTTACGATCTCCTTCGGCGGTCCACCGACCCTCGCTGCTGACGTGCGTATTATCCAAGTGGATCCATCAGCCGAGCAGATTGGCATCTCACGCGGCGTGGATGTTGGCATTTTAGGAGATGTCGGTGCGGTAGTGAAGCAGTTAGCGCAGGAAGCCGAGGGGTATCGGTGGAACGAACAGCCAATCGTTGAAGAACTCAGGTCCACCCGTGATGCCCAAGAGCAGGATTTGGATAGCCGGGCAGCTACCTCCACCCCCTTACACGCGATGTCTGTTCACAAGCATCTGCGCTCCCTTTTAAATGAGAATGACTGCTTGATCTTCGAGGGCAGCGACTTTTCCTTCTATGGGACCCCCTACTATCCCAGTCTTTGTCCTAGACGTTGGTTCACCAATAGCACGCTCGGAATGATAGGCTGGGGCGTATCCTATGGCGTCGGTGCTCAAGCCGCGCTCCCTCAATCCAAAGTGGTCGTACTCACCGGAGATGGTGCATTCGGATTCAGCGGCATGGAATTAGACACCGCCGTGCGGCACAACTTGCCCGTAGTCATCGTGATTGGAAATGATAGCGTTTGGGGAATAGACTATCACCAGCAGGTGCAACTCTTCGGAAAAAGTGTGGCGACCGAGCTGCTGCCCTCGCGTTACGACAAGGTGGCGGAAGCACTCGGTGCCCACGGCGAATATGTCGAAGAAGCACATCAACTGCCCGGTGCATTGGAACGCGCCCTCGCCTCCGACAAACCCGCGCTAGTCAACGTACGGATTCAAGCTTCCCCCAGCCCGTTGACAGAGTACATCATTGAGAGGAAAAGTGCCTTCACCGGAAGTTAGGTTCAGGAGTCAAGTTTGCTTCAGGGGTTGCTAGGTAAACAAGTTTACCTAGCAATCCCCATCACTACCTGTCAACAGTCGATTTTTCAGCGAGAGAGTTACTTGATACACCTACGCTGTTGCATAATACTCCTGCCAATCCACACCAGCGCGTCCGTTCAGATCCCACTCCACCTGTCCATCAATCAACGTCAGCTCACACTCTAGCTTCTGATTTCCCACGAAGAGTGCCCTTCTAACATCCAGAAAACCAAATTCGCCCTCATTTAGTTTGAGCACGGCAACATCCGCTACCGCTCCAACACTTAAGTGACCATATTCCGGGCGATTGATCATCAGTGCCGGGTTAATCGTTGACATTTTGATGACATCAAACAGAGAAACATCTAGATTCAGAATCTTTGACATCGTTGTTGCCATGTCTTTCATTCCGGCGTTCATGCTGCTGACGTGAAGGTCTGTCGAAATCGAATCCGGTACCCATCCCTGTTCGATGGCAGGTATTGCTTGGTTCCACACGAAACTCCCAGCACCATGTCCCACATCAAACTTGACTCCGCGCTCGCGAGCTTCAGCGAAGTACGGCTGCAACTTCCCTTTCGCATCGAACATCGGTATTGCGGCTTGGTACATGTGAGTGCTGATGTCGCCGGGCCCCAGATGCTCAAGTATCATTTCCGGGTAAGGACGTTCTGGACGAAATGAGCCGAAATCGATCATGGTCGGCAAGTTCACCAGTCTCCCGGCTTCCACAGCGCGGTCAACTCCGAGCCACTCAGGGCCTCCGTAGTGCGCTGTCTTCATCCCCACAACAGTATCGGGGTAGCGTTCAGCGACTTTCGCTGTGGCTTCGGGCTCCATATCCGGTATATTCTGCTCGATGGCGCCGCCCCCCATGCCGTGTCCCACGATGTTGAGCAGTGCAAATACGCGGGTCTTCGCCCGGTCAATGACGCGGTCTTTGAAATCGGGAAAGTTTCGCCAGCCTGAACTCCCAACATCGAGAACCGTGGTCACACCTGTGCGAAAATTGTATCCATCGGGGTATAGGGAATTGTCCCCACAGTAGGCGTTTCGCTGACCGGTGCCAGCGTAGGCGTGGACATGTATATCCAATAAGCCGGGCGTGACATAAAGTCCACCGACATGGACAACCTTTTCTCCTTCGGCTTCCGGAATGTTCTCCGCCACACGCGCGATCTTCCCATCCGCAATCCCAACGTCCATCGTCTGATCGATGTTGTTTTTGGGGTCGATAACGTGCCCACCTTTGAGTAACAGATCAAAACTATTTTGTGTGCTTTCACTCATTAGATTCCTCCATTTCTGAGTGTAGAGTTTTTAGGATTCTCTCCTAATATTTCAACCCAAACCGCTGGGTATTGAAAATCCATTAAGTATTGCAATATAAATCTATAACTATCCCTCACCGGCAGCAGGAGCACCTTCTGACGGGCTAAAAATCTGTTTTTCCACCAAGTATTGAAGTAAATCCGGGAGATCCTTTTTGGGTACATCCTTTATGGTTATATCCCCGATTTTCGTCGGCAGCACAAATCGTAAAGTGTCCCCCCGCCGCTTTTTGTCATGTAACATCGGTTGGAGCAGTGAATCTATCGAAACGCCTAACGCATCCGTCGGCAAGCCAATCCTAGATAATAACTTTGACTGTCTCTCAGCATCTGCGGGAGGGAAAATCTCTGTTTTGACAGCAAGGTGTGAGGCAGCAACCATGCCCACGGAAACCGCTTCGCCGTGTAAATATCTGTGATAAAGCGATTCCAAGGCATGTCCAATGGTGTGCCCATAATTTAGAATCGCCCGGCGATCCGTTCGTTCTTCCGGATCCGCCTCCACTACCGCAATTTTATGTTCACAACATCTTCTAACCAGCTTTTCTAACACATCAGGATCTTTCGCGATTATGTTCTCTACGTTAGCCTCTAGATAGTTAAATAGCTCACCGTCCATAATTACAGCGTACTTAACCACTTCAGCAAGACCCGCTCGTAACTCCCGCAAATTGAGTGTTTGCAGAAAGCTAACATCAATGAAGATCGTTTTTGGATGGTAAAATCCGCCGACTATGTTTTTAACTCTAGCCAGATTAATGGCAACCTTCCCGCCAAGGCTACTGTCAGCCTGAGCGATGAGCGTGGTAGGTATATGAACCAACGGAAGCCCACGCAAAAACGTACTCGCAGCAAACCCGGCCAGATCGCCGATAACGCCGCCACCCATTGCGATAATCACGGATTGTCTATCCAACTGATGCTCCGCGAAAAAATCGTACAACATCCCAAGACCCCAATAGGATTTCGTTCTTTCCCCTTCTGGGATTGCTTCGACAATCAGGTCTACTCCCAGATTTGCGAGGCTCTCAGAAATCTGGGAGATTTTAGCGGCATGAACTTCTTCAATGGTTCGGTTGGTTACTAATAACGCTTGGGAGCAACGCGACAGATGTTCCTTAAAGAGATTCCCAAATTCGGGAATAATATCGGTTCCGATATAGATGGGATACCTAGTTTTCTCATCTATCGTCGTCCAAATCGGTTCAATTTTACTTTTCGTTGAATTCATCGAATCTTCGCAGTGGAGACCCCGTTCTTTAGAGCGGGGTCTCCACTGCGCCTCTTTTTTTGTTGAACAAACAGTGTGAATCGGGTACAATCGTATTGGCTTTCGTGGGAGAGTGCTTGCGGAACCAGAAAGTTGAATTGCAATGGTTAAAACATACCAATACCGAATCTATCCGACTACCAAACAATGTAAGAGACTTGAGACTATTCTTGAAGCCTGTCAAACGCTTTACAATCAAGCTCTCGCTATGCGGAAACAAGCCTACGAAAAGCATGGTGAATCCTTGAGTTACAAGATACAAGCGAATCACCTAACACCCTTGCGTCAAGAGTCCTGTTTCTGGTCATCTATCCATATTGACGTGCTTCAAGACACCTTACGCTGTCTGGATAAAGCCTATCAAGCGTTCTTTCGGCGTGCCAAGGCAGGCCAAGACCCCGGTTTCCCACGCTTTAAGGGCAAAGGACGTTACCGCTCAATGACCTTTAGCCATTTGTCTAAGAAACTGATTCGCAACGTCCGCAAGCGTATGGCTCGGATAGTCGTGCCGAAAATCGGGCATATTGCTATCCGCTATCACCGTCCACTCCCCAATGGAACAATCAAGCACTTAACTATCCAACGCAAAGCAAGTGGTTGGCATGCAAATATCGCTGTTAAGGTTGCCGACGTACCCGAGATTGAAGTTCAAACAACTACCGGTGTTGATGTTGGTCTTGAATCGTTTCTGACCACTTCTGACGGTGATAAGGTTCATAACCCTCGCCACTTCCGTGAATCAGAAAAGCAACTCAGTAAAGCCCAACGGGTACTGTCTCGTCGTGACAAGGGAAGTACTCGCTATCAACAACAAAGAGCAATTGTTGCTAAAATACATGAACATATTGCCAACCAACGCCGTGACTTCCACTATAAAACGGCGCATCAGCTTTTTTCACAATGTGAGGAGGTTGCCGTTGAGGATTTGAAAATCCGTAACATGGTGCAAAACCCTCACCTCGCTAAGAGTATTTCTGACGCGGGTTGGGGAAACTTTCAATTGATACTGCAAAGCAAAGCTGCAAACGCTGGTAAACAGTTGACGAAAGTAGACCCTAAGTATACCTCTCAGAAATGCTCAGGTTGTGATAAGATTGTCAAGAAGTCACTATCTGTTAGAATACACGATTGTCCAGATTGTGGTCTCGAGTTAGACCGTGACCACAACGCTGCGATAAACATCAAAAAGGCTGCTATAGCCTTGCGTGGAGGTGCGGTGGTAGCAAACACCCCCGAAAAACCGGTAACGGACAGAAGCGCGAAACCCGCAAGCCCCCGTGGACGGTATCACAAGCCCCGTCCTTCAGGGCGGGGTAGTTGACAACCTTCGACCACACACTATTGAGAGTTTATGCCAAATAGCAGTTTTCAAGAAGATTCTCTTTGAATGTCCCCACAAAAATTCTACCCAGCTGTGAACCTGAACGGCTCTGAAACAGCGTCGAGTGTCTCCCGCACTGAGTCGTCGAGTGTCCGGCCAACCGCACCGATGTTATCGTTCAGGTGCTCGATTGTGTCCCCACCGGTGATTGCAACTGTGATTTCTGGGTGAGATAGTACCCAAGCAAGTGCCAATTGTGCAGGTGTCATCCCCAATTCTCCCGCAAGTTTAATCACGGTCGATATAACCTGACTCGCAGCCCCTTGTACTGCTGCTGGAAATTGATCCCGCAGCCGCGTTGCCCAGAGAGTTCCTTCCGGTGCAGGACGATCTGGTGAATATATGCCGCTTAAAAGCCCCACCGCTAACGGACTGTATACCATGACCCCCAATCCTTGATCCCGCACAAGCGCGAACATTTCGCCCTCAAGCTGCCGGGTTAGCAGATTGTACTGATTTTGGACGCACATATACGGCGTTGCATTGTACCGATCCGCGACCCACAAGCCTTTACAGGCCTGCCATGCCGCATAGTTACAACAGCCGACGTAACGCACTTTACCTGAGCGAACCAAGTCATCCAATGCACGAATAGTCTCCTCAAGCGGAGTGGATTCATCGAACATATGGACAAGGTAGACATCAATGTGGTCTGTGTCCAAACGAGTCAACGATTTTTCGACCTCGCGCATGATGTGGTATCTAGATAACCCTATGTCGTTTGGACCATCGCCTATTTGGCTAGCAACCTTTGAGGTAATCACAACATCATCGCGTTTGCCCTTCAGTGCTTTCCCCAGAATAACTTCTGAACGACCGATGTTGGCACGATCGTCCATTGTCCCGTATACGTTAGCGCAGTCAATCAGGTTAATCCCCTGATCAATTGTGTGTTCGATAACCCTCTGTGCCTCGGCTTCATCACCCTGTCCTCTGAACCCTAAACCGAGTGCCAATTGACTCACTTGAACGCCAGCTTTTCCGAAGTTCACATATTCCATGACTTTTTTCGCCTTTCTAGCCGAGCTACTCCGCGCTTCGCAATACTTCCAATTTTTGCTGGACAGCTTCAAACAGCAGCGGTGCTGCGTTACCGCAAGACAGTACGCGGAACCCACGCTTTACTGCTTGGACCCCGTCTTCTAGGCTGCGGGTCGGATAGCCGACAGCGATACCTTTTCGCGCTGCAGCAGCGAGCACCTTCTCAGAGGCTTTGGCAACTTTTGCGTGTAAAGGCTGTCCCGGTACACCCAACGAAGCCGCTAAGTCGCTTGTTCCTACATTCAGAACATCAATGCCCTTGACCTCCACAATTTCATCAATATTGTCAATTGCTTCGGCATCTTCGATCATCAATGACACCGAAACCTCATTGTTGATGTTCGCATAATAGTCTGCCGACGACACCGCCCCAAACTTGATGCCTCGACTTGGACCCACACCGCGTTTGCCCTGCGGTGGGTAGAACGCACCATCCACCACATGCTGTGCCTCCTCTGCGCTGCGGATATGCGGGACAAGCACCCCCATTGCGCCAAGATCGAGCGCACGCATAATTCTCGCTTCATCGTTCTCATGGACGCGAACAATCGGTGTAGTATCCGCAGCGTAGGCAGCAAGAACCATCCGCTCTATCTCCGTCCAACCCATAGAACCGTGTTCTGCGTCAATCAGGACATAATCAACGCCGGCATATCCCATGACTTCAACAAGCCCCGGTTCAGGAAGGCGCACACCGCCACTTAACACTAATCCGCCGGCTGCTAATTTTTGCTTCAACTTATTCGTTCTGATACTCATGATTAAATTTCCTTTGCGTAAAACATGATAAATTGCTTAACATGAACTCATGATGTGGGCTATGGGAGGCGTTCCTCCCGTAGCCGTTGCACTTCAGCTTCTGTCTCCTCGCTACGTACCGATGTTGGTCCCCAATGGTCGACGGTACTTTGACCCGGTTCGTCGCTCACGGTCACAACGGCATCCGATCGCTCTCGAACTTCGGGCTTCAACCGTGTGCCGATTCCCGGTCGTTGCGGGGCGTGGAGGAAGCCGTCACGGATGTCGAGGTTTGGGTCAACGAAGTCGTTATACCAACCTTTGTAGAAATCGGGCACATGCTCCTGTATCATGGCGTTTGCAGAACTCATACAGATGTGGGAACAGGCAAAGATGTTTACGGGTCCTGTGGCGTCGTGCGGGGCAAATGGCACCTGATGCGCCGAAGCAAGAATCGCGACCTTGTGTGTCTCCGAAACACCGCCCGTCCAGATTAAATCCGGCATAACGATACGGGCGGAACCGTTCTCAATGAACAGTCGAAGCTGCCACCGGCTGAGGAGGCGTTCGGAAATACAGACTGGCGTTTTCGTGGATTCTTGGAGTCGTAGGAGAGCTTCTGGATTGAGCAGCGGCATCAGGTCCTCCTGCCACATCATGTCGTACGGCTCCATCGCCTGCGCGATCCGAATCGCTACGGGCAGCGCCCACTTGCCGTGACCGTCATTGGCAATCTGCATTTCCATGCCAACCGTATCCCGGATCTCGCGGATTGGCTTGAGTGCCCGGTCAAGGTCTTTCGGCGAGAGAAACTGACCGTCGCTCGCGATTGCTAGCGGGATAGTGGGTCCCCCCTTAATTGCGGTGATGCCCTCGTCAAGCAGCTGTTTTACTGCCTCGCCCGCACCTTCGTAGGGCATCCCGGTGGCGTAGACACGGATGCGTTTGCGAACGGCACCGCCGAGAAGCTCGTAGACTGGCAAGCCAACCGCTTGACCCTTGATGTCCCAGAGGGCGATGTCGAGTGCCGAAATCGCCCGCATCTCTGCGCCACCGTACCCGGCATGGTCAGACAGGCGGAACATCGCCTCCCAGTGACGCTCAATCTCAAATGGATCACGGCCAATGAGGAGCGGTCCGAAAAAGTCGTGAATCGCCGCTTGAACCACCGATGGGGCGTAGAAGGTCTCCCCCAAACCGACGATACCGGAATCGGTGTGAACATGGACCCAGACGTTGTGTGGCTGGGCTTTGACGCGGATGGTCTCGATCTGTGTAATCTTCACGGTTTCTCCTTGACGATTTCTTCTTGTAGGGTTACATCCCAACCCTTTAGAGTGGGGGGGTGGATTAAAGTATAGCTTCGTGATATTTTCTGGTGAAAGGTACGCACTTCAGATCCAAATCTTTCCAGTAGTATTGGTACTTCTCTGATTTCCAATCCTTATAGATTTCTTCCCACGACATTCGATTGAAGTGCGGCAGGAGCGAGCCTTCCGTAATCGGTTGAGATTGACCTTGATAGCGATAATCAACGGAAAGGCGAAGACGGTCTTTCGTCTGATTGGGGAGTGCCTTATGGACGGTGAGACTTTGGAAAAGCAAAAAGTCGCCAAGTTGATAGTCCGCCGAGACCCATGTGAGATTCAAGTGGTCAGTTTCCACACCCAAGCCACCTGCACCATCAGCCCGTTTTGTCGGTAGAACGTTAAACTTATGGGACCCCACGAGCACCGCTAAGCCGCCGAAATATTGTGGACAATCGCCCAAAGGAGTCCAAGCAGTATAGGTCTCCTCCGTGCCTTGAATGTGGATATAGTCTTGGTGGGCGGGTGTTGTATGCCTTATGTTTTCGGGAAATATAATTCGCCCGATATTTCGTGGATGGGGGAGTGTCGGTTCGCCAAACAGTTTGTCGCAGGCATCAAGGATTGACGGATAGTGGGCGAAGGCATGGAAAGATTCCAAGCTTTGAAAATCGTTGAGGACGGGCCAGTATTCTTCCTGTCCTTCCATGTACGGGCCTCCGTTTCGGATGCCATCCATCAAATCCGTTCCTTCCTTAATCCAACCGTGCTTGTCGCAAATTTCGAGAAAATCTCGACGAAGTTGGAGAACCGTGTCAGGATCAATCAGATTCCGAAAGAAAAGATACCCGTCTCGTTTCGCACGGTCCCGTAGCATATCGGGTTGATCGAGCACGTCATTCGATTCGACAAAGGATTTAATCTCAGTTCGCATAGGTCGCCTCGTTGATTGGAATTGTTACAAGTTGAGCGCAGCGAAATCCTGATCCATTGGAGTTGGGTAAAACGCACATATTATACAGCCTAGCCAAAAGCGTGTCAATCGGTAAGTCGCAGGAATAGAAATCTGCAAATGAGGGAGGTCATTGATGGGTACTTTCAAATTTTGGAGCGTTGACATTTTCCGCCAAATATGATACATTTGACACATATCAACAGTCGAAACAACTGCCTTTCTTTGCAAGAGAGGATGTTAACATGTACGTTGCGCTGACAGGAGCCACAGGGTTTGTCGGATCGCATACGGTCAGGTCACTTGTCGAAGCGGGACACCGTATCCGCGTGCTTGTGCGACCCGCAAGAAATACTTCTTGGCTTGAGGAGTTGGGGGTCGAGATCTGCAGAGGAGAAATGACCGATGAGGAGGCACTATACGCATTCGTTGAGGGAGCAGATGCCGTCATCCACACCGCCTATGATTCCACGGGGGGGAACCAACATCTCGAATACCTCCGTTCCAATATCTTCGGATCACTGACGCTGCTTGAGCTTTCTCGCCTTGCCAAAGTCCGTCAGTTCATCTGCACGACGAGCACCTACCTCCTCCGCTCCGATGTTTATACACCGGCGGATGTGTGCCAGACACCGATTGCAGAAGATTCCCCCTTGATTTCTCCTCGGAATACCTACGTTATGCACAACACCGTCTTAGAATCAGCTTGTCGAACGTACTATGCGCAG
The DNA here is from genome assembly GCA_965247655.1 of Candidatus Poribacteria bacterium. GTDB lineage: Bacteria > Poribacteria > WGA-4E > WGA-4E > PCPOR2b > PCPOR2b. Next base: position 5,535,595 of record OZ252032.1, on the reverse strand, counting down.
TTCGGGATGAACACGACTACTTTCCGTTGTGCATGGATATATGGTCTCCATCCCAATCTGGAAAAGACTGTTTGGCGTGACATCTTTGAGGCAGTCCGAAGGGATACAAAATACGAAAGCACATTCGGATGCGATGTTGTTGCCGTCGATGATGTTGCAAGGGCACTGACGATGGCAGTGGATAACCCCAAGGCATTTGGTCAGGTTTTTAACCTGTGTGATATGTTTGTGTATAATCAAGAACTGGCGCAATTGGCACGCGAGGTAATCGGAGGCAAAGCCGAAATCGTTCAACACAAACTCCCAAGGTCCACCGCAATAGGCTCTGAGGAAGTGAAAAGGTTGGGTGTAGATGTGCATCGGGGGATGGCTGGCATCCGTGCTTATTTTGAAGAGCTGCATAGGTTGTTTTGAATCCCGATCGACCTGTCCCAATCTATCGGGGAGCTTCGGGGTTGATTTCGCACCTATCCAACACGGCATCGGATTAAAATGGCTACTCCATTAAAAAACGATACGATTACCGCTATCAATGGCATCAAAGTTGGCAATGCGACAGATGAAAAGGCACGCACAGGCTGTACGGTGATTCTTTGTGAGTCCGGAGCCGTCGCTGGTGTTGATGTCCGAGGGTCTGCCCCCGGCACCAGAGAGACCGATGCAATCCGTCCGGGGGGATTGGTGGAGAGAGTCCACGCGGTTTTGCTGACGGGCGGCAGCGCGTTTGGATTGGACGCAGCGGGTGGGGTGATGCAATTTCTTGAGGAACGCGGCGTTGGATTCCCGGCAGGACCAGTGCGTGTGCCAATTGTACCGAGTGCTGTCATCTTCGATCTAGGTGTCGGAAACCCAAAAGTGCGTCCAGATCGGGAGATGGGCTATCGCGCCTGCGTGAACGCCACCAGTGCTCAAGTCCCGATGGGACAAGTCGGTGCTGGAACAGGCGCAACAGTTGGGAAAGGACCAGGGCTTCAGCCATCAAACGGCGGCGTCGGATCGGCGTGTCGAGTGTTGAAATCGGGGTTGATTGTCGGGGCGATTGTCGTCGTCAACGCGGTCGGAAACATCGTCGATCCAACGACAGGAAAGATTGTGGCAGGTGCAAAGCACCCGGAGACAGGCGAGTTTGTGGATATTGTGGAGAGATTATCTGAACAGGGAGATAAGAATCTATTTCAAATGCCTAATACGAACACAACCATCGGTGTCGTTGGGACAAACGCTGCCCTCTCCCCAACAGAAGTCACGAAAGTTGCACAGATGGCGCACGATGGCTTGGCGCGGACGATTCGCCCGGTGCATACCATGTCCGATGGCGATACAATTTTTGCTCTTTCGATCGGAACGCACAACACACCAGTCAATACCGTTGGCATTATCGCAGCGGAGGTTATGGCAGAGGCGGTCTGTCGCACTGTGAAACATGCGAGGGTATGAGCTCGTTAAGCCTCATATCCATATTTCGACCCTGCAGGGAGCGGTTTGCGTAGAATGCTTGATTTCAGCTGTCTGACGGTTTGGCGAATTGCGCCACTAAAGCCCTGCGATCCCTGCAAAAGTTCAATCTGTTCCGCTTGCCGCTCAACCTGCTGGCTCAAGTGCATAATAATTGCCTGAGCGCGTTTGCTTGATTCTTCAGCGGCGGCTTGCATCTGCTCAATCATGGCATCTGATCGCTTGATTTCCGATTCCATGCGTCCCTCTAGCCGTTCAGTTTGGGTTTGGAGATACCGATTTTCTTCCGTCAATTTTTTGATTAGCGAAGCTTTTTCGCGGACTAGCACCTGTAGATGAGAAAGTTGGGTATCCCCTAACGGAGGTTGATATGCCGAATCATTCAGTCTTGATATCGGTAGAGTTTGCAGCGTTTCTGTTGATTTTATTGGCGTTTCAGCGATTGCCATCGTGTACTCCTTTTCCACAGTTTGTATTTTTTTAATTTTCAATTCTGTATCACTGAATATTTATCGTAACTATGAAGATAACGTGCTTGCCGAAGAATCTGTTTCAATTCCTGACAAGCAAGGGGAAACAACATGGCTTCAAACCTCACTCCGAAAGATCTAATTCTTTCCCCCGATGACCTCTCGGCGGAAGTGGTTGATCAAATCCTCGGGATCTATGGATTCCAGGAGGTTAGCGACGTAAATCGTCGGCTACACAATTTGGCAGGCGTTCCCCCATATCGCGCGGCATTTGCCGAAATTGTCAGCCATCTCTTGAGCGCATCTGCGGATTCACCAGATCCGGATGCAGCACTGAACAATTTTGAGCGTTTTGTCAGTGCAAGCTTTGATCGGCTGTGGCTCTATCGTTTGCTGCATGATGCACCCTTTCTGCTGAGAATATTGTCAACCTGCTTTGGATCTAGCACCTATTTCTCAGATATTTTGGTGCGGCATCCTGAGTATTTTTACGAACTCATTGATGCCGAGGTAATGAACGACCCGAAAGATCGTGAGACGATGTACCATGAACTGTCCCAAGCGGTACGTCCGTTTGATATGGTTGAACAGAAGTTGAATGCAATCCGTGGCTATAAGCGGAAGGAAAGTCTGCGATTGGGGCTGCGCGATCTGCTAGGCGACGCCGATCTTGAGACAACAACACAGGAATTGACAAACCTCGCGGAGGTAACCCTACAGATTTGTTATGAAATCGGTACGGCTGAATTGACCGAAAAAATGGGAATGCCTTGGGGAGAACTCCCGAACGGCGAACAGATTCCAAGCACACTCGTTGTGATAGCGATGGGCAAGTTCGGGGGATATGAGCTCAACTTTAGTTCAGATATTGATGTGATGTTCGTTTACTCACACGATGGAGTAACTGATCAGGGTGTCGAGAATCGAGAATACTTCGTCAAACTTAGCGAGTTCATCATCAACGGGATGAGCAAGGTAACCCAAGCGGGCTATGTCTTTCGCGTTGATGTCCGTCTGCGTCCCGAGAGCAGGGTGGGGGTTATCGCCCGGTTGATTGACAATTACGAGGCTTATTACGAGAGTTGGGGCGAGATTTGGGAACGCCAAGCGTTGATCAAAGCCCGTCCCGTTGCCGGCGATCTAAAGTTAGGTGAACAGTTTATCCGTACCGTCCAACCGTTTGTCTATCAGCGGTATCTCGATGAATTTTTCATTACAGAGATAAAACTGGACATTCGCCAGATGAAGGCACGGATTGAAAGCCGTCTCCGGGAGCAGGGCGATGATTTGACGATGCATGTTAAACTTGGCACAGGCGGTATCCGTGATGTTGAGTTTACTATACAATGCCTCCAACTGATTCACGGTGGACCTACCCCGGCGTTGCGGAATTACAACTCGTTGGAAACCATTGAACTGCTCTACCAGCATGGGGTGTTAGATCAAACGGATCGGAATGCCCTCGCCGATGCCTACCGTTTCCTGCGGACAGTTGAGCACCGTATCCAGATGAAATCCGACTTGCAACGCTATTCCCTTCCTTCAAAGGAATCGGAACTGATCCAACTTGCTAAACGCGTTGGGTATCAAGATAGCGGGATCGGCTCCGCTCTTGAAGCCTTCCAAGCGGACTACGATCGACATACGAGTGCAGTTCGCCAAATCTTTGAGAAGGTCTTGGCAGCACCGATTTCAGATCGTGAAATAGATATAGCAACCCTACTCACAACCAACGAGTTGGGGATAATACGCGATCTCCTTGGACCTGTTGGGTTTACTGATGTGCGTGAAGCCCATCGGCGATTGAAGCTGATGGCGGACGGTCCCGATGGCGTGCGATTTTCACCACAAGTCCGTCGACTCTTCGTCGATCTCGCGCCGATGCTGCTCCGTTTACTGAGTGAATCCCCGGATCCTGACATGGCACTTCGTTACATCGAGACCTTCGCAAGCAAGGTAGGAGCGCGTAGTTCGCACTACGCGATGTTCAATGAACAACCCTCTACCCTTGAGCTATTGACCAAGCTATGTGGAACCAGCCGTTTCTTAGCTGATCTACTAACCGGACAGCCGGAATCCTTTGATGTGTTGACTGCCCCGGCGGTGATGGAGCACCCCAAGACATCGTCCGAAATCTATACGGAGGCAGTCCAAGAGATCGCGGATGGCACCGCTGATCAGAGGTTTCAGGCGTTACGGCGATACAGAAACAGCGAAGTCCTGCGAATTGGTATGCGGAACGTTTTGGGAGCGGCAAACCTGTGGGCAACGACGACTGAACTTTCCGACCTTGCCGAGGGGATCTTGCAGGCGATGTATTCTCACATCAACACAGAATTCCAGATTGAATATGGGAAGCCGATAGAGATGAATGGAAACCAAAGACAGACTCCTTCGATAGACGGCAATACAGACGTCGATTTGCCTTTGGCAAGATTCGCCGTAATCGGCATGGGGAAATTCGGTGGGCGAGAACTCAATTTCAGTGCAGATCTCGATCTGATGCTCGTCTATTCTGCTGAAGGCGAAACGACGCAAGGTATGTCTAACGCCGATTATTTCAGCAGACTCGGATTAGAGTTGGCCAATCGGTTGAAGGGGAATACGGGAGGCGGCGAAATCTATGAACTTGATTTGCGGCTCCGTCCATTCGGTTCAGGTGGAGCGATTGCGTTGTCTCTGGCGGGCTACCAGAACTACTACGAAAAAGACGGAGAAACGTGGGAGCGTCAGGCGTTAATCCGCGCCCGCCTTGTTGCCGGGGATATCGAGCTGGGTCAAGAGTTTGTTAAACAAGCACGCGCCTTCGCCTACAGTCAATCATTGACCGCCGAGCAGATAGCATATATTGTGCATAACCGACAGCGCAAAGAAGCACAAGCGACGCGTCCTCCTTCTACTTCACGCCGTCGAAGAGGCAGGAGACGACAGCAGATCGATGTGAAATCTGGATACGGGGGACTCATCGATATCGAATTTCTCGCCCAAGCACTTCAGCTAATCCACGGTACGACACACCCGCAAGTGCGGGTGCAGAACACAGTTGAAGCGATTCATCAGCTGCATGAAATTGGTGTTTTGACTGTTGATCAGCGAGATCAGCTCCGCTTCGCGTATGAATTTCTGAGAAATGTGGAAAATAGCTTGCGAATCGTTCATGACCGACCGTTGGATGCGCTGCCAGATACAGAGACAGCATTAAAACACCTCGCTAAACGGCTCGGCTACGAAGACGCGGCACGACGAGCATCAGACTCGTTTTTGAGGGACTATCAGTGGTGCACAGAAACCACACGGACGTTGTTTAATCAATTGTTGAACGCTCAGTGATTTGCCTCAAGACCAATCTCTCATAATAACCCACGCGCCGTTCCCCCATCCACTGACATAATTTGTCCCGTGATGTCCCCAGCTTGTTCGCTGCATAGAAAGGCGACAAGCGCAGCCAACTCCTCCGCCTCACCCATCCGACCGATAACGGAGGCTTGAGCCGTCTCTGATTCAACTTCTGCATAGGTTCTATTCTGCGCTGCCGCTGTCCGTTGTATTAGTTCTTCGCCGAGCGGTGTCCGAAACGGTCCAGGACAAACGGTATTGACCAAAATCCCTGAATGCCCCAGTTCGTTGGCAAGCGACTTGCTCAACGCTGCCACGCCTGCCCGAAAAACGCTGGAGATGAGGTAAGGTGTACCGGGTTCTCTGACGGCAATACTTGTGATGTGCACGATGCGTCCCCAATGCACCTGCTGCATGTGAGGGATGACCAAGCGGCAGAGCCGAATAACCGGGAGCAAAACACCTTCATAGCCATGTTGCCAATCTACATCCGTGAGGTTTGAGAAGGCACCCATCTGCGGGTGTCCAACGTTGGTAACAAGAATATCAACAGTTCCAAATTCGTCTACGCCCTTTTCTACCAATCGTTCAATGTCTCCTTCTCTTGTGAGATCGCAAACGACGGGCAATACTCGTGAACCACTTTCGGCGCGTATTGTTGACGCTGCTTCATTAAGTGCCTGCTCATTGCGTGCACAGACAACCACGTTCACGCCTTCGCGAGCCAACGCCATTGCGCTCGCCCTCCCTAAACCCTTGCTCGCTGCACAGACGATAGCAACCTTTTGACTCAATCCTAAGTCCATTGATGTACCCTCCTTTTATATCCTTTCACGTTTGAGTATAGCCCAAAATGCCGCATGAATCAAGATCCAAAAACATTAAGAGGTGATTGATCAATTCCTAAAAACATGGTACGATTGACGAATTGAGAGGACTTTCATATCAATTGGGGAGGTGCTGAAATGGCAGGACAGGTAGAAGATAAAATTGCTTTGGTGACAGGCGGAAGTTCGGGGATCGGTCGGGCAACTGCGCTGACGTTGGCAAGCGAAGGAGCAAAGGTCGTCGTCGCCGATCTCAATGTTTCGGGTGGTGAACAGACCATGCACCTGATTCAGGGTGCCGGTGGAGAGAGTATCTTTGTGGAGGCAGATGTGTCAAAAGCTGACTCAGCAGAAGCTATGGTCAATAAGACGATCGAACACTATGGCCGCTTGGATTGTGCCTTCAATAACGCTGGAGTTGGTAGAGGGGGCAGCACAGTGGATTGTACAGAGGAAGACTGGGAATTTACCATCAAAGTCAATCTCACAGGCGTCTGGCTGTGCATGAAGTACGAAATCGCCCAGATGCTCAAACAATCCAGCGGTGCCATTGTCAATACGTCGTCTGCATACGGGCTCGCCGCCGCCGGAGGGTCGCCGGCGTATGTTGCTAGCAAGCACGGTGTCGTCGGGTTGACCAAGGCTAGTGCAATGGAATATGCTGCTGAGGGAATTCGAGTCAATGCGGTCTGTCCGGGCCACATTGACACGCCAATGCTAGCGAGGGGGATGAACGACCCTCAACGTAAGGCGCAGATGCTTGCAAGGCATCCAATCGGACGAATCGGGGATCCAGAAGATGTCGCCCAAGCGGTGATGTGGCTGTTATCGGATGCAGCTTCATTTGTCACCGGGCACGCTATGTCTGTGGATGGCGGTTGGGTTGCGCGCTAATTGTGAACGACATAGATGGTGTATGCACTGAGTTTTCCATTCGTCGCAGAAGCTCGAATCGCTGACAGTTGGGCAGAAAAATAACCGTTCACTTTGATGGTTGTCCGAATGATGGGGAAAGTGATATAATGGAAAAGTGCATTAATCACAAATTCCAAGGAGTTATGTATGGCAGAGAAAAATCGTATTACCGTTACAGTCAATGCAGGTGAACATAATCGAGACGGTTGTCCCATCAGTGTTGATGTGGAGAGTCGGGAAGCCGAAGTGCTCGCGGGCGGATCAGTCACCCTTACGGATCAAGCGAACGGCGCAGTCATCCCCGCTGACCTCAACAGCGATGGCAAAACCGTGACACTTTCATGGATCCTGGATGGGCTTAAAGCCCATCAGGAACGGTCATATATCCTCTCATCAGGGGAGGTTGGAAGTGGTGGTGTTGCGTTCAGTGAACGCGCCAACGCTATTGATATAACGATCGATGGCAGGGCATTTACAACCTTCCGCTACGGAACGGATGGGTTTCGCCCTTACTTCTTCCCGGTCTTGGGCCCCGGGGGGAATCCGATAACCCGTGGCGAAACCAGTGAAGGCTCCAGCGACCACGTCCATCACCGGTCCCTATACGTCGCTTACGGTGAGGTCAACGATGTAGATGTGTGGGCAGAGGGCGAAAATTCTGGCAGAGTGGTACATCAATCTTTCGCGGATAAAAGTGGAGGAGCGGCGGTCGGCAAAATCTATACCGAAAACGATTGGGTGAACAAGGCGGGCGAAAAGTTGATGTCAGATCGACAGCACTTCCGAATCTATAACACCCCTGAGACGGGAACCATTATCGATCTGGATTTGACCTTCATCGCTTCTGCGGGAGATGTCCACTTCGGAGATACCAAAGAGGGTGGGATTATATCAGTTCGTGTCAATCCGTCGATGAACGCATCCGATGGCGGAAAGATTGAAAACGCTTACGGCGGGATTAACGAAGGCGAGACATGGGGGGGGCGTGCCCAGTGGTGCGATTACTCAGGAATCGTCGAAGGAACGCCCGTGGGGATCGCTGTATTTGATCACATTTCCAACCCACGCTATCCGACATATTGGCATGTCCGCAACTACGGTTTAATGACAACAAACATCTTCGGGACCGGCACATTTGAAGGCGATCCCAGCAAAGATGGTTCTTACATAATGAAAAATGGTGAGGAGATGAATTTCCGTTTCCGTGTACTCATCCACGCCGGCGATGCTGCAACGGGACAGGTTGGGCAAAAATATCACGATTTCATCAATCTGCCAACGGTATCGATTTCATAACCGCATCGCGCAAGTGTAAATCAGAGTAGTTCTCATTGCGTTTTACTGGTCAGCCCATGAGTTATGCCAGATCAGTTCGTTTTGTTGTGGGTCGTCCAGTAAATCACCGATTGTCAGCGAATTAAAATAGTCATCCGGCAGGATATTCTGCTTGCCATTAAACCTTGAACCATCAGGCATAAAGGCACACGTCATTGCACGGCGCGGTCGAGTCGTCATGTTTGCGCCGGCGGCGTGGGCAGTAAGACCATTATGCCAAACAATCGATCCAGCGGGACATGGGCACGCCTGTGGTTCAATCTCTCGCCATTTGGGATATACTTTGAATAATCCGCCCAAGTTCTCTCCAATCCCGACGTTCTCAAACCGTGCAACCCGATGCACGCCGGGCAGATACCAGAGGCATCCGTTGGCAAGCGTTATCGAAAATAAACTTCAGCCCTAAAACTCAATGCTTCAGTTTTGGGATACAGGGTTGCCTTAGCACGTTTTTTGCTTGATTTTCCTGCCAAAATATAGTATGATTTTTATAGTTACCAGCACCGAGAAGTAGGACAAAGAGGCTGGTATAGGGGCAGGGCGTTGTCCCTTGCAAGAGACGCAGTAAGACGCCTTTCGGGGCGCAGCGTCGTTGAAGGCACAATTAGAAAGCGGATTCCGTAACAGGAAGCCAAATGCTTCAGCTTTTGGAGTACGTCAAATCGTCTAGTGCCATCCACAAAGATATGGCATCACGGGAAAACGGGATAACCGCTGGTCCTCCCGTTTTCCCGCTTCTCATTCCCTCTAGTTTGATAAAATTCAATCTGCTCTTTTGTGAGTTCATCACGCATTGTCGCTTGTTCCTCCTGATGTCAGTGATTGTTTATTCTACTACGCAATCACTATCCCGTTCCACCCTTCACACTCCAGACAGCACCAGTAGTATAGGTATTGCGCTCTGAGCAGAGAAACTCAATGACTTCCGCCAACTCCTCCGCGTCTGAGTACCGTCCGATCGGCGTTCCCGGATTGGCGAGAAATTCAGCGGAAAAGCGTGGAACCACCATCTCCGTAAGTGCGCGTCCCGGCTCCACACCATTCACGAGCACTCCCTGTTTGGGATACGCGTTGCCAAGTGCACCGATAAACGAGTAAACCGCTCCCTTAGAAACACCATACGGTACTACATTGGTCGCGCCGTGACGTGCTCCTGAGGAGATTGTCACACACCGTCCCCAGCCTTGCTCCAACATGTGAGGGATAGCTGCCTGATGGGCGTGGTAAACGCCGTAGATATTAATCCGCATGACTTTATCGAACTGTTCGACAGATTGTTGGTGGAACGGTGCCTCCAACCCCAAAATCCCGGCGCAGCAGACGAGAATATCCAAGCGGCCGAAGGTTTCGACCGTTTGACCGACCATTGATTGAACGGCAGCAAAATCAGTCACATCTGTTTTTATAAATAGTGCACGCTGTCCGATCTGTTCAATCTCTTTGACCACATCGGCGGCTTCCTCTTCAAGGGTATCCGCGATGACAATATCCCGCCCCTCCTCCGCGAGCCGAAGAGCAGACGCTCCACCGATTCCTCGAGCCCCGCCAGTAATTACTGCCACCCGTTGTTCCTTGGGTGCTGCAAAACGCAGATTCGGCATAGATTAATCCTCCTAAATCGACACTCACCTTCCCAAGCTGCCAAATCTTCGGAAGATTTTTTCGCCTTGTAGGGGCAGGTCTCGTATCTGCCCAAGAGGGCAACCACAAGTTTCTTAATCCCGATTTATCGGGGGGTGCCCCTACAGCGAATCAAGATAGTTCGCGATCTCGGCGCAGAAATCGACAATATCCCCGAGATTGTTCTGGATGACATCGTAAACTATACGCAGATTAACGCTAGGGTAATGATGGACAATGACATTCCGCAGCCTGACAGCTTGGCTAACCTTCTCCGCAAGTTCCTGTGGTATGATCCCATTCTTGGCGAGCATTTCAATCGCTTCGGGACGGCTATTAGGCAATCCTAGATTGGCACCGGCGACAACGTGCATCGCGATGTCGCTTATTGCTTCCAACATCGTTTGGAGCTCGTATAATGACGCATCCACCGCCTGAAAATCTTCAGCGAATTCCTCAAACCTCTTTCCCCCCTGACTCTGTAAACGATTCAGCATTTCTTGGACATAATTCACTAAATGTTCGACGCGTCCCCGGTCTATCATGCCCTTCCCCTTCTTTAACATCTGCCTCGCTTTTACCCGCTTTATCAAGTAACGACGACCAATCTGTTGCCACGGTTCTTCATCCGTGTGTTTTTCAAAAATACTCATCTCAAACTGAATCCGCTCGTGTGGATTGGCACAAAAGGCAAGTTTTCCCGTCCGCAGGATTTCATAGGCAAAATGCGTTGGTACTCCATCCAGACTCACAACATCAACTTCAACACCTCCCAAGGTTTGACACAGGTATTCCGATAGCCGCCCGGTAATCTCTAGCCGGTTCGGCGCAGCCGCCTCACCAAATAGGAGTGCCACATCGACATCGCTCTCTGCCCACACTTTCCCCGTTGCATGAGATCCGAAAAGGTATGCCGCAACGACTGGTGGACTCGCATCAACAACGACAGCTTTGATTGCCTGTTCAATAGAAGCCTGTGAAATTTGCATAGTGCCGGTTACAACTTTCCAAAGAATGGGATAGCTATAGGATATTCTATGCAAAAAAAAATGTCAAGTTCGCTCTCAGCTAGGGGCATTTAATTCTCCTGTAGGTTGAAAACTCTCGGAACGGAGAGGGATCTCCGAATCCCGATACATCGCTTTCAGCGACACGGTTGAGCTCGAAAAACAACCGTTGACAGAGATCACACGCTGTGATATAGTTTTCGCACCCTAGTCGAGGGGACAACATATATCAAAAAAAACAAAGGCTTTGGAGGAAAAAAATGGCAGATCGATTGGCAATTGATGGTGGGACTCCTGTTATTGCGGAGCCTATTCCCAGCGGTGTGCACGGTCCAAGTGCTATCGATGAACGGGAGATTAACGCAGTCACCGAAGTGCTGCGGAGTGGGAGACTGTTCCGGTTTGTTGAGGATTCTCACGTAGCTGCGTTTGAAACAGAAGCCGCAGCACTGCTCGGCGTAAATCACGCACTGATGGTCAATTCTGGTACGAGTGCGATAATCTGTGCGTTGACAGGGATTGGCGTCGGTCCCGGCGACGAAGTGATCATTCCGGGCTATACCTTTATTGCGACAGCGGCGGCGGTTGTTGGCGTGGGTGCTATCCCCGTAATCGCCGAAATCGACGAATCGCTCGGCATGGACCCCGCCGATGTTGAACGGAAGATTACCCCACACACAAAGGCAATCCTTCCCGTTCACATGCAAGGGGTGCCGTGTCGCCTTGATGACCTCATGGCAATCGCCCAGCGACATGACCTCAAAATGGTCGAAGATTGTTGTCAGTGTGTTGGTGGGCGGTATAAAGGCGCGTATACCGGAACATGGGGCGAAGCCGGCGCGTGGAGCCTAAACTACTTCAAGGTAATTAGCTGCGGCGAGGGAGGCATGGTGTTTACGGATGACTACGACATCTATGAACGCACCGCCTTCGCCAGCGACGCCGCGATGCCGATGTGGATGAGCGATAAGGAGTGGCAAAATCCGCCATTTTCGCGTCAGGGCTATCGTCCGAGCGAAATTATGGGGTCAATTGCGCGGATACAACTTTCCAAACTTGAGGACATCTTGAGTCATACCCGTCGGCTGAAAAAAGCCTTCCTTGCGGAGTTGGATGCACCGAAGGGGTATATCCCACAGCATGTCGATGATCCGGAAGGCGAATGCGGCATCAGCGGAGCAATCATCATCAAAGATCCGGAACTCGTCCCGAAATATGTCGAAGCACTCAAGGCAGAAGGACTGGGAGCAGGCACGGCGTACAACGAAGGATTTCCAGACCGTCACATCTACTATTACTGGGATTCAATTTTGTTTAAGCACTCCCCCCACCCATCGGGCTATCCGTGGAAAGATCCAGCTTACAAGGGAAACGTTGAGTATTCACGGGATATGTGCCCGCAGACCCTTTCAATCTTGGGTAGAGCCTTGCGGTTTGGGTTCAATGTCAACATGCAGGAAGACCATGCCCGATTGATGGCTGCGGCGATTAACAAAGTGGATGCGGTGCTAGGATAGACAGTGAAACAGGAACAGATCGCCGAAGCACTACAAACGCTGGGCGTGCAGACCGGTCATATTGTCTTTGTGCACAGTTCGTTGAGCAGCATTGGCTACGTCGAAGATGGCGCAAATGCCGTGGTTGGTGCGTTCTTGGATGTGCTCGGTTCGACGGGTACGCTCGTGGTGCCGGCCTTTACCTTCTCCCACGGTGGCAAGTTCAATCCGGTGTTTGATCCTATTCGGGATGCGTCGGAGATGGGACGTATCACGGAGGTCGCTCGGACGCGCCCCGGTGCACGGCGGAGCCGTCACCTGCTGCACTCTGTTGCTGCCTTGGGTCCCCACGCGGAAGATATCACCGCTGTCCACGGACCCTCCGCTTGGGCAGCCGATGGTCCCTTCTGGAAACTCTACGAATTGGACGCACACATCTTAATGCTCGGTGTTCCCTATCTCCGCTGTACCTTCTTTCATGTTGTTGAGCAGCTCGTGCAAGTGCGTTACCGGCGGTGGCGCGAGGTCGAGGCGAGGGTTCGAGAGCCGGATGGGCGAAAACGATCGCTCCCCATGTTCGGCTACAGTCCCAAGCCGGGGTTTGTGGGCAATGACTTTAACAAACTTGGAGCCATACTGGAGGAACGCGGACTCGCTCAGGTCGGTGCGGTGGGCAACGCTGTGGCTCGACGGTTTCGGGCACGGGACGCGCTTGAGGTTGGCTTGGCTGAGTACCGGAAAGATCCGCTCCTGTTTGTCATAACCGATGACAGCTTAACACAACTTCGGGACGGTGTCCTGACCGAAGAGCTGCACAGTGAGAAATCGGTGATCGATCCGACACAAATCTATGAGAGGAAGCGGTAACTCAAATAAGATCATACAAGTTGCTAGGTATTGCGAATCCATAGGTTTCCCTGTAGGGGCGGGGTTCCCCCGCCCGTCAAGTGCTTGACCTTTCGCTCCAGAGGAGCGAAAGGTCTATAGATAGCGATAGGATTAATCCTGCGCTCCAGAGGAGCGCAATGTGTATAGCAGAGCCTATTTAATCCAAATACTAAAGCCCCAGTTACTTTGAATCCCGATCTTATCGGGGCGGGGCGACAGGTGTATAGAGTAGCAATTTAGGTTAATACATCCAAGAAAGAAAAGACGATGACACAGAAAGACACAGCAGCAGCAGTCTGGGAACAGCATAAAAAGGTGATACCCGGCGGCGTTGTTTCACTAAATAGGGTGATCGATCCGATGCGCGTTTTTGTGAAAGCGGAGGGCGCCTATCTCTGGGATAGCGATGGGACGCAGTACATCGATTATCACGCCGCCTTCTCGCCCTATCTACTCGGTCACAGCGATCCGGATGTTGATGGCGCAGTGATCCAAGCCATAAAAGAGGGTAAATCTCTGATAGGTGCGGGGACAACCCCTTGGGAGGGGGAGCTGGCGAATCTGCTGGTGGAATGTATTCCTACCCTAGACCAAGTGCAGATCACCAATACAGGGTCAGAGGCGACCTTTTTCGCCGTGCGGGCTGCTAGAGCGGTAACCGGGCGTGACGAAGTGATTATCATGCAGGGTGGGTATAACGGTTGGCATAACGATGTGGCTTTTAATTTGATGGATCCCCATGAAAGAATCGCAGGCTATCAGCCGGGTGAGGAATTGCCCCTCTATCCGATTACAGCCGGTATGCCAGCATCCGCTTCTCAGCATGTCCACGCAGTACAGTTCAACGACTTGGACGCCGTAGAAAATCTAATAAAAACAGAGAATATCGCGTGCATTATCCTTGAGCCAATTCTACAAAACATCGGTGTAGTCAAACCTAACCCCGGATACCTAGAGGGACTGCGACGCCTGTGCGATCAACACGATTCTCTGTTAATTTTTGACGAGGTAAAAACGGGATTCCGTCACGCTTTGGGCGGTTATCAGTCGATATGTGGGGTGCAGCCGGATCTATCGGTATTCGGAAAGGCGGTCGCCAACGGCTACCCACTAGGCGTCGTCGGGGGAAAGCGGGAGTATATGGAGTACTTTAATCACCCGCAGCCGGAAAAGAAGGTGTTGATCGCAGGCACCTATAGTGCCCATCCTGTCCCAACAGCAGCGGCAATCGCAACCTTGAAAAAATTGAAGGCGCAGGAGAGGGAGATTTATGGTCATCTGGAACATCTCGGTCAGATGATGGAGGACAGCTTAAACGCTCTGCTGTCTAAGAAAGATTTCCCTTCATTAGTCGCTCGACAGGGATCCGCCTTTGTCGTCTATTTTATGGATAAGACACCGACCAATTGGCTACAAATTGCACAGTCCCACGATATGGACCTTGATAAAAAGTACAGAACGCTCTTAATTGAGAGGGGCGTTTTTCATTTCCCACTTCCTACCAAACAGGGGAGCATCTCCTTTGCCCACACAGAGGCGGACATCGAACGCACCATAGAAATTACAGAACAGGTTTTGGAGAAACTATAAGGGTTAGGAGTTACGTCCTTGAGTTTGTAATAGTGCAATTCATTGCGCGTCTTTAAGGTAGTAGGCATACGCCGTATGCCGTAACCATTGTGCAAATTACGGTACAGCGGAGCCTACCTACTACTGTGGGACTAATTGTAGTTGCCCGATTCATCGGGCGTCGTGAGTCGTATTGTCCGGTAATGAGTCACCGAACTACGAGGGTTTGAACGTTCAACTGTGTAAGTCCTATAAGAGTAACCAACGGATTAATGATCATGACAACGAAATCCAGATCCACCGGATGGTCAACCAAAGCCATCCATGCCGGCGAAGAATCCCTTCCCAAAACGGGTCCCCTCATCCCACCCATCTACCAGAATAGTACCTTTCAGTTTGAGACAGTGGAGGAGTGTGTCGCTGCGTTCACGGACGAAGATTCGGGCTATGTTTATACACGGTGGGGCAATCCAACCCAATCTGTGCTCGAAAGCAAGATTGCAGTGTTAGAATGCGGTGAAGCAGCGTTGGCAACGGCGTCGGGAATGGCAGCTGTGAGCACGGCGTTGTTGACGCTGCTGGCGCACGGGGACCACGTCGTGGCGATGGATTCTCTCTATTCTGGCTCATACAATATCCTGAACGAAGATCTCCGTCGCATGGGTATTGAGACCACATTTGTGGACGCAACCGACGCCAATACAGTCGAGCGAGCAATCCAACCGAATACGAAAGCCATCTATCTTGAAAGCCCTGTCAATCCAACGTTGAAGTTGGTAGACATCGCTGCTTGCGCGGAGATTGCAAGCGCGCACGGGGTTGCGTCAGTCATCGACAATACCTTTGCTACGCCGTGTGGACAGCAGCCAATCTCCCTCGGTATTGATGTCGTCGTCCACAGTATGACCAAGTATCTCAGCGGAAATGGTACGGTGGTCGCCGGCATAATCGTTGGATCGAAGGAGTTTATCGATTGTGCGAAGAAAGGTGCGCTACGAAACTTCGGGGGGGTTATCAGTCCGTTCAACGCTTGGTTGACGTTACACGGGATCGCCACGCTGCCACTACGTTTTGAGCGTCACTGCGCCAATGCCCGTGGGCTCGCAGAATTTCTGGAAAATCATTCGGCGATCGAGAGGGTGCACTACCCCGGCCTGCCAAGCCACCCACAACACGCGCTTGCCAAACAGCAGATGAACGACTTCGGCGGGATGATCTCTTTTGAACTCAAAGGCGGTGTGGCGGCGGGAGAGAAACTAGTGAATCGGGTTGAACTCTGTGCGCTTGCAGTCAGCTTGGGTGACGTACGGACGCTGATCTGTCATCCTGCCTCGACGACGCACTCGCAGGTTTCGCCGGAAGCGCGGAGGTGCGCCGGGATCGCCGATGGGTTAGTAAGAGTTTCGGTCGGTTTGGAGGAAGTGGAAGATATTATCGCAGACCTTGATCAGGCATTAGCGTAAGGAAGGTCGGTTTGTAGGGAGCGCGGATCGGATTTTAACGCAATGTCGCAAAGGCGCAATGACGCAAAGAAAGACTTTTAATGTTTTCTTCTCTGCGTCCTAGCGTCCTTGCGTTGAGATGGTCGCTGCCTGTTTCACGCTTCCGGTATTTCGATCGGCAGATCCAGCCGATCTCCCCACTCTTTCCACGAGCCAATGTAGTTGCTCACTTTCGGATAGCCCAAAAGCCGCAACGCCAAATAGCTGTGGGAAGAGCGGTATCCGCCCTGTCAGTAGGACATGACGCGCTTCTCCGGCGTAATGCCCGCAGATTCATAAAGCGTGCGCAGGTCGGTAGCAGACCTGAACATGCCATTCTCATCCAGATTGTTGAGCCATTCGATATGGACGGAACCGGGGATGGCACCGCCTCGTGCAGAACGTGCGACATCTCCGTAGTGTTCGGCAGCGGCGCGCGTGTCGAGGACAGCAAAGTCGCCTGCATTAAGTAACCCCTGAATGGTCTCTGCATCCATGTGGGCATCTGGTTTTGAGTCGGTCGAGAATTGTGGCACCTCCTCTGGTACTACGGCTGCAGTGCTCACTTCCCCACCCGCAGCAGACCAAGCACTGAGTCCACCATCTAACACCCGGACATCTTCATGCCCCAGATACTCACAGAACCAGAATCCGCGGGCTGCCTTAACGCCAGATTCGTTTTCGTACCATACGATTGTCTTGGTCGGGTCAATCCCACGGTCCTTGAAGAGATAAGCAATCGTCCACATAAACGCGTTGGACGCCTGTTCACTCGTGTCGTTGAGACTGATTGCGAATAGATCGAGATGGATAGCACCGGGGATATGTCCCTTGACATATTCATGCGTCGGTCGGACATCCACAAGGCAGATTGAACCGTCGTCGAGTCTGCCCATCAACTCCTCAGCGGAAATCAGCAGTTGTGGGTTAGCATATCCTTTGTCATTCATTGTATTCTCCTTATTCTTGGTGCTTTGCTCATTGAAAATGACTTCTATCGACTCTTTTTTTGCTTCTGGAGTCAGTCCATGTAATTGAATCGGGTAAGGTTATCGGACATTTTTTTGCTTATTGAGACTGGCAAAACCCGCGTGTTTACTGGATCAAAATTTTCGATTTTTCCCTGAAAACCGCTTAAAATGTCTGATAAGAAATATTATCGGACATTCTTTATTACTCATCAGGCTTGCAATTTTTGAGAGTACACTCGGCATAGCCCAACCATTCCGCAAGTTCCACCGGCACCCTCCGCACCTTACCCTTTGTCACACGCCCCCCAAACAAATACGGGAATAATGATAGGTGCCCGACTCCGTGCTCACATAGACCGGCATTCCTTGTCCTAATAAATCACCAATTAGCTCCTCAAAACTTCTATCATCCATATATACCCATCTCCTTTCACGTCTTACATCTTAAACCCTATCTCTTGAAGTTTCGCCCCAAGGGAGGCATGGGGATGTGTTCCCCCTTGGGGCTTTTATCACTCATCACTTAGTTGGAACTGTGTTGCTGTCTCGAAGTCCGCGTTGCTGCGGATGCTATCACCTTTTGTGTGGTAAGCCTTTCCACGAATGTAATAGGCTGCGGCATATTTATGGTAGATAATATAAATAAGTGAACATTATTTAGAAATGTGTTACGATATAAGTATTACTAAAGTTAGTACAATTTGTATCCAATTCATGTAGCGTTATCAAGGGTCTAGTGAATATTCGGCGAGTTAGTATCTTCAGAGATTGTTGCAGAAAATAATTATCCCTTGATTAAAGCACGCATATACTCAACCATCAACCCCTGTGTCCGCTTGACAGGACGATACCAATGAATGCTCAATACCCAGTACACCGACTCACTTGTTATCGAACTGCCCCGATTTTATCAGGGTGGCGTTGAATAGCAATTGCCTCAGGCAACTGGTCCCGAAACTCAGTTGCGTGAATCAATTGATGCTTTGCTGGGATTTGACCTGATATCAGGTCAAATCCGCAGTGCTGCTTGGCATCCCGAAGCGTATTCCCAATCAACCATCATTTGTACCGTGAATTGTCCAAACTTTAGTAAAGTTAGTACAATTTTAGTGTGAAAAAAGGCAGAAAAAAGGGTATCCTTTCAGAAATCACCACAATTTTGAAAGGAGAAGTTATCATGCCCCTCATTTTCTGCCTCGTTGATATTTTAACGCAATTTCGTCCATTATTCAACCGTCAAAACTTCGCGTTGTTTTGTACCTTCATTGTCGGACTCATCACGCACCGCCATCGCGCGACGTTGACGGGCATCTATCAAGCGGTTCGCCCGAAGGTCGGCTACGGTTCATTGGTGAAGTTCCTTTCCCGTGGCCAATGGGACGCCGATGCGGTTGCGCAACATCTGATTAAGTTGCTACAAGAGCGGTTTGACAACTGGGTCTACGTTTACGACGAGACCCGAGCGATAAAGACCGGCACCAAGCAATTTGGACTCCATTTCTTCAGAAATCATCGCTACCAAAAGCGCAACACTAATCAATCAAAGTTTCACTTTGGTCATCAGTTTGGGGCGTTGGGGTTGCTTTGTACCACCGTTACAGAGACAATTCTGTTTCCGGTGTGGGTGAACCTGATATGTCCCAAGACCCATCGGGACAACAGTGGGTCGGTTCTGAAGCGGATTTGCTCCCAAATCCCAAGTGGACTGATTATCTTTGACCGGGGGTTCAATAGACGCAAAGTGTTTGAAGCCGTCCTTAACGCAGGACATCATCTGTTGTGTCGCGCCAAGTCCAATGCGGTCTTTTATCAGTTACCCACGGTCTGCAAGCGACCCAAACCCGGACGTCCAAAGACATATGGTAAACGCATCCAGCTTTGGCATCTGCGGTATAAAGCTATTGATATTGACAACAAACGGTGTTCAGTCGCATCTAAGGTCGTTCGGACAAAAATGTGTCCCACTCAAGTCCGATTGGTGGTGATGCGAACCCGACATAAAAAATCAAAGCCGTTTCGATATTTCTGTGTCTACACCACTGACTTGACACTTGACCTATGTCAGATTGTTCGATACTATCGGCAACGATGGTTGGTTGAGACTGCTTTTCGGGACACCAAGCAACACTTCGGGTTTGACAAGTACCGAGTCAAATCGCGGAAAAGCATCAATCGATTGGTGCAACTCAGTTTCGTCGCAACTTGCATCACACAATTGATATTCAATGCCACTTCTGCTATGGGCAGGTCCATAACAGTCGATAAGGTATGCAGGGAATTAGGCATTGACTGGTATCGACCCACTAAGTTGACACGCGGGTTAATGGTTCAGTATCTATGCGCCTTTATTGAGGGAAGACTATTTTCCCAGACAAACCACAAATATACAAACCCGCCCGATATTCAACAAACTCTTGATAACGCTGCATGAATTACTATCAAATTGTACTAACTTTAGTAAGTATTATGAGATATTCACCCGATTTACGCAAACGCGTCCTTGATTTCATACAAGCCGGCGGCAGCAAAACAGAAGCCGCTAAACGGTTTAACGTCGGACGAACCACTATCTATAAGTGGCTAAACGCCCCAGATCCATTCGCTTATCAAAGACCCGGTCCCCGAGGGCCCCGGTCTATTGATTATGATGCGCTGAAACAACATATTGCTGATTTTCCAGACCAGACCCTCAAAGAACGCGCTGTTCATTTTGGGGTGTCGACCTTCTGTATACTAAAGTTTGGACAATTCACGGTACAAATGATGGTTGATTGGGAATACGCTTCGGGATGCCAAGCAGCACTGCGGATTTGACCTGATATCAGGTCAAATCCCAGCAAAGCATCAATTGATTCACGCAACTGAGTTTCGGGACCAGTTGCCTGAGGCAATTGCTATTCAACGCCACCCTGATAAAATCGGGGCAGTTCGATAACAAGTGAGTCGGTGTACTGGGTATTGAGCATTCATTGGTATCGTCCTGTCAAGCGGACACAGGGGTTGATGGTTGAGTATATGCGTGCTTTAATCAAGGGATAATTATTTTCTGCAACAATCTCTGAAGATACTAACTCGCCGAATATTCACTAGACCCTTGATAACGCTACATGAATTGGATACAAATTGTACTAACTTTAGTTCTGTATAGGGTATAGCCTGAAACGGCTAGGATACACGCGAAAAAAAAGACGCTCGGTTATAAGGAGCGGTGTGATGAAAAACGACAGGCGTATCGTCAACAACTCGAACAAGTCAAAGTCGCTGGTAAATCCGTAGTTTATGCCGACGAGAGTGGCTTTCGAGACGACGGTTATAGACGGTATGGCTATGCGCCTTTAGGCACACCCGTGTTTGACCTTATATCCAGCCAACGCACTCGGACCACCACACTTATTGCCGCACGTTTTGAAGATACCTTCACTGCGGCACGGTTATTTGAAGGGAGTTGCAAAGCCTACGATTTCAATGATTGGTTAGCCGAGCAGTTATGTCCACGCTTGACTTCAAAACACGTGGTAATCCTTGATAATGCACGACTTCACAAAACGCCAAAGACCCGACAGTTAATAGAGGCTTCAGGAGCGAGTCTGATGTTTTTACCCCCTTATTCCCCGGATTACAATCCGATTGAACACGATTTTGCTAATATAAAGCGAATCCAACAATATCAAACAGAAATGTCTATTGAGGATATTATTCAAATGTATCAGTAATTCTATCATCTACCATAGAATCAAAAATATCGTTGGTAACGTCTGTTACTTTCAGCCCTTGCATCTTGGAGTTCTTGTGCCTTGGTGAAATCGGAATTGGCACGATCTTCTTCGCCTATGACATGGAAACACTTGCCACGCAAGTCGTAAACGACAGCCTTATCTTCAAGTGCATCATCAAGACTATTTATTGCTTTGGTAAAATCTTCGATAGCCTTCTTATGCTCATTTCGGTCACAGTAAATACAACCACGCACCTTATATGGGTAATAAAAATCAGGCACGAGGTCAATCGCCTTGTTACACTCTTTGAGTGCGCGATCAAAATCCCCTTTTCGACGATAGGCATCACCGAGGTCACAATAGGCACGAACTTTGTTGAGGTCATCATGTTTTATTGCCCAATTATAATCGGAAATAGCACCGTCATAATCGCCGGTTCTTATGCGATTAAAACCGCGTTCTGTGTAAGATACAATAAAATCAGGATTAAGTTCTATCGCCTTGGTCAGGTCTTCAACAGCCCTTTTAAAATCTTCTTTGCTACTATAAGCCACGCCCCTCTCGTGATACGACTGGGCGAATTCAGGATGCAGCACTATTGCCTTGTCATAATGCCTGATTGCCTCATCATATTTGTCTGTGCTTCCAGCTAAATATGCTTCAATTGTGCAAAGCACACCCAGCCGCAGATGATTGTATGCTTCATGGTGTCTCGTCTGATGTGTGATATATCCCTGAAGGTCATTGTAGATGGATTGGGGAGAGATGCCATGATGCTTTCGTAGGTAGTCTAACATGGGTTTTTTCAAATCTTTGCAAATCTTAATTGGTTCACTATATTTGCACTGCTCAATAAATCCCTCTGGTGGCTGAACGAATACGCTCTTTTGAGCTATAACACGATGTTCTGGATTTTTAGGTTTTTTAATCCAATCTCTTGTTGTTTCGTCTTGTTTCAACAAAATAACCCTGCCATCTTTGGAAGGTTTACCGTCACAGGCAAAGAAAAGGGCTATCAAGTAGTCGGTTGTGAAGTCTATAAGACTAGTTTTACCGCCATTGTGCTGGAGTTGAGCCTCAAGTTCAAAATCATCTATGTCGATGTCGCGGGCGTATCTTCGGGCATCCTCCAAAAGCATTTCTCGGACCCCCTTTATATCGGGGCTTACCATACCAATCCCATCTTCTTCTCGCAACAGACGCCAAAGGCTTGAGGATACCGCCTTATAACATTTAGGCTCGCCGCGGTAGATATAGTTGCCGTCGCTAGAGTTTCTCACTATCTTATTGATTATTCCCATAATCTGGCGTTGAGTATATTCCTCCATGTTTTCTGGCATGACCACTGTTGCATCCTTCCAGAAAGATGCATCCGTTGGCGGAGCGTCCGGATCGGAGGAGGCTGCCGCGTCAATGTCTTCATCTGTCAGCGCATCAACGCGCTCCCAATCAGTTTCATCAGGGAAGGTGTCTATTTCAGAACGGGTGTATTTGACGGATGTATTCTGCTCTTTCATCTCTGTTTGCCTTTCTTGCTGAAATGATTCGGATCACTGAATTGCGCCGTGTATAAACAACGGAAACGATTCTCCCTTCACTTCGACCTAAAGCAATGATTCGGGTTTCACCGTAGTCTCGACGGGTATCTTCTTCTTCTAATAAGGGTCCATCAAAGATTTTTGCTGCCGTGAAAAAACTGATGTGATGTTTTCTGATATTGATTCGATTTTTTATCGGATCCCAGCTAAATTGTTGCTGATCATGATTAACCATCTATGGTGCATTCCTTAATCGCAATTCCCTGACCGTTTTCTCACAATATCCGATAAGCCCCGTTACCGGATATTTTTATCGAAGACAGACCGACCCTTTATCTTGTACCTTCATCGTTTACGGTTACTGTTCATATATTTACGCTGTAAGCTGCCATATTTGCCGGTGTTTACAACTTTGAGGAATCGCCCGTTATATCTCTCAATGTAGAGTAGGGAATCCGCCCCATAGACGATATGATGACCCCAGATCTGATATAATCCGTAGTCTTTATTCTCATTATCCAATCCGAGCACTTTCGCGAGAGAGAAAGATCCCTTCCATTCAATTCTTACGCTATGCGTAGTTCCTCCTGTCACTCCAAAATCACTTCTTTAGTTGGATACAGAAACAGATTAACCAATTTATCCAGATAAGATGAACATGAAAATATGGTAAAAACTATTCAAACAGACTCTAACAAACTTTTCCACCTATCACATCAATCCAATCACCTCAACCCCGCCCATGTAAGGCACGATAGCCTCTGGAATCCGAATGCTCCCATCCTCCTGCTGATACGTTTCGAGGATTGCGATGATCAATCGCGGCAGTGCCGTTCCGGAGGCGTTGAGGGTATGCACCAACTCAGGTTTCGCGCCCGGTTCACGGCGGAAACGGATATTCGCACGACGCGCCTGAAAATCTTCAAAATTACTGCACGAAGAAATTTCTAAGTTAAACTTTTCGTCGACCGGTGCCCATAATTCAACATCGTAACATTTTGACGCACTAAATCCGAGGTCCGCCGTACAAAGGGAGATGACACGATAGGGCAAATCGAGGGCTTGCAAGATCGCTTCAGCATTAAGCAGCAACGATTCATGTTCATCGTAAGAGGTCTCTGGAAAGGTGAATTTCACCATTTCGACCTTATCAAACTGGTGGAGACGTTGCAATCCGCGTGTCTCCCGACCGTAAGAACCCGCTTCCCGTCGGAAACAGGGGGTGTAGGCTGTATAGTAGATCGGCAGATCCTCAGCGTTCAAGATCTCACCGGCGAAAATATTGGTGACCGGCACCTCTGCGGTTGGGATGAGAAAGAGATCCATGTCCTCGTTTTCTTCGTCGCGATCGCACCGATACATATCCGACTCAAATTTCGGCAACTGTCCGGTGCCCGTCATCGTTGGACGGTTGGCGACAAAAGGCGGGGAAACCTCTGTGTACCCGTGTTGAGAGACATGCAAATCGAGCATAAAGTTAATTAGCGCACGCTCCAATTTTGCCCCTAACCCTTTGTATAACACAAAGTTGCTGCCGGCAATCTTCGCCCCCCGCTGAAAATCAACGATGTCCAACGCCTCAGCGAGTTCCCAGTGTGGCTTCGGCTCAAAATCGAAGTTTCGGATGTCTCCCCAGTGCTTAATCTCGGTATTATCCGCTTCACTATTCCCGATCGGTGTGCTAGCATCCGGCATGTTTGGGATGAGTGCTAAAATCTTATCGACTTCACTTTTATAGCCTTGTGACTGTTCGTTCAACGTCTTAATGTTCTGAGACACTGTCCTCATCTCGGCGATCTGCTCGGAGGCATCCTGCTTGTCTCTCTTGAGTTGTGCAATCCCTTTTGAGACGGTGTTCTGATGACTTCTGAGTGATTCTGCCTCCCCCAATAGTTCACGCCATTTGCGGTCTGCTTCAATCAGCTCCTCCAAAGGTGCTGTCATCCGGCGAGCGGCTAGCATCGCTCGCACTGTATCGGGGTTTTCCCGGATGAATTTGAGATCTAACACAAGAACGCCTCCTTCTTGTACGGAACGCAGATCTGCGTTCCCTACGATCTGTAGATATGAAAAAGCCACAGACTGTTGATAACAATCTGTGGCTTTAATAACTGGCGGACCCGACGAGATTTGAACTCGCGATCTTCTGCGTGACAGGCAGATGTGTTAAGCCAGGCTACACTACGGGTCCGACAAGGATCGCTTTTAGTTCTGGTAGGCGGAACAGGACTCGAACCTGTGACCTACGGCTTGTAAGGCCGTCGCTCTAGCCAACTGAGCTACCCGCCCAAAATCCAACCTTGATTCACAGGGGTTAATCTTGGTGGCTTCTCATTGCGGAGTGAACATCTTTTTACGCTCATTCCGCAAAGATATTGATGCGAAACAGATAAATGGTTGGCGGACCCGACGAGATTTGAACTCGCGATCTTCTGCGTGACAGGCAGATGTGTTAAGCCAGGCTACACTACGGGTCCGACAAGGTTTATATTTTAGACGATTATCCTCAGTTTGTCAAGGGGATAATTGACGTACTCCCAAAGATAAAGGATTGGGATTCTTGAACGCGGGTGTCAATCCACGGACTTACATAGATGCCAATTGAATCTGACACCCATGGGGGACGCCATAGCCCCAAAAGGGTTTTCGTTAACGACACTTAAAACATTTGAAATTTCCGCACTATTTGAAGCACGCTTGCACAATCTCGCGGTAAGTATCAATTGCCGAGGTTTCTAAGCTCTTCACTTTAGCAAGGTCATCCCACCGCCGCAGCTGGAGCGCATCTTGATAATGTGGGATTTGTTCAAACGCTGCCCGTTCCTCCTCCGACATAACCCCGCCCTGAAGCCGGAAACTCCTTTTCGACGCCTCGGATAAGTCGTCGTAGTATGATGCGTCCGTTGTGCACAGATACCGTTTCGCTGGCACATGCAATCGGATCGGGGTCGTAACTGCTTCCGGGAAAAACGGCTCCAGATAATCTGCGCCAACCTCCTCGTGATTCTGATCTTCCTCCAAAAAGTCGTTCTCGGTATTGTGTTCGTCTAACAGGAAGTGCCCGATGTCATGTAACAGAGCACTCGCAACCTGCGTTGTGATTCCGCCGTGCAACCGTGCTTGATTCGCACATTGACACGCGTGTTGCAGTTGCGTTACCGATTCATCGTAAAACGACTGTCCTCTGCGTTCCATATAATCAAATAGCGTGACAACCTTCTCCGCTGCTATCATGTCTGTCATCTGTTCCGCGAGCGTTTGATCAATCCGATTGCTCATGGTCTAGCACCGTCCTCCCCTGAAAATGTCCAATTTTACTGATTTGACCTGCTTGTGTTGAACTATTTTTTGTGTATTCCAAAAAGGTCTGTCGCTTATCCTCATAGTACTGCTCACGCCAATCGCCTTCGGAGAGAGCGTTGTAGGTCACATAGATGATACGTCGCGGCTGATTGGAGCGGTTTGTTCCGCTTTTGTGTGGGATATAGGATCCGAAAAGTAGGATGTCCCCCGGCTCCGTTGGCACCTCGACCCATTCCATCTCCGAAGCAACCTCCTCGGCAATGCAACCCTTTTCATCGAGTGCGATGAAACCTTTCTCGTATTGTCCCGGCGAGAAGGAGAGGCAACCGCTCTCCGGTGTCGCTGGATCAACAGAAATTAAACAGGTAATATGGAATGTAACAAACTCGTAAGCAGGGGCATCCTGATGTGGGGCGTAACCACCACCGCCGGGATACTTGTAATTGATTTTCTCTTTATAGAGGACTGCCGGCTCGCCCATCAATTCCGAGACAGCGTCTAACACTTTTCCGCTCGTCAACAGCTTTTCCAGACCTGCGTGGTACGGCACGAAATTTTCCGAGCGGGACAGCCGCGTCCCGTCTGGCGTGGCTTCAAAATGGTGCATCCACTTGTCATGGGTCGGTTTCCGACCCTCAATGTCGTTGACCCACCCTTGCAATGCCGTTACCTCTTCATCTGAGAAGAGGCCGGAAATCTTTAGATAGTTACTATCTTTCCAGTCTCTATGATGTTTCGGTTCTAGGTAGCTAGACATGATTGATATCCTCACTGTTTAACCTATTTATGAACGGTCCGATTTTAACTTAGCAGTAGGAGCGAGGGTGTCTCACCCCAATGCTGCGGAACGGTTCAATTAATACTTTCGCCCCTACGAAAATCCCGGAACGGTACATTAGTGTGGCATCTGATGGGAAAATTCGAGGGTATCCATCTGGTTTTCAACCCACACCCGGTAGTGCCAACCGCCCGTATAATCTGCGGATTTGACCATCACGGTATTCCAACCCGTCCTCAACGGCAATTCAATATAAGCCCAACTGAAGAACAGATCTGCTTCCGGCACCGATGCTTCCTGAATCTCGACACCGTTGACAGAGAGCCGTCCCAACTCACTCCCCCATCGAATTTGAGCGAAAACTGTCCGGTCATCAGGACTCTTGATATGAGTCACTGCGTAAGCGAATGCCCAATCCGGGTCCCCCAACGTCTCGTTTAAGTTGATCACTTCGCTATCAGCGCGGTATTCCTGCCAGTGGATTTGTCCATTTTTGCCCAAATAGGTTTTATCACTCGAATCCTCCTCCGGCAGTTGTTCAGCGATAAACTGCGGTGGCGCAGTTTGTGAGTCGGTCGGTCGCTCTGTCATGCCAAGGTCAAACGGACCGAGAATCTGCCAATGTTTGAGGGCATGCAGATCTGCTTCATCGACAAACTTAACCTTCTCGCTCCGGTTATACAATTGCTCCCCACCGTACAGGATAGAGTAGTGGTACGTCGGTAAGGGAAGCAACGCATCGGACGCACCTAAAAACGTCACCACACTCTGTGCCTCCTGCCCCGGTTTCGCTTCAAAGGTAAGCTGATTGGGGGTTATCTGCCAGTTATCACTTGGGTCAAACGCAATTTCAACCTTTACCAGTTTTTCAAACATGTTTTTTAACTCGATTTCGAGTTTTCCGCTGGCAACTGGCTGAGTTCTGTCAACCTCAAAGTCAGGTTGAAAGGTGAGCAAATCTCCAAACTCCTCTTTGAACGCAGCAGTCGAGATGTCTGCTGGATGGATGCTGCCCGGTTCAACAATCGCAACGGTGACATCATCGCCGTCCACTGTCACAATACTGTAGTGATCAAACGCGCCAAACTCTTTTACTTCACGGGGAGTTAGCCCGCCGCCGGTCGCGCCGAGAACGAAATATCGACGGTCATTGCGCGTGTGCAATGTCAGGTTATGATAGTGCCCCGCGAAAACGGTATATGCCCGGTCGCCAAGCATCTCCTCAACCTGATCCCAACCTGATTCTTCATGTAACCATGCTGGTTTGTGTAATAGCACAAAAGTGTGTCGCACGTCCGGGTGCCGTTCCAACGTTTCCGCTGCATAGCGAATCTGTGCCTCTCCGAACCAGTCTTCCACGCCTTGAGGCAACCCGTGTCTCTCCTCCGTGTTGAGTATGATAAACAGGCAATCCTTATAGGTGAAAGCCGAATAGGTTCGTCCGAGATGCTCAACCCAATAGTCATACATCACCCGATTGGTGATGTCATGATTCCCCGGCAACGGGAGAAACGGAACGACTAAAGGGGATTCATGTTGCCAAAACTCCTCCCATTCCGCCTTAAGTTGTGCTTGGTCGGTCGTGTTTCCTTGTATCAGGTCGCCAACCATGATAGCAAAGTCAGGTTGCAGCGAATTAATTTCGCTGATTGCGCGGTCAAACACGGGCCACTTATCCCGCCCCCCACCCGTTTTATCGCCAATAATTGCGAAAGTGAATTTGTCCGGATCCTCTGAGAATGGTCGTTCGACAATTGGCATCCGGTCCGGAAAATCTGGGGTCTGTGCTGCGGTGCTACCAATAATTGCAAGGCATAAGAGCAATACACCAAAAACTTTCAAGATCTGTTTGCAATCCATCAATCTTTCTCCTTTTAATCAATTGTTAGGAGTTACGCACTTCAGATTGTAGTTGCCCGATTCATCGGGCGTCAAGATGAATCACCGAACTACGGGTTCTCCCCTGCTTGCGGGGGAGTTAGAGGGGGTACGGTTCAACGCAGCACAAGACTTTGAACGTTCAACTGCGTAAGTCCTATTGTATTAAAAACCAACTAGCCGTGAAAAACAAAAAAGTATACTGGAGAAATGTTACATAATCGTGGCAACCGCATGAAACTTCTATCACAAGATTCCAATGTAAGCACTACCAGTGATGAAAATAACAAAACCAAGAGAAATGGATTGCTTTAACCAGCCCTCGCCTGACGCCTTTGTGCCTTGCGGGACTGTAATAGAATCCCGTCCAAATGCAAATGCGTTGCATACCCGATTAAGCTGGCGGTATAGAAAGGCAGACCCTCTTTGAGCAAAACCAGATTCTGTGCTGCCAACAACTCATTTCGGTCCAACTGATCGCGCTGGAAATAGATCGGCAAAATCAGGAAAACCGCGGGTAATAACAGCATCGTCAGCTTGGAATGCGTCCACCCCCGATGATTACCGATGAGCGGAAACATAGCAAATAAACCGAGAAATGCCGACATAGAATAATACCCTTTATAAATCAGCACGACGTTGGAGATGAGGAAGATTCGATAGAAAATCTGTTGGCTTTTGCTTTTGGTATCCACATCGGGCCACAACCCTGAGAGAACACCGATGGCGAAACAAGCAGCGATGTTCAGGGGCTCAAGGGGAACTGTTGGATTCCAGTCGGTTGGCAGTCGAAAAGCGAAGATGCCGATTAGGGTTGCCGCAAGCGAAATCGCGAAAAACGAAGCGTAGACGACCAATCCACCGATCCAATGTTCACGAAACATGCTCATAATGTCCCCCCATTGTCCCCCCGCTTGCGGGGGGAATGCAAGGGGGAGTCTGGTTCGTCAGTCGGGAGACTGACAGTCATTGGCTCCAACTGCACCTCCTCCCCGATAGGATCCGGCTCTAAAGTAGCGGGCAGCCTACCGCCTATCAACGGCACCGCGTACTTCTCAAACGCCTCGGTGACAAAGTTACCCGCTTCGTTAATGAAAATTTCTGGCACCACCTTCTCAGACCTCGCTCCAAGTCCGAGTCGCACCATACCGATTAGAGAGCTATAAGGCTTGTTGGGGTCCAAATGCCGAGCAATGGTAATCATGAAGCCGTTCATTCCATCAACAGCACGGCGGACAGCCGCTTGTCCCGCCATCAACGCCTCCCCCGAATCAACCACTGAAGCGGACTGTATTGCAAATCGAGAGAGGTCTTCCAGTTTATCCCAACCTGCCTTGAGTTGGAGTTGATTGGTCAGAAGTTCGCACAAATATTTCCCAATACTCTTGCCCGGTGAAGAGTCATGCGGAAGTATGCATCCATCCACCCCTTTCAACCCCTCACTGACGACAACCAGACACCAGCCTAACCGCTGATATATCACCTCTACATCGGCAAGGAATTGAGCCAAATCCAGCTCACTTTCCGGAAGATAGATCAGGTGTGGCGCGCTATCATCGGAATCCTTTGCCAAAGCGGTCGCTGCGGCGAGCCAACCGGAATTATGCCCCACCGTCTCAACGATTTTCACGCCTGCCGTGACACCCATTGCCTTGACATCGCGCCCAACATTTCGCACGACGATGGCGTTTGCTCGTGCGGCGGTGCCATAGCCGAAACAGTGATCTGTGAAGCCAAGCGTATTCTCCACGGAGTGCGGAACCCCTATGCAACAGAGCGGGTAGCCTTCGCCCTCAGCGAATTCCGCAAGTTGATCCGCTGTAGACATTGCTCCCCTATCGCCCATGTAAATGACAAAACGGATCTTATATTTTTTGCAGATTTCCAGAGCGCGATCATAATCCTCGTCCACAAGGACATTGTCGTTGAAAGGGAGTAGGGCGGATGGAGCGTTTTTTAGCCCTTCGAGAACCGCAGGCTGCTGCCGCCCCAGATCGATGAAGTCACTTTTTAGCAACCCCTCCATGCCGTTAACCATACCATAGATGTTTTGGATTTCGGGAGATTGCTTTGCCTCCTGGATCGCGCCGTAGAGACAGGCGTTGAATACTGCCGATGGATTTCCGGATTGTCCGACAACCAAATTACCTCTGACTTTTAGGGTTGGATTTATTTGTTGGAGCATGACAGAAACATGCAGTCAAGCAAATGGCTGGCTGTGTAGTAGAAACCTAGGTGTTTAGATGCCTATCAATCCTAAACGGGATAGCGATTTAAGCCAATTTCCTCTCCGTCTATGTGCTGCAAGATATTGTTGACGGAGTATATTATGAATAGAAAAACACAGAGGTTTGTGATATTATACTATCTACAGTTTGAAATGCCATGATTCATCGGAATATCGTAGGTTGGGTTGAACGGTTGAAAGTATCTCGCTATTAAAGATAGTAGAGTTTCTGTTTTTCAACACCGTGTTTTTACAGATAGCGAAAGTGAAACCCAACACTCACAACTAATGTATTCGAGTGGTCGTTGAGATCCGTTTACCACTGTTTGCTGTTTTGCAACAGTAAGTGTTCCATGCCTAACTGTTGACAAATCTTTTTTGCACCCGCCATGCCCGGGTAGAGTTCAAATGCCATATTCAACATCTCTTTTGCTTGGTTAATCCGATTAATATCAATGTAGCACTCCGATAGTCTTTTATAAATCCATGCCGTTTCACGTTTCGATAGATTCAAAGCGCGAATCTTTTCTAAATCGGTTGGGATATCTTCAAGGTTTTGAGGGTTCGTGAGGACACGGAAATAGGACCGTTTCAATCGTTCCTTGATTTCATCAATGAAGTGGTGAAAGCAGGGACGCCGCTTTTCGGACTCAACTAACGATTCATAAATTGCCATAGCCGTTCGATAATCCCCAAGCGTCTGGTAGGCTTCTGCGATGAGGAATTCGCAGTCGCGGCTGTCTGCATAGCCCAAAAAGTCGTCCATGCAGCCCTTTCTCTTCTCACGTTGCAGCTGCTCATAAATTTCAATACCGGCTTCAATGTTTTCGTTCAGCAATTCCTGAAACATGAGTTGATATTTGTGCCGAGTTTGATTCGACTTTCGCAAACCTTCAAAAGGGTGCGACTGCCACGCGTGTTCTATGTCTACCGACTTGAGCGTAAGATCATATTTCAACTTCCGTTGGGGATCGCTAAGAATTTCATAGGCGATACAGATTCGGCGAAACATGTGCTCGGCATACTTTTCCTGTCCCGGGTTTTTATCCGGGTGGTGCCGCTTCACCTGCTTGCGGTAAGCCTGTTTAATATCCGCTGCTGTTGCGCGGCGATCTATTTCTAATGTGCGGTAGTAATCTGGAATTTGCATCTGTTTGGTGGTGTACGATTGACAGTTGATATGACAACACTCTATAATCCCACACGCACCTTTGTTTTGTCAAGATAAACTTTAATTGAAATAGGGGGATTTAGTTCTCCTGTAGGAGGAATCTCCGAATCCCGACGCATCGCTCAGACAGGGAGACGAAAACTAAATAGCTCTATAACTGAAACGTGGCGCGTGCCGATAAGGAGTAACGAATGACGCAAAATACTACAAAGATTCAGAATTTCTTTAAGACCAAAGTTTGTCTTGCTCTTACCGTTTTTATACTTTTTTGGTACTGTATGACTACAGTTTGTGCTGCACCAGAGCGGGATCTGAACCTGGCAATAGCAGGTATTTCGGGTGAGGTTATTGCGGAATTACCGAAGGGTTCCGGCGAGGCTGGAATCGCGTTGATTCCCCTAAACGCAACAGAACCGGATCTAAAAACGGTTAGTCGTGTTTTGACAAGTCTGCTTGCATCCCAGTTGGCAGGGGCAATCGGCGAGGCTCTTATTGGCTCAGAACGTTTAGATTGGCGTCAATACCCCACAGATGGCAGTCTACTGACTCCTGAGCAGGTGAAGGGTTATGGCAAATCCTTGGCATGTCAATGGCTAATCACGGGGCGTATCACAAAACTCGATCTGGTAGTCAACCTCAATCTTTTTTTGTGGGACGTGAAAACAGGGTATCTCCGATATGTTGCCAATCGTCAGTTATCCCCTGTTGCTGCGTTGGTGGGACTCTATACGACAGCACCTGACGCGAACTTTCAGCCCTACTTCCTCAAATGGCAAAGCTTGCCGGAGGTGGACTATTTTGCGCTAGCAATCGAGGTTTCAGATCCAGACGGAGATGGTTTTAACGAAGTGATAGTTGCGGACGAAAAGCACGTGAAAGTATTGAAATGGAATGGGGTGGATCTTTGGAAACACCTAGACCTCTCCGATATCCAATATGGAACCGATGAGACGCCGGTTTTGGCACGACCCCGACGGGTAATGCTTGCCGCAGATCGGAATGGGGATGACAGAGATGAGATTTATATCGGCATCCCGCCGAATCTAACGCAGCAGGTCGAATGGGGAGTGGACAAGGAGGTAACAACTTTCGCAGAGGATGCGGTATTCCTTGCCCAAGGTGGGGAGCGGCTAATCTTTGGAGAAACTGATGCCAATCAACTGACGTATCGCGGACAATTGACAAGCTGTTGGGTGTGGCGACTGGGAAAAATTCACCTGAAACACCCATGCCCGTTGCCAGTCAATTACCATTCAATTGCCGCGCGCGCGGTAGCGATGGATCGCTCCACAAGCGAAGTTGCCGTTATCGATTTGGAGGGACATCTGCGAATCTATCACATTGATAACAACACGACGCTGCTCTCATGGCAGACCCCCCCGATCTTTGGCGAAGGAATTGCAATCGGAGATCTGAACGGGGATGGGACGCCGGAGATTGTTGGGACGGTGAAAAACCTTCCCAGTACCCTTGAGTTTTCGGATCAGTTTATCATCCTTGAACAAAAGAGAGATTTGTATGTCGAGGGTTGGAGAAGCCCCTTACTCGACGGACGGATAGTAGATATGAAAATTGCCGACGCTGACAACGATGATCTGCCCGAACTAATCATTTGCCTACGCAGTCAAGAAGGCAGCCAAATTCAATTTTATGCGGTAACCGAATAATAACCTTGGGTGCTAGTTGGTGAGGCTGCCCTTTCCATATTGTTCAAGCGTTCATTAGCTCATTGCGGCATGACAGGCAAATGAGACGATTCGATTTTCCGGTTTTCACGTTTCACGCATCACGTTTCACTCTCGGTCTTTGACCGGAAAGCGTATCAGCAGCTGCAAACTAGCACTACTGGTTAATAGAAATATACAATCAAGCCGATGAACAATCGACAATCGGAAGAAGATACTAGGAAACTCCGAATCGTACTCAGCACATGGGGAACGACCGGTGATGTCCAACCTTTTCTCGCGTTCTCCGAACGGTTATTAAAAGTGGGCAATGAGGTTCGCGTTTGCACATCAGAAATCTATCGAGATCGATTCGCCAAACGCGGGATTGACTTTTACCCTGTCGGTGTTCCTTTCGATTCAGATCGTTTGAATCAAGCGATGGATGTGATCGTTCAGATTAAGAATCCACTGAAATCAACAATCTCCATTGCAAAGGAAGGTCTTCTTTACGAAGCGGACAAATGGTACGACGACTGCCTCAAGGGAATGGAAGGATATGACCTAGCAATTTGCCATTCGGCAGATGTACCGGGTCAGGAAGCGGCAATCCGAAATAATCTACCTTGGATCACGGTCAGCTATTGGCCCGGCTTTATTAAGACGCGTTATGAACCTCCATTCCCGATACCGAGCCTTGGTGCGCTGTCAAATACGCTACTTTGGAATATAGTCGAGCAACTGATACGAAAGCAGGTCGATCCACTGTTCAATGACTTTATCACCTCCATCGGTGGCGAGAAACGGGAGTGCATCGGTTTGGACGGCATGTATTCTCCAGAATTGAATCTGATTGCGGCGTCGCCGAGTGTCAGCAAACCCGCACCCGATCTGCCCAGCAAGCACAAATTCACGGGAGCGTGGTTTCTTGAGGAGCAGGATTACGAGGTTCCCCCGATGCTTCAGAAATTTTTAGATCAAGGATCATCGCCAATTATCATCACCTTTGGTTCGGTAGGCGGAAGCAGAAACGTCGAAACCACAAGCATCCTCGTCGAAGCAGTACAACGCACCGGTCAACGCGCAGTTATTCAAACAGGTTGGGAAAATCTTGGAATGGATACCCCACCTGAAAATATCTGCTTTGTCGGATATGTCCCCCACAATTTCCTCTTTCGCCAAGGGTGTTGTGTTATCCATCATGGCGGGGCAGGTGTGACTGCCGCAGCGTGCAGGGCTGGCGTGCCCTCCATCATTATTCCCCACTGGGGAGATCAACCGTATTGGGGACGTACCTTACACAAAATCGGCGTTGCACCCAAATCTCTCCATCGCCAGGACATGACCCCCAAACGGTTGGCGAAGCGTATCAACCAAGTTATCTCTTCTCAATCAATAGCGGAGAAAGCAAAGGCATTGATGAAAAAAATCGAAATGGAAGACGGTTTAACAACCGCCGTCATGCTAATCGAAGAATTCGCTACAAAAATTTGCCCGCCCCACCATTATATGT
Source organism: Candidatus Poribacteria bacterium (assembly GCA_965247655.1). Lineage (GTDB taxonomy): Bacteria > Poribacteria > WGA-4E > WGA-4E > PCPOR2b > PCPOR2b. The sequence continues at coordinate 5,500,437 of OZ252032.1, read as the reverse complement.
CATGATCGAAAAGATTCTGGTGTTCAGCTTTAGCTTCATCGGCGACGCTGTCCTTTCGACGGCGGTCATCAGCCCGCTACGCCAACGATTTCCCAATGCGAAGATTACCTTCCTCGTTGGCGTCCGTGCCTTCGATCTGTTGGCTGCCGACCCGCAGATTGATCAGGTCCTTGTGTACGACAATCGCGACGCACACGCCGGCTGGCGTGGGAAAATCCGCCTAATTAAATTGCTGCGTCGTGAAGGGTTCGATCTGGTCGTCGATCTTCGGGATAGCGTATGGTCACGGTTCGTTGGTGGAAAACATTGGAGCATGCGACTAAGGAGAGGAAATATCCACGCCGTTACCCGATACCTTGATGTGCTCCGGCGACGCGGTGTTGATGTCAATGGCGCACGACCACAACTGCAATTCACCGCTTCAAGCCTTGCAAAGCGTGATGCGTTTTTAATGGAAAATGGAGTCGATCGTCATCAGGTGCTAATTGGAATTCACCCCGGCGGGAATTGGGTTTATAAGCTGTGGGAACCAGAAAACTTTGCACAAATTGCCGACCGGTTGTGTGAAAAATGGAACGCGCAGATTCTGTTATTTGCTGGGCCCAACGAGCGGCAGCTGCAAGCGAAAGTTGCTAACTCGATGCACAGGCAATCGATCTGCGTAAAAGAAGACGATTTGTGTCAGGTTGCTGGACTTATCGCAGCCTGCGATTTCTATATCGGCAATGATACGGGACCAATGCACATCGCAGTTGCTGTCGGCACCCCTATTGTCGGCATCTTCGGATCAACAAACCACCATCGCAACGGTCCCTATGGTGAAGAACACATCGTTGTCCACAGCGGTGTAGAACTCGGTTGCAATCCGTGCCACCCCGGCAAACGTCCCGGCGGATGTGAAAAGGGGAGTTGTGCGGTTATAGAAGCAATAACCGTTGAGCAGGTGTTCAACGCCGCCGAAAAACTGAAGCAGATGAAACGTGATTAACCGAACGGTGGGAGGAATCTCGTTAGTCGTCCCACAAAAATATCGTATCTGGCTATAACTCAAGTTGCTAGTATAGGCATACGCCGTATGCCGTAACCGCTGTTATACTAACGCAAGTTGCTATATATTGAAAATCCATCGGTTTTCTGTTAAAACTGATATGCTTTGCCTTTCGCTCCAGAGGAGCGATATGTCTATAGAATGTCGATGGTTCCGATGCTCGCGTTCCAGAGGAGTGCTATGTCTATAGCCGAGTTGTCAACTTTATTATGATGCTCCTTCACGAACAACTTGTCAATGTTCGTTGACAAGTCCCGGGGCGGACAAAGTCAAGTCATTTTCACTTGAGGATTTTCTGATGTTTGGCTATAATCAAATGTCTGAATCAACGCTAATAGTTACCATCGGTGGATCAGATCTCATATTTCATCAATAACAAAGGAGGACTTCAGATTGGCAAAAAAAGCGGTAGTGCTTTTAAGCGGAGGTGTTGATTCCACGACGATACTCGCAATCGCACAATCCCAAGGGTACGATGTATACACCATGAGTTTCCGATACGGTCAACGACACGTGCTCGAACTCGACTGTGCAAAGCAAATCTCGGAGAAAATGGGGGCAAAAAAGCATGTCATCGTCGATATAGATCTGCGTGCATTCGGTGGCTCTGCGCTGACGGACGATATTGATGTTCCCAAAGAGCGGTCGGATCAGGAAATCGGAACGGGTATCCCGATCACCTACGTCCCTGCACGAAATACGATATTCCTATCTTTCGCGCTTGCTTGGGCGGAGACGTTAGAAATCGACACGATTTTCATCGGTGTCAACGCACTTGATTATAGTGGATACCCCGACTGTAGACCAGAATATATTGAAGCGTATCAGCAGATGGGAAATCTAGCAACGAAGGCTGGGGTTGAAGGTACAGCGAAGCTAAAGATCGAAACCCCCCTAATCTCAATGACTAAGGCACAGATCATACAAAAAGGTGCGGAACTCGGCGTTGACTACGGACTCACCCTCAGTTGTTACGACCCCGATTCACAAGGCAGGGCGTGCGGTGCGTGTGATAGCTGTTTATTACGGATAAAGGGATTTGAGGAAGCGAGTGTCGCAGATCCAACGGTCTATAAAAATTGAATTACTTTGGCAAAAAATGTCGGGAATGCTACTTTACCCAATTCCCTGTGAATTTTTGTATGTTCCGCATTAAGCGTTCTTGACATATTTTCTAGCATGTCGCATACAACCTATGAAAGGGATCATAATGCCTAATCCCAAAATTCTCATTGCAAGCCGTCAAGCACCGGAAGTTGAAGCCATGCTCAACGATGCCCCGCCGGAGGTCGAAATACGCCTCCTGCCACCGGGGGAACAACTTGGCGATTACCTCTCCAACATTGAGATTATCTATGGAGGAATCGGTGAAGCCGATTTCCCAAAAGCAGAATGGCTGCAATGGGTGCATCAGCCACACGCAGGTGTTGAAGGCTTCATGTTCCCTGCCTTCAAAGCAAGCGATGTAGTGTTAACAAATTGTCGAAGACTGTACGGGCAACAGATTTCTGAACACGCCTTCGCACTCTTGCTTTCCCTCACACGCAGCATCCCGACGCAACTGGAGTTTATGAAACGCAAGCACTGGGAACGTGTGCCGTGTATCGAATTGGCAGGGATGACAATGGGGATTTTGGGGCTTGGCGGCATCGGCCGTGCAGTCGCCGCGCGGGCAAAAGCGTTTGAGTTTAATGTGATTGCCGTCGATCCAGAATCTATTGAAAAGCCAGATACGGTGACTCAACTTGGGAAATTGGATTGGCTGCCGGAGTTGATGGCACAATCCAACGTGGTGATGGTTTGCTGTCCAAGCACCCCCGAAACACATAAGCTCCTATCGCACGAGCAGTTCAATCTATTGCCCGATGGCAGCTATCTCGTCAACGTGAGTCGAGGGAGGATCGTTGATGAAGATGCCTTAATCGCTGCACTTCGCAGTGGCAAATTAGCAGCAGCAGGGTTGGATGTGACCTACGTCGAGCCGTGTCCCCCGGATAGCCCGCTATGGACTGAACCTAACGTAATCTTAACTGGCCATAGTGCAGGGGCATCGCAGCATATCCGTGCGCGTGCTATGCGTTTGTTCGTTGATAATTTACATCGCTATGTCAGGGGTGAACCGTTAGAAAACGTTGTGGACAAGCAAAAAGGATACTAAGGGCTAGGGCGTGTTGGCGTTTATGCGAGGTGTGTCCATAATACGCCGATAAGTCCCTATCGTAGGGGCGAGGTTCCCTCGCCCAACGGGTTGGGAAACCCAACCCCTACGGGAATTGACCCAATGTAGGGGCAACCCTTGTGGTTGCCCAAAATACTTACTACAAAGCGTGGGTTAAAATAACGGTATGAAAACATCCAAGATCACCCTTGGGATGGTTGGATTAGGATATTGGGGACCAAATCTACTTCGGAACTTTGATCAACTGTCCGATTGTTGCGTCAAAGTGTGCTGTGACCTAGATGCGGGCCGTCTCGCTAGTGCCAAAAAGCAATATCCGTATCTCATGGTCACTGATGACTATAACGCCCTGTTGGACGACCCCGATCTCGACGCGATTGTCATCGCAACGCCAGCGCGCACGCATTACACTTTTGCCCTGAAAGCCCTTCAGCACGGCAAACATCTCTTCATTGAAAAACCGCTGACATTGGAGGTACAACACGCTGTCGAATTGGTAGAACTCTCTGAAGATACGGATCGAATCCTAATGGTCGGGCACCTGATGGAATACCATCCGGCGATCGAAAAATTGAAGGACCTCATCCAATCGGGGGAACTTGGACAGATCCACTATCTCTATGCACAGCGGGTCAACTTGGGACGAATCCGCCACGACGAAAACGCAATGTGGAGCCTTGCCCCTCACGATTTCTCTGTCGCCATGTACCTGCTTGATGCCGAACCGGAGAACGTATCTGCTCGCGGAGCAGCCTATCTGCAAGAGGGTATCGACGATGTAGCCTTTGTCAACCTTCAATTCCCCGGTGGGATAATGGCTCATATCCAGTTGAGTTGGTTAGACCCCCATAAACTGCGTCTAACAACAATTGTTGGCAGTGAAAAAATGGTCGTGTTCGACGATATGGAAACCACAGAAATGATTAAAATCTATAACAAAGGGGTTAACCACAACAGGGGCTATACCTCCTACGGTGAAGCCTTGAGTCCGCGATTTGGCGATGTCACAATACCATATATCAAAATGACGGAACCGCTCAAGTTGGAATGTCAACATTTTCTCGATTGTATCATGAATCATCGCATCCCCAGAAGTGACGGGAGAGATGGACTTCGCGTTGTGCGAGTCCTACAAGCAGCACAGCAATCGTGCAACCGGAACGGCGAACCGGTGAACATCAAAATGTGATGTATAATCGTAGCGTCTACGCCATCGAGAAAGGGGAATTATATGGAAAAGTCCTATTTTGTTCATGAATCCTCCTATATCGACGAGCCAGTTTCGATTGGCGAGGGCACCAAGATTTGGCATTTCTGCCATGTTATGCAGGACAGCCAAATCGGACGAAATTGTACACTTGGGCAGAACGTCAATATTGATAGCGGCGTGTGCGTTGGAAACAACGTCAAGATCCAAAACAATGTCTCTGTTTACAAGAAGGTCACCATCGAAGACGACGTTTTCTGTGGACCCTCAGTGGTGTTCACTAACGTCATCAATCCGAGAAGTGCTGTCCCCAGAACAATTGATGAATACGATTCCACATTGGTAAAACGCGGCGCGACAATTGGTGCCAATGCAACGATTGTCTGTGGCGTCACCATTGGTGAACATGCTTTCATCGGTGCAGGGTCTGTGGTAACACGGGATGTATCCGACTACGCCTTAGTCTATGGCAACCCTGCGCGGCAACACGGTTGGATGTGTCAATGTGGAACCCGTTTGAAACTGACAGACAATTTCGCACAGTGTGATTGCTGTCATCGAGAATACCGGTGCTGCAATAATCGACTTACATCTGCCGATTAGGGACGAAATGGACTTAAAAGATAAGCGTATCTTGGTTATTGGTGGAGCCGGCTTTATTGGAAGCCATGTCGTTGATCGGTTAATCGAGACAGACGTTGCTGAGATTGTTGTGTATGATAATTTCACGCGAGGGCTTCAAGAAAATTTGCGGGATGCGTTGAAAGATCCTAGGATCTCAATATATCCCCACGGCGGAGACATACTACACCGTGACATATTGGAATCAGCAATGGAGGGAGTCCACAGTGTGTTCCATTTGGCAGCACTTTGGCTGTTACATTGCCATGAATACCCTCGCTCCGCCTTTGAAGTCAACATTGGAGGCACTTTCAACGTGCTTGAAGCAGCGATTAAACAGGGGGTACAGCGCGTGGTCTATTCCTCCTCCGCCTCAGTATATGGGGACGCTGTCGAATTGCCTATGACGGAAGAGCACCCCTATAATAACTACACTTTCTATGGGGCAACCAAAATTGCCGGTGAGCAGATGTTTAAGGCTCTGGGGCATCGCTACAATCTGGATTGGGTGGGGCTGCGTTACATGAATGCCTACGGTCCCCGCCAAGATTATAAGGGGGCTTATACCGCTGTCATGATGAAGATTCTGGACCGCATCGATCAAGGGTTGCCTCCGATTGTTTACGGAGATGGCAGCCAACAGTACGACTTTATCTACGCGAGCGATATCGCCCAAGCGAACGTTTGTGCCATGCAGGCTGACGTGACTGACAAAAACTATAATGTTGGACGGGGCATCGGCACATCAATCAAAGCGTTGACGGAGTTGCTGCTGCGGTTGACGGGCAGCGATCTTGAGATCCAATATCAACCCGCCGGTCAAACCTTTGTGACAAACCGAATCGGTTCTACCCAAGCCGCTGAACAAGATTTAGGCTTCCGGTGGCAAGTCGATCTGGAAGATGGGATGCGCCAATTAATAGAGTGGCGGAATGCCGATAAAAAAGGCGGTGTTACTGTTGAAGGATGAGGCAACACCCCAACAGATACCAATCACCAAACCGTTCTTCGGAGCGGAGGAGGAGGCTGCGATCCTCGCTCCTTTACACAGCGGTTGGGTCGTTCAGGGACCGTTTGTCAGAGAATTTGAGGAGAAGTTTTCAGCCTTCACAGAATCACGTTTTTCGATTGCAACCAGTTCCTGCACAACGGCACTGCACATCGCTGTCGCTGCGTTAGGGTTGAAGCCCGGTGCCGAAGTCATTGTGCCTGCCTTCACATGGATCTCTACCGCTAACGTGGTGGAATATATGGGCGCAAAGCCGGTTTTCTGCGATATTGACCTGCCCACATTCAATATAGATGTGGAGCAGATTGAAGGACTGATTACGCCAAAAACGGTGGGGATTATTCCGGTACACCTGTTTGGACTATGCGCGGAGATGCAGCCAATTCAGGCAATTGCTCAGAAGCATAACCTGTGGGTTGTGGAAGATGCTGCGTGTGCATTCGGTGCCCGGTATTACGGAAAACATGCAGGCACGTTTGGCGAGATGGGCTGCTTCAGTTTCCATCCACGCAAGTCGATTACCACCGGCGAGGGCGGCATGATCACGACGCAGCGAGAAGATTTCGATCAACTGGGGCGTGTCTTACGAGATCACGGTGCCTCACGTTCCGATCTCTCGCGCCACACAGGCAAAGCCGGGTTTCTGTTATCAGAGTATAACCACCTCGGCTATAACTACCGCATGACAGACATCCAAGGCGCACTCGGTTGTGCACAGATGGATCGGGCAGCATGGATCTTGGAAACACGTTCACAGCGTGCCCAGCACTACAACCAGCTGCTAACTGAGGTAGAATGGCTGGAAACGCCGAGCGTCCCCGATGGTTTCGTCCACGGCTATCAGGCTTATGTCTGCCTGTTTCGCCCTAAAGAACCCACTTTGAATAACGCGGATCCACTTCACCAACAACGTAACGAACTGATGATGCAACTGGGAGCGAAAGGGATTGCAACCCGCCAAGGCACACACGCTCCAGTGCTTCAGGGCTATTATACGGAAAAATACGCGCTACGCCCCGAGCAATTTCCCAATGCCTACTTGGCAGATCGATTGGGACTGACGCTGCCACTCTATGCACAGATGACAGAAGTTGAGCAGGCATTGGTATGTCAAAGTCTTCAGCAGGTCATAGGTTAGATTATGTGTGGTATAGCCGGAGCAATATCTCTCAATCATGAACCCCTCCGAGTAGAACGCCTGAAACCGATGGTAGATGTCATCGCCCACAGAGGACCGGACGATGCGGGTTATCTCGTCTGGCAGACAGGGACGCATCGTCCACTCGGTCAGGATTTTACAGATAGCCAATTTCAAGACGTTTGCCCGCTGCTGCCCGTGATTGACTCACCTGCTGGGCAAAACAGATTGCATTCCGAAAAATGGGATCTGTTTTTCGGACATCGAAGATTGTCGATTATCGATCTTTCCCCACGTGGGCATCAACCGATGTGTGATAAATCACGTAAGAGCTGGCTCGTTTACAATGGGGAAATCTACAATTTTAGAGAAATACGTCAGGAGTTAAAAGGGCTCGGTTACCACTTTTTCAGCACTTCTGACACCGAAGTCATCATCCACGCCTACCATCAGTGGGGAACGGACTGTATTCACCGATTCAACGGGATGTTCGCCTTCACGCTGTATGACAGTCGGAATCAAAAGGTCTGGCTCGCTCGCGATCGTTACGGCATCAAGCCGCTCTACTACACTCTCACCAATGAAGGTACTTTTCTGTTCGGGTCCGAGATTAAATCCATTCTGGAATACCTGCCCGAAGCACCGGACGTAGATCTCGCGGCATTAAACGAATATTTCTCATTCCAAAACATTTTTAGTGACCGCACCCTCTTCTCAGGAATTAAGCTACTCCCGCCCGGACACTGCTTAGAACTCGATTTGTCATGTGGGGAGATTGCCAAGACCAAATACTGGGATTTTGACTTCGGGCAGGAGACGAGTGTTGCTGGAAATGAACTCGAAGACCAACTCTACGACCGATTAACACAGGCTATTAAGCGACAGTGTGTCAGCGATGTTCCGGTTGGCAGTTATTTGAGCGGCGGCATGGACTCAGGAACTGTGACCGCTATCACCGCCTCTGTCTTCGGGCGAATCTCCACGTTCACGATAGGTTTTGATCTCTCGGAAGCCGCAGCCCATGAACTGAACTTTGACGAACGCGAGTTAGCCGAATATATGGCAAACTTATTTCAGACAGAGCATCACGAGCGTGTGCTGTATTCTGGCGATATGGAGGCTGTCATGGGGGACCTCATCTGGCACTTGGAGGATTTACGGGTCGGACAGTGCTATCCTAATTATTATGCGGCTCGGTTGGCGAGCAAGTCTGTCAAAGTGGTTATGTCCGGAACAGGTGGCGATGAATTATTTGGCGGTTATCCGTGGCGATATGCTGCAGGGCTTGGAAACAGTGTCGAGAGTTATACGGACAATTATTACCGCTACTGGCAGAGATTGGTATATAATAAAGAGAAACCCCTGCTCTTCAACCAAGATGCCGCAAATCAACTTCGTAAAATGGATGTTGACGGAGCAATTCCCTTCAAAAATCACACTTTGAGGACATTTCGGAATGTCTATCCGAAAGATATTCAGTGCGATAGCCGGGAGGAACAGGTCAACCACTCACTCTACTTTGAATGCAAAACCTTTCTACACGGGTTGCTGGTGGTTGAAGACAAAATTTCGATGGCACATTCGTTGGAAACGAGAGTGCCGCTTCTGGATAATGATTTGGTCGATCTGGCTTGCCGGACACCTATCCGCCACAAAATTGCCAATCTGCACAGCTGGAAAGCGTTCGATGCGAATATTCCACGCACAGGGAAGGTTGGTTTAGAACGGACGGATGTCGGTAAAGACATCCTGCGAAAAACGATGGAACGGATTATCCCCAAATCAATCACACAAGCCAAGAAACAGGGATTCAGCGCACCCGATGAATCGTGGTTCCGCGGCAGCAGTGAACAGTATGTACGAGATCTTTTGCTGGATGATAAGGCTCGAATTAACGAATATCTCAACCCTGAATATGTGCGACAGATCATTGAAACCCACAACTCTGGTATAGAGAACAAGCGACTCCTGATCTGGTCGTTGTTGAGTTTTGAGTGGTGGTTGAAGCGGTTTATAGATTAGGGCTTTAGCCGGTAAAACCCAATCCTTCAGGTTTGGGATATAAGCCGGGCTTCAGCCGTTTTTGCCTTGCTTACGTATAGAAAACAAGGTGCCCTTCGTGTTGCCATGAAAGCCTATAAATTCAAATTGTATTCCAACCACGGTAACCGTGAATTGCACAAAACGATCGAAGGACACGCTTCTGTATGGAATCATTGCGTGGCACTCCAGCGTCGTTACTATGCGATCTATGGTAAACATATCAGCAAGTTTACGCTCATCAACCACGTTGCTAAACTGAAGCGGTTGCCTCGGTTCGCCCATTGGAACAGGTTGCCGAGCCAAGCGATACAGGACGTGCTTGCACGGCTCGATAAGGCATACAACAAGATGTTCGCCGACCGGAAAGCTGGCAAACGGTGCGGTCGGCCGCGTTTCAAACCGCGACGCAAATATAAGTCGTTCACATTGTCCCAAGCCGGGTGGAAGATGCTTCCCGGCAACCAGATTCGTATTGGCAAGCGAGACTACCGCTATTTCAAATCCCGCGAGGTGCTTGGCAATCTAAAGACCTGCACCATTAAACGCGACGCTGTTGGTGATATCTATGTCTGTATCGTAACCGATCACGTAGAACCTGACCTGAACCGAGCCATGACGGGTAACATCGCAGGCTTCGACTTCGGTCTGAAACGGTATCTGACAGGGTCTAACGGACACGACATAGAATCACCCCAGTTTTTCAAACGCAGCTTTAACGCTATCAGGTGTGCGAGCAGGAAGCATTCACGGACACGAAAAGGGTCAACCAATCGTGAACGCGCGCGGCTCAATCTGGCGCGGGAACACCGAAGGATTGAGTGCCAGCGATCTGACTTCCACTGGAAGCTTGCACATGCGCTGACGGACCGATACGACGAGATACGTCTGGAGGATCTCAACCTCGCAGGCATGAAGTCGCTATGGGGTCGTAAGGTCAGCGATTTGGGATTCGCAGACTTCGTTAAGACGTTGGTGTATATCGCATCTAAAAAGGATATCGAGATCACTTTCATTGATCGGTGGTATCCATCGAGCAGGACTTGTTCCGCATGCGGTGCAGTAAACGAAACGTTGAACTTGCGTGATAGAACTTGGCACTGCCCAAGCTGCCACACAGAGTTAGATAGAGATCGCAACGCTGCGATCAACATCTTCAGGGTTGGGGCATCAACCCCTGCAGGAGAAGTTGTAAGACCCGGTTCGCCGGGCTGACTTTGTGGATAGCACAATTCTACTCCTATTGGAACGGGCGAGAAGCCCAATCCTTTAGGTTTGGGAGTATGTCACCAAATGAACATCAAACGTATTGAGAAACTCATTGGCGATGCAATAGATACATACGATCTGGACTTATCGGGACTTACTGTCTTCACAGAAGCGGCAAGTGGAAACTATGTCGTAACCCCCTTGATTGCAGCGTTGGCTGGTTCGGATCGCGTTTTTGCAATCACACGGGACTCTAGGTACGGCAAAGCAGTTGATGTGCGAAATTTCACACTTGAATTGGCACAAAGGTGGGGAGTAGGCGATCAGGTTGAGGTGGTCTCTGATAAAATTCCATCAATCCTGTCACAAGTTGATATTGTGACAAATCTCGGATTTGTGCGTCCGATCGATAAGAACATGATCGCCCACCTAAAACCAACCGTCGTCCTCCCACTGATGTGGGAGACGTGGGAATTTCGCGAAGCGGATCTCGATCTCGCAGAATGTCGGCGGGTGGGAATTATGGTTCTGGGTACAAATGAGCGGGAGGCGGGGCTAGACCTTTTCACCTATGTCGGATATTTGGCAGTCAAACTGGCATTTGAATTGGAGATTGAAATTTACAGATCGAAAGTTGTAGTTGTCGGAAGTGGCGCTTTTAGTGAAAGCAGCGTCGAGGCATTTGATAAGTTAGAGGCTGATATAGAATACATTGATCTGTCTGCGGACAATTCCCTAGGAACCGAATCTGCTAAATCTACGCTTCAGGACGCCGATCTCGTTGTTCTGGTAGAACACCACAGCCCGGTTTGCTTAATCGGCAGTGAAGGACAGATAACCGTTGATGAACTATTAGCGTTGAGTCCACATGTGTCGATTGTCCACATTGCTGGACATATAAATCGAAAAGAAATCGATAACGCAGCCATTCCGTGTGTCCCTCAAAAATCGGCAGCGCCCGGTTACATGAGCGTTACAACCGATTACTTGGGTCCTAAGCCGGTTATCGCCTTACATACCGCCGGATTGAAGGTCGGTGAGGCAATGGCACGAATGCGCCTCGCAGGCCTTGACCCAATGGAGGCAAAAAAAAAGGTCTTGCACGATCTCCCGCTTGCCATGGGATTTGGTCCCTCACGCAAATATACACAACAATCTTAGAGACTCGGTTTCCAATGTTTGAGACAAACAACATAGAGATTCCAGATCGGTTACTGCATCGTTTAAGCGTGAATGATACTGGATTTTTGCAACGGGTCTACTCCGGTGGATTGGATAAATATAAAAAACACTTGGCTCGTATCGGTTTCGTTGGGGTGGAAAGGATTCTAGATGCAGGCTGTGGGTTTGGGCAATGGACATTTGCAATGGCACAAACCTCAAAGCACGTTATTGGTGTGGACATTGATTCAGAACGTTTATCTGTTAGCACTCAACTCGCCTCAATAAATGGTTTCAAAAATGTAGAATTCCGTCGGGCAGGTCTGGAAGATATTCCCGATTTTGAAGAGACTTTCGATGCCGTTTTCTGTTATAGCGTTGTGTATCTAACCGATTACCACAAGGTCTTTAGAAACTTCTTTCGCAGCCTGAAAAAAGGTGGATACCTTTATATCTGTACCAACGGACCTGGCTGGTATCTCTATAATATTATCGCACAACCTAATCCTTCTTAGGAGTTACGCAGTTGGACAGCCAATAGGTTATAATATAGAGTATGAACCCACCCAAATGCACTGAATATGACTACATCAACTTTCTGATAGCGACTCCGAGATACTACAGCTGTACAGAAGCTGCCCGAGTCCACCCAGAACCAGACAACCCCCCGGCGCATGACTCTTTGAATCGGTTGCTCTATAGACTGACTCCCGATTCAGAGCAATTGTGGCAAGAGGCAACACCTTTTGTTAAAAAAGCACAAGGTATTTTGGTCATAGACGACTCCACCCTTGATAAACCGTATGCCCAACACATGGAACTGGTCACCCGTCATTGGTCAGGTAAACACAAACAAGTGGTGTCAGGAATTAACCTCATTACCTTGATGTGGACTGATGGCGACACTCACATTCCCTGCGATTACCGTCTGTATAATAAACAACAGGACAACTTGACCAAAAATGACCACTTTCAATCGCTGATAGCCACCGCTGATGAGAGAGGGTTTCGTCCAGCGTGTGTGGTCTTTGACAGTTGGTACAGTAGTTTGAAGAATCTCAAGACCATTCGGAAATATCAATGGCATTGGCTGACCCGATTGAAGTCGAATCGACAAGTCAATTTGGATAGGCAAGGCAATCAGCCAGTGAGTCAACTGCCAATTAGTAACAAAGGCAGCATCGTTCATCTGAAGGGATACGGATTGATTAAGGTTTTCAAGATAGTTTCCCTAAACGGCAACATTGAATACTGGGCAAGTAGTGACCTCTCAATGAACGAACTGTATCGACTTAAGTATGCCGAGTTGTCTTGGTCAATTGAAGAATACCATCGAGGTATCAAGCAACTGGTCGGTGTTGAAAGGTGCATCGCACGCACGGCAATTGCACAACGGAATCATATTGGTTTGGCATTACGAGCGTTTCTGCGCATAGAGCGACACTGTTTTTCGACGGGCATCAGTTGGTTTGAAGCCAAAGCCTCAATTATCAGACAGGCGGTGCGTGCCTATCTTGCTCAACCCATTTACACTTTAACTGCGTAACTCCTAAAGATGTTGCAATACCCCAGAACCAAAATTTATCAGGCTGCATTGTTAGGGTTAGCCGAACGGAACGAGGAGGCACGTCAAAAGTGGCACTATTACCAGCGCATCATTGATGAGTGTACCGCCTCAGATTTCCCAGAATCATCATGGTATGTTGGAGCACATGAAGACATGCTGTGGTTAGTCGAAGAAGAACGCTCACTGGCAAGCGACGGCTTCCTTGATGAACTTATTGACCGATTGTTAAAAGCCCATCTTTCCTTCTGTCAGGATACACAGCAGTGGTTCGGTTGGGCTTATACCGAAGCGGTTAAATGGCGACTCAAGTTCAACATCCGATTGGACAAAGCTTTGGGAACTTTAGACCGTGCTGAAATCAGATTAGGGGAAGAAGAGGAACAGGCGTGGCTTGTTAGACTCGACGAATCTGTAGAGGAAGCGCACAAGGACATCGCGCGTTTGCGCGGTGAAATCTACCTCCGGCAGGAACGGTGGAGAGAAGCTCATGATGAACTTGTAGCAAACGCGCCGGACTTTTTGGAATCCCTATCGGAAAGGTTTGACGAAAGAACTATCAACTATTTCTATATGTTGGGACGGTCAGCAGAAGGAATAGAGGAATGGGAAAAGGCCAGGCGTTACTATACCGATGCACACTTTGCGCCTACCCCTCACGTCGAAGCCCGGGCAGGCTTGGAGCGCGTCTATCATCAAATAGGGCAAAGGGAAACCACTGATACGTTTGAGACCTTTCTCAAGAATACCGAAGTTGAATACCGGATTAGAGAAAACGTGGATCGCGAAAAAATTCGTCAGAAATTTATCGCGAACAGACTCAATAAGAAAGCAACAGATTTTCGTTTAGAAACTTTGGAAGGAGAGGCATACACGCTATCGGCGATGCGTGGAAAGGTTGTTCTGCTTGATGTTGGGGCTTCGTGGTGTGGTCCATGCAACATGGCGATTCCGGAAGTCAAAATCGTCCACGAGCGATTCAGCAAAGCCGATGATGTAGTTGTTTGGGGAGTCAATGATGGGGAAACCCCTCAACAAGTCCGGAAATTTTTGGACGAACATCAGCCGCCATGGTCCATGTTGCTTGACCCGCATCGGGAAGTGAGTAAGGCTTATCAGATTAAAGCCACACCATTTTTTATTCTGATTGATAAAGTTGGGAATTGGCAATACAGGTTTAACAGTTCAAACCTCATAAGCGGTCAGCCATTAATTTGGATGATTGAAGCACTCCTAGCAGATTAAAATTGCAAGACGTATATTTTCAGAACAAGAGGAACCGATAGCGGTGATCTACTGTTATCCGTAGGAGGATGGATTCTATGCAAAACACCGCATGGGCGAGCGTGGACGAAAGCGACCACGCGATCAAAATCGAAACTGACAAACTCGAAGCGGTCATTCCCAAGAAGAACCCTAAACAGTGGATGACCGGAATCGAAAAGGGATCGTTTCTCGACAAAATCACCGGCTTCCGAGAGGTCGGTGATGGGTTAATGGTCATCGACTGGCTCATGGAACCGGGCAGCGACGAAGGCTACGGCGATGAGATAATTGCCCCGGACGGGCACGGTGTCGGCAGATACTCTTGGCACGAAAACGAGACCGAACCGGACCGGCAATTCTACACACGCATGTCACACGGCAGCAGCCATCGTAAACGCATGGTCGAAGGTCCACAACTCTGCCACAGAATGAAACCTGTCCAACCGGAGGTCATCCACGGGGGGGACTTTATCGCGGTCACAACCACGTATCAGTACGAATACGCCGCCCCCGGTCACAAAGCCGGATCGCGCTGGACACAGCGGATCGTATTCCCCAAAGGTGAACGGTTTTTTGTGTTGATGGATAAAATCGACAGTGTCAACGATTCGCCGGAGATGTTCCTCCGCAACGACACACCGGGCTGTATTCGCCATGAAAGGGGCGATGCGTTCAGTGAGATTTACCTCAGCTACCTGAGCGGTCCCAACGGGGTGCGTATCCCGTCCAGTGAATTCTTCACCCCGTTCCCGCCGGACCTAAAATTCGGCTATCGCCGCGACCTGAACAAAACCCCGGAACACTTTATCCGTGCCTACCACTTGCGCGACACGCAGACAGGTGAAGATGGTCCGTGGCTGGCGGGTTTAACGCTTGAACCATCCGTAGTTTATGAAGCGTGGTGCAGCCAACGCCCCGGGGGCATCATCGTTATGATCGAAGAAATCCACGGCAAGCCTGTGAAAGCGGGTGAATCCTTTAGTGCTGCCCACATCGTGGGTTACTTCGACACAGTTGAGGAGATGCACAGGGTATACGACCGCCATAAGGGACACACCGCACTGACTGCTAACGCATCGGGTTGGCGACTGGTGAAATAGAGATAATGGAGATCACTCGATGAGCCTGTTAGAACTGTCCGGCAAAAACATCAGCGTCCAGGTGAACCGCAATCTGAGTCTCACCGTTTTCCGAAACGACACTCACGTCTTGTGGGAGACATCGCAAATCCATACGCCAACCCTCCTAGTGCGTCACCATGACGGCGAACCGCAACGCCTATCGTTCGAGGGTGCAAAAGTGATCAGATCTGTCTTCGACGATGGTCAATATCGGGGTTACATCCTTTCATTCAGGGACTTTGGGGGATACGATGTGGGGTTAGAGGTAATATTTGCGATTGACCCAGCAGCGGATGAGCTCATGATTCAGGCAACGCCGATTGAGGATCGATCGAGCGGAATTGACGAGGGGGATACCATCGTGGGGCTCGAACATTTCTACCGATTTGAAAAGCCGGTTTCCGATGGAGGCTACATGGTCATTCCCCACGGGTCGGGGTATCTAATCCCGGCAGATTGTCCCGACGAACTTCCGGGTGACGGTCACGCCGGTGGGCTCATTGGGGGGCGATGGACGTTGCCGATGTTTGGTATAGTGCGAAACGATAATGCGATGTGTGCAGTTGTCGAGACGTGGTGGGACTGCGATGTGGCTGTCGAGCATCAGCCGGGGGCACATTCCGCACTCGATTTCCGATGGAATCCAAGCCTAGGTCGCTTGGATTACCCGCGCCGTTTTCTCCTTCGATTTGCGGACGGGATGGATTATGTTGGGATGGCAAAACGCTATCGTACCTATGCAAAGGAACAAGGACTACTGAGAACGCTTGAAGAAAAGGCAGCAGAAACACCGACCATTCGACACGACATCGAAGCGATTCTGTTCCGCTGGCCTGCGTGGAATCCCGAAGATGGTGGGGCGGTGCTGGAGGAAGTTCAGAAGCTGCGCGAGATGGGGTTTGGCGTGAAATTCTTTTTTCCCAAGTGGTCATCGGCGGGCTATACCCCTGAGAAAGGCACACCGACAACGGCGGACGCTGGTTGGCAATCGCTTCTGCTCGAAAATCCTGTACCGGGTGGTTGGCAGCGGTTGGTGGAGTTTGAGAACGCTGTACATCAACTCGGCTGCACCGTTCAGGGGTTTATTAATCCGAGAAGTCAGCACCCCGAAGGTCCGGCGTTTGATGAAGATCGCTGGCCCCAAGATGCACAGGGAAAGCCGGTACACGACTTGAGCGTTCACGACGCCGTTGAGCGGGTAACGCGTGGACTGGGTAACATCGCAGCGCACGGTCTGAAATATGACGGACTCTATTACGACGGATATTCAGCCTACCACCCGCTGCGAGAAGATTTTTCGGCAGCGCATCGGGTGACATACCGTATGGCTTTTGAAGCGCAGAATGCCTGCTTTGCTGAAACCCGACGACGGGGCATCATGCCCGCTGCGGAGTTAGCTCGCTTCTGGTGCATCCCTAACTGCGACTACTTTTTCTTCACCGATTGGTCAAGTGATCGCCTGTCAAATACACCCGTTCAGGGCGCGCCCGCGCCGGTGGGCGAACCGATCCCACTGTTCCAACTGGTCTTCCACGACTGCTACATGGCGGGATTTTCGGGCGGCGGCTACGCTGTGTATTCGCCCGGTTACGATTGGTGGGAAAATCGAACACCGCGGTTGTATGAACTGATGTTCGCTGCTGCGCCCGCATACAACTGGCTCCCAAATGGTAGCGTCCTAATCGGAGATATCAACCACGACGCAGTACACCACCGGCTGGCATGGCTCAAGCGTTGGAGTGCTTATTATCGCGCCATTGCGACATCAGAAATGGTCAGCCACCGATTCCTTTCAGACGATCGCAAGTGCCAGCAAATCGAATTTGCCAACGGAATCGAAGGGACCTTCAACATGGAAACGAACGAATTTCGCGTGAGGAATCACCCCGATTTTAGCGGCGAGTGGGAAACACCTGAACTTCTCTGAATCATGTGAAAGAGATTTATTATTTGGCTTTCTCCTGTTCTTTCTTGAGATAATCTTGTGGATTCCGCGAAAAGCCACTGGATTCAAATGGGGCATCGGTACGACTGTCCACAGGCTCACCAAGTTCACGGTATCTTTCGCCGGCGTGCTGTATAGGGGAAGGTGTGATAAGTGGTCGAATGTCTTCCGGCAGCGCAGCAGCGAACTCCGGTTGGACTTTGACTAAGTGTGTATTGTGGTTCCGAGAGATGTATCCGCTGATAATCACTACACGCTCACGGTCTGTCAGTATGGGACCCGTCGCATGAAGAAGGGTTTCCGCAAACAGAAGGGTTGAACCTGCCGGTGTTTCGATATGATGGATGAGGGACGAATCTTCCTCTGCCGCTGCAACCATCTGCTCTGATGCGACACGCAGCTTGTGCGAACCAGCAATTACGGCGGTGCCGCCGTCGCCAGGTCCAATATCCGTCAGGTTGGTGAGCGTTTTCACGAACCCAAAGTGATGCAAGCCATGTTCCGTGTAAGCCGCCCGGCGAAGCCATTGGTGGTGAAAGATATAAGCCGGTGGATTGCTTACATCCAATTCCGGGTGACGGTTGTTGATGATTGCCTGCGATTCGGACAGACGTACCTCACACCCCACAACTTCCTGAGCGATGCCGACGATCCGGGGATGGGTGGCGTATGCGAGGAACGCTGCGTCCGCCTCAATCAGGTGATTGAAATGGAGACGCGGTCCCGCCCAAGCATACTCCTTCCCCGACGCGCTACACCCCTTGTAGTTAGTGTTATACGGATTGCCTGTTGCTTCAAACCTACGCTTCAGGTTCTGCAGCGCATCGTGGATCCGAGCGACCTCGTTTGCGTCAAGCAGCTTTTCGATTACCACATAGCCATAGATTTCAAAATGCAGCCGTTGTGCAGCCGTTAGGGCGGGAAATGGCGGTTTTTTATTTTCCTGTTCCGTTTTGTCCATTACATCTCCCCCACTCCGGGTTGATTGAGAAGGTCGATTTCCAGAAAGCGATCAATCCATCGCTGTCTCACCGAGCTGCCGTACGGATTCGCCAGCCAATTCTTGGGATAGAGAAATTGGTGCGCGTTGCGCGAGCCGGATTGGAGCCGTGCAATCTCCCGAAGCATTTCGATACCCTCGGTCGTGTCCGGGTTTCGGAAGTATTCCGCATTGCAGACGCGCCGGCCGGGCATTCCACCTAACGAGGCGTGCCAAGTCCGAATATCAAAGAGGATAACGTCTCCCGGCTGCGTCGGGACGGCTTGGCAAGGAACACTTTCAAGGGGCACCTTGTCTAAAGCCTCCTGAAACATCTCCCGTTCAGCACCCCTCAATAGATGTGACCCCGGAATGAAACGTAAGGCACCGGTTTCCGCCGTCACAGGATCGAGATGAAAGTGGTACTTGACGGCGAGCTGCACTTCCTCTGAATTGCGTTGCCAGTTGCTATCGCTATGCCAATCGGTGTTGCCCACACTAAAGTGAGCGTCGGTGCCGTTACCGAGGACATCTTCACCGCATATCTGCTGTGCAGGGGTGAGGAAGCGAGGATCTTCAGTGAGCGACGCAAAAAAGGGCGTTTCTTCATTCATCATTCGCGTCCACTGTCCCAGCGTCCCATCGAAAGGTTCGTCTGGAAATGCGGCTGCCAACCCATCACGGTGTTCTCGCTCGATAATCTCCAGTTCGTCCGGCTTCAGGAGTTTCCGAAGAACGGCATAACCGAAGGTTTTGAAGAAGTGAAGCTGGGTCTGGTTGAGTCCGAGTGTCTGATC
Organism: Candidatus Poribacteria bacterium; assembly: GCA_965247655.1. Taxonomy (GTDB): domain Bacteria; phylum Poribacteria; class WGA-4E; order WGA-4E; family PCPOR2b; genus PCPOR2b. The sequence goes on along the minus strand of OZ252032.1, from coordinate 5,481,153 downwards.
TGCCATTCCTGAACATACCCTCCTCTCTGCGGTCAGCCTCCGCTGTCCCAAGTCAATTGAGTTTCTGTCCGTCACGTTCAATCTTATTCGATCTGCACTGACATCAGCCTCCGGGCGAGATCTTGCGACTTATGCCAATCTCCCCCTGATGTTGACGCTAGCCGAGCAAAGGTCCAAAGCCAAACCCGTTCGGAGTCCACACCGAGTAGGTCTGCAAATCTGCTGATTGTCGCAATCGGTTTTGAGTGTAATCGTTCTTTACAGTTGAGCAGATGCTGGGTCGCATCGTAAGCTGGATCGCCGTAAAACGGCTTGGGATCAATAACGAGCCACGGTTCACGTCGCGCTCGAAGCACATTCCCCGCGTGTAAGTCAGTCGCCAACAGTACATCACTATGTGCATCATTTAGCAGCACTTCAAAAATGCGTAATCCCTCCTTGGCGAGCCCTGCGTCGGGCAAACGGTCTATTTTTTCTAACGTCTCCTTGGTCCACGTGGCAATCATTTCTGACAATGGTCGAAACGGATGTGCTTCAGGTAGCCCACGCCACAATCTTCTCAACAGTTTTGCAATGACCTGATCCTGTTCATTCTCGGGTTGTTCTCTTAGGACGGTGCCGGGCTCACAACGTTCAAGCAGCATTGCATTAAGTTCAAGGTCTGCCTCTAGAACGTAGACAGTTGGATCGCCGTTCCAAAAAAGCAGTCCATCAATTTCGTTTTCTGCTTCCATGTGAGGTAAGCCGATCTTTAGCACGGCAGGTGTTCCATCTTGTCGAACACAGGGCGCAACCCAGGAACAACTCGCTTCTTCTTCAAATGGTGGGCTAAGGGTCAGGGACCATCGCTGCTTGAGATCTGTGATGGTTTTGGGTAGTCGCTCTAGCCAGGCAATACCCTCAACCGTTTGACGGCAATTAGTCGCGACTTGTTCAGGGATGCGAATATCGTACATTCAATAAGACCGATGCTCTTGATTGGGTAGGATTTCTTCCCCGCTTCAGACGTTAGATTTCGCGGAGACTTTTGGGATGATAGGTTGAGACGAGTAGCTACTTTACAATTTTGATGGAATAGTTAGATAAATAAGAACCAGCACATTAAACTTTCTTTTAATGCCAGTTAACACCGACGGTGAGAATCGTATCAGAAGTATCGAAAGAAAAGGTTAATGCACCCCAGATATTGATTTCCGGGGCGAGGTCAAGCTGCAAGCCGACGCCCCCTAAAAATTCACCGGATTCCGTCGTTTCTTTTTGATCCAACCACTTGTCATCCGTCGTTAACCAAGTATACGCATAAGAGACGCCGAAACTGGGTGTCATCACCCAATCTGAAGAGGTTTTTAGGCGTTTGAAGATGCCCGCAGTGCCGAAAGCAGTTAAACCCACGACGCTACGAAGCGTTACATCATCTGCAGTCCGAACCCGTTTTGCAGAGCTAGCCCCAACCCCACCTGCTAAAAAGGACTGAAGCCCCGTTGTTCCAAGTCTACTTGTTTTCTCAAGTGCAACTACGCCAGAGGGGACTGGAGGGATAGACTCGCCGGTCCCTTTGAGGTCCTCATTATCACGTAATCCAATGCCAACACCAAAAATCGCTTGGGTACTATGATCAATGGGGGAAGTGAGATATCCATTGAGATTTCTCCCATTATCAAGAAAGCTGATACTCATTCCTATCGCACTTTTCCCCGGAGTTGACATGTATGAACTAGTTTGAGAAAACACAGTAAGAGCCTGTTTGAAAAGTCATTTTGGATAAAGTGATTTGCCCTGAAGCCGAGTTTTTTCGAAAAAACTCGGTTTCTTCCGCAATTCAGAAGGGCATACTATTCAACGACATATTATCACTATCAATGGTAGGGGCTTGGTTTCCAAACCCAACGGTTTGGGAGACTCAATCCCTATCCCCTAATGCGGCTCGCTGTGGATTGACAAATCCACAGCACTTTGGAGCAATTTCTTGCTTTTTAAAACAGGTTCTAAGGGGGAACAGTAGAAGCATGACCATTATAACACGCAACACCATAAAAAACCATCCTTTCATTGTGACGGCTGTTATATCTTCTTGAGTCTTTTACAAGTGAAATTGTCCATTTGATTGAATGTGACTTAAACATTTGTAGGCCCTCCTTTTCTAATTCAAAACACACCGCTATCTAAATGAAAGTTTCAAAAAAGCACGGCACTTTTGACATAAAAAAAGCGTCCTACGTTTAAACTAAATGCAGGACGCTTTTTGCAAATCAGGTGATTATTCAACACCGATTTGAATTTCTTTGGGTTCGGCCTCTTTTACTTTTGGAATGGATACAGTCAACACACCGTGCGTGAATTTGGCTTTGATATCTTTAGGATCCAAGTGCGCTAGCAATGTGAAAGACTGTTGGAAATGACCGTAACTTCGCTCAACGCGATGATACTTTTGGTCTTTAGCTTCGCTTTCCTACGTTTTTTCACCTTTGAGTGTGAGGACATCATCCGTTACGGAAGTTTGGAAATCCTGCTAGGAGTCTCTTTATTTTGCTCTCTTCATTCTATCATATATTTTAGGAAAAAGGTAACATTTTACACGCAAGACAGCGAAGCCAATAGTCGTGTTCAAAAAAAATCTGCACTCACATCACCCGAAAATAAAAGGGTCTTGACGTTGAGCGGCGTAATTGCCGGAGAGACGATTTCCATAGTTGTTCGATGGGGTGACGAACTTATCCGTCGCATTTGCCGAATTACAAATCTGTTGATCCACTAGTCGAACTGTGCTATTATACCTACAGATGAAAGAAAACTATTTTTCATACTTTGGATAGATTGTGTCAATATAGCAGCCGAAGATATTTTCAGGAAGGATCGAAAAAGTGAGATTAGGTCGAACAACATTGAATATTGGATTGGTGACAGCACTCTGCTTTTGGGTTGGTGTAAATGGTCTGCTAGCGAAGGAACTGACCTCAGACGACATCTTCCCAACCGATCGGGTGCTGGATGTACAAGTCACGGTTGCAGATGAGGATTGGGATACAATCCGCTATCAGTCGCGAGATTTTTTCTCCGCTCTCCATGAGAGCCGCAAAATTGCACCACCTGAGGCGCCTTACACCTACGTTGATGCGAGTGTGACCATTGATGGTGTGCTATTTCCCGACGTTGGACTTCGCAAGAAAGGGTTCCTCGGTTCCCAAAGTACCACTCGCCCCTCACTCAAGATTAAGCTGAATCACACCGACAAAGACGCCGGGATCGAGGGCTTGACCAACCTAACGTTCAACAACAACCAACAGGACATCAGCTTGATGAGCCAATTCATGGGCTATGCCCTGTTTAATGCCGCGGGCTCACCTGCACCCCGATGCGCGTATGCGAAGGTGACAGTCAACGGGGTGAACCTCGGTGTCTATTCGCATGTAGAGACGGTTCGCAAATCATTTCTCAGACGTGCCTTCGGCACTGACGACGGCACCCTATACGAAGGGCCCTACGTCGATTTTTACGAGGGATGGTTGGGCAGTTTCGAGCACAAAACCGGCGATGACGCACCGGGACGGAAGAAGATCCAGCAACTCATTGAGGTTCTCGAAGGTGATAGCAAAAACATCGAGGAAGCAATCGGTGAGTTGGTTGATCTCAATACGTTCTACACATTTTGGGCGATAGAGGGACTGCTCGGTTTTTGGGACGGGTACTCCGGCAACAACAACAACTTTTTCATCTACCTCAACCCGGATACCGACAAATTTCACTTCCTACCTTGGGGTGCCGACTCGCTCTTTAGCAAGCACAGCAAACTTCAACACCACAACAAAGCCGGTGCACCTATCTCCGTGAAGCCCCGAGGTTTGCTCACCCACAAACTTTATCAACAAAAGTCCAGTCGAGAGCGTTACGCCAAGACGCTGATGGGTATTCTTGAAAACCATTGGAATGAAGCGAAACTGTTAGCCGAATTTGACCGGATCGACGCGATGGTCAAACCGCACGTAGTTGATGTCCAACGCCTCTTTGGTGATAAAGGCGAACGAAGAACCTATTCACGTGCACTGGCACTGCGAGAGACACGAAAATTTATCCGCGAACGTCGTGCGGATATAACGAAGGAGATTGCGAACGGAATGCCGGAATGGAGAGCGGTCCCAGATGAGCCATTCGTTACGAGAGAAGATGATTGGTCCAAGCGACAAGCAAAACGTCCCGGAAACGACATTTGGAGCGCTGCCGCATTCGGAAATATCAAAGCGATCAAGGGACACTTAGCTAAAGGCGTGGATATCAATGCCAAGGATAGTACCTTCGGTTCGACAGCCCTATCATCGGCTGCGTTGTTCGGGCATGCTGAGGTTGTCGCCCTGCTGCTTGAGGCGGGTGCAGATGTCAATGCGAGGAATCGGGATGGTGGGACACCGTTGCACAGCGCCGCTTTTCTCGGTCAATATGAAGCGGCTGAACTGCTGCTTGAAAACGGCGCGGATATCAATATCAAGAATTGGGAGGGCGGTACACTTCTAGATGCTACAGCGGTGGATTGGGAGACCACGCGTTTCATTGCTGGATTATTGAAGATAAAGGTAGATGGGAAAAAGGTAGAAACCGGCAGAGCTAAAGTTATTGAGCTGCTTCATCAATACGGTGTCACGACAAACACAAGGAGTGAGAGCAGTGCACTGTGTGATGCCGTCAGAGGTGGGGATCTCCAAACCGTCAAGGAGCAGGTAGCAAACGGTGTGGATATCAATGCTTGGGATAGTGAAATCGGAATAACCGCCTTGTCATGGGCGGCACTTCTGGGCGATACGGAAATCGCTAGATTTTTAATCGAAAAAGGTGCGAAGGTCAATGCGAAGAGTCGAGATGGTAGTACGCCGTTGCACAGCGCAGCGTTTCTCGGCAACGCCGAAATCGCCGAGCTGCTGATTCAGAAGGGCGCAGATGTCAACCCAAAGAACTACAAGGGCGAAACCCTGCTTGATGTCTCGGCGGTGAATTGGGAAGCCACTAAGTTTATCGCAGGGTTGTTAAAAATAAAAGTGGATCAAGAAAAGGTAAAAACCGGCAGAACCAAAATCATCGGTATCCTTCGCCAACACGGTTCAGAACACTAGTCTTTCTTGTTCAGAGGTCGGACTAGGTTCGACGGACTCATTTGCAATTATCGCTTGAGCATGTTGGCGATTTCCGCATTGCCTTCGCGCAACGCCATGTCGAGGGGCGTCTCTCCTTCATAGGATTGAAACAGCACTCTCTTGATTTCACGTAGAGGCCAGACCAGCGATGTGACGTCAGCCGTCCATTCGGCGAACTGCTTCGGCTCACTTCTTCGGCTGACCGTTTTGAGCGACGGATCGGCACCGTGGTCAAGCAGCATCCGAACCATCCGCGAATTGCCCAACCGGGCGGCAAAATGTAATGGTGTCTCCTTGCCGTATTGCACGAAATGCTCGTTATCCATGATGGGTTCGTCATCAAGTCCACTCAACGCTTGTGCATTGACATCTGCACCTGCTTTGATCAGAATGTAGGCTTGCGCGAGATGGGTGTCGTCATCGTGGCGGGACTGGACATGGAGCAGGGTTTCACCGTTGTGGGCCCATGCGAAATTCGGATCCAGTCCATTTTCTGCCATGAGCAGAAAGGAATCGAAGTTGGTGACACCGACCGCATGAAACCCAAGATAGCATGGTTGATTGACAGCTGTCCCCTGACTGATGAGATACCGGTTAATTTCGTAATCATTGCTGGGCCAATGCGTGCCAAGGTCGCTGTTGTTTACGTCCGCACCTGCCTCTACAAGTGCCTTGACTTTACCAAGACTTTTGAGGTTGATACTTGCACTAAAGAGCGGGCCCCACTGCCTGATTCTCCCATTCGGTGATGTGTGATTCACTTTCACATTTACGAGTTTCGGTGCTTCAGCGAGCATTTGTCGAACTGTCTCTGTATCTGCGGTTTCAAATTCTGTCTGCCAGCGTTTAATAAGTTCTTGGTTCATTTCGTTTCCTTGTTATGATTGAAGATTGCAGCTGCGCGTCAATTAAGGAGCAATCCCATGAAAGAGTTGTTGGAATTTTATCAGGAAAACGATTACGTTGTCGTTCCTGACGCTTTATCTCCTGATGAGGTTTGTACCATCAACGAAATCATAGATCGTGATCTCGTTGAGAATCCAGCGATGTGGCTTGAGCGGGAAGACGGACATTACCAACTCAATATCCATCTGCTGATTACACACCCGGAAATTGACTTCACCATGCGTCCACCGCGACTGCTGCCGTTGCTAGAGGCGATTATGGGCCCCGATTTATGTGCGGAAGAACATTCAGTACGCATCCGTCGTCCCAATCTCGATGGTCCCACCAGTTGCCGTTGGCACCGCGATGTCGGTAGTGGAGCGAGTGAAATTCCCCACTCCACCCCATACATATCAGTTGTCTTTTACCTGAACGATGTGGACGACACGACGCATACCTTTAGCGTACTGCCCGGTTCGGGACATACTAGAGAACAACCACTTGACGCCTATGACCTCACGCAAGCGGATCACATCACCGGTGCCGCCGGTGCCGCCGTGCTGTTCAACGCGATAATGTTCCACGCCGGCAATGTCCGGCAAACCTCCGCAGAACGCCGAACCATTCATCTTTATTGTGGTCGTACAACAGATCGCTACTTGAGCAATTATACTATTTTCCCGCGCCGACTTTCGGAAAGTAAGGACGAAACCACGCGAAAATATTACAGTCGTCCCAATCCAATTACCAAATTGCTACAGGAGCGATTTTAGGCGCGGAACAACGCCCATCGTTCCCTACGAAGTGAATAAGTGGAGGACTAAGATGGCTGAATCAAGTGTGATGTCTGCAATCGAAGATTTTACGGCTCAGACAGATGGGATTGTCGGGGTTGCCGCAAAACATCTGGAGACGGACAAGCGCGTTTCCCATAACGCCGAGGCGGTATTCTTCACAGCTAGCACGCTAAAAGTACCGCTATTGGTAGAATTGTACCGACAGGTTGATGCAGGTATCATCGACGTGAATCAACGCATTGGCCTGACCGACGCTTTACGGGTGCCTGGGTCCGGCGTCCTCAAGGAGTTTTCGTCTGGGCTTCAGCCGACGGTTCACGACTTGGCGATGCTTATGATTATCATCAGCGATAATACCGCCACTGATATACTTTACAACCGGGTTGGAGGGGACAAGATTAACAACACGATGCGGCAACTCGGATTGACCCACACCCATATTCCGATGCCGTGCCGGGAACTGCTCTACAGCATCACTGGACTTGAGGTGGAAAATCCCGCGCACACCTATCAGTTAGCGTCGGATCGTTTGAAAAAGGGGGAGTTTGTCCTAGAGGGTGACGGCTTCTCCGAAGATAAATCCGATGTGTCGTCGCCGAACGATATGTGTCGCTTACTGGAGTTAATCTACGATGGCGATATCCTCTCGTCCCAGTCCCGTGAGGCGGTCTTGGATATCCTCAAGCGTCAGCAGCTTAGCACGGTCATTCCGTACGCGCTTCCTCCGGGAACGGTGGTCGCCCACAAAACGGGCAGCTACCATAGCGTCCGGTGTGATGTCGGGATCGTATTTGCACCCACGGGTCCATACACCGTGGCGATTATGGCGAGACAGATAACGGCTGGTGATCGACTGAGCGTAGATGCCAGTCTTGCTGCCATCTCCAAAGCGATTTACGACGAGTTCGCCGAATAGCCGATCTGCTTCTTGAAGTGTGGGATATACTCAACGATTTTGGTATTATCGTCAAGGGGCGTTCAGTGAGGAGGTAGCTACTCCTCCAGAACCGGACGGTCTAGCCGTGTGTGATAAGGTGGTTCCAATACTGCTCTCTGTTCCGGCGTCAATCCTTCGAGCATTGACTCGGGCCAAGTGGGGAAATAACCTTTGGCATAAGCCAGATTTCCCGGCGAGTATCGGAAGAGCAGAGAACGACGTTGATGGTCTGCTGTCCAAGGCAACGTTCCGTGTGTGGTGGCTTCCGTAAAAATGACAACGTCGCCGGCTTTGCCCGTAATCTGCCGAATATGCTCTTGATACATCTCATAGCGTTTCATTTCAGGAGGGCAAGCGAAGTTGCTCTTGTGACTCCCCGGAATCAGGCAGAGCCCGCCATCTCCCGGATTGACATCGGCAAGTTGCCACGCCGCCACGGTTAATCCGCAGTGCATCCCGCCGTCCTTGAAAATGTAATACTGATGTGGATCGAAGCCGGGACCAGAGGAGCCGTGGAAGACATGCCCTTCCGCTCCTTTGCGCATGGCGATCAGTCCGGGATTGTGATCCATACGGAATCCCTTTCCCAAGATGCCGTGAAGATACGGCACGATTTTCGGGTGGGCAAGCATATTCCGGAACGGCTCGCACCACGGCTGTTCCCAACTCAACATCCCGCCGAGGTCGCCGCGTCCGGTAATGCCTTCCAAGGTTTTGGAATCTCTTGACAACGAAAGTTCCCCGACTCGTTCGCGGATGTCATCCGCATGGCGGTCAATTGCCTCATTGCACAACGCCACTTCATCAGGGGTTAAGACATTCTCAACAACCAGATAACCGTTGAGATCAAAAAGATATTTTTCTTGTTCATTCATTGTGCTCTTCCTCTATGAACATTGAGGTGATAGATCGTGTACTATCACATCGCTCGTGGGGATCTCATCAAGGGGTTTAGTGGCATCACTGATTCCAGCCTTGCCTCGGTTTGAAACCAAGCATCCGCTGCGCCTTTTCTGTACTGATAACACTTGCGTTGCCCTTGAGCTCTCCACGAATCTCGACGCTATCCCCGAAATTTTGCTTAATTAACTCGGTTGTGGGTTCACGAAATCGAGTGGTCGGTTGAGCGAGCAAAAATGGTTCGTGGCCCTTCAGATCTGCTTCAAGTGCTAACACGTGGGCATCCGCTACGTCGCGGGGATCCGCATACGCCCACATCACCAGCGTGGTTGGACTGTCTGGTGTGGGCGCGGGCAAGGGAAATTCAGCCTGTCGCTCCGGCGGAACAACATTCGTGAAGCGGAGACTTGCCACAGAGGTTGTCGAACTTCGGGCAACCATTTCGCCGATGCACTCGCCGATTCGCTTCGATAATCCATAAGGTTCAAATGGCATCATCGGGTGTTCCTCGTCGAGAGGGAGATACAGCGGCACAAAGGCGCGCGGATCGTGCGCCCAGCCCATGGCAAAGGCACTGGAGGAGAACACCACTCGACGGAGTTTCTTCTCCGCCGCCGCCCAGAAGATATTGAATGTACTCTGGACATTGTTTTCGGAAACCTCATGTGGGGCATCACTCCTTGGTCCCGGAATCGCACCCATGTGGATAATCGCCTCTGCATCCGTCAACAGTTCCGTCGTCTTTTCGGCGTTGCAGAGATCCGCTTGAACAAACGGCGATGGCGACTCGCTATACGGCACACGGTCTGTTCCTAATACATCGTATCCCTTTCCGATGAGGCGTTGGACGACGCGTCTGCCAAGTCGTCCCGCAGCTCCTGTGACTACAATCATAATCTCCACTCCCCTCGCTTGAGGACATTGAAATATGAATCCCCTGCTCAGAACGGTTCAGATGGTATAAATTGTAGCAGACACTAGAGTTTCCATCAATCAAAAAAGGTATATTGATAGAGAGATGCAAATACATAGATAAGCGTAAAGACCGTATTAGCCTCTTGAAAATTTGAGGTTTTCCTTCTATGATATAAAGGAGTTGTGCAGTTGAAACGGTGCAGTGATATACTGATTCTAGGAGATCTTGTCAACTACCCCGCCCTGAAGGATGGGGCTTGTAGCCTGTCCAACGGGACTTACGCTTGGGCAATTATTTTACCCACGACGCAATCTCGGTGCTTTAACAAGCCCTAAAAGATAGCGCGGTTATGCGGCTCTGGCTCGTAACTTTACACACCCACCACCGCACGGTCGAAGCAACCGTTTAGGTATATTCACGACGTATCGGTGATAGCATCGCTTCAACACCCGGGTGAAACCTCAGACAAACTGCCTTTCACGCGGTTCACTAGTGAACCTCAGAAGTGAGAGGGCAGCGTTAAACGGGCGTTCAACTGAAGTCCTCGAGTTACAAGCTATATTTTACCATACATCTACCAAAAAAGTGTAAGGTAGATTACAAAAACAACAAAAAGGAGGCGGGATTTCCTCCCCATGCTAAAGCAAGGGGTTTCCATCCCGAAGATTTGATGAAAAATTCAGCGAATCTGTTCTATAGAGCGTTTCTGATTCTCAGCATGTTTTTGCCTGTTTGGGGGATGTTCGCCGGGGGGGTTTATGCAGATACAGAGATAGACAAAATCCATTTCCTCATCCCCGCGGGTGCCGGTGGCGGATGGGACGGAACCGCTCGCGGTGTCGGTGAAGCCTTAACGAAGTCGAAACTCATCAAGCGTGCGTCATATCAGAATATGTCCGGCGGCGGTGGCGGAAAGGGAATTGCATATCTTATCAAAACAGCGAAACGCCAGCAGGGAACATTGCTGGTTAATTCGACTCCAATCCTTATCCGTTCTTTGCAAAAGGTGTTTCCGCACACCTTTCGGGATTTGACCCCTGTTGCCGTTGTGATCGCGGACTACGGCGTGTTTGCTACCCGTCCTGATTCGGAGTTCCAGCGTTGGGAGGACGTTGTTGCCGCTTTTCGCACGAATCCGCGCCAACTCAGAGTTGGCGGTGGGTCGGGGCGACGCAGCATGGATGGCTTGGTCATCGCACTGGCGTTTAAGGCGGCGGGCGGGGATCCCAAAGCAGTGCGATACATCCCTTACGATGGTGGTGGTAAGGCACTTGTTGGGTTGCTTTCCGGGGAGACAGCGATTTTATCGACCGGGTTGGGTGAGGCACTGGAGCAACACAAGGCAGGACAGGTTCGCATCCTTGCTATTACTGCGGAGAAACGCTCTGCCTCCGTTCCTAACGTTCCAACTTTGAAAGAGTTAGGATACGATGCCACTTTTGTCAATTGGCGCGGCTTCTTCGGTCCACCGGGGCTGTCTGAAACACAGGTTTCCGCCTACGCCGATGTGCTTAAAAAGATGTATGAAACGCCGGCGTGGGAAAAGGTGCGAGTGCGCAACGGTTGGGAGGACCTCTTCAAACCGGGGAAGGAATTCTCCACCTTTTTGGAAGGGCAGGAAAAGGTCATTGGTGAACTGATGGGTGAACTTGGCTTTCTGGAATAATGTCATTTGTTCAATTCTGATGGTAACGATAGGAGTTATATGGAAGGATATACAACACTCAAAGCGGAGAGCTGATGACAAAAGATAAAGCAGGAGCACTTGTTATCCTCATTCTTTCAATAGTTTACGGTGCAATGGCACTCAATATTCCAGAGGCACCGGGAATCGAAGACTCTGGCGTGACCCCCTCCAGCCTACCGATAGCGTTGAGTGCAATGGGGATTGTTGCATCCCTGCTGATATTAATTCTTCCTGCCGCCCGGCGTATCGGTCGTGATGGGGATGAAGTTTCCCTCACAACTGCCTTTAAGGGATTGGACTGGAGGTGTGCAGCTTTTCTCTTTCTACTGATGGCCGGTTACGGATTAACCCTTAAACCCCTTGGATTCTTAATCTCGACTATGCTTTTTCTTTCAGGCGGATTTTGGACGATGGGAGAGCGACGAATCAAGCTGATGCTGTTGGTTTCAATCGGTATGACCGTTGGTTTCTGGTTCATCTTGACACAACTGCTGAGGATCTACCTTGAGCCCGGTGTGCTGCACTTCTTGGGGGCAGATTAGCCCGTGACTAACAACTTGGAGTTAAGCTAATGGTATTAGAAGGGATAATGACGGGACTCTCGACCGCATTTACCCTCACCAATGTTTTGATGGTGTTCCTAGGCGTTTTTGCCGGCACGTTTATCGGCATGTTGCCCGGATTGGGTCCAATCTCCGCAATCGCTCTGATGATTCCAATAACCTACGGTTTTGAGCCGTCATCGGGGTTGATTCTCATGGCGGGGGTCTATTACGGGGCTGTTTTTGGTGGATCAACATCTTCAATCCTGCTGAATGCGCCGGGCGTTGCCGGGACCGTTGCAACTGCCTTCGATGGCTATCCCCTTGCACAGGCGGGAAAGGCAGGAAAGGCACTCGCCACCGCCGCGTATTCATCATTTGCCGGCGGAACGATTGGTGCCATGTTTCTGCTACTCGCGGCACCGGCACTTGCAGTCGTCTCGCTGAGTTTCCGATCCGTTGATTACTTTGCGTTGATGGTCATGGGACTCACGGCTGTCTCCGCTTTTGCGGGAAAAGGTCAATTCCTGAAGGCTGCCCTGATGACAGTCTTGGGCGTGATGTTGTCCACCGTCGGCACAGATAATTCGACAGGGATTCAGCGTTTCACGTTAGGACAACTTGACCTGATCGACGGCATCAGTTTTCTGCTGCTCGCTATGGCAACCTTCGCGCTTTCTGAAGCCCTCATTTCAGTGCTAAAGCCGGGGGAAATATCTAACGCCGCCCAAACCGCTATCAGGGAAAAATTCGGCAGCCTTAAAGTTTCAAAGCAGGAATTCCGGGAGATCGCGCCGAGCGTTGGCAGATCTTCTGTGTTGGGTTTTTTTATCGGTGTGCTGCCCGGTGCCGGCGCAACAATCGCCTCGTTTCTGGCTTACGGTATGGAACAAGCACTCGCAAAGGGGGCTGCAAAACTTCAATTTGGGAAAGGCAGCTTAAGAGGACTCGCGGCACCAGAGACGGCGAATAATGCGGCTTCGACGGGGTCGTTTGTGCCGTTGCTCACTTTGGGAATTCCAGGATCCGGGACAACCGCCGTAATGTTAGGCGCGCTAATTTCTTACGGGGTGCAACCGGGGCCCCGTCTGTTTGCGGAACGGCCCGATGTGTTCTGGTCAGTGATTGTATCGATGTACCTGGGGAACATTGTTTTGTTGATTTTGAACCTACCCCTAATCCCTTATATTGCCCGGTTGCTCGCTGTGCCGAAACCGTTTCTCGTCCCGTTTGTCCTTTTCTTTTCGCTCATCGGCGTTTACTTGGTTTCTTTCAATAACTTTGATATTTATCTGATGGTAGGGTTTGCCGCCTGCGCCCTCTTTTTTCGGCTCCTTGATTTTCCGATGGCGCCGATGCTGCTTGGATTTGTATTAGGTGGGCTACTTGAAGAAAATCTGAGGCGTGCGCTTCTCATCAACGATGGCAATCTCTCTTTTCTATGGACTCGCCCCATTACACTGGCCATTCTTATCATCACGGTGGTTGTGCTATTCTTGCCGTTGTACCGATCCTTAGTAGAGAGATTTGGTGCCCGTCCCTAGTCGCCGGCAATTAAACGTTTTCGGATTGACGTTTACCTAGCGGTTTGCTACCCTATAGGTGTTTGTTCACGTAAAGAAATCGTGCAACAGCAATCGTAGGTGTTTGCATTAAGAAACTTGTGGCTGCCCGTCTTTTGTCTTTCTTTTTTATTTGTGTAGATTTGCGTTAATTCGCGGATGCTTTACATCTTTTTTTACATGAACTTAGATGTCTATACATAAAGTGGTACTTAGCGAGGGAGTGCGTATGCGTACTATCGGACCGAGACCGCAAATCTCAGTTGTACCCACTATAAGGTCTGTGCGTCCCCCTGACGCGTATCTCGATCTGTTGACACAAGATGAGCAGGAGTTTCAGGAATATGTGCGGCAGGTCGAATCGCAGCAAGCCTTTCAGCGTCTGGTCGAGGAAGGGCACATCCGAAAAACCAGTTTTCAGGGACGGATTCCACGTCATCTGTATGAGGAATTCCAAGACCGTCAGTTTGTGGAATTTATGCGGGAGTTCGAGATTGAGGAACGTAGCGATTGGCAGCGCGATTTTTTTCGCGAGGATGCACGGCGACACATCGTGGAATTGGCGGTTAAATATCGAGTGCCGCGCGGACGGCTCCTCCATGCGCTTGAATACTGCCGTCATCTCAAACGATCTTGGGCAGGATACGAGGATAATCCGGGGTTTCATCTGCGCCTCGATGATCCAGAATTCCGAGAACCTCCAACAGCACAAATGCCGCTTGAATCGGCAGAGCCGTATGAAGGGCTTGCCAAGCTGACAGAGACATACGACATCACGCGGTCAGAGTTTGTCGAATATTTTATGAATGCAAGTGCTGAATCAGAGGATATCGCTGATGAGTTGGGGATTCCACTAAGCGCAGTCCGTGAGATTCGCGACCTTGTAGATCGAGTACAAATTGCAAGTTCAGCGCAGGTCACAGTTGTCAATACACCCTCGTCGTCAAGTCAACCTCCCCAGACGGTGGCAACGGTGCGACAGCTCAACAATCCGCCCCGCGCAGAAATTCACGTTTCATCGGAAATCGAGTACAATTCTCGTTACCAGATCCAAGTCCCTAGCGGTCAAGAAACTGACAAAGAAACAGCGCAGCTACTCGACCAACTCCGCCTCATCAATCAGCGCAAAAGCCTAACCTTCCGCATCGTTATGTTCATCTACGAGTACCAGTACCGTTACTTCGTCAGTGGAGATGAACTGCATCTCAAGCCTTTGAGCCAAGCCCAACTCTCTAGAGAATCCGGCGAACACGAGTCCACCGTCAGCCGCATTCTGCAGGACAAACGTATTGATACGTCCACAGGTGTCCTACCTCTCAAGTTCTTTTGTCAGAGTAAAGGGGAGGTTGTTCGTCGCTTGATCGCTGTGCGAGAACACCAAGAATTGGCATCAGGTAAGCGTAAAAAGCCGTACAGCGACGCTGAACTTGCAGACATCCTTGAGCGGGAATACGATACAAAAATTGCCCGCCGAACCGTCACCTATTATCGCAATAAGTTTCAGGAGACCCCGAAGTTCTATACACGCCGAAAAGGGATCAACCAGAGTAATGAGAGTGAGTAGCGCAGCTTTCGGTGTGCAATTTCATCTTTGAAAGTTAGGGTTCCTCCCCAAAAACCTGTGAACCGAACAGATATATCTCTGTTTCTTAGTCTTGCCATACCTCCTCCGGCAGCTTCGCTTTTTTGCAAGTCTGCTGTAGGAATTGGGTGCGATTCCAGTTGTGCGCTGTTGCAACTTGCGGCAGCAGCAGTCCGCTGTGCTCGCCATGTTTGATATACAAGCCGTGAACGCCAATTTCCAAGTCTTCGATATGTTCAAGGGGTTGCAGAGGGGGCAGGACAGAAATCTCAATTTCGAGTTCCAGCATTTCTGAGAGGTTCACCCGATGGAAGCGCGGATCGCGGGTCGCTGCAGCGACGGCAGCCGCTGCAACGGTTTCATCAAATCTTCGCAGTGTAGACCCCTTCCCTTTAGGGAGGGGAGGAAACTGCGCTCCTTTTCCATGTATTGTTAAAGGCTTTATGGTATACTATAGTTGGCTTTCGTGGGAAGGTACTACGCCCCCGCTCGATGATGCTGTCCACCTCCGTTAGTACCGGATTGAAAGTTAGAAAACCGAATCGCATGAAAACAACGTATCAATATCGCATTTATCCTACTATGAAACAACGCAAGACACTTGAAGTTTGGCTTGATGCGTGTCGTACGCTTTATAACCAAGCACTTGATATGAAAAAGCAAGCTTACGACACGCACAAGGAAAATATCACTTACAAAAAGCAAGCCGCCTATTTGACCACACTTCGCAATGTCCCTCAATTCTGGCAAACCAAGCACTGTGATGTTTTGCAGGACACTTTACGCCGTTTGGACAAAGCCTATCAAGCGTTCTTTGTCCGTGTCGAAAAAGGGGAAGCACCCGGGTTCCCACGCTTCAAAGGTGAAGGCCGATACCGCTCAATGACCTTTAGCCACCTATCTAAACGGTTGATTCGCAATATCCGCAAACGGATGGCTCGGATAGTTGTCCCCAAGATTGGGCATGTTGCCATTTGTTACCACCGCGCGCTTCCCGATGGCAAAATTAAGAATCTGACCATACAACGGAAAGCCAGTGGCTGGTATGCAAATATCACTGTCCAACTCCCTGATGTGCCTGAGATTCCCGAAGCATCTATCCAAACGATTACAGGGATTGACGTCGGTTTGGCATCGTTTGTAACAACTTCCAACGGGGATAAGGTTGCCAATCCTCGCCACTTTCGTCAATCAGAACACAAGTTGAGCCAAGCACAAGGTCGGTTATCCCAAAGGCAGAAGGGGAGCAGACGCTATAGTAACCAACGGGAACGGGTTGCCAAGATACACGAGCATATTGGCAACCAACGCCGTGACTTCCACTATAAGACCGCACATCGACTTTTTACCCAGTGCGACGCGATAGCCGTTGAGGCCTTAAAAATCACTAACATGGTTCAAAACCACAATCTTTCTAAAAGCATATCTGATGCTGCATGGGGTAATTTTCGCTTAACACTGCAAAGCAAAGCTGCAAAGGCTGGTAAGCATCTGTTGCAAGTTAAGCCTCAAGGCACGTCTCAGGAATGTTCAGGGTGTGGTTCAGTTGTAAAGAAATCGTTGTCTGTCCGTGTCCATTACTGCCCCGATTGTGGGTTGATAATTGACCGTGACCACAACGCAGCAATCAACATTCGTAATCGGGCAGCTGCTGCCCTGCGTGGAGGGACGTCGGTAACTAACGGTCCCGAAACCCTCGAAAGAGAAGAAAGCGCGAAACCTGTAAGACCCCGTGGACGGTATCACAAGCCCCGTCCTTCAGGGCGGGGTAGTTGACATAACGGGTTGTCGGATACAATCTGACCGACACAACCACGCAACTGTCCTCCCTTATGCAAGGTGACGAACGCTCTCGATCTTTGTAATAGTTCTGCGCCCAAACCTTGCAACTTTGAAGGTATCCTGTCCTCAAGATGACATGTTATTGCGTCTCTTGCGATCTGTAGCAGCAAGCCTTGTGATTCAATTTTCATCTGCCCCGCCCCTTCTTTTTCACGCACGGCATTGCGATTCATCTCTCCGTTTTTCAGATGTAATGCAAGCGACTTGCCCATTTCTTTATTGACACTCATGGTATCGTGTGCTACACTTGAAATCAACAGGAACATGCAACTGTTATGTTTATCAATCAGATCGGGGGTTATCGCATGCAAACCGACTTAATCCAAGAACTCGCTGAGGATGAAATGCCCCTCTTCCCACTGGAGGTTGTCCTGTTTCCGGGGGGTGTCTTGCCGCTTCATATTTTTGAGGAAAGGTATCGATTGATGATCCAATATTGCTTGGATAATGATCGGCTCTTCGGCATCGTCCTCATTAAAAAGGGCAGAGAAGTGGGTGAACATGCCGAACCCTATCTCGTTGGGACCGCTGTCAAGATCATAGAGGTTGATCGGCTTGAAGATGGTCGAATGAACCTGATAGCACTGGGGCAGCACCGCTTCAAAATTACGAAAATTCGGCGAGATCTGCCTTATCTAGTGGGTCAAGTCAGGGTGTTGGAGACGGATGATACAGAACCGCCCGAAGACTCTGAGATGCATGGTATAAGAGCCATCCAGTTATACCGAACCTACGAATCGTTGTTAGCGGAATTGGTTCCCCAATGGAAGGTTGTAGAGGAAATTCCGACGGCACTCGACCACTTATCTTACCAGATTGCGACACGACTCCAGATCCCTTTGACAGACAAACAACAGTTGATAGAGACAGTGTCTATACATCAGCTTTTGGACCGGGAAATTGAACTTCTTGAACGAGAAAATCGAAGATTGAAAATAAGCCTGCTCGCTCGAAGAAGTTTTGAAAAGCACGACACTAACATATCACCGTGGAAAAACGCCTCTCTGAATTAAATGGCGATGCTTTTCATCGCCGCTCTCGGAATCGAGGACAACGATGCAACGCCAACTCGCTTCAGATCGCTCTCCTCAAACATCTGGTCCTCTAATTGCGGTGCGAAATTTTTTCTATGTCAGCAACCTATTGTCCATAATACGGCTTGGGCTGACCCCATTCCTCTTTCACACCATCATTCGCCGATCCCACATGGCAGCGTTGGTGATAGGGGGACTGGCAATTCTGACCGACATGCTTGATGGTTACTTCGCACGCCGCCTGAATCAGCGCACCAATCTGGGTAAGATCTTGGATCCAATTGCTGATAAGGCGATAATTAGCGCGGTGATTATTGCCCTCATTTTATCTAATTCAAGTTTTCCGCGCTGGGCTTTTGTCATCGTGATTATTCGAGATGTTTTGATTGTGATTGCCAACATTTTTCTGTTCCATCGAACGCAGATCATTGCCCGATCTGACAAGTGGGGCAAATGCACAACCTTTTTCCTTGCAACTGCCTTGGTTCTCTACGCCTTGGCGGATAATGTCTTAGCAGGTAGCGGACCAATCCCTCCGTTTGTTCCCTTTTATGTGTTGTGCATCGGTTTGATGTTTGCGTTAATTTCGGTTTCTAACTATGGTTGGCAGCTGTTGCGTTTGTTGCAACAGAACGGGACACAGCCCAAAAAAGCACTGTAACAACCAAGTCGAAGAACATAAAATATGGCAGTTCCACTCACCGTATCCGAAATTGCGAATATGATTGGCGTCGAAGAGGCTATCATTCGACAGACCCTTGAACGCCGTGATGAAGATCTCGTCCCTTATCTGCATGACCCCGATGCTTCGGGAGAAGGAGCAGATGCCAACATTCCCTCCTCCCAACCTCAAGTGCTGCTTTTAGAACGTGAAGGGCTGCCGTTGCTCATCACCAAATTGGCGTTTAATATCCCAACCTCAGACATTATTGAAAACCTTGCCTGTCAGGTGTTGCACCTCACGCTTGTTCAAGAGGAGAATGCGGGTTTAACAAGCAAACATCAAGAGTTACAACAAAGGGTTGATGCCTTAGAAGGTGAGCTAGCAGAGCAAATCCAGCTACGGGAGAAGGCTGAAGCTGAGTCTCGCAAAGGATTTTGGAGCATCTTTGGACGACGAGAATCCAAAGATTCCTAAGAAGCCTTCCGGCAAACTACACCCGTTTTGGAGGGGTCAACCAGTGATAAAGCAACGTCGTAATCAGCTAATTGCTATTGGCGCGCTAATTGTCGGTTTAGTATTTCTCTATCAACCATATTCAGTTCTGCTCCGGGGAATTGCTTTGCCCCTGCTGATCATTTCCGCTATCCTATCCGCCCTCTTCTTTTCAGAAAAGCGAGTCATCGAAATTATCGCCGGGTTAGGGCTCATCGCCGGTTTTCTATTTCTGTATTTGCCCATTCCTCCAGTTTTACGGGGTTCTGCTTTCCACCTACTTTCCGCCAGCGCAATCGCTTTTGGCATGACGACAGGACTGAGGGGGTTCGCTGAAATTGTAGCGACGGTTATCGTGATAACCGGGCTTGTTGCCCTTTACCAATCCTTTAGCTCACTCCTGCAAAGCAGCGGGCTTCATCTCATTCTGACGGGCATAATTGTGCTCGCGATTGTAACCCCACGAAAATTACTAATCGAGCGCATCTCAATCGGTGCAATTGTGCTTGGGTTGGTCTTTCTCTGTCAACCTTTTGCCATTTTGCTTTACCAAACAGGCTTTCAGGTCCTCCTCGGTGGTTTGGCTGGATTTATTGTCGTTGCGCATCGGTCGGCGTAATGCGTGAAGGGATTTGGATCTCACCGGTTGTGCTCTCACGGGGTTATTTGATCGCCCCATGTAGTCGCTCCGGTCCTTCTGCAACCCCCATTCTTTCATTCCAGTAACTTTTGAAGCCGCCTGCGGACGACCAGCCCCACGAAGCGGGGATGATTTCATTGATTCTGATCTCCAAGTTCATCCCCGGTTCGGCACCGCGAACTTCAATCGGTCCAATCAGGGCATGTCCACTATCTCTGTCTCTGTTAAACTCTGGAAATTTCTTTCGAGGTGCGCCAAGTTTGGAGCGTTTTTCAACTCCCCATCCCGAATCAAGGGTTCTAAGTCTGACCGTATCTCCTGAATCGATAATTAGGGCAGGGGGCAGATCACGGTCGAAGGGACCATGAAGCGTTTTCCGCTCTGGCTCAAGATAATGAACTTTAGACATTGTGCGGTTTCTAGTACAAAGGATTGGTGTCGGCTTGCTTAGTTTTCTCGGTTTTCTTCAAATTGCTTCCAGCCAATCTCTTCAAAGGTTATAGATTGGCTGAACCCTGGACTGGAAATTTCAGTTTCCGGAGGGATTTGCAAATCAAATAAGTCTGACACGTCGGTATTTGGCTTAAAATCTGTAATTTCCATTTCATTTTGGATGGGCTCAACTTCTGTCTCCGAAGTGGAGATGCTGACAGCGCGCTTAAGGAACCAAACCCGCTGCTTACCATCAAGTTGATATGCTTGCCATTCAAACTTTATCAAAGCTTTTTGAATTTGGGTTTGGTGGTGGATTTGAACCAGACGGAAACCGTCTTCAGGAGTAACCCAAAATTTAATAATGGCATCTTCGGTGCTTTTTTCTGGCGTCTGAATCACGTAACACGGAATGCCATCTACTTTCTCATTACCGATGAGCCGAGCACTTTTCTGCTGGCGCAAATAATTGCTCAGCCTTTGCCGTCTATACCACAACCCCCAATCTCTTGGATCCAACCCTTCGGGAGGATAGGCCACCCGAGGATACATTGAGATACTACCATGCGGGGAGATAACTAACTGAATGTTCCCATCAGCAATAAATTTGGAACCATCGTTATTGAAATGACTGTGAGTTTTACTAAAAGCGAATTCCAATTCCTTTACTAAAGATATGGTCCGACTGTGTCCTCTTGCTGGTTTCTTGACGGTAATTTCCCTATCAGGCCCTGACCGGCTAAAATAGCTTGCCATGTAAAATTTTAATTTACCCCTGCCAGATTTGAGCAAAGATTCAGTATGAGCCAATCCGGCGATAATAGCCTCTAAATCAATGGGGGCAAGGGAGGCTTCGATTCAGCAAATGATTGGGGGACTCTCACCCATATCAGGAAAAATAGTATCAGCCAAATTAGTTTTTGCATGTTGATCTCCGTATCAAAGTTGGTCGTGTTGAACTATGACTGAGTTTAAGAATCGAGACTTACCTAACAAAGAGGTCGTTAGGTTCTGTTAACGGTTGTCAAACGAAATTCACTTAGCGCATCAACCATACGCAATTTAGATGCCACAGTTATCCCGAATCATACGAAGTGTATTGTGCAAAAACTGAGTTTTGGGGGAAATCCTTTCTCAAGCCAACTTTGCATCTATTTTTGACATAAGCTGTAATTTCAAAGAGAATGCCATACTCACAAAGCGACTGTCGAAACTGTGCCACACCGTCGTCGCAAAAATGCCACACCGGTATTAAAAAGGGGAGGAGCCTCCTTCAATTGAATCGCCTAAGCCAAACAGCAATATGATTTCCGTCGTGAATCTACTTTGACTGTGCCCTAGTGCTTGTGAGCCTTGGTCTTCACTTTTTTTGAGTACCCCTAGCACACAAATGAGCGTGGATGATCGGTCCTCCCAATTCCTACCACCATCATGCACTTCATGTTGTATCACCTTTCTTCGGATAGGGTCAATAAGCTATATTTCGAGTTTAGACTTCCGAAGCCTTTGAAACTTCGGAAGTCCAAACCGGATATAATCGCCAATCTGTCCCCTAGGGTGCATACAAATTCCGTGATCGGTACTGGAAAAAGATCATCCGGCGGTTCTGTTCCCCTGTCCAAGGATACGCCCCGTGGGTTTGGGCGGAAGCGAGGAAAAGGAGCACGTCACCTGCCTTCATCTCTATATGCCGCACCATGCCCATCTCGTTATCGCACGTCCGGATTCCGTCGGGCATGGGATAGCTTGTCTTGTGACTGCCCGGCACACAGACAAAGCCGCCGTCCGCTAACGTGACATCGCGCAGCTGCCAAGCGACATTGAGGTACTCACTATAGACGCGACCATTTTGCTGGCGATAATGGTTGCCCACCCGTGATGGGAAACCGTTAGCGTGCAGGGAGTGCCCAGATGACCCTTTCCCTGACAAGAACCCGTTGCACATCATACACTCGAACCCGCTGCCCATGATCCAATTCAAGCGTTGAATCAGGGCGGGCGGGGCAATCATCCTTTGGAACGGTTCGCCATACGGCGCGGGTAGCTCCCACGGATTGCCCATTGACGATCTGCCGACCCCTGTACCCGCTAACGGCTTTGAATCTCCAGCCGCAGAACCACCTGTGCTGATCCGGTCGGCATTGGTATCAATCGCCTCGTTAGCCGCCGCCAGCCAGTCCGCATCCATCACCCCCCGTAACACGAGGTGACCGCACAAATCCCAGTGGAAAAATTCCTTCTCATCAATCCCCGACTCCGGATCCCGTTTATAGATTGAAGGGTGAAGGATGCCGGGCTCCGCTGCTAGGGAAGCCGTCTTACCATCCGAATGCACCACAGGCGATGGATAGCCTCGATTCGGGTTGTGCAACACGGCGCGCTGCACCGGCGTTAGTTCCGCTGTCCATTCGGGCATCGTGTCGTCCTCGCCCGTAATTTCAGACTCCGCAGACGGACGGACTTCGGCGCTGATGTAACCGCATTCGAGTAGGCGTTGGGGACCCTTCCCTTGCCATGGATGTAGCCCCCACATCAGAGATTCAGTGTACAACAACAGGTCACCCGCCTGCAAAACCGGCTGCACGACCAATCCCATATCGTCGTCCCCACTCGCAAGTTCTTGGGGAGCATTGACCGAGCTGTTATGGCTGGCTGAAACCACCACTAATCCACCGTCGCCTTCGTTTACATCTGCCAACGCCCATATCGCCCGCAGCCCCTGACAGAAGCGCGATCCATTGTGCTGACGATAGGCGCGGGACCAATCCTGCCATTCGCTACCTCCCGACAGGGCAACCTTGCTATCTTCAGAGCAATCACCGTTGACCTCAATCAGGTGCGGTGATCGGTCAAGCCGAAAATTTTCGCCGCAGATCTCCTCCAAATATTGCACTAGCACAGGATGGTCACGCAGGAAGTGTAGAGCGGAGCAGGAAGACACGCTTGATGGGGATGCCCCGTCAGCGGTCCCCAGTCGATCAAGTGCCTCGTTGCAGGTTTTCAACTGGTCGGGGGTTAGAACGCCAGGAACGATTAAATAACCTGTCACGTCGAAATGATAGTTTTCTTCGTTGGTCATTTCTTTCTTATCCATAACGGTCTCCTTTCTTATCTGTTCATTTCATGGGTGGTTTGCGAGGTGTGATTGGTTGGACAATTGCTCGCTGCTCTGGTGTGAGTCGCGACAGCAATTCCTCGGAAGGGACGTAGGCAAACCGATGTGCGTACATCGAAGGCAGATAGCGAAAGATGATCATACGCCGCTCACCGGGATTCTTTCGCTCCGCAGAACCGTGGCACAAACAATCGTTAAACAACAGGGCATCGCCAGCGTTCAGATATACCTCCATCGCGCCTGCAACCGTTTCGCCGGGACCGCTGGAGATACCTGCACTTTCCTTCTGCATCGGGTGTGGAAAATCTGACTTGTGGCTGCCGGGAACTATGACCGTCGGTCCATCGCCCGAACCCACGTCGGTCAAAGGCACCATTAGCGTCAGCAGGCAACAACACCACTGGCCTTTACTGCGTCCTGTGCGGTTGCGGCTGTCGGGCATATGTCCACCGGAATGGACGCCAATATACCCACTTTGCTCGCGTATGTTGATGAATCCCTCATTGATGAATGGTCGATCGTGGGGACCGATATAGTGACGGACCAGATCAATCCAAGCCGGGTGATCGATGAGTCGTTCAAACATCTCTCCGCCTTCGATGATATTTTGCAGGTTCATCCCATCGATTCCCTTGTAGCTATGGACATCAATATTGCCGTACCACTGATTGATTTGCAGGGGCGGCAGCGCATCAAGAAAATCGTTCATAGCGCGGAGGTGGTCGGGATCGAGTGCACCCTTGATAACCGTGTAACCGTGCAGGTCAAACAGATATTCTTCCATCGGAGTTGGCATGTTCTATCTCCTCAACTCAACATAAGCGGAAAGGGGTTGAACGTTTTGATGCCTGTCGATTGTTTGTCAAATTATTGTAAACGAACCTTTTAGAAAAAGCAACAACTGATTTCGCGGGAGGTTCTCCCATTTTACTCATTGCTTAAAATTTCAATGTACTATATAATCGGGTATTCTAAGGGAGTAAAGAATTCTTATGGCCACTAAATCAAGCATTGAATGGACCGAAGCCACTTGGAATCCAGTAACAGGCTGTACAAAGATTAGCCCAGGTTGTAAACATTGTTATGCAGAAAGACTGTCCTTGCGTCTGCAAGCAATGGGGCAACGGAACTACGCAAACGGATTCGAGCTCACCCTCCATGAACGGATGCTAGAAAAACCCCTTTCATGGAAAAAGCCTCAGTTGATTTTTGCCAATTCAATGAGCGATCTGTTCCATGATGAGGTTCCTGTAGACTTTATCCTGAAAGTCTTTAATGTGATGCGACGCGCATCTTGGCATCAGTTCCAAGTTCTGACGAAGCGTTCTCAGCGTTTACTGGAATTGAATAGTCAAATTGATTGGCCAGATAACGTATGGATGGGCGTCAGCGTTGAAAACCAAGACTACACTTTCCGCATTGATCATCTGAGAGAAACAGATACCGTAACCAAATTCCTCTCCCTTGAACCGTTACTCGGTCCACTTTCAGGTCTGAACTTGAACGGAATCAATTGGGTGATTGTTGGTGGAGAATCAGGACCAGGAGCGAGACCAATGCTCGAAGACTGGGTCAGCCAGATTCGAGATCAATGCAATGTAGTGAGTGTTCCACTTTTTGTCAAACAGATGGGCGGGTCTTGGGCACAAGTTAATAAGGCAAAAAGTAAAAAAGGCGGCAATATGTCTGAATGGCGGACAGATTTGCGTATACGAGATTATCCCTTATCAATTGCCGCTGCAGGATAGGCGTATAGTGTTTCCACGATAACCGCCTTGGACCTTTACCTTGTTTTATTTCGCTATTAACCAATTCTGCTAATGGAGCGATTGAAATGGGTTTAACTGAACCTCCCCGGCTCATTTTTAACACCGACGGTCACTGGATCATCAATTACCAAGATCGACGGGAACCGGAGGACATTACCAAAATGATGCCTACGCTCGTCAATGCCGGTGTGGATGCACTTTCTGTCCTTGTCGGGATCGACGATGATCTGTCTTGGCGGGGAAGTCCCCATGGTCAACTGTGGGGAGACAACATTGAGGAATGGAACCCCGATCCCCTGCCCACCGACATTCACGGTCATCCGTTGCGAGGTGTCGAACCTCTGCACATTCACGGCAGACCTGTGAAGGAGATAGATGGCAGAATGCCCGCGAACGCCCATGAGTGTTTGTACAGGCTTTTTGCGAAGGTCATCCAAGACGGTCACGACCTCATGGGGATTTACATTGAGGGTGCCAGAAAGCACGATATGGCGGTCTACGCCTCCTTCCGTATGAACGATGCCCACGCCTGCGATGAAGCCCGTGGATGGTACGGTCGCTCTCAACAAAAGGTAGAAAGACCCGATCTACTCCTCGGATCTCCCGTCCCCGTAGGCGTTCACGGTGCGGACTGGTCCTTTTCTTGGCGGTGGAACTACGCAAAAGCAGAGGTGAGAGAACGCTTTCTAGGGCTGTTCGACGAAACCCTAACCCGCTACGATTTTGATGGACTGGAACTGGATTTCAGCCGCGCATCGCCCTTCTTTAGCCCCGGCGAGATTATTGAGAATATTCCGACGTTGACGCAGTTCATGCGAGACGCACGGGAGATTGTCAAGCGACACAGTGCGTCAAAAGACCGGGAACTCCGGCTTATCGTCCGGGTGCCTGTCGGGGTTGGGGAAAATCTGGAGGCGGGGATGGATACGGAGACTTGGATACGCGAGGGGCTTGCCGATATTGTTGTCTTGGGTTCTCCGGGCTACTGCGTTCACGAGATTGATATCGGCAAAGCAGTTTCCTTTGCGGCAGAAAGCGGGACGTTGGTGTTCACAGGATTCGACGGGGCAACGTATACTGCTTCACCGCAGGAGGGTTATGAGCGCAGTCCCTCCAGTGTGCTGAGGGCTACCGCGCTGAACGGTTATCGTGAAGGTGCTGCCGGTGTCCATCTTTTCAATTACGACTATCCATCCCATCGCGCCGGTCCTACCGACAGTAATGACTTCAACATTTTTGATGATTACCATCTCCAGACCATACAAGATCTGAGGGAGCCTTTATCTCTGGAGCGGCGGAACCGGTGTTATTATCTTCCATCTCCTACAGGGTCTGGTGGCGCGGACCACCGCATCCAAGTGCCACGGAAACTGGCACTGATGGGCAGAGGGGGTGGCTCCGAGCACGCTATGCGCCTTGTCGTTCACGACGATATTGACGCTGGGAAAGCTGAAGGAAGAGTCGAAAAAACCGAGATCAGGGTTCGCATGGAGGACCTTGAGGATTCACTGGACCGCATTCACTTTGAGATCAACGGGATGACTCTCCCCTTCACGCCGGGCCGGACAGTGACAAATAGTCAGGGTCAACAGTGGTTGGTGTTCGATGATCCGCCGTTGCGACAGGGGCTGAATACCATCCTATTGGTCTTGGAAGGCATTGAAACGCCTGACCCTTGGCCCAGCGTACAGCAGTGCGAGATCTTGATTTTAACGAGTGACTTGACGTAAATCCTTAAATCTCTAACTTTCCTTTCAGGAGGAAGCACGTAATGAAACTAAAAGTCGGTATCATCGGATGTGGGCGTATGGCAAACACCATTGAAGATGAACAGATAGCCAGAAGGCAGCAAGGAACCCAACGCGGTGGTTTGGTACTGCCCTACTGTCATGCTGGCGGCTATGCAGTTGTTGAGGAGACAGAAATGGTCGCCGTGTGCGATATCGTGGAGGAGAAGCGGAAGGCGTTTCAACAACGCTGGAACGTTCCACGGGGGTACACGGACCATCGCGAGTTAATTGATGTGGAGAAACCCGATATCCTCAGTATTACAACCCGCCCGGAGCAGCACGCTGAGGCAATGATTTACGGGGCGGAGCACGGTGTCAAGGGGATGTATGCCGAGAAACCGCTCTGCTGTACGCTCATCGAAGCAGATGCCATCAAGGAAGCATTTGAGCGAAACGGCGTTTCCCTTGAGTTCGGACCGATGCGTCGAAACTGGGCGGTCTATCGACAAGCACACAGCATCGCTCATAGTGGGGAGTTAGGGGCGGTTAGGTCGGTGATCGGGTTCGCTGGAAACAGCATCGGCGGACACTTTCTCGACACGCTCCTCTATTTATTGGGTGATCCTGAACCGGTCTCCATCCGCGGAACGCTGGGAGAGCTGCACCCCGACGAAGGGGATACCACCAATATGCGATTCGTGCGCGATACTTCTATCCTGTCGGCGTTTGTCGAATTCGATAACGGGACGACCCTTCATGCGGCAGCGACCGGGGCAGACCGCGATTATGAACTGGTTTGCGAAGCGGGGATCATCCGGATCCAGAACGATGGTGAGTCCTTGTATGTGCGTAAAAAAGGGGAAGAACATCGTGCCTACGATCCGATTGAAGTCGAGCCGGTAACGCCGTGGAGTGGTACAGAGTGCAAGGTTCGTGAATTGGTGGAATCGATAAAAACAGGAACGCCGGGAGTTAGCAATCTACGGGCGACGATGCTGGGGACAGAAATCGGATTCGGTATTTATGAATCCCATCTACAGGGCGGAGTTGCTGTCCATCCACCGGTTCCGAATCGTGAGCGTTGGGTGTCGAGTTGGTAGGGAATCCGGTGTTTCTACTAGTTCTTTTTAGCTAATATAACGCAAGTTGCTAGTGTTGAAAATCCATCGGTTTGTCGTTAAGATTGAGGGATTCTATCTTTCGCTCCAGAGGAGCGATATGTCTATAGAACGCCAATATCTCTGATATTCGCGCTCCAGAGGAGCGCAATGTGTATAGCAAGATCGAATTCTATTGTGCTTAATATCAGCTATTTTTTTATAATTACTCCGGACGCAATTCCCCCAGAGAGATTTCGTCGGGTGCTATGAAATCAACGGCAGGACTTTCGACGCGACCATAGGCGTTCCACACCTTAAAGCCGAGCAACGCCAACAGTTCCGGAGGCGCATTCTCCAAGACCTCTTTTGATGTGCCGACTGTGAGGTTCTCTTGCGTCCGAAATTGGGGACCGCAAAATGTCGATAGCACCCCTAGCCGCGGACCATCACTCACATTCGCGCCGGTCCCGTGCCACATACGACCGTCGAACACCATCGCCGTACCTGCGGGACCTTCAGCAGCAATCGGTTCAACATCCTTATCCAATTCTTTGTCCGGATATCGTCCCGTCAAATGGCTTCGAGGCACAAGCCGGGTGCCACCGTTTTCCGCAGTGAAGTCAACTAACATCCACATGACGTTGACAACGACAGCTGGCGTAATCATTGACGGTGGACCGGTGTCATCGACATCTCGGCGTTCTCGTGTAATAGACCCAACGGGAAGCGGAGAGCGATCGCGTCGAGTTGGGGGCGGCATCCACCACTGGTCGGTATGCAGATTCATCGCTACGCCGCCCGGCTTGGCGATATTGGCGGTATAGCACGACAACAGGTATTGCTCGCCGAGGACGTGTCTGATCAGTTCATGAACATCCTTGTGGAGCAACGGTTCGTGAAAAATCTCTCCCTTGTTAATCAGCATCCAGACGCGCTGATTGATACCGCTGCCCTTTTCCTTACCGCTATCCTCAAAGGCAAGCCCTTGCTCTTTTTCCGCGGCTGCCTGCTCTACCAATCGAGTGCGTAACGCCTCAACCTGCTTTGGGGAAAGTGAGTTGGCGAGCAGACAATAACCGAACTCGTCCAAATACGCCTTCGCTAGGCTAAGATCGGTTGTCGGTTGGGGCAAATCATCTTTCGTTGTGCTCGTCATAACGCTGTCTCCATCTTAATCAGTCGTTTAATGTCCTTCCGGTAATATAATTCAGGTTGGTGTTTATCAAACCTGCTCGGCTTGGATAGACACATCCAAGCCGTCCGTACCTATGTGCAGTGGATTTGTCAATCCACTGCGAGCGGTGGTTTATTCAATTTAATTCTCATTCTCCCGGTTTGTAACGTTTACTATAAATGGCAACTTACGTTAATATACCCATCAGCATGATGTAAGCCAAATTTCAAGAATCGGTAAATTTCCACACCGACAGTGCGGTGCGACCGAAAATCCACTCCCGCTCTTCCTCGCTCAAATCGGAGAAGTAGTCAAGCGGGAATTGAAGTGAATGATGGTATCCTTCCCTTGAACTGACCGGCGGAAAGTCACTCCCCCACATCACTCGTTGTGGTCCAAACGCCTCCACAACCATACGCGCCAGCGGAGGGACGTCCTCAAATGGATAAGGTAGGTTGCAGAATTCTCCGAAGCCCGGCAGTTTTATCGTCAGGTTGGGGTGTTTTGCCAAGGCGAGAACCCGTTTGAATTCATCATACGGTGGCACCGCCTCTGTACCCACACCCCCTAAGTGTTCGATGACGATCTGGAGGTCAGGAAAAGCCTTCACAACTTCAGCAAATCTGTCGCTGAGGAGTGTTGATGGACTTGAAGGGGCACTGACGGCAAGATTGAGTTCAGCAGCAGTACGCCACTGCGCGAGCGGATCAGACGCTTCCGCTCGTGAATCCGCGCCGAGACGAATCCCCACAAGCCCTTGGTCAGCCCAGTAACGCATCCGCTCTCCGTCGTCGGTGCTTTCCACAATCATTGCCGAGGCAAGTTGGTCTGGGTGGGCTTGCAAACATTCAACATGGTAACTATTGTTGGTGGTTCCCTGATGCTGTATTAAGACCGCCCGATCGACACCGGATTGCTCCATGTGGTAAAGCAGGGTTTCGACGGGTTCGTATTTGTTCAGTCCGGCATGACAGTGGGTGTCAACGATGATCATTGGACTGATCCTTTCTCTATCATTGGGTTCGTGAGAAATTACGCGATTACAGCTACACGATCTTTGTGCACTTTAGGCGTATCCGCTCAGAGTCGTCCACCGGGTGTGTAGCCAACCCCTACCTTGACTTGAGTCCCTTCCATCTGCTCCACAACATGCTGGAAACATTCCTCAACCGTTTTGAACGGGGGACTTGGATATGTTTCGAGGCTAAATCCTAAGTCATTCGCGCCGAACATAAGCATATCAACGCCGGGTTTAGAAAGTTTTCGGGCATTGATGATCGCATCAACAGATTCCAGTTGCAGGCTGAGGATGCCGTTGTTGTTCCACCATTCGGCGTATTCCAAGCGGTCAAGATCCGGGTTGAAACCGTACCCCGAACTGGGACCCCAACTCCGTTTTCCTATCGGTGGATAGTAGAAGGCATCGATCGCTTCGTCAACCGTTGCTTCCGTTTCAACCTGCGGCACGACAATCGCCAATGGACCCAAATCGAGGATATTCCCAATGAGGTAGGCGTTCCGTGTGTGTTTGATGCGTAACTGAACGGGCATCCCTAACTCTGCCAAGTTAGCGCAAAATGCAACGAGTTTCTCTTCATTGAATGCCGAGTGTTGGGCATCAGCCCCGATTAAATCGTAGGAGTCCTGACTGAGAATCGCTTCAAGTTCACTTTTTGAGGCACTTGTGGGTGCTCCGCCGATATTGATAATTTCGCTGTTATGTATCCGTTGTTTCAACGTTAGTTGTTCTGACATATCTATCTATCTCCTTGAATTAATCTTAGTAAAGCCCAAGGTAGTTGTCGGTTTCCCACTGGCTAATGCTCTGATGATAACTTCGCCACTCTTCACGCTTGACTTCGATGTAATACGGGGCATATTCAGGCCCAAGTGCGCTCTGAATCACCTCATCCGCTTCCAGACAGTCGAGTGCTTGACTAAGTGTTCTTGGTAGCACGTCAATACCGCGTTCTTGGAGTTCGTCCAGTGGCACTTCGTAAAGGTTATCGTCGTTGCGCGTGCCGGGATCAATTTGGTTCTCAATACCATCAAGTCCGGCAGCGAGCGTCACTGCCATGGCGAGATACGGATTGGCGGCACCGTCCCCTGAACGATTTTCAATCCGTCCGGGACCAGGGATACGGATCATCTGCGTTCTGTTGCTCCCACCATACGTGATATAAACGGGTGCCCACGTTGCGCCGGAGCGGGGTGCGCCAGAGATCAGGCGTTTGTAGCTGTTGACGAGCGGGTTGGTGACGGCAACGAGTGCTTTGGCGTGGTGGAGAATACCGCCCATGAACCAGTAGGCGAGTTGTGAGAGTCCATTTTCATCCGATTCGTCGAGGAAGTGATTGGTCTGGTTTTCCGGATCCCATAAGCTCAGGTGAAAATGTGCGCCATTGCCGGTTAAGTTCGCAAACGGCTTGGGCATGAAGGTTGCTGTCAACCCCTGCTCTTCGGCGACGGTTTTGACCATCCACTTGAAGAAGGTGTGCCGATCTGCGGTGGTCAGCGCATCGGAATAGAGCCAATTGAGTTCAAACTGACAGTTAGCGTCCTCATGGTCATTGGCGTATGGGCCCCAGCCTAACTCTTGTAGATACTTGATCAGGGTGGTCATTGTATCGAGGTTACGGTGGAGTGCCCGCAAGTCATAACAGGGTTTACCGAGCGTATCGAGCGGATCCCACGGCGCGTAACTACCGTCCTCACCCTGTTTTAACAACATAAACTCTGCCTCGACACCGAGGTTAAAGAGGTAGCCCTTTTGCTTGGCTTTCGCCAACTCCCTCCGCAAAATAGTGCGTGGGCAGTAGGGCCATGCCTCGTCACCCACATGCACATTCCCCGCCAACCACGCCACGTTTTTACGCCACGGCACGATTGTGAGTGAATTGAAGTCAGGGAGGCTTGCCATGTCCGGATCATGTGGTCCCTGACCAATTTCGCCTGCCGCAAACCCGGCAAAGCCAGCACCCTCCTCCGCCATATCATCGATATGCGTCGTTGGCACTACCTTCGCTTTTGGTGCGCCAGCCATCTCTACAAAGGAACAGAGGAAAAACTCGATTCCCTGCTCCGCGACTAACGCTTTAACCTCGTCTAACGTCATCAAATCTTCGGGATGGAAACCCCTTGCTTTAGCATGGGGTTTCCATCCCGCCTCCTTTTTTTTCGTTTTTGTAATCTACCTTACACTTTTTTGGTAGATGTATGGTAGAATATAGTTTGTAACTCGAGGACTTCAGTTGAACGCTCGTTTAACACTGCCCTCTCACTTCTGAGGTTCACTAGTGAACCGCGTGAAAGGCAGTTTGTCTGAGGTTTCACCCGGGTGTTGAAGCGATGCTATCACCGATACATCGTGAATATGCCTAAACGGATGCTATAGCCGTGCGGTGGCGGGTGTGTAAAGTTACGAGCCAGAGCCGCATAACCGCGCTATCTTTTAGGTGCAACGCACCGAGATAGCGTCGCGGGCAAGATAATTGCCCAAGCGTAAGTCCCGTTGGACAGGCTACAAGCCTTGTCCTTCAGGGCGGGGTAGTTGACTTCCGTTTGATTTATTTCAACGCAAGGACGCTAGGACGCAAAGTTTTTTATTATTTTTTACCTTCGCACCTCTGCACCATTGCGCCTTTGCGTTAAAAATTAAAATAAGCGTCACTCCCGTTCTTTCCACCCTGGTCCGTCGCCAAACACACGGTT
Organism: Candidatus Poribacteria bacterium; assembly: GCA_965247655.1. Lineage (GTDB taxonomy): Bacteria > Poribacteria > WGA-4E > WGA-4E > PCPOR2b > PCPOR2b. The sequence continues at coordinate 5,448,522 of OZ252032.1, read as the reverse complement.
TGTCCCGACAAGCGGGATGCCACAGATCATTGATGCCTCCAAATTCAACGCCCGGAGATCCTCAGGATCGAGGTCGTGTACGTCCGCCTTGCCACAAGCGCGGGCAAGGATCTGGATCTCCGAAGTCATCGCTTGCAGCAAGTTGGCGACACGCTCCGCCGCTTCGTCAATGTCGAGGCGTTTCATCAGGTCAGGATCCTGCGTCGTGATCCCGACGGGACAGCGTCCGGTGTGGCAGTGGTGACAGTGGTACGGTTCGGTGCCGAGTTCGTGATAATCCTCGACGTGGATAGGTTTGTTACAGTTGAGTGCCATCAGTGCCGCTGTGCCGATATATACCGCGTCCGCACCGAGTGCCATCGCCTTTGCTGCATCCACACCGTGTCGGATGCCGCCCGCGATAATGAGTTGTACCTCACCGTACAATCCGAGATCTTCGAGTGCTGCGCGTGCCTCACATACGGCGGCGAGTGTGGGAACACCTGTGTGCTCCTGACAAATTTCGGCGGATGCGCCGGTGCCGCCTTCCATCCCGTCCACGACAATCACATCGGCACCCGCTTTTGCTGCCAACTTCACGTCGTCAAACACCCGCGTTGCCCCCATCTTCACGAAAATGGGTACCTGCCAATCGGTTGCCTCTCGTAATTCTTCGATCTTGATAATCATGTCGTCGGGACCGAGGAAGTCGGGATGCCGCGCAGGGCTCCGCTGATCCACGCCGAGGGGCAGATCCCGTTGTTCCGCAACCGTATCCAACACCTTTGAACCGAGCAACAATCCCCCCGTTCCCGGCTTCGCGCCCTGTCCAATCGTCAACTCGATACCATCCGCCATCTGTAGATGGTGGATGTCGATGCCGTAGCGGGACGGCAGCACCTCGTAGATTAGTGCCCGACTGTGCTCACGTTCCGCCATCAGCATCCCGCCATCGCCGGTGGTGTTGGACGAACCGACAATATTCGCACCCTTTGCCAGCGCGACTTTAGCGTTGTAGGAGAGCGCGCCCCAACTCATGCCGGTGATCATGATAGGAACCTCAAGTTCAATCGGCTTTTCGGCGAAGCGAGTGCCGAGAACGGTTTTGGGTGAACAACGTTCTCGATAGCCTTCAAGTGGGATACGGGTCAGGGTGCAGGGGATAAAGGTCAAGTCATCGAACGTCGCCCATTGCCGCTCGCGCAACGTCCCAAATCCGCGGATACGGTATCGTCCTAACTCCGCTTTGACTTGGATATCTTCAATGATGTCAGGGGTGAAGGTTCCACTGGTTCGGAGAAGAGCATGGTTATCTGGCATGGTGAAAACCTCTCAACTACTATTCAAAGATTGTCTACTTGATGTTTAGGAGTGTCCAAATTCGAGTGATTCAATAAATTCCTTGAGAACGAGTACTTGACACGTATTTGTTCCCTTTTGTATTCTCAATTGCGCTCCCGGAAATGGCGGAATGCCCTCTCGCTCCAGCGAATGAATGTTGTATTCAAGTTCGTCATCACAATCATTTTCCCAGCAGACTACCAAATCAATGTCGTCGAGAAATTTCATTTCCTCCGTAAAATCTTGTATCAATCCGGAAAGTTGGAACTTAAATTCAACCGTCTTAAGTTCGCGTGGCCTAATGTCTCGTAGAAGTTTTTCGCTTTCATCTTGGTCAATTAAGAAAAGCGCATCGTAGGTCGCCCGGTTTCCGCCAACCCGAAATGGGAAGTAGCCTTTTAGAAGTTTTCTTCCAACCAATTCAAAGAATAAGGCAACAACCTCTTGTTCTTCGTGAGGCGTTGTTTTGAAAGAGAGCGGCAGGGGTCCTAGTAGATTGTCTCTATCTTCATAGTTTTCAAGTTCTTCTTCTTTATCCCATACTGGCAATTGAGAAGGATCTGTGCCTTCTCTCTGACCAACAACTAGAGGGGCAACTCGTCGTAATATATTCCAAGCATCAAGAAAGAAAGCATCTATGATACCTTTAGAACGTGATGGAAGATTTCTTTTGCCAAACCCTAGTGGATAGTCGGCATCGAGGACGACGTATACGTTATTGAGGTAACTCAGAGCACCGTGGGGCAAATTTAGAGAGATATTAGTGGGTAAGCCATTAATTGAAATGTGTTGTTTCGGTTCAATGTGGAAATAATTTGCAAGGTAGGTTCGCTGCCCAATGACCAAATACATACCATTGATTTTTTCGAGAACTGTTCTATGTTTGCGGAGGAGAGTGGAGTTGGGCTCAAAAGACAGTTCACGTGTTTGACTATCTCTTTTAGGTTGGTCAAGTAATCTTTTAACAGTATCTTTGTCTAGTTTCTGAACAAGGATCTTTTTTGAAGTTTGATCGGGAGGATTACGCAGAATATCCTCGAAATCCCTATAAACTCTATCTGTTTGATAGCGACGGCTCAAATTGTTATGCATTTCTAGTATATCTATGTACTTTCCAAGAAAGGTATGAGAAATCTCTTTTCTGTAGTAACTTTCGTCGGAGATGAAACTGCAATGGTCAATGTTAATGCGTTTATGGTCTTCCAGCGAAGGTGAATCAAAGTGGAGTTTCACTTCGACATCAATCGGTTTCAAATCCCGGTTAATACCAAGCATAGATTGTACACAACCCAGATATGTCTTTGTTCGGAAATAGATCTCAATAACGGTTTTCAATTCTTCTATATTTTGTAATTCTTCGCGTGATGTTTCCTCGCAATATTCATTCACAATTTCATTGAGGAAATCCTGCACGGTATATTCAGGAAGGGAATAAGTGAATATAGATCCGCTTGAAAGACGCGACGGTTTCGGATTCGGGGACCTAATTTCAACATTGAAATTGGGCTCGTCAAACTTGTAGCAATCTGTTACTTCATAATCCCAAGCATAGTCCTCATACACAGACTCGACTTTGAACGTTTTTGAAGTGAAAAGAGTAGATTTTATTCCTACTCCTTGGCTTCCCTTCAAGATCTTTCGTAGATGCTCATGTGTTTTGTCTGAACCGCCAATAAGAAAAACCTTTGAAAAGTTGTCAATGGAAATTCCGGTGCCATTGTCTTTAACACTAACAGTGTTGCTCCCAACATACAGATGTACCTCGACTTCACCTCTTCCGATCTTTTTATTTAACTGAATGCTATCATGGGCATTTTGAATAGCTTCGTAAACAAGTCGCCATTGTCCCGAATACGTTTCAACTGTGTCTCGGATTATTGTTTTAACAAAATCTTTTTGAAGATTAAATAGGTCCATTGTAAACCCTTTCATAACGCCTCCCACCACACCACTCGCTCCCCCTTGTTGAAGTTCTACAGCTTGCGGCCGGAGACGACTTTCTTGAAATTGCAGATTTGAACTCGCATCTTGTATAGCGGGAACAACCTCAATCTGTTCAGGACGAATTGCCTCAACTAAACCTTTTGTCGTTCCTTCGTCGGTGATAATCTCAATGTCGTAAGCTTCATAGGGCCTCGTATAGACTTCCACTGCTGCCCCCTTCTCACCCTTCTGAAAACCGTTAACGGCTTCTAGCAACACTACTGTATCATATCGTTTTGCCTTCGTCATCTTTTTTACCCCTATTCAGAGCACGTAAACCGTAACTAAGCGTGGTACATCGTTAAACGTCCTATCATCTAAGCAGTCAAATTGCCAAACGGTCATTACGTCTGCTGTGCGTCCGTTCAGTCCTGTGATGGACAACACCACCTCAAATTTTTTGCCAAATATTGTCTCACTGGTTGATGTTGCCTCGTGATGGGGTAATGCGTCTAAAATTGCTTCCTTCAGTTGTGTCCAGTTCGATAGGTTGAATCCTAATGTGCTTTCAAACACTCGTGCCTTGTGCCGCCCGCGTTCATTTTGCGGATTAAGAGCATAGCGAATCAACTTGCTGTCCTCAATAATCGCCTGTTCGTGATTGGGCAGCAAAGTCATAATGCCTCTCGCCACACCGCTCGCTCGTCCTTGTCGAAGGTCCACAGCTTGCGTCCGGAGACAACTTTCTTGAAGTTGCGAATGGCAGTTTGTGAATTGCCAATTTTGGAAGGGAGATGCTGAGATAGGGTAGATTCGAGAAAGGTGAGGTCTTCTGCGGTCGGTTCTTCAATCACGGCGTCGTTACCGAGTTCAGCGATGTCACCGCCGACGAAACAGACTGCTTCATACATCGAATCGGCGAATGCTTCACCGGTATCTCCGCAGACAATGATTGTCCCCCGCTGCGCCATGAAACCCGCCATGTAGCCGCAGTTGCCTCCAACGATAATCAATCCACCTTTCATCGAAACGCCTAGCCGAGAAGCTGCATCGCTACGAATGACAACCGTCCCGCCTCGAATTGAAGCCGCCGCCCCGTTGCCAGCACTTCCTTCGACGGTAACGGTGCCACCCATCATGGACTCCGCCAATCCCCAACCTGCGCTCCCTTTGATCTCGATGGTGGGACCATCAACCATCCCTGCACAGTAGTAACCAACACTCCCGTCGAAGGTCAGCTTCACCGACTGTAGAATTGCCACACCTAAGTTGTGCCGGGCGACGGGATCTCTCATACAGATATCGGTTTCGCCACTAGCGATGAGGCGTTTGATTTCCGTGTTGATGTCGCGGGTCGTTTTACCGTCGCAGATTATCTCTGCCATACAGCCACATCCTTTGCTTGTGCCTTGCATACCTTATAGATACCCTTAGAAAGAAATTTCTAATTGCTCAGGAGAATCCTGCTTTTCAACGGGGGGTAATTCCGTTTTTGCAGCAGAAATGCTTTTGACAATTGCCTCTGCACCACCATCCGGATCTAAGCACTCACCACCCAGATCAATTAAGTCTGCATTACCTTTTGGAGGATTGTCAAAGCATTTTGGGTTTAGGACAAACAGCTGCAAGTTCATACTGAGAGCTGTTTGTGCGGTGTTGAAGGTGCCACTCATTTTGTCCTGTGAGTCTTTCTCAGGTCCTGATTCAACCACGACAACAGCCTTGGAGAGCGCACAAACAAGCTTATTCCGAGCCATCGCGTTGCGAGCTAGCCACTTGACATTCGGGTCAAATTGCGAAACCGCCAACACATTCCGCTGCCAGTCAAACTCTCTGAACGTATTTTTTTGACGCAGTTCCTTGATGCCGTAAGGCAGTACCATTGTCGTTGTTCCTTCTGCGGCTAACGCGCCTAAATGGGCTTCTGAATCCACCCCTTTGGCGTACCCGGAAACAACATTTAATCCTTCATTTGCAAATTCCGCGGCAAGCTTCCGTGCAACACGAATCCCCATATCTGACACATTCCGCGACCCTACGATTGCAACCCCATCCGAAGTGAGGAGTTTTCGTTGTCCCTTGATGAACAGCATTGGCGCGATTTCAAGGAGATGTGGCGGAAAATCGGGATGCCTCGGGTAGATAAACTCAACGCCTTGCGTTTTGAGTTGCTCGTACTCCATATATGCTTTATCATTATCCTCTGCGCGAATTTTGCCATTCATTATAGATTAGTAATCCTGCTATCTCTGCCATACACTTACATCCTTTGCTTGTGCCTCGCGCACCTCGTAGCCGCCCCCGAAGGCAGCCCGGATCGCGATCTCTTCAGTTGCGACAGCGACAAAATCATCCGTTTCGGTAAAGAGTAGCGGTTTGAAGGCGAAGGGATCTTTCGCAAATCCAATATAATCCTCTGTCGCCGCAAGATAGCTGAAAGAACCGTCCAAATCGGTAAGCGACGCATCCAACGCTTCTTTGAACCTCAATCCCTTAGACAATTGGTCGGCAAGGTATACACCGATGATTTCGGAGTCATTTTCGGTATAGAGTCTGACGCCGCGCTGTTCGTAGATACAGCGTAACTTGTGGTAGTTTGTGATGTGTCCGTTGTGGACGATGGCGAGGTCAGGATAGTTATGTGCCCAGAAAGGTTGCGAGTGGCTCAGATCCACACGGCTCTCTGTCGAAAGGCGTGTATGTCCCAGACCGTGTGTCCCTCGGAATGTAGAGATGCCGTGGGTCGCGTCGAGATTCTGGGGTGTGCCGACCTGCTTGACAATTTCGAGTTCGCGTCCCATGCTGACAACTTCGATGTCCTCATCTAAAGATTCTATGAATTGTGTTAGCGGTGCTGCCTCCCCTTGCAGATCGATGACGAGCCGTAAATACTCAGCAGTTGTTTTCACTTCATGCACGGAGCCGAATGCCTTGACCTGCTCCGCAATCGAAGTCCCCCTCTCAGCTGCACCATCAAGTTCTCCCAATTTTACCTGCAGCGTGAACGCGCCATTTTCCGGAGGACCATAAAGTGCCACGCCTGCCGAATCCGGTCCCCGCACTCCCAGTGCCGTGAGCATGGCGAGAATAGTCTTGCCCACGGGTGCATTGCTATTTTGCGTTTTATCTAAAAAGCCAACAATACCACACACCCTTAATTTCTCCTTAATTATGATCTAAGTTGCCACACTAAAATGCAAACATTTGCGGCGTATCTTATCACATTATCAACTTCCTTTGACTGCTCCCAACGCTAAAGCATTAGGATTCTTATGATAGACTGACCAGTAATCCCGATCTATCGGGATTCTGTGCTATCTTCTTGCTTCAACGATTCTTGCCTCAATTGTCGAGGTCTTACAGTATCTCCACAAGCGTTTAACCTCTCCGTGTGTCCCATGGCGAGGGTTCTGAGGTTTATTGCAGCGTTTAGGTCTCTATCTTGTGTATGGTCACAAACTATAATGGTCCCCAATATTCGGGCTAGGAGTTAAGTAAGAAATTTGGTCTAACTCACCCGTATAAATGGAGGATTGAAAATGTCAACCAAACGGATTCGTCATACAGCGAGATTCAAGTTTACTATTGCCGTTGAAGCCATCCAGTCAGATAAAACTATCAACCAATTGGCAAGTGATCACCAGTTGCACCCGAGTCAAATCAGCCAATGGAAGAAACAGTTGCTTGAACAGGGTAGCGATATTTTCGCGACCACTCCCACCAAGGGACAGCGTGAGCAAAATGACAGAGGGTCCAGTCTGTATGAGCAAATTGGTCGGTTGAATATGGAACTGGACTGGTTGAAAAAAAAAGCTGCCTCAAACAGTACACCAGAGACGGTCACTCGTTGAACCCGACCACCCCCAATTGAGTATCCGTCGTCAGTGTGAGTTGCTTGGTTTTTCTCGGTCAACGCTTTACTATCAACCGGCTACAGAGTCAGCAGATAATCTGCATCTGATGCGGCAGATAGATCAGCAGTATATGCAAACACCGTTCTATGGGAGTCGTCGAATGACACACCATCTTAAGCACCGTGGCTACCATGTGAATCGCAAACGCCTCCAGCGGCTAATGCGTTTGATGGGCATAGAAGCGATTTATCCCAAACCCAAACGCTCAACCATCAACAGTGAGCATCGGATTTACCCATACCTATTACGGGACTATGAGGTGACCGCTGCCAATGAGGTCTGGTCGGCTGATATTACCTATATCCCGATGGATAAAGGGTTTATGTATCTGGTGGCGATACTCGACGGGTATAGTCGTTACGTCATCACTTGGAAGTTATCCAATAGTCTAGGGGGACCGTTCTGTCTCGACGCCTTGCATCACGCATTATGCAAAGCAACCCCTACCATCTTCAATACCGACCAAGGTGTCCAGTTTACTGCCAATGCGTTCACCGAGACGGTCGAAGCCGCTGGCAGTGCTATGAGTATCAACAGCGTCGGCAGAGCCATTGACAACATTTACATTGAGCGGTTTTGGCGAAGCGTCAAGTGTGAAGATGTCTATCAGAAACTCTACCCAACGGCAAAAGCCTTGTTTGATGGATTAACTCATTACATCCGGTTCTATAATCACAAACGACCTCACCAGAGTCTCAATTACGCGACACCGGCTGAGGTTTATCGGAGCTAAAGGAGTACACAGCGACTCTCAATTATCTTACTTATTTTTCCAATATTTTGGACTCGACAATGGGTCCACTTTAAACACTACAATGGTATATCCTATCCGATAAGGATAAATCACTATCGACTGCACCACAATGAGAACACGTTTTACTAGACGGGTAGAAGGTATCGGCTTCTACAATCTTTACATTGATACGTTCTGCCTTATTCTTGAGCATTTCCAAGAAACTCGACAACGAGGCATCCGATAAAGCCTTTGCAAGTCTATGATTCTTTAACATACCAGCAACATTTAATGACTCAATCCCAATACAGCTTGCGTTATTGATAATTGCTGTGGACGCCTTGTGTTGAGCGTCCTGTCGTATGCACGTGATTTGGTAATATAGCTTGGCTATCTTATCCTTCAGTTTGTACCAGTTGCGACTGCCTTTGGTGCGTTTGCTCAAACGGCGTTGCAATCGTTTTAACTTATGCTCATAACGCTTTAAGGCTTTTGGATTCTCGTAGTAGACACCTTCGGAAGTGACGGCAAGATGTTTGATACCTACGTCCACACCAACAGTGGGCAGTCCACGAATCTCTGGGGTGGTGTCGTCTACAAGGGTATCTACCAGTATAGAAGCAAACCAACGGTGTCCTTGCTTGGAGATAACGACCTTGCAGATAGTACCGAGGAAGCGTAGGGGTTGAAACATACGGACCCAACCAATTTTGGGAAGTTTAATCCGCTTACCTACGACGGGGATGGTGCCTCGACCACTATCTGCTTGGTAACTCTGACCGTGAGACCGCTTCTTAAACTTAGGGAAGCGATTCTGACCTGACTGCCAACGCCCTATAGCGTCTTTGAGATTGGTATAAATCGCATTCTTTGAGACGTTCTGCGACATATCTTTACACCAATCATATTGCTCATGTTTGATTGCATTAAAACGTCTGCACAACTCTATGTAGCTACGCCATTGACCAGCGTCTAAGCCTGTTTTGAAGTCGGACAGCGCGTGATTGTAGGCAACACGGGCATAGCCACTGTGTCGAGAAAATTGCGTCGTTTGAACGTTATTTGGATTCAGTGCTATCTTGTGTGTTTTTAACATGGGAGTGTCTTTTCGCCTATCGTTTTCCATATCACTGGAATGTGGGAGTCCCTATCGTGCGATAGGGGTGATATGCTCTTACCAAAAGACACCTCAATTATATCATATTTTCTAGAAAGAAGCACACAAAATCACTGTGTCGGACCCAAAGCTAAAGCATGGGGCATGTTGCTAGTTAGCCGTCAAACGTCGTAAAGACATCTATTTACCCCGCAAATCTCTGACCCCCGTAGCTACCCCTGAAAACTCGTTCTTTTCAAGAAGGATATTCGCTGTTTTTTCGCCAATTTGCACACCGACGTGCTCACCGCCTTCCCGCATTTCGGTTATCTGATTTCTCCGAATCGTAATTGATTGGGTCTCGCCCTGAATGTCAACACCGATGCCGCTTGTGTCCGATCCGCTGTTCGCAATCCGGTTGTTTTCCACCAAATTCCGATGGGGGCTACGCCCTTCGTTTGGTTCATTGCGGAAGGTAATTCCGACCTCTCCATTCCCCTCTATTTGATTGCTTCGGATGATATTGTCAGTATCCCGGTGCCCAATGGAAATCCCATATTGACGGTTATTGAGAATCTGGTTGTTCTCTGCGACTCCGTGTTTCACTCCCCAACAGAAGAAAAGCCCCAGTCGATTTCCTGCAAGGTAATTATCCTGCATAATCGGGCGTTGGGATCCAGAGCCCGGATGCAACCCCAAATCGGCGTTGTTCAGGCTCCGACAATTCGTCACGGTCACGTCGTGGCAGATCTGCCATGAAATACCATCGCCGTTATAGTTTCGCGCTTCGACGTTATCGATTTGAATCCGCTCACAGTCCTGCGTGAAAATGCAGCCGGCATAGTTCCCATCAAGGTGTTGATTGTTAGATCGATTGCCATCGAGGACGAGATCTCGGATCTCAACATCGCAAATATGTTCGCCGCTCAGGATCGGAAACAGGGTCGAGATCTGTGCTTCATGGTCTGCCCAGAAATTCTTTTCGAGCGATCTATCGAGCCAGAGACGGTTTCCCTCTTTCGCAATAATCGTGCGCTTGATGACATTCGATCCACCGTGATGTGGGGTCTTCGCTCTCAGGCAAACCCCGTATCCTACCTCAAAACCGTCGCTATTGGTCAGTGTCACGTCTGAATCGTACCAATCCGAATTGACAGCAAGCGGTGTACTCACAGAAGGGTTTTTAACCAGCACCGTTTCGTTGCCGCTGCCTTCAATCCGTATGTTACTTCGTAGATAGATCGCGTTGTTGAGATGATATGTGCCGGGCAAAAGTTTCAACGTTCCCCCGCCGAGTGCGGCGAGGTAATCGATCCCTGCCTGAATGGCACGGTCATCGCTGCCGTTAATCTGTCCATCACCTCTACCTACCATCATTGATAACGAATTCCGCATATAAAACTCCTTTCACCTCCACCGATTTGTACTAATCACACCTTTCCTTCATTCCAACACAATCCGTCGTTTCTTCCGCATTGATTGTTCAGCGGACAGGCTCACCCGTATCGCTTCAAGCGCGGTGGCTGCGTCTCTATCCGCTGCACCTGTCTCCTGATGCTGAATCTCCTGTATCCATCGTTCCTGAAGTGAAACGCTTGGGGCATCCGCCGGCGAAATCTCCTCCACTCCTGTCCCCGTTGAGCAGTGCCACCTGCCACGACTATCGCTAATTGTACCACCTGTCAGCACATAGCGGGCGTGCTGCTCGGAATCCTGAATCTCAACTCCTCCTGCCCAGACCCAACTCCCCACCCCGCCGTTTTTGAACTCGACATTGACGGTATTGACAAATCGGTTATAATTTCCCTGATCCGTTAAGCCTTTGTAAACCGCAGAGCCTTCGACCGACCTGACACCTCCGAAGAGATCAATGATCGGGTAGATGTGATAGACGAAAAAGTGTGCAGGCGGACCAGAAACGGGCAGATTGAACAAAATCTCCGGACGTGCACCTCGCCCCGGTGTGAGGCGCGAAAAGGTAGTCAACAACAGATCCCCAAGTCCCTGTACCTTCTGTTTAATCGCCTGATGTGAATTGGACACCGTTTCGGAGTGGTTAATCCGCAGAACCCGTTGATTGCTTTGTGCGACTTCGACTACAGTTTCACCTGCATCAATCGACCGCGCCAGCGGATATTCCATAAGGATATGTTTGTCGCAACGGAGTGCCGTGAGCGCGATTTCGGCGTGGGTGTCATTATGGGTGCAGATAACGACGCCATCCAGATTATCGCGCTGAACAAGTGCCTGCCAATCGGAGATAAACTCTGCACCATGTTTTTCAGCGAGTGCGTTACCCGTTTCAGCGTTTCTTGACGCGATTGCCACAACCTCGACGGTTTCCATTTCAGAGAATCTCTCTGCATGACGCGTCCCAGTGCCGCCAGATCCAATAATACCAATTCTTATTTTTGACATATTCTTGACCTAATGTATTGTGTGATGCGTAACACGTGCATCTTATCACATTTGTACCCATTCATGCCACTCAAAATCCGAAAACCTAATCTTGAAAATCCTACTATCTTGGGTATCCTAATTCAGACAATGAACTTTTATCCATTGTGCGGTGTCATTTACAGTGAAAGCCTTTTATGATAGAACAATCGGACCAAACCCTCATTCGCTAGATTGTGAAGCGCGATGCCGATGCCTTTGAAACGCTTTTTGCACGGCACAGTGCGTCTGTCCGCCAGCATATCCTTAGCATCGTGCGGGTTGAAAGTGCCGTTGAGGATCTGGTTCAAGAGGTGTTTTTGCGAGTCTGGATGCGCGCTGAACAGTGGAATGGTCAGGGAGAATTCAAGGGTTGACTTTTCCGCATCGCGACGAATCTCGCTCTCAATCACCTGCGCACGGTGCGGCGACGGCGACAAGAACCCCTCGAAACACTGCCGGACGAATTCGACGATGAGGATGAACGTCCGCCAGATCCAGATTGGATGATCGATACCTCGTCGTGCGGTCCCGAAGTAATGGTGGAACAAGCCGAACGGTCCCAGCTGCTCTGGCAACTTGTTGATGGGCTGTCCCAAGAGAAACAAGAAGTGCTTCACCTCATATATCAGAAAGAAATGGCACTTCGGGAAGCCGCCATAGAGCTGGGCATTCCAGAAGGCACCGTGAAGTCCCATTTACGTTACGCCATCATTGATACTAAGAGGGGTGCTGTGATTGTTTTACTCGCTTGGAAGATTCTCACTAAGGATAATGTAAATAGAGACGGGATTACGCGAAAGGTAAGATATACGCTATATTTTGGGGATATTAGCAACGAATGCGAATGGGATTAAAGCAATAACGGCTGGTTCCACTGCACGCGAAAAAGGTGTTCCTTGTGCCTATGATCTGTGGTAAAATTGGACTTAAAGAATTTTGGGGGCTGTGAGTTATACTTGCCGATCGCTTGCCTGTTTTTGTTCGGTACAAAAAGGAGATCTCATCTGAAGGTACTAGGTTTCAGGCGAGTCATCGCGGACATTCAGCATTTAATCCAGCCATCGTGACTTCAAAGGACATAGCTTTCCTCCTTAATTCCTGTTCGGATCGAATGAACAATTTTTTGCTTTTCGGACTCTATTTGTGGACAAGGTGTTGCCTCACGCTTGGTAACGTATTGGCTTTAGTAAGGAGTTTCAAATGCAGACTATTTCACTCCTAAACTCGACTGGCAATCAGCGAGTTGACAACATTTTGCGCGGGGTCATCGGTATATTTGAAACCATATTTCCAGATCGAATTCGGGGATACTATCTGGTCGGCAGTTATGCCGATGGCACTGCTGTTTCCACTAGTGATATTGACATGAAAATTCTGTTCAAAAACCGTTTTCGAGATAATACCGAACGGAAAAACTCGCAACAAATTTGCGAATATTGTTTTGGGCTGATTAGTCCGATTGCAGGTGATGTTACTGCAAAGGATGAAGAGACTGCTTTTTCAACCAGCACGCTTCAACTTCGGATTAAAGCAGGAAGTCTCTTGATATACGGTGAAGATATTCGGGATCAAATCTCATTACCGCCTCTCGATCAGAGCATACGGGATGTGATGTTTCGTGCGTATGTTTTTTGTTTTACAGATCGGTTACGCCCGAATCTGAAAGCACGAGTGTATCCTTTAGACTATCCTGATCCATCCGACGAGTTCTACGGATACACATACAGGGGCGGTACAACCGTATTTATTTCTGTTGTAAGCGCAGTGGCAACAGCTATTGTTGCCTCAAAAGCGAAAAAATATGTCTTCACGAAAAACGATAGTTTGAAGCTTTACAAGAAATATATCAATGATGAATGGACAGTGCTTTTGGAAGCGGCATTTGAAAAAATCAGAAAACAGTGGGAATATCAAATTCCTGAGAATAGGGACGAGCGACAGCAACTCAGAGAAATCTGTAGGCGGGCCCTGGCGTTTGAGAACCATTTTTTGATTATCTATAAGGATTTCCTTCTGACAGAATTGCGCGATGCGGAAGACAAGGATAAACTGCTTGCCGTCAAGCGGCTCGGAGAAATCATCTATCCAGATGAAGAAACCCTTGATGTCCTGAAAGCCCTTGAAAGTTGTGCCAACAGAGAAATGAGAGGGGTTGTGAACAACACGATAAATTGGATTCGACAAATGAGGGAAAAGAACTGATTTTACCCGTCATTGTTATTTTATGGGGGATAACATGATAATACACGTTTGAGGGTTGATTTCAGATGCCTAATCTGTCGGGACTGAATTATCGCAGGTTTAGCGAATCAAAGTCAGAGAATTCACTAAACCCCTTCCAATCAATATGTCCACCGATAAACTGGCTTAAAAAGTCGGGGGAGGGTGTATCATCTTGGAGCCTTTCATCGAACGGCACAGTCCCCAAAATCGGCAGACGAGTGAGCCGCGCAAGTTCTTTCGGATTGGTTTCTTCAGCAAGTCCCTTGGATTGATCTTGCGAGGCATTCAACACAATCCCAAAAATTTCAAGACTATAAGATCTGGCGAATTCGACCGTCAACACGGTGTGGTTAATCGTCCCCAAGTTTGGGCGGGCAACGATAAGCAACGGCAATTGGAAACGTTGCGCTAGATTCGCAACTAGCATCTCCTCACAGACCGGCACCGCAATTCCGCCGACTCCTTCTACAACGATAAATTCATGTCTCTGACAGAGTTGGGCGAAAGCTTTGTCTATTTGTCGGAGATCGATTGAAATCCCTTCAATCTCTGCAGCCACAGATGGCGCAAGCGGAGGGCGGAGACAGATTGGGTTAATCAGATCCAGAGCATCGTCCACCTGTGCGGCACCTTTGAGGAAAATCGCGTCCTCCGAAACGAGATGTCCTTCGTGTTCAACGCCGCCACTTGCAATCGGCTTCATAACACCGACATTGACCCCAGCGGCTTTGAGCGCAGCCGCCAACCCGCCAGCAACGACGGTTTTGCCGATTTCGGTGTCTGTACCTGTGATGAAGATGCCGGTTGGCGTAGAATGGGAAGTCATAGCCGCTGACCGATACAGTAGCAAAGTTTGTCCGGTGCTATTATGAAGAACACGCGGAAGGACGTGTCGCCGTATGTATCGACCCGGTATTCGGCGTCATCTCTTTCTAGTCCATTGGCTTTTAACTCATTGAAAGTCGCCTCAACATCATTGACTTCAAAAAAACACCCATCCTGTGTCGGATCGCCGTCGTTCTCCGCCAGTCCGATCTGGATGTCATCTCTTGCGAGAACTGCTGACTTAGAAGGCGAGTCGTTTCTGGAGATCGTTTGAAATCCCATCACTGTTTCATAAAAAGGAATTGCCTCCTCCAAATTCTCAACAGGCAAATTCATTTCATCTTCTTGATAAGGTTTCGCGGTTTTGAAAACAGCTTTGGTTTCCATGTTTTCCTCCTCTATAGATTTTAGCATTTGACGTACTCCCACACCCTAAAGGGTGGAGATTCTTATGTCCCATCCCGGTAGGTTGCTTAATTGTGCGGTCAAACACGACTGCGAACCGAAGTCCGTCTTACATATCGCTAACGCAATGGACAACGCCCTGCCCACTGCCCTCACGGGCAACTTTGACGAGACGGACATACCACAACACGCTCCCGTCGGAGAGTGGGAAAACCATTGCTAATAGTTTTCAAGGGTGAGTCCGTTTCTGGTGGAGATTATACCATTTTTCACCTGCAATTTCAACCTTTTTTGACTAACTTACGGGGTTTGCCGTTCTGTATCCCCGCCATAAATGACGGGGTTTTAGAACGGAATATTCTGATAATTGTTCTAAGGTGTTAGCAACGAGCATTTTATCGCTACTTCGCCTCTCGCTTCAAAAACAGCGTCAAAACTGAAGTCGCCAACGGCAGCATCACCAATCCATCTAGCAGTTTCGGCAACCCAACCCGATCACCAATCATACCAACCGGATAGTTCAATAGTCCTGCGGTCCCCCATGCTGCGCCCATTGCAAAGCTGGAAGCAAGACTTTCATGTTTAGGAAGCAGTTGTTGCGCCAAAACGATATTGACCGTGACCGAAGTGGAAAGCGTAAAATTTCCCAAAAGAAGCAGAATTAAAAAGAGGGTGCCTTTACTATGCAACGCGGCGTATAGAATTGGTGGCGCGACAAGCAACGAAAAGCGTAACAAAGTGTAACGATTAATCCGATCTGAAAGGGAACCGCCAGTGATGATGCCTATTGAACCCGCCAATACAAAGAGGGAAAGCACCGCCGAACGCTCGATATTTGAAAAATCTTGTTGATCGAGGTGCAATGATAGGAAATTCAACACCCCAACTGTCGTGACGGTTCTCAAGGTGGTGATTAGATATAACACGATCAGCGGGCGCAGTTCGGGACGGAGGGCACTCCAGAGTTCTGTTTTCTTTGATTCGGTATGCGAAAACGCTGTTGTTGTCACGCTCCCTTCCTTGGTTGGTTGAGGCGAGTTGGCTTTCGCGACGAGTAAAGCGACAAGAAGTCCTGGAATCATGCACCACACCAACTGCTCCAGTCCATAACGATTCAACAAGAGCATGATGCAAAACGGTCCAATTGCTTGCCCTACGTTGCCCCCGGTAATAAACAGTGATACACCGAATCCCCTCCCCCGCTGGGCTAATGCTGCTGCTTGAACGGCTGCCGGCGGATGGAATGCTGCCACGCCCATGCCCCCAATTATCAGCAACAACATCAGTGTGAGGAGGGACGGGACAACCCCCATTAAGCTGGTGCAAACTGAAGGGATCGCAACACCGAGAATCAAAAAATGCGCTGCCCGTCCTCGGTCTGCAAGTTGTCCAAAGAGGATCTGACTAAGAACCTGTTTTAAAAGTCATTTGATGCGGTTCCGCATCAAGTAAATGGAAGCAATATACACCATAGCCTCAGCGGTCTCAGCCGAGCGTTCATAGTCCAAAGTCAATCGGCGAAACCAACCGAACCAAGAAAAGGTGCGCTCCACAATCCAACGTAATGGGACGACCACAAATCCCGATTGCCCAAGAGATGGAGCAATGTCCAATTGACACTGATGCGTTAAATATAGCCAGTCGCCTAATTCTCCGCGATAGCCAGCATCAGCACAGACTAACTGAATCGTTATCTGCCAACTAAAGACCTCGTTTAGTAACTCTATTGCGACTCGATTATCACTGACATTGGCATCAGTGACTTTGACTCCCAATGGAATGCCAATTGTATCGGTGACTATATGGCGTTTACGACCTTTGACTTTCTTGTGCGCATTAAACCCTCTACTATCTGCCAGTTCGGTCGTCTTGACCGATTGGCTGTCAATGATAGCTACGGTCGGTGACGGGGATTTGCCAATATCACTACGGGTTTGCTCGTGAAGTGCTTGATGAATCATAACCCATGTCCCTAAAGTTTTCCACTTTCTGAAGTGGGAATAGACCGTTTGCCACGGTGGCATGTGACGCGGCAACATTCGCCACTGACACCCTGATTTGACTATATAGAAAATAGCGTTGATAATTGAGCGCATCTCCCACTTGAGAGGTCTACCTATGGGTGAAGGTTCTGGCAAATAGGGTAACAGTTTGTCCCACTGGGCATCGGTCAAATCTGTAGGATACTTTGGTGTAGTCATGTTTAGGCCTTTCATTAGGTCAGTAGTTTACTGCTCTAATGGTTTAACATAAACATTAACTTTTGAATAGCCTTTTTCTTTTTAAAACAGGTTCTAAAGGAATTGAAAACCCCAGAAACGGCGATTATTAGCCCTGCAAGGCTACTCCAAGAAGTGGTTTGCGACACCAGCTTTCTGAACAGGAGTGGCAGGAGATGGGGTAGCGTTGTGGAGTAGGCGTCAACAACAGCATGGGCGAACGTCAACAGATAAAGCCGATTGCGGAGGGTAGTGTTAGATTTATCTAGTATCATTTCTGTTTCAGCAGAGGAACTAGCACAATGCTTATCAATGGAAGCATCACCAATCCGTCCAACACCCTCGCTAGTCCAAAATGGTCACCGAGCAGCCCAACCGGAATACTCAACAGTCCGCCAATGCTCCATGCGGCACCCATCATGAAACTGGAAGCAATATTTTCGTGTTCAGGGAGCAATCGTTGGGCGAGAACGATATTAATCGTAGTTGAACTGGAGAGGACAAAATTCCCCAGAAAGAGAAGTATCAGAAAGGTGACCCCTGTACTATGCAGAGAGATGTATAAAAGTGGGGGGGAGGCGATGAAAGAAAACAGTAATAAACCGTAGTAGTTAATCCGATCGGAGAGCGATCCGCCTACCATGATACCCATTGAAGCAGCAAATATAAACAGTCCAATAACCCCTGACCGTGCAAGGTTGGAGTACTGCAAGTCATCAAGGTACAACGAGAGAAAATTTTCCAGTCCAATCCCTGTTATTGTTCGTAGGACGGAGAGCAGATATAGCACAAGGAGAGGGTGCCAGTGGGGACGAATTGCTCCCCAAAGATTCTTCCGTTTCTCAGGTGGGTTCGTGGGGGCTGCTACTACTTGAGATGACACATTCACCGCTACTTTCGGAAGCTTCAAGGCTTTCGGAATAAGCAATGCAACGAGTACCCCAGCAGACATGCACCACGGCATTGACTCCAACCCGTAACGGTACACTACCAGATACATGATGAGTAAGGGACCAAGACCGCGCCCGATGTTTCCTCCCGTCAAGAATATTGATATGGCAAAACCTCTATCCCCTCCGGCGAGTGCCGCTGCTTGGCTGGTGGCTTTTGGGTGGAAGGCAGCAACGCCGCATCCACCAATTCCCAGCAACACAAGCACCAAGAAAAGCGAAGGTGCAATCCCCAATAGGCTCAGAGCAATAGCGGTGAACGCAACGCCAAAAGTCACGAAATGCATCGTCTGAAACCGATCTGATGCCCAACCGAAGAAAATCTGTCCCAGCGAGCTAAAGGTGCTATAGACCGAAATGATTATCCCTGCAAGGCTATTTCGCGCAGCGGTTTGGGATGCGAGTTTTTTGAGCAGCAGGGGGAGTAGGTGCGGTAAAACGGTCGCATAGGAATCGATGACGGTGTGGACGACGGTGAGAAAATAAAGTTGTTTTCGCGGGGAAAATGGGGAATTTTTTGGCATTAATGTAAGCGTTCAAACATTCAGATTGCGTAAGTCGTGGTCAAGGCATCTCAGCCGGACGACGTTGTACCTAATCGGGAACCGAAAGAAATATCGCTTGTCCGGTGTCGGAGCACAGAATAGCGCAAAATTGCAGCGAGGTCAAGGTAATTTTCATTCCACCGACTCCAATTTCGGGTACAATGCCATATATTTTCCAGCACCGTCCATAGCGGTTACTGTGTTCCCCAACCACTGAATCCAATAGGGGTTCTCATATCCCACAGCGCGCTCCTGCGCCAAAAACTGCGGTCGATCAAAAGTCATTTTAACCTGAGCCCCCTCACGGACTTGACCCACCTTCAGGTGATATCGGGTTATCGGTATTGCAACCCCGTCAATGGTTGCTCTAAGGGATTCGCACCAAGGAGGAATGCGAATGGACAGCGTCTCAATAGGGCGTTTCGCTTCGACCACCAGATTAGTGTTACCACTGACGACACTGACCGCCTCGTGCTTACGGGACAATAGCAGGTTGATGCGAACGTTGCCGTTATCTTCGCAGGTGATAATATGTTCCCAAGCGGCTGCGATGCCCTGTAAGGCGGCACCGGTCAAATCTGAGTTATAGGAATGAAAACCGTTCGGTTCACCGAAGCAAAAGGCACCACGCGCCCGTTGTCTCAGTCCTTCATGCGCTCGCTTTTCAGTATTCGCCATCCCCTCATTTTCCACAACCCATGACAGGTCGTCCATTTGGGATGCGAGTAAGTGATTGCGAAGCATCCGTTCCGCATCTTCAAAATAGGAGCTATAGCCCGATGCGCCAAGCAGACATGCTGCCTCGATCAGGTCTGCGGTACAGTTCGCCTCCCCCCGACCATATTTTGCGTTTACGCTCTCCTTAACCCAACCGGTTGAGGTGCGATAGGGCAGCATCCCCACATCGAAGATGAGTCGTGCCCGAGCGGTAAACTCTCGCTCCCCGGTAACCAATCCGAGCTCTGCCAGCGAGGCGATCGTCCCGGTGATGGAGTGGATATGCGTTCCACAGGTTGGGGTCAACTCTCCATTCTCTCCGAAACTAACCGCGAGAGCATGGCGGGCGAAACGGAGTGCCAGATCTATTCCAAGCGAATCGTCAAAGGTATGGCTGTAGGCAATCAGTGCACCGATTGCCCGCTCTGAAGTTGCCGTTGCTACGTTATCATCCTGCCAACCCTCCGGTCCCAAGCATCTCCCCGGATACGTGCCAGTAGCGCGAGTCGTTTTCTCCATCGCTGCAACGAGTGCCTTGGCATATTGCTCGGCTTTCGGGTCGCCCCAGATCCGCCAGACAGCGATTAAAGCGAGCAACGCTTCACGCTGATGGTGCATATAAGCCAAGGGTGGGCTTGAATCGCTGCCCATATCGTCCCAAGCGAAACCGTCGTCATGATCGCAGCAGGCAAAAATCTGTTTGCGCAGTCCCTCCAGCAGCTCCGTATCGTCCGGTAAACCGACCATCCCATGACATACATTGATGGCGTGTAGGAAGCGACCGACGGTGTGTGGTGTATCAGCGGCTTCGTGCTGAGACCAAACAGGCGGCGAAATTAGGTTAAAGCGAAAGTACGGACGGCAGTCCCGCTCGCGGTCTACGCTATTACAAATATGTTCGATGCCGAGCAGTACGCTTCCCCGGAGATCGATTGGCTGCATTGAATCTTTCATGTTTCACCTTCGCTTCAACTCGTAACTCATTTTGTAGGGAACGCAGATCTGCGTTCCCTATCATCATATTTCTTTCGATGTGCGTTTGCGATTTTCAGTTCATTTCCAAGCAGGGCTATGCTAAAATAAAATAGGTGTTTTCAGAGGCTTCTGGGGGATTACTTCAATCTCTGGGAATAATTTGGTGTGCAATTGCGATGTATTGCCAAAAACAGTACGCCCCGGTGTCGATTTTCATGAATTTTAAAAAAATAATGGCGTAGCTTGTAGGTCGAGATTCACATCTCGACACAACACTGTCGAGTTTGGAAACTCGACCTACAAGATTGTTACTCAATTAGATCATTAAATCGCCCCAGGCGCAGTAAGGATAATCCATAGAATGGCAACCCCCTCAAACTACCCCTCCCCCGAAGTCCTTATTGCAATTATGAACAACCAACGGGACTTAGAGATCGCGCGAACACAGCGTTGGTATCGCATACCTGTCAAGAGTGCTAATCGGCTTATCCAAGATTTAGAACAGATGCAATACCTCGCATTCTACCAAACCATGATTTTCAAAAGGGATGCTTTTGCCGTGAACTACTACGCGGAGATTGAACGGACAAGTACCGCACCACGGATCGAACTGTTGCCTGATGAAGCGGGGCACGAGAATGCGGAAGTGCTGTATTACAAGTTGGAGATTTCCCCATTACAACGTTTGTCGCAGCCGATTCCAAGCAAACGCCTACGGCGTGTCACTTTCATTACGACAACCCTAGCGAAATTCAGTGTGGCGCAGGAGATTAACGATCTCTTCCACACCAGTCCAATCGAAGATCTGATGTGGGAGGCATTAAAAGTCGCCGAGGTCCGAGCCGAACGTCAGTATGAAATCCGTGAACGCGACGCCAGTTATGATCTAGATTTCTTTGTCGAGTGCAGCGATGGAGCCAAGATTAACATAGAATGCAATGGCGATACCTACCATTCGACCAAGGATGCGAGAAACCGTGATAGGAGAAGAAACACCTACCTAACAACCCGTGGCTGGTTGGTTCAGCGTTTCGGCACGGATGAGATTCGCAACGACATGCGTGGCTGCGTCGATCAAGTCCGAACACTCATCAACCAACACGGAGGACCCGTCGATCGCAGTTTGAATTACGACCTCTATCGAACTGATGCGGATTCACAACTAGACCTTTTCAAGATTACAGACTAATCGGAATCTTCAGACCGACGAACAGTCGTTGAGGAGCACCTCTAATAGAGGTTTCACTGCCTTCTCTAATTACCTGCTACCCCCAACGCTCCACAACCACCTTCTTCTGTGTGAAGAACTCAACCGCGTCTTTACCCTGCCCGTGCATATCCCCGAAGAAACTATCCTTCCACCCGCTAAAGGGGAAGAACGCCATCGGTGCCGCAACGCCGAGGTTAATTCCGATGTTACCAATCTCCGCCTCGTAGCGGAACTTCCGCGCGGCTGCCCCGCTGCTGGTGAATAGACACGCCATGTTCCCATAATTTCCACCGTTTACCAGCGCAATCGCATCGTCGATCGTGTCCACATGAATAGCACTCAAGACGGGCCCAAAAATCTCTGTCTTGGCGATTTCGCTCGATGGGTTCACATCCCCCAAAAGCGTCGGGCGGATAAAATTTCCATTCTCATATCCGGAGATTTGGGAATTGCGCCCGTCGACCAAAACCTTCGCGCCCTCATCCAGCCCTTTCTGAATGAGCCCCTCGATCCGGGATCTACTTTCAGGTGTTATCACGGGACCCATCTCAACGCCATCCTCTAATCCGTAGCCAACCACTCGCGTTGCCGCAGCGTCGGTCATCGCGTCCGTGAACCAGTCTCTCGCCTCACCGACGGTGACTGCCAGCGAAGCCGCCAAACACCGCTGTCCTGCGCATCCGAAGGCACTCTCAGCGGTTGCATGGCGCGTCATCTCCGGATCTGCATCCGGTAGGACGATAATTGGGTTCTTCGCCCCACCTTGGCATTGAGCGCGTTTTCCGTTAGCTGTCGCCCGGCTATAGACATACCTAGCGGTTGCTGTCGAACCGACAAAGCTGACCGCCTTAATGGTGGGGTTATCTAGAATAGCGTTCACCGTTGCCTCGGACCCGTTCACCAGATTGACAACACCTTTGGGTAGCCCTGCTTCCTCGATGAGTTGAAAGATCTTCTGCATCGTCAACGGCACCTTCTCAGAAGGCTTGACGATATAGGTGTTACCGCAGGCGATTGCGTACGGCATAAACCAAGACGTAATCATTCCGGGGAAATTAAACGGAGCGATTGCCGCACAAACGCCCACCGGCTGCCGAATCATGATTTCATCAATGCCAGCGGCGATATCTTCGAGGTTGTAACCCTGCATCAGCGTCGAAATGCCGCAGGCGACCTCAACGTTTTCAACCGCGCGACGCATCTCCCCCTGCGATTCAACTAACGTTTTACCGCACTCCAGCGTGATGGTGCGGGCGATATCCTCGAAGTTTTCGTCAAGTAAGTTTTTCAGTTTGAATAGGTACTGGACGCGGTCTGGTGCTGGTGTGCGTCGCCATTCAACAAGCGCGTCCGCCGCAGCTTGTGCTGCCAAATCCACTTCGGTACTTGGAGAAAGGGGGACCACTCCGAGAACTTCTGCCGTGGCTGGGTTCGTGACATCTATGTATTCGCTGGCACTAGAGCGACGCCATTCATTGTTAATATAATTATTAAGGACAGTTTCTGTACTCATAGTTATCTATTTCCTTTCGATGGGGTGAGCGGATATAAATCCCGATTGGCTCATGTTAAGAAATCGTACAACAGAAACCGTAGGGGCGGGGCACCCCGCCCCTACTTGCCAAAAACTCAGTTTCTCTTAACGTTTTGCACTTTCTTTTTGTATGAGCCCCGTAGGTCGGGCACCAACGAACTCATGAACATGTCAAGTCCTAAAATAGGTTTACATAAAATTTCCGTATTACGGTTGATTTATAGCGAGTTGTTGCCAACTTTTGTGATAAACGGCTTGTGGTGTTTGATACCCTAAACTGAGATGAGGTCTCTCGTTGTTGTATATAGAAACGCTCTGCTTGACACACCTGATAGCTTGGTGGATAGAGCGAAATGTTTGATTGAGGAGGAAGTCAATTTTCAAGATGCCGTTGACGCGTTCAGCGACAGCGTTCTGGTAAACATCGCCATCTTGGGTCATACTCAATTGGATGCCCCGTGAATTGAGGAATTGGGTGTAAGCATGACAACAGTATTGAACCCCTCTGTCAGAATGATGAATCGGTCTATCAATGGGACTGACGGGTTTTATTGCCATTTTGCACGCTTTGAGTGCCCCTTCGACGGATAGGGACTCCGAGACATCAAAGCCAACGATTTTCCGGGAGAACAGGTCAGTGATAAGAGCCAAATACACAAAGCCCTCCAGTGTCTGTAGATAAGTAATGTCTGCAACGAAGACCCGGTGAATCCGGTCAACAACTATATGAGTTATCCGGTTAGGATACCGATGAAATCGGTGATTCGCCACAGTGGTTCTGTGTCCACGCTTTGAGGACTCAATAAGCAGTCCATGGTCTCTAAGCAAGCCGAACAGCGCATCTCTGCCTAACTGAAAGCCTATTTTCTCAAACTCAGGTGTGAGCAGGTGATACAGTTTCCGCACCCCGATGTTGGGTTGACGCGTACGGATTTGACAAACCAACTGAAGCACCATTTCTTCTTTCAATCGCTCGGTTGCCCGGTGTTTCTGATGTTGGTAAAACGCTTGTCGAGACACACCATGTGCAGCACAAACCGTTGCAAGTGAATATCGGTGAGCCTTTGATTGACACAGTGCTTCAATACTTGAATGTTTCACTTTTTTTTAATATCCACCCCATACAGTTGCTCCGCTTGAGATAGCTGCGATTCAAGGGTGGCTATCTTCAGATGCGCTTGGGCTAATGCAGACTCAAGATGTTGTTTATCGGCTACCAGTTGCTTGAGTGAATCCACCTCATCAGCGGTTTCAATCCGAACCCGTTGGGCTAATAGATGAGTCTTGCCCAACTGTTTTATCCAGTTGCTAATGGTCCCGTGACTCCCAATACGATATCGTTGCTGCGCTTGGTGAATCGTCAAGGCACCGGACTCAATTTCATTGACTACCTTCTGTTTGAAGGATTCACTATACCTTTTGAAGATTCGCTTGCCTGATTGATGTGACATCGAAAGACTCCTTTCTACTTCGTTCAATAGTGTAGTAATACGAAGTCATTTATGTCAACATAATCTAGGACGGGTCAACAAATGGTTTTCACGTTTCACGCATCACGTTTCACGCTCATAGCGTATCGTCTTCTTTTGGCATGAGCCTCCCGATAAATCGGGATCTAATCAGTTTGTATTCAATTTATCCCGAAACGCCTTCCTAAATTTCCGCATTTTGGGGTCAATGACCACTTGGCAATACGGTTGATAGGAATTCAGTCGGAAATAATTCTGGTGGTACGCCTCTGCGGGATAAAAAACGCCCATCGGCTCAATTTCCGTAACAATCGGATCCTTCCATAATCCCGAAGCATCGGTC
This sequence comes from Candidatus Poribacteria bacterium, assembly GCA_965247655.1. Lineage (GTDB taxonomy): Bacteria > Poribacteria > WGA-4E > WGA-4E > PCPOR2b > PCPOR2b. The sequence goes on along the minus strand of OZ252032.1, from coordinate 5,423,682 downwards.
TCTTCCTTTGATTTTTGTGCAATCCGTTTCTGTTCCTCGCTATGATAAAAAATCGCAGAGCGGTATTGCGTGCCGACATCGGCACCTTGCCGATTCAGAGTGGTTGGGTCATGGGTGCGCCAGAAAATGTACAGTATGTCTTCGTAAGAGATAACTTCAGGCTCGAAAGTGATCTGCACAACTTCAGCGTGGCCGGTGGTTTCGCTGCAGACCTGTTGATAGGTTGGGTTTTCAACGACGCCACCTGAATAGCCGGAAATCACCTCATGTACACCTTGAAGGTCTTGATAAATGGCTTCGACACACCAGAAACATCCACCACCGAGCGTTGCGGCTTCTAAGTTCATACGTCCCTCCATATATGTGCCCGATGAATCGAGCGACTACAGTAGGATTTGTTGCGTTTGCTCCTGTAGGGAACAACGATCGTTGTTCCTACGTCCATGCCCGTTGAATCTTTGCAATCGCTTCAACGATGTTGTCCATATCCTTGCGTGAACCGAGCAGAAGATTCTGGAATAGCCAAACACTCTCTTGACATACCTGCTCCGCGACGGGAGAGGGAAGTGCACGAATCAAGTGCGGGTATTTCTGGGCAGCATGTGCGACACCAGCCTCCTGTGACAGTGGCGCGCCATATCCGCTTGAGCAAGGAATCCCCTCCGCGCTCAGTGCTTCGAGAAATTTGCTCCGCGGCACCCCGCCGAACCCTTCAGGATTGTACTTGGCGCAATATAGGTGATAACCGTGTTGACTGACCCAAGGACTCAGTTTCGGGGGTGTGAAGCCTTCAATCTGCTTCAGTTCTGTTGAAAGATACGCCGCGTTTGCGTTTCGGGCTACAGTCTGCTCCTCCAAGTTGCCTAGACGTGGGATGAGCAGTGCCGCAAGATATTCCGACGGACGATAGTTCCAACCAAGGCGTGGATACTCCCACCGTGCTCCGCCCGGTGCCCGTCCAACGTTCATAAAGGCGTAAACGCGGTCGCGGACATCTTTGTCGTCCGTTGTTACCATTCCGCCTTCACCCGAAGTCAGGTTCTTGGACGATTGAAAGCTGAAAGCCCCCGCATCACCGAGTCCTCCCACCTTTTTCCCTTGATAGCCTGCACCGTGCGCCTGCGCACAATCTTCGACGATTGCGAGTCCATGCCGGTTCGCAATTTGCTGCAGGACATCCATGTGTGCGGGGTGTCCGCCCAAGTGAACCGGCAAAATCGCCCGTGTCCGGTTCGGATCAATTGCGGCTTCCACAGCAGCGGGATCAATTGTGAAATTATCCGGGGCAATATCCACAAACGCAATGGTGCAATTCCGGTCGAGGGCAGCACTCGCCGTTGCAACAAAGGTGTAGTTGGGAATTATCACCTCGCCGCCATCGCCGAAGCCGTCCAGATCGAGTGCACCAGCCAACGCTGCACTGATCGCGTCAGTGCCGTGCGGCATGAACATGGCGTATTTCGTGCCGGTGTATTCAGCGTATTTCTCGTTGAGTTCTTCTATTTTTTGACCGCCCAATCCCTCTGTCGTGCTGAGATAGACTTCGCGCAACCTCGGCTCTATTTCCGACTCCCATTCTTCCACACCGGTTAGGGGCGAAATGGGCCACGGATCTTTTTGCGTGTCACGGACAGGCGTCCCACCTGATATAGCGAGTTTACTTGCCATAGGTTCCTCCTTAATTTCAAACAGTATTCAAAGACGATTTTTTTTCCTATATAGGGAACGCAGATCTGCATTCCTATTTTGTCTCTGGGGATTCGCAGATTAACCCAAGCAGGGTTCATTTCTGAAACCCCTTAAATCCTGCCCCAATCTCTTTACTCGATTATTATATCACGAAAGCCAAATTTTTACCCAGAAATTTACCTCTCATTTTATCATGCGGATAGAGTCAAAACATAGTATAATACTTTATCCTCCCGTACCGATTGAGGATATTTGGTCTATTGAAACTGAAAAGAGAAAATAAAATTTTTATTTAGAGGAAACCAATCATTATGGAACTGTACCTGATTCGACATGGACAATCCACCAACAACGAAGGGATTTCCCCACGCTCTGCAGATCCGCCACTGACAGATATTGGAGTAGAGCAGGCACGTTGGACTGGCGAATCCCTCAAAGATGAGGGTATCACTCGACTCTACTGTAGCCCGATGTTAAGAACTTTGCAGACCGCCAAGATTATCAGTGATATTATTGACCTTCCCCCGCACGTTTTCGTTGGTCTGCATGAGTGGGGCGGTATCTGGGAAGCCCGTGGAGATGGAACCGCCGTACAACTGCCCGGATTGAGCCGCTCTGGAATCCGCGAAATCTGCCCCGATGTCATTTTACCTGAAGATGTAACTGACCAAGGCTGGTGGTTTCACAAGGGATTTGCAGCAAATATTGAAGGTATGTCTCAACTAGCACATGAGAACGCCTTGGCTTTCATCGCCCATTTGACAGAATATCACGTTGATACAGAACAACGGATTGCTGCAGTCTCTCACGGTGGCTCCGGTGGGAGCTTGATCAGTGCATTCTTTGGTTTGCCACCCGATGTGGGCTATTCGCGTTTCACCCAAAGCAATACAGGCGTCAGCAAAATGTTCTTCACATCGGAGCGGAGACAGCTACATTATCTTAACAAGATCAGCCATCTGCCTCAGGAGGTAGTCACGTCGTAAAACTTGGATTTCAAAGGAGGGTATCAATGAAGATTAAACTTGCACAGTACGGTATATCCCATGACCATGCGTCAGGAAAGGCGCGGGTGATGCAGGAGAACGATGAAGTCGATTTTTGCGGTATCTTTGAGCCTACACTCGACACTCGCAACACACTCGGAGAAAATCCTCTCTTCGCTGATGCGCACTGGTTTTCATCGAAAGAGGAGATGCTCGAAGATGAAACGATTGTTGGGGTTGCTATCCAAGGGAGAGTCTCCGAGAACCTCGGCTTTGCGCGAGAGGCACTTGAGCACGGCAAGCATGTCTGGCTTGATAAACCTGCCGGCGATGACTCGGAGGCGTTCAGGGCGGTTTTAGACATCGCGCGGGAGAAAGGGTTGCTGGTACAACTCGGCTATATGTTCCGTTACAACGCGGGCTTTCAGTTCATCCTCGATTGGGCGTGGTCGGGTAAGCTCGGAGACATCTTCTCCGTCCGTGGACGGATAGCGTCTGGCGGTTCGACCGAAGTTGAATGGGAACGATGGGATTCCCGCGGGGAACGTGAAGGCGGCATTATGTTTATACTCGCCTGCCATCTTATCGATATCTTTGTCGCCTTGTTAGGTCGTCCGGAGCGCGTAACCCCGTTCTTAAGGAATGAAGACAAGGCTTTCCCATGGTATCGCGATAACACAGCGTCTATCTTTGAATATCCGAGTGCGATGGCGATTATTGAATCAACGGGATTGGAGGTTTCGTCAGGAGCATCAAGACGGTTGGAAGTCTACGGAACGCGTGGCAGCGCAATCCTTGAACCGCTTGAGCCGCCGGCATTGCGCCTGTGCCTCGACGAAGAACGGGATGGCTATGCCGAAGGTTGGCAGACGGTGCCGGTGGAAAATCGCCCACGTTATGTCGAAAGCCTTCGCGCGTTCATTGCGGATATTCGGGGCGAGAAATCACCAGACCGTTCTCTCGATCACGAATTCACCGTTCAGGAGACCGTGCTTCGTGCCGCAGGCATGATTCATAGAAACGATTGACTATCAAACCCGTCCAAGTCCAAGGGTATTGAGTACAGCACATAATCGGAGGTCAAAACATGACGGACAGAGATACACCAATCGCTGTCAATTCAGAAAAGCAACTGTTTATTGACGAGAAATTTATCGCTGAAAGCAGTGGAGTAACTCTCACGATGAATCCCCCGCAGCAGATGTCTGAACCGATGCTGATAGTGGATCGACCGTGGGAGGGGTTCATCGGTGCCTATAACACGGTGTTGAGGGAAGACGGTCGATTTCGACTCTGGTATGACGTGATTCTGCCGGAAGGGTCATCAGAAATCTTTCGAGGTATTGCTTATGCAGAATCAGACGACGGCATCCACTGGACGAAACTGAACCAGAACCTCATCGAGTTTCAAGGTTCAAAGGAAAACAACCTCGTTGCACCACGTTTTCCGGACGCACCACGCGGCGAGATGGAAGGTGCGACCGTTTTCAGAGATACGAATCCCGCTTGCCCGCCCGGAGAACGTTACAAGCTCTGGACCAAGATGCAGCGCATTCCCCCGGAGGATATTCAGTCTGGAAAGACCGGCGGCTTGGTAGCGATGTACTCCGAAGATGGAATCTACTGGCAGGTGTATGACAAGCGCGTTGATACCGCCCGCTGCGATACGCAGAACGTCCCCTTCTGGGACGACCGTCTTCAAAGGTACGTTGGATACGTCCGTACACGGACAGAGACGGAGGGCTATCAAGGTCGTTCTGTTGGGCGTGTTGAATCGGACGATTTTCAGGATTGGTCAGAGACTGAGACTGTGTTCCAAGCGTCACCGGAAGATTTTCGCGCCCCAGTGCCACCCGGTTATCGTGACCGCATCGGGTCGTATGTGGATGTTTATACCAACGGCTGCATGAAGTATCCCTTCGCGCAGGACGCCTACTTTATGATGCCGAGTTTCCTGTATCACTGGGACTGCAAGGAGATACCAAACGAGCGGCAGATCAATTTCCCGGACACCTGTGATGTACGGCTGCTGACCAGTCGGGATGGAATCAATTGGTGCTACGCCGGGGGTCGGAAACCGTTTCTGCGACTTGGGGCGTGGGGCAGCCTCTCATCGCGAATGATTTACGCAGCACCCGGCGTTGTAAGGGTGGGAGATGATCTATGGCACTACTACAAGGGGTCTAACTTCGACCACTCCAGCCAACCTGACCCGAAGGCGACAGAGAAAGGTAGCGGGCTATTTCGAGCCGTTTCACGGTTGGACGGCTTCATCTCAGTGGACACCCCCTATGAAGGTGGGAGGCTAACCACCCCTCCGCTGATATTCAAGGGTAATCAGTTGGCACTGAATATAGACACAGGCGCAGGCGGTATCCTTCGCGCCGAAATCCAGTCCGCCGATGGGAAGCCGATTGAGGGTTACACCTTAGCGGATTCCGACGAACACAATGGGAATTCAGTCTCTATACCGGTTCGTTTCCAAGGGAAATCGGATGTCAGCGGACTGGCAGGCGTTCCAATCCGTTTGCATTTTCAGATGTACGATTGCAAACTCTATTCGTTTCAGTTCACCGTCTAGCACATTCCTCAGTTACCAGCGTCCCAGATACAACGACCGATTTTCCATCGGTATTTTGACCTGCGCGCCTTTTTGACGCTGGGAATCAACGATGCCAATCGTAATCTCTGTGCTGATACGCGAGAGGTGAATATTTCCCGTTGTTTCGCGACCGGTGTCGATCGCTTCGACGATGTCCTCAATGCAGCCGACAGTGCCGCTTTTTCGTTCAAAGGGTGGATACGCAACGTCCACAATCTCGTTGAATTCTCCCCCCCGTTTGCGGAGTTGAAAACCTGTCCCGTTGTTCAACGAGCGCACTGTGCCGTCGCTGCAATCGGCTTCAAACTCGTAGGCACTTCCCGGGATACTGATCCCGTGAACGCCATTTTTGAATCGGACGTATCCCATAACGATGGATGGATCCGCGTCGGTGCGGTTATCGTCAAAGTCTGCGTCATCCACGGCGACGTTGCCTTGAACATATTCGACTTCGGAATCGCTTGCCAGAAAGAGGAGCATGTCTGCGGCGTGTGTATACCCCCAGAGCGCGGAGCCGCCGGAATAGGCGATGACCGAACGCGGCTCGCCGATTTCGCCACTCTCCACAATTTCTCGCATCTTGAGATAGCCGGGGGAGTACCGACGTTGCGTCCCTAGATTGAACTTCAGCCCATACCGCTCGCAGACCTCAACCATTGCATCTGCTTCCTCCATTGAAGCACAAAGCGGTTTATCGCAATACACCCCCTTCACCCCATGTTCTGCTGCAAAGATGGTGATTTCCGCATGATTCCCCGGACGGGTTGCTACGCTGACGATATCCGGTTTCTCTTGCTCTATCATCTCCCGATAATCCGCATATTGTTTGGGGATATTCCACTTTGAGCAGACATATTTCGCCTTTTCTTCGACGACATCTGATGCAGCAACGATGGTTGTCCGCTCGCAAGCTGTGTATCCAGCGGCATGAGAGTAGGGCAAAGCCCCATTTGGACCCCCTTGTACCTCTTCGTCGATGGTTCCGCCCATCCTGCCACATCCGACGATGCAGACACGGTATTGATTTGCCATGTTTTTCCTTCCTTTTGATGTCAGCGGAGGTAGGCTAACTTATCAAGCCGACACTCCGTTTGTTGCGTTGGCTATGATCAATTATCGGATGTTTCTCCCCTGCATCGGGGCGGTTTTTGAAAATAAACGCCGTGCCAATCTGCACGTTTCAATACGACCTCTTGAATCTGATGTTCTTTGAGATAATCTGTTACTGCCTCGCGGCATCCGGGCCATCTCCAATAATCATCCAAAACAACAAACCCGCCTTCAACCACTTTATCATATAAAGTCTCCAAAACTATCTTGACCGATGCATACCAATCGGCGTCAATATGCAAGAGAACGATGGTTTGAAGGTCTGCTGTCTGCAATGTTTCATCAAACCACCCGGCAATAATGTTGACATGCTGTGACGAGAGCCGAAATCGCCGGAAAATTCGCTTAACCTTCTCCGTCTCACCGTGATACCACCCTTGGAAATAGGTCTCTCTTGCCTGTTTTCCGTCTTTGTTGCTTGGCGGTGGCAGCCCACGAAACGAATCAAAGAGCTATAACTTCCTGACTTTGCCGGAGGTTTCATCGTCTCGGTCCGCAACACCCATAATGGCGGCAGATCCGCCATTCCACACCCCGCACTCGACTATATCTCCGGGTAGATTCAGCCTGTTTACCTTTTGTGTCAGGTGATGGAGGTTTATCAGCCGCTTTACTGATACCTTTGTATATTTGGGGATTAGCTGCAGGATGAGCGCAGCGAGTCTGAGAGACTTTTTTTGGGGGTTGCGGATGAGAAACCATAGGATATCAAGCAACCCCTTTCCTGAGAACAAGATTTGACCGGTGAAAAAATCGGTAGATAGAAGTGTAATCAGATTCATTGTGGGTTTTTATAGGGTATTTTAACTCCCTACTCAGCCTATCATGGTATCCTATAAATCCAGACATAGTCAATGCCGTTGAGAGTTATCACATGTTCTAGCTCTCCGTTGAGCGTTCCCGTTTGCGGGACCCATCCCGCTTGGGATTCGCGGATATGGACCACCTCATAATCTGGGACGACCTCTTCACTTGTGTCGGCCCTGGCTATCTGTCCGGTAAAGTATGGAAGAAAGAATTGGGCACTTTGCGGAAAGGTTTGAACACGTAGTTCCTGTGCATTTGGTTTTCTATTTAGGTGTTTTGCCGCGAGATCGTACCCCGCACCTGCGCCAACTGTAATAATTTTTCTGATATCAGTGAGTTTAAAACAGAGGTTATAGTAGGTGCTGTAGTAGGGGTGAAGCCGTAGGACTGGCAAGATTTGGATTAGGAAGAGACAGAGGATGGTCACGATAGAAAAGGTGAGTTTTTGGCGAGTTGCCTCGGTCCCAAAGCGGGAGTTGATATAGGAGTAGCCCCATTTAAGAAACTCAAAGAGACCGAGGGCGGCAAGTATCTCCAGAATTGGAAAAGCGGGTAGCAAATATCGACTAAACTTTTTGCTTGTCAGCGAGAGACAAAGAGTGAACAGTAAGACAACCGCCACCAACCCGAGTGCTATCCGAAACTGTCGCGCATACCCTTCCTGGTGGCGTTTCCGCCACAGAAAGAGACACCCACCGAATACTAAGGGAAGTGTTAACGGCGCGGTCTTTATACAGAGCACCAACGGATAGTAGAGCCAGCCGGGGTCATATAGTACCTGCCCTAAGAAGAAGTGTTCGACGTTATGCGGCGTGGTAATCGCCCACGCAACGCCATCGAACACCTTCCATACGGTTCGGGCCACATAGCCTGACACCACACCTACCACCACAACCGATGCCAAACATAGGGTGAGTCGTTGATGTGCCCCTTTCTGTAACTCCCGATACATAAACAGCGTGACGCCTAACAGACACACCCCAAACATCAAAAAGGCAGGGTTCCAAAAGATGGGCAACAGTGCGAAAACGGTGAGTAACGTGCAACTCAGAAAACAGAGGCCCGCTCCAAGCCTGTGGAGAAAGAACTGCCGCCACGTTTCCTCTCGATGCCGAAACAGGGCGAAGCAGATGGGCAGCCACAAGAGAAGAATAAGGGAATTACTTTTGGCAAGGCAGGCTAAACCAAATGCAATTCCAGAACCGATTAGGTAACGGCGTTTTTGGGGCGTCCCACAATAGAGCAGGAGGGACAGGACTGTTAACAGGACAAAAATTGACGCCAATGCATCGGTGTGGACGCGACGGGATTGGGCTAAAAAGAGTGGAGAGAAGGATAAGACATCTTTCTTAAATAAATGCTTCCACAAATTGAATATTGAAGGTATAATTCCTTTCCTCTCACAACCGATACATTCAAGCCCAAAACAGGAAGGAATTCCCATGAGCATCTTTCAGCAAACCCTTGAACAATCCGACGAACGCTTTCTCCGAGACGTGGGCATCAGCAAAGCCACCTTTCAACAACTCCTTGACAAAGTCGCGACTTATCTGGCAGTTCAACGCGAGAAAAACCCCATGAAAAAACGAGGACTCAAGTCAACAATTAGCCTCGCAGACCAGCTATTACTCACCTTGACTTACCTCAGACATTATCCTACCTTTGCCAAGTTGGGCAAGGAATTTTCAATCAGTGAATCTTACGCCAACAAGATTTATCACCGAATGCTCGACGTTCTGGTTCGCGTTTTGCCAATGAACAGCAAGAAAGAATTACTCCGTAGCGACTTAGATAGTGTTGTCATTGATGTCACTGAACAACCGATTGAGCGTCCCAAGCATCAACAGCACTACTATTACTCCGGTAAAAAAATGCCATACTCTCAAAGTCCAACTGATTATCTGCTGGGCGAGTTTGCAGATTCTATCGGTCATTTGTCGAAAGGGCAAAGTCCACGATTTTCGGATACTCAAAGAGAGCCGTCTACCTATCAACCGAGAGACTGAGAAGCTAGCTGACGGGGGATATCAAGGCATAGATAAGGTCTATCCTAACAGTGTCAGCCCGGTCAAGCGAAGCCGGAACAAGCCCCTATCTGATGCCGAGCGTCGGTTCAATGAAGCGTTGTCTCGGCGCAGAATAGTTATTGAACATGTCAACCGACGGTGCAAGATATTCCGGATTACCCAGCAAAGGTATCGCGGCAAGCATAGAAATTATGGCAAGACTTGGAATGTCATTGCTGCTTTAGTCAACCTCAGATATGCTGTATAACTATTACCTTTTTGGAAAGAGGTCTATTATATGTTCCTCCTTTCTGGTTTGCAGAAGCAAGCCACTTCTGCTATAGGCAACCATTCGACATTGTAGCACACAAAAACCAGAGTTGTCAAACGTTTTTTTTAATTGAAAACGCATTGATTGTGCGTTAAAATATCCCAAGTTGCTACCCGTTAAAAAGAAACAGAGTTTTTGAGTTAGGGTGCTCTATTGGAATATTGTAGCCGCCTGATTTATTGGGCAAGGGTGAACCTGCGTAATTACAATTATAGGACTTCTTACGCATTTCCGTAGGGAACAACGATCGTCGTTCCCTACGGTATCCTTATGTGCCCGATTCATCGGGCATTGGAAACGGTGTCTATCGGCGATAAATCGCGCTTTGAGCGTTCAACTGCGTAAGTCCTAAATTAAACTCTTGAGGAATTGTGTGTGATCCATTGCGCTTGAATCCGTGTTGAATGCCAGCAGAGAAGGAAGGGGATACCTCATGAAGCAAATGATGGTTATGTTGATACTTACGTTGTTGGTGCCATTAGTACGGGCAGAGATATTCCGGGATAATTTTAACGATGGTGACTTAAAGGGATGGACGTTTTTACAGGGTGGTAAAGATGGTGGTATTGAAAATGGTGAATTGGTTCTCGGTTCTCCTAAAGTGGTGGATGAAGTGAAGCTTGAGTCGGAGGTTATCATTATGGCTGATGGTATAATCGCAAGCGACTACGAAGTGTCAGTATCCCTAAAAATCAGCAAGCTAGCTAGGGATATTATGGGTGGTGCAGCCATTGGGCTGCGCGCTCATACGGATCCGCACAACGTTGAACTGCTCACTGAATATTTGAAGAGGAACGAGGAGATGGAGAGGAACGAGAGGGACGAGAGGGGCGAGAGGGGCGAGAGGAACAAGGGGATCCAACTTATGTACAAGCGATCTTACAGATTCTTCATAGGTAATATAAATAATACAAAAAGAGGTTTTGCAGCGACTATTCAACTTATGAAGGTTTCTGTGGGAAAAGACGGATTTCCGACAATCTTTCTCACGGACAACCTACACAAGTTTTGGCTATTTGATTTCAAACTGCACGAGTGGTATCGGTTGAAGATCCTTGCCAAGGGGAATCGGTTTCAATGCTTTATTGATGACAAAAAAATGCTAGATTTTCTTGACGACACCTACACGGCGGGGAGAATTTATCTGTCGTCAGGATTGGGGAACCGTGTCCACTTCGATAACTTTGAGGTTCAATATGATGCTCTTTCAGTGCAGCCCCAGAAGCAACTCACAACCACTTGGGGAGAGATAAAGAGTAACTTCCATTGAAGTCCCATGGGTGTTAAACAAATTCAAGGAGGATTATACATGTTGAAGCAATTCTCAGTGCCTCAGAAGATTTTTGGTGCCATGATATTTCTATTTGTATGGAGCCTGTTTACTGAGCAGGCGTCCTCCGACGAGCGGACTGGCACCATTACATTTCTATCCGATCGAAATCGAGGCCCCCTTTTTCGGATTGATATAATAGTTTATCTGATTGATGCCGACGGATTAAACAAAAGACCTTGGAGGCTTAGTAATCACAGATATGGTCCAATTGCCTGGTCCCCGGATGGAAAATCTATTGCCTACCACCTGCATGACCCGCAGGACCCATTTGTCACTTTGATATATTTGGAAACTCCTGTTATTGTTGATCAGAAATTGAAGTTTCGTCCTATAATTCAAATCAAGGAAGTGACCAAACGATTCGGCGGTCAAACGTACCTATCGCCAAAATGGTCTCCGGATGGGAAGCGGTTAGCTCTCACCAGCACTGACGGGTCGCCGGATGGCATGACTGACGTTTGCGTTATGGATATCGAAGGTAACCAGTTGAAGAATTTAACACAGTCGCCGGGAAGGGATGAGGTTGGTTCTTGGTCTCCTGATGGCTCAAAAATTGTGTTCTTTTCCAATCGGGATGCGAATGGGGAAATCTATGTGATGGGCTCAAATGGTAGAAAACAGGTCAATTTGACCAACCACCCTGCGCTTGACGCTGCACCTGCATGGTCTCCCGATGGGACAAAGATAGCGTTTTATTCTAGACGGGAAGGGGGTCAGGACGATATCTATGTGATGAACCCGGATGGGACCGATGTTGTCAACCTGACCCGCCACCCATGGGAGGATCGTGCGCCTACGTGGTCTCCCGATGGGAGGTGGATTGCGTTCCACGCATTTCAGGTTGGTCAGCGTCCAGATATTTATGTCATGGATGGCAACGGGGATAATCGGGCGCAACTTACTAAAGATCCGGCGTCGGATACTGACCCGACGTGGGTAATTCGTGACCGTTCTCTGTCAATGAAGGTGTCAAGTAATCAAGCCACCCTTTGGGGACGTATGAAATTGGAGAGGCAGTGACAATTTGAAGTGCCAACCATGACCCCCCTTTATCCCCTCCGTTCCGAGAGTCTTCGACCCGCAAGCGAGGGGAGGAAGAGATGACTGACGTGCGGTTTCAATCATTCCTTCAAAAACATGGGTTAAATCGTCTCATTTCTCCACTGCTAGGGCTTGGGGTTTCGGTAATCTTGGTCATCTATCTGGCAGGACAGATTGACTATTCCCATTTCCTCCGGCTTGCTAAGAACGTTCCACTGTGGTTTTTCTTTCTATTGTTTGCCTTATTCCTCCTGTTAAATGTCTTTCGTGCTTTGCGTTTCCGTATACTTTTAGGCCGGAAGGAGCTGTCTTTGGCAGTCCTTTTCCCCATTAGGGCCTTATGCTAGTTACTAATGAACTGGAAACGCCAACTCTTTAATCTGTAAAAACGCCTCTTTTTTGCATAGCTGATTCAGATAAACGCATAGCGTATGAGCGGTGAGTTTGGAGTATAACCGAGTGCATACCCCCCAGAAACTATGAGCATGATTCTTTTGTATATGAAATTGTTCACTCAATTGACCATTAACCGTTTCAACTATCTGCCTAATTTCGTTAATCCACCGCTTGGTTTGTCTGGAAATCTGCTGTTTCTGGTTGCGTCGGGGCACCGTTATCAACTTGATACGGTTGAGTTGGTCTAATTGGTCTTTGACTTGGTTGCTAATATAGGCTTTATCCCCTATCACTTGCTTATCTTGGTGTCCAGAGAGCAATTCGTAGCCAACAGACAAATCGGTTGCAGAAGCAGAGGCAAGTTCAAAATCAACAATCACTCCACTTGCGGTGACTAACAGATGAAGTTTATAGCCAAAAATGGTCTGTTTCTTCGACTCTACCCGCCCATAATTGGCACCATAGCATGACCAATCATTTGATGACGAAGGCACCAGATGAAACTGAATGACTGGAATCGGTAAACTATCAATAATACACAGGTTCTCTGACGCTGTTTCAATGTCTGACAAGAGCATCTGTCGAATCCGATTGAGGATTGCCCCCAAATTGCGTCTGCGCCGGTTGAGTCGGGACTGACAAGGCAGTCTAGGGAACAGATGGGGGTGCTGGCTAAAGTCGGATAGCAATTGTGTTTCGATGTCCCACCCCTTACATTCGGCAACCAATATCATAGTGATTAACTCACTATCGCTACATGGGGGAGGGGGGCCTGGGCGTCGGAGTAATGGTTCGAGTTTTATCAGAATGTCATCAACAATGACATAAGTCCATAGACAGAGGTCATCAAAATCGGTTATCATAGGGGTATCCTCCAGTTTTAGATGGGGTATCAAGTTCATCTATAAACAGACTGGAGGACTTTTTAGCTCCCCTTTTTTTACTTCCCATAAAAAAAGGGGAGCTAACTAGCATAAGGCCCAATTAGATTGTTTGTGAATGTATCGGTAACAACTTACTAAAGCTTTTTGAACGTCAAAGAAACGGTTTCTGTTCTACAACCCAAGTTTTTGGATTACGGTGCTCTATTGGAATATCGTAGCTGCCTGATTTATTCGGACAAAGGAGGTTTACTTATGTTGAAGCAATTTTCAGTGTCTCAGAGGGTGCTTGGTGCTATAGTACTTCTATTTGCATGGTGCCTGTCTACTAAACAGGCTTCTGCCGACGTACCGACCGGCACAATTGCATTTCTATCCGATCGACATCAAGATGAAAAACCCCCTTTTCAAGTTGATATATCAGTTTATGTAATTAATGCCGATGGATTAAACGAAAAACCTTGGGTGTTTAATAACCTTAAGAACCTGTTTTAAAAGTCATTTGATGCGGTTCCGCATCAAGTAAATGGAAGCAATATACACCATAGCCTCAGCGGTCTCAGCCGAGCGTTCATAGTCCAAAGTCAATCGGCGAAACCAACCGAACCAAGAAAAGGTGCGCTCCACAATCCAACGTAATGGGACGACCACAAATCCCGATTGCCCAAGAGATGGAGCAATGTCCAATTGACACTGATGCGTTAAATATAGCCAGTCGCCTAATTCTCCGCGATAGCCAGCATCAGCACAGACTAACTGAATCGTTATCTGCCAACTAAAGACCTCGTTTAGTAACTCTATTGCGACTCGATTATCACTGACATTGGCATCAGTGACTTTGACTCCCAATGGAATGCCAATTGTATCGGTGACTATATGGCGTTTACGACCTTTGACTTTCTTGTGCGCATTAAACCCTCTACTATCTGCCAGTTCGGTCGTCTTGACCGATTGGCTGTCAATGATAGCTACGGTCGGTGACGGGGATTTGCCAATATCACTACGGGTTTGCTCGTGAAGTGCTTGATGAATCATAACCCATGTCCCTAAAGTTTTCCACTTTCTGAAGTGGGAATAGACCGTTTGCCACGGTGGCATGTGACGCGGCAACATTCGCCACTGACACCCTGATTTGACTATATAGAAAATAGCGTTGATAATTGAGCGCATCTCCCACTTGAGAGGTCTACCTATGGGTGAAGGTTCTGGAAAATAGGGTAACAGTTTGTCCCACTGGGCATCGGTCAAATCTGTAGGATACTTTGGTGTAGTCATGTTTAGGCCTTTCATTAGGTCAGTAGTTTACTGCTCTAATGGTTTAACATAAACATTAACTTTTGAATAGCCTTTTTCTTTTTAAAACAGGTTCTAAATACGGTCCAATTGCCTGGTCCCCGGATGGAAAATCTATTGCTTACCACCTGCAAGGCCAATTTGCCACTCATATATTGTTGAAGACTCCTGTTATTCTTCCTGGAGATATTGAGAATCTGCGTAGGCAGCCAGCTCCAAAAGGATTGCTTGTTGTGCCAAACGCTCCTAAGTCTGAGATCAAAAACATAACTGCACAGCTTGGTGGTCGCAAGTATCTATCGCCAAAATGGTCTCCGGATGGGAAGTGGCTAGCCCTGACCAGCACTGATGGGTCGCCAGATGGCATGACTGATGTTTGCGTCATGGATATTGAGGGCAACCAGTTCAAGAATTTAACACAGTGGCCGGGAATTGATGAAGTAGGTTCTTGGTCTGCTGATGGCTCAAAAATTGTGTTCTTTTCCAATCGGGCTGGGAATGGAGAAATCTATGTGATGGGCTCAAATGGGAAGAACCAAATTAACTTGACCAACCATCCTGCGCGCGACGCTGCGCCCACGTGGTCTCCCGATGGGACAAAGATAGCATTTCAGTCCAATCGAGAAGAAGATCAGGACGACATCTATGTGATGAACCCTAACGGTGACAACGTCGTCAACCTGAGCCGCCACCCATGGGAAGACCGTGCGCCTGCGTGGTCTCCCCATGGGTGGCGGATTGCGTACCACGCGTTTCGGCTTGGCAAGCATCCAGATATTTGTGTCATGGATGCCAACGGGGATAATCAGAAACAACTGACTGGGAATCCGGCTTCGGATACTGCCCCGACGTGGGTAATTCGTGATCGTTCTTTTTCGGTAGAGATTTCAAGTAATCAAGCCACCCTTTGGGGACGTATGAAATTGGAGAGGCAGTGACAGTTTGAAACACCAGCCATGAAAAAAATGATGAAAGTGGTGTTGTATCAAAAAAGGCAGGGCTCATGTCAAAAGAAAGTACAAAGCGCGAAGAGAAACCGAGTTTTTTCTTCAAAACTCGGTTTCTGTTGCACCATTTCTTAACATAAGCCAAGGGCAGGTTGTTTCTCCACTCTGTGTTTTTCTTTTCAGATTGACAACGGTTTGAGACTCATACGGCATTGATGACCTACATACGGTTTCAATCATTCTTTCAAAAACATGGGTTAAATCGTCTCATTTCTCCACTGCTAGGGCTTGGGGTTTCGGTAATCTTGGTCATCTATCTAGCAGGACAGATTGACTACCCCCATTTCCTCCGCCTTGCTAAAAACGTTCCGCTTTGGTTTTTCTTTCTACTATTTGCTTTATTCCTCCTGTTAAATATCTTCCGTGCCTTGCGTTTCCGTATGCTCTTGGACCGGAAGGAGCTGCCATTAGCAGTACTATTCCCAATTACTTTGTGTCACAACTTTTTTGTACGCACATTTCCATTGATGGTCGGTGAGTTTTCCTATATTGCCCTGCTGCGCCGACACTTGAAAATCCCCGTAAGCGAAGGACTACGCAGTCTGTTCGAGGCACGTTTATTTGACCTACAATTTGTTATTGTGGGGGGCACCTTTGGTCTATTGACAATGGGACACCAATCCACAGGCTATGTGTTGACTATTTTAGCCCTCGCTGGGGTCTTGAGTATAGTGAATCGCGTTCTTTTTAGTGTGCTCCCCAAAGGTATAGAACGAATTTGGGCATGCATCGTCCGAATACCTCCTTGGCGTCATACGTCTTTACTGGAGTCCATCGGTCATAAATTCGGGGAAGTCTCGCTTCAACTTGACCGATTTCACCGTCTTCGGTTGTTATTGAAAGTCCTCACCCTTTCTCTCTGTACTTATGGGATTAACCTGAGTTGCCATCTGCTCCTGTTATCAACTCTAAATGTCAATCAAAGGTTAAATGTGTTGTTGGTTGTGATTTCAGTGGTTATGATTGCTGCATGGTTTCCGTTTTCATTGAGTGGTTTTGGGGTCATAGAGGGAAGTTGGGCAGCGAGTTTGGTCATGTTTACCGATATGGAGGTAGGGGGTGCACTCTTAGTTGGGTTGTTCATACATTGTTGTCAGGTGCTTATGACCATTCTGTTGGGAGTATTGGGTTTCGTCCTATTGATGCCCCGAGTCAGTGTGCGTCTGATATCCGCTTGTAACCGGATCCAGAAACGGGTGCCTATCTCCTAGCCACTAGGCGCATTGCCTTCCACTTGGTAAGGAAAAACCCATTGACGGCTATCGATCTCAAACCCGGCTCGGAGACATACCAGAAAAAGATTTCGGTTGTGATAACTGTCTATAATGAACGAGACAACATCATGCCACTTGCCGACGCACTTTATACGGTGCTTGAGCCCCAAGCCTACGATTACGAAATCATCTTTGTTGATGATGGAAGCGTTGACGATACGTACAAAATCCTACGACGTGCTCAGACAAAGATTTGCAACTTAACGATCATCCGGTTGAAAAAAAACTTTGGTCAGACCCCCGCTTTTTCTGCCGGCTTCTCCTGCGCTACAGGGGACTATATCATCAGTATGGACGGCGATTTGCAAAACGATCCCCAAGATATTCCCAAACTGCTCGAAGCAATCGAGGGAAAATATGATGTTATCTGTGGTTGGCGCAAACACCGCCAAGACTCTATAAGCAAACGGTTCGTTTCGAGAGCGTTTAACCTCATCCGCTATCTCATCTTCAGGGACCCAGTCCATGACACGAGTTGCTCACTCAAGATATTTCGATCAGAAGCGGTTAAATCACTGTTACCGCTACGGTCAAAGATGCACGGTTGCCTCACTTCGATGCTCTATTTGCGGGGTTACAAAGTTGGAGAAATAGTAGTCTCTCACCGTCCTCGAATTCACGGCAAAACAAAGTACCGAAACCCCTTTCGGGTTTTCCGTATCTTTTGGATGCTCCTTTATGTTCGATTCTGGTGGTATTATACCCACCGACCGCAAAAGGGCAATACTCTTGATTGTTCGCAAATTCGTGAGATTGTGAAACCGTAACCCTGTCAGGAGAATAGGATTAGGATGAGTATCCGCCCCACGATAGACAAGGAAACTGTCCAACTCGCCAGTCGGGAATGTCTCGCAGCTTTTACAACACATAACTCTGAGGCGTTACACTCGGCACTGACCTTTGCCAATGACCCAACCACCCGTGTGTGGTGGATGCGTCAAACAAATCGGTTACAGGCGTTGGCGGGTTGGCGGTTCCTGCCGTGGGATAGCCAAGTGCTTGGTTGTCCATCGGGCTCAGTTGGGGGACTGTGGGCGGAGGGGACTACACTGCACAGTGTCATCGGTTGGAGACGGCCCTCAAAGCGTGTATTGCGGATGCAGAGGCGCGCGGTGTTCGCTTTCTGTCGGTACGGCTCCCTGAAGGCGAGTTAGCGGCACTCCATGCGGTCGAAGCGGTGGGCTTCAGGATTATCGAATCGTTTCTGACCTTTGGGCGAAAGACCACCAGCGAGATTCCATTTGACGGAGGATCCGATTTTCATATCCGACTCGCGCAGTTGGACGAAATGGAGCCGGTTGCCTCTATCGCCTACCGCGCCTTTCGATCCTTCCGCTTACGGGTTGATCCACAAATTCCTGAATCCCGCGCCCGTCATTCTCGGCGTGAATGGGTCCGTAACGGTTTCAAAGGACGCGCTGAAGCTATCTATGTTGCGGAAAACGAAAACCGCCTAGTCGGGTTTGTGCTGCTCCGGTCAAAGACAGGAGCTATGAATGAAAAAATTGGGGAGATTGAACTGATTGCGGTTGATCCGGCATGGCAGGGACGGGGAATCGGGAAGGCGTTGGTTGCGCGTGCCATCCAACACTATCAAGGAAAGACCTCAGAGATCCACGTCGGTACGCAAGCAAAGAACCTTCAGGCGATTGGACTTTATACCCGTATGGGATTTTCCCTCGTCCGCTCTGAGCTCTCGTTTCATAGACACTCCTATGACACAGAAAGAGATCCGGAGGCGTAACAACATGAAGATGAAAGCTGCCATTCTCGCCGCGCAAGGAGAGCCGTTAGTCATAGACTCGGTTCAACTGCCGTCAGACCTTTCTCCCGGTCAAGTGCTGGTCAAAGTCCACTACACCAGTGTCTGCGGCTCACAGGTGGCTATGATCGATGGGAAACGGGGGGAAGATCCGTATCTGCCACACCTGCTCGGACATGAAGGCTCAGGAACGGTTGAGGCGGTAGGTCCCGGTGTGAGAACGGTGGCTGAAGACGATCATGTTGTCCTGCACTGCGGGATTGGGGAAGGGATTGAATCCGAAACACCCACCTATCGGTGGAATGGCAACCCCCTCAACGCCGGATGGGTGACTACGTTTAACCAATACGCGGTTGTCTCGGAGAATCGGTTGACCCCCATCCCCACAGATTTCGATCTGAGACTCGCACCGTTGTTCGGATGTGCGGTGCTCACCGGACTTGGTGCTATCGGCAAATTGGTTTCAATCCCGACTCTATTGGGGGCGGGGGTTGAGCCGGGAAATTCTGCCGTGATTCTCGGTGCCGGTGGGGTGGGGCTGAATCTGATTCAGGGTGCCGCGCTGGTCTCTGCCCATCCCATCGTTGCGGTCGATCTATCCGATGAGAAACTGAACCTCGCCCGTCAACTTGGTGCCACCCATTGCGTCAACGCCAAACGGTGTGACCTAAGCCACGAGATTCCCCGCATCGTTGGGGGCACTTTAGCCGATGTGGTCATCGACAGCACCGGGCATGTCGAGATGCTTGAAACCGCATATCAACTCACCCGCACCGATGGCGTGACGATGCTGATTTCGGGTCCGAAAGCGGGCTACAACGTATCGTTGAATCCAGAGCCGTTGCACTTCGGGCGAACCGTAACAGGGTTTCAGGTGATTACCGAGAGCCATCCCCACCGGCAAATCCCGCGCTACATCAAATTGGCAAACGCGGGGAAACTCAAACTCCAAGAACTGATAACCGAGTCCGCTTCACTTGATGATATTAATACGGTGGTGGAAAAGATGCGGAACGGAAAACTAACAGGCCGGTGCATCATCCAGTTAGATACGAACTAAGAGTCTGTTTAAATAATTGCACAGAGATAGCACGACAGGAGTGGGGCGGAAAGAAACCGAGTTTTCAAGAAAAAACTCGGTTTCAAGGGACGGAAAATTGACAGGCCGGTGTATCATCCAACTAGACGGGTGCTAAGGAGGGATGGGTGAAAATTTTAGTGACCGGGGGTGCCGGGTTCATCGGTTCACATCTGACCGATAGGTTGATCCAACACGGACATGAGGTTGTCGTTGTTGACAACTTGGCGACAGGATACCGACACAACCTCAACCCGTGTGCGAAATTTTACCACGCATCCCTCTTGGATTCGTCGCTTGATGAAATCTTCCAGCGAGAGAAACCGGATATTGTCAACCACCATGCGGCACAAAACGACGTGCGCCGATCCAACGTCGATCCGGTTTTCGATGCACAACACAATATCATCGGCTCAATCCGTCTCATCCAGTGTTGTATCGAATATGATGTAAAAAAGGTGATTTACGCCTCCAGCGGCGGCACCGTCTACGGCGAGCCAAGCTACCTCCCCGTTGATGAAGCGCATCCTATCGCCCCTATCTCTCCCTACGGGATCAGCAAACACACCGTCGAGCATTCCTGTTTCTGGCATCGGTCAACGCGGAACTTAACTACACCGTCCTGCGTTACGCCAATATCTATGGCCCCCGTCAACAGCCACATGGGGGTGCAGGGGTGGTTGCCATTTTCGCAGCATCCATGCTAAAAGGGGTCCCTCCAACCATCTTTGGGGATGGCAGTTCGACACGCGACTACCTCTTTGTTGAGGATGCCATTGCGGCAAATTTGCTCGCACTAACAGGCGGTGACCGGGAGATCTATCATGTGAGCACCGGGCAACACACCAGTCTCAACGACCTGTTTTGCCGATTGAAAGGGATTATTGGTTCTATCACGGAGCGTAAAGACATCGTTGAAATGTGTCCGGTGTATGCCGAGCCACGGCTTGGCGAAATCCATCGCATCGCACTCAGTCCTGAGAAAATTCGGCGGGATTTGGGGTGGGCACCCCAGACCTCTCTCCGAGACGGTTTGGAACAAACCGTTCCGTACTGCCATTCGCTGGTGTCATCATGAATCTGATTAAACTTCAATCGTCCGATTTTCGCACAGGGAAACCATTCTCAATCTTTCCGAAATCCGTCAGGGAGACCTCATGATTATTTCGCTCACACCGATACGCATCAGTTTTGTTGGGGGCGGAACCGATATCTCCAACTTTTATCGGCAATATGGTGGAGAGGTCATCAGCACCGCTATTGACAAATATATCACCGTCCACATCACAAGGGAGCAAAATTCTCAAATTGCTATCAACACTCCAGATCGCCATGAAACGGTTTCTGACCCTGACTACATCCAGCATCCTCTGATTAGAGAAACGGTGCGGAAAACCTTCCCCCCCGCTAGCGGGGGTGGACTATCCATCACAGTGACATCTGATGTCCCCTCGCGCGGCTGTGGATTGGGATCGTCAAGTGCATTAACCGTCGGATTACTCAATGCGCTGTACGCCTATCAAGGAATTGAAATGTCACCGGAAAGCCTAGCGCATCAAGCGTGCGAGATTGAGATAGAACGCTTGAACCAACCTATCGGGAAGCAAGATCAGTATATCGCCGCCTACGGCGGGTTGAGGCGGATTCAGTTTAACAGAGATGAGAGTGTCCACATACAAGACATCCCAGTAATCCCCGAAACGATAGCGTATTTGGAAGAAAATTTCATCCTGTTCTATACAGGGATTCAACGATGCGCCGAGACCATCCTACACGAACAGAAACGTGATGCGAGTCCCCAGACGCTTCTGGAAATCAAGGGACTTGTGCCTACGTTTTATGATGTCCTCGTCGAGGGCAACCGCGAGTTTCTTAATCCCCCGACACGTCGGGACGAAGACGCCGATCTATCGGGGGATTGCCTCTATGAGGTTGGACATCTGTTACATCGTGCTTGGCAGCTGAAGCGCACCCTCTGTGATAGCATTTCAAACCATAAGCTGGATACCATCTATGAGCGTGCTATCACTGCGGGTGCGCTGGGCGGCAAGATTCTAGGAGCAGGAGGCGGGGGATACTTTCTGTTTTATGTCCCAAAAAGAAACAGGGGGCGGTAATAGCGGCCCTTTCGGATTTGGGACTCTTGCCGTTGAAGTTTCGCTTTGAACCCAAAGGCAGCCAGATCATCGAAGGAAGGAACCTTGATGAAAGTCATTATCCCTACCGCAGGCAGCGGCACACGACTCAGACCTCACACTTTCACTTCCCCTAAAACGCTCATA
This sequence comes from Candidatus Poribacteria bacterium, assembly GCA_965247655.1. Taxonomy (GTDB): domain Bacteria; phylum Poribacteria; class WGA-4E; order WGA-4E; family PCPOR2b; genus PCPOR2b. The sequence goes on along the minus strand of OZ252032.1, from coordinate 5,401,804 downwards.
CATGTCGCAGGACGTCCCATCCTCAACTATCTCCTTGAATCGCTCCTTGAACTTCCCGATCTCTCCGAACTGATTCTCATCGTCGGTGACAAGGGAGAGCAGCTCCGCGAATATGTCGACAGGTACTACAATCTGCCCGCAACCTATATTTGGCAAAATGAACCAAAGGGACTCGGACATGCTATCTCACTGGCTAAAGAGTGCGACAATGGAGAACCCCTTCTGATTCTGCTCGGTGATAAAATCTTTGAATGTGGCTATCAAAAAATTGTCCAGAATCCTTACACGGTTATCGGCGTTAAGATGGTCGAGAATCCGCAAGGAGTCGGTATCGTTGAGACGGATGGCAAGTTTATTACGCGCCTGATCGAGAAGCCTGAAAATCCACCGACAAACCTTGTTATTGAAGGCGCGTATTACATCCAAAATAGCGAACTGCTGTTCCGCTGTCTAGATGAGATTATTGAAAGAGATATCCGTACCCACAACGAATATCAGTTGACAGATGGGTTGCAGTTGATGTTAGAATATGGCGAGCAGATGAAGGTCGAGTTCATTAACTCGCTACATTGCGGCACAACAGACCAACTCTTGGCAGCCAATCAGTCTATTTTAGAAAAACGGGCACCGCAAATTTATCGCTTTCCCAACAGTGTGGTTATCCCGCCCGTCTTTATCGGGGAGGGCACTGTTATTGAGGGCACTATTATCGGTCCCCATGCCTCGATTGGCAATGGAACGCGGGTTGTCAATGCGATTATTAAAGATGCGATTATCCACCCGAATGCGGAAGTACAAGATGTCCTAATCCACCAATCAGTCATTGGTACCGATGCAAGGATATACGGAGGTTTCCATCAGTTCAACATTGGCAGTTCAGCGCAGATTGATTTGTCATATAGGATAGATTGACGCCATTCCTCCTAATGCCTCTCATTTTCAGGAGTCGGTTTCATCTGTGAGATCCAATCGTATAGCAGTTGCGCCGCTTGTTCGTCTTTTTGTGAGGTTGCCAGAGGCGGCATTTGACCCTCACCGTGCCGAGCAACACGCTGGTAAAGGATCGAACGTCCTGGATCACCCGGTGCAATGAGCATTGCATCAGGGATGCCATAGGTATCGTGCTGCGGACGAAAACCAACGCTGTAGGTTTTATCTAGTTCCGTTGTGAAGTCTAACACGATACGAGCATTGCCACCGCCTGTGTGGACATGGCAATTTGCACACGCAGCGTGTAAATAGGACCGCGCCCTTGCCTCAAGAGGTTCTTTGGAGTTGTATGGGTCAGCTAGTTTGGGGTACTCCTCCGGCGGCTTCGACAGCGGTTTCTTGAAAACGCCGATATGGTTCAACGTCCGCAGTTGATTGTCCGAAACGGTGCCGTAATTGTGGACTTTGTTCATCTGGAGCGTGGTAACTCCCAAGACGTAGTTGACAGCGCGACTGTGGCATTCCATACACTCCTTCCGGCTGGGATAGTGCCAAGACTGTTCTCGGTTGCCATCAGGGGCACTTGAATCCTGAACCGTGAAGACACGATCTGTTCCAGCGGCATCCACAAGGGTTGCGTCGGTTTGCTCGTCGTTCCAGATATAAGAATATCCCACCCACTCACCCTGTTGTCGGGTCAGCAGCCGTGTTTCAATCCGGTGTCTGGAGGTGGGGTTTCCCGTTTCCAGATCGAGCGCGAAGGTTTGAATCAGTGCCGCTTCATCGAGGAAACTCCAGCCAACCCCATCGGCAGCCGACATCTCAATCTGAGAATCACCCGGTAAGGCGATGAATCGTTCTACGTGCGCCCCATCCACCCACAGCGGTGCGTTTACTGAATAGGGAATCAGTCCCGGGTCGGTCTGAAGGTCTTTCACTGATATAAATAAGCCCGTTTCGCTCAAGCGGGTCGGAAACTTTTCTGTAGATTCGGACTCGCGCTCTAATTGATAGATACCACGTGCTAGATCTGCGATTAATATTTCGTCGTTATGGTCAACGCCGAAACTCACGATCTGTAGCGTTGTATCGGCAATTTCCCGATGCCAGATCAGTTTCTCTCCGTCGTGCCGCAGTGCCCACATCTTTCCAGTTGCGTAGTCGCCGTAGACGTAGGCACCCCGCAATTCGGGAAACTTTGAGCCATAATAGACGACTCCCCCGGTGATTGAACGGGCTTCGGAGTGGGGGTGTTCGACCGTTGGTTTGACAACCGGCGTGGGCCCCGGTTTGCGGTTGAGAAAGAAGGGATGGCTGCCTTCGTAAAGGCTCCAGCCGTAGTTGGCCCCGCGACGTACCAGATGAATCATCTCCCACCGATCCTGCCCGACGTTTCCCGCCCACAGATGCCCGGTCTCGTGGTCGAAGGTGATTCGCCAAGGGTTGCGAATCCCGTAGACCCAAATTTCGGGACGCGCACCCTCAAGATGGACGAAAGGGTTATCGCTTGGAATTGAATAGGGGCGTTCCATCTCCGGATGATCGACATCAATGCGCATAATTGTCGCAGGCAGGTTGCTGAGATCTTGCCCCTTGGGATCTCTATCGTAGCTTCCGGGAAGACCGGTAAGGTTGGTATCGGAATCCATTGCGCCATCGCCGGCGGAGATGTAGAGGTATCCATCGGGACCGAACGCAAGATCGCCGCCGTTGTGATTGTTCGATTGCCACTCTAGGATAATCAGCTCGGAGTTCGGATCACAGCGATACGGGGACTGACGCTCCACCGTAAAGCGCGAAACATAGTTTTTGGTCTCAGTAACTTTCCCTCCTATCGGTCCATTGCTGACAACATAGAGATAGCCGTTTTCTTCGTAATTTGGATGGAATGTCAAGCCGTAAGTCTCGCGCCCAGTATTAATCAGAAATTCGGCGTTTTCTGCCTCCGTATCGTCTTTGAAACGACGAATCTTACCCCCTAGTTCGATGACAAGCAGTTGGTCAGTGCCCGGCTCAGGCTCAATATACACCGGTTGATCTAATGGAAATTTAGTGAATGTCTGTTTGGGGCGGAGTGATAAAGTCGGTCCGGACTCTGACCCTGACGTTTTGCCGGTCAGCGTTGATAGGAATGCGAGCAGGTTGTAGTGGTCATCAACCGATAGGAGTTGTGCATAGTTATCCGGCATCGCGGATTTCACATTGATTCGCTTCCCGAAAGCGCGGCTGTAGGTTGGACCCTCGTCAATATCGAATTTATCTATGGTTCGTTCCACACCGCTAACCTCTAAGACAATTTGGTTCTCGTTTTCAGAGACTGACGTACCAACAACCGACTCGCTGTCAAATAAGGTGACAGTTACGTAGGTCTTCAAATTTGATTTTGATACCGTTTGCATCCCTTCGGGGGAAGTTTCAACCTTGAGCGTAACCGTCTCTTCATCCTCTCGGACGAAATCTCCGCGAATCGGTTCCGAATTGGCGGGCGTCACCTGAATCCAAAAATACCCTTTCTCTGCCAAATCCGTCAACACTTCAATGGGTTCAGGATCAGTCTCGCTCAAAAGGAGCGTCCTTTCCGTTGGCTCCGTCGATCCTTCGATATGCAGAACGATTTTTTCATTATCCTGTGAGATAAGCGTCCCCTGAAGAACCACGCCGCCGGTTGCAACGGATGCCACACCGTATCCGCGCACAATCTCGGCGTTCGGTTTCAAAATTGATTCTTCGATATAACCGATGCTATTTAATGCTGCAATGCCCGTTAGGTCAGGACCCGGAAAGACCTCAACCCCATCGTCGAGGATTTGATCCTCCGGCTTCTCAACTCTATCAACATCGTGACATGCAATACATTTTACGACATTGACAAATACATCCGCCCCTCGTTCGGCGTCTGCGACATGGATAAGTGGACGTGCCTCCATCTCCCTTGCAACGGTTTGTATATCAACCGGTGGTTCAAACGGTGCTAGATTCACTTCTCCTCCCTGACTCTGAAGGAATGCGATGACTGTTTCAATCTCTAAATTTGACAGACTGATTGGGGGTTTCCACGCCGGCGTCATAATCCTACCGTACCCATGGACGAGGAATATGGCTGGGTCATAGAGGGATTCGATCAGATACGCCTTTGCCCCCATCCCCGGTTTTCGGGTTGCAGCGTGCGCCCCAATATCGGTGAGATCCGGTCCCCTTCCCGGCAGTGCCGAAGGATTTAGTGTGTGGCATGAATAGCAGGAACCCTTCCCGTTGAAGATTACTTTTCCTGCCTCCACAAACCGCCCCGGTTCGCGTCCTAAGATTGAGAGATCATCGGTGGCATCAGGTGCACCCACGACGCGGGATGTCTCCCACGGGATCCGCCGATCGATTCCGTAAGGTTTCACATCTGACGAGTCTTCGTCGGCTGATGCTGCTCCGCAAAAAACTAACATCAGAATAACGCTAACTCCAAATAGAAAAAAAGAGCCAACGAGTGTGCAAAAACGGACAGGTGTTTGCCTCCCGATCCATCGGGGGCGGAACAGATAACTGCTAATACGCACTGGTAAAAGCCTCCAAATTATTTTGTGAATTTCTACATCCAATTAACTCTTTTGACATTTTATCGGATATGGGTTACACTTCTGTAAATCGTTATTAGCGGACAGCATCAAAACTTATCATAGAATAAAGGTTGGGTGAACAATGCGACAAAAGAGATATTTTACTGTAGAAGAAGCGAACCGGCTGATCCCTACGCTAGAACAGAGATTGTCAGAATTGAGGGAATTTCGGGTGGAGTTAGAACAACTTGGGGCAGAATTGACTCCGCTCTTTGAGGTCATTCGTCACAACGGTGGGCATCGAAAAACACCGCAGTTTCTCGGATTAACAGGAAAGTTCCGGGACGCTATTGAAGAAATTCAGTCCTATGGATGCACGATAAAAGATATAAATCCGGGGTTAATTGACTTCCCTCACCTTCGCGAGGGTAGGGAAGTCTACCTCTGCTGGAGGGCTGGGGAAGAAGCAATCTTATACTGGCACGAGATTGATGCCGGGTTTGCCGGAAGAGAGTTGGTTGAAGAGTGAAGTTGAGCGCAGCGAAATCCCAATCTATCGGGGCGGCGTCTATAGGGTTTGAGAAATTGAGGGATTAGGTTGCCCCAATCCCTCAGTTGTACAGAATATCGTCGTTCCTATCAAAACATATCTTCTCGCCTGTCTACCTCAAATTTCCCCCTGATACTCCCGCTCAAGCGTATTAGTGAAATCAATCACCCGATCCAACGCCTCACTCGCACGATCCCGAGCCGCCTCCGTGGTTTCTTCCTCAGCGAGTTGTTTCTGCCGCTCCGGGATCCAATGCTCCTTGAGATACGCCAATTGGTTCATAAAGTGCGGATCTTCGGTGTCGCTGACGAAGTATTCAATGACGCCGAGCAGCCCGTATTTTCGATTCGTCTCCATATCTCCTGCTTCCGCTGCGATCTGATCCGCCAACTCCCGGTTTCGATCCTGTCGTGCCTGCCCGATCTCCTTCGCCGATTCTGTCAATAAATGTTCGACGAAAGCCTGCTTGGAATTGACCCAGCGAGGTAGACTCTGGACATACTCCTCAAGATCGAACTTGCCGTTGCGCCGGATAGCGGAATAGCTGTGGATGTGGACGTTGCGGAAAAATGCGGTATAGCCGACATTTGGATCCATTGTGTCAGCGTCATAGAGAATCTGATTTTCGACGTTTCCGTAGAGGAAATCATACCGATCCTCGGTGAGGTTCATCGGTTTCAGGTGTGCTAACACAATGGCACGGACCGCGTCAACAAAATCCTGATCGAAATCATACATCGCCAGTATCTTCTCGGTGACAACTGCTCCTGACTCGTGGTGAACCGTGCCGCCAAGATTGTTTTCGTCATAAAGCCGGGTGACGAGATTCTCTCGACTCGGCGTGAGTTGTTCATTCAGCCAGAGTCCGTCATGATTAACGACCCGCTTGCCGTTTTCATCCGACAAAATTTCACCATCATACCGCTTGGTGATATCGTGCAGGGTTCCCGCGACTTCGAGCTTGGTGACGTCGCCACCCTCGCGCCTGCCAAGTTCCATGCTCATGGCGCGGACCCGCATCGTGTGGTTCCATGTGTAGTGCCGCCATTGGAATCCAACACGGTTATGATCCCATAAACCGTAGGTCTCATTGACGAGACCTTCAAGTTCCTTTAATACTTGAGAATAGTTCATCAAATCTTCGCAGTGGAGATCCCTTCCCTTTAGGGAGGGGAGGAAACTGCGCTCCTTTTCCATGTATTGTTAAAGGCTTTATGGTATACTATAGTTGGCTTTCGTGGGAAGGTACTACGTCCCGATCCCATCGGGCTGCTTCCCACCTCCGTTAGTACCGGATTGAAATCCAGAAAACCGAATCCCATGAAAACAACATATCAATATCGCATTTATCCGACGATGAAACAACGCAAGGCACTTGAAGTTTGGCTTGATGCGTGTCGTACGCTTTATAACCAAGCACTTGATATGAAAAAGCAAGCCTACGACAAGCACAAGGAAAATATCACTTACAGAACGCAAGCTGCCTATTTGACCACACTTCGCAATGTCTCTCAATTCTGGCAAACCAAGCACTGTGATGTTTTGCAGGACACTTTACGCCGTTTGGACAAAGCCTATCAAGCGTTCTTTGTCCGTGTCGAAAAAGGTGAAGCACCCGGGTTCCCACGCTTCAAAGGTGAAGGCCGATACCGCTCAATGACCTTTAGCCACCTATCTAAACGGTTGATTCGCAATATCCGTAAACGGATGGCTCGGATAGTTGTGCCCAAGATTGGGCATGTTGCCATTTGTTATCACCGCGCGCTTCCCAATGGCAAAATTAAGAATCTGACCATACAACGGAAAGCCAGTGGCTGGTATGCAAATATTACTGTCCAGCTCCCTGATGTACCTGAGATTCCCGAAGCATCTATCCAAACGATTACAGGGATTGACGTCGGTTTGGCATCGTTTCTAACCACTTCCAATGGGGATAAGGTTGCCAATCCTCGCCACTTTCGTCAATCAGAACACAAGTTGAGCCAAGCACAAGGTCGGTTATCCAAAAGGCAGAAGGGGAGCAGACGCTATAGTAACCAACGGGAACGGGTTGCCAAGATACACGAGCATATTGTCAACCAACGCCGTGACTTCCACTACAAGACCGCACACCAACTTTTTACCCAGTGTGACGCGGTAGCTGTTGAGGTCTTGAAAATCACTAACATGGTTCAAAACCACTATCTTTCTAAAAGCATATCTGATGCTGCATGGGGTAATTTTCGCTTAACACTGCAAAGCAAAGCTGCAAAAGCTGGTAAGCATCTGTTGCAAGTTAAGCCTCAAGGCACGTCTCAGGAATGCTCAGGGTGTGGTTCGGTTGTAAAGAAGTCGTTGTCTGTCCGTGTCCATTACTGCCCCGATTGTGGGTTGATAATTGACCGTGACCACAACGCAGCAATCAACATTGGTAATCGGGCAGCTGCTGCCCTGCGTGGAGGGACGCCGGTAACTAACGGCTCTGAAACCCTCGAAAGAGAAGGAAGCGCGAAACCTGTAAGCCCCCGTGGACGGTATCACAAGTGCTTGTATCCCGACTTGTCGGGGGCCCCGTCCTTCAGGGCGGGGTAGTTGACAATCCCTCCTTTTGTATCGTGTTGAGCGCAGCGAAATCTCCTGATTCTATCGGGGTGTACAGCGTCGTTTTACCCCGATGTCTTGGAAAATTGAACGCTGACCTGTACGAGTGCTGTGCTTGAATTGAATTCAAATTCATAGATCTGTCTGTCCCAACGAAAGCGGTAGTCGGCACCGTAACACGCGATTGTGGCAGGGGCGTAACCTTCAGGTACATGAAGGAACAATGTTGCTTTGCTGCGCCTAGGGGGCTTGCAGACCGCTAAAAAACTCTGGCTTCGCTTATCCCAGCCGGCGGACAAGACATCCACGCTACCTTGCGTAAGGTGAGTATCTGTAGCGAGTAGTTGGGGGACCTTCTGTTCAGCGCGTAGACACAGTAGCTTGACAGAGCGGGGTGGAATATCGAACAGAGCTACCCGCTCTCGAACATTGCCGAGGAATTCACGGTTCCAGAAATCGTGCACAAGATAATATTGAGAGCGATTTAAACCGAGCGAATCCAAAGCCAAATCGACATCTGCCTTTATATTCGTCCAGTTAAAAACCCCAACGACATTGTAGGATTCGTAGGGAGATATCACCGGTAGATTCCAGATTTGCGGGAATTTGTTTTCATAAAGATCAACAGGTATTGCGGAATCACCAGTTAGCGGAAAAATCTTGGCGAGCAATTCCGCTCGCTCCGGCTTGAGTGTCGTGAAATCATCACCGCAAGTGACAACCCCGCCACTCATTCCTGCCATTGTCATTGCAATAAGTGCTTCATTCAGAGGGAGTGGTTCGTTGATGCTTAGGGTGCCAAACTCATTTGTCCATGCGTTGCCATACATCGGAAGATGTGCCGCGTGGGTATTGACAATCGGTTTTAACCCTTGCGGACTCTCCCAAGACCCTTCGCCGATGTAGCCGCCATAACCTGAAGATGTTTCGTTCAGCACAAAGTCTCCGATACTTGGTCCCCGGCATGTATTACACGCTGCAAGCACAACCTCTTTTTCATTGTCATCAATAATCTGATTTAGTAACTGAACCCCGAGGCGATACAGTTCAACAGCAGTAAGCGATGAGTTGTGTGCCACAAAGTTGTTCAGTTCTGTCAGCGGTCCTATTGCGTATGCGAGTAAATCCGCTTTGACCAGATCGTATCCCCACTCATCAATCAATTTCCGGATATTTTCACGAATATGCGCCTGCGTCCCCGGTTGCGATACATCGAGTACGGCAACCTCCCTCCCATCTTCCGGCAAAACGATGGAGGCAGGCTTCTTTGTGCCACGCTCTTGGAGGAAATACCCTGAGCGCGTTCTCAAGAGTTCGGAGCTAGCCTCCACGCAAAACGGCGTAAATCGGATGCCGGCTTTTAGTCCTTTGGCATGAATCTGGTCAGCAACCGATTTCATCCCACTTGGAAACTTCTGCACATCCGCTTGATAGCTGCCGATTGATGCTTCCCAACCCTTTCCAATCTGGATGTACTCAAATCCGCCGGGAATTGATGGGTCAGATAATCGGTCTTTGGTAATCTGTTCAATCTGTTCGGAAATTTGCGCGGCACTTATCGTCCTGTCCTCACTATCCTGAGCACACCAACCTGAGAAAACACGATTTAGCGATTTTGGTTTCACACGGCGTCCGACCATCTCGGCGTAATCATGGTATGCCGCCCGCCCCTGATGCGCGAAATTCAAGTAAACAGACTCAGCGTATACCTCCTCACCTTGACGGCAGATATGGTTTTCACACTTATGGTAGAGAGCCCAGTGATTCACGCCGTGGTTTTCTTCCTTACCCTGTTGCGTGCCTCCATCATATCCCATTTGGACAGCAGACCACCATTTTTGAAAACTCAAAAAGCCGAAGACGAGAGATCGCTTGCTCTCCGTGTCATAGAGAACTCCGTTGTAACAGGAGGTGGTCGAAGCCTCTTCGTTGATGCGAAACCCGTCGTGGATCTCTTTAAGTCCAGATGTCATCGGTGTATTCATGTCTAGAAAAGTATGATAGCCCGATGGTGCACCTCCTAAATAAACACCGCCTTTGGCTTTACCGTTGTGAGGGGAGACGTCAATGGTGGAAATCTGTTCTAAGGTAATTGGTGCCTCGTGCGTGTTTTTTACGCCGACGGTCAATACAACATAAGGCTTTCTGGGATAACATTTCAGATAGAGATGGGTCCGCACCCCATGCCCTTCGGGTTGGTGCGCAAATGTAATTGGTTGGTAAACGCCAGATTCATCTTCGGTGGCAGGACTTGTAATAAACTCTGAACTTCCCGGATCCAGTGTTGTTAGGACTGTCCCATCTTGCAAAATAATCTTCGTATACGCGTTCCTGATGATGCTATAACCCGTTTTATCGGTGTAGTTCCAGGTTCCCTCGGAAAGATCAAAATTGATTTGGAATAGATTGTTTTTCGCGATAACCTGACTGCCTTGTCGGCTAATCGCCAGATCACCAGTTTCTTCTTTCATCAAAATCTTCGCAGTGGAGACCCCGTTCTTTAGAGCGGGGTCTCCACTGTGCCTCCTTTTTGTTGATTAAAAAGTGTTGATAGGGTATAATTCTCTCGTAACTCGATGACTTAGGAAAAACGCTCGTTTTTCGCTCCTCCCGATAGGATCGGGACGTTGTTTGTCTGAGGTTTCGCCCGGAAGTTGAAACGGTGCTGTCCCCGACACGCTGTGGCTGCTTCTAATCCCGAGCTGCTCGGGACGGTGGCGGGTGTGTAAAGTTACGAGCCGAGACCGAAAACCCTGTAAGTCCCGGGACGGGCAACAAGCCCCGTCCTTCAGGGCGGGGTAGCTGACCTGTAATATGCCTCCATACATGAAACGTGAAACATGAAACGTGATTGGATGAGTTTGATAGACGTTGAGGCAAATTTATCTCAAAATTATGAATCTGTTCCCCTATTTCCATTCTTTGATTGCCTATTTTGCTAACGCCCAACAATGAAGCAGTGTGGTCGGTTCACTGCCAGCCTGTGATAACGAGAAGGTATCTTCAGGACTGAGAAAGAGTACATCTCTCAAGCCAAGCGTTGATGTTTCTCCATTCGTCTGTACCGTTGCGCCTCCACCAATCAGCACATAAATTGATTCTGCGCCGATGGGTTTATGCGTGAACGCTTCGCCGATATTGAGTTGGACGTAATCGAGCGACAGATGTTGACTCCCCTTCTGGGGTGAAACAACACTACGCCAATCTCCCGATTTACCGAACACAGGCCCCGCTTTTGCCATCGAAATCACTTGTACACCGCTTCGGTGCCCCAGTTCCGGTTTCGGTGAATCGTTGGGGTGATCCCGTTCGCCACGGTACAGTGCCATATCCGGCGGGGATTGGAAACTTATAAGTCGTGCCGGTTGATCTGTCGTATTGACAGTGCCGTGAACCTCACGCGCTGGGACAAAGATTCCATCGCCCGCAATAATTGGCGTGTAAACCGCTCCCTGCCGGATATGACCGCCACCCTCAAGCACCACAATCATATCCTCCGATTCGTCGTGAAGATGTTGCGTGAACTCCTGACCGGGCGCATGTTGTCCGTGGTTAAGGGTTATCTGTGTCGCCCCCATATCGGGATGGACGACCCGCCAATTTTTTCCCTTGCCCATCTGGAAAGGCGTTCCTGATTCGAGATTAAGAATTTGCATAAGGACCCTCCTGTTCTAATTCTTCTCACAAATGCCAACATCCAATTCGGATTTGGTAAAGCTAATTTGAATTCAAGGCGTCTCAACCGTGTCAGGCTCCAAGCCAAAATTCCTCTCCACGTTTTTTGGCGCATTTTTGACCCCACGGAGTAATTCGGTATGGGAATAGGTACATTTTTTAAGAGGGGGAAACGATTCTGTTCCATGCCAATGGTAGTGCGTAGACGTTACAGTGAGTGCAATATTATATCCGCGTGGCAATACATTTTGAAATGTGTACGCACCTGACGACGTAGCCGTTGTCTCACCCTCTCGCTGCCCCCCCTCCCATTTAACCACCGTTACATTTTTGTAATCGTTGCCACCATACGTGACAATCCCGTTATCTAAAGGGGTGCCGTCGTCAGCACATATACAATTCCCGTGTATCGTAAATCGATTAACGGCATACCATGTTGGCTGAACGACGCATTGAAAAAACACGAAAACCCCGATTGTCATTGTTAACGGCGTGAGTAGAGTACGTGTGCGTGTAAATGCAAAGGTGATGACGCACGCAGATACAAATGGGAGAGGTAGGAGAAAGGGAAATCCCACCAAGTATGCTAATAGGAGCGCGAACGCTACGTTAAAAATTCCGGATAAGACTGATGAATGTTCGCGCTCTATAGCGTTATATCCGAGTCCCCAAAAGAAGACGCCTTGACTAATCACAACGAAAATAGCGACAATCACTGCTGCACAATGCCCGAGAATACCGTAATCCTCTCTCCACAGAGAAATTGATTCTAATGGACTATGCCACGGGCTCAAAATCGGAATCGAATGCCGATAAAGCAGCCACCGCCATCCCTGATCTTCCAACCAACAGGCGAGCAATGCCATAGGGAGCAGTGCTAGTACCCAGAGCAAACCGCGTCGCCAGTTGTCGAATGTTAGTCCGATTGCAGACCACTGCAGTCCATATTTTCGCCGCACGAGCGCGTAACTCGCCACCCCAAATCCGACAGATGGAACCCCTGCAATAAAAAGGGACACACCTAGGGGAAGAGCATCGTTGGGAAGAGAAACATCGTCTTCAAAAAACACAATAAAGACAATAATACTGCCGAAGATGAGCACCCCAATTATTATTCCTAAGATAAGACCGGTATTACCGATATCATCTAACCGAACAAAGGGCTTTTGAACAGGGACGGTTCTTGCCGAATCCGGGGGTGCTTTGCGTTGAGCCATTTTTTATCCCTACCAAACTTCATTCGCAATCTCATAATCCTGCGTGGTATCAATCTCGTAATACCCACCTGTAATATCCACCTTGTGGATTTCCACGCCCTGCTCAACCATCTCCTGAAAGAGTTGAATTAGATACGCTTTCTGCACAGAGGCTGCCCCTTGAAAAGGTGTGCCGTCATATTCATGACAAACCCGGTGGAAATGGTCCCGTAGGAGAACCGCCCCGCGCTCGCTAAATTTTGCAACGCCGATATACTCCCCGTGCGCGTCTTCGGGTGCTATATCACGGCTGATTCTTGTGACGCGCGCTCCGTCTGCGAGGATTTTTTCACCATCATCTTCGGGGTGAAGTGTACGCGCAGCGTAACGCTCTCGCCAAGCGGTATCGACGACGAGCGTGATGTCGTAAGGGGTATCCATCAACGTCTGTGTCACCCAAGGGCGATAGATAATGTCCGCATAGGTGCAGGCAAACGGCTCATTCATTTCGGCTGCGGCGCGAAAAAGCGAGGCTAAGATATTATTCTGCTGCCAATCTGTGTTGTGGTAAAAACGGAAGGCAGGGTAATCGTGCTGGATGCGTTGAATCTGATACCCACCGACGAAGACAATATCCCCCACATCTGCTGCACGCCACGCTTCGAGTATCCAATCGAGGATGCGTTTTCCTTTAACCGCTGCAAAGCACTTAGGTGTATCTTCTGTTAAAGGCATAAGTCGTCTGCCACGTCCGGCACCGATAATAATCGTCTTCATTTATACCAATTCTCCTTAATTATATTTTACACGACTGCACCCCGATCGTAAATCTTTTTTTTCGGCGGTTTTGAATCGTTTTTCCATTTTCGTTTTGAAAGCAGTGTGTTAAAATAACGTAAGCTGCCACTTTAATCAGCCAATCGTCAGAAATAGGAAACGACGTGGATTTCATAGTATGTCCGAGTAGCCTTCCCGTATAAATTGTACAGAAACGGGTCGTAGCGCGGGTTCCCCGCTTTTTTATCTTTATCCAATACTTGAGAAAACTATGAAAACTATGAAAATTCCGAGAATTTTTTAACGGTGTTTTTCAACTAGCAACTTGCGTTAAAATACAAGTACCCAACCGAAACTGTCGAAACCAACAAGGAGATTTTTTATGTCAAACGTTAACCCCTTCAAACAGTCCGGGCAGTGGTATCGCGGCAATACCCACAGCCATAGCACCGAGTCGGACGGCAGGCTGCCGATGGCAGACCGCTTCGCAGCTTATCGTGAAGCAGGCTACGATTTCTTAGTGCTGACCGATCATCGAAAGGTCAACGATGTTTCCGCCCACAGCAGGGACGGCTTCTTGGCAATCTCTGGCAGTGAGGTCCACCCCAGCAATCCCTATGGCGGTGACACATATCATATCGTCGGTATAAACCTCCATGAGCGCATCAACTGCGCCGAATTGCATCCCAACGCCGTCATCGAAGAGATAAACCGGCAAGGGGGCGCGGCGGTGCTCTGCCACCCCTACTGGTGTGGACATACGCTTTTGGACTATCTGCCACTGAATGGATACTTCGCGGTTGAAGTTTACAACGACACCTGCATGGGCATCGGCAAGGGCTTTTCTGAGCAGGCTTGGGACGATTTATTGGACAAGGCAGGTCGTCCCGTCTTCGGCATCGCTTCCGACGACGCACACGGCACGGAACACGACTGTTTTCACGGATGGGTCATGGTGAAGGCTACTGAACTCACCACCGATGCTATTATGACAGGGTTTCGCACCGGAGCTTTCTATTCAACCCTCGGACCGGAGCTAATTGATCTGGACGTGATGGACGAAGGTGAAGAGAAACGGAGCGTTTCCGTCAAATGTTCACCGGCACAATCCATCGTGTTCAAAGCCCAGCGTAGTCGTGGAAAACGCATTGTCGCCCCCGAAGGGGAAGCCCTGACCGAGGCAACATATGAAGTGCCGAACAGCGTCAAGTACGTCCGCGTCGAGATTACCGATGAGACCGGCAAGAAAGCGTGGTCAAATCCGTTTTTCTTTTAAGTTCAATCTATAAATGACATGCTTGAGCATGTCCAAAGAATCTCACTATCAATACTAGGAGGAGTGGTGAATACCATCGCCCCTCTATTTTGAAGGTGAGTAACGTCTAACGCGTATCGGCGATTGCCTCTCGCTCCCAAAACGGAGGTGGGGGCAGTTGTCATGCGCTTCTTAAGGAGTAGAATTAATAATGGGGGTCTCTAAACTCTCAGCGGTGCCTACAGATGGACAGGTAGGTACGGAGGGATACCAAATCCACAAAAACAGGTCTGTCCAATAGAGTAAAGCATGTGCAAACTCTTCTTCAAATCTGGAAAATATATCTTGATACTTGTTGTTTGAATCGTCTTTTTAATGATCAGACGCAAGCGCGGATTCGCCGTGACACTGAAGCCGTTCAGACAATTCTCGCTCGGTTTTTCACAAGTGACTGGCAGTGGGCTACTAGCACGGTTCTAGTGAATGAAATCAGCAAAACCCCTGATGCAACACTACGCGATGATATGGAAGCCTTACTAAGTCTTGCACATCAAAATGTCTCGGTTGGTGCGTCGGAATAAATGCGATGCACACAACTTAAATCGTTGGGATTTAAGTGGTTGGATGCTTTGCATATTGCCTGTGCCGAAAACAGTGGAACGGATATCCTTCTAACTACAGACGATCGGATGCTTAGAAGGGCGAAACGCTTCCATTCGCAACTTCGCGTTCGTGTTGAAAACCCTTACGCATGGTTAGAGGAGATCGCTGAAGATGAACATACGAGATCTGCTAGAAGCTGAGATGAATAAACTCCGTCGTCTGAATCCAGAGGTTCACGCGCTTTTGGAGAGAATTTTTCAGTACAAAGATGGCAAAGGCGATTATTCCGTGGATCGACACGAATGGATGGAGACGCTTGATGAAGAGAGGTTTCTGTGCGACGACCAATCTAGGTCGTGTCTCGGAAGCGGCGCAGGATTTCCAAACTGCGTTGGCACTCGCGGAACAGACCGGTGATCAGGGGCTCAAAGCTATGATTAGCAGCCCTATGGAAATTCACGTTGGATAAAATTTAGCAACAGAGGAGGGATTTGTACAATGGCGGATCTGAAAGTGGGTGTTATTGGCTGTGGTGGGCACGCGCAGGGGCACTTTGCGATGATTAAAGATGAACCCCGGATGGCACTCATCTCAGTCGCGGAGCTTGATGACCAACGGTTGGAGCAGGCAAAGCTCACCCATAAACCCGAATTGGCGTTCAGCGATTACCGCGAGATGCTGGATCAGGTCGACCTAGATATTGTCTACGTCGTTACCATGCCCGGCCATCTGCTGCCGATTGTGGTAGAATGTTTGGGGCGTGATCTGCATACGTCGGTCGAAAAATCACCCGGAATGAACGTCGGAGAAACACAGCAGATGCTTGACGCTGCCCGCAAGAGTAAGGGCAAAGCGATTCTGTCCGTCAATCGCCGTTACAAGCCAGAGGTGTTGGCGGTACGCAAATTACTGCAAGAGCGTGGCGGAGCGGTGCAGGTCGCGGCAAATTATCATAAACCGCCATCGGGGTTGCAACGTCCGGGCCTCCGGGAGGTTGCACCACCGGAGATTATCTGCGATGCAATTCACCATGTCGATCTGCTGCGTTGGATGGCAGGACGCACACCAACTGAAGCAGCAACCGCTGTAGAGGTATACGGTCATTCGTGGCACGGCAAGCGGGAAGGCACACCTCGCTACAACGCTGTCATCGCCTTTGACAACGGTTGTCACGGAACAATGATGAGCCACTACGGGGTCGGCTACCGAATTCAGTCAGCGGAGGTCCACACCGAAGATATGTCGGCGTACCTCGACTTGACACGCACACCGGAAATCACTCTTTACTTAGACGGGGTGCTATGTGAGGAACCGCTCGACCTCGATGCTGTTGGTGGACCCGACTTCAATGAAACTCGCCATTTCGCCGACTGCATCCTGAACGACACCACTCCTTGGAGTCCGCTGGAGGAGGCGGTGAAGACGATGGAACTGTGCGAAGCCGTTGAGCGAGGGCATCGGGGGAGACTTTAATCCTGATTCGGTTTAACGGGACAACCGATCAAGCACATTTTGTGTGATGCGCTCCACAACCGGATCACCGCCTTGCAGTCCATGTGCCCAATCGGTTGTAGCAGCGGTGAAAACGGTTCCCCCACGGGTATAAATCCCCATCGTCGCGGTGCCGGTGTGACCTCTATCCCAACGTTCGTACCACTCACAGTCGTCTGGATGCCAACGTACCGGGGCAGTGCAAAGAATGAGGAAGCTATCGGGAGTGCCATCCCGATGTGTTGGGACGGGAAGCCCATCCACAATTTTCAGCTCGCAGCCGTCGCACTCGTAGCCCACGATGGTGTGCTTACCGCCGAAGGTATCTTCCTGTTTGAGATCTGTCCCTTCAAAAATCCAATGATCCGGGCGATGCACTGTGTATTCACCTGAACCATCCATGAACTGACCGTGGCTGAGGTGGTAGCCGCCGTGGAGAAAACCGACGCCAGTCAATTCGTTTTCAGGCCGACCGACGAGGTAATGACTCCACAGGGTACTCAAGGTTCGATAGTCGCCTGTCTTGTAAATAGGATCCGTATTGTACCACTGTTTCCAGCAGGTCAAGGCGCGTCCTTCGTCTTCGTTGCGGACTTGCCAACAGACCGAATTTCCGCTAAAGAACGCCGCATTTCCACCGTCAGCGATGAATGCCTCTAGGTTGTTTCGCATCCCTCCAGACCAGTATTCATCGTGACCGATGCTCAACACTAACCGATATCCCTGCAAAATTTCCGGGTGAAACTCAAGGTCGCTGTTAGCAGCATAATCGAGTGTGTAGCCATTCTGTTCCGCCCATTCCACAAAGAATGACTCCCATCTGCTAAAAAGTCCCGCCATCGGTCGGTCGAAAGAAATACGATGCCCCTGTAAGTTGCTGTGGCCATGATAACTGTAGACGCTATATCCGCCCCAGTTGTTGTAGGCGTTATAAGTGTTCGTCGCCAGTTGAAGCAGAATCTTCGTGTCACGTCCCGGCTGTGCAGACCGCACAACGAAGTGCATCGTTCCTTCAGCGGTTCGGCGGTTTCTGTACGTGAAATCCCCACCGTTATCCTCCGCTCGCATTGACACTTCGTAGTATCCGCTCCGCCATGTATCTGGTACACGCAGCTTGAAACTCGTGGGCCAGCGGCAGCCGTGCGACGATGCATCCTCTGGTATTGAATGTGCAGATCCGGGGAGTTCGTTCTCGCTCCAGACCAACTCACGGGTTGCACCGACGCGCACAATCTCCAATGAATACTCCGATGCGCTGGTGGAAATATGAAACCCGATCTCTTCGCCCGGTGCGTAACTGAGTTGGTCGGTGTACCCTTCGATATAAAGTGGGCGCAACTGTACTTCTGAAAAGGCTAACTGTGCCTTATATACTTCCATACAAATCTCCTTCTTGGCTGGAAAGGCAATAAAAAAAGCAGCCAAATGAATGGCTGCTTTTTTTATTGCTTGATTCGAGAGGTGTCCGAATCAAAAGATTCTATTCAAGTACCCCAATTTTTGCTGCCTCTGGTATTTCGGTCGGCAGCTTCCGCGCTGCCATTCTATCTTCTGGCACATAGCCAGAGTAGTCCGAAATTGAGCCATGCGTCAGGGCATAAATTGCGACGTTGGTCATGAAACGATAGACGCCGGGAGAGTATTTGACGGAGCGGGTTGGTAAGCTGACCGACTCCATCGCGCACATGTAGTCACGGCGAACTAAAATGACCGAAATCTTGTCGCCAACGGAAATGCCTTCAAGGAAGTTTCGCCTACCCGGGCGAGACCCCCACCAGAAAATGTCGAATCCGGTCGGTGGACCACCCATCTCATAGAAGTTATCGTAGATTTCATGTTCGTTTGGGATGCGTTGGACCTGATATTCTGGCATCACATATCGCATCTGTGCCAAGAATAGGCGAGGCATCGCTTGCGTCGCCGCGTCAATACCGCAGTCGTCAAAGACGAGGAGGCCGCCTTTTTCAACGAGATATCGCCGCAATGCAGTCATTTCTGCCTCGGAAAATCGGCTATCCATCTTGCCACCGCCATATTGACGACCCATCAGGTTCTTGGAACGGACGTGTGCCGGGTCATGTCCCGTCATGAAGACTAATGGACATTTCATCAGGTTAGCGTCGTTTAGCTTCAACGCGCCGCCTTCAACGTTCATGTCGGTCTTGATCTTGGTACGTTCATTGAGCCACTTGGTAAAAGCGTTCAGCGAGGAGGCATCTGCCCACCAGTCAGCGAGACTGTGACGGAGACGCGTAAAACGGAAGACGCCGCGGATATCAGCACCACGACCAACAACACTCCCACCGGGTTCGCCACGTGGCAATGGAGGCACCTCAACGTTACCGAGGTTAATGTTCTCAACGACATCGCTCAAAGCATCGCGAACGGCACCGACATGTTCGACCATAGCGAGTCCCTTCGGACGCGCAAAGGCAACCTTCACCTGCACAATGCCGCCAATCCCACGACCGATGTTGGCGGGTACGGCACTTGGAGCCGTTGCAACGGGTGCGGAAAATGCCAACGCCCCTGGCGCATCAGAGACCGGTAGGTTAGCATGTGTCACGACTTGCGGCACAGGCTGATTCGGGCGTGTCACTTTCGGAATGTTGGGATTAAGGGGAGCATCCAACTTCACTACTTTATTAGCAAATTCCAAAACGGTTTGTGGCTGCACCGAGGTTGGTCGCACAACTGCTGCTGTCGTCACTCTGGGTTGGACTTGAACTTGCTCAACTACCACTGTGTTTGTGGTTGGAACAGTTGGCTTAATTACCGGCTTAATTACCGGTTTACGAACTTGTGGTTTAGGGGGTTCCTTTGCCTTTAAAACTTCGGCACCGACTAAATCTTTGAACTGCTGGGTTTGGGTAACGAGGTAGATACCCGTGATAAAGAAGGCGACTCCGTGAACAATCAACGAGGTCATCAAAGCCCCTGAGGTTTTTTTGGCACTCATTTGTTACCTCCAGAAATAGTTTGCGTCAACAGTTGGGTAACCCTTTGTATCATCTTACATGGGATGCTAAAGCGGGCTTGTTTTTTTTGTGGTAGACGATTTACCAGTTGATAGAGAGACACTCACGCGATAGGTCCCTGACTAGGAGGATGTACAGAGTCAGCGTCGAGCTGTCCTCCACCGGCTATTCACGCAGAAAGCCTCGCGAAAAAGTGAAATTCTCATACCCTAACCTTGCACTCACTGTTAAAACGCAGAAATCACCCGAACAACTTAGAGATTTCTTGATATTATCAGTCACCTTATTAATTGTATGCTAAAATCACCATTCGGTCAAGAAAAAAATGAGCCTACTTCTATCACACATCATTAATCATTTTTCCCGTTTCCAATCTCAATCCATCTCTTCTGCTCTGCAGATTCGACGACAGCATCAATCGCCAACTGTGCCTTCCAGCCATCGAAGAAAGAGGCATCTCGATCCGGATTAAGTTGTCCATTCAGAATTCCGTCAACGAAACACCCCATCATTCGACCCAAAGCGTGCGGTTTGCCTTCGGCAGCTTCGGGTGGCAGATCGACTGTCTCCCAATCGGTGGCGAAACCGTAAGCCCTCCTCTTGGCCACGGCTTAAGTAAGCGAACAGTGCCCCCTCCTCACCGACGACCTCAATATATTTGTTTTCCGGACGTGACGGCGTAATACTACTGACGAAAAATTGACCTTTCAAGCCGGATTTGGTCTCGAACCAAGCGGCAGCAAGATCATCGGTATCGATCTGGGTCGGTTCACCTGTGCTGCTATGCGGACGAACGCGCGGCACGTTATGCAACACGCCGCACACCTGTGTAATATCGCCACATACCCACCGAATCGCATCAAAAAAGTGCGATCCCATATCGCCAAGAATGCCGGTGCCAGAAAGGCTTCTTTGGTTACGCCATGCTGCCGTTGCCGATGATTGGAGCGCACTCCAACCGTCAGCTTGAATACGAACATAGAGCGGTTCGCCAATCTTGCCGTTCTTAAGCATTTTACGCAATTTATAGAGGCAATGCGTGTAACGGAACGTGAACGCGACATGATGAATCTTACCCTTGGCTTCGGCAATGTCGTACATCTCACGCGCCTCGGAGGCATTCATTGCTAAGGGTTTCTCGCAGAAAACGTGCTTTCCCGCTTGGAGTGCCTGTACCGCAATGGGATGGTGGAAGACGTTTGGTGTTACGATTGTTACTGCATCGATTGTGTCATCGGCGATCACATCTGCATAGTCTGTGTAGACTGTTGGAACACCAAATTTAAGCGCAGTTTGCTCGCACAGATCGCGGTTACGTCGGCACAGTGCGACAACCTCAGCGTTGGGGTGACGCTGCAAGCCGGGAATCTGACATACCTCTGCAAATCCACCGGCACCAATCACGGCAAAACGGAGTTTGCGGTCCATGCAGTTTCTCCTTGTTCCTACCTTACTTGTCTTTCGTGAGGGAGCGTAGGGGTTAAATCGCGTGAAGATTCAAACGGATAAGTTTAGCCGGGTTAATTCAGTTTAGCAATCTGTTGGGTCAGGACACGGATATTCCTAGAAATTTCCTCCCGATCTGGTGGATCATCCGATAAGCGGAGATAAGTATTGAAGGCAGCCAGAGACTTACCGTAGGCGTTGACTTGGTAGTATAGATAACCGAGATCTCGATAGTCCTGCGCGGATTGAGGGGCAAGCCATGTGATCTGCTCGCCGACATTGACCGCTTTCTCGTGCTCTTCTTTCCTGAAATGGATCTGTCTCAGGTTCCGCAGCATCCGTGCGAGGATCTCCTTATTCGTAACCGCTTGCAAAAAACGCGGATGCATCGGCATGGACTCACGGAAAATCCGCGTCAACCTTTCGGAGAGATCCTCATCCGATAAAATTTGCCCTCTCTCAAAGGGATCGATCACGGCCTCTAAATCCCGATGCTTGACGATAAAATGTCCGGGGAAACCGACTCCCACCAACGGCAACCCAATCCGCTTGCCAATTTCCATATACACAATTGAAAGTGTAATCGGAATGCCAGTTTTGCGCTCAAGCACTTCGTTGAGATAGCTGTTCCGTGCATCGTAATAATGTTCTTGGCTGCTGCCCGCGAACCCCTGTTCTTCAAATAGGTAGCGATTTAGATGGTTAATTTGGTCACTCGTATCCGCTGCGTTACCAATCTGCGATTGAAGTTCTTCAGCCATCTGATTTAACCGCTGTAGATAC
Organism: Candidatus Poribacteria bacterium; assembly: GCA_965247655.1. Taxonomy (GTDB): domain Bacteria; phylum Poribacteria; class WGA-4E; order WGA-4E; family PCPOR2b; genus PCPOR2b. The sequence continues at coordinate 5,379,992 of OZ252032.1, read as the reverse complement.
ATCTCAATGTCCAAATCAGCATAGGCATCTTTGGCAATCAGGAGGGCACCCTTAGCCAGATCAATCTGGTCATTTTCTAGTTGTGCAAGCTCAAAAAGAGCGTCTCCAGTTGCGTTTTTCATAACTGTTGGCGGAGTTTGTGTCCTCCACCTTCCCCTTTTTTGATATTCTCAGATGAGATCTTTATCGGTGTGAGTCTCAGGCTTTTTGAAACAGGCTTGAAAATCTCTGAAAAATGGGGTATCATGGGCATCGGATTCACCCGTATTGGGCGATCTTTTCGTTTGATAATACCGCCCTGCTGAAACTCACATTACTGGGTCAGAAGATATTTTACCACAATTGACCCGACTTGCCTACATCTATTCTCTAAAAGCCGCCGGCAGTAGGAGCAAAGAATATCATGACTGACAACACGCAAGAACGTCGAGAACTGAGGACACTTCAACCGGAGGATATTGTCGGGATGAAAGGACTCAGTGGATCAGTAATCTCGCCTGACGGTAAATGGGCGGCGTTTGTCCGCGCTGTTCCCGTCCTTGAAACTGAAAAAAGCGAATACCGAGGTCATATCTGGCTGGTTTCAACCGATGGTGGTGAACCGTTCCAGTTGACGAACGGTCCCAATGGGGACAGCAATCCGCAATGGGCACCTGACAGCACGCAACTCGCCTTTGTCTCAAGGCGCGGCGACAAAACGCAGATCTGGATTATTCCGATCACAGGTGGCGAGGCCAAGCAACTCACCCATACAAAAAACGGCGCATCAAATCCGCAATGGTCATTTGATGGGAAGCAAATCGCATTTCTCAAGACAGAGCAGGATAGCGAGGCTGATGAGAAGCGGAAGAAAGCCAAGGATGACCGAATAGTCATGGGGGTAGATGACTTCAAGCAGCAGCACCTGTGGGTTATTGAGGTCGAAACGCTAGACGATGAACCTGAATTGCTCTTTAATTTACCGGAGGAGGGATCAGATGAGAATGTCAATGTGGACAAATCTCAGAGACTAACAGCGGGAGACTTTCACGTCAGCGAGCCGCGGTGGTCGGCGGATGGGAAGCAGATTGCCTTTGTCTCCGCACCTTCCCCAAATGCAGATGATATGATGTTCAACGGGATTGTTCACCTCGTTGACATCGAAACCAAGAGCGTACGGAAATTGACAGCGCACACCGGCGGTGAAAGTTCGCCGCGTTGGTCGCCGGATGGGGGGCAAATCGCATACTTACACAGCCCAGAACGGTATGGACAGAAAGATCTTCACATCATTTCAGCGGCAGGCGGCGCATCAACAAACCTGACCGCCACCCAGCTCGATCGGAACGCCGATGCACCAGTCTGGTCCCCAGATGGAGAAACCATCTACTTCATCGCAATGGATCGGGTGCGTTGGCCGCTTTATTCCGTTTCCAAAGCAGGGGACGAAATTCGTCAAATCACCCGTGATGATTGCGTCATTGGCGGGATTTCCATCGCCAATGATGCCGACACATTCCTGTGTACTCGCAGCGAGCCCTACGCTCCAACGGATGTTTGGGTCGGGTCTATCCGCACAGGGGAGATGAAGCAGCTTACGAAACTCAATCCACAACTAGAAAACTTCGCACTCGGCGAAGTGCGGGTGATTCAATGGCAAAGCAGGGATGGACTTGAGATCGAAGGTTTGCTCTGTTTACCTGTTGGCTATGAAGCGGGTAGAAGCTATCCACTCATTGTGGAGCCACACGGTGGACCCCGTAGTTCACGCGATTTGGGTTTCAAACCGACATGGCACTATTTCAGCGGCGAAGGGTTTGCTTACTTTGCTCCTAACTTCCGCGGTGGGGATGGATACGGAAACGGCTTCGCCACGGCGAACTATAATGACTGGGGTGGCGGTGACTATCAGGACATCATGACGGGTGTCGATTTTCTGATTGAGGGGGGGATTGCCGATCCCGACCGTCTAATCGTCGGTGGTTCAAGCTATGGCGGCTACATGACAGGCTGGATTATCACTCACACCGATCGCTTCAAAGCCGCTTGTAATGTTTGTGGCGTTATCAATCTGGTCAGCTTTTATGCACAAACCGATATTCCGAACTTTATGTCGCTCTACTTCGCCGGTTCTCCATCACAGAGTTTAGAATTGTACCGTGAGCGATCACCGATCAGCCATGTCGATCGCGTTCAAACCCCAACCCTCATCCTGCATGGCGAGGAAGATATCCGGGTGCCTTTGCCACAATCGGAGGAATTCTACGCCGGGCTCAAAGCTGGCGGTGTTGAGACGGTATTCGTCAAATATCCGCGCGAAGGTCATAGCATTGGAGAGCCGCGGCATCAGCTGGATATGCTCAAGCGTCAGTTGGCGTGGTACAACAAGTACGTGACCCATGATGTGGAAGGTGATGAGTAGGATGGGAGGGGGAGCCCATGACAACTGCGTTCCAACGTGCTCTTATTTTTTGTTTTTCAGTTGACCCTTTTTCGTAAGTGGGGGTATAATGCACATCGTCGCAAAAGGTGACTGACAAGTGCCGTGAGCGTTGAAATTCGTTTGGCGACCGAAACAGACGAAGGATAATTACGAAAACCTTTCCCATATTTCCGATAATCCGAATATAAGGAGGCTGGTCATGGACAAAATAACAATCAACCAAATGCTACAAAATACCATCCGGCAACATGGCTCGAAGCCTGCGTTATCTTACAAAGTTGACAAGGGGTATCAGGACATCTCTTATGCAGCACTTGCAGACCAGATCAAACACTTCTGCTTAGGGCTGACCGAACTCGGCTTGCAGAAAGGAGATCGGGTTGCACTGCTATCAGAAAACCGTCCGGAGTGGGCAATAACAGACCTAGCGACACTTGCCGACGGTGGGGTTACTGTGCCAATGTTTTCAACGCTGACGTCCGCACAGGTGGAGTATATCGTCAGGGATTCGGGAGCAAAGATCCTCTGCCTATCCAGCGAAAGACAGTTGGAGAAAATTAAAGCCTTTGATGCAAATGTCCCAACGAGTCTTCAGCATATTATTATTTTTGATGACCTACAAGACGACTCGGTACGCACATTCGATCAGGTATGCGAGCTTGGGCAGCAGGTTGAAAACGGGGATCAGATTTACCAGCAAACCAGTGAGGCTATTGAACCTGATGACCTCGCCTCGATTATTTATACCTCCGGGACGACAGGCGATCCGAAGGGTGCAATGCTGACCCACAGCAATTTTATGTCGAATGTACAAGCGGCCACGGGGATTGTAACAATCAACCCTGATGACGTTTTCCTTTCTTTCCTTCCGTTATCGCATGTGTTTGAACGGATGGGGGGACACTATCTGCCACTTAGCGGTGGCGCGAAGATTGCGTATGCTGAAAGCCTGTTTACTATTCGCCAGGACATGCAGGAGGTTCGCCCGACAATTATGATGAGCGTGCCCCGACTCTACGAGGGGATGCACGAAAGAATTATCCGCTCTGTCAAAGAAGGTTCTGCTGTCAAACAGAAGATTTTCCACTGGAGTGTCGGCGTCGGCGCTAAGGTGAGTCAAGCCATCCAACAGAAGAAGAAGCCATCTCCCATCTTATCGCTGAAAGCGAATATTGCCAACAAACTGGTTTTCCAAAAACTTAAGGCGGTAACCGGTGGGCGGCTACGCTTCTTTGTCTCCGGCGGTGCTCCCTTATCGAAGGCGATTGCGGAGTTTTTCCATGCGGCGGGCATCCTCATCCTTGAAGGATATGGTCTGACGGAAACCTCACCTGTCATCAGCGTGAATCAGCCCGACCGGTGGAAGTTTGGCACTGTGGGGCCCATCGTTCCGGGCGTAGAGGTGAAAATTGCTGAGGATGGCGAGATTTTGTCGCGAGGACCGCACATCATGCAGGGCTATTTCAACAAACCGTCAGATACAGCGGAAGCTATTGACACGGATGGATGGTTTCACACGGGCGACATCGGGGAGATTGATGAGGAAGGATTCCTGACAATAACAGACCGTAAGAAAAACATCCTCGTTCTCTCCAACGGGAAAAACGTCGCGCCGCAACCCATTGAGAACCAACTCAAGCAGAGTCCCTACATCAGCGAAATTATGCTTCTCGGCGATCAACACAAAAGTGTTGCTGCGCTTATCGTGCCAAATTTTGATGAGATTAAAGAGTACGCAACAGAACAGCAGCTTGAGACAGGGGACATGGCTGCACTCCTTCAGACGCAAGAGATTCAGCGACTGATTCGGGGTGAGATTAACCAATATTCGAGCGATCTTGCTGACTTTGAGCGGGTTCGGATGTTCACTTTAATGGCGGAGGAATTCTCAGAGAAATCGGGAGAGATGACGCCGACGCTCAAACTCAAACGATCGGTCGTTATGGAGAACCATAAAGCGGCGATTGAGCAGATGTATGGCGATGATGGGTAGAAATCTGCTGTAGTATATACCTCTCCGGTATACGATATAATGCTGAACGTCTAATTGGGATAGCGAGTAAGAGCGTTCATTTTCGCGCAGCCATCCGCTCGAATGCGCTAGGGGATTGGCGAGATTTCCAAGCATCGACTAGTGTGTTTACATTTCGGGTTTTACAGTTTGGCCTAGCGTTTTCAAATTGCCGTACCCGCTTAGCGGATTACCGAAGGCAAAAGAGCACAGGCGACGCAACGTAAATTGCTGCCTTAGCGGAATGAACACGCGGTGTCAAGAACATCATACCCGTATCTGCATTCTATTTATCTACTTGGGCCTTATGCTAGTTACTAATGAACTGGAAACGCCAACTCTTTAATCTGTAAAAACGCCTCTTTTTTGCATAGCTGATTGAGATAAACGCATAGCGTATGAGCGGTGAGTTTGGAGTATAACCGAGTGCATACCCCCCAGAAACTATGCGCATGATTCTTTTGTATATGAAATTGTTCACTCAATTGACCATTAACCGTTTCAACCCTCTGCCTAATTTCGTTAATCCACCGCTTGGTTTGTCTGGAAATCTGCTGTTTCTGGTTGCGTCGGGGGACCGTTATCAGATCGATACGGTTGAGTTGAGCTAATTGGTCTTTGACTTGGTTGCTAATATAGGCTTTATCCCCTATCACTTGCTTATCTTGGTGTCCAGAGAGCAATTCGTAACCAACCGATAAATCGGTTGCAGAAGCCGGGGCAAGTTCAAAATCAACAATCACCCCACTTGCGGTGACTAACAGATGAAGTTTATAGCCGAAAATGGTCTGTTTCCTCGATTCCACCCGCCCATAATCGGCACCATAGCATGACCAATTATTTGATGACGAAGGTGCCAGATGAAACTGAATGACTGGAATCGGCAAACTATCAATAATACACAGTTTCTCCGATGCCGCTTCAATGTCTGACAAGAGCATCTGTCGAATCCGATTGATGATTGTCCCCAAATTGCGTCTTCGCCGGTTGAGTCGGGTCTGACAAGGCAGTATAGGGAACAGATGGGGGTGCTGGCTAAAGTCGGATAGCAGTTGTGTTTCGATGTCCCACCCCTTACATTCGGCAACCAATATCATAGTGATTAACTCACTATCGCTACATGGGGGAGGGGGGCCTGGGCGTCGGAGTAATGGTTCGAGTTTTATCAGAATGTCATCAACAATGACATAAGTCCATAGACAGAGGTCATCAAAATCGGTTATCATAAGGTTATCCTCCAGTTTTAGATGGATTGTCAAGTTCATCTATAGTAACAGACTGGAGGACTTTTTAGCTTCCCTTTTTTTTAGTTCCCATAAAAAAAGGGAAGCTAACTAGCATAAGGCCCTACTTATTCGATGCGCCCGAAATCTCTCAACGTTTTCAAGGTATCAACTGTGAATCTAGATTGCCATTCTTTCTTGGCTGTTCGCCACGTTTCTGGATATTGATCTCCCCAAGAGAAATTCGGAGACCAAGAGCCGTCCTCACCCTGCTGTTCGATCTCAAAGTCCAAGTTCATCGCCACTTCGTCCTTAAGCCCAGCGGCGAGAGGTGATTCCGGAGAGGAAACCAACCACAGGGGCTTGAGAACATAGCCAGTCAGCTGCTCTGCATTCCGGGCGACACGAAGTGCCGCCGCCTGGGCCAGTTTTTCCCAAACCTTGTCCCTATTCGGTAGAGCCTCCGTTTCCGCGAGCCTTGCGAAACAGAGGATGTTGTGCATCTCCATTTCGTCGGTCAGGGAATCCAGATGCTCCAGAACGGCCGCGGCTAATGGCTTCAGCAATTTCGTCGGCACTTCATCGCTAAATTCGTGCAAATATCCGACAATCTCAGCACGTGGGTTGACCAGAAACTGACCGAAACTTTCGGCACTGTTCTCGTAATTCCACCAGGGGGCGTGAGGTGCCTCAGCCACTTCAGGTGGAATGATTGGCCATACCTGCCGGGACTCATCGTAGGTAGCGACAAAATACTCGATTCCTTTCCGTACCAGCGCGTGCCCCACAGGTGCCCGAATTTCCCTGAGAACCTGAAAACCTACCGTGGTCGCAATCGCAGATGAAGCCGATGTCCTGATGTCAGGTTCCAGACTGTTGCCAAAACCCCCATCGTCGTTTTGATAAGATGCCAGCTCGGTAAGGACGGCATTAGCAGATCCGGCTTCAAAGTGAAATTTAAAACGCTTTTGGTCCAACGCCCTCCCCTGATCCATTATGAAGTTCTTCGCGCTCTGAGATGCAGCGTGTGTGAGTTTTTTCATTTTTACCCTCGTCTTAGACAGTGGCCAGAGGTGACCACTTTTGTAGGTCGCATTTTCTTGTAACGTTTTATCCGTACACAAATAGTGATTAACTGTTGCCCTACAAACCAAGGAGCGGTAGCAACACAAGGATATGGAACTATTACTTGATATCGAAAGACACCTTTCAGATAGCATATCCAAAGTACAGGTTGGGTGAAGCCCTAGCCTGTCCGAAGAAGCTTCTTGGCAGACTCAGACCATGGGTTAGTTGTGTCATATAGGGTTCATCTGTCTCTGTGTAATGCGACCATAACTACGGTGTTAGTAATCTGATTTGCTGTTCCCATAGCGTTGTCCCAATTGCCGAACCTGCGAAGCGGTTGGGCGAAGGGGCCCAGGACCGGGGGCATGATTTTAGGTGCCGACTACTAGGGGGTCCCTATCGTAGCCACGTCCACGCGGCCTTAGTTGCTGGATAGACAAGTTCTTCTCTCAAGTGTAGTTTCTTGATTTCTGGATCTTCAATTGTGCCCCGAATACCCTGAGCATATTGAAGTAGTTCGTTGTCCGGATAGGCCAATCTTCTAGCGGCTACTTGGACCGTGAGTTCTAATGAAAAGCCCAACTTCTGAAGCCTCTCCATATAGAGCATCTCTATGCGGTCAACCAGTTCTCGTCTACTATTTACCTTCTCGAACCCCTCCTCGAGCAAAGGAGAAACTTCGTCGGCAATAGCACCCAACTTTCTAAATTCTGTCCACAACCATTTGTGGTAGGGTGCATGACGCTGACTCATCAGAAAACCAACCTTCATTGCGTATTCAGCGAATCGCGCCCAATAGCAAGACGCACTCACGTAGTCTTCTCGAGTTTCTGCCCTGAAGAGATGCTTTCGTCCCCACTCCCAGAGCCAGGAAAGACAAGCCCCCATTCGCTGCTTCCATACATCATCGGGGTATTTGGAGAACGCTCTGAAGTGCGCACTGACAATGCCAGGCCCATCGTGATAAAGCCTGCTCGGGGTTAGTTCAAACAGATACGACTCTGGTATTCGCAACCAGTCCATAGATGACTCGGGGGGCTCTGGAAATCCGACTACAGATTCTATATAGCTACCGATTTCGATTACACCACAGGTCCTAGCCGGTGGATTCTTCCATCGAAATCCGTTATACGCATTGGGCAGCGTATCGAGTACTTCCCGTAGATGCTCGCCGTAATCATCGAAATCGTTTTTGGCAAACCACACCGTGAATCCCGGTCCCCAACCATGATCACGAGACACCTCGTCGTCGTTCTTGTGCGCTTGCGAGCCTTCACTAACTCCTACTGCCAGTCTCGGGATACACCTAGGCAATTGCTGCTCAATGGTAGGAAGCCCAATCTCTCGGAAGAATCGCTCTGATAGTTCAAATCCTTTCATAGAGTCCTCCACGATGACATTTCTTAGATGGCACCTAATACCAGTTCCAGATCTAAAGACGACTAACCTTTTTGAAAACTAACTTGGCGAAGCCGTGGATGCACAGATTAGCAGGTGTGCACAGCGGCTCATTGCCAGCTAAATGGAGTCGCGACCGACTCACGGAGATAATCCATTACGCTTTCGTGTCGCTTGCGCATCCCCGACAGCCATTCCGAATCAGATTCCGGACGCGTTCCCGAGTACGATGCAAGGAGCTTGAGGTACTTGCGAAGTCTGGCGGCTCGGGAGAACATTGGGAATTCGTCTACGTTGATTTCGAGGTCGTCTAGGGACCGCTCATATCCCTCAAGGAACCGCGTCGAGTTCTTCTCAGCATCTTCGGTCCCAAGAATTTCCTCAAGAGAGGATGCGACATCTGCTGCGAAGTAATGGTACATCAGGTCGTTGAAATCAAACACCAGGAAGTGCTCACCATCCCATTTCATGTTGTCCAATTCCAAGTCACGATGGATCAAGCCATAATTTTTTGAGGTCTTCTCCCGCTGTCCGAGCCACTCCCGAACGCATTTTAGCTCGTCTTGCGTCCGGCTTTCATCTTCTGGAATGTATTTAACCAATTGATTCAGTTCGTTTTCCCAAGATGGGATGGCAAAACCCTCCGGTTCCACAAAACTGCGTGAGGCCAGATGAATGAGCGCAAGTGTCTTGCCCCACTGAAACAACATTTCAGATGTGAGATCTTGAGTCTCGCAGTGTCTCCCGACCATGTACTCAAACGCGGTTGCGTAGAAGGTGTGCCCCTCCCAGTCCACCACCTCCACGATTTGGTCATTTCGTGACGGGATCGCTTTGGCAGCTTGGACTCCAGTCTCGAAAACGTGATGGATAAATTCAAGTTCAGAGGTGATTCGTTCGAGAGTGGTGTCCGCCGAGTGTTGAAGTCTGAGAATCCTCTTTTGCTCGCCCTGATAGAACGTGAAGATGAAAGTGGCACTGCTCCTCACATAGGAAAAGAGATGAGGTTCAGGAGACCACCTTCGAGCAGCGATCTCCGTCAAAGCCGGACACGCTTTCGTTGACTCCAGAACGTCGACTACTAGTCGCATGTTTTCAACATTCATCATGGCGGGAATCTCATGTTGGTAATGGTTGTTGAACAAAGGCTATTGCTCAAGTGTGGATGCATGGCCGCTAACGTTTGCCGGTTTGCAAACCTGTGCAACTAGGTTGCCGAAGGCCAAGGTGCTAAGCACCGCAGCGCAAACCGTGTTGTTAAGTGACGCGGGTTATTTCTTCTATCTTGCTCCTATACCCTCTCAGATTCTCCTATTGTTCATCCGAGATGAACCCACCAATCTAGATTCGTCATATCTTTCACTCGCTTGTGACGTATCTTTCTTTTGATTGCGTGTGCATACATGGACAAGTCGGTTCTCTGTCCGCATCTGACAGAGAACATAGACCGCAATACACTTTTAATTTCAGACTCGATAGATTTTGCAATGGATAGAATCTCTTCCACGTCTTTTACTTCAACTAATCTCGCAATCGCAGTCTGGGTTTCTTTTGAGAAGACCGAGAGGCGTTGGAAATGGGCAGATCGCCACTTGAAGGAAGGTGTGAACTGGTCACTCAGAGTGAACCCCAACTCCATTACCTCATCGACGAACCGACTCGTACAGAGGAGCGTTCCTATCGCATCCTTGCGAGCGATTAATCGCTTGAGATTATAGGTCGGACCCGCATTCCAGATTCGAAATACGGAGCGACTGATTAACGCCAACTTGACGTTTATCGGAACGAATTTTGTCCAGTCCCGCCACATCCCCTCAAACCATGCCCCATGAAAAACTGCTCCTTGACCTGCGTCAAAAAGCTGTTCGGTCCAGCGACACCCCAGAAAACCGTTACGCTCGATGAGCGAAATCCAATCCTCTTCGCTATCTACGGGACCCTCAAGACCTGTTATCAAACGCAGAAGTGAATGCGCTTCTTGGACACCGGTTCTGCGTGGCTCGGGCCCATCGTAGCCAATCCAGTGCACACCATCAATTTCATCAGGCATCTTTGCGATAGCTTTTTCTAGTGCGGACTCATGTTCATTGTAGGCTTCGCCCTTCAAGACGAAGGTGAGGTACGGACCCCACATGTGATCGCGAGACCAATCGTCATCAAGATTGGCGTTCTGTGAAGTGCCTCCAAAACAACCCACCGCACATACATCGAGCAGATCAAGTTGCTGGAGTAAGGGGTGTCCGCGTTGCTCAAACAACCGGCGTGAAAGTTCAAGGGCCTTAATAGGTGTTGTCAATTTCACGGTCTCCTTAGCTTGCCCGTTTGTACACCCTGAATCCACACTTCCAATGTACCCGAACCACGAAGCGATTGGGCGACGAGCTTGTTAGACAAATAGAATTCAGTCGTCATAGATATTGGTAAGACACCGAGATCGGTGTGCGCTGCTCAAGACATCCGTACTGTCCACAAACTGATCGACACTCCCTACAAGCGGTTGTCCTTTCAGCCACTCATCTTGAATGGCTGCCAAGCACGCCTCTGCAAATCGATCTCCTCCAAGCACCCGAAAAGGACGTTTATAAAACAAGCGGGTTTCAGGATCAACGGGAGGGGTGAGGTTCAGTTGATTGTAGCAACGTGCGACATATTCGTAGGCAGAACAGAGCCCCGTTTCTCTAGCAAGGTAGTCCGTAGCCTTGAGTGCTGCATCCAGATACGGGGTGAGTTTGAAGGCAATGCGGAGATTTCGGAATGCGCTGCCCAGCCACTTGCTATATGGAGCATATTGCCGCTCTATAAGGAAGCAAAGCCTCATGAGATCGCGTACAATTCGGGCTGTCAGGATTCGTGAACCGAGTTCATCGCCGATTTCAGCCGTGCGACCAACGAACGCCTCTTCTTGAGCAATTCGACGCCACTGACAAGCCAAGAGCCATAGCCAAATATCGTTTGGAAACCACTCCAGTTTACTGCGAACCCGTTTCAAATCTCCATCCGGATCATGAAAGACCGCACCTGCTGTTACTTCTAGCAGTAGTTGTTGTGGCGTCGTAAGCCAGTTTTGGACGGTAATATCCACTTGCGGATCGAATCCCAGATGCAATTCAAGCCACTCCCCAAGAGATACAACGCTCACATGGTGCTGAATGGCGACCTCATCCCAGCCGAAGCGCACGGGCCACCCGTGAAACTCCTCCGGTAGGTTTGAATCGATAATCGTGCGGATGGCATCTACCTCAGAGGCTGCCACAAAAAGGTGTAATTGTGGTCCCCAGCCGTGGTCTGTTGATCGAGGGGTATCGAAACCGAGAACATCCGACCCTGACCCTAGCCTCGCTGCACTGTGGGCTCGCCCTTCTATGAGTGGGCGAACGATTTCAACATAGAACATCCGGGCTAAATCAATGCCACTTACGAAATCGGTTCCATCGTTGGGTGTATTGTTGGTTTTAGTGCTCGAGGTCATTTCTAATCTTACCGTTTTGTATAAGTTTTCACGGATTATCCTGTGGCTGGATTTCTCAGCAACCACACTCCTTGAATTCTGGCGAATACTGCACGGTGCCGCTGACTTTATCAAGAACGCCATTCTTCAGTTCTATTGCCATGAAATGCTCGTCAGTGTCATATTCATTGCCCAAGCCGTAAAAACTGGCACGAGAGAAACCGAATCGTGGGTAGTAGTAGCGACTTCCCAACACGACTGCTATCTCAAATCCTGCCGCCGCACATTTTTTTAACCCTTCGCGTGCCAACATAGAGCCAATGCCCTGCCTTTGGAACTCTGGCAGGACGGATAGGGGTGCCAGTCCAACAGCACGGAACGCTTTGGGCGCGAGTGTTATCGTAACCGGTGAAAACATGATATGACCGACAATCTTGTTGTCCCTGACTGCCACAAGCGCAACCGGTGCCTTGTTTCTATCTCGAAGCAATTCAACGACGTCGGCTACGGGTTCTTCGGGGTCACCACCGAATGCAGCGACGATAACCTGATGGATTTCCTGACACTCCTCTTGCTGTTCTTCCCGTATCTCTATCATTGTGTGGATTCCTTTCGCAAAGTAACCCGGGTAACTTGCCACTGTGTTCTGACCGTACCTCAATCAATTCTGGAGGCAGCGACTGTTAGCCAAACAGGCAATCCAGCGCGGGGATTCCTTTTCCAATCAAGTAAAGATTCATCGGTGCTAGACATATCACTGCTTCCCTGCCAAAATCCGGGATCTTGCGCTGGACTTTCGACAACTTTTTTCAATGTCAATCCAGTTTGTGCCAGCGGATTAAGCAAATCGGCCAAGGTCCAGTTAAACTCGTACGATCCGTCCGCTGACTCTCGAAACGGTCCAGTGTCCCAATAAGGCTTCGCCATTTCAATGGGCGTCACCTGCTCTTTCCATGGGCGCATGAATGGATGGATGTCGTAGAAAACGTATGCGCCTCCTGGTTTCAGGATTCTTGAAACCTCACGAAATACCGCACCGGGATCGGCAATCCACACGAAAAAGCCATTTGTGGAGCAGACAAGATCAAAGGTCGAATCGTCTGCGAATCCGAGATCTGCGGCATCGGAACGAACAAAATCGATTGACACACCGAGGATTTCTGCACGATCTGCTGCCAATTTCAATCGTTCCTCCGAAATATCTGTGGAAGTCACGACTGCCCCTAATCCTGAAAGTGCATAGGCTGCCATGTTATCTCCACTACCAATTACACACACCTGTTTGTTGCGAAGATCGCCTACCATCTCTCGGATTGTGGCAAGTGTTTCGCCCTCAAATGCCAATTCAGGCTCTTTATGACATCTGCGCCAACGACCATCACGGTTCAAGCGTTCCTCCCATGTTGGTGCTTGACTATTCCAATGCCGACGATTGGCTTCATGAATTTTAATCATAGACGATTCGACCTCGCAAGTATCAAAATATCGCTTAAGGTTTTCAAGTGGCTGAACCCGCAAAGCGGTTTGCCCAAAGCCAAAGGTGTGTGAGCGCGGCAGCAGCGATTGGGTGTTATATAGAGACGAAAGTTCAGTCTCCTTGCTGGAAGGGCAGGTCTGGAAGGTGATTACGAATCCCTTCCCAAGTGTCGTAGCTCCTCAAGACAGCAACCACCGTCGGCAGAGGATCTGCCCACACGTCTCGGAGATTCCTTTCTCCCTCAACGGCTATCGGCCAGGCTAATTTCTCGTTGGGCGGATCGAATTGAGCGTTTACCCCGTTTCTGTTGCCTCTTGGATCAATTCTGTACCACCCAAATTCAGGCAGCAGAACTGCATTCAAACCGTGTAGTGTGAGGGGGGCCGTCTTCTCGTTTCGTGTGAGCCGTTGGTAGCACAATCCAGCGGGTATATGGTTTGCCCTTAAGAGCGCAGCCAGCAGATGACTCTTGGCAAAAACCATCCTGTCTTATAACGCAATACCTCGGACGCAGCGCAGGTCGTCGGATTCATCTTGAAGTCCCCACTATGCTTGATTTCATCTCGTACCCACTCAAAGCAGCGTTTTGAGATTATCGTTTGCTCTGAGATCCCGTTTCCTAAAGTACGCGCTAGATCTTGAACTTCAGGGTGGTTATAATCCATCACGTCCGTGGGACGCAAGTATTTATCCATGTCGATCCTCCAATCCGTTGGTATAGGCACCAGTTCCGTTTATGATTGGTGCGTTTGGATTTGTCAGTTTCATTGATTAAGCGATTGAAATCCTCCGCGCTTGCGGCAGACTGAGATGATGCTAGGGTTATCAGCGGTCAGCGGTGCTAGACTCCAATCACCATACTGCTGTGCGATGCTGAAGCCATTGTAGTATAGTAGTGCTGCAAGTTCCTGCGGGAAGATGTAGCGCAACGCAGTACGCGTGATCTTGGTGTGTTCCTCCCCACCTTCGTGCCAGCGTTTGTAGGTCGTCCAGTGATGGATCTGAGCCACATGGTCATATACGTAAGTTCTCGACACACGCACTTCGTGCCCACTTGTATCAATAAAGGATGACCAATCTTGTTCTTCCACATTCGTTTCAAGGGGCACAAATAGCCCCTCTGGAGTCTGGGAGTGGGGGAAAATCGGGTTGCGCGTTTCAAAGGCAAACAATCCCTCGTCGTGTAAATGTGCATACACACGTTGCAACAGTGCTTCTTGATCGGCGTTTGTTAAAAAAGCCTGAAAAGCATTGCCAGTCAAGAAGATGAGTCGAAATTGTTCGCCGAGGTCAAATGTACGGGCGTCGCCCACGATCCAGCGTGTAGGTAAGCCAACAGATTTGCTACGCGCCCGCTCTATCATTCCCGGTACGATATCTAAACCAGTTACAGAAAAACCCAATCGTGCAATCGGGATGCTGACACGACCCGTACCACAGGCGATTTCGAGTACAGGATCGCCAGTTTCCTGTGCTAAGGCAGTGTAAAAAGCGATACCTGTATCGCTAGCATCCTCCAAATCATAGTTGGCTGGATCAGAAAACTCCTCAAGATTGTCGTGATCAGTCAATATACCACCCCAAGATGTTACAAATGATTATCTAGCATTATTATACTCGACATTGGGCCCTACAACAGTGCCTATGAAAAGGCGGTTTGTGTAGGGGTTGCCGAAGATCAAGCTGCTGCAGGACGGTGCAGTGGCAGCCGGGTGTTACCGGATGTGGACGTTCGGTTTCCTAGCTACTGAGTAGTTCAGACCTCTCAGACCCGACGAAGCAGTACGATTGGCCGATTAATCTCACCTGTTACCTGTGATAATGGCTGGTTCAAGTCCCAATCGTTCCACCAACCCAGAAACTTGAACTCCTCCATAGCGTCGGTTAGCAAGAGAAACTCCTGTGGATACATCACCCTTCGTAGGTCTGAACTAGATATCGTCAGGGATCGGCCGTAGTCTGTCACATTTAGAGTGGCCACTTCTTGGACAATCTGCTCGATGGGATCAACGTCCCTCAATGTGACGTTCACTTCGACTGCGATCCCTTCCTCCTCCACTGTCCAGGACTGACCTGTCTCTGAAAAAGTGAGGGATTGACCGAATTGTACGCACCAGTCCAGCATGTAAAGCCCACCAGGTTCAAGGACGCTTGCCACCGACCTGAAGTGGATAGACAGTTCCTCTGTGTTCCGTGCATACAGCGAGCCGAGCGCGACGAAAGCAAACTGGTATGTTGTGTCCACGTTGAAATCTATCATAGAGGCTTTGTGAAATTCTGCTGTCCATGTACTTTCAGTAACCTTCCTTTGGCCGGCGGCGAGCATATTTTCATTCGTATCTAGCCCGTGATACTCGTAACCCCGTCGGCACAATTCCCGAATGTGCGGACTCGGACCACAGGCTAACTCCAGCACTCGCCTCACCGGCACCTTAGCGAACCTCTCGAACAACTGCTCGAAACACGTTACTTCGTGAGAGATGTCACGAAATGAGAATGCCAGCTCGTAGTAATCTGGATAGTCGTAGAGTGCAGTGCTTCTGCTCTCAGAGTTCATCTCTAGGTTTTTCACAGATTTAATCCCCATTTCCGGAAACGCTTTGCCGGTTTGTGAGCCCCAGGCTTGTCGAGGAGTTGCCGAAGGCCAAGGGGCGCAGCGCAAACTGTGTTTTTAAGTGACGTGGGTTACCAGATTCCTCGATTTTAGCACCGCTATCACGTCGTTCTTCAAATCATCCAGACTGCGCCACCCATCCAAAACGAGATCACTATGGTCCCTGTCCTTGTAAGTATCCAAATATGGATAGCGTGCCCTTACCAAATAGTTCGACATATCGTTATGGAGGCGATTCAGAGTTCCTTCTGGGGATTCATCGTGGTTGATTGTATAGTCTCTCAAAATTCGTCGCGCCATGGCGACATCAAGCGGAGTGTCAACAAAAATAGCAAAATCAATGGTATCACAAAAGCGCGAGTGGCGACGACCGAATGGGAAATCCAAAATAATCTGCTTTGCTGTTCCCCGGTGAACTTCAGCTGCGACCGCCGCTTGCATTCCAGGACAGTCGAATTCTTCGATGTCACCGCCACGTTGGCTCCAATCGTAGAAATCAACAGGATAAATATTTGAATCATCGAAATCGTCGAAGCAGAAAAGAGACGAATCCGGCAATGACTTGTGGAGCAGAGCTGACAGTGCCGTCTTTCCACCGCCCGATACTGAATTGACTGATATAACAAACGGCTTGTTCATTCTCACGATGTGGTAAACTTACAACGACGCTACTCGATACGAACTGAGCGAGAGAACCATTTAGTGTTTACTACTGTTCAGTGCTATTAAGGACAACTGCTGGTCTGGGTTCTGATACAACAATTATCAGTAACGGCTGAGACCTGCACCAATGTAGTCTCTACGAGATAACGCCAGCCCGACCGCTTGAGTTGTTTGGGTCGTTTTCAGAGGCAATATACTGTATTTAGGTGAGCAAGTCAACTTTGTTTGTGAAATCATCAGATTGGTTTGTCAGTTTTATTGACCGATTATCCTGTAGATGGATTTCTCAGCAACCACACTCTTTGAATTCTGGTGAATACTGCACAGTGCCGCCGACTTTATCAAGAACGCCATTCTTCAGTTCTATTGCCATGAAATGCTCGTCAGTGTCATATTCATTGCCCAAGCCGTAAAGGCTAGCACGGGAGAAACCGAATCGTGGGTAGTAATAGCGACTTCCCAACACGACTACGACCTCAAATCCGGCCGCCGCACATTTTTTTAACCCTTCACGTGCCAACATAGAGCCAATACCCTGCCGTTGAAACTCTGGCAGGACGGATAGGGGTGCCAGTCCAACAGCACAGAACGCTTTGGGCGCGAGTGTTATCGTAACCGGCGAAAACATGATATGGCCAACAATCTTATTGTCACTGACTGCCACGAGCGCAACCGGTGCCTTATTTCTGTCTCTAAGCAATTCAACGACATTGGCTGCGGGTTCTTCGGAGTCACCACCGAATGCAGCGACGATAACCTGACGGATTTCCTGATACTCCCCTCGCTGCTCTTCCCGTATTTCTATCATTGTGTGGATTCCTTGCGCAAAGTAACCCGGGTAATTTGCTATTGTGTGCTAACCGTACCTTAATCAATTTTGGATGCAGGCGACTGTTAGCCAGACCGGCAATCCAGCACGGGGATTCCTTTTCCAATCAAGTAATGATTCATCGATGTCAGACGCATCACTGCTTCCCTGCCAAAATCCGGGATCTTGTGTTGAGCTTTCGACAACTTTTTTCAATGTCAACCCTGCTTGTACTAGTGGATTAAGCAAATCCGCTAAGGTCCAGTTAAACTCGTACGATTCGTCCGCGGACTCTTGAAATGGTCCGGTGTCCCAATAAGGCTTTGCCATTTCAATAGGCGTTACCTGCTCTTTCCATGGACGCATGAATGGATGAATGTCGTAGAAAATGTATGCGCCTCCTGGCTTCAGGACTCTCGAAACCTCACGAAATACCGCACCAAGATCGGCAATCCACACGAAAAAGCCATTTGTGGAGCAGACAAGATCAAAGGTCGAATCGTCTGCAAATCCGAGAGCAGCGGCATCGGAATGAACAAAATCAATTGACACGCCGAGGGTTTTTGCACGATCGGCTGCCAATTTCAATCGTTCCTCCGAAATATCTGTGGAAGTCACGGCTGCCCCTAATCCTGAAAGTGCATAGGCTGCCATGTTATCCCCGCTACCAATTACGCACACTTGCTTGTTGTGAAGATCACCCACCATCTCTCGGATTGTGGCAAGTGTCTCACCCTCAAATGCCAATTCAGGCTCTTTATGGCACTTGCGCCAACGTCCATCACGATTCAAGCGTTCCTCCCATCTTGCCGCCTGATTATTCCAGTGCCGACGATTGGCTTCATGAATTTTAATCATAGATGATTCAACCTCTCAAGTGTCAAAATATCGCTTAAGATTTTCAAGTCGCTGAACGCCTACCTATTGAGGCATTCGATAGCCGCCTCCAACATAGAGTAGTTGCCCTGTGAGCCAACGGGCTTGCTCAGAACAGAGGAAAACAGTAACCTCCGCCACATCTTCAGGTTTGCCAATCCTACCTAACGGTGTAGATTCTGCAATTCCTTTTTCAGCTTCAGGTGTGATGTAGCCCGTCTGAATCGGTCCGGGAGCGATTACGTTGACAGTTATCCCGTATTTTCCCATCTCACATGCAGCAGAGCGGCTATAAGATTCGATTGCGTGTTTGCTTGCGGCATAGCTGATGTTCAGCGGGTGGCAATGTGCGGCATCTGTACTGGTGTTTACAATGCGTCCCCAGTTCAGTCCGTTTTTAAGGTATCGCTTCAAATACGCTTGCATCATCAATATATACGATCGGGAATTAATAACAAAGTGTGCGTCGATGCTTGAAGCGGTGGGTAGAAAAATGCCTCTCCCGTCTTTTGAACTTTGCTCAGGATCAAATGTTTCCAGAACGCAATAGGTGTGATTGTTAATCAAGATATCAACGGGTCCTAGCTCCTTCTCACAAGCATCGAAAAGTTTCGAGATGTTTGTTGCATCAGCAAGGTCGGCTTCTAAGACAGATATCTTCATGCCCCTTTCTTCAAACTGATTTACGAGGTGCTCAATAGACTTTTGTTGCATTGCTCGGTAGAAAACATCACCACCTAATCCGGTCTTCTCGGCTTTCTTCAATTCTGTTTCGCTGTATTGACACGGTGGGCGAAAGAATGATGCAAACACCTTTACGCCTTGGGTGCCCAGAGCCAGAGCAGTTGCAGCACCAATGCCATGATTGGTGCCTGTGATCAGGGCGACTTTGCCTTTTAACTTGGTATTAATCACCGTGTTCCTCCACGTCATGAGAATAGAGCTGCCGCAGCGACAACTATGTGTCAACTGCCGTGATCCTAATTTTGCCTGTTCTTCAAGCAGGACAAAACGCCATATAGATTCCAGTTCAAGTTGCCCAAGGAGCCAAGTGCCTCGTCGCCCACAACGTAAACACGTTGTCTCGGTTTCTATCAAAAGTCACAGTAAATCAAACAAGCACTTCAAGTGACGCACACCGAATATCGTCCAACTCTTGAGCGGTGAAGATACCCGCTTGGTAGAGATTTCGATACTCGTCTGAGACGCTTTGACCGAATATCATCGGATCATCTGTATTAATAGTCACCGGCACACCGTTGTCAAACAAAACGCGGATGGGATGAGACGCGAGATCCGACACGGCATCCAACATCACGTTGCTCGTTGGGCACACATTCAACTGAATCTGATTCTCGGAGAGCCAGCGCATGGCTTCAATCGATTCCGATGCGCCAATGCCGTGTTGGACTTCGTCCAATTCGAGGACTTCGACAGTCCGCTTTATCTCCGCCGCACCCCTAAACTCTCCAACATGTGCTTTCAGTTTCATTCCCGCAGCTTGTGCCTTTGCATACAAGGGCTTCACAGCCTCAGGAGCGCACGCCTCTTGACGGTCATACAGATCAATTGACTGAAACAGACCGAATTCTATCGCTTGGTGCACTAACTTCATCAGGCTTGGATTGTCGGCACTCGTCCGGGGAAAGCCAAGTTCTGGCCGTAGATTAATCTGCGTCCGATACCGGTCAACTAACGCCTCAATAAACGTCCGAACCCCAGCTAAGCCATCTGGATAGTAGGCAGCCATCCGAATGTCAAAGCTCATCTCAAACACAACCACGCCATCCTGTATTGCATCGCTTACCGCTGACGCTGCGACGAACTCAAAACCTTCGCGATGTTTTATGTGAGGGGTTAGGACCGCATCTGCGTACTCCATCATCGCATCGAGTCCACTCATTTTGGAAGGTGCCTTCATCAGTGAGTGCCCCAACCAGTGTTCCACATTCTCTAATCGTGTGCCAAAGTACGCATGACAGTGAACGTCAGTTTTGGCGGCTTTCCTTATAGCCGCCAGATCGTCCGCGGATAGGGCTTCGACAAAATCAATATACATCATGTCAAATTATACTCCTCTATGAATCTACCTGTTCTAATTCATAGCCGAGGATGTTTCCCCTCTTTGTATATTCTAACGCAAGTTGCTACCTGTCGCTCCGCTGAGACTTTGAGGGTTGGGCTAGGAAGCCCAACCTACAAATTATGGAAAAGGTTAGAGCGGTCTAGAAGACCCGCCCTGCCAAGTATCGGGGCGAAATAAGAAACTTGACCAACTAGAATACCTAGCAATTTGCGTTATTCTATTTACTGACACTCTCTATCCAAGCTTCATCAATTTCAAGACCGAAACCGGGGGCCTCCGATGGTACGAGGTAACCATCTTTGATGACTGAAGTACCGGGCAACTTGGCCATCTCTTCAAGCGGCACACCGGGAGGAGAAATACCTTCGGACCGCTCGCCCCACGTGATGGCAGGCATGGCAAATGACAGATGTTGACCGTAGGGATAATTCATTCCGCCGTGCGTAATCACAGAGATACCGTTCGCTTCAGCAATGTGACAGATTTTGGCTGCGGCAGTGATACCGCCACACCACAAAACGTCTGGCTGGAAGATGTCGACTAACCGCCGACCCGCGGCAGCAGCAAAGACAGTTGGTAGATACCAGTGTTCTCCCGTAGCGAGCGTTTGCCAAGGAATGCGTTGACGGACTGTTTCGTACCCCACAAAATCATCAGGGGGAATATAATCTTCCATCCACTTCAAGCCGTAAGGTTTCATGATCTCGCAGACGCGCACGGTATGTTCAACGTCAAAACCGGTCCAAGCATCCAACATCAATTCAACTTTATCGCCGATCACTTCTCGCGTGCTCGCCACCAATTCTTCGAGCTTGATTAAGCCCTCTTTCCCCTGCTCCGGACCGTAAGGTGTGAATAATTTTGTCGCTTTGAATCCAAGCTCCATATACCATTCCTGATCAAAGCCAGAAGCGTAGCAGAAGATTTTCTCCTTCTGTGGTCCACCCAGCAATTCATAAACAGGTCTCTTCAGAATTTTGCCTTTGAGATCCCACAGGGCACAGTCGATCGCGCTGATCGCGTAACTGGTCAAACCTGTCGTACCAAAGGCGGCTGATGACCGTACCATCATGTCCCACAATTTCTCAGTCGCCATGCAATTTTCGCCAACGAGACGCGGGGCAAAGTAATCTGTGATGATTCGGGTCACAGGACCGCCATGAAGCGATATACCAAATCCCCAAGTGCCATCTTCCGCTGTCACAATACATGCGGGCCTTTTCCATTCTAAGGAGACATCTCCCTCTTTTTTGTCGAACGTTGGGTAACGGGAAATGGGTCGATTCATTTGATACGTTCCGGACCGACTCGGTGTCCGTGGGGGTGTTGTCGGTTTCGGATTTAACTCAATTTCTACAACGCGAATTTCTTTAATCTTCATAGAATTTCCTTTCTGTATCAGAGAAAAGTATAAATATAGCAGCTTCATTGACTATGGTGACTTGACAACCTCAAAAGGACCATAACCCTGAAAACATCCAAGTCTAATTATACCATCTTCGGAGAAATGGCAACGGGAAAGTTCATGAGCGGATAAGTTTCACTGCCTCTTGGTAGGCGCACCTAATTGCAAAAAGGAGAAGTCCAAACTCGATTTTCGCTTCAATCTCAGAATCGTCTGTTTGATAATGCTTTAGAACCGCATTGATAATCTTTTTGGCTGCAATACCGTCAGGGGATAAATCTGAATACATTTCTATGGCAAACTCGGATAGATCTACGGCGGGATCGTGCATCAGCGTATCCGCGAAATCGATAACGGCGAGTTGTTCCAGATTTCCTTGGACAAAAAGTAGGTGGTTTATTTGGAGATCGCAGTGAACCACAGCCCACCGCTGATTTAAGGATTCCCGCAGGCTTTCTAGCTTTTCAGTCCATTGAGTTGTATCTACTTCTACAGTGTGTTTCTCAATAAAAGCGAGCTGCCCCCTTGCCTCACGAAGTGCCACTTCAAAGGGATCATCCGCGCGTGGGATGTAGTCCAAGACCTCGATCGGAAATTTGTGATTGTGCAAGAAAGAGAGGGAAGTGCCGATAGATCTGCCAAAGGATTCCAACTCTTCGGGGGTAAGTTCTTCAAGTGCTTCTATCGGAAGCGAAGCACCATCAATCCTTGAAAACATCGCATAGAATCCCTCTTCATGCGCTAGGATCGGTTTTGCCACAACGAAGGGTAGTGACTGTGTGTGCAGGTATTCTGTGAGTTTAATTTCTTTGAGGAGTCCTGGGCGGTAATCATTAAGGCGGGGAACCTTGAGGATACTGTCGTCACGGTAGTAGAAGGTCAGGCTATCACCGCCCCGGTGACGATGGGATACAGGTTTCAGATCTGCTAGGGAGATATCTGTAGCGAACTGTTTAAGAAAATCGTATACGTTCTCTGCTCCAATCTCAGTTGTTTCATCCATGGTAATACCTTTCACCTTTAGGATTCCGCCTTGCTTATAGTAGTTTGTTCAAGAACATTACTTCAGGCTTTGCGAGGACATCCCTGTTACAACTAGCGTTTCTACTCTGACTGTCTAATCGAAATGTTTCTCTAATTCGTAAGTCCAATCCACGACGCGATAGCCACAGTTGCTGTAAAACAGAAATGCACGGTAGTTCTCCCAGTCAGTGCTAATCGTTGCGTGGCGATACCCGACTTTACGCATCTCTTGAAGCGAGCGTTGGAGCAGGTAACGCCCAATACCTTGCCCTTGATACGGGTCTTCGATATCGAGCCCAATAGTATGAAGCCAGTCTTGTGCATCGGGGTGGCTTGAAAACTCGCCGCCGGAGACAGACTCACATTCTCCAACTTCTTCACCATCTAGGTAGGCACGTACAGTACAATTGGGACGTTGCCCCCTCCCCTGTTCCCAGTCGATAGAAAACGTTACCGGCGCACTTGAAGGTATTGGTGTGACAGAATAGTTCTCCCAATCTAAAAAAACCTCCCCTGAACAGCATTGATAGCCGTTGAATCCAAGGAGTGCTTGAACATGGTCAAATCCGTCCGATAAGCCAGCGTTTTCAAAATGATAGAAACGATATCGAGAGTCTTGTGAAAAGGCATCAATGTGGGCGACGTTACACGCTTCCAGATAGGCTTCCGCTTTTTCAAGCACGGCTTGCCCGGCACGCCGGGCACCGCGCTCGTACCCCAAAAACCGAATAACGCCCCTGTTATCTCCAACCTGACCGATACCTATGTGAATAAACGCCTGTACAGCACGGTTCTCTATCCCAACGAAGGCTGTCTCAAAATCGAGTCCAGTCTCCTGTATATCCGGTTTACCATTAACTCCGCACATCGCAAGGGCGAACTCCTCTTCCGTGACCGGGTAGCAATGTGGAACATTGACGGTCTGACGGTTATAGAATGCCGTCAAAACGCTTTGCAGCTTGGGTGTATACTGGACAATTTCCATCTCTACTCCTGTTAGATTTTTATCTATCCGATCCCATAGAGGGCTATTGCTCGTGAATAGCACCTCAACCGGTGTTTTCATCAACTTTCTATCAGAGGTGTTTCAAGTTCTCGACAGGCTTTCAGTAAAGCCTCTTGAATGTTTAGGAACTCAAGGTATCCGGGTGGCAGTGGATACTTTGTAATGTCGAACGGTTCCAATGGATTTTTGATCTTCTGTCTTGCAAAGGAATAGAGTGCCTTCTGGCTCTCTGTTGCCTCCGGCACTTGGTCAAACGGCATCCGGCAATCGTTTCGCCATAGCTGGGGATCAACCGCCTCAACCATCGCCTGAATCGGTGGGATTCGGTTCTCAAACTTCAAATTCAGGAACCCAGCTAGCCTCTCAGCCTGCACACGAGGTTTACGTATAATATCTTCGTAGCCAAGGAAGAGTCGGTGCTGTGCATCTTCCGTGTGCTGTAGTATCAGCGTCATCATGTGCTGCCAACGCAGCAAATTCATTGCGACAAACGAAATACAGACTTTCACATTGGATGGCATAATGAACTTCTGCCACGACACTGCGGTGTCGAGGGGGTTGCGAACTGTAATTATATAAATCGCATCGCCCCATATCTGTTTCCAAAACGGCAAAAAATGGCTGAGTGCCGGATCCTTCCAAAACCAAGGACCACCTTTGTGCATTTGAGACATCAATTTGGTGGCTTTGGTCCTATACACGGGGTCAGCGGCTTTGTCTTCGATTCGCTGTTGGAAGTCATGATCCCACCAAGTTGCCCCGGAAGCGAAATCGCCTAACTCTGCCAACAAATCCCATAACGGTAGAAATTCCCAATACCCTCTGGGCGCATGTGCATCCGCTTCATGCAACATTTCAGGCACTCCGGCATACGCACCCCATCTGTGCACCATCTCAGCAACGACAGAGGTTCCACTGCGCTCTACACCAAGCACAATAATAGGGTGGTTTTCGGCGTTAGTCATTCAATGATTAACCTTTAGGTATGGAATCCCAAGCATTTATGCTTGAGCGCAAACACACCCGACTTGTTTAATATCTGCAAAAATTGGTTTCTCTGGAATAGGTAGCAACTCAGATCAAACACACTCCGTGAAAGTCTGCTCGCCCCTTTCCTCCTGTTTCCGCTTTATCTCTGCAATTTCTTGGTCTGTCAGACGTTCCTTGTCCGTCACGATAGTCTGTTCGATTAATTCCAGTTTCAATTCTCGGTTGGTCAGCCACTCCCAGCGAGTGACATTCGCCGGATGGGGATGTGGATACACATCATTGGGACCAATCTCATCGGCAACGGTATAGAGATAACCGGGTGTCACGCCATCGTGCTTCACCGTACCGCCCTTAGACAGGGTGAGCAGGGACGGTCTGTGAGAGAACGCTTTTGCTACATTTCTGTTCTGTGTAATTGAACTTCCGACCCCAAGTGTGGTCAGCTCTTGCTGAGAGCCGTGATACCATGTAAGACTATAGTCGTAATCTTGCATTGGTTACCTCAAGTTCTTAACAGAAGGGTGAAAAGGATTACGTACTTTGCCAAGGTTTCGGTTGGTAAAAATGGAAGATCTGCCTGCAAATGCTACTGTCATCTACTTTGGATATGCTTGAGTACAAATTCTCTCAAACAGCTTCGCAACAATTCCTCATGCCCAAGCCAAATCTGGTGATTCGCACTCTCGAAGATTTCCATTTCTGCATTGGGTATCAATTGAGCAACTTGTTCCACGGGCCAACTCGGTCTGATATCTTGTGCGCCATATATGAAAATACCCGGTATCTTCAATTTTGACAATTCCGCAAGTAGTGATGGACGCTTGATAAACTGTTTCCATGATTTATTGACTTGCCTGTTGACTTCCATATTTGCTGGATAGTCTTGCTCTGGTGGTGTTTCAAGCCCCTGATCGCGTCGCTGGCTATAGACCCGGTGCCAGTCACGGTCATTGTGAATCCTGCCCCCCGATAGACAAACAAATCCTTGTACATGCTTACCATAACGCAGGGAATAAGCTAACGCTAAGAACCTGTTTTAAAAAGAAAAAGGCTATTCAAAAGTTAATGTTTATGTTAAACCATTAGAGCAGTAAACTACTGACCTAATGAAAGGCCTAAACATGACTACACCAAAGTATCCTACAGATTTGACCGATGCCCAGTGGGACAAACTGTTACCCTATTTGCCAGAACCTTCACCCATAGGTAGACCTCTCAAGTGGGAGATGCGCTCAATTATCAACGCTATTTTCTATATAGTCAAATCAGGGTGTCAGTGGCGAATGTTGCCGCGTCACATGCCACCGTGGCAAACGGTCTATTCCCACTTCAGAAAGTGGAAAACTTTAGGGACATGGGTTATGATTCATCAAGCACTTCACGAGCAAACCCGTAGTGATATTGGCAAATCCCCGTCACCGACCGTAGCTATCATTGACAGCCAATCGGTCAAGACGACCGAACTGGCAGATAGTAGAGGGTTTAATGGGCACAAGAAAGTCAAAGGTCGTAAACGCCATATAGTCACCGATACAATTGGCATTCCATTGGGAGTCAAAGTCACTGATGCCAATGTCAGTGATAATCGAGTCGCAATAGAGTTACTAAACGAGGTCTTTAGTTGGCAGATAACGATTCAGTTAGTCTGTGCTGATGCTGGCTATCGCGGAGAATTAGGCGACTGGCTATATTTAACGCATCAGTGTCAATTGGACATTGCTCCATCTCTTGGGCAATCGGGATTTGTGGTCGTCCCATTACGTTGGATTGTGGAGCGCACCTTTTCTTGGTTCGGTTGGTTTCGCCGATTGACTTTGGACTATGAACGCTCGGCTGAGACCGCTGAGGCTATGGTGTATATTGCTTCCATTTACTTGATGCGGAACCGCATCAAATGACTTTTAAAACAGGTTCTAAGTCTGCTCCGAATGAATGCCCAAATATAAGCCAACGCTCGATGCCGTAGTGTTGACGAATCCCCTCCAAATCCTCAATGCACGTTTCCACCGTATAGGATTCAGTTTCGTCGGAGCGACCGCAACCGCGGTGATCGAATCGCATCACTTGGCACAGATCATCGAGCATTCCAGCAATCGGACTGAGATAGTCGCAGCAACCGGGACCGCCGCTGCACAGAACCACTGGAACACCTCTCCCTTGCACGATTGTCCATAGCCGGAGTCCACCAACTTTTATGAACGTTTCAGTCATTTTGGGGTTGATAATAGTCATAGTTCTACTTCCTAACTCATCTAAGAAGAAGGCATAGATTAAATATGGTATAATGTAACCCCCTCTTGATGCAAATAATTCTGTTTTTTTTCAAATCAACCTCCTGATAACCTGACGCTAAAAAAAATGCCAATTATCACAGTCGAACACCTCAGCAAACATTTCAAAGTCCATAAACGCCGCACCGGGTTCTGGGGAAATCTTAGTAGCACGGTCTCACGCCAGCACGATATTATCAAAGCGGTTGATGATGTGAATTTCACCCTTGATCGTGGGGAATTGGTCGGATATATCGGAGCCAACGGAGCGGGAAAATCGACAACCATCAAGATGCTGACAGGGATCCTTGTGCCAACGTCGGGACATATTGACGTGATGGGATTGACGCCATATCGCCACCGGAAGGAAAATACTCGCCGGATCGGCGTGGTGTTTGGACAACGAACCCAACTCTGGTGGGATCTACCCGTTATCGACTCCTTTGAACTGCTCAAGCATATCTACGAAATCCCGCAGAATCTGTACAAACAGAACCTCGAATTTTTCAGCGAACTGTTGCGATTGCAGCCATTTCTGTCCACGCCGGTGCGAAGATTAAGTCTCGGACAACGGATGCGGTGCGATCTGACGGCAGCACTGCTACATAATCCGGAGATCTTATACTTAGATGAGCCGACGATCGGCTTGGATGTGGTTGCCAAAGAGCAGGTGCGTCAGTTTCTGAGGCAAGTCAACGCGGAACGCCAAGTCACGGTTATTCTGACGACGCATGACCTCAACGATGTCGAGAAGGTTTGCCAGCGATTGGTTATCATTGACAGCGGCAAAATCATCTATGACGGTGGGATTGATGCCTTGAAAAAGCGTTACGGCAAAACCCGGATGCTCGTCGTTGACCTCGCACAAGCGTATTCCGATATTCAACTTGAGGAGGTAGATCTGACCCGGCACGACGGAAATCGTATCTGGCTCGCATTTGACCGCGATACCATTTCAGCCTCCGAAGTCATCGCGCAGTTGACGGCGCGCTATGAGATTCAGGATTTAACGATATCGGAACCGGAGATTGAGGAGATTGTCCGACGCATCTATGAGTTAGGCATGCACTAATACCCGGCGATCGTATCATAATGAAAAAATATCTCACTTTTACGACGAAAGCCTTTCAACGGACGCTGACATATCGGTTCGAGTTGTGGATGGAACTGTTTATCAACGTGCTGTTCATGCTGATCTATGTCTATCTGTGGAAGGCGTTATACACAGGGCGGACATCGGTAGAAGGATACGACCTGAACAGGATTCTGACGTACATCGTCGTCTCACAAACCTTGTTGACCTTCACATTCACACTCCGGGTGGCGCGTATTATCGAAGAGAAGGTACGCACGGGCGAGGTAGTCACCGATTTAATGAAACCAATTGATTTCCAATTGATGACGTTTGCGACAGCTGCGGGAACTTCAAGCCATACGGTGCTATTCAATATGCTCCCAAAATTCTTGCTGTTTTACGGTGTGTTTGGGCTATCGCTACCGCCATCGCTTTTGACTGTTTTTCTCTTTCTCATTAGCGTGGTTTTAGGGTATGTCATTCTGTTCAGTATAGAATTTATAATCGGTATCTTTGCCTTCTGGCTTGTCGAGATCCGCGGTATTTACGCCTTTGTTATATGGGGGCTGGCTATGTTGTTTTCCGGCTACTTTTTGCCTTTGGAGTTTTATCCTGCTTTTTTAGCCAAAGTTGCGGCGGTCTTGCCGTTTCGTGCTATTATCTATTTTCCAACTGCCATTTACACCGGTCAATTAATAGGAGAGAACCTCGTTACGGCACTGTTGATACAATTGACTTGGGTGGTTATGTTGGTCGGGGTTGGACGGTTGGCATACCGAGCGGCTTTCCGTAAATTGGTGATTCAGGGCGGATAGAGCGAGCACATTGGAATCGTAGGGAACGCAGATCTGCGTTCCCTACATCTTAAGGAAGTATGGAAGGATCGATTGTGCGACGCTACTTCAAACTCTACTTTCTTCTCGCTGGCGCGTATATGCGTTCCCGGCTTCAATACCGGCTCTCGTTTGGTTTTATGTGCTTCGGCATTGTTATCAGCGAAGTCTGCTTGCTCGGTTTATTGGGCGCGCTGCTCGCCAAGTTTCGCACCGTTAATGGCTGGACGTGGGCAGAAGTGGTATTCCTGTACGGCTTAGGGAACTTGGCGTACTCATTCATGCGGATATTGGGGAGCCAGTTGGACGATTTTGACCGATATATCATCCGCGGCGAGTTGGACGGTGTACTGATTAGACCTGTGCCACCACTATTCTACATTCTTGCAAGCCGTATAGAATTAATTCATGTTTCGCGGGCATTGACAAGTGTTGTTATCTTCGTTGTTGCGTTCCACTTGACCGAGATTCGTTGGACGTTGAACGTCGCGCTGTTCACCCTCACAACGATTCTGAGTGGCACACTGATTATGTTCGCACTCATGCTCATCAGTGCGACCGTCGCGCTATGGACGACAAAATCGGGTAAATTGACGGATCTGCTCATTACCGCCACCAAAGAAGCGGCAATGTTTCCCATTTCCATCTATCCACTCGCCGTGCGGCTGCTTTTGACGTTTGTTCTCCCCGTCGCTTTTGTGACGTATTATCCCGCCCAGCAGCTTCTTCAGAAAGACGAGTTTCTCGGTATGCCTGAACTCTTTCAATTTGGAGCACCGGTTGTTGCACTAGTGATGCTCTGTGTTAGCTATCTGCTCTGGTGTAGTGGGCTGCGGTGCTATCACAGTACAGGTTCATGATGGTTTTCAGAGAAGGCTGATTTTTCCTTGCGCTTCGCGGGTTGATATGGTAAAATAAAAATATTCAAGTGGGGCATTAGCTCAGTTGGGAGAGCGCTTGCATGGCATGCAAGAAGTCATCGGTTCAAGTCCGATATGCTCCACCTTCTTTTGTGCCCACAGATCTATCCTACCTGTCGCTCGGTTTTGGTATGTTGTCTTCTCTCTTCGGAGCAGTGCTGAAGCGCCGGGGAGCTAAACCGTTGTCTAACACACCTAAGATGGTCAGATGCAGCTGTGCACGTGGCGGCAGAGATTTGATGAGATCTTCTTCAGCGATCTCAACCTTCTGTTCTCGCGCTAAGTGTTGCTGGCGAAATTTTTTCAAAACCTCTCGGACTTGGTCATCTGATGCCATCTTATCTTTGGCAAGCCGATTCAGGGGCTTCAGATTTTTGATTGCTTGACGATGCCTTTGACGTTTAAGTTCCCACAAAGCTTTGATTTGTGCTTTTTGTTCCGCTGTCACCCCAAGTGCTTCTAACGTCACCCCTTCCTTCTTAGTTCCATCCTCCGTCTTTTGTGCCGATGTCACAAAGCCGAAAAATATGGCGAATACCAACAGGGCAAGTACAAGGCCGATATAGAATTTAAGCATGTTTCACCTCTTAGCAGACGTTTCCTGTTTTTGGCGAATTGTAGCCAATCATCTTCAATGCCACAAAAGAATATCATAATGCCGTTAGGCTGTCAAACGATGGATCCCTGTTGGTAGGGACATTTAGTTTTCCTGTAGGAGGGATCTCCGAATCCCGACACCTCACTAAATAACCCTAACCTGTTGAGAGGTCGGCTTTTCGCATTTTCAACTTCGATGGAGGTACGATGCTGCTTCTCGAAGATTTATCAATAATTGATCTGCCCAATTTTGTGAAAAGATGTTATTATGTTACAATTCCATTTATAATATTGCGTTATAAGGAAACCACCAGATCTTATACCGATTCTCTTTGCCATATTCTATGGGATAATATTTTTGCGAACAACTCTATTAAATGAAAGGAAAGAAAAAATGAAAGTGTTGCTGCTAAGCCCAGGAAATGCTCATTTTGAAGGACATCTCGGCACATTACAGGAATTGCCGGAGGTTGAAGGCATTTTTATTTGGGGAGAAGACCAAGCTGCTCTAGAGTCCATCCAACAATCGGAGGAACATAAGGTGGAAAGCATCACCACCGATTTGGATGAAATTCTAGCGCGGGACGATGTCTTCTTTGCCATTGCCACCATGAGAACGGACTTGAAGCCAGATGTTTTTATACGGATATTGGAGTCTGGCAAGCACCTAATGGCAGAAAAGCCGGTCGGCAGAACCGCCCCAGATGTACAGCGAGTTGTTGATGCGGCGGAGCGCGCAGGTATGCAGTTGGGCGTCTGCTATCAAAATCGGTACAATCCGATGATTCGTGAAGCACGGGATCTTATAGGACAGGGCTTGTTGGGACCGCTGATGTCGATTGAGATGCGTATGCTGACGACACAGGTACAATACCGCAACCCCCAAGGATGGCTATTTCGCCACGAATACGCGGGGAGTGGAATCTTGGCGTGGTTGGGCTGTCACTATATTGACATGTTACGCTACATCACCCACGACGAAATTGTGTCGGTGTCTGCCGAGGTCGCAACACGCAGCGGTGAGGATATTGATGTGGAGGATATTGCTACGCTCTCTTTTCGTTTGCGTTCGGGAGCGGTTGGTTCTCTACATGCGGGCTATACCCTTGCGTTGAGTGGATCAAAATATCCCAACCAACCCAGTTACGATACCTATGTTGGCGTCAATGGTCAGAACGGTCGGATTTACTGGGCTTCCCCAGGCGTTGCAGAACATATGAGTGTTGAAACAGCTCAAGGTTCTTGGGCGTCTGCGCCTCAGCGCGAATTTGACTATACCTTGGGTCAATCTCCGGCGTATGGTGGCATTGCTGGAGAGGAGTTCATCCGTGACTTTATTCGTTCAGGACAAGGCGAAGGCACCCCGCCTGCCTCGGGACGGGACGCACTCCAAGTCGCCCGCATAATTGATGCAGCTTTGGAATCCAGTCAGACGGGTCGCCGGGTAGAGGTTGAACTCCCTTAAGGAACCTGTGAAAAATGGGAAAAGGGGTTTTAGATATTCCTGAGAATCGATGAACAGAATCTTAATCTTGACATTATTTTCCGGTAGTGCTAGACTGTATAACAAAGTCGGGGGAGATTCGGCTAAAGGATTGGAGATTTCCCTGATAGGTCTGGGCTTTAAGCCCATGTCCATTATTAGGAAGCCTACTTCTGTTTGAAGGGCTGCGAACTTGCTCATAACTGGAGGAACAGATGGCGTCTAAGATAGTAAATAATCAGGAGAGATTTGATTGGGTTGAGTACCCGGTACAGGATAACGTTAGATTAGAAGTGTATTGGAGGTCTGACCGAGGGGGCCATGGGCCGGCAGCCTCTTTATATTTCTATGATGACGAGGTTTTGCGGTTCGACTGTTTTGGTGGTGACGAGGGTCATTGTCATGTGAACCTGAAACAGACCCGAGGACAACGGTGGTATTACCCGGAAGGCACTGTGAAAGAGAACATCAAACAATCGGGTTTTGATTTGCGGAAAAACTACATGTTTTGCATTCTGTCACACCAAGATGATAGGATTCGACAGTTGAAAATTGATGGGGAAAAACTTGAAGTGGTTGCAAGTCAAATGGAAAGCAGGTTGACCGAGATTGCTGCTCAACTCGATATGCCTTAGATTTGTAGTGACGAGGTACTAGGAGCAGCGGCGATCGTTGCCCCTAGCACCTGTCATCTGAACATTCAGATTTACCCTTCCCCTTCGATTACTTCCATCCGAACACCACGAACAAATCCCGGATATTCCCCTTCACTAAAGGCGGGATAATAGACACCCTCGCCTGTAAAATCGTGGACAACCTCACCGCCTCTGCTGTCGGGAATATGTACACGGCAAGTTCGTTCCCTCTGCTTATAGAGTGCCGTAGGCGAAGGTGTTCCCGGCTCAACACGGTAGCGTTCTAGCGCGTACTCGTCAACCTCAATGCCCAGCCCCGGTGCTTCCGGTGTGGCAATTGTTCCATCCACTACCTCCAACTGTTGCGTTAAGAGATTATGCTCCCACAACTCGAAGCAGGTAATTGCGGGCAGTTGTGCATGGGACAGGACCGCGCCGATGTGCATGGCGTACGCGGTCGTAATGCCCGTTCCGACCATCTGCAGCCAGAACGGTTTATCAAACGAAGCGCACAACGCATTGGTTCTTCGCGTCCCCGTTGCCCCACCTCCGACGACAAACCCGCCAGAGCAGCGGGCGTGTAGGCACGGTTCATTGAAGTGTTCGACAATCCGTTTTTCTACCACTTCCTGTAGACGTCCGGCACCTTCGATATCTGTGCCGAGATAGTATGGGCTTTCGTAGTATGCGACGTTGGGATGCCTATCCAACTCTTGCAAAACGGGTTGTGCGCCTTCCGCTGTTCGGAGAAAACCGTTGAAATCGATGTCCAATTTGTAACCTTCTGGGACAACCTTTCCGACAGCCTCCACCTGCTCGAAGATGTCTCGCCACGGACGGGCTTTCAGCTTAATCGACGTATAGCCACGCTTCACGGACTCCTCCGCCTCTTTCACCCAATCCTCCGGCGGCATATCAATATCCCACCACGAAATCGGGCAGCGGTCCCGAACCTTTGCACCTAACAATTGGTAAACAGGGACGCCAACCGATTTGCCGACGGCATCAAACAGGGACATCTGAATACCGAAACCGATGCTGTCGTCCTGCATGATTGCAAACGGGTTTTGTCCGATGACCCGATCGAAGTTGCCGGACTCATCCCCCATATTTTCGCCATAGCCGATAACGCCGTTATCTAACTCAACGCGATATATTTCTATCTGCTCCGAGTGCGTCAAAGCGCGTTGCATGTGTCGGGTGACATAATCGGTGTAAAAAGGGATGTGTAGCGTAAGCATTTCAAGGGTTTTAATCTTCATCGCTGAAATCCTCCCAAAGGTTAAAAATCCAGTGTGTATTGTAACCTAAGTTGCTAGTGTTAGCGCAAGTTGCCACTTACATCTCCAGCGGGGCAATATGTGTATCAAAACTGACCACACCCGTAGGTCGGGCATCTTGCCCGACCCATAGCCCCAGCGGGGCGGTATGTGTATAGAACCCCAAAGCCTGCCTCCTAAAGCCCCGGCGGGCCGACATGT
Source organism: Candidatus Poribacteria bacterium (assembly GCA_965247655.1). Classification (GTDB taxonomy): domain Bacteria; phylum Poribacteria; class WGA-4E; order WGA-4E; family PCPOR2b; genus PCPOR2b. Next base: position 5,346,180 of record OZ252032.1, on the reverse strand, counting down.
GTGTCGTCTTAGATGTCGAGTATGGAAACTCGACCTACGGGCTATCTAGCAACTTGCGTCATTGTAGCATAGTTTTCGTTTACGGGGCAAAAATTGTGGTTAGCATAGACCTTTTGCTCTTTTTTTGCTATCATATATCCAACACACTTATTGAGAGGAGACGCAATGAATTACGGAACAATCCCAGGAATAGAGAAAGAGATTTCTCAGCTTGTGCTTGGGTGTATGCTCTTTACGCCCGATACGATGGAACACAGCTATTCGATGCTAGACGAATTTTTTGCAGCCGGTGGCAACGCACTTGATACCGCACATAGCTACGGCGGTGGCGATAGCGAACGGCTGCTCGGTATGTGGATGAAAAATCGGAAAAATCGATCTAAAGTGTTTTTGGTTGACAAGGGCGGACATCCACATGCTGCGGTGCCACGTCCGCGCCTGAGTCCAGAGGAACTGGCGCATGACATCCATGAAAGCCTCCTCCGTCTACAAACCGATTATATCGACCTATTTCTGCTGCATCGAGATGACCCAAGCATCCCCGCCGGTACAATCATCGAGCACCTAAATCAAGAAATTCGTGCGGGCAACCTGCGAGCGATCGGCGCATCGAATTGGGAGCTTGAACGCCTCCAAGAAGCGAATGAATACGCTGCAGAACATGGGTTGCACGGATTTGTGGTCAGCAGCAATAATATCAGCTTGGCTATTCCCATGGAACCGATGTGGAAGGGTGTTGTGTCTGTGTCGGAAGCGGCGTGGAAGTGGCATCACGAAACACAATTTCCGCTGCTACCTTGGTCCTCACAGGCACGAGGGTTCTTCAGCGAGCGTTTTGCCCCTGAAAAGCGGGAAAATCAGGACATGGTGCGGGTGTACTATACCGATGACAATTTTGAGCGACTCAGACGGGCACAAACACTTGGAGAGAAGAAAGGATGTACGGCAATACAGATTTCGTTGGCATACGTTTTGCGCCAGTCGTTTCCGACGTTTCCGCTCGTTGGTCCCCTGACTCAAGAGGAGCTCGCTTCATGTCTTGCGGCGTTGGCGATTCAACTGTCCTCCGACGAGATGCGATGGTTGAATTTGGAAGCCGATGACATTGATCTGTGAACGGTGTTCAGGAGGATTCACAAACAGATTGATACCCTGCATCCGATTCCGTCGGGGGCCCAACGTTCTCGCACTCCTATTTTCATGCGCCCTTAGTTGCAAGAATGTTTATCAAAGGAGATCTCAAATGAGAGGGTTGACTTTGCTGTTCTGGGCACTGATTTTTACTGCCCCGGGTGTTGAATTGATGAAGATACAAGCGGCTGAAGATAAGTTCGCATATACCCGTCGCCCCCCAAATGGAAACATGGACATTTATGTCGTTGATGGAAAAGGCGGCGAACCAATACAGTTGACTGACGATTTGGCACGGGACAGCTGGCCCGCCTGGTCCCCAGATGGGACGCTTCTCGCCTTTATATCCGATGGAAGACTCGTTGTAATGGATGCCGAGAAAAATCGAAGAAATATTGCTGCCGGTACGTTCTTTCGGCCGGCTTGGTCTCCAGATGGACGTCAAATTGCCGTAATGAAGGGGCTATCTCTCTGGATCTTTGATGTAGAGACGCGCGAGGGCAAAGAAATCCATGGAACACAGGTTAGTATGTCACCTACTTGGTCTCCAGACGGTCTTCAGATTGCCTTCCGTTCTGACCTCTTTGCCGAAGGGAATTGGGATATCTACCTCATGGATATAAATATTGATATAAATCCACTGAATCCAAGGCGGCTCACCGTCGATCCGGGGGATGATCACTACCCCGCTTGGTCCTCCGATGGCACCGAGTTAGCATTTAGTTCAGATCGAAATGGAAAGTCGCAAATTTACATCATGGATATGATAGGACGTAAAAAGATTCGGCAATTAACAGACTTACCTTTTTCGGGCCAAGGTCCCGCTTGGTCGCCGGCGGGAGATCAAATTGCCTTTGGGGGGCTGGAAGGTAACGACCTCGAATCTGTTGGGATTTATGTTGTTGATGCCGAAGGTGGCAAACCGACCCTGCGTCTTCCGGGACCAGGGGGGGGGGCCCGCGTGGGCAGAGGGACCAGTGCGCTTTGCCGTTGACCCACGAGAAAAATTGGCAACCACTTGGGGTGCGATTAAAAAAGGTAATTGAGTCAATACACAAATTGTCGGTTCACGTAAACGGGCAGAAAGCAACATTATGACATTTCAAGAGGCACTTTATGCCCTCGGCGTCCGGGAAAACACCCTTTCTGACGAGGAAAAGTTCAGGCTGGATCAAGATGGCTTTCTCCCCTTTCCAAACCTCATCCCTGCCGAGTCGGTCGCTCGGATGCGGTCGGAAATGGAGGCGTTGTTCACCCTCGAAAGCACCGCCGAACCGGGTATGCCGAAGGAGTGCACAAACATGCAAAATAAATCCTTTGCTTTTGATGCCTGCTTCACGCACCCACGTTTACTTGCGGCAGTTGCTCATGTGTTGAGGGAAGATTTTAGATCTCTAGGAATCCATTCGCGCCCCAATCGGCCAGGGGGTGGTCACCAACCGCTTCATGTTGACTACGGCGGACCGCCAGCCAAACCGGGCACGTATTATGTCTGCAACTCAATGTGGATGCTGACCGACTTCACCAAGGAGAATGGTCCCACTCGTGCCGTTCCCGGGTCCCATCGTAGCGGCAAACACCCACAGGATATGATGGAAGCACCGCAGGAAGCACACCCGGATGAGATAAAATTGATCGGCGCTGCTGGTACGGTTGTGGTTTTCAATAGCCATCTGTGGCACGGGGCGACGTTGAATCGCAGCCAAAACGACCGCCCAAATGTTACCAGTTTTTGGTGTCGCCGCCACGATCCGCATGTGGACAGATCAGCGTCGGATTGGGGTGTTCTCAATACAAAAACCTTTTCCCGTCTCAGTGAAGCGGCGCGATGCCTATTTGATTATGATTGTTGAACCTTTTCTGGCGACTGGTCTTTGTGGGGCGCAGATTCACGCAGATAAAAGCGGAGACACAAACTCTAGAGCATCTAAGATTTGGCACACTTGTGTTTCGACTGTGACGCATTTCCGAGCCCCTTGATCCTTGCCCCGCCCTCCTACAAATCAGTGTTGTCTATGTTCCGACCAGAAGCCTACCTTGAGTTTGCCGAAGGAGCCGCAACTTTCGCACGGGAGAGAATCCTCCGACGGGCGGTCCGGGGCGGGATATAGTAAATCTATCGCTGTGATAGAAAACTTGCACCAAAAAAAGGAATAGTTTATGTCTACCCAACCAAATGTGCTTTTAATAAGTACCGACCATTGGCCCGCTGCCCTATTCGGAGCTGCAGGACATCCAACCATCCAAACCCCGACCCTTGATGAACTCTGCCGCAGCGGGGTTCGTTTTACTAACACCTATACCGAATGTCCGGTCTGCATTCCCGCCCGTCGGACCCTTATGACGGGGACTACACCCCGCACCCACGGGGATCGGGTTTTCAAAGATAAACTGACCATGCCCGCAGTCCCGACTATGGCACAAACCTTTCGGGACGCAGGCTATCAAGCCTATGCCGTTGGAAAGCTGCACGTCTACCCGCAGCGTAACCGCATCGGCTTCGACGATGTGATATTGGATGAGGAAGGGCGCGTCCAGTACGGGGTGTTAGATGATTACGAACTTTTTCTCGGCGATCAGGGATATGCCGGACGACACTTCGACCACGGCATGGGTAACAACGAATACGTCAACCGTCCATGGCACCTTCCAGAGGAGACCCATGCGACCAACTGGGCGACGAATCAGATGGCACGGTTCGTTAAACGCCGTGATCCGAATCGTCCCGCTTTCTGGTTTATCTCCTACCGTCACCCCCACCCTCCGATCGTCCCCCTACAAACATATCTCGATCTTTACCGCGATATTCCGATTGATGAACCGTATTCCGGCGACTGGTCAACCTCCTCAGAAGACCTACCTTTCAGCCTGAAAGCCAACACCGCTCGAGGGGCTAAGTTCACACCGCACCAGATCATTGCCGCCCGTCGCGCCTTCTATGCCCTCTGCACCCATATTGACCATCAGCTGCGCGTCCTTATCGGGACATTGCGTGAGGAAGGCATCCTCGACAATACCATTATCTGCTTCACGTCCGATCACGGCGATATGCTCGGCAACCATAGTATGTGGGCGAAGCGGCTCTTCTACGAATACTCCGCCAACATCCCGATGATTCTGCTCGGCGTCGCTGGGGATGAGCGGGTGGGTTACAACCGTGTTGATGACCGATTGGTCGGTTGGGCGGATGTGATGCCAACGCTGCTCGACTTGGCGGGCATTGATATCCCTGAGACGGTTGAAGGGATTTCAATGGTCGGTGAGCAGAGACGAGATTGGTTCTATGGTGAGGTTGGCGAGGATAACCATGCCACGCGCATGATCCGCGATGGACGCTACAAACTCATCTATTATCCGGTTGGCAACTGTCGGCAGCTTTTCGATTTACAAAACGATCCAGATGAATTGATAGATCTCTCCGCTTCCACTGAACATGCCGACATCCTCACCAATCTGACTGATCTGCTCGTCAGTCAACTCTATGGTGGCGACGAAGCTTGGGCTGAAAATGGGCAACTCATCGGTGTGCCTGACCGAGACTTTATCCCCGGTCCCAACAGAGGGCTCACCAGCCAACGCGGTTCGCATTGGCCCCCGCCGCCTCGCACGAATATGTCTCAAATACAGTGGCACTCTGAGGGAAAAGACAAATAAAGCGTGCTAAAGCTAGAGGTTCATGTGAAGAAATCGTGCAACAGCAACCGAGTTTTTTCTTGAAAACTCGGTTGCTCTTTGCGTTTTGCACTTGGTGCATCTGGTGAACGGTTCGGGGCATTTCGGAGTGAGTTTTTACGAGCCAGTCAAAATGGCAGATTTGGAGATCGAGTTGTCGTCAGCGCAGTCGCCGAAGTCCGTGCGAAGCCTTGTCTCAGGGGAGACATGTGTGCATAGTTGGTTAGATGACCTGCTGACGATTCAAATCCCTCAACTGAGCTTGTTTGAAGCAATCGAGGTTATGTAGTAGATACCTGAGCAGCAGCTGTGTGAACACCTCTGCTATCAAAGCGATACCTTCAGCAGTTCTAAATTTCTGCGCAAGCAATGAGAAAATAGATGAAACTCAAATCTGTCATCAACTCCCTTTTGATGATACACCTGCTAGCCCTATCTCTTCTACTGATCTATGATTATGCGTCCGCCGAGCCGACCGGAATCATCGCGTTTAACTCGAAGCGAGAGGGTCGAAAAAGGGAGGTTTACCTAATTAACGCCGATGGTACTAACGAGCGAAAGTGGCTTCATACCCCTAACGCTGCTGGCATGGCATGGTCTCCTGATGGCAAATGGGTCGCCTTTAGTCAGCGCAACGCCAAACAAGAAGGTAATCTCTTTATATTAGAACTTCGCACCGGAAAACAGAAAAACATCACCGCCCGGTTGCGAGGATTGGGGATGAATTTTTCTTTTCCTGCTTGGTCTGGGGATGGCAAGTGGTTGACATTGACATGTCGGCTACGGGACGAGATCCGTTCAAATATTTGTATTATAAAAGCAGACGGAGATGGTTGGAAACAGCTAACAAACGCGGCAGATAAACACCAGTATGGCGGTCCCTCTTGGTCTCCCGATGGCGAAAAAATCGCATTTCATGGGGGCGGAATCTTTGTGATGGACCGAAATGGAAGAAATCGGATACAACTGAGTCCAAAGGGCCGACACCCCGATTGGTCACCCGACGGGAGAAAGATTGCTTTCTATTCCAACCTACACAATATCGCCCAACAGGACATCTACGTGATGAACGCCGATGGTGCCAATATCGTCAGAGTGACCAATCACCCCAAATCAGCCCGTTTACCCGCGTGGTCCCCCGATGGGCGGTGGATTGCCTTCATGTCGTTTCGAGGGCAAACGGGCTGGGATATTCACGTCGTTAACGCCAATGGGGGTGAGGCGAGGCAGGTTACCACTCACCCGGGCAATGATATGTATCCGACTTGGGTGATTCCCGACCGTTCGCTCCTTGTTGATACACGAGGCAACTATGTCACATTGTGGGGGCATCTCAAATCGGATAAGCAATGAATAGACAATCGCTGCTAAAGGGAATAGTGAAAACCATTGTTACTCCGAAGGGGTTTCTGTGCAGAAGATTTAGTATTGGAACAGTGCAGGAGAAAATGATGAAACAACAAAAGGGATTTGACTGGTTTAAGTTTGCGATGACCGCGATGTTTGTTATTGGGATTGGATTTTGCCTATTTTCCATTTTTTCGTGGATCCTTTTTCGTGAGTCCTTGTCAACAGACGCCGTTAAGGTTAATTTAGATGTGCCACCAGTCTCATCTATTGAGGATAAAACCCAATCTCTTCAAAACGATCCATTCTCCGAACGGGAAGCGGTCATGTCTCAAGATGCGAAGACACAGGAAGATACGACGCAAATTAATGAAGTCCTTCCACGGTTCGAGTCGCTAGACAGCGACCCGTTACTCGATTCTGAAGAAGTTATGTTCGATGATATGAATCAGGAGGCATTACAAAAGATATTAAAAGAACAGGAAACAGATGAATTTGGACGGACACCGGAGGAACTTGAGCAAATGGCTGCTGACGTCCTTCAAAAACTTTATGAAGTTGTTGGGGAATATCGAAGCATAGCTGCCGAAAGTTCTGACCTATTAAAAATGCCGCCAAGTCCTGAAATCGGTAAGTGCTGGAACGACCTTAAACAAAGAAAGATAGATCTCATGCCTCACGTAATCAACCTCGTGTGGAGTTATCTTTTATATACGAAAGATACTGCTGCATTTAATCCCGGTGGAAAAATTGCGGAGACAATTGAGGGGGTCTTGCAAGTAGAGCTAGGTACGGCACCAGATGGAAGACCGATAATGGTAAGCATATCTCCGCACTTTTAGTAATTCCGGGTAGATATTTCAGATTTTCACACTTTCTAAACTCTTTTGGTTCTCTAACTCTATTCTGATATACCTCACTAACGACTTAGGTAAGGAGTTCTTTCATGAACAAACAAGGATGGTTGTGCATCGTCTTTTCCCTTATCATTTTTGGGGGATGGTTCCCTAATTGCTGGGGTCAAGCTGAATCTCCTCTACCTCCAATTGATACGCAACTCCTGACTACAGGACTGCAATTGATGGAATCACTGATTGTGTCTGGGAAAGGGAAGGTATATTTCACATATGAAAGAAAGGATTTTCCAACTATTGAAGACTTCGGTTTTGACCGGCAGAAAACTGCTTTTGATTTTCATGTTGGCATCCTCAAAGACAGACGGGTTTTATTTAATGGCGAAAGCGAGTTGATGATTCATGATGACCCGGACTCAGAGCACCCAAAACTTTATCTGCATCCCCGAAAGACAACACTTCTACATGAGGATCCGCGCAATTGGGGTCTTCAGGTGCATGATATTCCTTTAGAGCCTGTTTTAAAAGTCATTTGAGACGGTTTCGCATCAAGTAAATGGAAGCGATGTACACCATAGCCTCAGCGGTCTCAGCCGAGCGTTCATAGTCCAAAGTCAATCGGCGAAACCAACCGAACCAAGAAAAGGTGCGTTCCACAATCCAGCGAAAGGGGACTACCACAAATCCCAATCGACCCAAAGATGGAGCGATGTCCAATTGACACTGATGCGTCAAATATAACCAGTCGCCTAATTCGCCACGATACCCAGCATCCGCACAGACCCACTGAATCGTTATGTGCCAACTAAAGACCTCTTTTAGTAACTCTATTGCTACCTTGTTATCACTAACATTGGCGTCAGTGACCTTCACCCCTAATGGAATACCAATCGCATCAGTGACTATATGGCGTTTACGCCCTTTGACTTTCTTATGTGCATCAAAGCCTCTACTGTTTGCCAGTTCGGTCGTCTTGACCGATTGGCTGTCAATGATAGCTACGGTCGGTGATGGCTCTTTACCCACATCACAACGAGTTTGCTCGTGAAGGGCTTGATGAATCATAACCCATGTGCCTTTGATTTTCCACTTTCTAAAATGGGAATAGACTGTTTGCCACGGTGGCAGCTGATGAGGCAGCATTCGCCACTGACACCCTGACTTGACTATATAAAAAATAGCGTTGATAATTGAGCGCATCTCCCACTTGAGAGGTCTACCTAATGGTGAAGGTTTTGGCAGATAGGGTAACAGTTTTTCCCATTGGGCATCGGTTAAATCCGTGGGATAGGTTGTTGGAGTCATGTTTATGCCTTTCATTGGGTCAGGATTTTACTGCTCCAATGATTAAACGTAAACATTAACTCTTAGGTAGTGTCTTTCTTTTTAAAACAGGTTCTTAAGCCAACACCTTCAGGAAAACGGAATGAAGATTCTTGGGAGTGAAGTCTTGGGAGAACTTTCATGCTACATCGTCAAGTCGAAGCGTAACGGAGAACCGATAACGTTTTGGATCACCCCTGAGAGAGGCTTTCGCTGTGTGCAAATTCAATATGAAAATAGGTGGCATAAGATTCCAAATGACCCTGCCCCTTGGCTCACAGTGACAACACAACGGATAAAGTATAAAGCCTACCAAATTGATAATCAGGAGGTGTGGTTTCCTGTAAAGGGCAGCATGAAAACTTACAGGAAGTCAGATGACCAATTTCTGGGCAGTCTTAATATGGAAGTAAGGGATTTTCAATTGAATGTTGATGTTTCGGATATATTCCAAGTTCAGGTTGATCCAGAGACAAAGGTGTGGATTAAAAAGATAGAGGAATTTGTACCCTTCAAAGAAATTGATTGGAAGCCGTAAGCATACGGAGGAACGATGGTATTGGAACAGGTAGATCTACACGGAGTTTATTTGCGACAGCCGCCACAACTGTTTGTCCCTACATAAAGAAGGAAGCTAGAAATGAAATTCTCACTGTTGAACCAAGGCACCTATCCACTCCGCTTGATTGTGGTGCTGGGTCTTGTGCTAATATCGGCAGGTCCATCACAATCGCTTGATTCAATGATTGCTTTTTCTTCAAGCCGTAAAAACCATGATGGGAATCATGACATTTTTATAATGATGGCTGATGGTTCTCGGCTCCGCAATCTCACGAAAAATCCCACATCATGGGATTACCTGCCTGCATGGTCTCCAGATGGGAGAAAAATTGCTTTTACGTCAGAGCGTGATAGAAATTCCGAAGTTTATGTCATGGATGCTGACGGTGAAAATCCCGCCAGGTTGACCAGAGACCCCGAAAGTGACGGTGCGCCCCGCTGGTCTCCCGATGGGAGAAAAATTGCCTTTTATTCAAAGCGCGATGGGAACTTTGAGATTTATGTCATGGATGCTGACGGTGAAAACCCCGTCAGACTTACCAGAACCCCCGGGTGGGACGTTGTTCCGTGCTGGTCTCCGGGTGGGACGAAAATTGTTTTTTCGTCAAAGCGCGATGGGAACTTTGAGATTTATGTCATGGACGCTGACGGTGAAAATCCCGTCAGACTTACCAGAAATTTCGCTTGGGATGGCGCGCCGTGCTGGTCTCCGGGTGGGACGAAAATTGCCTTTGAGTCGGAGCGCGATGGGAATCTTGAGATTTATGTCATGGACGCTGACGGTGAAAATCCCGTCAGGTTGACCAGAGACCTTGCACGTGACGGTGCGCCTCGCTGGTCTCCAGATGGGACGAAAATTGTCTTTAGGTCAAACCGCGATGGAAACCCTGAGATTTATGTCATGGACGCTAACGGTGAAAACCCAACCAATCTCACCCAACACCCGGCAGAAGATGAAGTGGCTTCGTGGTCCCCGGGTCAATTGGCAGTTTTTCCAAAGGTAAGATTACTGACGCTATGGGGGAAAATAAAAACCACCCAAGGAAAGTAGGAGATAGACGCTCCACGAAAGCGGATGCTTAAATACATTAACTGTCATAACCTCAATATGTAAGGACAAACGATTGTTTGTCCTTACAGAAAGAATGGAGCCAGAAATGAAATTCCTACTGTTGAACCAAACTGCCCATCCACCCTGCCTGATTGTAATGGTGTGCCTTGTGCTAATGTCGGCAAGCCCGGTACAATCGCTTGATTCAATGATTGCTTTTTCTTCAGACCGCGAGGGTAGGCTTGACATTTTTGTAATGAAATCTGACGGTTCTCGGCAGCGCAATCTCACGAAAAACCCCGCATCAGTTCATATTGACCCCGCTTGGTCTCCCGATGGACGGAAAATTGCCTTTGAGAGGTTCGGAAAAATTTATGTTATGAACAATGCTGACGGCGAACATCTCATCAATTTGACCCCAAATCAACCGTTGAACCCTGGGAGCAAGGCTCCTGCTTGGTCTCCTGATGGTCGAAAAATCGCCTTTGGAAGGGACAGGGACATTTATGTCATGAATGCTAACGGCGAAAACTCCATCAATCTTACCAGAGACCCTGAACGGGAAACAGACCCTGCTTGGTCTCCCGATGGACGGAAAATTACCTTTGAGAGGGACTGGAATATTTATGTCATGAATGCTAACGGCAAAAAACCCGTCAGATTGACCTTCGTCATCGGTTTTAACCGGGAACCTGCTTGGTCTCCCAATGGTCGAAAAATCGCCTTTCGGTCAAACCGTGATGGGAACTGGGAAATTTACGTCATGAACGCTGATGGTACTGAGCAGGTCCAACTCACCAATACCGATTCCCTCCCTAACGATTTTCCTGTTTACAATAGAAATCCTTTCTGGTCTCCCAATAGTCGAAAAATCGGCTTTGATTCAAACCGCAATGGGAATTATGAGATTTATCTCATGGACGCTAATGGCGACAATCCAACCAATCTTACTCAAAACCCAGCAGGTGATATAGGCGGTTCATGGGTTCTGGGTGAATTGGCGGTTTCTCCGAAGGCAAGCTCGCTGACATCATGGGGAAAAATAAAAACTTTGCAAGGAGATGAGAGATAAACACTTCACAACGACGTTTCGGATATATTCCAAGTTCAGGTTGATCCGGAGACAAGGGTGTGGATTAAAAAGATAGAGGAATTTGTACCCTTCAAAGAAATTGATTGGAAGCCATAAGTATACCGAGGAACGGTGGTGTTGAAACAGGTAGATCGACACGGCGTTTATTTTCCTAAGCTGCCATGACCGTCATAATCTCAATATGTAGGAACAAACGATCATTCGTCCCTACAGAGAGGAGAGAGCCAGAAATGAAATTCCCACTGTTGAACCAAGGCACCTATCCACTCCGCTTGATTGTGGTGCTGGGTCTTGTGCTAATATCGGCAAGTCCAGCACAACCGCTCGATCCAATGATTGCTTTTTCTTCAGCCCGTGACAACCATGATGGGAATCATGACATTTTTATTATGATGGCTGATGGGTCTCGGCCCCGCAATCTCACGAAAAATCCCAAATCATGGGATTTCTCGCCTGTTTGGTCTCCAGATGGGAGAAAGATTGCTTTTACTTCAGCGCGTGATGGAAACTATGAAATTTATGTGATGAACACCGACGGCGAAAACCTCGTCAGGCTCACCAGAGCCCCCAAAAGTGACGGTGCGCCTCGCTGGTCTCCAGATGGAACAAAAATTACCTTTCAATCAGATCGCGATGGAAACTTCGAGGTTTATGTCATGGACGCCGATGGCGAAAATCCTGTCAGATTGACCAGAGACCCCGCAAGGGACGTTGTTCCTTGCTGGTCTCCAGATGGACAAAAATTGTTTTCGCGTCAAACCGCGATGGGAACCTTGAGGATCTTGAGATTTATGTCATGGACGCTAACGGTGAAAATTCCGTCAGGCTCACTAGATCTCCCGCATGGGACGGGGCGCCCAGTTGGTCTCCAGATGGAACGAAAATTGCCTTTCAGTCAGATCGCGATGGGAACCCTGAGATTTATGTCATGGACGTTGATGGCGAAAATCCCGTCAGATTGACCAGAGACCCCGCAAGGGACGGGGCACCCAGTTGGTCTCCAGATGGAACGAAAATTGTCTTTAGGTCAAGCCGCGATGGGAACCCTGAGATTTATGTCATGAGTGCTGACGGTGAAAATTCAACCAATCTCACCCGACACCCGGCAGAAGATGAAGTGGCTTCGTGGTCCCCGGGGCAATTGGTGGTTTCTCCGAAGGCAAGCTCGCTGACATCATGGGGAAAAATAAAAACCACCCAAGGAGATGGAAGATAAACACTTCACAAAATCTCATGCAGATTCCTATGGGTAGAAGCACCTCTATAATGTATGATGGAATCCTCTTGCTAAGCGTGATTCTTGTAACGGTTCTTTGAGTCTCTCATTTTCACTGATTCAACGAGAATTGTGCGACTGTACTACGAAGGAAGGAGAAATCAGAGTGAAAAAAGTCTTGCTTGCTACATTCATTGTGGTAGGATTTGGGTGCACCGGAGGATTCGGTTCTAAGGCGAATCTTGCTTGGGGCTCCCAAATTGCCTTTGTGTCAGACGCATTTAACCCTGATGCGGAAATTATATCATCAATTCGGATGGAACTGTTCCCCAACCCTTAAAAAGCCGGCCCGGTCCAGCTTGGCCAACTTGGGCACCCGATGGAAAAAAGATTGCATTTGTTGCCGATGCACCTCGCCAACTTTATCTAATGGATGCAGATGGTCGCAATCTGCAACGTCTAAGGCGCGTTCCTTTAAGGGCACGTCCAGCATGGCATCCTGACGGTCACAAAATTGCCTTCGCAGATTTCGAGGAACTTATAGTTTTTGACCTCGAAACGAATACAGCAACCCGAGTGTTCCTCCATCCGAGGGATAATGGTCTCCTTGACCCCGCTTGGTCGCCAGATGGAAGCCAGATTGCATTTACAATCAAACATGAACATCAACGCGACATCTACGCCATCAAAGCCGATGGAACAGGATTACGTCAGCTGACAAAGCATCCCTCTGATGATTACGCGCCCGCTTGGTCTCCCGATGGGAGTCAAATTGCCTTCTGCTCAACGCGAGATCGTAAACGTGGCATCTGCCTCATAGATGCAGATGGGGCAAACTTCAAACGCATCTCAGATGACGGTGAAACTTACCCATCATGGTCACCAACGGGAACGCATATTTCCTTTTGGTTGGTGGGTGATTTCAAAGTCGGTGTGATGAGAGTTGATGGGGAGGATCGGCAAATTCTATTTCACGGCGCATACCCATCTTGGCGGCCTGATGGTTCAGCGGCGGTAAATCCTGTGCGGAAATTGCCTGTAGCCTGGGGGCAGATCAAATTAGGATTATGATTCCAACCAGTCGCATTGAAGTCATTCCCCAATATACAAATCCGAACACCACCAACAACGGGATAACAAACATTATTCCTACACGGCTTATCCGATGGATTACAATCCTGCCTTAACCTAGGTCAAACAGCACTGCTTATACTTCTTACCACTGCCACAGGGACAGGGCGAATTACGCCCAACTTTCTGCGTGCTTGCTACCGGCTTGGGACGCAGCAGTGGCATAATGCTGTCGGCGGGACGACCAGCCTGTAGGGCCTCAGCCATCATTTTCATCGGTCGGTCGATATGGTTGAAGAACTGCTTATAGCCCGCACAGAGATAGTTCAGACCATCTTCGCCGCTCGGTGTCTTGATGAAGCGGTTCTTTGGACATCCTCCGTTACAGACGAAACGAACCTCGCAGTCTAGGCAATACTGAGGCAGGGTGTCCCGCTTGTCGGTTCCGAACTTCCGCTGGAACGTCGACTCGACCAACGCTTCCATCGGCGAGTCCATGACGTTTCCAAGGAAGTATTCCGGATCAACGTAGTGATCGCAGGAGTAGAGGTCGCCGTTATGTTCGATTGCCATCGCGTTCCCGCAGGTCTCGTTGAAAATACACAGACTTGGGTTATACCCCAACCATGCTTCTAACGCGACATCGAAGATCTGGACAAAGATCTTCCCAATATCGTTGACAACCCACTCATCGAAGATAGCGCAGAGGAATTTACCGTACTGCGCTGCACCGACCGTGCGGTCAGTCACACCTTTCTCATCCACGTGCTCGACAGCAGGGATAAACTGCATAAATTGAGTGCCAAGTTCTTTGAAGTAGCGGTACACCTCAAGCGGATAATCTGCGTTGTGGCTGTTTACGACACAGAGAATATTGTAATCCACCTGATGCTTCTGTAGGAACCGCAATCCCCGAAGGACATCATCGGAGGAGGGTTTGCCTCGTTTATCGTAGCGGTATTTATCGTGCAATTCAGGGGGACCATCTATGCTAATACCGATTAGGAAGTTGTTCTGCTTGAAGAACGTGCACCACTCATCATTCAGGAGTGTCGCATTGGTCTGGAATGTATTTTGGATGCGCGTCCCGACCCGTCGGTATTTCTCCTGATATTCGACAGCACGTCGGAAAAAATCGACCCCCATCAGTGTCGGTTCGCCCCCCTGCCAAGCGAAGGTTATCTCATTGACCTGCTGCGATTCGATATATTGACGCACATAATTTTCTAAAATCTCATCGGTCATCCGAAATGACCGTGTATTGGGATAAAGGTTCTCTTTATCTAGATAGAAGCAATATTCGCAATCCAAATTACAAATTGCCCCTATCGGTTTTGTCATCACATGAAACGCACGCGGTGCCTTGGGTTCAATCATTTTTTCACCTTCCTCTGAGTCGTAATCATCGCTACATTAAAAACTGACCGCTCGTAACCGCGCGATGGACTATTCACAATGCCGTCAAGCCCCCATAGCGCGGATGAACTCCCGCCATCAAAGTTTATTGCATGTTTTGCGCCGAGTGCCCGCAAAAAATCAGCCATCTCATAAAGCGTCATTCCGATGCTATATCCGTATTGACGGCCATCCACCGCAATCAGGAATAGCTTATCATCGTTAAACCCCAACGCGCTCCGCGGGTTCAGCCTCGCTCCGTTGCGGTGACGATAATTGGATCTTCCACCTGACTGGTGAAATTTCACAAGTTCCGGTTCAATTTTTCCATTCCGTAAGAGACGGAGATTTCCCCCGATTCCATCAGGGACTCGCTGCCATTTGGTGGGTGATAGCGCGATTTCGAGCGTACCTGTTCCACCCGCCCTGAATGTCGCATTCCATTTTACCGCTAATTGATAGCCGAGTGCCAACACAACTCCGTTGGAAGGAATTGTGCTGTTGCCCCGCCGATTGACCGCACCAATCTTGAAATGGCTTCGATACCTACCTGTAAGTGGCAATTCGAGTCCCTTGAGGACAACCTCATAGCTCCTTTGTGCAAGGGTCTGCTCCCCAAATCGGGGTGTGTAGAGCACGGCAGCACAGTCGGACTCAGGAATCTGATTAATACAATCGACTTCGAACGATTCTCCATTGATATGGATAGCCCCATTTAATTCAACGGCATCAAGTAAAAATTCGCCATCGGTTGTTACACCGAAACTGGTTTCACCCCAAGGGGACGGCGGTGGAAAGCCCCACCAATCGCGTCGAGGTGGAATGCTGACCAATTCCCAATCTTGGATATGAAGGTTAAAAATAATCCCTCCACGCCCGATCCGATCGCCACGGAGACCGAAACTCCCATTGACGCCGGCTAATAACGGAATATCTTGTTGTGCGAGCCGTCCCGCCATGCTGCTGATTGTCTCCCTACCCAAGAGACGGCTATTGGCAAGTTCAACCCCAAAGCGAAGATCTTTAGATTCGCGCCTCATTTCAGCGACATAAACCGCTGCATCCCGCTCTTTCCACCAATCACGATAGATTCGCAATCCTTGAGTCCAATCCGATTTTTTAAGGTAGTCCCGTTTTTTGGACGCAGGATTTGGACGGTCAGGGGACGGCTTACTGATGAGTCTGGATATAACGGAAGCGAACGCGGAATCGGTGTTGGAGTTCGGAGTTGTCACTCGTAACGTACCGATCCCCAAAATCAGGAGAAGGGTTGTCCCCCCAACGATGGCGATTTTGATGAGATAAATGCGTTGATTGCCCTTTTGCATCCCCAATTGTCCTCGCTATCCGATCGAAACTCGACCATCACATCATTTTTTACATAGACTATAAATACTATTGTCACAAATGGTGTGGCAATCTGTCAAGAATAAACGCAATCTAGTCCTCCATTGCTTCCACCAATAGTCCATGATGTCACGAAAGTCCTTTGACTCCAAGAGGATTCTAAAGTAAAATAGTATGTATCAATCAATAAATATCGGACAAATGGAGGGATTCCAATGAAATATCGGACATTTGGGCAAACAGGTCTCGAAGTTTCAGAAGTCGGGATAGGCGCGTTTCCGATCTCTGGTCTACAACAACAGGCAGATGGCACGCGGACAGGGTGGACAGGAACCGACGAGCAGCAGTCAATCGCACTCATCCATCGTGCGGAAGAACTTGGCGTGAACCTGATTGATTCTGCAGAGAGTTACGGTGCCGGTCATAGCGAGGAGATTGTTGGACGAGCGTTGCAGGGGAGGCGGGATAAGTGGATTATCGCCACCAAAGTCAGCCCAAACGGCGGCTTGGATCCGAACGATCCGGATCTGCCAGCGCAAGCGAAAAAGCGAATCGTTGAAGCGGTCGAAGGGAGTCTGAAACGGCTGAATACAGATTACATTGACATCTATCAACTTCATGCGATTCCGCTGGAAGGGGCGATGCCAGCTGTCATGGAGGCACTGGCACAGTTGCGGGATGAGGGCAAAATCCGTTGGTACGGCGTTTCGACCAATGATCGGGAGGCGATTGATAAACTCCGAGGGTTGGGCGAGGTTCACATGCTACAGATTGGCTACAATTTGCTTGAGCGCGATGCAGACGACCTGCTGCATTTCGCCAAGCAGGAGGGCATCGGCACGCTCATCCGCGTTCCGTTGGCGAAGGGGATGTTGACAGGCAAATATTTCCAGAACAGCGAAATCCCGAAAGAGGATATACGTTATGAGCGTTTTAATCAACCGGGATCAATTGATGCCTTCCAAAAACTACCGGCGCTCAATTTCCTCGCAGAGAACACAGGGCGCACAATGGTTCAAGCGGCGCTACGTTTTACACTTGACCATCCCGGCACCTCTTGCGTCATCGCCGGCGCGAAAACAATGCAACAGATTGAGCAAAACGTGGATTCCGTCAATGTGCCGCCACTCACTGAATCTGAACTGCAAAGGGCATTCGCCATCGCTGACACCATTGATACGCCCAATTGGAGCGCGAATTGATTCAGCGGGAAAATGTGACAAGCAATCCTATTTCTCAAAACGCGCCAACTGAAATGGGCTGATGTCGAAACCTGTTTTACCCTCAAGCGCCGTTTCCGAAAGTATGCGTCCGACAAGGCTGGCGAACTTGAAACCGTGCCCGGAAAACCCAGTTGCTAAAACAAGATTCGCGCAATCCGGGTGCGTGTCAATAATGAAATCCTCGTCGGGCGTTTCCGTGTAGAGACAGACCTGCGCAAAAAGTGCCTCGCCGGCAGCATCGGGGATGCGTTCACGCATAAAAGAACGGAGGTGCTCGATGTACTCAGGATCGGGCGTACGATCACACGCATCGGGAGACACCGGCTGCCCCATGCCGTGCCGCGCAACCTTTATGCCCTCACGTCCAAACACAGGGAATCCATACAAAACCTCATTCCACGTTACATCGAGGAAAATCGGGAATCTGCCCCGCTGAAACAGACTCGCATCGGTTGGTCGATAATAAACAACCTGCTGCCGTGTTACGGTCAACGGGAGATTTAGTTCACTGAGAATCTGTCCGCTCCACCCTCCCGCAGTCACAATCACTTTTTTCCCTTGAAAGCGTTCATCTTTTGTAATCACTTCGGGATGTGTTCCCTGCCAGTTAATCTCTATTACCGGCGTGTCCTCCCGAACCTCCGCTCCGTGTGCTTCGGCGAGTTGCAGGTAAGTCAAAACACACCCTGACGCATACAGGAAACCGGTGTCCTTCTGCCACAGAACGTCCACGCCGTCTCCGATCCTGAATTGTGGGAAGTGGTCTGCCAATTGTCTTTGGTCCCACCATTCAGATTCGACGCCGGCAGCGTCGAGGCTCACACGCATATCGCGGAGATAATCGTGTCCTCTCGGTCCAATCACCACGCTGCCAGTTGTGAACAGCAGATCCTTCCCCGATGCCTTTTCCACTTCCCGCCATTCTGCATAGGCATACTTCATCAATTCTGTATAGAACTGCTTCTCGTAGATCAGGCGGATGATACGGTTATCTCCGTGAGAGCTGCCGAAGGTATGTCCACGGGAGAACTGTTCCAACACCAGCGTGCTTGCCCCCGCCTTAGCGAGATAATAGGCTGTCGCACTGCCCATTACCCCTGCCCCGATAACAATGGCATCATACATTTTTTTGCCTCCCGACACAGTGATACATGAAGCGGAAATTGGGAAATTCAGATTGTAAGTCGTTTCGTCGACCGATCTTCGATTCTTATGTTCCCAATCAGTTATTTCAGCGGAAATGGTTTGGGGAGTTCGTCAAAATTCTTCTCTCTGTTTTCGCCACGCAACAAAATCGCCGACCAATTATGCCCCAGTGAGTTCCTTTCAACCTGCTTGACCCAAGGCGGAACGTAACGAACTGTCAACCCACAACGCCGCCGTGTGGATTGATTGGGCAGGCTTCCATGAATCAACGTGCCGCGATGGATTGAGATTTCGCCCGCCTTCAAAACCAGATCTACGGCGTTTTGCTCTTCAGCCTCGCTGACCGGCACTTCCTGATCGATGCTCAAAAGATTGCCTTCCTGCCCAGATTTCCCATGATCCCGAATACCGGGGCGGTGGGTGCCGGGAATCACACGCATACAACCGTTCTCGCAGTCACTGTCATCAATCGCATACCACGCGGTAATCGCTTCGGGTGGCTCAAGTCCCCAATAGGTTACATCCTGATGCCATGCCACAAACTTTTTTTGGTCGGGACCATATTTGCAAAAGAAGTGCGTTGATATCATCATAACATCGGGCCCTATCAGGGCTTCGATACAGTCGAGAATCTTCGGGTGGGTTGCAATCTCCCAGATGAACTCTTCCTCAAAATGCTGGTTGACTAACCCGATCCGGCATTCCTCTCGTCCCACTCTGGCTTCTAATTCGTCGAACAATTCCCGATGTTGGAGGGCTTCGGTCTTGTCCGAAATTTGAACTTTTGGAACGAAGCCTTCTGTCTCATAAGCCTTGATTTGTCCTTCGGTGAGGGACATTTTTTGCTCCTTTCATGTGTCTATCCGCGATCTGGTACACGCCATTGAGCGTACCAGCGGGAATCCTGCGATGGTCCTTCATCATCGCTCCAGCGACTTTGCATACTTTCAAACCCCTTCAGTTGTGGACGAACATCGCGTTCCCATATTTCCTCAATCTGATCGAAGGTGAGCGGCTTGCGCTCCGGCGTTGGTTCAGCGTAGGCATCAAGAAGTTCTTTCGCTTTGGCACCAAGCCACTGGACTTCATCGGCGACCATTCGCTCGCCAACTTGACGATCCGATTCGTGTGCGGTCGGTCCCATAGCGAAATGGGGACCCGGCGCATCTTGCGCTGGTAGGCGTGAAACATCAACGCAATCCGGCTCCAATGCCCAGAGCAGCGAGGTCTCAACTTTACCGGCATGATCGCCTCCGCTTTTGCCATCGCCATCGAAACCGGGCTGATTCGCCTCAAAATCTGGCAAACCGTACAGCTGCATACCAAAATGTGGTTGGAGGATTTCAAGCAAAGTTTTAAGATCTTTCCAGTTGGGACCGTAGTGTCCCGTCAAAAGGATGGCGGCATGAAATCCCAAGGCATCCGCCGCCCGGACGTGGTAGCAGATGTTCTTGAAATGCATCCATGCAGGCATCGCGGTCAGCCACGGACGGACTTCCCCAACGGTTCGATTTGCCCAGAGTGCATAACCGCCATGTTCGTGGATGTGCCAGTAATCGGGTGGAGCAACAATGCCGCCATGCTCATGGGCTGTTCGGCTCGCAATTGCATGTGCTTTCAAAGCGTCAAGCCCGACCGCGTTCTGGGGACCGTGGGGTTCGCACAAGCCGTAGCAAAAATAGACAACAGGACATTCCTCTAACGCAGCTTCGAGTTCATCGGGGAACATCCGTTCCCAGCGTACTTCTCTTTTCATCGTGGTTTCCTTTTGTATTGTGTGCTAATGTAAAAATATGATTCCCTGTGGCACTTGCGATATAAAGTTGTATCATTGTTGCCACAATCTTTTCAGATTCAATTTCTGTTTACTACATTCAATTTAAGCGGTTTTATAAGGATTCTACTCTACTTCGACAGAACTGAATTATGGCATCTTAATTGCGTATATCAGACAGATCCTTACCGAAAAAGATTTTATGATAACTTGGCGGGGCTGTCAATCACAATCTACAGCAGGCAGATCGTGAGCATAATAGATCATGACTTTTCGCTTGGCAGTAGGTGTGTCCTATGATATACTCAACATATCTTTTTGAGTCTATCTATGAACAAATTATGAAAGGAAGGATGACCATGAACAGACTCGTTCTCTCTATCACACTCCTGCTGGCAGCAATTGTCCTCGCAGGGTGTTACACGCAGATTGGTTACTACGAGCCACGTCCTCTAACCACCCGACAAACCTCCTATCATCACCAAGACAAGCACCAACGCGAAGATGGGGACGAAAAGATGGAATCCGAACAGGAGCCGCAAGAAGAAGTTGAGGCGGAAGGGGAACCGGCTGAAGCAGAAGATGAAGGGTACTACGGTCGTCGCAAACCGAGCTACGGTTATTCTGATCGTTATTCTCGGTCTTACTACGACGACGACTACTATCCCGTCTATCCATACTACTATGGTGGCTATCATCCCTTGTATCCCTATTACAGATATTCCTATCCATATTATTCATATTATGGACACTACCGCTATTATGGGGGTTATGGGTATCGTCCTTCTCGATATCGCTACTCAACGCCACGCTCCAAGATTGGTGGTTTGAATTTTGGCAAACGACGTTCGCAAAGCTCTCGGGGAGTCAGATCCCGCCACCCGTCTTCGAGTCGTCCGGATAGGTCATTGAGGAAGAGTGAAGAGAGTAAAGCTCCTGCCCGCAGTTCGTCTGGGTCACGGCGCGATAGATCCCGAAGATCCGGAAGGAGGTAACAATCCAATGAAAAGATTGATGAGAACCGCTATTGCTTTGGCGTTGATGTTTACCTGTTTTGTGTTAGGGAGTAGCATCGGAGTTGCACAGGAGGAGGAGATTGCCATCGGTAATACCTTTGGTCTTGGTGCAAGGACGATGGGGATGGGAGGAGCGTTCCTCGCTGTTGCGGATGATTTCACGACGCTTTACTGGAACCCGGCAGGGCTCGCCCAGATTAAAAAGTTTGAGTTATTTGGCAGCCTATCACACGGCGAACGGGGTGTAGAAACAGAGTTCACCCGCGGTCGTGCTACCGAAGCCGACAGTTCAAAAACCCGTCCCAATTCGATTGGCTTGGTCTACCCTTTATACGCAAATCGTGGCGGATTTGCGTTCGCACTCGGGTATAATCGTCCCCAGAATTTTGATTCAGAGGCTACGATTCAAGGACTGGATCCGTCTTCCAATTTGGATTTTAGCGGATTTGATGTGGATGAAATAACTTCTAACAGCGGTGGCATGGGTATCTGGAGTTTTGGGATGGGTGTCTTTATATCAAAAAATATCTTGCTTGGCGGCTCAATAGACTTTTGGCACGGCTCAAGTTTCAACGAGTTAGATAGCGCGGCGGAGGACATTAATAGCATTAACCCAGAAATAGAAAGTCTCGCTTTTCACGACACTGTAGATCGAGACTATTCAGGACTCGGTGGCAGAGTCGGCGTGCTTGCTTTCGCAGGGGAAAATATGACACTCGGTGGAACTGTTACACTACCAGTAGACCTTGAGGTCAACGAGCTATGGGAGCAACAAACGATAGTGCGATTCGACGATGGTGACGAGATTGTGGATGGTGATGGTGGATCAATCCTGTTTGATATTGAACGCCCGTTCGAGTTCGGCGGAGGTGTTGCTATCAAACTCTTAGAGAAGCGTCTGACGCTTGCCAGTGATATCCAGTTTACGGACTGGACGCAGACGGAATATAGCCTGCCGCCAGTAGAAGATATTCCGCAGGACAACTTCAGTCGGTATTATGACAGCACTATACAGGTTCGCCTCGGTGCGGAATATCGTATACCGGTCATTGAGACCAGTGCGCGCGTCGGTTACTTCCGCGATCCAATTCCATTCCAAGGTAGAGATATAGACAACGATCGAGACTTTCTGACGATCGGGGTAGGCAAGGTTTTCGACCAGATTATCAAAATTGATGTTGCCTACATGCGAGGTTCATGGGCGCAATCAAGCAATTCGCTTTCAGAAAGTCAAACCTCCAACCGGGTGTTTGTGTCTGCGAGCTATCGATATTGAAGGTTGCTATGACGAAGGACAATTGAACCGCTTGATTGAGTTTTTGGTATAGCTTGACCCAAGCATAAGAGCATAAAAAAAGGCGTTGATTGAAAAATCAACGCCTTTCTTTATGCCTTCATAAGTATCTGCACTATTCTACCAATTGGATATACCCCATCTGAGCAGCATCGCTACGTCTCAACTCACCTCTGATTATACGGGTATACCCACCACTACGGTCTTGATAACGGGGTCCAAGATCATCGAACAATTTTCGCAAAACGTCGTGGTCGTGGATAACCTTGGCAGCCTGACGGCGCGCATGTAAATCCCCTCGTTTAGCGAGCGTAATCAGTTTTTCAGCGATCCGCCTGAGTTCTTTGCACTTTGGCAAGGTTGTGCGAATCTGTTCGTGCTCGAATAATGCAGTGGCTTGGTTGCTAAACAACGCCTTGCGATGCGCGCTTGTTCTCCCAAGCTTCCTTCCCATTTTCCGGTGACGCATGACTATTCATCCTCTCAATTATCGTTGCCAAGGGTCATCCCTAAAGAAAGTCCCATCTCCGAAAGAATGTCCTTAATTTCGTTCAGGGATTTTCTGCCGAAATTACGAAATTTCAACATCTCTTGCTCAGTCTTGATCACGAGGTCTCGGATGGTTGTGATCTTCGCAGCTTCCAGGCAATTGGCGGATCGCACCGAAAGTTCGAGTTCCGCAACAGGCTTCGATAGCCATTTCTCACGCTGGAGTTCTTCTTCATTGACTTCCTCGACTGGTTCCACGTAGGTTTCATCGAAATCGCTAAAGAGCCTAAATTGCTCTAGCAAAATGCCCGAGGCTTGTGTAACCGCTTCTTTCGCAGTGATACTCGCATCTGTCCACACTTCTAGGATAAGCCGGTCATAGTCCGTCATGTGTCCAACCCGTGTTTCTTCAACCACGAAATTGACTTTTCTAACTGGTGAAAACTTGGAATCGACCGGGATAACTCCGATCTGTTGATTATAGTTCAGATGCTCTTCCCCGAACTCATATCCTCTGCTTCGACAAACTTGGATTTCCATATTCAAACCATCGCACTTGTCGAGCGTTGCAATATGTTGGTCCGGGTTGATGATTTCAACCTGTCCGTTCGGTTGAATATCTGCTGCTGTAATGTTGCCGGAGCCTTCTGCGGATAAAACCAAGGTGATAACCTCATCCGTATCAACTTGGAGTCGAATTTCTTTAAGGTTAAGAAGAACCTGAGTAACATCCTCTTTCATCCCGTCAAGCGTCGAGAACTCATGCTTCACTCCATCAATAGCAACAGCTATAACAGCCGCGCCTTGAATCGAAGAAAGCAGGACACGTCGAAGCGAGTTACCAATAGTCGTTCCAAATCCTCGCTCAAGCGGTTCAGCGATAAATTTCCCATAATCAGGCCGCAGGTTCTCAAGATCCGTAATGAGGTGTTTTGGCTTGGTGATTTCCCTCCCTGTCATCTATCTTACCCTCCTACAAGTGGCTGTGTTATTTGGAGTAAAGTTCAACGATCAACTGTGTTTGGAGGTCTGTGGCAAGTTGTTCGACGTTTGGCAACATCCTAACAACTCCCTCTTGTTTGTCGATATCCAACTCAAGCCAATCTGGTGTGCCCCGGTGTTGAGAACGTTCTAATGCTTCTTGAATAACTGCCGCGTTACGACTTTTCTCGTGCGTTTGAATAACATCGCCGGGTTGTATCAGGTAAGAGGGAATATTGACTCTTTTTCCGTTCACAAGGAAATGGTTATGCGCAACAAGTTGCCGAGCCTGCAAGCGTGAGTTGGCAAAACCGAGACGGTAAACCACGTTGTCCAACCGACGCTCCAATAATGTCAGCAAATTCTCTCTTACAACACCTTTCTGATGTGCGGCTTTTGTATAGTAGTTTTTAAACGGCTTTTCTAAAATGCTATAGATGCGCTTCGATTTCTGCTTGGTGCGTAATTGGCGTCCGTAATCTTTGATTTTGAGCATTTTCTGACCATGTTGACCGGGCGGATAACTACGACGCTCAAATGAACACTTCGGGGAATCGCAGCGTTGCCCCTTCAAAAAAAGTTTTTCACCTTCTCTTCGACATAACTTACATACAGAACCTAAATATTTGCTCATTACTTTTATGGTTAAATTAGGACCATTTCCCCCTTTCTTAAAATCCCAATTTTCAAACGTTAAACGCGCCGCCGTTTGGGCGGTCGACAACCGTTATGAGGAATTGGGGTTACGTCTTTCATTGCGGTAATTTCTAGTCCAGCTGCTGAGAGGGATCGAATTGCAGATTCTCTGCCGGACCCTGGTCCTTTGACCCTTACCTCAATCCGCTTCATGCCATGCTCCATCGCTTTCCTAGCGCAAGTTTCCGCTGTTTGTTGGGCAGCAAATGGCGTGGATTTCCGAGAACCGCGAAAGCTGCTACCTGCACTTGCCCAAGCGACTGTATTCCCGTTGAGATCGGTAATCGTAATAATCGTATTATTAAAGGTTGCTTGGATATGCGCAACTCCTTCAGAAATATCCTTTCTTTCTCTCCTCCTTGGACGGTTGGAGGAATCTGGATCTTGCAAAACTGATCTCCTTTCTGAAACTCAATGCACAAGTGGCATTAACCAACCTTGCGCGCTGCTTCTTTTGCCTTTCTTCCGACCGAAATAGTTTTTGCTTTTCCTTTGCGCGTCCGCGCATTAGTGCTCGTCCGCTGTCCCCGTGCCGGTAACTGCCGGCGGTGGCGCAACCCACGATAACTATTGATGTCCATCAACCGTTTGATATTCAACTCGATTTCGCGTCGTAAGTCTCCTTCAACCTTGCAATCTTGGTTAATCGTTTCTCTTAACCGGCTGATTTCAGACTCATCAAGATCTTGGGACTTTTTAGCGGGGTCGATATGTAAATCCTCGACCATTTTTGAAGCGGTATGGTGCCCAATCCCATAAATATAGGTCAGGGCAATGTCAATCCTTTTCGTTCGGGGTAAATCAACACCAGCAATTCTTGCCATGTCTTTCTCCTCCTTGCGCGCTAGGTAAAGTGCTTAACCTTGTCTTTGCTTATGCTTTGGATCCGCAGAGCAGATAACGCGGATAACACCTTTTCTTTTGATAACCTTGCACTGATTACACATTTTTCTTACTGAGGCACGGACTTTCATCATCTCTCCTTCACTGAAAAATGAATCCTATCTTGAGCGACGTCCTCTTACACGCCTGTCCTTCAGAAATCCTTCGTAATGTCTCATCGTCAAATAGGATTCAATTTGCGACACTGTATCTAATACGACTCCCACAACGATTAAGATTGCGGCACCACTGATTAATGCCCCAGTGCCTAGCCATCCTTGCAGAAGTAAGGGGAAAACCGCAATCGCGGCGAGAAATACCGCACCGGGTAAAGTGATTCTGGTTAAAGTATCGTTAATATAGTCTGCGGTCTTTTTCCCCGGACGAATGCCCGGAATAAATCCACCATACTTCCTCAAGTCATCCGCCATTTGCACGGGATTAATCTGAACAGCTGTGTAAAAGTATGTGAAACCGATAATTAAGAGGGCGTAGATCACCCAATATAAGGGGCTACTCGCGCTGAAGGCTGCTATTAATCCCCCAATCCATGCCCATGAGGGAAATTGACTTTGCAAAAGGCTTAGAACCGTTGAAGGGAATTGTATCAGCGTAACAGCGAAAATAATCGGAATCATACCAGCCGCATTGACACGCAGCGGGATATGCGTTGCCTGTCCACCCATCACCTTACGTCCTACGACCCGCCGTGCATACTGGACAGGAATTTTGCGGACACAGAAGGTGATGTACACGGTTCCCATAATCGCCACAACTCCCAAGGCGAGGAAGATGACCAGTTTCGGAAGGTCAATTTGACGATTAAGGAGTTGGTTGGATATTGTTTGGATTCCGCCCGGCATGCCCGAGAGGATCCCAATTGTAATAATTAGGGAAATGCCTTGACCAATTCCCCGTTCTGTAATTTGTTCGCCGAGCCACATGACGAACGATGTGCCAGCCATCAAGGTAATCATGGTTAGCAAAGTCCACCAGATACCTGGATTCGTCACAATTTCAATGTTTTCACTTCTAATAATGCTTCCGGGTCTTTGCAACACCAGGCTAATCATGATGCCTTGAATAGCACTGAGAATAACAGTGGCATAGCGTGTATATTGGGTAATCTTTTTCCGTCCGTCCGGCTCTTTGGAAAGTTTCTCAAGGAAGGGGATAACGACGGTAAGGAGCTGCATAACGATCGACGCACTGATATACGGTTGGATACCAAGCGCAAAGATTGTCATCTGCTTGAACGCACCACCGGAAAAGATATCAACGAAGTCAAGGACACTGCCACCGGTACGACCTCTTAAGCCATCGAAAAACTTCTCTAATTCGATATCATCAATGCCAGGGAGTGTGATATGGGCACCCAATCGATAAACGATTAACATTAGTGCTGTAAAGATAATCCGCTGCCGCAGTTCTGGAATTTTGAAAGCGTTTTGGAATGCCTTAATCACTTAAATCACCTCAATGCTACCGCCGGTTGATTCTATCTTTTCAATAGCAGACTTTGAGAATCGGTGTCCCTGTACCGTTAATTGCTTTTCGAGATTACCTTCTCCAAGAACTTTGATCTTTCCGTCTTTCTTTTTTGTAATGCCGTTTTCCCGCAAAATCTCAGGAGTAATCGTTGTCCCGTTGTCAAAATGATTTAGTGCTTGGATGTTTACGATCTCATACTCAATCCGTTTATGTGCAATTCTTCTGGGACCACGCTTAGGCAAGCGTCTCACTAATGGCATCTGTCCCCCTTCAAACCAAGCGGGAATGGAGACACCAGAACGGGATTTCTGCCCTTTGTGACCACGACCACAAGTTTTACCCCAACCCGAACTTTCGCCACGCCCAACTCGCTTCCGATTACGCGTCGATTTTTTTGCAGGTTTGAGTTCGTTTAGTTTCATTGATATTTACTCCATTTTATGGATTGGTGATTACGATTAAAAGTTCTTGTTTGGCTTCAGGGATGAATTTCCCCAACGAATTAGGCACACACCCAATCGGGATTACAGAAAAAGAAGATTAGTCGAGCAGTTCGTCGACTGTTTTTCCACGAAGACGAGCCACGTCGTTGACGTTCTTGAGACCTTTTAGGGCTTCTATGGTGGCTTCGGCTGTATTTTTTACGTTTCGAGAGCCGAGTCGTTTGGTCAGTACATCTTGCACCCCAGCAAACTCCAAAATGACTCTCGTTCCGGGGCCGGCGATAATCCCAGTACCGGGACTGGCCGGCTTGAGCAGAACCTTTGCGCCGCCATATTTCCCAACGATTTCATGGGGGATGGTGGTCCCTGATAAAGGTACGCGAATCAGGTTTTTTTTCGCATCAGCGATACTCTTACCTATAGCTGATGGGATTTCATTTGCACTCCCAAAGCCAAGTCCGACTACGCCTGATTGATCTCCAACGACAGAAAGCGCATTAAAGCTAGGTGTTCGTCCGCCTTTGCGAACACGCATCACACGGTTAATATCAATTGGGCGTTCCTCAAATTCAAATTTATCCGAGTTTATTCTTTCCCTCAAAAGCAATTCTCCTTCATTATCAAGCGTCAGCTCATCTTGCGAACACGCCTATGGCAGTTTCTCTTACAATTTTCAGAATCGGAGTCCCTCTTCTCTGGCAGCCTCGGCAAGTGCTTTAATTCTTCCGTGATAGAGATTTCCACCACGGTCAAAGACTACTGATTCAATTTGATGCTCTTTTGCTCGGCGAGCGATTAATGCACCCACTTGTTGCGCTGCACTGATGTTGCCTTGTGTTGACAGGCTATCTTTCAACTCTGATGATAGGGTTGAGGCTGCAATAAGCGTATTGCCGGTTTCGTCATCAATAATTTGGGCGTAAATATGCCTCAAACTTCTAAAAACCGAAAGCCTCGGTCTTTGCCTAGTCCCGGTTATTTTTTTTCGTACCCGTCTCTGTCGCTTATGCCTCGCGATATATTTTTCCTTAAACCGATCCAACGATTATTCCTCCAAGCATTAATAAAAAAGGATCGACAAATCCGGCTACAATAGTTTTGGCTTACCGACTTGTAAATCCTTTAGCCTACAAAAATATAGCAATTAAACCGCTACCCTACACCCCAGTTTTACCTTCCTTCATACGGACGCGTTCACCTTCGTAACGGAGCCCTTTGGAAGGTTGGTAGACTTCGGGTTTCTTGATCTGACGGATTGAAGCAGCAACCTGACCAACAATTCCTTTGTCAATACCGCTCACCGTTATTGGCGTGTGAGGTTGGCCTCCAACAGTTTCGGAATCACCTACACTCAGAGTTACACCCTCAGGAGGCGCATAGGTTACTGAGTGAGAATACCCGACATTTAAGACCAGACGGTTCTGGCGGTCTATTTCCGCACGATATCCAACGCCAACGAGGGTGAGTTTTTTTTCAAAACCTTCGGTCACACCTGTTACCATATTGGCAATGAGGCTCCGTGTCAATCCGTGTAACGACTTGTGTGATTTCTGGTTTGTTAATCTATTAATCGTGATGAATTCATCTTCTAAACTGACTGCTATGCCTGCCGGAATTGTCCAGTTGAGAGTGCCTTTTGGACCTTCAACAGTGATGTCGTTTTGGTCCAAAGCTATCTTAACTTTTGAATCCATCCTAATTGGCATCTGTCCTATTCGTGACATTGTATTCGTCTCCGAATTCAAACTGAAAAATTACCAGATATAACAGAGGACTTCACCACCAATGCCGGATTTCTTGCATTCGGAGGCTGTCTGAATACCTTGCGAGGTCGATAATATAGCAATCCCTAAATCGCCATACACACTAGGAAGCCGGTCTGCTTTCACGTACACACGCCGTCCTGGTTTGCTAATCCTCTTGAGTCCCGTTATAACCTTTTCTTTACCTTCACCATACTTCAAATAGATACGCAAAATACCTTGTTTGCTGTCATCAATCCAACGATAATTGCGGATATACCCTTCCTCATGTAGGGTGCGGGTAATCTCCATTTTTAGTTTTGATGCGGGTATTTCGACGCGCTCATGTCTGACCATATTCGCATTGCGAACACGGGTCAGCATATCCGCAACCGGATCTGTCATTGACATCAGTTTTCTCCTTTACTCGTGCCGACAAATAAGGCACTACCAACTTGCCTTTGTGACTCCCGGAATTTTACCCGATCTTGCGAAGAGGCGAAAACAGATTCGGCAAAGATCAAACTTTCGCAGATAACCGCGGGCTCTGCCACAGCTGCGACAACGATTATATTTTCGAACCTGAAACTTCGGGGTTCTTTTTTGCTTGGCAATGAGAGCTTTTGTTGCCAAATGAGGGCTCCTTTCCTCCACTGCTATAAAGGGGTAGCATACACGTGCTAAGATTCTCTAAACGGCATTCCCATTAGGTGTAGTAACTCGTGCCCTTCTTCATCAGTTGGAGCAGTTGTTCCAATAGTGATATTTAATCCGCGAACTTCGCTTATGGTGTCGTATTCGATCTCTGGGAAAATGATTTGCTCTTGGAGACCCAAGGAATAGTTACCGCGTCCGTCAAAGGAATCCGGGGAGAGTCCACGAAAATCACGAATCTGGGGCAGGACAACATTGACCAGTTTATTAAAAAATTCATACATCCTATCCTGCCGCAAGGTTGCTTTACAGCCGATAGCCATACCTGCGCGGACCTTGAAGGCTGACACAGATTTCTTGGCGTGGGTAATAACTGCCCGCTGCCCGCTTATTTGTGTCAGTTCTTCGGCGGCATTATCCAAAAGTTTTGAATCTTGTATAGCAGCACCAACCCCTATATTGAGAGTTATTTTGTTAAGCTTTGGCACCTGCATAACATTTGGATAGTTGAAATGCTGTTGCAACGCGGGGAAGACTTCTTCTTGATAAAAAGATTTAAATGCACTCATTCATTCTTACCTTATAGATTGCGGAACTCCGTTGAGACGGGTCTCATGTCAACTAGTCGCGTTCAGCAGACTCACCACATTTTCTGCATACACGTGCATGGTATCTTTTTGTCCGCTCTCCAATTTCCTTCTCAAAGGTGCTGCGCTTTGTTCGAGTGGGTATGTTACATTTTGGGCAAATCAGCTTTAAGTTAGCGATGTTAATTGTTCCTTCTCTTTCGACGATACCACCTTGTGGTGCTTGCGGGTTCGGACGGGTATGCTTTTTAATCATGTGAACCCCCTCAACAGTGGCACGGCGTTTATGCGGAAGCATTTCTAGAATAACACCTGTTTTACCCTTATCCTTCCCGCTCAATACTAACACGTGGTCGTTTTTTCTTATGTGCAATCTAGTCTGCAACGGTACTACCTCCTGGGAGAATTTAAATGACCTCTGGTGCTAAAGAGACAATTCGTGCAAATGCTTTTTCTCTGAGTTCACGAGCAACGGGACCGAAAATGCGTGTTCCAAGAGGCTGGTCCTGGGCATCAATCAAAACGGCAGCATTCCTATCAAATTTGATATAAGAACCATCGAGTCTGCGATGTTCCTTGGTTGCACGCACTACGACAGCTCGTACAACATCTCCCTTTTCAACTTGGCTATTTGGATTTGCTTCTTTCACACTTGCCACAATTACATCGCCAACTCGTGCGTAGCGCCTTTTACTACCGCCGAGCACGCGAATACACATAAGCTGCTTTGCTCCTGTATTATCCGCACAATTCAATAGAGTGTATGCTTGAACCATTGGTTACTGCCTTCCTGAGTTTAACCCTATCTTTCACTTCACGCATCAATTGATTCTGTCTTGGAGACGACTTGGCAAACTTTCCAACGTTTACGACGGCTGAGTGGGCGAACTTCGACAACTTGGACGAGATCGCCGACATTACACATATTCTGCTCGTCGTGAGCCAGAATCTTTGTGGACCTTCTTACAATTTTCTTATAAAGGGGATGCTGATAAGCCCGAACGATTTCAACAGCAACGGTTTTATCCATCCGATCACTTGTTACAGTACCTGTTCTGAACTTACGATTTCCTCGCTGATGCTTATCCACGCTTTTCCTCTCGTAACTGTAGTTATGATGACTCTTCGATCCCAAGCTCACGTAGACGAAGAATTGTATGAATACGTGCGATATCCTTCTTGACTTTTTGTAATTGGGAGGTATCTTCAAGTTGCCCTAGTACTCTTCGGAACTTGATGTTAAACGCAGTGTCCTTAAAATCTTGAAGGTCGTTTTTTAACTCCTCAGATGATTTACTGCGCAACTCATTAGCGGTCATTGTTTGATTATTCTCCCGTTCGACTGATAAACTTTGTCTTAATCGGCAATTTGTGGGCTGCTCTGGTCATGGCTATTTTTGCTTCTGCTTCTGGGACACCGCTCAATTCATATAAAATGCGCCCCGGTTTAACAACCGCCACCCAAAACTCTGGAGCACCTTTCCCGCTTCCCATTCTGGTTTCAGCGGGTTTCTTCGTTACGGGCTTGTGCGGAAAGATTTTTATCCAAACCTTGCCACCACGGCGCACATGACGTGTAATTGCGATTCGCGCAGATTCGATTTGGCGGCTCGTAAGCCAAGCCGGCTCCATTGCTTTCAAACCATACTCGCCGAAATCTATTCGTGAACCTCGGTAAGGTTTGCCACGGCGTTTTCCGCGCTGCACTTTGCGGTGTAGAACCCGTTTGGGCATCAACATTTTGTGTACTCCTCCTGATTCATACTCGTGAACACGCGTTTACGATTCTGTATTCCCATGATTGGTTCTACGTGGTCCCCGTCGCCTATCCTGATCCCTTCTTCGTCTGGGTCTACCCGCGGATCGCGCTCCTGAACCTTCTTCCTCTGAAAAGCGTGATGGCCGTCTTTGAGAAGAATCAGTCGGCACCTGCGTAGCACGGCTGGAAGGGGAACCGATTCCCGGAAGTTCCGGTCTGCCAATAACCTCTCCCTTAAAAATCCACGTTTTAATGCCAATCTTACCGTAGGTTGTATCAGCTTCTGCGAAGCCATAATCGATATTCGCTCTGAGCGTATGCAACGGCACCCTGCCTTCCATATTTGATTCTGAGCGTGCCATTTCGGCACCCCCCAGTCGACCACCGATACTGATTTTAACCCCTTGGGCACCAGCTTTCATTGAAGCGATAATACTTTTCTTCATTGCTTGCCTAAAATTGGATCGACGTAGGATTTGCTGTGCAACCGCTTCAGCAACAAGCTGGGCATCTAATTCAGGACGCTTGATTTCAGTGACATTAATCCGAATAGTCCTTTCACCGCTTGAACCTGAATCTGTCTGCAGGACATGCTCTAAATCCGCTTGTAACTTTTCTGCTTCAACACCACGCCGCCCAATGACGATACCAGGACGTGCTGTGTGTATATGAATATTACACCTATCGCCAACTCTTTCGATTTCGATACGAGAAATGCCGGCACGTGACAGTCTTTCCTTAATAAAGGATTGGATTTTCAAATCCTCATGAAGCCATTGGGTATACTCTTTTTCGTTGTACCATTGCGAGTCCCAAGTTTCAATGATGCCTAGGCGTAGTCCACGCGGGTGCGTTTTCTGTCCCACTAAAACCTCCTCCAGAATTCAGTTAGGCAAAGGTGGCCGAGCGACGGAGGTAAAGGAACATGGGTCAGCCTGTTCAGAAGATCGATAAGTTCATCCATCTTCACTCTCCTCTTCGTCTAGTACGACCGTAATATGGCATCTACGATGTAAGATCCTGTTTGCCATACCTCGTGCCCGGGCGCGAAACCATCTTCGGGTAAGGCCCTCGTTGACGACAATCTGTTTGACAATGAGATTGCTTTCGTCAATAGTGGCACCCTGCTGTTGTGCGTAATGTCGTGCATTCGCGGTAGCTGATTGAATCAGTTTGCGGATTACAGGAGAGGCTGCTTTATGTGTAAATGTTAATTGATTTATTGCCTCTCCGACGTATTGATCTTTAACTAAATCAGCGACCAAACGCGCTTTGCGCGGGGCGATCGGCACGTTTCGGATACTTGCTCGAGCGTCCATGTTAAAAATCTCCTAAATTAGCTTGAGCATTTGTATTAACTTCCGCTCATCATCTCGATTTTTCAAATGGGGAGTACAAGAATCGAGTCTGTTTTAGCAATTGAGTATACTTTATCTCCCACCACTCGCATGCGATCTGAATGTTCGAGTGGGAGAAAATTCACCGAGTTTATGTCCCACCATGTTTTCTGTAATATAAACAGGAAAAAATTTCTTGCCGTTATGAATGGCAAGCGTATGACCAATCAGGTCCGGAGTCACCATAGATCTACGTGACCATGTGCGAATCACGCGTTTGGTTCCAGACCGATTCATCACTTCGATTTTTTTGATAAGTTTTGGATCTATATAAGGTCCTTTTTTTAAAGAACGGGGCATGACATACCTCCTGAAGATGGGAAAAACACGCAAACCTTATGTCAATTGAAATAAATTACTTCCGACGACTGACGATATATCTGCCAGATTGTTTTTTAGGATCCCTTGTTTTATATCCTTTGGTTGGAACTCCCCACGGTGTTACGGGGTGTCTTCCACCAGCACTTTTCCCTTCGCCGCCGCCATGCGGATGATCATGTGGATTCATTGCCACACCGCGCACTTTGGGGCGATGGCCTTTCCATCGGTTTCGTCCTGCTTTACCAATAGTTAGATTTGAGTGGTCAACATTACTCACCTGTCCAATCGTTGCCATACATGTCACTGGAAGTAAACGAACTTCGCCGGAAGGCATTTGAATGCGCGCGTGCTTTCCCTCACGGTCTACTAATTGTGCCACAGTACCTGCGCTTCGTACAAGTTGCCCCCCTTTACCCGGCTTCATTTCTATGTTATGTATCGATGTGCCGAGAGGGATTCTTTCAAGCGGCAAGGCGTTGCCAACTTTGATGGGGGCATCTGGACCAGCGCTTAATACATCATCAACTTGTAGTCCTAGAGGTGCGATGATATAACGTTTCTCTCCATCGGCGTAATGGAGCAGGGCAATACGGGCAGATCGACTGGGGTCATACTCGATTGAGGCGACTTTGGCAGGAATGCCAAATTTATCGCGCTTAAATTCAATAGCTCGATACCGTCGTTTATGGCCCCCACCGCGCCTACGGACAGTCATACGCCCTAGCGCATTACGTCCTCCCTTTTTCTTTAATCCCTTGGTTAACGATTTTTCGGATTGCCGCTGAGTCAACTCTTCAAAAGCATCCCCTGTCATAAATCGGCGACTGGGTGTGACGGGTGAATATGTTTTAACTGCCACGCTAAATCCCTCCTAGTAAGCCTTCAAACGTGCACCGCTAGATACTTTCAAAAGCATCAATGGTCGTTCCTTCAGTAACAGTAATGATTACCTTTTTCCAGTTAGGTCGCCGCCCCTGTCGATACCGCCAAAATTGTCCCTTGGTCTTCCCGCGGACCTGCATGGTATTAATCTTCAAGATTTTATCCTTGAGATCGAATAGTTCTTCAGCTGCTTTACGGATGTCCGTTTTATTGGCTTTGACATCAACAACAAAGGCGTATTTGTTCGCTTCTCTGAGGATTGTGGTCTTTTCTGTTATTAACGGCAGCTTGATAATCCGATATGGGTCTTTCATCTATGCTTCCTCAACTGATGAACCATCTGTTGGCTGAACGAACTTTTCTTCTAGCTTTTCCGCTGCACTTTCAGTGAAGACAATCTTATCGTGCCAAAGCACATCGTACACATTAAGGGTATCCCAGACGCAGCTGTTTACGTTAGAGATGTTCCGTACCGATAGACGGATGTTTGATTCAGGTTGACCGAGGACAAAGAGGACTTTATCCGCGAGTCCTAAATTCCCCAAAACTTGAACCATGTCCTTCGTTCTCGGAGCGTCTAACGTAAAGTCTTCAATCAGAATGCAACCATCACTTTGAAATTTGTCTGCTAAAGCCGACTGTAATCCGAGTTGGCGTACCTTCTTCGGGGTACGTTGGCGATAGCTACGCGGCTTTGGACCGAATGCAACACCGCCGTGTACCCGTATTGGAGATCCGGCATCCCCGACTCGGGCACGACCTGTTCCTTTCTGGCGGTATAGTTTTTTGCCGCTTCCTTGAACTTCTGCCCGTGTTTTGGTGGAAGCAGTGCCTCGACGTTGGTTCGCAAGATGTGCAACGACGCACTGATGTATAACTGACTCATTAACAGGTGCATTTACGAATGCGTCAGATAACTCTCTTTGTTTTAGGGTATCCCCAGAACGATTGTATACATCTAAAGCTGCCATGCGTGATAATCCTCAAAGGGTATATTTATTGTTTAGCCTTTACCGCTTTCTTGATAATAAGTAGTCCATTGGGTGGACCAGGAACAGCACCTTTAACGAGTAACAGGTTTCTTTCAGCATCTGCTTGGACAACCTGCAGATTCTGGGTTGTTACCTGTTTCCCTCCATGTCGTCCGGGCATCTTTTTGCCTTTGAAGACACGTGAGGGCCATGAACTATGGCCAATAGAGCCCGGTCGCCGATGGTTTTTCTCACTACCGTGAGTTTGCTTCATACCAGAAAAGTTCCACCGTTTAATCACACCTGTGAAGCCACGACCTTTAGATGTTCCCGTTACATCAATGAGCTCTCCGGGAGAGAAAATGCCCACGTCAATGTTTGAACCGACCTCCAAGCCCTCTGTGCTATCAACGCGCATTTCTCGCAAAAATCGATGTGGTGCGACATTTGCTTTTTGGAAATGTCCACTCTCAGGACGATTGACCTTGTTTTCGCGTCGATAGCCGAAGCCTAATTGGATGGCATTATAACCCTCATGGTCTTGAGTTTTGACCTGTACTATCGGGCAGGGGCCCGCTTCGACCACCGTGACTGGAATCGCAGCCCCGGATTCGTCAAAGATTTGTGTCATGCCAATTTTCTTTCCTAATATTCCATTATTCATGTTACATCTCCGCAACGAGGGTGTTTAGGTTCAACGACCTGTGCCTACAGAAGCGTAATTTTGACATCAACGCCAGCTGGTAGATCTAAGCGCATTAGTGCATTGACTGTCTTGGGAGTCGTTTGTAAAATATCCAATAACCGTTTGTGAATTCGCATCGCAAACTGTTCACGGGATTTTTTGTCTTTGAAGGTCGATCGCTGTACAGTGTAAGTGTGCTGCTTAACCGGAAGCGGAATCGGACCCGAGACCAATGCGCCTGTCCGTTTAGCTGTTTCTGCAATCTGACCTGCGGAATGATCTAACAAACGGTAATCAAATGATTTTAGACGAATCCTTATTTTCTGGTTATCCATTAATACTCCAACTAAATTTGGTTCATTGGTTCATTGGCGCATTACTGAACTAATGCACCAATGATCTCAGGTGGTTATTACTCAAGAACCTCTGAAACAACGCCGGCTCCGACGGTGTGTCCACCTTCACGAATTGCAAACCTTAATTCCTCTTCCAGAGCAATGGGTTTGGTGAGTTCAACGGTAATACGGATATTATCTCCGGGCATTACCATTTCAACACCTTCGGGAAGATTCATCACACCCGTTACATCCGTTGTACGGAAGTAGAACTGTGGACGATAGCCACTGAAAAATGGTGTCCAGCGACCACCTTCGTCTTTGTTCAAAATATAGATTTCAGCCGCAAACTGCGTGTGCGGGGTAATACTGCCCGGAGCGGCAAGCACTTGCCCGCGCTCCACGTCCTCACGTTCAACACCGCGAATCAGGACTCCGACATTATCGCCCGCGCGACCTTCGTCAAGTAGTTTACGGAACATCTCTACACCGGTCGCAACCGTGCTAGTGGTCGGTGCGAGCCCAACAATCTCGACCGTGTCTCCAACGTGAACAATACCGCGTTCGATACGACCAGTAACAACCGTACCTCGCCCTGTGATTGAGAAGATATCTTCCACAGGCATTAGGTAGGGGCGATCAATGTCTCGTACCGGTTCAGGAATCCAATCGTCACACGCCTGCATGAGCTCTAAAATTGGCTGACATGCCTCGGCACTCGGATCGCCGCCACTTTCCATAGCTTGGAGGGCAGATCCGCTAATGACTGGGATATCGTCACCTGGGAACTCATATTCAGTGAGCAGTTCTCGGACTTCGAGTTCTACCAATTCTAAGAGCTCTTCGTCGTCAACCATGTCTGCCTTATTCAGGAAGACAACAAGACTCGGCACGTTCACCTGTCGTGCTAAAAGAACGTGCTCACGGGTTTGGGGCATGGGACCGTCAGCAGCGGAGACAACAAGGATTGCACCATCCATCTGTGCCGCACCGGTAATCATGTTTTTGATGTAGTCCGCGTGTCCGGGACAGTCTACGTGAGCGTAGTGTCGATTCTCTGTCTCATACTCAACGTGCGCCGTGTTAATCGTAATCCCACGTTCCTTCTCTTCGGGAGCTGCATCAATCTCTTCGTAAGTTTTTACGTACTCATTCCCAGAAAGATTTGACAACACCATAGTAATTGCAGCCGTTAATGTGGTTTTACCATGATCGACGTGTCCAATTGTGCCAATATTGACGTGTGGCTTAGTCCTTTCAAATTTTGCCTTTGCCATCTATAAATCTCCTCATATTCTAATAAACAACATCCATTCACCTCACTGCTAAACGTTAGCAACAAGCCATGTCAACAGCGGGAATGGTTAAATCGAAAATCATTTCGACAAGATAATTTCCTGAGCAATGCTCTGGGGAACGCGATTATAATGTGCAAACTCCATCGAGTAAATTGCCCGTCCTTGCGTCAGAGAGCGGAGCGTTTTAACATAACCGAACATTTCAGCAAGCGGAACGTGGGCTTTAATAACCTGCGTTCCAGACTTGGAGTGCATATCTGTCTGGAAAATTTGTGCGCGACGCGCATTTAAATCTCCCATTACCTTACCCAAATAGTCATCCGGAGCAATAACTTCAATCTCCATGATTGGTTCAAGCAGTATCGGATCTGCGCGTTTCACTGCGTCTTTGAGGGCGATCCGAGCAGCGTTTGAAAATGCGATCTCTGAAGAATCAACGGGATGGTAAGAACCATCATACAATCGCACACCTACATCAACAAGGGGGTAACCTCCTAAAATTCCGGCGGTTATTCCCTCCTCAAGCCCCTTACGAACAGCGGGTATATACTCTTGGGGAATGACGCCTCCCTTTATTTCGTTGACGAATTCAAAACCAGCTCCTTGTTCTAATGGGTAAATCTCAATAACCACATGTCCAAATTGACCGCGCCCACCGGATTGACGAACAAAACGCTCGTTGGCTATTGCAGAATGCTGGATAGTCTCACGATACGAAACTTGAGGTTGACCAATCTCTGCTGAAACCTTAAATTCCCGAACCATGCGATCCACGATAATCTCTAGATGCAATTCCCCCATGCCGGACAGGAGTGTTTGTCCTGTTTCTGGGTCCTGATGAACCTTAAAAGTTGGGTCTTCTTCAGCCAGCTTTGATAGCGCTATGCCCATCTTTTCGATGTCCGACTTTGTTTGAGGTTCAATAGCAATGGACATTACTGGAGATGGAAATGCCATCGATTCCAGAACGATTGGCGCATTCGGATCGCAGACAGTGTCGCCGGTCATCACAGATTTGAAGCCAATAACAGCGGCGATATCGCCTGCATAAATGGCTTGGCGTTCCTCACGCTTGTTTGCGTTTAGCTGCATCAACCTGCCGATCCTTTCAAACTTCCGGTGCGTACTGTTGTATACAGTCATTCCTTGAGCCAAAACACCGGAGTAAACGCGGAGGAATGTAAGTTTACCAACATGCGGATCGGTTGTAATTTTGAATGCTAGCGCAGAGAAAGGCGCATCATCGTCTGCTAAACGGGTTCCATCCTCTTCAACTTCTGGATTCAAGCCGGTTACCGGTGGTACATCTGTTGGGGAGGGTAGATAATCAACCACTGCATTTAATAGCGGCTGAACGCCTTTATTCTTAAGGGCGGCGCCGCACAAGACAGGAACAATTTCTCCGCTTAACGTCGCACTCCTCAAACCCGCTTTAATCTCTTCTTCGGACAGTTCAACCCCGTCAATATATTTAGCCAGTAGGTCATCGTCACACTCGGCAATTGCTTCCAACATCTGTTCCCGATATTCCAGAACACTGCTCATCATTTCATCCGGAATATCTGTATCAAACATTATAGATCCAGAACTGGCTTCGTCCCATGCTAGACCTTTCAGTGAAACCAAATCGACTATGCCACTGAAACTCTCAGCGGAACCGATTGGCAGTTGAATTGGTACTGCTGAAGCACCAAGCCGCTCGACCATCATTTCAAGTGTTCGGAAAAAGTCTGCACCAGTTCGATCCATTTTATTGATCAATGCGATGCGTGGCACCTGATATTTGTCTGCTTGTCTCCAGACTGTCTCCGATTGGGGTTCTACGCCGCCAACTGCACAGAAAACAGCGACAGCTCCATCGAGGATCCGCAGCGATCTTTCAACTTCAACTGTAAAATCGATATGTCCGGGGGTATCAATAATGTTAATGCCGTGTCCATCCCATTGGCACGTTGTTGCGGCAGCGGTGATGGTAATACCTCGTTCTTGCTCCTGTGCCATCCAATCCATTGTCGTTGTGCCGTCGTCAACCTCCCCCATACGATGCACTTTGCCTGTGTAGTACAACATGCGTTCGGTTACAGTTGTCTTGCCTGCATCAATATGCGCCATGATGCCGATGTTGCGTGTATGGGTCAATGGAAGTCGGCGATGCTCTATGGAACGCCGGTTTTCAGAGATCATTTGATTTCGTTTTGTCGCTCTCATTTTTCTTCAAACTTTCCGTGATACAATAAAGAGATAAAAAATTACCGTCCCGATAAATCGGGACTTCGCTGCGTTCAGCTTACCAACGATAATGTGCAAACGCCCGATTCGCCTCTGCCATGCGATGTTGATCAAGTTTTCTGCGAATTGAAGTCCCGTCATTCCTAGCGGCATCTAATAATTCTCCCGCCAACCGCTCTGCCATCGTTTTCTCTCCACGCTCTCTTGCAGATTGGATAATCCAGCGAAGTGCCAATGT
This sequence comes from Candidatus Poribacteria bacterium, assembly GCA_965247655.1. Classification (GTDB taxonomy): domain Bacteria; phylum Poribacteria; class WGA-4E; order WGA-4E; family PCPOR2b; genus PCPOR2b. The sequence goes on along the minus strand of OZ252032.1, from coordinate 5,305,586 downwards.
TGTGCGACGTTCGGCTTTGACATCAATGGGAACTTGGTAGGTTGCTCCTCCAACACGCCGAGACCGAATCTCAAGAACCGGCTTAACGTTGTTAATTGCTTCTTGGAAAACTGTAAGCCCATCTTGGTCAGTGCGTTTCTCAACAATGTCTATACTATTGTATAGAATCGCACGAGCAACACTCTTTTTTCCACAAGACATTAAGAAATTTATAAATTTCGCAACCAGCTTACTATTATATTTTGGGTCTGGGAGTACGTCCCGTTTAACAACCTCTCCACGACGTGGCATACCTTACCTTGCCTCCTCTAACTGGCACTCTTTGCGCCATATTTCGATCTGGCTTGCCGTCGGTTTTCAACACCCGCTGTGTCTAATGTGCCTCGGACGATGTGATATCTTACATTGGGCAAATCCTTGACTCTTCCGCCTCGCACGAGTACAACTGAATGTTCTTGAAGATTATGATCTATGCCGGGGATATAGCAGGTGGCTTCCTGACCATTCGTAAAACGGACACGAGCGACCTTGCGAAGTGCCGAATTCGGCTTCGTTGGTGTTACGGTCCTGACTTGTAAACAGATGCCCCGCCGTTGCGGACAATTTTCCAGGACCGGAGATTTGCTTTTCTTACGTGGTCTTTTACGAGATTTTCTGACTAACTGATTTATTGTTGGCATATCGACCTCGACTGACTAATAATGTGCAGGCATAAATAAAGCCCCGCTACGGGGGCTCACAGAGTTGTCCTTTATAACGAAGTAACTGTGAAAAACACGCCAAAGTGCTTTAGAACTATAAAATCCCCCTTTTCCGCCTAATTTAAAGCGAAAATCCTAAGTTAGCGTCAAAACGTGAATTGTACCAAATTGACGGTTGAATGTCAAGCACTTTTCTAAGTTTTTTATGAAGTTTTTTACGCTGCTCCCAAATTAACAGAATATTGCTGAATTATGTTTCCTCAGATTAATTACATCCGTACCGCCGGTTCTTGGACTGTATCCAACAATCGGGTGATTACAACATCGGAATCAACGCCTTCAGCTTCTGCGTGAAAATTGGTGAGTACGCGATGCCGGAGAACGGCGTGCGCCACCGATTTAACGTCTTCTATAGACGCATTCACACGCCCCCGTAGGATGCCGCGTGCTTTCGCACCAAGGATTAGGTACTGTCCCGCCCGGGGGCCCGCACCCCACCTTACCCACTGTTGGATAAAATCTGGGGCATCTTTGCTTTTGGGACGGGTTGCCCGTGCCAACCTGACCGCATACCGTACAACGTTATCAGCAGCTGAAACCCGCCGGACAATCTGATTAAGGGTTATGATGTCCTCGCCAGTAAGCACAGTTTCAAGTTCGGGTTCATCAACGCTGGTCGTCGAGGAAACAATCGTGACCTCCTCCTCCTCGCTCGGATAGTCGATCACAATCTTAAACATGAAACGGTCTAATTGTGCCTCTGGCAGTGGATATGTGCCTTCCTGCTCAATCGGATTCTGTGTGGCAAGGACGAAGAACGGTTGTTCCAGATTATACATAGTGCCACCCGCTGTGACATGATACTCCTGCATTGCTTCGAGTAATGCAGCTTGAGTCTTGGGTGGGGTCCGGTTGATTTCATCGGCAAGCAAAATGTTGGCAAATATGGGACCTTGGATAAAACGGATCTCCCGATGACCCGTGGAGCGCTCCTCTTCCAAAACGTCTGTGCCAGTAATGTCGGCGGGCATTAGATCTGGCGTGAACTGAATTCGCTTGAACTGAAGATTGAGGATTTGGGCAAGTGTCTTAATCGTCAAGGTTTTAGCGAGCCCGGGCACGCCTTCGAGCAAACAGTGGCCGCCTGCAAAGAATGCCATCAGCATCTGATCAATGACTTCTTCTTGACCGACAATTACTTTTTTGAGTTGTTCCGAGATAAGGTCTCTGGCATCCATCAATTTTTCAATCGCTTGAACTTCTTCTGTCGCTGGCATGATATTCATGACTCCTTAATCGGTTTTAATCTCAATGAGGATGTTTTCTTCTAACAATCTTTGTTTAGCCAATTTAATCGAAATGATTTTCCTCTTTTCAACCGAGTATCTTCCCCCGATCAACATGAATAGGTCCAACTCGCTACGAAGTCGTCAATGTTGAAGGCGGGCATCTCGTTGAAGACGTAGGGAGTTGACTCCTTGTTCTGAAAGCCGGGCACGAGTTGAGGCGAATCGGTTTGGAGTGCGCTATCCAACGGGAGGAACCGCTGCCAGAGCAGTTTTCGCTCCGATTCCGTGAAGCGATTCGACATTGGCTCGCGCGGATGATGGCGTATATTCTTCGCCCGTTTGGACAACAGCACAAGGCAGATCATTCGACCTTCAATGCCGGGGTGTAGTTCAGCCAACCCCTGACGGAATCCTCCTTCATCTAACCCAATAACTGAGCGGAAAATACGTTCAATCAAGGCGAGTTCGCCCCGATCCAAATCGAGGAAATGTTCAAACTTAACCGCCAGATGCGCCGGCAACCTATCAATCAACTCCGGTTGCCAAACGAAGGAGTGTGCATGTGGGTATATGCCATTGCCAAAGGCGCGATAGGTATACTGTAAGGTCCGACGCAGCTTCGTACTGTAGTTACTACCCCAGTGAAGAATTGTGTTCAGGTATACAACACCGTCACCTGCCTTCAACTCGATCGGGATGCCACTATCCAACGGCTCATGTTCGCTTTTGGATAGCTGCCGGTTTTCCGCCGCGGTATTGAAACGCTTGTGGCTGCCGGGCACTGCCCACAGTACATCATCATCATACAGTGCGATGTTCCACTGCGTGTATGCCGGGGGATTCGCTAGGGAATCTGTGAACAACCCCTCCAACGGTCCCTCGCGCCACGACCGGATATCGCGATGCCAGTCCCACGGACCGTGGTCTACCCGCGGGTTGCAAAACATACCGAATTGCAGCGGGGCTACCTCTTCTGCCTGCATTAACTGCTTGCTGATTCCGTAGGTGTTCTCGTGAAACACAAACTCTACTGACTCTGCCGCCTCTGGATCTACCACCCGATCAAATAACACCCGTGGCTGTGGACCCGACTCCCACTCTCCGCCCGGTGGCTCGTCCGGCTTACGATTGTCCGCCCACCACCGCTTATGCCGTTCGAGCATCTGCTCACAATGCGTCTGTAACGACTCAAGTTGTTGCGGTGGCACGCAGTCGCGCACAATGATGTAACCCTTGTCCTGGATCTCTTTTGTGTCCGCAATTGTTGTCATGGCGTCCATCCCCGATGTATCGGGGTATCAATGCTTGGGTTTACCTAAATAGCCTTCATCTCTTTTTGTGAATCTCCGCGGTCTGCTCCGCAACCGTTTCCAGTTGGTCTTCATCCCACTGTTCTTGCTGCTGCAATGCGTACAGCGATGTATAGCCCCCTGACCAATCGGGAGGCACTAGGCAGGGGCGATCGTCATGGTGCGCCCAGCGTGCTGGTTCGCCCCGGACAATGGTGCCCTCATATTGACTGGGTAACGGATTGGCGGTGTAGGTGAAAGCATCGGCTGACGAATAGACATTCAGCAGTAAAGGTCGTCCTTGGTCGGAAAGGTTCGGTTTGGAACCGTGAATCACGCGACAATTATGAATCGTGATAGATCCAGCGGGTCCCTTTAGATACTGGACATTTTCTGTATCAATACTTTTGGCGTCTTTGTCACTGAGGCAACCGACCCATTGATTGCTGTCATTGTACTGATTGAAAAGTTCGCCCTTGTGGCTTCCGGGGATAGCACCGAGGGGACCCTGATCATCGCCTACATCATGAAGATAAACGCCGATTGTGAGCGGACTGTAGTTGGTATGGGGCCAATAGGTGATGTCTTGATGCCACTTAACCTCTTCGCCGCCTTCTGCCCATTTGAAATTCAATTTCGAGTGATGGAATTTCACGTCCGGTCCCACCAGATCCGCTGCCACGTCAGCGATAATTGACTGCGAAGCAAACTCCCAATAGGCCGGATGATGTTCAACCGGACTAGTCAACCGGCGTAGACGCGGATTATCCGCCGTATGACCCGGTTCCAGATCGAACATCATGTCCGACTTGCTCAAGGAGCGACTGCGCTGCACCATTTCATCTGTAACGTCGATCAGACGTTCGACCCAATCCTGCGATACAATGCTTTCAACGAGCAGGTATCCGTTATCAAAATAAAATTGACGTTGCTCTTGAGTGAGTGCCTCAGGTTTGTGGGACAATATCTTCTCAGGTGTCATCGGAAACCTCCTTCTATACGAAATCAACAATGGGATCTATACTTTCTTCTAACCGGACTTTCGCTGATACAAAATACGTCCATACGGTTCTGCGTCGCCATCATATTTTGGGTTCAGACGGCGAACCATTTCCTGTGCCTCTTGGGACCAATCTTCAGGGATGGGATGTGTCTTGCTAGCCAGTTGTGCCTTGATGCGCTCCGGCAAATCGCAAAAATCGGGCTGGAACCAGAGTGTGATGACCGTGCGGCGTTCGTCGGAGTTGTTCGCGTACGATGCGTGCAGCAGGCGTGAATCACCGATTAGCAGATCGCCCGCTTTGACCGGGACATCAATTTCATCAGGGCGCATCGAAAATTCGGGGCGGTTTAGGTTTTTTGCCGCTGAAATCTCACCGGCATGTGGCTCCATGATTAAATCGTGGAGTGGGTTGTGCTTGTAGTGCGACCCCGGAATCACACGGAGACAACCGTTATGGGGCGTGGTGTCGGTCAGGTAGTACATAAAAAAGACCTGCTGTGGTCGTGGGTCGTAGGTACTTGGGTCTGTCCAACCAAACCAGTCGTAGTGCCAAAACAGCGGTGGACTGTGCGGCGGTTTGCTGAGGATATACCCACTGGTAAAGGTTGAGTCCTTGAACCCCATTGACTTCAACGCGTCAAGCGACAACTGCCACGAAATCAGTTCCGCGAAAACCGGATCCTCGTAAGTCCTGAAAGCACTTCCTTGAGAACGAAAATATCTTTTGTGCTCCTCCGTCATGTTTTCGCAGAGCCGGTCTGTCACGCTTTGAAGTTGGTTGAGTAGCGCATCGCTCAGGGTATTCTCAAAGATACAAAACCCTTCATTGACGAGTTGGTTATATTTCTCTTTCGACATGCAGCTCCTCACATTGCGAATTTGAAAGACTTGCGTTAGCTTCTCCTCGTAGCATATATAGGTGCCGATTCGTAAAACGGACGCGAGTCACCTTACAAAGTGATGAATTCGACTTCGTTGGTGTTACGGTCCTGACCTGTAAACAGATGCCTCGCCGTTGCGGACAATCTTGAGCCAGGAACTGACGGAGAACCCACCGGGTATTTTCTACTTTTAGAACTGAAGCGCGTAAGTCCTAATTATGCCATAATTACAAAAATTGCGTAAGTCCTAACATTGAAATAATTCTGTTCAACGACTTACCAAGACACCCGCGACCAATGTTATGAATTGACCTTAAAGGCGTATAGGTGAGCGTTTTGCAGATCGAACTTCAGACGTATTGTTTTCCCGATTAAAGGTGCCAGGTCGGCATGATTTGCCCATCTGGGCTGCAGTTGCAGTTCGTCCATGCCTTTGATATCTTGGCACACCGCTTTGGCGAAACCGGGAATCTGCCGGCCCGCTGCGTCCAGGACCTCTACGGTAATCTGTCCTTGAGAAGTATCGGTGTTGAGCTCAAGCTGACTGCCTTCCAGTTTGAATGGTTTGGTCGTGACCATGCCCGGAGCCGGGCCAGCTTCCAAAGACATGAATCCGTCCAACCGCAAAGTCGCTAGCCCAATCGACATCCGATTTTCTAAGTCTTTATGGCCTTTATCCATCGCTCCGTAGTACAGCCAATGGCGGCCTTTCCACGTCACAATCTGTGAGAAGGGAAACGCTCCCGCCGCATCGAAGCTGCCTTTCGGACCAGGGGGAATGAACGGTTCGCCCGCATAGACCCAACTTAGATCCCAATGAGAAGCATCACGGCTCGTGCCGATATAACAATCGATTAAGCCCCCAGTCCGTAGCACGCTCATCAGGGCGAAGTGAACGCCCTGGTACATCCAGTCTGTCAGTGCGTAAATTTGCCGCCGTTTGTATTCTGAAGTTCCCTCGCGGTCGAACTCCCAGTTTTGAATCAGGGTCCACTCCGTTGGATTTGCTTTCACGTCAGGATTGGTCATGGTGCGGCTGCCGCGACTTATCTTCCGGTCATCTCCCTCAACAGGCCCGGCGTAAATATCGCGGGTGAAGATCCGGTACACTTTCGCATCGCTGTCCCAGTTCATCTGATTATGCGTATCCGATGCAGTGATGTAACTTCGCCCTTCGATTTGGGGATGAGGGATCGAGGTTCGGGACAATACAGTCTTTCCGTTGTTATAGGCAGTCCAATGGATGCCGTCTGGAGAATAGGCGAGATGAACCGCCTTCTGACTTTTTTTCCATTGACCGGTGGGGCCATAGGCCCCCTTGTACCTGTGATTCGGATCTTTCTCATTCGGGTCGATAAAACAACTGAAACCATGTCCTCGAAAGACGAAGTTACCCCTACCGTCCTTCCCCACGTTTAGCCGTTTCCACTGGAGGCCATCTTCGGATTCGGCATATCCGATGTCGTAGTCGGGCATGTTTGTCGCCAGATACCACATCTTGAATTTGCCGTCGTCTCGCAGCACGGTCGAATAGACGCCAAAGTAGAGGGGATATTCCCGCTCATTGGGCACCATGAGCGGTTGGGCTTCCTTCGCAACTGCTCCCAGCCGACGGGCGACGTTTGATGTCTCGGCAACGATGTAATCATCTACGAAAAGCTGTTTCCGCTCACCTATTCTTAGAGGTTCTTCGACCTTGGCGTTTTCAGCTGTCATAATCTGTACCTCTATGGCCGCGATTTAACATCGGACGCTGCTGGGCAATCTGACGGCTCGTTAGGCGAGTTCGATTCTGAGTTGTTTTCCCATCGCACGCGCCAATCGGTCTAACGATGCCAAAGTAATAGACGTGTTATCCGGATCGAGTGGACGATCTAGCTGCGCCGCGTCAGTGGTCGTGGTTCTGATGGCGATCCGGAAGATTTTACCACTCTTGCGGTTATAGGCAATCTCGTGGGTAGAGTCGGTTGTCTACCTAGACCAAGTAACCGGGAATTCGGTAACGTTTCCGGATTCCTGGGCATAGCCCAATACGGGCACATCCAGAGCAATGATGATTGAGATGGTTAAGACCACAGGATACATACTCCTCCTTAAGCAAGTCAAGGTTAAATCCTGCCTACAAATCGGGTTAAAGACTTGATTATTGTAGTCGAATAATAAGGACAAAGTCAAGGATAGAAATTTACAAAGGGGTCGAGAATCGGCAGATGTCACCGCGATTTCTTCCTTTCCGTTTCCTGTTAGGCATCCCAAGTCCCTTTGCTCTCTTGCTTGATTGCAAATGTCTATTCTTCCTTTATTTTTGTTGACTTTTTTTCGACGGCTCAGTATGATTAAACAACCAAATCAGCGCGGTCACATAGCGATCCTGATAACGAGGGAGAACTCATGATTAAACTCGGTTGTAATAGTTTGGTGAAAGACAGAGATAACCCCGGTGGGTGGATAGATATTGAGACGATGATTGATTTAATTCACACGTTGAGGCTTGATATCATTGATTTTCAACTCGATAGAGGGTTCCGCTCTCTAGAACCGGCGTATCTTCGCAGGGTCAAAATTCTGTGTCATAGGCACGGCTTGCCAATAGGCTTCATAGGAGCCGGCAGTGGATTTGTTGGCACAGCTCAGCTGCCGAATGGGGATGTGATTGGCGCATCGCTATCGCCGGAAGAGTTACAGCGGCGGATCGATGAGGTCAAGAGAGCCGTGGATGTTGCGGTATTCATGGGTGCACCGCTGATTCGTCTATTCGGCGGAGGAGTACCTGAAGGCACGGAGAACCGTGAGGCGGTGTGGTCAACGATAATCTCCGGCTTCCAAGCAGTCTCCGATTATGCAGCTGAGAAAGGTATCCTCATCGGTCTTCACAACCATCCACCGGCTGTGGAACCGACGAGCGATGATATCCTCCGCATCCTGAATGACGTTGACCGTGAGAATTTCACCTTTATCTTAGACACCGGCAGATGGCGTGGTGCACCGGGATCGAATGGGTCGGAGAGCTCCGATCCAATTTACAAATACATGGAACAGACCGCACCCTACGCTTCATACGTGCGCGCTAAGATCTATAAGGTCGATACCGGTAAAGAGGAACAACTCGATTATAGACGTATTATCTCTATCCTTAAAAAAGTGAATTTCAACGGGAATATGTCGATTGTTTTCGAGGACCGGGGCAATCAGTGCGATTACGCCGAAGCCATTGGGTTGGCAGTCAAACATTTACGGGGGTTGCTCGCGGAGGCGGAGGAGTGAGAAAGGATGGCATCAACCGAAAAGCAGGAAATTCCGTGGAGAGACATAGGGGAACCATTGGCAGATCTGCTTCAGTACGAGCGCGAGATTGGCTACTACGAGCACGCGGGCTACGCTTTGCTGTCAACGGTTGTCCACGAAACGGAGGGTTCGGCGTGGCGGCAATTCCTCTTGGCGGACAATAATTTTGCTGCAGCAGTTAGGCAGGTCATCGCCATATCCGACAGGGAATCCAAAAATCCCAAAGCAGTTCTTAACTCAATCCGCAAAGTTGTCAACGCGGCTTACACCCACGCGCCAAAAAAAGCCGAGCCGTTCCTGCAAACATACCTGAAATACAGACCCAGTTTCCCAGACCCTATCCGAGAAAAATTGGATGCACTCTCAATGCAGGGAAAACGTCGGGTAGCCCTTCGCGCAACTGCGTTCGCAGCGGAGATGGAGCGTCTCCGACCATTTCATCCCTCCAGTGAGATAGCAGAGGTGGTATCCAAGCATTGGTACGAACAAATTCTACAAGGGGGTATAACCGCGCGCCAAGGACGTAGGATACCGGCACAGATACTCACCGCGAAAAAACGCTTACTCAGCCATCTGCGAGAGACCGAAGGGGATAGCCAGATCGATGAGGAAGCAATCTTCAACAGATATGCAGATGTCTTTAAGTCAACCAATATTTTGGCGTTGACGGACGTTGTTATTGGGATGCACCGTTTCAATCTGATACGTCAGTTTCATGTCAAATCTGATGTGAAGCAGATTGAACTTTTCCTGAAAAACTGCCCGAAGACGGAGGTGTTAAACCGCTTTGAGAAATTAGAGCAGTGGATGGGTAAGTATCACAAGACAAATCACGATGGCACGATATTAACTCCACCGTTGATTGATTTTTTATCGAAGGGTTCGGACTTTGACACTCTTCTATCTGAACTTGACCGGTACAGAGCGGATACACGGAACGGGCAATTCGATATAAACAACATCTTGCAACGAGATCTGGAATTTAGACGCTTCGCCTACGAGTACACACGCGTTCTAGAACCGCTGACCTATCAACTCCAGAATCGATACCCACCGCCAAAATCGAACGAAGAGCTGTACCGACTGTTCAACCAACTTGAAGAACTACCGCCGGTTGCCGCTGATGAATCCCATTTGAGCGAACAACACCTCGCAGAAGTCGGTCGAACTGCATACGAAGCCGCGAGATTTCTCAAGTTTCTAAGGGGCTTCCGGGCGCGCACCAGTAGGCACATCGTGGTGGTGGGGAATGACCGTTACGGGCGACAATGGGTTGTCGAGCCTATTGAGGCGTATCTTAAAGAGGGATTCACGCTTAGGTATGACCGTGTCCGCTCCGGTACTTCTACAAGGTTAAGTGTTCCCGCTGCCTTCCCAAGAGAATTTGTCAAAGAGATTAGCGAGCAGATGCCCCATATCGTAATTGTGGACGCATCCCATGCACCGCCGGGCAACGATGTCATGCAGCTTTCCCGCGGCCTCCGGGGTTATGCCCATTGGTTCGCTGTATTCAATGACCTCCGCGCCGAAGGCAACCTTACCAGATACCAAGATGAGAGTTCCCTTCCCGCGGAGCATTTCCCAGAACTCATGAAATGGTATGACTACGTTACGCGGAGAGAGCAGTTACAGGAGTGGGTCTCGCCGGGACAGACTTACCGAGTGACTACTTGGGCGCCAGAATTGAAAGATGTTGTGATATTGGGCGACATGCAAGTGAAGCGTTATCCAGCGATCTCCCCTGAAGAGATGGAGGGTGATTTCCCGATGGTTATTTTGGCAAACCCTATCGTATACCGCACAGAGGGAGATGATCTCCCAAGTGCCCTGCGAGGGACCACACCCCGCCACTTTGATGACCCCGAAGCCCATGCAACGGATAGTATCGTGTTCGGATTTGGCTCCCACGGGCTTGAAACCCGACTCAAGGGGATGAGCACAGAGCAGTTCGTTCAGACAGCTCAGAGGCACATCAAAGAGGAGATTGATAGATTGCTGAAGGAATCGTAATTGTTATGGAGAATCATAACTCAAGATCTCTACAATGTTTTGGAGGAATTGATTATGGCAAAAACAATTATCTCGGTAGCGGTGGTAGGGTCGGGACCCACAAAGGAAATGAATCCTGCCGTACCGTATACACCCAAGGATATTGCACAAGCCGCGATCGAATGCAGTCGAGCCGGTGCGTCAATAGCACACATCCACGTGCGTGACCCTGAAACGGGGATCGTATGTTCAAGGCTTGAACTCTTTGCAGAGGTTGTAGATCGGATTCGCCAAGAATGCGACATCCTAATCAATCTCACAACGAGCGGGGGGAATATACCCGGAAAAAACATCATTGAGGAACGCCTTGAACCCGTTACGCTAAAACCCGAAATTTGTTCCCTTGATGTTGGTTCACTGAACTTTGGAGACCGCATGTTTCTCAATCCGCCGGAGTGGAGCAGAGCTGCAGCCCAACGGATGCGTGAACAGGGTGTCAAGCCGGAAATCGAAGTCTTCGACGCGGGGCACATACGACAGGCGATACACTTAATTAACGAAGGGTTGTTTGATGATCCACCGTATATCCAATTGTGCATGGGGGCAGGTTGGGGTATCGAAGCGACGCCGGATAATCTACTGTTCATGAAGAATTTATTGCCACCCGATATCCCTTGGTCTGTTATGGGTGTTGGTCGAACACAGTTGCCGATGATTACGATGGGCATCATTCTAGGCGGTCATATTCGCGTCGGCTTTGAAGACAATATCTACCTCCGAAGAGGGGTTCCGCTGAAAAGTAACGCCCAGATGGTCGAGGTCGCGGCGAATTTGGTTGGGCAGCTACAAGGCGAAGTTGCGACACCTAGCGACGCACGTCAAATTCTTGGAATGTAATTAAAGATACGCAAATTGTTGATTATCAAACCTGCTCGGCTTGGATAGACATATCCAAGCCATCTTTGCGCGTGTGCAGTGAATTTGTCAATCCACTACGAGCAGCATTGACTCAATTTAGCTTCCATTCCCCCGGTTTGCAACGTTTTTGATAAGTGGCAACCTGCATCATTTTAGAAAAAGTCGGGTGCATGGGTAAGCGTTCAGGCGGTACGGATTCCCTCTCGGTTTTGGACCTGAACGGTTGCGCCCATAGAAAGAGGTTGATTCACCTGATGTTACAGAAAAAGGGTTCACTGGATTTCCTAGAGGGTACTACGGACGAGGTTGTTGAGTGGGAGATGCTCAATATGGACTCCGAACTGGTCACATCGAGTCTGAGTCATACAATCGGTCCCGGCGTTCACAGTACCCTCAATCCTCACTGGAATTTTAATGCCAAACGCGGTGACGGTGTTGTTCCGCTTAATAACATCCTGAGATTTGAAACCTTCGGTGAGCACTGTCCTTTGGGAACGAAGCTGCAGCAAAAAACGCGCTTACGACTGGTGACAACGCGGGACGAGAACGGGAGGCTGAAGCGCGGTCATCTGGCGATGAACTGCGAATTGTTCAACAAAGACGCCGACTCCCAACCGCGAATCGGACGTGCCGAATTTTGGATGGCACTGACCCGTCCGCTTGCTCCCCCAGGCCAACATAGACCAACCGACGTGCCGGAGGCACTAAAGTTCTTGACGGAACATGAAGCGACTAAAAACGATCTGGTCAGTCGAGATATTGAATCGTACCGCTGCCGGGCAAACGCCGACGGACAAGCCTTCCATGACACGATGCCACTGGTCTTCCATATAGACAGGTCGGATATCTACCGCCACATTAATACCAGTGTGTACATGAACCAAGCACAGGATTACCTAGCACTCCTGTACCATAAAGTTGGTGGGGATGCCGGGCGGCTGCGATTCCGGGGAATCACGATCTATTTTCGCAAACCTTTTGTGCCGGGACAGGCGGCAGAAATAGAGTTGGACCTCGTTGAGTGGAAAGATCGTTTCCATGGTGCCGTCCGCTTCTATCATTCTGATGGTAAGGGCAGTAGAAGTGAACGGATCTCGGTGGCAATGGAAACGCGGGGGCCCTTAGCTGAGAGCTAGTGCGCTGCTAACGAGGAGACTGCCTTCTAATGGCAAATTCTGTTGAGGAGGATGACAATGCGATATAACACAATCATCGTCGGAGCGGGGGCGGCTGGGGCAATACTTGCGACCCGACTCTCCGAAGATCCGGGACGATCTGTCCTGTTACTGGAGGCGGGCCCCGACTTTCTAAACTTTGAGCAACTCCCAGAGGAAATCAAGTACGGTTATGGGCAAGACCGCAATATCTGGGCGCGAGCCTTCGGTCGTCCGACTAAATTCGGTTGGGGTTACACCGCCCGTGCCACCGACAGTGCCCCCACCATGTTTGTCCCGCGAGGCAAGATAGTTGGGGGTTCAAGTGCAGTGAACGCGCAGATCTTCCTCCGCGGTGTACCCGAAGACTACGATACTTGGGCTTCCTTGGGCAACGACAAATGGAGTTACGAGAAATTGCTCCCTTGCTTTCGTAGAAACGAAGCTGATCCCGACTATAGCGATTCCTATCATGGGAACACGGGTCCCATCCGCGCTCGGCGGCACACATACGAAGAGCTGAATCCCGAACAGGCGGCTTTCTACGACGCAGGTCGGGACGCTGGCTATCCGGATTGTCCCGACCACAATGATCCGGACTCTACGGGGGTCGGTCCACTCGCGCTCAATAACCCGGACGGCATCCGCTGGAGCACGGCAATCGGCTACCTAAACCCAGCGCGTCATCGCCTGAACCTTACTATTAAAGCGGATTGCTTGGTACACCGTCTCCTCTTTGAGGGTAAACGTGCTGTTGGTGTCCAAGTGGAGAGCGGCGGCGAGATGTTCAATGTCTATGGTGAGGAAATCGTTCTATCCGGCGGATCTATCGGTTCGCCGCATATTCTTATGCTTTCAGGTGTCGGATCCGCCGATCATCTCAAGACGGTTGGCATTCCCTTGGTGCATAACTTGCCGGGTGTTGGGCAGAACCTGAGAGACCATCCGCAGGTGTCGGTCACCTTGAGGGTAAAGGAAGCGTTTCTGCCCGATGGCATAGAACCGCGGCTACAAATCGGGCTCCGATACACAGCGGGGGGGTCCGACCTTCGCAACGACATGTTCCTCCTCCCAACCGCTTTTGCCACCGAGGAAGGGTATCTTGTCGAATCCGACTCCGTACCTTTGGGGTTTCACATTGCTGCTTGTATATACCTTGCCGTCGGTGCAGGCGAAGTCCGGCTCGCTTCTTCCGATCCGCATCAACAACCTGCCCTAGATTATAACTATCTGACGGAATCCTTTGACCGCGAACGACTGCGCGAGTCCGTGCGCATCATCATTGATTTGCTCGAACACAATGCCTTCAAAAAGTTGGTTGCGGAACGTCTGGCACCGACGGACGCTGATTTGGCGACGGACACAACCTTGGACGAGTGGCTGCTGCGCCAAGTAGCTACCAGTCACCACATCTCATCGACCTGCAAGATGGGACCTGATTCTGACCCGATGGCTGTGGTCGATCCGTACGGTAAAGTCTACGGCATTGAAGGGCTGCGGGTGGCGGACGCTTCGATTATGCCTGACTGCATCCGTGCTAATACCAACGTGACGACTATGGTCATCGGAGAGCGTATCTCGGACTTCATGATGGGCACTGATTGTTGACCCCTCCCCGCCCTAAAGGAGGGGGATTCCTTTGTAGGCATTCCCATCCGGGTTCCTTAGGGTTTAGCGTCTTTATGCTATGGGGTACTCTTGCATCCTCTCTAGGAGGGCTTCCCCAATCGAGTTGGGGCAACACAGCCTGCAAAGGCCGCGGAGCGGGCCATTTGGCTCTCTACGGAAACTCATTGAAACCGACAAGTTACCGATACGTGTCCTGACATATCCAGGAATCACATTGGACGTTCACGGGAATATCCCATATTTCAGGGTAGTCGATCCGCTAAAACTGTCCTGTTTTTTTGTAGTGTCTATGGTTGCCTACATCTACGCTGTCCCGTTGCAAGGGAGGGGCAGGAACAACAGCAAGGATGCCGAAGTTGCAACTTCCTGCCCCGTAGACAAAAGAAGTATACCATCTTCTACCTGCAAGATCCACGATTTTTTGACTAGCCAAGGGGTTTGCCGTTCTGTATCCCCGCCTTAAAAGACGGGGTTTTAGAACGGAAGATTGTGATAAATGGCGGTATGTTGTTCTATTTGCGTGGTCGTGAGGTTTCCGGCACCAGCCAGAGAAAGATCGCGACCGCCATATACCCGACTCCTGCGAGAACCACAGCGGAAAGCCCCAATCCCGACGCATCTGCAATCCCACCAACAATCCAAGGTCCCGTTGCGTGACCCACATCACCGATGAGCCGCCAGACCGAGAGGAACTCGCCTATACCCTCCCGTGGGGCAAGGTCAGCCCCCGTCGTCATCATTGTGCCGGAACCGAGTCCGTTGCCAAGCCCCATCACAATGCCTGCAATCAGTAGGGTCACGTAGCTGCCTGTAAGGGGAATCATCGCCATTCCTGTTGCGAAAATGAAGAAACAAGGGACGATAGCGTATCTCCTACCAAACCGATCCATAATAAATCCCGCCACCGGGAACATCATCATATCGATAAATGAGGAGAGACCGAAGATCACTCCCACCGTCAGACGGTCTAGCCCGATGACATCGCGTCCATAAAGAATAATAATGATTCGCCTGCCCGCCCGGAGGGTTTGGACGCAGATCTGGCCCAATCCAGCCGTGAGTAACGCGCGATAGTGTGTCTTCAATATATCGACGAACTGCTTCAGATGCAGTTGACGAGGACCTACTACTGAAGGACGTTTTGTTTCGTGGATAAAGAAAAGGCAGAATAGGAAATTGACTCCCATAATCGCCGTACAGGCAAAGAATGGAGTGCTCAAGCCGTAATGCTTACCGATGAAACCGCCAATCGTAGGACCTAAAAAGGTGCCGATCCGACTCACTCCTCCAAACATTGCGAGCGACCTGCCACGCTCGGCAATTGGAACAGCATCCGTCAAATAGGTATATCGCGCAATAGTCCATAGAGCACTGCCGATTCCCGCGATAAGTTGGTAGATGACCAGTTCAAGGACAGTGTGGGCAAGGCCGACGCCGAGGGTCGATAATCCCACCACGGCGGCTCCAATCAACATTGACGATTTGCGGCCCGTCCGTTCGATTAGGATACCGGCAGGCACGTCAGCAATCAGGACGCCGACGCCCTGCATACCGAGAACTAGCCCCATCAGGCTATAGGAGGGATTAAAAGATTTTGCGTATTCAGGGAAGATTGGGATGAGAATGCCACTGCCGACAGAAAGCAGAAAGGCAGGGAAATAGATCGGCAGGATAAGCGAGCGCCGCGTAAACGGTTGCTCTTGTAAGTTCTGCATAATCGAGTTTTCGCTATCCGTACCTTTCTCGAAGAATTTCTGCTGCTTTCGCTTCGTTTTTGAGCTTCTGGTATGCTTCGTCGATGGGGATTTCTGCGGCGCTGCCGGGCGCAAATCCGCAGTCTGGATTGAGGATGATACGTTCAGGGGACAGGTGGCGCAGTGCGTTTTCAACCCGTGCAACAATCTCTTCAGGTGTGTCGATATGCTCGCCTCGACAATCGACGCAGCCGAGACCAACAGTCTTATCTGCCGGGATCTCCTTCAGCACCGCAAGGTCGCCGGCGACCGGAATCGTGAACTCCATCAGGTACTGATCGACTTTGAGCCGTTTCAGGTAGGGCAAGATCGGCTCATATCCCCCTTCGCCAATCCAGCCGTCACGCCCTTTATTGCGCCGGCAGAGGTGGATGGCAATCTGAATCCCGTCAACACCGTCAATAATCTGATTCAGCAAATCGACACACAAATCCATCTCGCGCTCAGGATTCTCATAACTCGCTCTGACAGACTCATCGACAAAGAGACACAGGTGTGGATCATCAAATTGGGCGACGGTTGCCCCTGCCTCCCTGATGGCAATAAGTTCATTCCGCAAAATATCGACGAGATCATACATGAACGCCTCGCGTGTTGGATAAGCGTCCCGCGATTTTTCCGGGTCCCACATCCGTTGTCCCAACAGATATGGGGACGGGAGACACACCTTTGTCAGTCGATCAGTGTGGCGGTTTAGAAATGCCGCCTCAGCTGCGATAACTCCCGGCTGCTTGAGGCGTATCTTATCAACAGCGGTTGTCCAGTGCATCCCCTCCTGCATACTCAACTCGAATCCGCTTGCGATGTCTGCAATCACGCCGATATAAGAACGCCGCCGCCACTCGCCATCGGAGATGATGTCGATTCCAGCGGCTTCCTGTACCGCAATGATGTATCGTACAGCAGCGTCCATCTCTTTTTGCGTTTCGGTTTCAGGGCGTTGCGGCTCGTTTTCTAGCGCAAGTAAATCACGGACAAAATCGGATCGTGGCATACTACCTACCACGGTGGTTGGAAATAAGGGAAGTTGTTGATTTGACATAGGATTAGCTCAAGTTGCCACTGATAGGGTAGGCACTAACTTGGGTAAATAAAAGCTAAAGCGATAAAATCACCGCTCGCAGTGGATTGACAAATCCACTGCACACGAACAAAGGGGGTTCGCTTGGTAAACAAGTTTACATCCACTTACCCCAAATATGGCTTGGATATGTCTATCCAAGCCGAGCAGACCTGATAAATAGAGTGCAACGCAGCATACCAAAAGACATGCAAAAACCGCAATTTCTAATAGGCAGCAATTTAGGCTAATATAACATGCTCTACGCCGTCAGGAGAGCGCATTCTCATAACCGGCGTAGGTCACATCATCAAAGAGGACGAAACGTACCTCTTCAATTCCATCGTGCCCTTCTAGAAATTCTTTCACCGCATTGATGGCGATGCCGGCTGCTCTGTCAATCGGGTAACCGTAGATGCCTGTACTGATTGATGGGAACGCAATTGTCTTGATACTGTGTTCCAGTGCGAGGCTCAAACTCTCCCGATAACAACTAGCAAGCAGATTGGGTTCACCGGCGTTTCCGCCCCGCCAAATCGGTCCCACGGTGTGGATGACATGCTTCGCAGGCAGATTTCCCCCCGTCGTGATTACTGCATTCCCCGTTGGACAACCGCCCTGTTCGGCGCGGATTTCGTTGCATTCCGCCATAATCGTTGGTCCCCCGGCGCGGTGAATTGCGCCATCAACGCCGCCACCGCCCATCAGTTGCTCATTCGCAGCGTTGACAATCGCATCAACTTGTTCTTTTGTAATATCTCCTTGTACGAGGGTAAGAGCTGCTTGGCTAATTTTGATTTGCATAAATGCCTCCGTACGTGAAATGTGAAGCGCGAAGACCAGAAAACGGGACAATGAACTAATGAACTTCTGAACCAATGAACTCCCCGATAAATCGGGATTTTCAACTTGAACGATGTGGTAACAACCTCCTCGCCGACTTATGCCAAAAGTTATTAGACCGATAAACTCACTATGCAATGTTTCCGTGTACGGGTGGGGTCACCCCGTCCCTACGGGACTCATAAGAATGTTTCCCTCACTATCCAAAAATCCGCGATAGTCAGGTGGAACCACGATGGTTGAATCGTATTCGTCAATAAGCAGGGGACCAGTTGTGCCTTCCTCTCCCAGATCGTGACGCGAGATGACGGGGGTATCGATTGTCCCCCATGATGCGCCAAAATACGCTTCCCGACTCAACGCACGCGCTCCGAGGCGTTCCGCCGGATTAAGTACGCCCTGTTGACCGCGTATCCCCGCCTGCCCAATCAACCGGACCGCCACAACTTCGACCGGGTTGTCTGGATCAGAC
The DNA here is from genome assembly GCA_965247655.1 of Candidatus Poribacteria bacterium. Lineage (GTDB taxonomy): Bacteria > Poribacteria > WGA-4E > WGA-4E > PCPOR2b > PCPOR2b. Next base: position 5,287,319 of record OZ252032.1, on the reverse strand, counting down.
CGGTGTCCGTAGAGCCGTTCATGCTCTGTCTCGAAGGTTATGTACAGCGTCTGCACTGTCGTTTCGGTGAAGTGTTCATCCACCACTGGGATGCGTATCTCTGAGGCTTGACCCTTAAAACGTATGTCAACGCTGCAACTCAACGTCACTTGGTCGGCGGGATAGCCTTCGATCTCGAATTGGGCGAGCATATTGCGCTGCATCTCGGCTTTGATCTGTTCCAAAGTCTTTGCATTGAGCGTTTCCCCGGAAAGTAGACAGCTGCGGACATCGTGATGCTCGACACCGGAAAACAGTAGCCCCAGGGTGCTGAATAGACCCGGCAGCGGCGGCACGATAACCTGACGAATCAAAAGTTCCTTCGCCAACCCCGCCGCGTGAATCGGACCAGAGCCACCAAAAGCTATCAAGACGAACTCCCGTGGATCGCGTCCACGCTCAGTGGAAACAGCGCGTAATGCCCGCATGGTGCGAGCATTGGCGATCCGGTGAATCCCTTCTGCCGCCTGAAGCAAGTCCATCCCAAGGGGTACAGCGATTCGGTCATATGTCGCTCGCTGTGCGGCTTCAATATCGATAGTGACCTCTCCATCAGCCAATTCACCGGGACGAATATAACCCAACACGACATTGGCATCGGTAACGGTCGGTTCTGCTCCTCCGCGTTGATAGCAAGCGGGTCCCGGTACAGCTCCTGCACTGCGGGGACCGACGCGCAAACCGCCTGCACCATCCAGATACGCGATGCTGCCGCCGCCGGATCCGACTTCAGCGATGTCGATACTTGGAGCGCGAATGAGCTCACCGCCCCCGCCGACGAGTCGATTCCCCGCCGATATCGAAGCACCAACTTCGTATTCTGAACTGTAAGCGACTGCACCGTTTTCAATTATGGAGGCTTTAGCGGTGGTGCCTCCCATGTCAAGTGTAATTAGGTTGTCCGTTCCTAACCGTTGCGCCGTGAATCCAGCTGCTAATACACCGGCAGCGGGACCCGATTCCAAGACAAATACCGGCAGTCGTGCTGCGTCTGACTCTGGTGTTAATCCGCCCGCCGATTGCATCATCAACAATGGTCCCTCAATTCCCATTGTTTGCAAGCCGCCACGCATTGCATTCAAGTAACGCTGCATAACCGGACGGACGTAGGCGTTGACGACAGTGGTGGCAGTGCGCTCGTACTCTTTGCGTTCCGGGAGGACTTCAGATGACAGGGAGACTGGGACTTCTGGCAACTGTGCTCTCAAGAAATCACCGACAGCGTTTTCGTGTTGGGGAAAGGCATAGGCGTGGAGGGTGCAGACCGCTATAGATTCGACCTCCTCTTTCTCCAACTCCGCCTTGAGCTGCCATAGTTCCGACTCCGATAGTGGGGTCAGTACCTCACCGGACGCAGAGATGCGTTCTGTGAGTTCAAAGCGCAGGTAGCGTTCGACAAGTGCTTGCGGCTTTTCAAAGAATAGGTCGTACATTTGGGGAGCACGAATGCGCCTCAGTTCAAGAACATCTCGAAAGCCTTTGGTGGTAATCAGCGCGGTTTTCGCGCCTCGTTTCTCCAAAACGGCGTTGGTTGCCACCGTGGTGCCGTGTGCTACTTCACTGACAGTTGTCCCCGCAGCATCGGTTGTGCGTAGTAGATGCTCGATTGCGTTCAGCACTGCCCTTTCAAAGTCAGGGGGTGTGGAAGGGACTTTATGGGTCCAGATGTTTCCGCTAGTGTCGATTAGGACGACATCGGTGAAGGTGCCGCCGACATCCGCACCAATTCGCATTGTGTTTTGATTGGTCATCGTTATCTTGGAATTACTGGTAATGTGATGTGAGAAGGGTGTTGTGCGTTGTGATAGATTGTCTGGTGCGCTACCTGTATTTCGGCGTCTAACCCCGGTGTGTGACCTGTGTTTTGGTTCCGGTCAAAACGCGGGAAGTTACTGCTAGAGACTTCGACGCGAATTTGATGCCCTGCCTTGAAGAGGTTGCTTGTTTCCCAGAGTACAATCTTATATGCGTAGATAGCGTCGGGTTCGATCAACGTTGGCTCTTCATAAGACTCACGGAATCGCGTCCGCACAATCCCTTCGCAGATGTTAATCGCCTTCCCGCCCGGATGCACGTCAACGAGCGTCGCAGTAAAGTCAGTATCCGGCGCACTGGAGGCGGCATGGAGCGTCAACTCAATCTGCCCTGTGACCTCCAAATCCTCGGTGAGTGTGGGCGTAGAATAGACCAATACATCGTCTCGGCGTTCCACAGATCGCCGGTCCTTCGGACCAGTGTTGTCAATAAACATGCTCTGACCGCCCACGGTGGGGACAGGATTTTCGGGGTCGTAGGTGAAGGAATCTGTTGGTTCATCCTGTGGAGGTTGAACCGTCAGGTCGCCATTACCGTGGAGGGAGTTGGCGCGTCCCCCGCTGTGTAGGTAAAACTTGGTATATCGCGTCCGTGCTAGGGGCCACTCATGCTCGTCGCGCCAAACATTCTCTCCCATCACGAAGATTCGGATGGGAGGCTCGTTGTCGATGCCGGTGTCAATCCCTTTTAGCCGTTGATCGTACCAACGCAGGTGAGCGTCCGGAATATCCACCGCTGCTTTTGAGCCAAAATCAATATCGCCAAACGGTTCGGTGCTGCCAATCCCAGAATGCGTCCATGGCCCCACCAGCAGTTTTGTCCGCTGCCTAGTTTCCGGCGTCCGGGCTTGTGTCGTCCAACCATTGAAACATTTAAAGCCTTCGTGAACGAGGTTGTCGTACCACCCGGTGATAAAGTATGCAGGCGTTTCGACTTCGGCGTACCTGTACTTCATGCTGTAAGATTTCCAGAAATCGTCAAAGGTATTATGTCGAATCACCTCTCTATAGAACGGACGATCGCCGATGTTATCAAGGGCAGAAATCAGCGGCAACCGCTGATAAACTTCCTCCCAATCAATTAAGTCTCTCGGTGCGTTCTGGTTTGTGCGGTCACCAAGCCAGATGAAGTTCATGGCGTTCTGGAGCTGCAGAACACCGTTATACCGCATGTGCCCATAATTGTCCTCTTGGTTGGCAATCGGGACGAGTGCCTTGACGTAGGGACTCCGGAGAGCCGCCGGTAGAATCTGCGTAAATCCGGGATAAGAGACGCCGAAAGTCCCGATGTTTCCGTCGCACCAAGGTTGGGCACCCAGCCACTGCTGCGTGTCGTAGCCATCGTTGGTTTCGTCGATGTAGGGTCGCCACACCCCCTCCGAATCGTAGCGGCCACGGGAATCCTGCATCACCACTGCGTAACCGCTTTGTGCAAAGCGCACCGCCCAATCCACATAACGCGGGTGTTGCGTACTGTAGGGAGATCGAATAAGCAGCACCGGGAATTTATCGCCCGTAGTGGGACGGTACAAGGCACCGTAGAGCCGGACGCCATCACGCATGGGGATTTTGAGATCTAACTGGATGCGGATGTCGTGGTTTGGCATAGATACTCCTTTCAACCTTGGGTGTCGATCAATTCGCCAGAATAAGGAGAGTTGCCCGATCGGCTAGGGATACCCTTTCTGAGAAAGCTTTACTAGTAGGGCCTTATGCTAGTTAGCTTCCCTTTTTTTATGGGAACTAAAAAAAAGGGAAGCTAAAAAGTCCTCCAGTCTGTTACTATAGATGAACTTGACAATCCATCTAAAACTGGAGGATAACCTTATGATAACCGATTTTGATGACCTCTGTCTATGGACTTATGTCATTGTTGATGACATTCTGATAAAACTCGAACCATTACTCCGACGCCCAGGCCCCCCTCCCCCATGTAGCGATAGTGAGTTAATCACTATGATATTGGTTGCCGAATGTAAGGGGTGGGACATCGAAACACAACTGCTATCCGACTTTAGCCAGCACCCCCATCTGTTCCCTATACTGCCTTGTCAGACCCGACTCAACCGGCGAAGACGCAATTTGGGGACAATCATCAATCGGATTCGACAGATGCTCTTGTCAGACATTGAAGCGGCATCGGAGAAACTGTGTATTATTGATAGTTTGCCGATTCCAGTCATTCAGTTTCATCTGGCACCTTCGTCATCAAATAATTGGTCATGCTATGGTGCCGATTATGGGCGGGTGGAATCGAGGAAACAGACCATTTTCGGCTATAAACTTCATCTGTTAGTCACCGCAAGTGGGGTGATTGTTGATTTTGAACTTGCCCCGGCTTCTGCAACCGATTTATCGGTTGGTTACGAATTGCTCTCTGGACACCAAGATAAGCAAGTGATAGGGGATAAAGCCTATATTAGCAACCAAGTCAAAGACCAATTAGCTCAACTCAACCGTATCGATCTGATAACGGTCCCCCGACGCAACCAGAAACAGCAGATTTCCAGACAAACCAAGCGGTGGATTAACGAAATTAGGCAGAGGGTTGAAACGGTTAATGGTCAATTGAGTGAACAATTTCATATACAAAAGAATCATGCGCATAGTTTCTGGGGGGTATGCACTCGGTTATACTCCAAACTCACCGCTCATACGCTATGCGTTTATCTCAATCAGCTATGCAAAAAAGAGGCGTTTTTACAGATTAAAGAGTTGGCGTTTCCAGTTCATTAGTAACTAGCATAAGGCCCTAGTAGGTTATCGGCATCACGTTTTCGCTAGTCGTTCGACAAATGCTGTGTGCGCGGTAGTTTGTAGTCCTGTCTGCAATTCCAATGAGACCTTTGTCCAGTCCCCTGCCAATAGTGCTGCCACCGCTAGACGCAAACCGGGGAAGATTCGGCTCTCAATAACTCCCTCTGCATTGGGGGTGAGTGCCACATACTCTCCATTGACAAGTTGAAACCAATCGAGTCGTCTATCCTGCGTCTGCCATACAATGTACTCTTGTACACCACACCGCTGGTAAATCTCAAACTTATCCTGCAAATCGTAATCCACGCTGGTACCAGCGATTTCTACGATTAATTCCGGTGGTCCCTCTACATACCCTTTGTCAATAATTCGGGAACGTCCCCCCTGTGCGGGTTCTATCCGTAGCAGCGCATCGGGTTGAGGATCGTTGTTGGCATCAAGGTAGACTGTGCTGTTATCCGCCAAATCAACACCGGGGGTTACTATCCAGTACGCTCCTAACCATGCCATAATTTGAGCGTGGGGTCTGCCATGAATATCTATTCGTACAGGTGATGGCATGTACACAACTCCTTCAATCCGTTCTGCCTTTTTCAGATGGGGCATCGCCTCATAGCGCCGCTCGAATTCTTCCCGCGTGAGCCGGTCCCCATGTTTCAATGGCGGAACATCCTTGATGTGCGCTGTCGGTTGTGCACGAACTTCTTTCTTTGCCGTTCTTTCGATGCTCATAATGAGCCATCCTCCTCTCATTTTGGAGTTCATCGTCGAGCGTTCTTAGAAACTCAAAAACCCCGAAACGACTTCAGCCGGGCAAGTCCCCATTTGATAAGTTCCCCTACCTTTGACGAATTCTGCATGTTAAAATTTACATCTCGACGCCAAAATATCAATTTTGGAAGATTGACTATAGATGGACAAAAAAACCCTTTAGAATCAGTTTGTCAAAATTATAGCATAGTTCCCCTATAGAACGGACAAAAAAGTGCTGAATATCCGTCGCGGAACTACTGATGCGAATATCACGTAATCTTGTCCAAATCCTGACGCAAGGCTGACGACAGCGGTCCCATTTCCGACGCTTGGGCGACATCCTCCAGTTCAGCGATATTGGCTGCACCGCTGGAAACCGTCGTTACCCTCGGATCAGTGAGGATATATTGGAAGGCATTCTGTGCGTGTGTTCCCGGTAAGTCCTGAAGTCGTTCGAGGACGCGCTGGACGCGTTTCCCTTCCACTTCATCTGATATCGCTGCTACCGCCTCTGACCGCCGGGGTTCGTCAGCGAACAGCAGTCCCGCCAACGGTGTGGCGACAACAACCCCCATATCGTGAGCGGCAGCCGCCGGAATAACCGCTTTCGCTGCCCTTTGCGAGCAAGGGTGATAATCGTGATATACCAGCATCGTATCGAACTCCCCAGTTTCCGCGAGTTTTGCTAAGAGCGGGATGGCTCTGCCCGTGATCCCGATTCTTTCGCAGAGTCCGCGTTTCTGTGCTTCCCTCAAGCCTTCGAGTGTTCCGCCCGGCTCCGTGATTCGTTCCCAACCTGCCATGTTGACCTCATGGATCTGTGCCGTTGCCAATTTTGGGATGCGCATTCGCTGCAGGCTCCGTTCGATACTCCAGAGGACACTGTCTCCACGGTAGTCAAAGTTCGGGGGATCATAGCCGACTTTGGTGGCGATATAAAAGTGTTCTGCTACACCTTCGAGTGCACCGCCCAACAGTTCTTCGCTCTTGCCGTAAAGTGGGGCGGTGTCGATGTAATTAATCCCCAATTCGACCGCACGCCTCACCACTTCGTTGGTACTTTCTTGGGCACGTTCGGGGTCATTTCCCATCAGGTACGCACCGCCGAGACTGACTTCGCTGATCTGCCAACCTGTTTTTCCCATCGTTCGATATCTCATTTCTTACCTCACAGTTTTTATTCGGACGGGGACCAAGGTTGCCCCTTTTCTGTCGCATCGATCATTTTCTGCAACTTGTCGGCAACGTATTGGATGTGGATGGCGATGAGTGCTTCGCCTTTTTCAACAGTGGCGAGCAGTGCGTTCTCTTGACGGGCGCGGTCACGAGGGTTTTCCGGGTTCTGTCCACCTTGGGGCCAGCCTTCCTTGGAAAAGGGTTCGAGATACGCCTCGACTTCGGGCGATAGATTATGGGCATAGTCCAAGTTGGCAGCATCGTATGCTTCCATCGTAAAAGCGCGCACCCGTTGCGGGTACGCTGCTAGCATCACGGATGTCTCATCCTCTGAGGCATGGTTCAGCGCAGTTTGTCGCGCCACCGTGTCCAGTTTGCCGTCTCTCAGATCCCGGTAGCCTTGGAGGATAGTTTCCCGATCCTCGTCCGTAAGCCCCAGCCAGTAAGAATCCTCATCCATCGTGATACCCAAGTCTTGCCGCCATGCCGGCAATACCTCCCGAAGCAATCCGTGGTTGCCGCCATGACCGTTGACGACCAGAATAGTACGAATGCCGTGGGTTTTCAAGCTCTGCGCAACGTCGAAGATATATGCTTGTAACGTTTCCTTGCGCAACGTCAACGTACCCTTCCGCGCCATGTGGTACGGGGAGTAGCCCACCGGACAAGGTGGAGCGACAGTGACTTGGGGGTAGAGCTGCAAAGCGGCTTGCTGCGAGATGAACGTAGACAGAACAATATCTAGATCTAGACTCAGATGTTCGTTGTGCTGCTCGGTTGCGCCGATGGGGATGATAGCAGCTTTCAATTCCCCGCGCTGCAACGCTTCCCGGATCTCCTTTCGGGTGCACTCCCCTAGCATGACTCTGTAGGGGTTGACGTATCGGTTTCCCGCATTTGCCATCGTTTAGGCTCCTTTATTGCTCTAGCCGTCGCACAGTTTTACCGCCCTGCACGGCGTCATAGAGCTCCTTGAACGCATCACTTCCGTCGTCGGAAACGACTTCCAGATTAGATCCTGCCTCGCAAGTTGGCATGGCGTCGTTCGGATAGATTGCGTGGAGATCCTGCTTGTTACAACCGTAGTAGGTAGTTTCTCCGCTAGCGCGGGTATAGCGATAGACGTGGCGGGGTGGGTCCACGAAGGAGTAGTCCACCTTGTATTTCTGCATGGCTTCTTGGTCAACTTCTACGCCGATGCCCGGCTTTTCTGGAACACGGTAGAAACCGCCGCGTAACTCGATCGGTTCCGTGATTAGTTGGCTCTCCCAAATGTTCATGCAGGTAATCGCGGGCCACTTGGCTTGGGCGCATACGGCACCGAGGTGAGCCGCCCATGTTGTGGTGATGCCGGTGCCGACAAGTTGCAACCAGAAGGGTTTGTTCGCTTCTTCGCAAACGGTCGCCTGTTTCAACAAGCGATGTGCACCGGCGCCGATGACAAAGCCATCCGCTACATCTTCCTGCAGCGTGGTCAGGATGGGGGGAGAACCGTAGTGCATTGCCACAGGCCGGTTGATGCGTTGGCGGATCTGTTTGTTCCCGGCGACATCGCCCTGTGGAATCGGGCTTTCAATCATGGCGACCTGCTCGTACCGTTCGAGGGTCTTGAGAAATTCGACGGCATTGGCTGCATTTGCCAAGGTCGCATTGAAGTCCAGATCCAACTTGAACTGTGAGGGGACATCTTCGATAATGGTTTGGATGGCTGCGTGCAAGTCATACCAAGTTCGTGCTTTGAGTTTGGAGGACATATATCCCTGTTCAGCCGCATCAGCGCACTGTTGTGCCCAATCGTTCGGAGGCATGTCCATCGCCCACCAAGAGAGCGGACACCACTCTCGGACTTTCGTTCCTAGAAGGCGATAGGCAGGCGTGTTCAACGATTTGCCCATTGCGTCGAAGATCGCGATTTGGACACCGGCGCCCAAACCGTCCTCCCACAATAGGTCGCCAGCCTCGCGCCCCCCGATCTGTTCTTCGATATCATCGGGCACCTTCGCCCAGGTATAGTTGGGGATGGTTTCGCCCCAGCCGACCACGCCGTTATCGAGGGTGAGTTTGCAGATTTGGACAATGTGCCAGTGCGGTAGCCAATACTGCATGTGCTCATTCGTGTGTGGTGTAAAGGGAACGTCTAGGTAAGTAAGTTCAATATCTCTGATTTTCATGGTGGTGCCTTCCATTAAGATTTTATGTGCTTGGTTAGTGGTCAAGACAGATTACAACTGTATTGAATTTAACGAATCTTTGACATTGAGTGTAACAGAAAACGTTGACCATGTCGAGGATGATTCTCCCTGATATATTTCAACGGTTAAAGAAGAAATCTTCCGCTGTCTTAAAAAGGATCCGTTCCTTGTCCGAATCGCTTAGAAAATCAGCGTGGTCGTTGATGAGCGCGATTGCCGCAGGAAAATCGTTATGCGGATCGCTCATTACCACTGGGCCTCCGCTATCGCTTTCCCACATACACCGCTCTGGTCCAAAAGCGTCCACTATCCGCCGAATCAACGGCAAGAGATCCAGATACGGAGCCTGCCCATCTCCCAACGCCTGAAAGGGACCAAGCTTAACCATCACGCGCTTGTGCTTTGCCATACCGCAGAGCGTTTTAAGGTCTGCTTCGGGGAAAATGCCGTCTCGTATCCTCACCCCGCAGACGTGATCCAGAATCACAGGGGTTTCGGGGAAACGGGTACACATCCGATCCAAATCCGGCAAATCGTCAAGACCCATCAGGAAACTCAAGGCGAGGTTGTGCGCTGCTCCCGCTGCAAACATCCCCTCATACCCCGGATAATCGAGCCATCGTGTGACATCGCCTATCGGCATACGCGCACTCTTGCCCCCACGCACACGGAAGGCGTAGATACCCCGACGGGATAACGCAATCATCGTTTTATCCGGACTGGCAAGCGACACATCTGTCACCGCTGGCACGATGCCTGTTCCTACAAAAGTGTCCGGGGCACTCGCGATCAGGTCTATGATGTAACTGTGGTCTAGACCGTACCAAGTCATCTGGACGAGGTTTATCCGGACTTTGCCGACCGAACGACTATACTCGAAATGCTGTGCCGGGGTAAAGGAGGGCAGCCATAGGTCGCTTGGGTCGAAACCGGGTGCCAGTGGATAACTCTCAAAGTCGTCTGTCCAAACGTGAATGTGTGCGTCGATGACTCTATCCTGTATTGTGATACCCATTCGTTTTTCTTCCCCTTTGCTTTGTGGTGGTTTATACCGTTGTTTCACTCAACCTTTCTCCGCCCAACTGCGTCCATCATCCGTAGAACTCAATAGGGTGCTTTCAAGCCCGGGACCTTCCGTCGCAAATGCAGCGTAAAGAATCCCGTTACCTGTCATGCCGATTGGGGAGCCCCTGCCGAATGGCACCGGAATGAACTCAGCCGTAACCGCTCGAACTAACTTCCCGCCGGCAGTCACTTTTATCTCTCCTGTCTCCGTAATCACTTCTCTATTCCTTCCGTTAAGGGATAAGTGTTTGCATCTGGCAGATAGGGTATTCCGACCTGAAAGCGTCTACTCTTACCACCTCCCCTTTTGGCTCATCTGATCGACTAGTGTGTTTGTTGAGATGTTATCACAAATTCGGGTGGGAAGCCACGAAAAACTTCACATCCGTCGGGAGAGTAACTCCACTGAAGATAAAGTAGCTGTTGTGGCATTTTTGCGACAGCAGCGTGGCACAGTTTCGACAATTTCTTTGTGAAGGTGGTACTCCCTTTGAGATCTTAACTCATGTCAAAAGCAGCTGCACAGTCGCCCGAAGAAAGGGTTTTCCGAAAGACTCGGTTTTTTGCACAATACGCTTCGCATGATTTGAGGTAACTGTGGTATCTATAGTAGATTTTAGAATTAATTAGACACTCTCAATATACAGCTAACCCCCTAAATCCCCCTTATCAGGGGGACTTTGGAAACTTCGGAAAGTCCCAAATTATTAGCAAATGTTTACTTATTTATAGACTTCACCATAAATTGCGTGTGGTTGATGCGCTAAGTGAATTTCGTTTGACAACGGTTCACGTTGAGTTTTATCTGGCTCCGTTGAAATGTGAACCGAACCTAGTGAACCTTTTTAGCCCTTGCAACACTAAAAGGGGTAGGAGGACATTGTGGCAAGGGATATCGGAGAATATCACTCCCAGATTACGCAGTTCGTTGATGAGCTCTGTCGTGTCTATTATAAGCATAGCCAGCCCGAAGACCGCAGGGATATCAGCAACGAAGTTGCCCTGATCGCTCATCAAAACCGCGAGAAGGTCGCGGACGAATCCGAAGCGGCGTTTCTGGCGTGGCTCCATGAGATTGCGAAAAATGTGGTTCGGAACTGGTCACGCCGTGAAGGAACCGCTGCTAGACGTGCACTTGGCAGTCTCGACGATGAGAATTTTGGGGCAGAACGGATACCATCAGACTCCCGTGTACCGGAGACGGATCTCCTCCTTCAAGAGAGGATGGGAGTCGTTCGAGACGCAATCTCGGAACTCCCCCTGATTCATCAACAGGTGATTTGGTTATTCTACATTGAGGAGCTCTTGGTGAAGAAAATTGCGACAAAGCTCGGCATTAGAAAAGGAACGGTTAAAAGTCGTCTATATCACGCGAGAGAACAGCTTGCGACACGTTTAGCTCCTTATTTCGTCGAGAATTAGCATTGATACCAAAATAGAATGGAAGGGATAAAATAATAGTGAAACACCCCTTGTTGATATGGAAAGCGAGTTTATATCTGTTCTTCGCCCCTCTGCTGCTTATCCTCTTACTCCCACTCGCAGCACTATCCCAAACCGGGACGATTGAAGGCACCGTCTATGATGGAAGCACCAACGCACCGGTAGTCGGCGCAAAAGTCCATCTCCTTGGAACCGATGAACGCCAAACAACGGACACGGAAGGGAAATTCTGGTTTATAGAAATCACCCCAGGCACCTACACCGTATCAATAACTTACGAAATACATGACACCCCTACGGAAACCGATATAGAAGTAAGCGCAGGTCATACCACCCAAGTAAAGCTATACCTCGGTGAGGTGCTCATGCTAGAAGAAGTTATTGTTGAAGGGGAACGCCTCCCGCCAACAGTTAGCCGAAAAGACATCCGCGGGAGCGAACTGAGACGCATCCCCGGCGTCGGTAACGATGCCCTCAAAGGGTTGACGACGCTTCCGAGCATCGGCGTTCCCAATGATTACTTTGGCATTCTCTATATCCGGGGAAGTGAGCCGGGATCTAACCTCTACTATTTTGACCGGACGCCGCTTGGGTATCCGTTTCACTGGGGTGGGCTCCTCTCAACCGTCAGTTCGGAAGTCATTGATAAAATTGACATCTATGCCGGCGGATATGGTGGGGAATTCGGGCTAGATTCGCAGGCGGTGCTGGACATCCACTCGCGCGATAGCCTAGAGGAGCGGACGAGCGGCAAATTTAACCTGAATATCCTCTATTCTGAAGGGATGCTTGAGCGCAGGATTGGGGATGAAGGATACGTGTCTATTGCCGGACGACGGAGCTACATCGATCTCATTGTTGGACGGTTCATTGATGGACAGCAGTTTCCCTACTTTTCAGATTATCAACTCAAATTTGCCCATCCTCTCGGTGAAAAGCATCACCTGACGCTCAACACCTTTGCTGCAACCGACCATTTCCGCGTTGAGGAAGCGATATCTGTAGAGGTTACGGAAGTTACGGAATTGGAGGAAGGTCAAGTGGAAGAGGAAACACAGACATTTGCAGGTGCGCGCACTTCTGTCTTTTTCAAAAATGGGTTTAACGCGCAAGGCATCCATCTCCGTTCAAATTTCACTGAAAATCTCACCTCCCAACTCTCGCTCACCCGTTCCTTCAATTTCCTCACTATCAACTTTGAAGCGCCTATCACTGAGTCGTATGAATTTGATTCGGATGGAGAACTTATCTCTGAAGTAGATTACGGTCACTACGACATAAACATAAAGGTTCCGGTCTATACGCTTAGGGAAGACGTGTCCTACAGGTTAAACCTGCGTCCTGATGATATTGGTAGTCAAAGTACGCCCGCCGCATTGGAAACAGGCTTCCTTCTCTCCTTCAGTCCTGCCAATAGCTTCGAGGACAGCAGGATCCCACAATTTGAAGAGAGCGGAGAACCTATAGAAACAATTGCTCCAATCGTTGATGAAGATGGAGAGATAGTAGGAGAAACCGTTGTGTATGAACAGCAGCAGGAGTTAGTCCGTATTGAAGAAAGTCACTACGAATTCGGTCACAATTTCCTTCGTGCTGAGGGCTACTTACAGGGACGATATGACCCGTTGCCCTTTCTATCGGGCGCGCTGGGCCTTCGGTTGGATTATCTGGATGTGACGGGGCAACTCTCCATTCAGCCGAGGGGAAGCTTAAGTTTTGCACTGCCGAGTGGTTCCAACCTCCGGCTCGCGTATGGACATTATGAACAGAGCCCGCAACCGCATCAGATACTAGCGGAGAACGGGAATTCTGGGTTGGAATCAAGCCTCGCACGGCACTATATCATGGAACTAGAACACGAACTTTCATCGCGAACGGAATTCAAGTTTGCTACCTATTACAAAGACATGCAGAAATTGGTCACAGCGGATGAGATAGCGAATTATCTTAATCAGGGCACTGCGTATGTTGGTGGGGTAGAGGCGTTCCTCCGGCACCGGGTGCCAGATAAATTCTTCGGTTGGATTTCGTATGCCTACACACACGCTGAACGACGCGAAAACCCCGGGGTTTCCTATCAACCTTACTTCTTTGATAACACGAATATTGTTAGCGTTGTCGCCAACTACAACTTCACACCCAAGTTTGAGATTGGCGCGAAGTGGCAGTATTTGAGCGGAACATCCGAAGTGCCGATCAGCTCTGTCGTGCTCGTTCAGGACCCACTGACACGCGGATTGAACCCGCTTTTAGCGAGTGTTGATGAATCCGTCACGGCTGAACTAACTCCGTATCACAAGCTGGATCTCCGGGTGAGTTACAAATTCGACTTTATGGGCTTACGGGTAGGCGGGTTCCTTGATATTCTGAACGTCTACAACCAGAAAAATATCGTAAAATTCGTCTTTACCCCGGATTCGCCGCTCGAAGTCCAAGGTGAAGAGGTCGAAATCGAAGAACCTGAGATCTTTGAAGCAGAGCAATTCCCGCGTATTCCCTATGTTGGTCTAACGGTTGAATTCTGATATCTCGCCGGTTCTGAAGTCTATCGTTAAAAGGAGGTTGAAGAACGATGAAATGTAATCAAGTACAGGAAAAATTACTCCGCTCCATTGGTGAGGAGTTGTCCCCTCAGATTCGGGAACACCTCCTTGGATGCGAAGAATGTGAACGGAAATATAGAATTTTGCAGGAGACACAGAAATCGCTAGAAGATTTTGGTGGCGAGATTCGAGATGGTTCTATCTCAATGGAGGCACCACCATTTCCGCCGGTTCGACGCCGTTCCTTCTGGATCGAAATACGCGATAGCCTGAAAACGCCGGTGCCGGTATGGGTGCCGTCTGCTATCGGTGTGGTGGGGTTGTTGTTGTTCGTTGTGGCGATTTTTTTACCGCTCACGCCATCGGTGGAATGGGGTTCGCAAAAGGGGAGCGAAAATACAGGTCGCATCACCCCCCCCCTCTCGGCGGAAGGGATGTTGGAGTTTCTCATTGTGCCCGAACCAACAGACGCCGGACAACTCGCCGCCTCAATTGAAACGGTCGAAACGTTCTTGAAGATGCATCCCGAAGACTTTGCGATGTGCGCCAAACTGGTCGAACTGTACCAATCTCGACTCAAATTGGGGGCACTCTCCGCCGCTGAGCGCGATGCAATGACAGAAAAGTTGTCGCTTGAACGCCAACGTTTTTCAGATCTGTTGGAAAATTTTACAAAAGGAGCGCGGAATGGTTCAAAATAGCTTGGGGTCAACGGTTCGATGGATACTGTTGGTCTGTAGCCTTTTCTTAATGTTTTCGCAGCAACCCTACGCTGAACAACACGCCATCCTTGTGGGTGTCTGGGATTATGAAAATCCCAATTTGCAGCTTGACGCTCCGCCAAACGACTTGAAGCTGATGGAAGCAGTCCTCTCCGCTCACGGCGTCGCACAGGGGCAGATGCACATCCTCCCCAATCCGAATAAGGCGCAGATTCAGCGTAAGTTTCGAGAACTCAGTCAAAGCCTAACCCCCTCTGATAGCCTGCTCTTCTATTTTAGTGGACACGGGACGCAGATTATTGACAAGCTAGGAACTTTTCCGGGCGATGAAGCGAAAGGGCGATACCCGGACAAGAACGACGAAGCCTTGTTGCCTGTGGATGCGAATCTGGCATCGCCGAAGACGTACCTGCTAGATGATGAACTCAACATCCTACTCCAAGAGCTTCCGACGCGGCAGGTTTCCTGTATTATCGACACATGCTACTCCGGCGACATACTCCGAGAGATTCGTCTGGGGCGACCCAAAGGTACGCCGGTGACGGACACCCCAATGGGAATCGCTCAACCTACCCAGACCGTGAGCCATACGGAGGACATCTTGGATGAATCCGCCGACTTTGCATTGCTGCTGGCAGCGGCTGCCTACAATCAGGTCGTTCACGAACTTCGCATCCCGATTGGTGAGACCTATCTGCCTGTCAGCGCGATGACCTATTCCCTATATCGACGGGTGTTCTCCCGTTTGCTAAGTCCCGCAAATCAGGCAATTAAAGCGCAGGAGCGCGACGAACTGACGTACCGACAACTCGTTCAGCACCTTCAGAACGACCATAAACAGTGGAATCTGGCGTGGCAACCTGTCCTTGAGGGTCCAGAAAATCGCTTCAATGAGGTGTTTCTCCCTAATGACTTGATGGTGCAGCGGGAAAAAACATTAACCCTTACAACAATGAAGGGGCAGACAATAGAGGTCAGTCAGCGGGCGTTGGCTCTTGCCGGTGGTGGCGATTTCCAACTCGGTGCCGCAAGTGGTGTGAACATGCGACATTGGGCGGTCATTATCGGTGTGGATGCCTATCCGCCCCCTTTCCAATCGCTCAGATATGCCGCCGATGACGCCAAAGCGATCGCACAGGTGTTCCAAGATGCCGGTGCCAACGTGACGTTGATGACACCCGATAGTCTGATTCAACCGACGAAGGCGAATGTGATTGAGCAGCTCCAACGGCACGCCCAGCTTGAAGCGGTAGATCTTCTGACCGTCTATCTCTCCGGTCACGGAGAGGATATCAATGGAACGGGTTACTTCCTGCCGATGGATGTCACCGATCCGCTCGCGGACAGTGGACTAAGTCTTGAGAATCTATTTGCGATTCTCAACCGCGCAAACGCAAAACACCGCTTCGTGATTGTTGATGCGTGTCGGGTCGCACCGAAGGAGCACTTCGTTGCGGCATTGTCACGCTATAGCGAAGAGAGCAACATCATCTTCACCGCGTGTGATAGCAATCAGTGGGCACCCGAAGTTCCACGCCTGAAACATGGACTGTTCACCTACTTCCTACTCAAAGGGTTGGGCGGCGACTATCAGGACCGGGGTGCAGCGGGCCCCGATGGGACCGTCACTGTGTTGGGGCTATTGGATTATGTAACACGCGGTATTGAGGATTGGCATTCCTACCTGTCTGAAGATCTACGCTATCCGCAGCAAATTACGCCTCGCGTCTTTTATAACGGAAAATATATCTCACTGCTGAACAATCAAGGGATTGATCCGATGGTGCTCAACAACGAGGGGCTGCCTCCCCGAATTGCCAATGTTTCTTCGCCTCAACCCACCCGCGGCTTGGAACCATCCCCTCCTTTAGAGAAGAGTGGTGATGTCGCACCGGGAGCCGCAAAAGGGGACGATTTACATCTGCCTATGACCATTTCACTGATTCCGTGGGTCAGTACTGTCGGATTTCAAGACCCGAACCGCAATATCACAACAAACCTTTCCCTCAATATCATTGCGGGCTACCATACGAAGCTTGATGGGCTCGAATTGGGTGGGATTTTGAACATTAAAGGTGTTGAAGCACGGGGCGCGCAACTTGCCGGGGTAGGCAATATCGTCGGTGGGGATGTGGATGGTTTTCAGATCGCAGGTGGACTCAACGCTGCGGGCAGAAACGTGGAGGGTTTCCAAGCCACGGGTGGCCTCAATGCCATAGGCGGCGACCTGAACGGTTTCCAAGTCGCAGGCGGTGCCAACATCGCCGGCAGAAACGTAGAGGGTTTCCAAGCCTCGACTGGTTTCAACGTTAGTGGGGGCACCCTTGACGGCTTCCAAGTGGCGGTAGGGGGCAATCTGGTTGGTGGAGATGTGGAAGGTATTCAAGCCACAGTCGGGGCTAATCTGGCCCGTGACCTTCGCGCGTGGCAGGTTGCTGTCGGAGCAAACTTCGTCGGCGGGAATGTACGAAGTGAGGGTCTACAAACCGCAGTCGGTCCCAACATTGCTAGGAATTTGGAGGGGACGCAACTCAGCGCAACCGCTAATATCGCGCTTAATCAACGCCAAAAAGCAAATATCTCGTACGCTGGCACACAGATTGGCATGGTCAATCTCGCGCTTGGTGACATTGGGACACAGATTGGGCTGCTCAATATCGCGGGGCATGTGAGAACATCACAGGTTGGGCTTCTCAACGTCTCCGGACGGATGTCCGGCATCCCGATCGGATTAATCAGCTTTGTTAAAAATAATCCACTGCATCTGCAACTGTGGGGCAGCGATACAGAGGTTGCAAACCTTGGGGTTCGCCTCGGTAGCCGACACTTTTACAGCCTGTTGATGGTCGGCAGTTACCCACACGGCGATTTGGGTAGGTGGTCGTCTGGGTTTGGTATAGGTAGGCATATTCCACTTGGCAAGCGACTTTTTCTGAACGTTGATCTGATTACACGCGGGATGGTTTATACCGATGACTCGGAGAAGGACGCTTGGGTGTATGATGAACATACCGTCTTGAACAAACTGCGCTTGGCAGTCGGTTGGGAGCGGCACAAGTGGTTCAGTGTCTTTGGCGGTGTTTCGCTCAACTTCCTTGTCTCGCATAGACCAGACACCTCTGATTTTGGTTACGGATTTGACCACGTATACCGAGAAGATGATGTGACGATTCGTGTTTGGCCCGGGTTCTTTGCGGGGGTGCAGTTTTGAGTTTGGATTGTCGCGGATGCTTTATCGAATCGACTGTCCGTTGCTCGCTGCGTTTTTCTGAGCGGTGTTTCCTGTTCTTTATTCTTTAGCCCAACCCACCAGTGCTTTATCAGGCGATGGGATGTCATTGATGGAGGTGTAGTAGTAACGTTCCCATCCGAGGCGGGGCAGACCCGTGAAAATCATCAGGTTGAGTGGATATTCATCGCTATCAGCGGCACGTCGAAAGTCGTCCCGAAATAGGAAGGTAGGCTTGCTGAGTGCTATCGCTATCCCTAGCTCAATCATAACCCCTTCATCTGGTGGGACTCCATTCACGACCGCAAAAATTGCGTCCGCGTCGAATACATCCTGTTTGTCCTTCTGTCCAATTCGGTATGCCCAGTCGGAGGATAACCTGTCTTGGTTATTGCGTTCAAACGGCTCCCATACTTCTAATCCAACCGCTTCCAATGCCTTAACGAGAGCAGGTAACACGGTTTCCCGCAGTTGCTCTGAGAAGCCGTAGGGGTTCGCAAGATATATTGTCTTTTGTTTGTTCACGGTCATCGTTTTTACGATTCCCTCTCTTCTTGCAGGGATTTGGCGGCAAAAATTGTTAAGCGTAATTCTTCGCCGAACAGTTCGTATACAGGGGTTTTACCGCTTAACCTCTCGCTTTCGTTCAGAATGATGCCAACCCCTTCACCCCGACGTTCTAAAAAGTGTCGTCGCACTACTTGTGCACCCATACTATTGTCAAGCGTGATTTCCGAAAGCAAGCGAGCGAGGAGTTCGTTACGGGTTGCTTGATTGTAGCGCAAATCGTCCACCGTTAAGGTATTTGCCAATGCACCCGGCGAATACAGTTCCAGCCGGTCCGTGAACATAAACAGACGAATCTTCGATCCAGCTTTTGAATAATCTCTATGTACAACTGCATTAACCACTGCCTCAAAAACGGCTCTCATGCTGTATTGTGATCGCTCTATTCTGCCGATTTCCTTGCGAGCCGATACTTGGTTGTATCTCTCAACAAATTTGAAGGAATCCACGATTTGTTGATCCAGTGGTCCCCTAAAATCCTTGGCATCAATCTGGTAGTTCGCATCCCTTTCCACGCCATTATAGAAAACCGCTTGAATGAAACTGTTATAGAGGTAATCGTCGGGCCTATCATGACACATCAACAGACCAGCCACCGAGGCGCGGTACTCCTGACCCTCTTTGACCAGCAAACGCTTTTGTAAGTAACAGGTCTTCTATCTTCTCACGATCGGTCGCTCCTTCTGTAATAAATCGCTGATACAGTGTTTCCTTTAATGTGTTTTTGTGGGTGTTCGGTACAAACTGCTCGTCAAAAGAGATTCTATGTGCCTGTGAGCGGCTTTGTAATAACCGCCCCAACTGCTCAGTGGTCATCTCTCTTTTGCTGCTGCCTTGGCGGATGAGATAACCGTTAGATGTTTTGTGAACAAACGGGCTACGAGGCACCTCTATTTTTAACAGGTTTTTATCATCAATCCGCAGCTTTTTTGTAACAATATGAACCATGGGATCAATGTTGTCCCGGCATATTTCAACCACTGTTCTCTCTGTCCTGTCCAGACCTTGGCGGTCCATACCGACAATTTCGCTATCGTCGTCAACACCGATCAGTATCGCCCCACCACTGGCGTTGGCAAAAGCGGCTATCTCATCGGCGAGACTCTCTCTGTGAGGCAACTCTCTTTTGAATTCAATCGTTGAGTCTTCTCCCAGATATATTTTTTCAGTGAGTTCAGTTAAACTGTCAAACATCGCTTATTTCCCAGATGAATACGCTATTGTCTGAATCGCGGATTGTCGCAGATTAACGGATGGCACGGATTAAATCCCCGGTTTCCCAAAATAAATGATTACAAACACGAAAAAGGTAAACAGAACCTCTACCGAGTAGAAAATAACAAGGGTGAGAGAAAATATAGCAGAGAGCCAGCTGCATTTAGGTTTATTTTTGTGTTTCATAGGATTCATCTCGAAATCGGTATCGGATTGAACTCTTATTTCGTCGTATATTTGTCGAAACAACCGCTCTTGCCAGAGAAAGTATCCATCCAGAATCCAAAACCCTAGGGCAGGTAGAATAAGCACCAAGACAAAATATGAATTTTGTATGTCCTGTTTAGCAATCAGAACCATCGCTGCGACAATGAGGATTATGCTCCAGCTTTTGATCCAGAAACCGTTGCGCCCCAAACGGTTAATAACGGCTTGAGTCATTTCCAGATGCTTTACAACTTTTTCTGCGCCATTCATGGGTTTATCCTCCTGTGTCACATTTTGAAATTTGGTGGTGTAATCATAAGGTTAATTTTCTTTTGAGGACTTTCCCTACAATGAAAATTTTCGGCACTTGTCTGAATCGCGGATTATCGCAGATTGACGGATGACGCGGATTCAAAGAGAGTCAATAACTGCTTACTGTTTTTCTGCTGAGAGTTGTTCAATTAACGTTAGCGCTTGTTGTAGGTCCGCTTGTCGCACAGTATTTTCCTATCGGTCAAAACCTCACAGGTACTATGTTTCTCTTAAAATGACTTTTTCCGTGTACATAGAAAGGAATAGATACCTCTCGATAAGGACTTAGCCTTGCATTGTCAGGATTCCCGGCTAAGGTGATTTCACTGCCAAAGGGTTCGGTCGTCTTATCAGAAAAGGGTTCAATCAAAAGTCCTGTAAAGAAAGCTATCTGGCAAGTAATATTGTCTTCATGTACATAAAAACGAATAATGTGAAGATGTCTATTAGAAGAATAAACGTAATTTTCAGGTACTTCAGCTGCAGTAACGAATTCCCTGCTAATTGCTCCATGACTATCATATTTGCCTTCGATATACGCTTTAATATTGTTGAATATAAGCTCGTGACCACTAAATTTAGAGTAGTGGTATAAAAAACAATGAAAAGCGATTTTTGCTATGGCTCTACCAATGAATAGTTGAGCTTTTTTATCGGCTGCTATTACAATTTTCGGTGTAAACTGCTTCGGCTCAAATTTCTCCTCATCAATCTGCATCTTAGCACCTGCCCTAAGACGCTTGCAGAACCCGTCTAATTTGCCAGAATCCTCACGGTTATCAGGGAATATGATGTTCAAGTCATACCGAGTATGGTTACGTTTTTTTATGAACTTGGACCCAAATTCTTGTTCTTGTTCAAGGCCGGTGAGAAAATACTTGGTCGCTTTTGGCGGGAAAATGCAGGTATTTCCGAAAAGACAATATACCCCTTTATGTTCGTCGGATTCTTTAATGGAGAATTCACCAGCATCCCATTTCTCGCAATTTTCTGCTACTACGTCTTCTTTTGTGTGGTTTTCAGTGTACTGAGTTAAAATCATCTGAGGAGCCTGAGCATATCCCAAAGGTGCTGGATGGAAACAAGGAACACTTGTTCCGGTTTCTTCATGCAGGACTATAAGGTCTCCGTATAAAGAATCTGGATAAAATAGTCGTACCGGGTCAATCTCATGCGCTTTTGCATTATAGAAGGATGAATTTTGACATTCAATCCCTAGGTTCCATTCATTCTTAATCGCTCTCCATATAAATGCCATTGCACTTCTAGTTGCTACTAAAGTTTGTACAATTTGTATCCAATTCATGTAGCGTTATCAAGGGTCTAGTGAATATTCGGCGAGTTAGTATCTTCAGAGATTGTCGCAGAAAATAATTATCCCTTGATTAAAGCACGCAGATGCTCAACCATCAACCCTTGTGTCCGCTTGACAGTTCGATACCAATGTTATCGAACTGCCTGTGACACAAGTGGCGTTGAATAGCAATTGCGTCAGGCAACTTGTTCCGAAACTTAGTTGCGCGAATTAATTGATGCTTTGACGCGATTTGACCTGATACCTTGTCAAATCCGCAGTGCTGCTTGACATCCCGAAGCGTGTTCTCAATCAACCACCATTTGTACCGTGAATTGTACAAACTTTAGTAGTTGCTAGAATAGTATCCAGTTTCCCCATGGTCTTATTATTACAATCCACACATAATTTTTGAATTATCCATTCAGGCGCACATTCACGTAATGGTGCACATTTATGTAATAGAGATTTTGGAAAAGCATGTTCCCTATTTAGAGCCTTGTCTTTCCCGCAGTAGATACATTGACCTTTTACCATCAATCTTTTCCTTTTAATTTTACTCGACTCAAAACTAATAGGACTTACGCAGTTGAACGTTCAAAGTCTTGTGCTGCGTTGAACCGCACCCCCTCTAACTCCCCCTTGTAAAGGGGGAGAACCCGTAGTTCGGCGATTCATCTCAATGCCCGATGAATCGGGCAACTACAATCTGAAGTGCGTAACTCCTATATTGTATAATCAAATAAAATTCACACAATATATTGGGGGCTTACAAAGAGCAGCAGATCTTGGTTAAAACGACACACAATCCCCTAACTTCTCCTCAAACTCTGCGCTTTCTGCAGCTGTGCCTCCACAAGATGGACAACCTTTCATACACCCCTTCCTACCCCCATTTGGTCTGGGTGGAGGTGCTTGTATGTTTATTGTACTTGTCAATATAGTCCTCCCGTGGCGGGGTGAAGATATCAAGGACGCGTGCAGGTCCCTTCGCGACAACGCCCGAATGCACCACATTTGGCGGAACAATGAATGCTTCCCCGGGTTTTAGAATCCTTTCCTCTGAACCGATTCTGAACTGCAATTCTCCTGACAACACCAATCCCGCTTGTTCATGCGGATGGCTATGCTCTGGAACTTCACTGCCTTCCGCCATCTCCAAAAAGGACAGCATCAGACGCTCTCCAGCAACAATACCACTGAGTGCACCCGGAAAAAGTTCCATTTTCGGTAGTTCCTCGGCAGCGATAAACGGCATATTCTTCCTCCTGAAGTTTCTCCAAAAAATAAAGGGGCGGCATATCGCCCCGCCCCTCGACTTACTGATCTTCTCGACTCACATATCCGCCCCGATTGCATCGGGATTCAAAGTAACTTTTGAGTCAGTTACTTTTTTACCACCTTAATCTCTTTCGACGCCCGCCAAGGAGCAGTATGGTTCGGTTGCTCCATCGCAACCAATGTCGTGCTCTCTTCCAAAGCGATTGTGAAAGTGACTTTAGGCATGGTATAGATCGGGTGCAGATAGGCTCGTGCTATTTCGACATCATTTTTATAGATGCCAATCCAGTTAACATAGTGCTCATAAAGGGTGGGGTGAAGTGCACCGGCACCGATTGTTACGGTTACATCGAACCACTCTCCGACACCAACCTCATCTGGGCACTCAATCTTCGGCGTATGTTTCTCATCGTATTCAGTTTTAACGTGTTTGAAATCTCCAATGACCTCTTCGTCAAACATCTGATTGGCAACCACGGGAATTGCAATCAGCACAGCGATGATTCCGAGACTTAACGCCCCAATTCTGAAATGCTTTTTCTGCAATAATCGAGATAACAAAGTTTGTTCCTCCTGTTGATAAATTGAAATGCTAAGTGATTGTACCACACTGGCGGAAGCAGTAACAACGAAAACTTCCGCCGTTTGAAACCTCTCTCTATTTGTATCAAGAGGCTAGTTCAACGATGGTGCCGCTGCGGTGCCAGAAAGTGCCACCTCTCTTGGCAATGGGGACGCATGGTGATGCACCATCTTCCAATTCTCGTCTTCGTGCTTGAAAACATTCGTCGCTTGCGCAAAGGATATGCCCATCCTACCGCCGGCAAAGGTATGGATAGATTCGACGCACGTCACCCAAGCAAATTGGTTATCGGTATGGATCGAAATCTCGCTGGGTTGGATGTGCATTCGATGTGTGTTCTGGAAGATATTTACCCAACTCGCGCGAATCTCCTCCCAACCGGTGATCGTCTCCCAATTCGGGTGAATACATTGCACCCAATCCGCTTGTAGCCATACGCTGTCCATCATGTCAATGCTCAGATTTTGCATTGCTTGATAGAAGCTGAGATTTGCACCCTCAACCTGTTCTTGTAATGTCATTTGTGTCCCCATCTCTTTTCCTTCCATTGAACGCTCATCAAATCTTCGGGATGGAAACCCCTTGCTTTAGAATGGGGAGGAAATCCCGCCTCCTTTTTTTCGTTTTTGTAATCTACCTTACACTTTTTTGGTAGATGTATGGTAGAATATAGTTTGTAACTCGAGGACTTCAGTTGAACGCTCGTTTAACACTGCCCTCTCACTTCTGAGGTTCACTAGTGAACCGCGTGAAAGGCAGTTTGTCTGAGGTTTCACCCGGGTGTTGAAGCGATGCTATCACCGATACATCGTGAATATGCCTAAACGGATGCTATAGCCGTGCGGTGGCGGGTGTGTAAAGTTACGAGCCAGAGCCGCATAACCGCGCTATCTTTTAGGTGCAACGCACCGAGATAGCGTCGCGGGCAAGATAATTGCCCAAGCGTAAGTCCCGTTGGACAGGCTACAAGCCTCGTCCTTCAGGGCGGGGTAGTTGACTTGTCTATTCCTCTCGTCGTCCAAGCCAACCGTCGAAAACTGCATATCCCCAAAAAATAAGGGCTTGAATCAGTCCAGTAATCTTGAACTGCCAAAGGGAACGAAACCGCCATTGTGCGGTGCTATAAACGTCTAACCCATATTCGCTTTTCCTCACAGAATATGTCTGATAGTGATCATCTATCAACCACCAACTACCTTCCTTTTTCGTTGAAACGGTTGCCCCTTTATAAACTAAGACTTTATGCTTCCGAAATTCCCGTACTAGTTCTGCTGAAAGTTCTGCGTCGTCTACCAAATGGCTGTCCAAATCTGCGGTAATCCGAAACATAAACTTGCTGTCAGATGTATGTAGAGTGTAGCCACGCCACTGTTTCGGGTCCTTGCCTTCCGAGGTAGGGTCACCTGCTCCTGAGTATGCTTCCATTTGTCCTGCTATACCACCCTTGTCCGACGATGTTTCAGTTCGATCTATGCGGGTCAGATCTCGCCAACTGGTTACAGGTAATGAATTGGCATAGATGAGCACCATTGCGGAGATAATGCCTATAAACATAATGACACCCTTAAACGGCTTACTCAGATAGATCTGTCCCAGTCCGGGGATAATCATTGACAACAGCATGGCACGGTAAGACCGCTTCGCTTCTACCATTCTGATTTTCCTTCTTGTTACAAGCACGCAGCAGCTTCGCGTTTCTTGTAACACGGTCATTTTTTTGCCTTTTCCAGATACTCGCGGATGCGCCGTTCATCCCCAATGTCGGTCGGTTCGTAATACTGCCTATCGTGTAAGGCATCGGGGAGATGATCTTGTTTCACGATATGGTCTTCAAAATCGTGAGCGTACTTGTATTCTTTTCCGTAACCGAGTTCTTTCATTAGCTGTGTCGGCGCATTTCGCAGATGGATTGGCACGGGATAGGCGGGTGCTTCGCGCACATCTTTTTGCGCTGCGAGCAAAGCTAGATAAGCTGCATTGCTTTTTGGAGCACAAGCGAGATAGATGGCGGCGTGTGCCAAGTTCAATTGTGCCTCTGGCAGCCCAACAAATTCCACCGCGCGGGCGGCTGCGTCTGCGATCAGTAGCCCCTGCGGGTCTGCGTTTCCAACATCCTCAGATGCGAGGATTACCATACGCCGCGCAATGAAACGTGCATCCTCACCCACTTCCAACAGGCGTGCCAGCCAATAGATGGCAGCGTCAGGATCGGATCCGCGCATACTCTTGATGAAAGCAGAAACCAAGTTGTAGTGTTCATCGCCCGATTTATCATGGCGCAACATCCGCTTCTGTACCGCGCTGCGAATAGTCTCGGCATCTAGGTGACGCACCTGTTGATCATCCGGTCTGCAGGTCTGTACAGCGAGTTCCAATGCGTTGAGGGCAAGGCGCACATCACCATCAGCCACCTGAATCAGAGCATCTGTAGCGTCCGCCGAGAGCGAGATCTGATACTTTCCCAAACCACGTTCTGCGTCGATGAGTGCGCGGTCCACCAACTGACGGATATGGGACGATTCCAGTGGTCGGAATGGATACACCTGCATCCGGGAGAGGAGTGGGGCATTGACCTCAAAGGAGGGATTTTCGGTTGTCGCACCGATCAGCACAAGTGTGCCATCTTCCACGAAGGAGAGCAGAAAGTCCTGTTGTGCTTTGTTGAAACGGTGGATTTCATCCAAGAACAGGATGGTCCGTTGATCGTGAAATTTGAGACGTTCTTCGGTTTGGGCAATCTGCTTGCGCAACTCCGGTACGCCGGTTGTGCTAGCGTTGACATGCTCAAAATGCGCCTTTGTGTACTGAGCGATGATCTGCGCTAGGGTGGTTTTTCCACAGCCCGGTGGACCCCAAAAAATGCAGGACATCACTGTGTCATCCGCGATCGCAAGGTAGAGGGGCTGCTCCGGTGCTAATAGATGTTCCTGTCCCACAAATTCGTCGAGTGTGTTGGGACGCATCCGGTGCGCTAGCGGACCGGATCGTTTCCGGTTCTGCTGTAGATTCTGATCAAACAGGTCCATAACTATCCCACCCCCCTCGATAAATAATGAACCGATAAACAAACGGTTTTCACGTTTCACGTCCCGATAGATCGGGATCCTCGGAACGGGACATCACGTTTCACGTTCTTATCGTTTTGTACTTTCTTTTGATATGAGCCAGATAGATACGGCAGCAATTAGGTAACTACGCTTCCAGTTGATGTACAACGCTATTTATCTTGTCGTCCATCGTCTGTGCTCGGTCGGTGCGTGTGCCAAACTTGAGCGTTGTGCTAATCCGAGGAGCACCCATCTCATGGACAACCTGATGGCACTGTTTAATTGCAGCGAAGACCGTATCCCAATCTCCCTCTATGTTGGTGCCGTAGGCATGTAGTTTGGTTTTCAACCCTGCGTCCTTGAGGATACGTTCGCACTCAGCAACATACTTGGAAACCGATACACCAACGCCTATCGGGACGACGCATAGATCTGCGATAACATTCATGTTGGGGATCTCCTTTCCTCTGAAGTGATGGGTTATTATCAAAATCTTCCGTTCTAAAACCCCGTCTTTTAAGGCGGGGATACAGAACGGCAAGCCCCGTTAGTTAGTCAAAAAAAGGGTGATTTTGTAGGTAAAATATGGTATACTTTTCTTGGCTTTCGCGGGAGAGTTTCACCCCTATCGCATGATAGGGTCTCCCGCTTCCTCGTGAAACAGGATATGAAAGCTAGAAAGCTGACCATAATGAAAACCTACAAGTTCAAAATGTATTCTAATCACGGTAATCGTGAATTGCATAAGACCATAGACGGACACGCTTCTGTCTGGAATCATTGCGTTGCCCTCCAGCGACGTTATTATGCAATTTATGGCAAATATATCAGCAAGTTTAGATTGATAAATCACATATCTAACCTCAAACAATTGCCTCGATTTTCTCATTGGAATCAACTTCCGAGCCAAGCGATTCAAGACGTGGCAGCCCGTATCGACAAAGGCTACAAGGCAATGTTTGAATCGAGAGCGCAAGGTAAACCGTGGGGTAGACCGCGTTTCAAGCCCCGTCGCAAGTACAAGTCATTCACATTACTTCAAGCCGGTTGGAAACTTCTACCGGGTAATCGTATCAAAATCGGTAAACATATCTATCAGTATTTCCAGTCCCGTGATATTGAAGGCACCCCAAAACGTTGCACGATTAAGCGGGATGCCGTCGGTGACATCTATATCTGTGTGCTAACAGACCATGTAGAACCAGCCCTGAATCGGGTCATGACGGGTAAAATCGCAGGCTTTGATTTCGGTCTAAAACGGTTTCTCACAGGGTCTAACGGACACGATATAGAATCGCCTCTGTTTTTCAAACGGAGTATCAATGCTATCAAACGTGCCAATCGTAACGACTCCCGAAAGCGCAAGCGGTCAAACAACCGGGAACGGGCACGGATTAACCTAGCTCGCAAGCACCGCAAAATAGCGAACCAACGAGAGGACTTCCACTATGAGTTGGCACACCAACTGACTGACGAATATGACGAAATTAGACTGGAGGATCTCAACCTCAAAGGGATGAAAGCACTATGGGGACGCAAAGTTAGTGACTTAGGCTTTGCCGATTTCGTCAAGAAATTGGTGTATATCGCTGACAAAAAAGGTGTAAAAATCATCTTCATAGACAAGTGGTATCCTTCGAGTAAGACCTGTTCGGCTTGCGGCACCGTGAATGAATCGTTGAACCTACATGATAGAACTTGGCAGTGTGCTGATTGTGGTGCTATCCATGACCGTGATAGAAACGCTGCAATTAACATCTACAGGGTTGGGGCATCAACCCTTGAAGGAGAGGACGTAAGACCATCTTCGGCTGGCTGTCCTTGTTGATAGCACAATTACCGTTCCTGAAGGACACAAGAATCCCCCTCCTTCAGGGCGGGGAGTATGTCAATTCCCTAAGATCTCATCTCCATAAGCGAATAGGGCAGGTGTTCCACCGGTGTGCACAAACACCACCGTTTGGTCCGCCGTAAGCTGTCCTTGTCGGATATGGTCGATTAATCCTCCAAACGTCTTGCCCGTATACACCGGATCCAGCACCAATGCCTCTGTTTGTGCAGCCAAGATGACCGCTTCTTTGCTGCCGGGTGTCACCACACCGTAGCCTTCGCCGGCGTATTCCCCGTAGCTCTCAAAATCGGCCCCTGAAAAATCCAGATCCAAATCCAGTATATGAGATACTTCGTTGGCGACCTTTGCAAGGTTGGCGTTCGATTCTGCATTGTCCTGTAGACTGGGACTGATCCCTACAATCCTCAATGGAATTCCCAACGCTCTTGCCCCAACCGCCAGTCCCACATGGGTATGTACTCCTGAGCAGACATACAACGCATCGGGGTGAATGTCTCGTCCTTGAAGCTGATCCCATAACTCAAGAAAACCGTCCACATAAGATACACTTCGCAGGTAGTATCCATCGCTGCTAGTGTTATATACCCGACGTCCTTCCGATTCTAGGCGTTCAAGCACCGCTGCCCTTTCCTCAGCGGTTTCCAAGAGATGAACCTCCGCCCCAAATAGGTGGGACAGCAGCAGGTTTCCGTTCACCGGCTCGGCGTGAGCATCCTTCTTGCCTACCATTACCGCCTTCAGTCCCAGCCGTGCAGCAACCGCCGCCGTCAATCGCGACTGGTTGGACTGGGATGCGGCACCGTGTAGCAGAACATCGTATCCGCCCTCCACCGCGGGGGCGACCGAATACTCGAACTCTCGGACTTTATTTCCGCCAAATGCCATTCCGGTCTGATCTTCCCGTTTCACTAGGATGCGTGGACCATCTAGGGCTTTGGATAGGCGTGGACAGTCAAGCAGCGGGGTCGGCAAGTCCGCCAAAGACAGTCTCGGCAGCTGGTCGAGACGCGCTCGAAGCTCATCGACAGTAACAATAGTTTTGATATTTGACATAGGAACTCCTATTATGTATAAGATTTGCGATTTCGCTTCAGTTAGTCCGCGATGATGCTCCGGTTAACCGACGTATCGCTGCGCTGAGATCGTCAAAATCGTTCGGTTGTAAAAAAGACGAATCACGATTCCATTCTTCAACAAATGACTCGACCAAATCGGTTTGAAATTCTTGAATGCCATAACATCTAATGTTAATACGTGCTTCTTGATATATCATTTGAACCATTTCGTGTCCCCCAAAATCCCTGAGATGTCTATCCGTATTCAGAAAACTGGGTTCGCTAAAAATCTGAAGATTTGCTTCGTAGTTTTGCAAAATATCGGCACCTGTGGTTTGCACAAATTCTTCAAATTGCCGGGCTTGAGAGCGTATTTCTTCCATCTCATTAATAAGACGATTTTGCCATTCTTCGCGGCTCTGTATGGCGTTTTCCTGAGATATGGAAGATGTCGTAGGAAATGTATCGTGTAATTGACGACGCAATTCCCACGCAGTCTGACGTCCGGCTTGGTCTTCCAGAAGATCTCGAGCGAGCTCCTTAATCCAATGCCTTGCCGAATTCTCTGTTTCTGGCAGCGTGACTTTTGAATATGGTTGTAGCTGTTTGAAGCAGTTTGCAACGACACGCGGTTCAATCAGATAGTTTTCTAACTCGTGTCGTCGCCACATAAAATGTCGATCGGCATAATTTTGGCTGTAACACTCCTCGGCTTCGGATAGCGGTCTGAAATCGCGGCCCTGAATGGTAAACACAGGTTGATTTTGCCGTGTCAAATATGCGGCTGCCGGTCTGATATTGCGAGCCCCACCGACTTGTTGGGCCTTCAACTCACGCGTATTAAAAATACGGTCTAGAAGCCTTTCATCAGAATCACCTTCGCAAAGCAACAACGGGACACTCTCTAAAAAACTACTACTTGGAGGCAGATTCATACAGGCGACTCCTCAGTTTCATAAAGTGTGCCCATGCTAAGACGATGTTCTGGCGGGAAGAAATCAAAGACATAAGGCGAATGTGTGGTAACGATGAATTGGTTATCATCTCCCATTCGCGGTAGTTGTTTGAGCAACTCAATCTGTAAAGTTGGGTGTAGATGCAACCCCACCTCATCAATCAAAACGATTGAACGATGAATCCGATAGGCAGCGAACTGGACGATAAAAAGCAAACATTGTTTTTCGCCACTGCTGAGACCATCGAACCAATATTCTTGGTTGTCACCATCTCGAAAACAGAGATCTCTTGATTCTCCCCGCGGACGCACTTCGATGAGTTGTCGAGGTTCAAAAAGTCTTGCGTAAATTTCTTGAATGTTCCGAAAACGATCAGCCTGCCAACTGTTTGGGTCTAGCTTGGCATCCACCCCTAGATCAATGAGGTGTTGTTTGATATTTGCCCAAAAAGGAACGAGTCCTTCCTCATCTTCTAGTGCTTCATCTAAAATTTCTGGGGTGATTCGATCATGTTTCGGAGAAGTACGCGCTGGAATACTACGCTCTTGATCGAAATAAAACAAGCCACCTAACTTATTAAAAATGGTGACATCCTCTTGATGTTTACCGATGAGGTCCGCAGCGATACGACGGCCTCCCAACAAGGTCCACCCTTTTCCACGATCCCGATTCCAAGATGGTGGTGGCTGTTGCCATGTGACGCGACCTTCATGCTGATTTTGAACAGGCCAGCGCGGATCCGATTTCTTTGTGACTCGGCAAAGTTCTTGGTGCTCGTCAGGTTCCAAAACAACATCAAAATCAACACGCGCTTCAATAGCCCCCCCTCGAATAACATCATTCCCTTTAAGTCCCATTTCACTTTTTGGAAAAGGCACCTTCATCACGCGGCATAAGGGATAGGCGATGGCATCTAATATAGTTGTTTTCCCACAGCCATTTGGACCGGCTATCACGGTTATATCACGAATACGCCCTAAACTATCTGTAAAGTCTATGTCAAGGTGATCAATCCGTTTGAAATTGTGAATAGAGACTTTTTTTAGTTTCATATCCTTCTCCAATACACCGAAACCGCTGTGATTCGCAATTATACTCTGTTTCCAAAATAAACAGAGGTCAATCGTTGTTGAATTTTCAATCGTCTGCACGCTCCGCAACAAGAGGCGCATCTTCAAATACCGGCTCGGTCACCCGCTCGCGCTTGACGAACAACTCACGTATATCCGCCGTTATCGCATATAAAGCGGGCATGACAAACAACGTCAGAAGGGTCGCTGCGGAAAGTCCAAAGATAATTGTATACGCAATTGGCATCCAAATTGGGGACTTACCTCCCAAACCGATTGCCATTGGAATTAAGCCAAAGATTGTGGTGACAGAGGTCAAGATAATCGGACGCAATCGAACGCTTCCGCCTTTTAAGATGGCTCGCCACTTGTTATAACCGCGTAGCCTGTACTGGTTTATGAAGTCTATCATCACAATGGAATCGTTGACAACGATTCCCGCCAATGCAACAGTGCCAAACAGCGCAACCATGCTCAACGGTGCTCCAATGATTAACAATCCAATCATTGCACCCATGAAACCAAACGGCACGGCAAAGAGGATAATGACCGGCTGAATAAACGACTTGAACTGCGCGCCTAATATAACGTACATAATTAAAATTCCAACGACAAACAGCCTTCCCAGTTCGCCAAATGATTCATTGATTTGGTCGAAGACACCTCGGAAATCAAGACGATAACCGGGATAAAGCGATTCAATATCTTTAAAAGCCTGAATCAATGCCTGGTTGACCGCGAAGGCACTGGTTTTATCATTGTCTACAGCGGCGGAGACAGTAATTGCTCGCTCATTCTCAAAGCGGCGGATTTCCGAATATCCATCCTCCTCCTGCGCTTCAGCCACATCCCTGAGCGGCACCATCGTTCCGTTCGGAGTTGGAATCAACAACTCCTCAAGATTGGCGATTGTTTGCAAATCACCTGAATCGTATTTCACAACGACATCAATTGATTCATCGGCATCGCGATAGGTTGTCGTTATATTTCCTTCAAGAGCGTTGCGGACATTGTAAGCGATTTGAAAGATATTCAAGCCGTACTGATATGCCCTGTCTTCCTTAACACGCAGGCGGATTTCCGATTTCCCTGTCACAAAATCATCCCGTATATCATAAACGCCATCCATCTGGTACAATTTCTCTTTGAGTGAACCGGCAATTTTTTCTAACGGCTCGAACCGATCCCCCTTCACTTTGACTTCCACATCTGTTCCCTGTGGCGGGCCCCCTGCCATCTTATCAAATGTGAGTTTTTCAATGCCGCTGATTGCCTCGACCTTCCCCCGGAGACCTGCGATAATCTCATCTGTACTGCGCACCCGTTGATCCTTCGGTACCAACTCAACGAGCACTTCACCGGCGTTGGAGCGGATGCTTGAGCCTTCCAGCAGAGAGGTTGGTGTGATCAGGCCGATGTTGGTGACGACAGCGACGCATTCATCGGACGGCAGAGACATGGCAACTTCCTCGACCTGTGCTAGAACGGCGGAAGTCTCTTTGAGACCAAACGAAGGCGGCATTTCCGCTTTGATGTAAAATTGCGGAAAATCTTCGCCGGGAAACAGCTGCCTTTCTAACTGCGAAAATGCACCGATAGAGACCAATATCCCAAAGGCTAAGACACCACAGACGACTGCATAACGCCACCGAATCGTGCCTTTTAGTATACGCACATAATGTCTTCGGATTAGATCGAACCACACATGTCGCCGTTGTTCTCGGCTTTGCGCCTTACCCCACTCGGCAATATGGGACGGCAAGATCACGAAGACCTCAAACAACGATGCGAGTATCACCAAGATAGCGGTGATAGGAACGATTCGCAAGAACTGCCCCGAAGTGCCTGACATAAACATGAGGGGACCGAACGCAGCAATTGTGGTCAGACTTGCCGCCAGAACGGGCCATGCCACCTCTTGAGCTCCGGCAATTGCCGCTTCTTTGGGAGATATTCCTTCTTGAATACGACGGAATACGTTTTCAATGACAACGATTGCATCATCCACAACAATGCCAACCACGAGGATTAAACCGAATAACGTGACACCGCTGAGGGTATATCCCGACCAATGCAGAAAGAAGAAGGTTGCCATAAATGCAACCGGAATACCTAATGCTGCAAAGAGCGCGTTGCGCCATCCCAGAAAAATATAGAGCAGGACAACGACCAGGACGATTCCAAAAACGGCATTGTTTTGTAGGATCCCCAACCGTTCCTGTAAAATAACAGAATAATCGTTCACCACCGAGAGTTCAGTTCCTTCTGGCAGGTTCTGTTTACGCTGCTCGACCAATTCCCGAATCTGCTTGACCAGTTTAATGGTATTGCCCTCAGTCTTCTTTTGGGCAGATAGGCTGATTGATGGCTGACCGTTGACGCGCGATAGTGTGCGTGGTTTTTCATAGGTGTTGGAGACGGTTGCAACATCACGCACCCGCAATGGTGTTCCGGTCGGTCGAACGCGTATAATTGTGTTTTCAATTTCTGTTAGGTTGTTAAACTCCCCCATCGTACGCACCAGATACTCCGATGTTCCCATCTCTAATGTGCCCGCAGGAAGGTTCAGATTATGCGTTCTCAGTGCATTGATGACGGCTTCGATGGGGAGACGATATGCCTTTAACTGGTCGGGATCAACTTCGACCCAGATTTCTCTTTCCCGCACTCCTGCTAGTCGGACGGCAGCGACGTTTTTAATTTCAAGAATCTCATCTTTCAGATTCTCAGCAATGTCCCTCATCTGTTCTTCCGAAATCTCTCCACCGACGACGATGGTCAGCATCGGAAAACCGCTTGATGTATCAATCTCCCGTACTTGGGGTTCGTCCAGAATCTCAGCCGGGAGATCGTTGACTCTATCAACTGTCATCCGTAGGTTCTGGAATTCTTTGTCAAATTCGCGTTCACTGATTTCCTCAAACTGGACGGTGATCAGTGACCTTCCCTCTGATGAGATTGATACAATGATATCAGTTTTGTTTACGTTCTCTTCGATCGCGTCCTCAATCGGTGTAGTGACCAGTTTTTCAACGTCTTCCGAAGAGGCACCGGGGTAGAATGTGGTCACTGTTGCGGACTGAAAAGAGATTTCGGGCGTCAATTCTCTCGGCAGGACAATCCAAGCATAGACACCGAATATGATGATGACGATCATGAGTAAATTCGCTAGGACGGGATTACCCACGGATAGTTTCGGGATGGACATGGAAGGTAGATCTCCTTATGATTGCAAGTTATCTTTATTTTCTTCGAGAGTGGTTAGGCATTCCTCATGTATCCTTCCATTGGTTGCGAGAAAGGGGACATCATGCCCTTGATAGGCGGAGGATTCTGATGATAACGGAAACAGCGGTACGCCCGATGGATGCGTCATGCGACCACCGGCCTCTTGTAGAATAACAGCCGCCGCAGCGATGTCCCACAGTTTGGTGTAAAAGTCTAGGCTTCCATCAAAGTAACCGGTGGCGACCGAACAGATATGGAGTGCTGCAGAGCCAAGGCTGCGCCCTTTACCACACTTCTGTATGAACGGATGAAGCATTTCAAGTACCGGCGATCCAAACCCGAATAGCCCAATGGGGTCTAATTTTTCGCGGTCGTTGACACGAATAGAAACCCCGTTCAACGTTGCACCTTCGCTCTTGACCGCGCTGAACATCCGATCGGTCGTGGGGTCAAACACTAGACCGAGGACTGGGGTGCCGTTATGCAGCAGCCCAATCGCAACTGCAAAGATTGGGCAACGCGCCGCATAATTTGCTGTCCCGTCCAGTGGATCTGTGACCCAGCAGTTATCCGATTGTACCGCCGACATCCCAAACTCCTCGCCGAGGATGGCATAGTCTGGAAAACGGGATTCTAGTCGTTCTGTGATGAGTTTTTCGGAGGCTTTGTCCGCTTCGGTTACAATATCACCAATGCCCTTATAATCAATATGACGAATTTCTCCATAGTAATCCATTAAGATGTCACCGGCTTCTCGGGCGATTCCCTCAACCAATTTTAGGATCTCTGTGAGCTCATGCATTCAGTGTCTTATTCCTTTCAGATCGCTGATGAAACAGATAACGCGGATTGCACGGATTTAGCCTCCATCACACGAATCGGGCATGTATCCGTGTCCATCCACGTTCGTCAGTCCGTGTTATCTGTGATTGAATTTTTCAAATTACCTAGCCGCTGACGTACTACACGATTGCGGGGGTTGGTTTTAAGGAATCCACTCCATAATGCCTCTGCTTTATCGATATACCCTTGTGAGACATAGTATTCGCCGAGGGCGATAGGAGCTGCC
Organism: Candidatus Poribacteria bacterium; assembly: GCA_965247655.1. GTDB lineage: Bacteria > Poribacteria > WGA-4E > WGA-4E > PCPOR2b > PCPOR2b. The sequence goes on along the minus strand of OZ252032.1, from coordinate 5,251,850 downwards.
TGAGATTTCGGATCCTTTTCCATTGATGCTTTGAACTCCGCAATAGCGGCATCGGTGTCTCCTTTGAGGAGAGCCAGCTGCCCATTTCCGTAGGGTATCAGTGCGTGATCCGGATATTCGGCGGCAAGTGTATCGAATATTTCCTGTCCCTTATCTTCCATCCCGCTTTTGTAGTACGCCATCGCTGCATGCACCTTCGCGTAGACAATCCGGTTGTCGAGGAGACGTTGTTCTGGCGGCGGCATTGAATCTTTTTTCTGCCGTTCTGTGAGACGTGCAGCAGCTTCATATTTTGTCTTTGCCCAGGTGTAGTTGCCGTATTTGTAGCAGACTGCGCCAAGCTCTATTTCGCCTTCATAACTATTGCTCTGACCCCTAGCGAGGTTGTCAAAAATCCTCGCTCGTTGCTTATCCTTCAGATGGCGGTCAAGTACATAAGCAAGGCTCTGGAGCGCGTCGATGTAGTCTGTTTTAGAGGCGATTGCACGTTCGCAAAATTCTGCTTCTTTTTCGTAATCGCCCATCTTCTGGTAGACGAGCCCTAATCTCCAATAAATCTCCGGGTCTTTGCTCCGATTCATACCCACAATAGAGCTATAAGTCTCAATGGCTCTTTCGTACTCTTCATCTAGGTACTGGTTGTCACCTGTTATGATAACAGCCTCAAGAACGCGTATGTCTCTTCTTACCGCTTCTCTTAACACGTTCGCCGCGCGCTGGTACATGCCTACTTTCCGATAGCAAATCGATAGACGGAGAAAACTATATGGATCAATCTGTGCCTTCTTGCGTTTGGCAAGTTCGATTGCATAAAAGAATAATACACCAGCATCTCTATATTCTTGAAACTGCAACTTCATGACAGCAATTTTAAGCACCGTGTCGTGATAAACCGTGTCCTCTAAGCCTTCCCCGCCCCCCTGTTGCATAATGGTCTGCCTATAGGGTGCCATGAGTTCTTCGGGATTCACACCAAAACCGGAGTCTGAGAAATTACTTGGTATTCCCCTTGCTGGACTAGACTCAAAGCCTGCCGCCTCACGCTCTGTACGGCGTCGCTCTCGATAATCGAGCCTGCGGCTAAGCTCCGTTGCGAGTTCCTGTGCATCCGGCTCGTCCGGTTTGGGGATAGTTGCCCCCATCAATTGGAGTGCCTTTTTTGCTTCCTCAACCGATTCTTCTGTACCCTCGGTTGCTCCATACTGTTTAACGAGGGATTGGTAGGTTTCTGTGGCAGCGGCTTGATTCTTGAGATATTCCTGTTCAATTCTGGCTTTATTAACCAACGCCTGTGTTGCGCGTTTGCCCTCCGGGTGGCGGTTTGCTACGTGATTGTAAACTTCTGCAGCTTGCTCATAATTGCTGGCTTCCTCGTAGCTTTTTGCTAACATCAGTTGGGCGTTATGACTTCGTTCTGACGCCGGAAACTTGTTGACGATGGTGTCAAAGGATTGTTGCGCCGTTTGATAGTCTTCCGACTTGAAGGCATGAAGCCCTAAACGCCAGTGAGCTTCGACAGCTTCTTCGCTGTCGGGGGCGGCAGCGAGAAGATCTTGGTAAATTTTGACGCCCTGTTCGGGTTGATCCATTTTTTCGATATATAACTTGGCAATGCCCAATTGCGCCTGACGGGCTTCTGATGTTCCGGGTTTGGAATCAATGACCGACTGATAAGCATCAGCTGCGCCTCGATAGTCCTTTTCTCGGATGAGTTGCTGTGCCTGTCCGTCCATACTTTTTGAAACGCAGGCGTATTGGGTTATCACAACCACAGCAACTAATAAAAAGAAGATGCTAAATCTAATGGTCCCGACGTTCTTGAATCGTTCCGATCCAAAGAACGACGAGGATCCTCGACAAGTCGGGAGATTCAAAGCAACTTTCATCAAATCTTCGGGATGGAAACCCCTTGCTTTAGCATGGGGTTTCCATCCCGCCTCCTTTTTTTCGTTTTTGTAATCTACCTTACACTTTTTTGGTAGATGTATGGTAGAATATAGTTTGTAACTCGAGGACTTCAGTTGAACGCTCGTTTAACGCTGACCTCTCACTTCTGAGGTTCACTAGTGAACCGCGTGAAAGGCAGTTTGTCTGAGGTTTCACCCGGGTGTTGAAGCGATGCTATCACCGATACGTCGTGAATATACCTAAACGGTTGCTTCGACCGTGCGGTGGTGGGTGTGTAAAGTTACGAGCTAGAGCCGCATAACCGTACTATCTTTTATCCCGACAAGATCGGGAGAGATAGTGTCGTGGGTAGAGTTTCACTAGTGAAACTCTACCCAAGCGTAAGTCCCGTTGGACAGGCTACAAGCACCGTCCTTCAGGGCGGGGTAGTTGACATTTGTTCTCCTTTGCGTTGTCAATAGTTTAATCTTATTTCAGGCTGATGTTAAGTGGGATGTTCCGAGCCGTCACCAAAAGTTCCATAATGCGGTAGTCTTTCAGTTTCGGTTTGTACTTATTGATGGACCGTTCTGATTTACGATCTTCGGCTGGATAGGTCGTGTACACGGTCGCTATCCAGCGTTCCGAATCCAGTTCCCAAACTATCTGTGCTTTTTGGACGATAAGGAAGTACTTGTTCGTATCAATGATTTCCTCGTTGATAACATGACAGGGTGTTGAACCCAACTCTTGAGGAATTTCACTGACCACGGTGGGATACTCGACTGGACTGCCTGCCACCGCATTGATGTCTCCAGAGTAGACTTTGCGGAATCCGAGCACTCCTTCTTCACCGAGAATGAACTCTGAACCTTCAAGGGTAGCGACATGTATTGCATCGTCTATAGTGTCGCCGTAGGCTAATCGCTTTGTGGAACTTGGGATGCCGGTCACAGCGGGCAGGATTTGGGTTGGTTGTCCATGCGTATCGGTGATTTGATCTTCACTCAACCCGACAAAAAACGCGGACGGTAATTGCGATTTCGGGATACGGCCCTTCGGATAGATTGTCCGTCGTTTGGCGGGGAGGCCCCTACCCCTCGGCGCGTTAGACGCTGCGGAACTGCTCGTTCGAGAAGAAGTCGTTGATGCTGTAATCTCGCCTTGCAGGATTTCGCGCGGTTTTTCCGAATCTTCGGATCTGTAGCCAACCCGCTTTGTCAACTCGTGGAGTCGGTGACGCACTACACGGTTCAGTGGATTAGCTCTGAGCGATTTTTTCCATAACGCAATTGCCTCATCAGTATATCCCTGCGACAGATAGTATTCGCCGAGTACGATAGGTGCTGCATAGAAACTCGAATCTTGTTCTATGGACGCTTTGAAGGCGGTGATTGCGGTATCCATGTCGCCTTTGAGAGCAGCGAGCTGCCCACGTCCATAGGGTATCAACGGATGATTGGGATACTCGGTGACGATCGCATTGATAATCTCTTGTGCCTTCCCTTCCATTTCGCCCTTGTAGGCTGCCATCGCCGCATGTACCTTTGCATAAACGACCCGGTTATCTATCCCACGCCTCTGAAATGGGGTCGTGTCATCAGTCTTTTCTTTTTGAGCAATCCGCGCTGCGAGTTCGTATTTCGATTTTGCCCAACCATAGTTGCCATATTTGTAGCAGAGAGACGCTAGCTCTTTTTCACCGGCATAGGTTTCGCCTTTCTGATCGACGAGGTCTTGGAATATCACGGCTCTGTCGGTATTTTTCAGTTGGTAGTGAAGTAGTTCGGCGAGACTTTGGAGTGCCTTGGTATACTCTGTTTTCACAGCAATGGCACGTTCAAAAGATTCAATCGCTTTGTGCGGATCGTTCATCTTTTTGTATGCTAGCCCCATTCTCCAGTAAATTTCCGGATCTCTCGCTCGATTCAACCCCAAGACAGAGTTATAAGTCTCAATGGCTTTTTCGTAATCCTCGTCAACGTATTGATTGGCAGCGCTGCTGATGATAGCGTCAAAAACCCCTCCATCTTTTTTGACTGCCTTCCTTACCATTTCGCTAGCCTGCTGATGCATGCCTAGCTTGCGGTAGCAGAGGGAGAGACGGAGATAGCTATGCGGATCAATCTGTGCCCCTTGGCGTTCGGCGAGTCCGATTGCCTGAAAATACAACGCCCCGGCATCACGATAGTTTTCAGTATCCCAATTCAGGTGAGCGATTTTAAGCACTGTGTCATGGTAAACTGCCCCTTCAGTACCTTCCCCGCCTATTTCATTAATGATTGTCTTAAAGGGTCTCATAATCTCTTCAGGATCCACGTCGAAGCCGGAGTCTGAGTAGTCGAGTACTTCCCCCATTGCAGGGCTACGTTCAGCCCCGCCCCGTGGACGGTCTCTTTCACGGCGCTGCCTTTGGCGCTCCAGTGCACGCTCCAGTTGTGTGAGAGACTGATCATCCGGTTTGGGGATAATGGCTCCCATCATGCGGAGTTCCTGTTTTGCGGTGCTAACTGATTCTTCCGTGCCTTCGATATTGCCATACCGCTTGACGATAGATTGATAGGTTCGCTTGGCAGCGGTTTCATCGCGGAGCCGTTCACCCTGAATTCTGGCTTTATTGACCAATGCTTGCGTCGCTCGTTTGCCCTCCGGGTGACGGTTTGCCACATTGCCGTAGATTTCTACCGCTTTGCGATATTCATTAAGTTCCTCATAGCTTTTTGCCAACATTAGTTGGGCGTTATAACTGCGCTCCGATGTCGGAAATTTATTGACGATGGTGTCAAAAAACTGTTGCGCCGATTGATAGTCTTCTGATTTGAAAGCATGAAGTCCCAAGCCCCAGTGTGCTTCGGCAGCTTCGTCACTGTCGGGTGCAGCAGCGATGAGGTCTTGATAAATCTGGACACCCAGTTGGGGTTGATCCATCTTTTCGATGTATAATTTGGCAATGCTTAGTTGTGCTTGACGGGCTTCTGGTGTTTCGGGTTTGGAATTGACTACTGTCTGATATGTTTCGATCGCACCTTGATAGTCCTTTTCTTGTAGGTGCTTTCCGGCGAGTCTCTGTGGACTTGATGCAACACAAGCGTATTGGATTATCGTTATCACGATGATAAGGGTGGCGATATCGTACCTAATAGTTTTCATAGGTTATCCCTTTGGGTTTTGTGAGGAACAGATCCGGGGAAAGATTTCGATTGGTCACTAACAATTCCATGATGTGATAGTCTTTGAGTTTTGGTTTGTAGTTGTTTATTGACTTATCAGAAGTAAAATCTCTAGCTGGAAAAGTGGCGTGTACCGTTGCCCACCATCGTTCATTATTGAGTTCCCAGACAACCTGTGCCTTTTGGACGATGAGATTATACTTTTTTGCTTCAAAGACTTGCTCGTTGATAACATCGCAAAGTGTTGATTTCAACTCATCAGGAATTTCACTGACCAGTGCGGGATACTCGCTGCCACCTCCCACCAGTGCGTTGACATCCCCGAAATAAACTTTGTGGTATCCTAGAACACCATTTTCGTCGAAGATAAACTCTGCCCCCTCCAGACTGAAGGTGCTAGACATACCCGGCACAAGTGCACCATAAGCAAATCGCTTGGTAGCGTTGGGAAGGTTCGGAGGCGGATCAAGGATTTCGATGGGTTCTCCGTACTTTTCGATGACTTGGTCTTCGTTCAATCCCACGAAGAGTGCGGACGGTAGTTGTGATTTCGGGATACGATTTCCCGGATAGATTGTTCGTCGCTTTGCAGGTAAGAAACTCTGTCGCTTTTTCGTCGTCAGGGCAGCGGTTTGTCCCGATTGATCGGAATTTGCATCCGCTTCAGCCGCTTGTGCCTCACGTTGCTGTTTCAGGGCATTAAGACGACGACGTACACCTTGGTTTTGTGGATAAGTCTTGAGCACCCCTTCCCATACCCCTATTGCTGCATCAGGATTTTTCTGTGAGAGATAGTATTCGCCGAGCGCGATGGGTGCGGCATCAGAAGCTGGATCTTTTTCTATCGTTGTTTCAAAAGTGGCAATCGCGGTTTCGACATCGCCCTTGAGCAACGCTATCTGGCCACGACCGTAGGCTATCAGGGGATGGTTAGGGTGTTCAGCAGCGAGGGTGTCTATTTGCTCTTGTGCTTGGAGGGCTCTGCCGTTTTGATGATCTGCCATCGTCGCATGTATCTTTGCGTATAAGATCTGGTTATCGAGATTATGCCTTTCAGATGGAGTGATGTCACTGTTTTCTTTTTCACGTTGGGCAATGCGCACCGCCGCTTCATATTTCGATTTCGCTCGGAGGTAGTTACCATATTTATAACATATATCTCCTAGCTCTTTCTCACCAATTGAGGTATGACTCTTGGTATCAATTATATCCTGAAAGATGATTGCCCTCTCTCTCTCTTTGAGTTGGTAGTTCAGTATTTCGGCGAGACTTTGGATCGAATCGATATAATCCGTATCACTAGCAATGCTGCGCTCAAAGGACTCAACGGCTTTGTGCAGATCCCCCATCTTTTTGTAGGCTAATCCGAGCCTCCAGTAGATTTCCGGATCTTTGGTCCGGTCCAACCCCGCGATAGGCTGAAGTGCCTCAAGCACGCTTTCGTATTCTCCATCTTGGTACTTGTTTGTGGATGAGGTGATAACGGCTTCAAGCACCGTTACATTTTTTCTCGCGCCTTCTTTCAGTGTTTCAGCCGCCCGTTGATGCATTCCCACTTTGCGGTAGCAGACCGATAGACGGATATAGTCATAGGGATCGATTTTTTTATGGCTCTCTTTCGCCACTTTGATCGCGCGAAAGTACAGTGTCCCTGCATTCCGATATTTCTGGATAAGAAAATTGATGTCTGCAACCACTTTAATCATCGTTTGTGTTTCATCGTCGTTTTGTCCTGATCGTCCGTGTCCCCCACCTTCCCAAGGGTTTCCGAATTCTCTAATGACCTCTTCGGGGGTTATACCGAAACCGGAGTTCCCGTATGCATCATAGCCCATTGCAGGACTCAGTTCAGCACCACCGCGCGGACGGTCACGCTCACGACGCTTCATCCGCCGCTCCTGTGCGCGATCCTGCGATGTGCCCGAGTCGATCTCCGGCTGCGGGACATGCGCACCCATCGATTGAAGTTCCCGTCTGGCATCGTCAATTGTTTCTTCCGCTCCTTTGACGTTGTTATATTGTTTGATGAGGGATTGGTAGGTTTGTTCCGCTGCGATCCTGTCTTTCAAATATTCCTTTTGGATTTTTGCTTTATTGGTTAGTGCTTGGGCGGCGCGGTCGCTTTCTGGATGACGATTTACGACATTATCGTAGGTTGCGATCGCTTTCTTATAGGCTCCAGTTTCCTCATAACTTTTTGCCAGCATCAGTTGAGCGTTATGGCTCAGATTCCCTAGGTTCGGAAATTTGTTAACGATAGCGTCAAACGACTGTTGCGCTGATTCATAATCCTTTATTCTAAAGTGGTAAATTCCTAGGCGATAATGTGCCTCGGCCGCTTCACCGCTATCAGGCGCAGCAGCGATGAGGTTCCGATAAGCCTTAACACCCAGTTGGGGTCGATCCATCTTATCGATGTATAGCCTAGCGAGACCTAATTGCGCGCGGTAAGCCTCTGGTGTTCCGGCTTTGGTATTGATGACCGCCTGATAGGCATCAATTGCGCCTTGATAATTTTTCTCATGGGTGAGTTTTTCTGCTTGTCTTTGCGTACTCGCTGAAAGACAAGCATATTGGGTCAGCAGCGCAATGATGGATATCATCGCAAGAACGGTCATCCGCATAATGGGTGAAGCGGGAATATAAGATTTAACAGTTTTCATCAAAATCTTCGGTATGGAGACCCCTTGCTTTAGCATGGGGAGGAAATACCGTTCCTTTTTTCGTGCTTTTGTAATCTACCTTTCCTTTTTATAGTAGATTTTAGAATTAATTAGACACTCCCAATATACAGCTAACCCCCTAAATCCCCCTTATCAAGGGGACTTTGGAAACTTCGGAAAGACCCAAATTATTAGCAAATGTTTACTTATTTATAGACTTCACCATAGATAGATTTGTGATAAAATATAATTCGTAACTCGATGACTTAGGAAAAACGCTCGTTTTTCGCTCCCCTCTCCGCGTGGTAGCGGAAAGGTGTGGTTTGTCTGAGGTTTTGCCCGGGTGTTGAAGTGACGCTATCACCGATACGTCGTGAATACACCTAAACGGATGCTGCAGCCGTTCGGTGGTGGGCATGTAAAGTCACGAGCCAGAGCCGAAAAACCCAGTAAATCCCAAGGGACGGGCAACAAGTTACTTAATCCCGATTTATCGGGGACCCATCCCTTTAGGGTGGGGTAACTGACTATAACGTACAGTTGATGCTTTTGCTGACGTTGGGCATCCTTCATGGGGTTGTCCATCGATTTTGGTGTAAATTTCCTCTTTTTTCCTCAGATAAGAATCTAGTACATCTGTCTTGAGGCACATTCGTCAATGAGGTTTAACACAGACTGGCGATTATATCCTTCTTTTTCGAGAATCGTATCACAGTTAATCAAGTTTGGCTCTTCTGGCTGTTTTCCCACTTCAAGAATCGAATTGGTCAGCCAACTGGTGCGAATACCGTTGATTCCAGAGGTGTAGTTTGTGTTATATTTCCCCTTGACTAAACCAACGAGTTGATCGATTTTGCTTTGTGGATACCCTTCGGGTCGCTGGAATTCTAATGATTGGGGTTCGCCACCTTTTGGAATAAATCGGAGGCCACCTTTGATCTCCAACGTTCCCGCATCACCTTCCAAAATAACCCATTCTTCAAAACCAGTGCGTGTATTGCCGAGTATGGTAATCGTGCCGCTCGCACCGTTGTCCATCGTGACATTCGTGTTAGAGTTAATTTCGACAGACTTCAGCACAAGTTGACCTGCGTCATCTTCAAAGTTCATGTCAGTTGTGCCGTGTGCTTCCTTTGGTAATAAACCTGTCATCCAGAGGAAGATATCCTGTAAATGGCTTCCAGAGTCGTTGGGTTGACCACCGCCGGAGAACCGTGGATCGCCGCGCCAGCCGCCCCCGCCCCAACGTTGGGCGAGATAGACATCAAACTTCTGGATGGCACCGATTAAACCTTTGGCAATCGCCTGTTTTCCAGCGATGTAGGTGTTCTCATAGTGCCGTTGGTAGCCACCGACTAGATGTAAGCCGCTGCCCATCGCAATCTTGGTGATGGTAATTGCATCACCAACGACGTTTGCCATCGGTTTCTCTACCAGAACATGGTGCCCTAACCGCAGGGCGTACTTAACATGGATATCGTGCAGAGAATGCGGTGAGAAGACCCCAATGATGTCGAGGTCTTCCCGATTCAACATCTCAATGAACTCGTATTCGCCGACATAACGTTTGAAACTGTTCTCCTGATAGCCGTCTACCCGCTCCCGCAATCCTTTTTCTAAAGCATCAAGACTTTGCTCATTGTTATCAGCTGCAGCGACAATCTCAACATCATCTCGTGTGGCAAAGGCAAGCGTGTTTCCACGTCCTGCACCACCCGGACCTATAACGCCAACTCTGACGACGCTGTTTTTGTTTGCCATGATTTTGGAGTGTCTCCTTAATTTGAGTGTTTATCTTTTTTTGTTTGAATCAATTTTAATCTATGTATTCATGTAGGTGATGACGCATGATTCTCAAGTAAAGATTAATTGTCTATCGAAAAAAATGGGAAACACTACGTTCTGTTCCAAAACTATTGATAGAAAACCCAAGTTTCAGACTTGAGGGAATCAGGGGGCGTATTGTCTAAGTCAGCGAAAACAACAGACTCATTTTACCATAGTTGGTAAGCCCTTGCAACCGAGAAATCCTGACGTTTTCTAGGTTAGGACTTACGCACTTCAGTTCGTAGTAGTGCAATTCATTGCTTTCTCCCCTGCTTGTCCGAGAGGATCCCGTGACCGGGGCGGGGGAGTTAGAGGGGGTGCGGTTCAACGCAGCACAAGACTTTGAACGCTCAACTGCGTAAGTCCTATAGGTTTTATCGCAAGACATTTTAGTGCGGGGGCGGATTGTTAAACTGCGCTGTTACATTTGCAAGAGGTGGGTAAATACCTATCACTGAATCGGCGGGGAGATCGTATACGGCTCGTGTCCAAAAACTACCTGTCCGTTGAACATCACCGGTCGGTTTTTCGATGCGTCCTTCGAAATTTGCCAAAGTTGACCGTTCGTTTCGTAAAGGACTGCTGAACCGTCAGGCAACCAAACCGGCTTTTCGCCGCCGTAGCGGGTCAATTGTTGTGCGTTCGGTTTTCCTTCTGGACTCAACTCAACAAGCCAGATCTGGCGATGCTGCCCTTCTGCGCGGGAAAAGGCGAGGAGATTCGGATCTGATGGGGAGCACGCAGGTTCTGCATCATCTTCGGGTCCTATACTGATGGGGTCAACACGCCCGCTTACATAAGCGTAGCTATAGATATTCCGGTCCGTACCCGCTTCTGGATTTTCGATACTTCCTTTTGTACTGTACGCTAACAGTTCTCCGGTTGAATCCCATGCGGGTGTAAACATCTCTTGCGCTGTCGAGGGTATAGGAATTTCTTCCTGACTCGCAATATGTCGAATGTAGATGTGTTGTCGCCCCATCTCCCGCCTCGCAAACGCGAGGTATGCGCCATCCGGCGAGATAGTTACATCGGTTGCCAGTTCACGCCTGTCAAGCAGTAATCTGCCCTGCGGGGCATCTGAATCGTGGAGGATGACGTTTCCCTCTAGGTCTAGATGGATCAGTCTGCCATCCAAAGAAGTGGTTGGTCGTCTGCCCCTTGCCAACGGTCGTTGTATGCCAATTGTCGGCATACATTCCCAGATGATGTCGTCGAAACTGTAGTAGAGCAGGACGTTTAGCGGGGTTGTCTCAGGTTCATCGGTGTTTGGTCGCTGCGGCTGCTGTTCAAGTTGTTTCAGTTGCTCAAGTGCTTCAGGTGTCGGTTCAAAATCTTTCCGGGTCTGCAATTTCCAACCGGCTCCGACAACTTCAAAACGGAAGCGAACGCCTTGAGTCCAATAGCACCACTCTTCGATTTGACGTCCAAAACGGGTAAATTGGAAAATATCTTCGGGCACGCCATATTGGAGTTTAATCTCGGAGCGACCACCATCCTCGATTTCGGCGATGTTACCCTCTACATCAATGTACATAGCGAAGATTTCAATATTGATATGCGGCGTGATATAGTCTGAAAACACAGAGACCCGTTGTAGGTCTTTGCTGCGGACTGGATGCCGCGTGCCGTAGATACCAACACCATCCCGTAAGCCTGATTTTCGATCCCCATCAAGATCGACAACCGCCATAACGTAGTAATCTCCCGGTGGTACGGAAACCTCATAGCGTCCACTGTCCTCCAAATTTAAGGAGATTGCTACGGGTGACCGAAAGTCAGGCGTCTCTGAAATCGAGAGAATTCCTTCCTTAAATACCTTCCCATCCCACCGAATCTGCCCAGAGATGCCGCCACTATTAGCTTGGCTCAAGTCAATGGCACCTTCAGCAATTGCTTCCAGTTGTCCAGCCGCGTTATACCGTGCACTCACGAAAATTGTGATTTCAGGGTTTGTCCCTGCCGCTACGGTCAATGCAGATGGAGGAGCGGTTGTGATATCCGCAGTACCATAGCCGCCAAGCCCATCTCCTGAACTGTATCTTCCATTGCCATCTGCATCAATGTTTGCTATGAGATAATAATCCCCCGGTGGAGGTTGAAGATTGAATTTCCCATCCTCGTTCACTTCAACTTGATGCACCTCTTTGAGTAGTGATGCCTCCCGGAAAACTTGGATAACGCTCCCTTTCAATGAATTACCGGCCCATCTCACCTTGCCGGTAACCTGTCCTGTTGCCGTGCCAGCGGGATCTGCCTTCTCCACAGGTTCATCCACGGGAACAATTTGCCCACTCATCATTTGTTTCCCTGTGATTGCGATCTGAAGGTCTGAGACGAATTGGTTGGGACTAACCAATACAGGTTGAGGAAACGCTTGGGATTCGCGCAAATCTGCGACGCCGTAGATACCGAGAGCATCTCCTGGATCAAAAAGGTTGGTATTATTTCTATTGATGATTGCCATCAAGTAATACTTTCCCGGCGGTAGATTGAGTGCGAAGTTGCCATTTGCTGCAACCTGCGTTTCTCCGGCGCGGTATTTCCATGACAAATCTGTGTAGGCAAAAACAAGCACATTTTTTAACGATGCCTGCCCTTCATACGTCACCTGCCCCTTAATACCAGACGAAATCATCTCCAATTCCGACTTAAATTGGTCGAGTGGGTCTTCTCGGTAGTCAGATAGCGAGATAATTTGTCCTTGTCCGTCCACCTTCTGCATTCTTGCTGTGATAATAATATCAAGTGCTCTGATCACTTGACGATCTGCGACCTTGACGATCTGTTTCTGTTGGTTTGAATCATCCCAGTTTGTGATACCGAAAATCCCCATGCCATCGCCGGTATCAAATTTGCCGGAGCCATTCAGGTCCACAAAGGCAACAAGATAGTAGTGCCCCGGCTCAACGCGGACTTCAAATTCACCACTGTTTAACTGCGTTACGCCGGTGTAAAGATTCTGTAAACCTTTATCCTTATAAACCTGTACAGTCGTCTGTGATAGATCTTGTCCGTCCCAAATTACCCTTCCCTTCAGTCCACTCGTTGCGCGTTCCGCAAAGTCTTCGATCATTTCTGCATCGGTTTCGACTGGAGTGGATTGTTGTGCCCAAATCTGGTTATTAAAAAGCGCAATGAATATGACGGCGATCGAAAATGTGAGCCAACTTCGACTGAGTTTGGCTAAGTGGTTGTTTAGCATGAATCGTGATGGGTGTTTGCTATAAATCGCATAGTAACGCCTGTGCAAAGCCACAAAGTGATTCCAAACTTCGGAAAAGCCATCTATAGTCTTATGCAGCTCACGATTCCCGTGATTGCTATACAATTTGAATTTGTAGGTTTTCATGGGATTAGCTTTCTGGCTTTCATTTATTACAACGTCGGAGAAACCAGTCAATGGTTCGGCGCAAACCTGCTTTGAGTTCGACTTTTGGGTCATAGCCAAGCAGTTGCTGTGCTTTGCGGATGTCCGCACGAGAATGTCGAACATCACCGGGGCGCGACGGTGTATAGACAGGTTTGGCACCGGTTTCCATCATCTCTCCGATAAGACTCGCAAGCCTGTTGATTGATGTCTGCTGACCACAGCCGATGTTAAATACCTCTCCTGCGACTCCTTCTGCATGACACGCGAGAAGGTTGGCATGGACCGCGTTTTCAATGTAGGTAAAATCTCTCGACTGTTCGCCATCACCCTCGATTGCCGGGGAACTGCCGTGTAGGTAAGCGTGAATAAACTTGGGGATAACCGCCGAGTATTGAGATGTTGGATCCTGACGGGGACCGAAAATGTTAAAGTATCGTAGTGCGACCGTTTCTAAACCGAAAACTTGCGTGAAAACTCGACAGTAACATTCACCAACATATTTGGTAATGGCGTAAGGGGAGGCGGGTTGTGGAGAGAGCGTCTCAGATCTGGGGAGTGTCGGTATATTTCCATAAGCTGATGAGGAGGCTGCATAGACAACGCGTTTTACCCCCGCATCTCTTGCTGCAACAAGGAGGTTCAAAGTGCCGTTGATATTCACATTGTTGCTCAAAATGGGATCCGCAACAGATCTGGCGACCGAGGGCCGGGCACCTTGGTGGAAAACATAGTCAACCCCTGCAACCGCCTGATGCACAGTATCAAGTTCCCGCAGATCTCCATCTACCAGTTCAATTCGATCTTTGACGTGCGCGATGTTCTTGGCTTTACCTGTTGAACAGTTATCGAACACACGTACACGCTCTCCTTTTTGCACAAGGGCTTCAACAAGGTGAGATCCAATGAACCCGCAACCGCCTGTAACCAAATAATACGCCATTAGAATTCTCCGGATTTAAATTTTATTACTCTTACGCCGCCTTGGGCTCAGAATGGAACGGTGTTGCCAATTGAGCGCAACGAAATCCGAGTCCATCCGGGTTCCGCGTTCAGGGAACTACTCGTCATCTGACTGATTAAGGATCTCTTCAATCTCCTCCATTGAGGGGAGTGCCGATAAATCCTTCAATCCGAACTGTTCCAGAAATTCATCGGTAGTCGCAAGCAGGAGTGAGCGCCCTGGACCGGGCTTCCGTCCGGCGATGCGAACCATCCGCTTTTCAATTAATGAATTCAAGACGCTATCGCTGTTGACACCGCGAATCTCCTCAACTTCGGATCGGGTCACGGGCTGTTTATAGGCGACAATAGCGAGGGCTTCTAGGGCGGAAGGCGAGAGTTTGACGCGGATCTGGCGAGTGTGAAATTTTTCAATCCACGGGTGATATTCGGCGTGTGTACAAATCTGAAATCCGTTGGCAATCTCAATGAGTTGAAAGCTGCGATTCGTTTCCTGATACTCATCCCGCAACTGCATGAGTTGTTGGCGGATTTGCCAAGTGGATACATCATCGAACAACTGGCGGAACTGCTCCAACGAGATCGATTCACTGGCAGCGAACAGAACGGCTTCGAGGATTGGCTTGATTTCGTCTGGGTTATGTACTGGTGCGCTAGCTACGTCCGTAATGAGTGGATATTGGGTGTCAGACATGGGCGAGGTTCCATTGGGTTTAGGATTGGTTTTTAATATGTGGTTTTTGATGAATTAAATTTGACGATTTCTTCCCAAAGTATGCTACCGTCAGTGTCGCAGAATGTTCCGATGAATTCAGCGGTAAACTTGTTGATGACTTTAGCATATTCTTGCATGAACTGCTCATTTTTTGCTTTTGCTTGATGTCCTAGCGGTTCGATTATATCAGTATAAAGGTTTTCATCACCTGAAATAAATTCCCAAAATTGTTGTCCGCACAACTTTAAGTAGTCACCCTTATCTGGCTTTCGATCTTTTCCATAGCAGCAACCATTAACAGCGACAACATTCGTTGATGATATGTTTGTGCGGAGAATTCGTTTAGCCTTTCCGAAGTTATCCCGCAGTTTCGCGATTTGGCTACTATTTCCCCAATTTGGTCCAGATTTTATTGATACAATATATCTTATACTATCTTTTTCAAACTCTAAATCGATCCCCTCTGCTGAGGATTTCTGACCGCCATATACCTCTGAACATATAAAAATCGCGAGCTCCTCCAGAAAACCGCCAAAAATCCCTTCTTCTTGTGATGACAGAAAAGCGTCCAAAATAGTCTTTACAAAATCTTGTGCCGTGTTAATGTTTTTCGCCTTGAATAAATAGGGATTTTTTCGTTTGACGACATCCATCAATTTCAGCTCTTGGAGCTTATCTAACCTTTTCTGGTGAAAGACTTGAATGTTCGCCTCAACATAATCAGTGATCTCCTGTTGTGTAATGGGTTTCATGTTGAGCCTCTTCAAATAGCATATATTGTTTCGGTTTGATATTCTCCTTTGCCAACTGATAATACTGGGGCAAAATTTCGATACCGGCGGAATTTCTTAACAACGTTTGAGCGACCTGACAGGTCGTACCAGCACCTGCAAACGGATCGAGCACCCAATCATTTTCTTTCGTAAAGAGTTTGATGAACCATTCGGGCAATGTCTTGGGAAAGACAGCACTGTGTTTTCGATTTCCCGTTTCAGTTGCTAAGTGCAAAACATTCGTCGGATACGCCATTTTTCGGTCTAACCAATTCGAAACATTCTTACCAAATCCGCTCCCCACTCTTGAGGTATCCCGGCTCTGATCTGTCTCACTGAGATGTTTCAGTCTTTTCTCCGCCCAATCTCCCATCGGCACCATGACCGCTTCTTGATACATATTGAACTTCTTGGTCTTATTAAACTGCAAACATCTTTCCCAAGCATCTCTAAATCGGTTTGGCCACTTGCCCGGATAAGAATTTTTCTTGTGCCAGACAAACTCCTCTGTCCACAACCACCCCTGCCTTCTCATCTCAAGTATTAATTCAATAACATAGGTATGCCGCTCTCCATCAACGGCTTTTTCTTTGATATTCAGGACGAATGTGCCAGAGGGCTTGAGGACCCTTAAAAATTCTTCAGCGCGAGGCATAAACCAATTGACATACTCATCGGGATTGACTCCGCCATACGTTCGGGCTCGACGGTCCGCATATGGGGGAGAGGTCATAATCAGGTCGAATGAATCTGCTTCAAAATTGGCGAGTACCTCTAAGCAATCCCCAAGATAAAGGTCTGTTTTTATTTTTGTCATCGAACCATCTGCCTTTAGAACCTGTTTTAAAAGTCATTTGATGCGGTTCCGCATCAAGTAAATGGAAGCAATATACACCATAGCCTCAGCGGTCTCAGCCGAGCGTTCATAGTCCAAAGTCAATCGGCGAAACCAACCGAACCAAGAAAAGGTGCGCTCCACAATCCAACGTAATGGGACGACCACAAATCCCGATTGCCCAAGAGATGGAGCAATGTCCAATTGACACTGATGCGTTAAATATAGCCAGTCGCCTAATTCTCCGCGATAGCCAGCATCAGCACAGACTAACTGAATCGTTATCTGCCAACTAAAGACCTCGTTTAGTAACTCTATTGCGACTCGATTATCACTGACATTGGCATCAGTGACTTTGACTCCCAATGGAATGCCAATTGTATCGGTGACTATATGGCGTTTACGACCTTTGACTTTCTTGTGCGCATTAAACCCTCTACTATCTGCCAGTTCGGTCGTCTTGACCGATTGGCTGTCAATGATAGCTACGGTCGGTGACGGGGATTTGCCAATATCACTACGGGTTTGCTCGTGAAGTGCTTGATGAATCATAACCCATGTCCCTAAAGTTTTCCACTTTCTGAAGTGGGAATAGACCGTTTGCCACGGTGGCATGTGACGCGGCAACATTCGCCACTGACACCCTGATTTGACTATATAGAAAATAGCGTTGATAATTGAGCGCATCTCCCACTTGAGAGGTCTACCTATGGGTGAAGGTTCTGGAAAATAGGGTAACAGTTTGTCCCACTGGGCATCGGTCAAATCTGTAGGATACTTTGGTGTAGTCATGTTTAGGCCTTTCATTAGGTCAGTAGTTTACTGCTCTAATGGTTTAACATAAACATTAACTTTTGAATAGCCTTTTTCTTTTTAAAACAGGTTCTTAGATGATAAATATGGCATTTTACGCATCACGCTTAACGATATAAATATTATCGAAGTGCCCCGATTGGACAGCGACGATTCGCTGAAGACGTATCAGTTCTAAAATTGCTAAAAATGTAACGATTCGCTCAAGCTTGCTGGCAAACTCTGAAAACAGTTCATCGAACCGGATCTGCTCGCCGGCGTTAAGCCTGCGCTCTAGAAACTCCATCTTTTCTTCAACGGTAATCTGTTCTTCCTGAATTTCCTCATAATGGTCATCAACCGCAAATTCCCGCTCGGTTACATACTTAAAGACAGAAAGCAGATCGAAGAGTGTTGCTTTAATCTGTATTTCCCGCAAATCTTCTACATCTGCGCATGAATCTACGCTGCGGCCATAGACTTTCTCGTGGTTCGTTGCGTAGTAATCTAGCGTTTGGGCAGCCTCCTTAAATTGCCTGTACTCTAAAAGCTGCCTAACCAGTTCTTCCCGGTCCTTGAAAGTATAGGATTCATCCGAGTTCGTTGAAGGGAGAATGGTTTGAGACTTGAGGTGAAGCAGCGTAGCTGCCATAACTAGGAATTCCGATGCAACATCGAGATCTAGCATCTCCATGAGGTTGAGATATTCTAGATACTGCTCCGTAATTTCTGCAATTGAGACATCTGTGATATCCATCTCATTCTTTTGGATCAGATGGAGCAGCAAGTCTAAGGGACCTTCAAAGATATCTAGTTTAATTGCATAAATAGGTTTTAGCGGTTGGAGATTAGTGGTTGGGGTTGTAGGGTCCATACGGACTACCTTATTCCCTTTCTATGGCGCGAATATTTCGGCTAACACCTCGAGGACCCTTTACGCCGTGCTTTCATCAATCTGTCCTAGCCGTCTAAACAGTCGGGTCTTATCCACAGTACGAATCTGGTCGAGAACGATCTGCCCGTTTTTGCCTTGGAAAGTAACAGGTACACGAGTGGGATAATCTCTACCTTTTGTCGTCATAGGGGCGATGATGATTGTTCCAATGTAATGATTTATTTCATTTGGAGAAATAATAAGACAGGGTCGCGTTTTTTGGATCTCTCAACCTTGCGTCGGATCAAGATTGACCAAATAAACCTCAAAGCGTTCAATTACCATTGCCATTCTTCCCGGTCCCATGTTGTTTCCAAAGGTATATCTTCATCCAGCATTGCATCATCACCCTTCTCTGCCATCTTGCGAAACATCTCAACCCAGCTGGCTCTTGGTGTAGCTAGTGCCTTAATGATAAGGTAATTTCCTCTCGGTTCTAGTTCGACCTCTTCCTGTAGATGGCATTGTTCTAGTAGGTGCTTTGGTATAAGAATGCCTTGAGAGTCACCAATCTGGACGATGGTAGTCTTTACAGATGCCATATGTTTTCTTCTTCAATTCGTTTGCTTCGGCGTCAAGTTTTACGCTAACTTCATTGCAGATCGAACTTCTGCCATTGTTTCTTGAGCGACCTTTTTTGCCCGCCTCGCTCCATCGGCGAGGGCATCACGGACGGCTTTCGGCTTGGATGCCCACTCCGCACGTCTTTCGTAAAAGGGCGTCAACTTAGTGATTAGCTTTTCGCTAAGATTCCGTTTGCAATCAACACATCCGATTGCGGCGGAACGGCAATCCTTATCGATTTGCGGCACTTCGTCGGAGTTATAGACCTTATGATATGCGAAGACGGGACAGACATCGGGATTGCCGGGGTCATTACGACGTACCCGTCCCGGATCTGTTACCATCTTCATCAGGTTTTGCTGCGTTGCCTCAGGTGGATCTGATAACTGAATGGCATTACCGTAGCTCTTACTCATCTTGCGACCATCAAGCCCTGGCAACCCAGAGGCTTCTGTCAACATCGGCTTTGGCTCCGGGAAAACCTCTCCGTAGATATTATTGAATCGGCGAACAATTTCCCTCGAAATTTCGAGATGGGCGACATTATCCGCTCCAACCGTTACCATTTCTGCTTTGTAAACAATAATATCTGCTGTCATCAACACCGGATATTCTAATAAGCCGGTTGAAGGTCCCTCGCGTTGAGTGATGTCTTGAACTTTGTCTTTGTACGTTGGACATCGCTCAAGCCAAGCTACCGGTGTAACCATTGTGAGTAAGGTGGCGAGTTCCGCATGTTCGAGGACGTGAGATTGAACGAAGAGGGTGCTCTTGTCTGGATCAATCCCCGCGCTCAACCAATCGATCGCTGCGTTCAATGTGTATTCGGGAAGGTTTGAGGTATCAGTTATATCGGTGAGTGCATGCCAGTCTGCGATAAACGGGTAACATTCGTATTTGTCTTGCAGACTTGCTGTGTTGGTCAGCATCCCTTCGAGATGTCCAATATGTAGCAGTCCTGTTGGACGAACGCCAGTCACTAATCGCGTTTTTTGCATTTCTGTTGTTGCCTCCAAATTCATTTTTCTCTCGGACTCATCTCAAACCCACAAGGATTGCGATCAGATCAAAAATACCGTAAGAGACTGTTCCGATAAACCAAAAAACCGGGTTTCGCAGGTTTAGCAAGTCGGGCACAAAAATAATGCACATTAGAATGATCATCCCGTAGGGGCGCAACCTTGCAAATGCTTGCGCCTGCCGCCACGGTAGCAACCCATATACGACGCTAAATCCATCAAGCGGGAACAGAGGCAGCATGTTGAATGCTGCCAGAAAAATACTGATAATCGCGCTCTGAATTAGCAAAATTTTGTAAAGTTGGAATTGCGTGACCGATCCCATTTCGGGGAATCCAATTGTTACCTTTAAGAGTTTGGCGATGCCTAAGATGACGATAGTGCAGAGAATATTCATGATGGGCCCCGCTGCGGCAATAATCATAAGATCGCGTTTAGGGTTTCTCAAGTTGCGCGGATTCACGGGCACAGGCTTTGCCCAACCAAAAAAAACTCCGCCAAATAAAGTACCGAGCAACGGCAGAAAGATTGTTCCTATTAGATCAATATGTACCGCGGGATTGAATGACATTCTGCCTTCGTCTTCGGCGGTCGGATCGCCGAGCATATTGGCTGATTTCGCATGTCCCCATTCATGAAAGGTGAGCAAAACGATAAATTGACAGACGCGAAGGATGGCAAGGCTGACTTTTTCGGGGCTAATGTCAAACATTATTTTTCAATATCCAAAAGTTGGTAGATTTCCTGTGTGATTGATACTTCTCCGTCTAACTGTGCGGCAAACGCCTTCCACAGCAAATCCGAGAACGCTCGACTCGGTTTTAAGCCCCGTTGAATGAGGTCATCGCCAGTAACTAAGGGCCGAACGTTTCTCAGATGTGTTAGATAATTGTTCATCTTTTCCACGCGCCAAGCGGGTTGGTTCGATTGCGTCAGTACAAAAACGATCGGCTCTAGGGGATAAGGATTTAACAATTGATAAACTTCGCTCGGTTTGGAAGATACCGAAAGCGTATTCAAATCGTGTTCTAACTGCGTTTGAGTGCTAAGTTTGGTGCACAACTCCTTTTCCAGTCCCAACCGACTGCTAATAACTTCAATTGAATCCACGGCAGTCAGCAGCGTCATCCAAAGTATTGCCCTTGTGTTAATCGGATCATTTAGGAGAGAGGTTGACGCCCATTTAATCGCCTGACCGGCAGCCCTCCAGAGCGCATCAAAATTTGGAGAGATTTTCCAAGTCGGATGGATGGCGTCAAAGAGATCAAATTCGTCCATCCGATTAACCATTTGCAGCGCAGTTTCTTCCGACAATATGTGGTCAATTTCGTTTCGGATGCGCTGCCCACTGATTGGATTCAGTACCCCCTGCTTGATTGCATCAAGTATCCGCTTCCGATCGCCTTCAACAATCTGAAAATTGTAACGTCCTTCATACCGTATCGCCCGGAAAATTCGGGTTGGGTCGTCGATGAAACTCCGCTCATGCAGGGCACGAATGCGTCCGGAGCGTAAATCCTGTAGTCCATCCGTACAGTCAACAATCTCGCCAAAAGTATCGGGCTGAAGTCGCATAGCGAGAGCGTTGATTGAAAAATCGCGCCGACGGAGGTCCTCCACAATTGTACCATATTCAACTGAAGGTAACGCTCCGGGGCTCAGATAAGTTTCGTTGCGTGCACTGACGAAATCGAGTTTCAACCCATCGAGCCGAGTGATGGTCGCAGTTTTGAATTGGTGATGTGCCTGTACCTTGCCTTCCCACACTTCAGCAAGCTGGCAGGCAAAATCAACCGCGTCTCCTTCCACAACAATATCAACATCTAAATTCTCGCGCCCGATGAGGAGGTCTCGAACAAAACCTCCAACGACATAGACGGACTGGGATGTCTCTTCCCCAAACCTCCCAATCTCTTGCAATAGGCGGCGAATATGAGGTGATATGTTGGAAAAACCTAAAACCTCGCCCATTTTTAGCAATCTCTTATCTCAAAGGTTCAAAGCGTCTGAAAGGATTCGATCCGCTACTTCATCTTTTCGGTAAAACCCGCAACGACGTACGTGCCACTGCGGGGATTTTTCTCCAGCGTGATAAACCCCCTGCGTTCCGCATCTTCTAACAGTTCGCTAAAAGATTTGAATCCGCAAGAAGATTCGCTGAAGGAGGGACTCTTCCGCTTCATTGTATCTTTAATCATTGAAGACCAGAGGACTTCATGGTTTTCACGGGTGAGTCCACGTATAGTGCTGAATAGTAGATCGAAGACATCTCGTAGCTCCCTTGGGACATTCCGTTCAGTCCGCTGATCTGTGGTCTCATCCTGTTCAAGTTCCTCATAATAGATGAACTCATCGCAGTTTTCGCTCAGGAGACTTGAGGTAGATTTTTTCAGTCCCATCCCAATGACATACTTTCCGTTCTCCTTGAGTTTAGAAACAAGTGGTGCGAAGTCGCTATCCCCCGAAATAACGACGAAGGTGTCGATATGTTCCTTTGAGTAGCACAAATCGATGGCATCAACGCATAGGCGAATATCCGCTGAATTTTTACCGCTCCTTGAACGTCTTGGAATTTCAATTAACTCAATGCCAGCTTCGTGGAGTGATTGTCGGTGCTTAAAAAAGCGGTGCCAATCGGCGTAAGCGGTTTTGACAACGACGTTTCCCTTTTCCACAAGGCGTCCCAAAACTTTCTGAACATCAAAATCAACCTGTTCCTCGCTCCTCTTTTTCTCCGTCTGTTTCTGCTCAAATCCGATAGCGAGGTTTTCAAAATCAATAAACATCGCTAGGATTCGTTGTTCTTGCAGTCTTTCGCGCATTTCATCTGACCTCCTTTCGTGAAACGAAACATAAAACGCATCTTGTGGAGAGTTCGTCCCGCCAGCTTAAAAGGCTGAATCACTTATCCAAGGGTGGAAGACTTGGGAAGCATAACCTATCGCAACGCAAGTCAGCGACGTACAAGGTAAGCGTGTGCTCCCTTCAGCATCAGGTGCATTTTTGTGTGATTGTGAAATTTAATTAAACCTGCAACAGAGGGAGACTGTCTAATTTCGCACGTCGTAAGCACTTATGCACGTTAACACTATCAAAGTGTATCAGAAAGTTTGGTCAGAGGCAAGCGATTTTTCGCGATGATTCCGGGATAGGAGTTGTGTCGTTCTGCAGTAATAGGACTTACGCAGCCAACTGTAGGTGGGGCATCTTGCCCCGCACCACCTATGCTGAAATGCACAAGTTTGTAGGCGGGGTATCTTGCCCCGTGCTGAAATGTGTAAGTCCTGAGTAATATCAAAAGAAAAGGTACATACTAACAATGGCAAAACAGATACTGATTGTTGAAGATGATAGCGATGTTGTTGGGTACATTGAACATCTGTTGAAAAGTTTGGGATATGGCGTTTGTGCTGTCGTTTCGTCCGGGGAGGCTGCGATGCAAAAAGCAGCAGAGGCACATCCAGATTTGGCACTGATCGATATGATGTTGGCAGGAGATATAGACGGGATAGCTGTCGCTCAACAGATGCGTGCCCGTTTCAATATTCCTGTGGTATACCTAACAGCTTACGTAGATCAACGCTTGCTGCAACGTGCACAGATAGCCGAACCTTTTGGCTATGTGCTCAAACCGTTCGCTGAAAGGAGATTGCACCTTAACATTGAGATTGCGCTTTACAGGCATGAGATGGAGAGGAGAGTTAAGGAGAGCGAACAGTGGTTTTCGACCATTCTGAGAAGTATCGGTGATGCCGTAATCGCTACCGACGAAAATGAGCGTGTCCAATTTATCAATTCCGTTGCCGAAGATCTGACGGGTTGGCAGCAGGAGGAGGCCTTTGGCAAAGATCTGGGAGAAGTCTTTAATGTTATTAGCGAAGAAACAGACACTCCCATTCAGACACATATCATGGAAGCGCTCCAGAGCGGAATTATTGTCGGTCTCGCGGAACCAAATATACTCGCTGCCCGTGATGGCAAAAAGACTCCTATCGATTACAGTGCTGCTCCCATCAGAAACGACAAAAAAAATACAACCGGCGTCGTTCTGGTCTTCCGTGATATCACTAGACGTAAAGAGGCGGAGGAGGCACTGAGGTTGACGGCAGATGCCTTACAGAGCCAAACCCGAATCTTGCAATCTATCTTGGATAGTATGGGCGATGGTGTGATTGTTGCCGATGAAACAGGGAAATTTTTGTTTTTCAACCCGGAAGCTGAAGGACTTATTGATATTGCTATGGATACAATGCTTAATGAATTGCCTGAAAAATACGGTTTGTTTCTTCCCGATACTATCACTCCCTTTCCGTCAGATGAATTTCCGCTCGCGCGTGCGATCCACGGTGAGTTTTCGGACAACGTTGAAATGTTTATACGCAATGAAAAGGTGCCACAGGGTGTCTACATTGAAGTTGCTGGTAGACCATTGCAAGATGAATCAGGTAAACGAAGAGGAGGCGTTATCGTTTTCCGCGATGTCACCGAGCGCAAGCGAACGGAGGAAGCCCTCGCCCGCGCTTACACGCAGGGCAGGCTGGAGATTGTCGATACGTTGCTCCACAATATTGGGAATGCTATCAATAGCGTTACAATAGGAATTGGGACCGTTTACGAAAATCTAGTGAAGAATCGATTGACAAGTCGTCTCAGGGCGCTAGCAAATGCAATTGAAGGACATCAAGATGACTTTGGCGATTATGTCACAAATCATCCACAAGGCCAAAAAGTCGCACCTTTTATTATTGGCCTCGCAGATGACTTTATGAGCCAAGATGAAAAGTTGGCAGAGACAGTCAGTCGCGTGCAGGATAGAGCTGAACACATTGCTGATATCGTCAGAATGCAGAAATCACTCGGCAAAAGCAGTGTGTATCGCAAAGATATCAATCTGCGACAGGCAATAGACGATGCCATCACGGTGTTGGCAGAGTCTATCAAGAAAAGAGATATTGAAGTTCATATTGATTGCAATAATACACCGGAAGAGATTCGAACACAAGAGAGTCAATTTCATCAAATGTTGGTTAATCTTATCAAAAATTCGGTTGAAGCCATAGATGAACTTGCTACATCAATAGGTCTCAGTGAGCCTCCTTCCGTCAAAATCCGGTGCTATGTCAAATTGACTTCTTTTATTCTTGAGGTAATTGATAATGGTATCGGCATTGAAAAGGATAAATTCACAGTCATTTTTGGGGGAGATTATACAACAAAAGAGTCGGGCAGTGGGCTTGGTCTTCATTCGATAGCGAACTTCGTTGATGGATTGGATGGGAAGATTTATCCATTAAGCAACGGTATCGGCAAGGGAGCAACGATGCGAGTGATTGTCCCGCTTTCTTCTGTTAGCCCGTAAGGGTTCGTCCCAACAGATCGAGATTTACACCCGCCTGCTCCAAATGGATAAACCTTTGGATGTGGAGATTTAGAGCCTGTTTGAAAAGTTCGACATCACGTAATACAGAGTGGGGGACGACGATCATTGTTCCCTACTGGATGAGCATAACAATAGGTGCGTATTATGGAATTCAAAAAGGACTGGAACTATCGTGTTTTGGTTGTAGACGATCAACGGGAGATACATCAGGATTTTGAGGAGATGCTCACGCCCGGTTTAGCAGGTGTCTCAACAGATGATTTGGCAGAAGCATTTGCTTCAGAAGTTGATGAGAGCTTTCTCCCGAAATTTGAACTCCTCCATGCAAGAAGCGGTGCCGAAGCTTATGACATGATAAAGACGGCAATCGAAACCGATAATCCAATTGCTGTCGCATACATAGATATAAGAATGCCACCGGGCATGGATGGGATTGAAACTACGCAGCGTATTCGAACCATTGACGAAAATATTGAGACTGTTCTCATGTCTGCGTATACCGATAAATCGCTCGGTGAGATTGTCCATGAGATGGATCTACTTCACAAACTACTCTATATCAGAAAGCCATTTGCCCGTGAGGAGATTCAGCAGATTACGCTTGCTCTCGCTGAGAAGTGGAACGTCGAAAGCGAATTAGAGGACAAGCGTCGACAACTCGAAATCAGCAATCAAAGGCTTAAATCCGTTCTTGATTCCACCGGGGATGCCATTGCGATGTTTGATGTCACGGGACATCTGCAGTTCGCAAATCGGGGATATGAGGAGATGTTTGAATTGACAACGGATGCACTCAAGCAAATGTCACCAGAAAGGTTAAATAAGCATATCAAACAATACTTCCAAGAACCGGGACGCTTTGAAGAGACAGAAACTCTACTTCTCGCACGCCCTGAGAAGGTGTTTGAAGAGGTCGTTGAGGTGCGCCGACCAGAACGCAAAATGCTCTACCGATTCACAGCGCCGGTATACGATATTGAGCAGGAGATCATCGGGCGGATTATCGTTTTTCGGGACATCTCCAAAGAGATCGAAATTAGCCAGATGAAGGTCGAAGTCTCTCGTTTGCGCACTGAACTCGAAATGAAATATGCGTTTGATAAGATTGTCGGCAAGAGCGAAGCGATGAAAGCGGTTTACGTCCTTATGCAACAAGCGATCGAAAGCAATATTACCGTTCTTATTCAGGGAGAGAGCGGTACAGGCAAGGAACTCGTCGCAAAAGCCGTCCATTTTAACAGTCTACGAAAAGCGGGACCCTTTGTCGATGTCAATTGCGCCGCTATTCCAGAGTCTCTTATTGAAAGCGAACTTTTTGGACATGAACGTGGTTCCTTCACCGGCGCAACGGTGCAAAGAATTGGGAAATTCGAGAGCGCGAATGGGGGAACCATCTTTCTTGATGAAATCGCTGACATGCAGCCGCTGGTTCAAGCCAAATTGTTGCGTGTACTGCAGGAACGAGAAATTCAGCGTGTCGGTGGCACAGGCAACATTCCCATCAACGTTCGGGTGATCGCAGCGACGAACCGGAATCTCGAAGCTGCGGTAAAGGCCGGTCAGTTCCGCGAAGACCTTTTTTATCGCATTGCCGGTTTTCCAATACCGATTCCATCTCTCAAAGAACGACGTGAAGACATTCCCCTGTTAGGACACCATTTTTTGCGAGAATATGCCAAGGCTGCCGATAAGCCGATCTCAGGATTTTCCACCGGTGCGTTACAATTGTTGATGAGCTATGACTGGCCTGGCAATGTCCGAGAGTTAGAGAACACAATTGAGCGTGCTGTGCTTTTAGAGACATCAGATGTGTTACAAGCGTCTAATCTTGCTTTGAGTGATTTGCGTTCGACGAGCAAGGAGGACACTCCTGATAGCGACGGCGAGAGTATGCCAGCCCTTGCCTCAGCTTCAACCGAAATCCTCTCCCTTGAGGAGATCGAGAAACAAGCGCTCGTCCATGCCCTTGAAGTGACAGATAATAATATTACAAAAGCTGCGCAGGCTTTGGGTATCAATCGAGTCACCATTCATAGAAAATTAAAGAGATATAACCTGCTCGACAAGAAGTAGTCAGTGCCTATTTGAAGACGGGAAAACGAGAAAACGGGATAACAGGTCAGGGCAATCGCATGTAAATATTGTGTAGGATTTACGCACTTTAATTGCGAAAATCATATCCTATTTCCTACTGCTTATGACTATGGCTTTGGCACATAACAATGTTAATCCAATCGTAGGTACAGGTTTCCCAACCTGTACTTGTGGCAGAAGTTCGTAGGTACAGGTTTCCTAACCTGTACGTAGTTTCTATGGGTACAAAGCCCCGATGGATCCCCGATAAATCGGGACAGGCGGGATTTCCGCTGCACTGCAACCTGCCCGCAATGAAATCGGGGTTAGCAAACCTGCGCTATGACGGGGGGTAGCCAAGGTTCTGATTGTTCAATTGTCTAATTTCTACTAAAGTTTGTACAATTCACGGTACAAATGGTGGTTGATTGAGAACACGCTTCGGGATGTCAAGCAGCACTGCGGATTTGACAAGGTATCAGGTCAAATCGCGTCAAAGCATCAATTAATTCGCGCAACTAAGTTTCGGAACAAGTTGCCTGACGCAATTGCTATTCAACGCCACTTGTGTCACAGGCAGTTCGATAACATTGGTATCGAACTGTCAAGCGGACACAAGGGTTGATGGTTGAGCATCTGCGTGCTTTAATCAAGGGATAATTATTTTCTGCGACAATCTCTGAAGATACTAACTCGCCGAATATTCACTAGACCCTTGATAACGCTACATGAATTGGATACAAATTGTACAAACTTTAGTAATTTCTATAATAGTAGGAGTTACGCACTTCAGATAGTAGTTGCCCGATTCATGGGGCATCAGGTGCCGGTTTCCTTGACCCGATACTCCATCGGGACTGACGAGACCAAGCACCCACGATTCTGTAGGGAACGCAGATCTGCATTCCCTACGAAGCCGTGAATCCACTATCAACTGCGTAAGTCCTAAATAGATGCAATTCCCCTAGATAACGGGCGACTGGGCATTGTTTTATCTTGGTAGGACTTACGCAAAATCCATAGACATAATTGTTGAAAAACAGTAGAATGAGTTGCATGGAGGTGAATATGGCTAAACCGACTCGACTCGATTACTGTCAGTATTTGCTCAGTAGCCCCCTCAACTATACCTTAACCCATTTGGCAGACCATAGCCAACAGTTCAGTCATGATATGATAAACCGTTATCTTGCCGGTGAGCGTATCCGCCCACGCTTGGTATGGGAAAATGTCCAACCGCACCTCGTGCAAACAGAACAAGGATATGTTATCTTTGATGACACCGTTTTGGATAAGCGCTACGCTCGGAACATAGCACTAGCGCGTGTTCAGTATAGCGGCAACGCCAAAGGTGTCATTAACGGTATAGGTGTGGTGACTTGTGTCTATGTCAATCCCGACTTAGACCGTTTCTGGGTGATTGACTACCGTATTTACGACCTACAGACAGATGGCAAGACCAAATTAGATCATGTTAAAGAGATGTTATCCCATTCGGTCTATCACAAGCGGCTTTTGTTTTCAACGGTGTTGATGGATAGCTGGTATGCCGCCAAAGATTTGATGCTATACATTGAACAGTTAGACAAACATTACTATTGCCCGCTGAAGTCGAATCGTCAGGTAGATGACTCCAATGCCCAAACGCCTTACCAGCGTGTAGATGGCTTGCAGTGGACTGAGACGGAACGCCAGCACGGGAAACGGATTAAAATCAGAGGATTTCCTAAACATCACAAGGTGAAACTTTTCCGGGTCGCGTCTAGTAACGGGCGCACGGATTATGTTGTGACCAACGACTTAGCTCAAAACGACACTTCAGTTGCCCAACAAGCGTGTAACTGGCGGTGGAAGATTGAGCTGTTTCACCGTGAAGCCAAGCAGTTAACCGGTCTTGAGGGGTGTCAATGTCGCTTGGCACGGATTGTTCGCAATCACATCGGGTGTGCAATGTTGGTTTGGGTGCGACTCAAGCAAGTCGCGTATCAGACAGACCAAACCATTTATCAAGTCAAGCACAGTTTATTCTCCCAATACTTGCGACACCAATTGAAATCGCCCGCTATTCAGATGAAACTTGCGTAAGTCCTACTTGGGATATAGTTAATTCTTTAATCTTGATTGAGTTTGATATAAGGCTTAGTATATAATTGCTAAAATAGAGCGTTATGCGAGTTATTCTGAATGCTGACGCTGTGTTGTTATAATTACGCAATTGACTGCACATCTAATCCCATAGTGAGTGAAAATAACTCAAGGAGATCATCCAATGAAAATTTTAGTAACAGGAGGCACAGGCAGAATCGGGGCAAATCTCGTGAAACGCCTGCTTGACAAAGGACACGACATCCGCAGTTTTGTTTATCCCGGTGACTCAAGTCGTGCGGACAAACTTGATAGTTATGATCGTGTCGAGACGGTTGTCGGAGATCTACGAAACCTTGACGACGTAAAACGGGCGGTCGAGGGGGTGGACGCAATCTATCACCTTGCAGCTGCGTTTGGCGGTCCGTTTGATAACCTACAATATCTGAATATCAATGGAATGGGAAC
Source organism: Candidatus Poribacteria bacterium (assembly GCA_965247655.1). Lineage (GTDB taxonomy): Bacteria > Poribacteria > WGA-4E > WGA-4E > PCPOR2b > PCPOR2b. Next base: position 5,222,332 of record OZ252032.1, on the reverse strand, counting down.
ACTCAATATCTTGGAGTGCATCCGAGAGGGGCTGCCGAATCTTCACCGCTTTGTCTATGCTTGCACAGAGGCGATTTATTGGAGACTGGGCGAAAAGGGACGTTTTTTCGATGAGCCGATCTCCGAAGAAATGGTAAGCCGTTACAAGCACATGCCGTACTTCTTGACCAAATGGATCGGTGAAGAGTTGGCAATGACCTATCACTACCAATACGGCGTACCGACGACAGTTTTCCGTTTTGCAACAGTTATCGAGCCCGGCGAATTTCTCAATGCGGATGGGCTGCCTCGACTGTTCCTCTTTAACCCTGTATACGAGCGATATAAGGATGAAACGGGCGATGATTCAGACGAGCAGGAGATGATCGAAACTATAAAATCGCTCTGGACCGGCGAGGAGAAATTCCTCATCAGTCTAAATCCGAACGGACGTCCATATAAACAAGAATTTACAGATGTCCGGGATATTGCTCAAGGGTTGGTTTTAGGAATCGAAAAGGAAGAGGCGGTTGGAGAGGAATTCACACTTGGAGGTGCGGCATTGTTCCGATGGGAAGAGGATGTCCCCTATCTTGCCGAGCGATATAATATGGATTACGTCGAAGCAAGGTTGCCTTCATCGAATCATTTCGAGTTCAATTTGCACAAGATTAAAAGTCTGCTGGGGTATGAACCACAGCATGACCTCCGCAGCGTCCTTGATACCGCAGAGGCGATGCGACGTGGTGAGAGTACCGATGTGATTCCAACGGGTATTCGATTTGACGGAAAGGTGTAAAAAAACGTGGGAGCGGCTGGTAAATACTTGATTTGCCTCCGCTCACGCCACAATCGCTAAAAATAGTCGCAGATCCAATGTGTCGGTTCGTCTTTCGGAAAAAGTATGGAGAGGAGTGCCGTTTCGTCAGGTTGCAGATTGATCCCCTTAATGCGATTCAATTCATCTAACTGCCCAAATGTCGCATCCCCGAAAAGCACCTTCAAGAAGTGGTAAGTATCCAGTGTTACCTTTGTCCTTCCGCTATCATCCGCAGTGACAGTAACTTTTCCCCGATCCACATTCAGTGTGCAGTCTTGATCATTGATAGTAAAGTGGAATGAACCTGACCGACCTATCATGCTGGTGTTTTCCAATTCCGCCTCGAATTTAGGAATCAATTTTTGGAAGAGTCCCTCCAACGAAATGACGCGATACATAGCCCTTTCGTGAATTGAGAACGATAGTGAGCTGCCGCTTTCTTCACTTAACAGCAAGGTCATTGGGTGATGCCGGGTTAAACGTCCTGAAATGCTTTCAACGCCTCTGTCATAAGCCGCCTCCAGAATTGCGTGGCAGAGAGCGAGGGGGCTATCAGGGCCCGTACTTCGCCAGCCGACTTCCCGCAGGTTCGGGTAATATGTTGCCAAATATGCGTCTATACCTTGATCATCGTCCGAAAACGCGAGGTTGGCGTAAGCACCGATTTTCCCATCCTTTTCGACGACAAGCGACGGCAACATGCCAACTTGCTGCGAATAGCCGTCTTGCCACAATCTCTCCGAACGCAGAACTGTTCCGGTGCGTCCTCTGTTATGTTCGTCGTAGATTTGGCTGATTTGTGCTAAATCTTTTTCGAGGTCAAATGGTCGACTCTTCCACCCTGATGGCGCAAAGGTCTTTTTGCTGTGGAGTTCCAACTCGAAGGTTGTCTGTGGAAAAGATGCCCATCCAAGCGGCATGTAAAACGGTTGAATGGTAGTAAACAGGATGCTGAGGTCGTAGTTCTGTGCTTCCATATACGCGATCGCATCCCGCAGTAGTGCTGACGCATAACCCCGCCCGCGATATTCCGGCGAAGTGACAACCATGCCGATCCCGCCAAGTTTCACGACCTCTTTCCCGACATACATCGATCGATCTGAAACGCGAACATAGCTGACAATCTTCCCATCAACAACGCAGACGCGCGACTGATCTAGCTCGTAGCTGGAGTCCTCATAATGTTGGCTGGCGTATCTCGGTCTGCATTTTTCGACGAATACTGCGGATATGAGATCAACGATTTCGTCCCGTTCATGTGCTTTTGCTGCACGGATTTCCATATCTACTCCTCTTGGGCAAAGTAACGCTTATTCCTTCCGCTGTAAACCGCTATGTAGTTGCTCAAGCCGCTTGCGCAATTGATCTTGCATTTTTGCGAGGTGTAAGGCATAGAGGCTGAAGATTAGCCAGATGATAAAATAGGCAGAAACGAGGAATTTCAGCCGTCTTTTCTGCCGAGCCTCCAATTTTTCTACTGCTTTTTGGGTCACAAGTTGTTCAATCTCCATCTCGTCTACCTGTGCATTCGTTTCAGCAATGGCATCGCTGACGGCGGTAGAGACCTCGTCTTGTGTGATAGCGACCGGAATTTGGCTAAATATAAATAACCCGAAAAAGAGTGCGAAAACGATAAGAACAGTTATCCATAAACCTTTGTGCATTGAATTTCTCCAGAAATAGGACGTTTGTGTTTTACCAATCTTGCGTGCAATGCCCCCTCCCTTTAGGGTGGGGGAGTATGTCAAGATTCGCTCATCTGTTGATATTGAATTGTATCTAATTCTAACTTCATCTGTTCAACGCGATACCGGAACATCAGCAGGAATAGGTAGAGAAGGGTCAGCGCAAACCATGAAATCAACCACGCAGTTTGCATGGTTGCGGGTAGGTTCATCTTGGTGGCAGTGTCGGGGTGCAAGCCACCCTGCCAGAGTTCGACGGAGAAGTAAACGATAGGCACATTCAGGAAGCCGATGATCCCCAAGACTGCGGAGTAAACCCGTTTTTTCTCCTCCGCTAGGGCAGACCTCAGAATAAGGTAACCGATGTATGTCAGCCAAAGGATTAATGCGCTTGTCAACCTCGGTTCCCAGTTCCACCAAGTATTCCAAGCAAATCTCGCCCAGATAGGTCCTGTAGTAAACACGACCACCCCAAAAACAATCCCAATTTCTGTTGAAACAAGCGCGATTGTATCGTACTTGTCCACCCGTTTGATTAGGTAGAGAATACTAAAAAGGCAGGTCACGCCGAAAGAAAGGAATAAAGTGAGTGCCGAAGAAATATGGAAGTAAAAAATCTTCTGCACTTCTAGCATAGTCGTCTCAATTTCGGCGAAACTGAAAACGAAGTAGATAGCAACAAATAGGAAGATTGCTGCAAGCAGCCCAATCAGTTGAGTGCGCGTCATTTTTTCCTTCCTTTGATGAATTGGATTTACGGGGGAATTCAGCCCTCAACAACAAACTCGAAGAGGAGATATGAGCTTGCTAGGAATACAAGACTGTAGACAACCAAAACTGAAATCCAGAAGTTTCCCCCAAGCCCACCGGTTGTCAGCAGGGAAACGGTACATTTCGCTCCCGCCATAATCACCGGGAAGGTCAGCGGCAGTAGGATCACGGAGAGTAGGCTTTCCTTTCCGTGCGTATGGGTAGAGATGCCCGATACGATAACACCGACCGCACAGAACCCAAGCGTTCCAATCGCAAGCACGCCGATAAGTTTGAGCAGGAGCCAAGGAAGTTGTTCTTGTAACGCGACAGGTAACACAGTGATCACATCTAGGAATTGAAGAGCGATTGGTGTGACAATGACCTCTAGCAGTATGAGAAAAACGAAGATACTGACAACCTTTGAGAGGTAAAGGTAACTCGCATCCACCCCTGTCAACCTCAGTCCGTGCAGTGCGCCGTTTGCGCGCTCAATATCGAAAGACCTATTCAGCGTGATGATGCCTGCAAACAAAAATGTCGCCCATAACACACTGGCAGCCAGTTTCCCTCGTTCCTCCAATTTCTCAGGGAAAATCGGGCCGAATGCGAAACAGAAGATCAGCACGACTAACACGCTGAACACGATGATTAAAGCTAGCATGTCCTTTGTGCGAAATTGGAGTGCGAGGTCCTTGCGAATCAGCCAACCGATTTGACGGAATGCTTCCATTGATTAGAATGGACTCCCTTTTTGAACCGTTAACCTTATCTGTCTATCTTTTCAACCTATCCTCATACTCACGAGACAATGCCTCCAATCCAATACCTTCCTTCTTAGCAACCATCTCAATTTGACCGTTCAACAAAAAATGAAAGCGAGAACCGGCGTGGTAGCCCAATTCCGTGTTGTGCGTCGTGAGGATAATCCCTTTGCCGCGAGCGCGTTCCTGCTCAATCCGCTTTAACACAAGTTGCTGCGCAGCGAGGTCGAGTCCTGAAAACGGTTCGTCGAAGAGTAGCACTGTCGGATCATGGATCAGTGCCTTGGCAATCATGAATCGCTGGATCATGCCGCGCGAGAAGATCTTGACAGGTTCGTGCGCATAAGGGGTCAGTTGGACCTCGTCGAGGAGATCTGCGATGCGTTGCTCTAACCCATCAAGTCTGTAGAGTCGTCCGAAAAATTTCAGGTTCTCATAAGGGCTAAGTTCAAGATAAGCGAGTGGTTCGTGAACGACCAATCCCAATGATGGACGGACTCGTAACGTCTCCGTAAGAGCATCGATCCCTCCAATTTGAAGCGTACCCGATGTCGGTTTAATCAATGTTGAAAGGATCTGAATAAGCGTCGTTTTTCCTGCTCCGTTCGGTCCAAAAATTGTAACAACTTCACCGGGCTGGAGGTTGAGATCGAGTCCGTTCAACACCATTCGATGACCGAAGCGTTTCGTGATTTGGGAGGCTTGGAGGAGCATCGTTAGTAGAAAATTGCGGTTAGGAGATCTGGAATTCGCTTTAATGGGGATTCATCTTTAAGATTCAGGATTAATTCGCGTCAAGACGGCAGCAAGCCGATCCGCTTGTTCTTTCCGTAACCGCTTATAAACCCGATCGGAGATTTCGCGCTTTTCGTGCAATTCTTCCAAACGAGTAATCATCTCAAGCCTAGCAACCCGCGTCCGCTCAAGGTCAGCGACATCCAACTTACCGAGCCAACCTGCATCGGGTGCTGCTTGGGACTTCTGAGAGTCGTCAGACGGCTTCGGCGTTGGGGATCGGATTTTGAAAATCGCCACAACCAAAAAACCGCCTGCAAGTGCCGCAGAAATTGCGATCAGCGCAATCATCTTTGGATCAGACGGTTTTCTAGCTGTTTCACTTATACCGCTTTGAGACGGAGGCGCGACGGATGTAACTTTGAAGCGCAGATCTACAGTTTGGTTCGTTGATAGCGGCTTCGCCGGATCCGTCGCGTAAATGGTGTACACCAGTCCGTGGATCTGTTCCCGACGACCCGCTCCCAGTATTCTCGATTGTGGTACCAAGGGCATTCCGTCTGAGATAAATACATAGAATTGAGCGGTATCAAACGTCAGTTTTCGGGAGAGAACTAAATCCGAATCAACAACGTGCATCAAGTAGGAATATCTGACTTGATGTGTTCCCGGAGCTAACGGTCGGTTCGCAATTAACCGGTTTGCAGTTACCTCGATCTCTTGTTTGAGGGTCTGATCGACCTGAAGGTTCTCGTGACCATTTGGCAGGTTGAAATGTATACTCACCGATTGATTGCCTATTGACGTTTGAAAAGCCAGTTCACTGATGTTTTCCACCTGAATGAGTTCTAGCACGGAAACCGCCCCATCAGGGGCATGGTCTGCGGGAGGGGGTCCAATGATGAGCGTATGCTGGATTCTTATCTGCGACGGATCATCGGTAAACGCCCCAATCTCAATATTGACCGTGATGTTAGGCAACCACTCCGACAAAACGAGATCCCGTTCAATGTATTCCTCGCCTTCATAATTGGTTGAGACGGCATAATGCACATCGAAAGTTGTTGAGAGATTATCGAAGATATAAACCCCGTTATCGTCTGTCACCGTCTCACGTTGCTGCATCTCCTCACCTTCCCGGCGAATCTGCAAAACTACTAACTGTTGAGAAAGAGGCTGATTTTCTTTCTTATCTATGACTTGTCCTGTGATCTTGCCGATGTCGCTTTGTCCAACGGCGGAGGACAGACAGATTAAAGCCGTGAATATAAAAAATAAAACATGAAACGTGAAATGTAAAAGCCTCCGCGAATCTCCGCGAATTTCCGCCAATTTTTTTATGATTTGCGTGGATTCGTGTGATTCGTGGAATCTCTCGTTTTCTAGTATTCCGGCTTTGCGATTGTTATGCATATTTTATCTTAACCCCGTGATTGTTTCTCTTGTGGCTCATGTTAAGAAATCGTGCAACAGAAACCGAGTTTTTACCAAAAACTCAGCTTCTCTCAGCGTTTTGCATTTCCTTTTTCTATAAGCCCCGCAGGTCGGGTGTCCTAGCCCGATTGCATCAATGAACCAATGAACTGATGAACCAATGAACAAATAATTTTCACGTTTCACGCATCACGTTTCACGCTCTTAGCATTTTGACTTTCCTTTGACATGAGTCTCTCTTGTTTATATCTTTCGATTTCTTCTTCCACAGACGCCATGCCGGCAGTTTCGATCTGCGTCAACACCGCTGTGGTTTCTTGCAACAGTTGTCCTCGGAGGGCTTGATAGTCCCCTTGGGACAGCTTGCCTGTTTCATAGTCTTCCTCAAGGTCCACAAGCGCCGAATAGCTGCGTTCACGCTCAAGATACAACGTTTGCATTCGGGTTTCAACTGCATCCATTTCTGGGGACGGGCGTGACTTTGACCACAGGGGCAAACCCAGATAGACCAGAAGGGGAAGCCCAAGTAATAGAATCCATAGAAACACAAAAAACATAGATCAAACTCCTAACCTGATGGCTATCTTCGCTGCTTATAACGCTCAAGCTCTTCTTCGATTTGTTCGTATTGATCTGTCGATGTTGACCCCTGTTGCTCTGTCGAAGCGGATGACTTTGCCAATACTGTGCTGCGCTTTGATCTAAGCACAAGAAAAACGATAACACCGAGCAGCACGATGATAACGACAGGCATGGCATAAGCAACGATATTAAATCCTTTGGCGGGCATAAGTGCTGAGTATTGCGTACCATGCCTTGCAAGATAGTCAGCTCCAATCTGTTGAACCGTTCCCCCATTGATGAGGCGGTTGCGAAAATCTGTTTCAGTCTGTTGAGCAAGGCCACAGACGCAATTTCTAATTGTTTCTCGTACGCAACCACAGTAACAGTATACACTGGTCATCAGCTGATTCAAGTTTGATTCAAGCGATGGGGATGCCTGCTCTTGAGTATCTGCCACGGAAATTAAGCAGCTGAAGGACATTAAAATTAAGAGAACAGTGCGGCAGCTTTTCATCAAATCTTCGCAGTGTAGACCCGTTCCCTTTAGGGAGGGGAGGAAACTGCGCTCCTTTTCCATGTATTGTTAAAGGCTTTATGGTATACTATAGTTGGCTTTCGTGGGAAGGTACTACGCCCCCGCTCGATGATGCTGTCCACCTCCGTTAGTACCGGATTGAAAGTTAGAAAACCGAATCGCATGAAAACAACGTATCAATATCGCATTTATCCTACTATGAAACAACGCAAGACACTTGAAGTTTGGCTTGATGCGTGTCGTACGCTTTATAACCAAGCACTTGATATGAAAAAGCAAGCTTACGACACGCGCGAGGAAAATATCCCTTACAAAAAGCAAGCCGCCTATTTGACCACACTTCGCAATGTCTCTCAATTCTGGCAAACCAAGCACTGTGATGTTTTGCAGGACACTTTACGCCGTTTGGACAAAGCCTATCAAGCGTTCTTTGTCCGTGTCGAAAAAGGTGAAGCACCCGGGTTCCCACGCTTCAAAGGTGAAGGCCGATACCGCTCAATGACCTTTAGCCACCTATCTAAACGGTTGATTCGCAATATCCGCAAACGGATGGCTCGGATAGTTGTACCCAAGATTGGGCATGTTGCGATTTGTTACCACCGCGCGCTTCCCGATGGCAAAATTAAGAATCTGACCATACAACGGAAAGCCAGTGGCTGGTATGCAAATATCACTGTCCAACTCCCTGATGTGCCTGAGATTCCCGAAGCATCTATCCAAACGATTACAGGGATTGACGTCGGTTTGGCATCGTTTGTAACAACTTCCAACGGGGATAAGGTTGCCAATCCTCGCCACTTTCGTCAATCAGAACACAAGTTGAGCCAAGCACAAGGTCGGTTATCCAAAAGGCAGAAGGGGAGCAGACGCTATAGTAACCAACGGGAACGGGTTGCCAAGATACACGAGCATATTGGCAACCAACGCCGTGACTTCCACTATAAGACCGCACATCGACTTTTTACCCAGTGCGACGCGATAGCCGTTGAGGCCTTAAAAATCACTAACATGGTTCAAAACCACAATCTTTCTAAAAGCATATCTGATGCTGCATGGGGTAATTTTCGCTTAACACTGCAAAGCAAAGCTGCAAAGGCTGGTAAGCATCTGTTGCAAGTTAAGCCTCAAGGCACGTCTCAGGAATGTTCAGGGTGTGGTTCAGTTGTAAAGAAATCGTTGTCTGTCCGTGTCCATTACTGCCCCGATTGTGGGTTGATAATTGACCGTGACCATAACGCAGCAATCAACATTCGTAATCGGGCAGCTGCTGCCCTGCGTGGAGGGACGTCGGTAACTAACGGCCCCAAAACCCTCGAAAGAGAAGGAAGCGCGAAACCTGTAAGACCCCGTGGACGGTATCACAAGCCCCGTCCTTCAGGGCGGGGTAGTTGACTTTACGTATTACCTTTGACGTGCTTCTCACAGATTGCGACCAGTCCGCCAATCATCATGATGGCAACACCAAGCCAAACAACATTGATAAGCGGATTGTGGTAAACTTGAACAGAGACAATCCCGCCCGACTGCACATGGGCAGGCACGTTTTCAGGAAGGGGACCTAATGCAATATAGAGGTCGTTTAATCCCAAATGGCGTATGGCTGATTCTATGGTGTCTTGTTCACCTTGACCAGCCCTATGATAAAATCCACGCGCTGGACGCATTGTCCCCATTGACTTCCCACCTTTTTCAACAGCGAATACAACACCACCAAGCGAAAAATTAGGGTGTTCTTCCTGAAACGCATCCTGCAGCGTGAGTCTGTAGTTGCTGATCTCCATTGATTCCCCAAGGTGTAGCCCCTTCGATTCCAAGAGAGAATAACCTTTAGACCCCAGAATCCCAATATATAAAATCACGATACCGATATGGACGATGTAGCCACCGTATCGACGCTTGTTGCGTTGAACAAGTTGTATGAGCCCATCAAAGAGTGAGGTTTCACCCCGTTTGGCTCGCAATTTCGATCCGCGATAGAATTCGCCAGAAATGGCTACGAGGACAAAAACACCGGCTAAAACACAAAGCGCGGAGTAGATTGCCCCCGTGTGTCCCTTCAAGGCAAGATATACCCATGCGAGTATGCCTCCAACGAGTCCGAAAACAATTGGTTTGGCGAACATCCGTTTGAAGTTGCTCGGTGTCAATTTTTTCCATGAAATAATTGGACCAACGCCTGTGAGTAACAGGAGAAGCAGTCCGGGGATAATAACTACCTGATTGAAAAACGCCTCCGGGACTGCGGCTTTTTCTCCGGTAACCTGTTCTGTGATAACTGGCCACAACGTTCCCCAAAGGATAATCAGCGTTAAGCCGACAAGCATCCAATTGTTTAGGAGGAACGAGCTTTCGCGGGAGAGGAGAGATTCGAGGCGGTTGGGGCTTTTTAGGTCGTTCCAGCGATAAGCCAGAAGCCCAATGACACTGAGTGTGGAAAGGATAATAAATCCGAGGAAGTATCCTCCGATGTCGGATTGTGCAAATGCGTGCACGGAAGTGATTATCCCGCTACGGGTGATGAAAGTTCCTAAGAGCGTAAACTCAAACGCAAGCGTAATCAAGACGATATTCCAGAGTTTGAGCATATTCCGCTTCTCTTGAATCATCACCGAATGGAGGTAAGCGGTGCCGAGCAGCCACGGCATGAAAGAAGCGTTTTCGACGGGATCCCATGCCCAATAGCCGCCCCATCCGAGTTCACGATATGCCCAATTTCCACCAAGAGTGATGCCAAGTGTCAGTACCAGCCAAGATGCCATCATCCATCGACGCGATCTGCTAATCCACTCACTGCCTATCTTTCCAGCAGCGGCCGCACCGACAGCAAAGGCAAACGGCACAGTCAGACTGACGAAGCCGAGATAAAGCGATGGGGGATGAAAAGCCATGCTCGGTGTTTGCAGCAGCGGATTCATTCCAGCACCATCACGAGCAACCACACCATTTGGCAAACGCTCCAGTGGATTGTAGACGCCTTCGACTAAACCGGTCACAAGAATGATAAAAAAGAGTTGTACTATCGAGATGGGGATGAGGGCATAGTCAGCCAAGTAATCGGTCGCACGTCGGTTTGTCCACACAACCAATGCGCCAAAAAGTGTCACGAGCCACAGCCAAAACAGGAGCGAGCCGGACATCCGTCCCCACAACGCAGTGACTTTGTACATCAGGGGCTGATCATAGCTAGAGACTTCGACGACATATTTCATCGAGAAATCATTCGTCACAAAGCTGTAGATCAGTGCGCCCGTTGCAAGTGTTATTAAAGCGAAGGTCCCAACGACTCCGTTTCGTCCGCTGATGACTGCATTGTAGTTGTTATGACGCAATCCCATCCAGAGCATCGTCAATGCCCATAGACAGGAAAACACTGAAAGCCATATTGCTGCCTGTCCCAATTCTGCCATAACGCGCATTTTTCCTTCCGAGGCTTAATAATCGCTTGTGCCGGTTCCGCCGGTCTGTGCTGTCATTCCTTCGGCTGTTTCATATTTGGACGCGCACTTCGTTTGGAGTTTGGAGGCAACGATGAGATTTTCGGCTGCGTTATACTTCCCTTGAATAAAGACATTCCCGCCATCTTTGAAATTGTCGGGTCTGAGTCTATTTGCATAGAGGACGTTGACGCTCGCTTGCCCTTCTCGATCTCGTACCGCAAAGGTGAGTTGAAACTTTGTCGGATCCCATTGGGCGGTGCCTTCTGCAATCAGCCCGTCCACTTGGATGCCCTTATCGTGAACCTCTTGTGCGTGTGCAACGAGCACATCGGGCGTGAAGTGTCGCATGCTTGTGTTCTTCACGCCCGCGACAACGAGGAACGCCATCGCAGCCGCTAAGATAAAGCTCGCAATGATGATTTTAGTCCTTTTTCGATTCATTTTTCCTTCTCCTTTGGTGTGTAAAACTTAACAATTTCTTCCGCTAGTGATTCTACAGATGCTTGCTTCGCAACTATATCTACCGTCAATCCCTTTGCTTCCGCGGTTGCGGTGGTCGATGGTCCGATGACCGCAATATGAACTTGATCAAGCAAGGCAGCGGACGGATGTGAACCGAACATCTCAAGAAAGTTAGTAACAGTTGATGAACTTGTAAATGTCACCATGTCGATTCGTCCGTTATGTAGGTCCGCTTCGAGTGCCTCACGTCCCTCTGCACCGGCTTTGATGGTTTCATAGATTGGAATAGCGTCGACAATCGCGCCTCGATCTCGTAAGCCGTTGGGTAAATCATCGGCAGCGATCGAAGCACGCGGTAACAGAATCTTTTGCCCTTTCACACCTTCTAATTCAGCTGCAAGGGCCGCACCACGATATTGCGATGGAACGTAATCTGCACGAATCCCGATCTGATCTAATGCCTCTACGGTTTTTTGTCCAACTGCGCAGATACGAGCGTTTCCGAGTGATCGGGTGTCTTTGCCGTTTTCCCGCAGGTGGCGATAGAAATACTCCACAGCGTTGACACTGGTAAAAATGACCCAGTTGTACGTCGCAAGTTGAGCGATTGCCCTGTCCAATGCAGCGTTGTCGGGAATTGGCTGGGTTTCAATCGTTGGGAATTGGATGACCTCAGCACCATAAGATTCAAGGCATTCCGCAAAGTCGCTGGCTTGCGCTCGAGCGCGCGTGACGATAATCCGCCGACCAAAGAGCGGCTTTCGATCAAACCAACCCAATTGTTCGCGCAGGGCATTGACGTCACCGACAACGATTGCCGCCGGATTCCGAAAATTAACCTCCTCTGCCTTCTGAGCGATGTCTGCGAGAGTTCCCTCAAGCGTTTTTTGTTGCGGGGTAGTCCCCCAATAAACGAGGGAAATTGGTGTCTCAGGTGAGCGTCCGTGTTGAATCAGACGCCCCGCAATTTCGCGTAAATGCCCCACCCCCATAAGAACGACCAGCGTATCCACGCCTGTAGCGAGCTGCTCCCAACGGATTGCCGAATCCGCTTGCAACGCCGCCGAATGCCCTGTGACAAACGCGACGGAGGACGAGTAACTCCGATGCGTCAAAGGAATACCAGCATACGCCGGCGCAGCGATTGCTGAGGTAATGCCGGGCACGACTTCAAAATCAATTCCCGCCTCTACAAGTGTCAGTGCCTCTTCTCCACCTCTCCCGAATATAAACGGATCGCCGCCTTTGAGCCGGACAACTGTTTTGCCTGCCCTCGCGTGCCGAATCATCAGGCCATTGATTTCAGACTGGCGTTGCTCCTGCTCACCTATCATTTTTCCGCCATAGATTTTTTCGATATGCGCAGGACAGTGCTCAAGCAATTTGACGTTAATAAGCAGGTCATAGATTACTACATCTGCGCGTTGGAGGCATTCAATCCCTTTGAGTGTTATCAATTTCGGATCGCCCGGTCCCGCCCCAACAAGGTAGACCTTACCATTTATGGCAGCCATGATTCACGCTTTACGTTCCACTTTGAAGTTTATGTGCACCATTCTGAATCAACTTTGTCGCAAGGTTGACCCCCAACTCTGGGGCACACGCCAAATCACCCAATAGTCGCTCAAGAATGCGATGTTTTCCGTCAGGGCTGCAAACGGTAGCAATCAGATGAAGCCTATCGTCCTCCAACCGTGCGTTTACGCCAATCGGCACTTGACACCCGCCACCCAATTCTTGTAACACAGTTCTCTCCGCAAGCACTTCAGTCTCGCTATGGCTATCGTTAATTGCGTCTAACAGTGTCTTGATTTCAAGGTCATCTTCGCGTGTTTCTACCCCCAACGCCCCTTGCCCGGCAGCGGGGACCATCCGATCCGCCTCAAAATACTCCGTAATGATTTCCTCACCAATCAGTCGTTTAATTCCCGCCGCGGCAAGAATAACTCCATCAAGGTCTGTTTCATGCAGTTTGCGAAGGCGCGTGTCGAGATTTCCGCGGACCTCCATAACCTGCAAATCAGGGCGTAAGTGTAAAAGCTGAGATTTGCGGCGCGGGCTTGTTGTTCCAATTTTCGCCCCCTGTGGGAGCTGGTCGAGGACTAGTCCAGACTGCGTGACCAGCACATCGCGAGGGTCTTCGCGTGCGGGAATGGCGGCGATACAAAGCCCGTCCGGCAGGTCTGTCGGCAGATCTTTCATGCTATGGACAGCGAGATCTATTGTGCCGTCCAAAAGCGCGATTTCGATCTCCTTTGTAAAGACTCCTTTGCCCAGTCCGACGAGAGAGCGATCTAGAATTTTGTCCCCCGTCGTCTTGATGACTTTGAGCTCAATCGAACGGTCGGGAAAGTGATGATGCAGACGCTTTCTCACATATTCTGCCTGCCAGAGTGCAAGTTGGCTGCCGCGTGTACCGATGGTGATAGTTTGTTTCATGTCGAAGACCCTCGGCTTGTCGGAGTGGACTCTATCAAATCTCCCGACGGTTCAGTCGCGCTCTGCCGATTCATGTAGAAATTGCAATTGCTTCGTTTCAGTTTCCAACCGGTGGAGGGCGTTATAATAATAGGACTCGTTAATCTCGAAACCGATAAATCTTCGGTTCAAGTTGCGACACGCGATTGCGGTCGTTCCACTTCCGATAAAAGGATCCAATACAACCTGATTATCAAGCGTCGTGAGTCTGATGAGGTATTCCATTAAAGCAACAGGTTTTTGTGCTTCGTGTACCCGTGTTTCATTGGTGCGAAAGTCAATCTCTAACACATTAGTAGGACTTTTGCCGTTGATTAGACATTCGGCGACGTTCATTCCTCCGACTTCGTTTTCAACGATATTGTCAGTAATTGTGTGGTCATACGGCTTAAACAGCCATGCAATCGGTTCATAGATGGGTGCTAGATTGCCTATCCGCCAGCCTTTCCATTTTTCCGCTAACTTTTCTTCTCCCCTTCTGTTCAGGACGATTTCTAGACGTTGGCTCCGATGGTGTGCAGAATCTTTTTTCCAAATAAGAACATCACGGAGTAGGAAACCGGCATCCTCAAACGCAACAATCGCTCTGTGAATGGTTCGACGGGCACCAAACACGAATAAACTCGCCCCTTTTTTCATGACAGGGTAAACGAGTTGCGCCCACTGATCACACCATTTTTGATAATCTCTGACAATGTTCCTGTCCGCGGCATTCCAGCCCCGAATCGGTTTTCCTCTCCTCTTGAAACCACTCTTGCCATGTTGAGCCGGGGACTGACCGAGATAAGCAGAATTTGTGTTATTGTGTAAAACATCCCAATCGTCCAATCCTATACCGTAAGGTATATCCGAGAGAAAGAGATGAACAGATTCCGGTGGAATTTTGGGGAGCCAATCTATACAATCGCCTCGGATAATTTGATCAAGCAGTGTGTCCATCAGTTTTTTTACGATTGAACAATTTCAATCGCCTTTTTTATTGTCCAGATCTTGGCTTCAACTTTTTCTGCCTTAATCAGTCTTGCTACTGCTTCTTTTTGAGACAATTTCTTATAAGCAGCTATTCTGGTTTCCCAGTAATCAATACCTTCTTTACCGAGTTGTTCGATTTTATCAATTGTCTGCTGTTTATAACTGATGAGTGTCTCCTCGCTTTCACCAGCGATTTCACGCGTTGTCTGATCAATTGCTTCCCAATACTGTTGGGCGTTTTTACTTTTTGGTAGTTCACTGCCTATACGCCAAAGGGGATCAAGATTTTGTCCGTCAGTGCAATCAAGTAGAAATTTGAGATGGGTATATGATAACAAGGTAACATTTCGCTCAATTGCCTGCTCGTAAATTTGACTTCCTCGCCGAGGATATTGATAAAGTGGTGATACAAGACAAGCGTATGTATTACTTTTACGCCAATCATTCAGTGCTTGCACCTTAAAGTCCTTCTGATTTTTTGCTGTACGACTCAGGCGGAATGCTTTGGCATCACCAACAATGCTATAATTATGAGTTCTCCCAAAGACGTCAGCAGAGTCACCTCTTGCCCTTAAAACTTCGGCAGGAATAGACAAATGCGTCCATGTTTGCGCTAATAGGATATCACAGTATTTAGCCCATAACTTTTCTTCAGATGAGTCGTGTTCCAATAACTCAGGGATAATTCCACATTCTAACAGGCTTGAACTCAACTCATCCTTCGTGATTTCTGCAAATTTTTCCTCCAAAATGTCAAAAGCATTTTCCGATCCGGCAGTTTTGAAAATCAGGTCAATTACATCCAGCCGTATCATATTCTTTTAATTTTCTGTATCAACATCCTCTGCCTGTTCCAAACCAAACATTTCGTGCAAAGCGCGGACATACTGTGCATGATCGTCATTCGTGTCGTTGACGGTTTGGCGCAAATTCGTCGTCGGTTGATGCAACAATTTTTTGATAATCGATTGCGTCATGGCTTCAACCATCTTCTGCTGTTTAGGGGTCAGCTGCGCTTTGTCGAGACAGATTCCTAACTCTTTTGAAGCAACTTCTTGAAACTGTTGATGGAGTCCCTTAATCGTCGGGTTGACTTCAAAAATTTGCAACCGTGACTGAAATTTTGCGACTTCTTCTTTCACAATCTGCATTGCCATTTCCGCTTCCTGTTCCCGGCCTTTGAGGTTTGAGGAAACCACCGCCTCAAGATCATCAATATTATACAGGAAGGCGTTGCCTACTTTGCTCACTTCAGGGTCGATATCACGCGGTACAGCGATGTCGATCAGGAACATATAGCGGTGCTTCCGCTGTTTCATAATCTCTGCAAGTGAATGCCGGTCAATCAGATAATGCGGTGCATCGGTTGAACTTATCACGATGTCCGCTTCGACAAGGAAACTCAGGTCGGCATCGTACGTCAGCGGAATCCCATTAAATCTTTTTGCGATGTCGACCGCACGCTGATATGTTCGGTTCGCTACGATGACTTTGGAAACGTTGTTCTTCACAAGGTGTTGCGCCGTTAATTCACTCATCTCGCCGGCACCGATGATGGCAACCGTCTTATCTTCCAGACTTTGAAAGATCTTCTTAGCAAGTTCGACCGCTGCGTAACTGATGGATACCGCACCGGCGGCGATATTGGTCTCAGTCCGGACTCGCTTGCCGACGCTTATCGTTTTGGTAAACAAGCGGTTCAAAATATTGCCGGTCGCTCCAGCGGCGAGTGATTGGGCATACGCCTCTTTCACCTGACCAAGAATCTGGGGTTCGCCAACAACCATAGAATCGAGGCTTGCAGTTACATTAAAGAGATGACGAACAGCATCAAGATTTTGATGGCTATATGTGAACTTGTCCAGCTGTTGCGGCTCGATTTGATGATAATTTGATAGAAAGTCGGAAAGAATAGCACAGCCATCTTTACTATGGGTCACGGCATACACTTCGACACGGTTGCAGGTCGAGAGAATCGTCGCCTCCCAAACATCGGGATGTTCCCTTAAAAGTTGGAAAGCTTCTGTAAGCTGGCTTTCAGAAAACGACAATCGTTCTCGAAAATCGAGCGGTGCGATATGATGGCTGGTACCGACAGTGACAATTTGGTTCATTTTTTAGAACGCGTGTATGCTAGGTAAAAAAAGATTAACGCCTACATAGGTAGACAACACAGCTGCAAGACCGATAATTGCAGAATAGGCGGTCTTGCGTCCGCGCCAACCAAGAATTTGACGGATGCTGAGTTGTAACACATAGATAAGCCATGTGGCGATTGTGAAGATAACCTTTGAATCAACCCATGTCCATTTGACTTCTGTAACGTACTGTGTCCAAAGTATTCCAATAAAAATACCCATCGTCATCAAGATTACGCCAACGAGGATACACTTGTGACAGAGCCCATCAGAGTGCCCAAGCGCGGGTAGGAGATTGTAGATGAGCGTGTGCTGCTTTTCACGAATTTTCTTCTCTTCAATTAGATACATCAGTCCAAATCCAAACGCGGCAACGAATGCGGCATAAGCCAAAAAAATAACGGAAGAATGGGCAATGAGCCAGTAGTTTTGCAGATAAGCGGGAATCGCAGTATTTTCTTGAGTTTGTAGCGTGTAAGCGACTAAAGTGGCTATAAAAGCAGCAGGAACAACAAAAACCCCAATCATGCGAAGACGGGTCCGGTATGCAATGCACAGATAAATCAAGATAATCGCCCACGCTAGGAAAGAGGTCGAGTCATACCAATGTGCCATCAGATGTCCCGTATACAGCCAGCGCAGAAGGATAAAAGCTGAGTGCAGCACAAATCCGCCTATCGTCAACCAGTAGGCAAATTTTGCAACCTTTTGATTCCCTGTTGTAAGGAAAAGAATGTGCAATATGCTCGCCGCCAAATAGACCAGCAAAAGTGTGTGAAAAAACAGTGAATTCATCGGGACATTAAATGTAAGAAGCGTATTTGTTAAAAGTTCATTCAGTTATACAGTGATGAAACACCACGTTGTTGTGTGTTAGGTGAACACCCTAGCGGGAGAACCTGATTTTAAGATCGCCAACGCTTATTTCACCTCTACTTTTTTAGTTATAACAGTTCTTTCCCCTGTTGCTTCATCTTCTCCAATAACAGTAATGACATAGTGCCCTCGTTGTAATCCGTCAATCCGAGCTGTTTCTTCAAATGGATCTAGAGCTGGAGCAGGCCCAGACCGTTGTGCAATCGGAATGAGGATAATCTCACTGCCAACCTTTATCACTTCAACACCAGAGATGCTATCTCCAACATTGTTGACCAACCCCCGAATTGTCACGTCAATAGAGTCTTTGCCCACAGACACTTTAATGCTATGAACCTCAGGATAGTAGCCATCATGTTCAACATCGCCACAACCGGTCAATAACAGGAGAAGCCAAAGGAACAAAAACAAAATGTTATCTCTTTGCCGGGACATTTTTATTTTACTTTTACGATTTCGGTAACAACAGTTCTTCCCTCTGTATCTTTATTTTGTCCAATTACAGTAATGGTATAGGACCTCCGCCCTAATCCGTCAATCCGAATGGTTCTTTCAAATGGATCTTCAGCCGGCAGGCTTTCTCTAGAAGAAGATGGCTGTGCAATCGGAATAAGAATAATTTCATCACGAAACTTTATGACTTTAACATCGGAGACGAAATCTCCAATATTTCTTACTGAACCTCTAATTATCACGTCAATATGGTCTTTGCCCACAGACACTCTAATGCTATGAACACTAGGATAATAGTCATCTTCAACATCGCCACAACCTGTCAATAGTGGGAGCAGCAAGAAAGATAAAATGCCTAGGTTTCTAAATCTCAAAGTATCGGAACTTTTGTATCTTCGCAAAGGCATTTTTCAGGATTCCCATAATGGTATGTCATGCCAATTTGGTGGCGTCAGGAGAGGGGAAGCGACAACCCCCTCTCCAGTCTACGTTCACGGTTATTTCCGCATGACCATTTTGTAGGTGGCTGTTGTTTTGCCATCGGTTTCAAGGGTATAAAAATAGACGCCGCTGGCCACGGTACTTCCTTCGGTGTTTCTGCCATCCCAAAAGGCGGCTTTATCCTGCGCCATATAGCTGCCTGCCGGCTGCTCCCCTAAGTTCAACGTCCGGACCAATTGCCCATCAACATTGTATATGCGGATAACGACATTCGCTTCAGATGCCAGTTGGTAAGGAATCCATGTTTCAGGATTGAAGGGATTGGGGTAGTTTCTGTGTAAAGCAAACCGCTTCCCTTCATCAGCCACGGGGGCTGTCGCCGGTGCCGCAGGAGAGGATATGGACTGAAAAGAATTCGGTGGAGCTAAACCAAAGGTCTGGGAGCCGGGATTAGATCAACAGACCACCTTGAGATATACAGCACCTGAACCGGCCGATCGCTGGACTTGCTCGACGTTGTCCCGGGTGTGCTCAGAAGTATCTAACGGATTTTGTAAATCAGACGATGCATAAAGAAATAGATCCAAGTCAACGAGGGACTGACCTGTATGTTTGCGCCATGCAATTGTGGCTTTTTCTCCCGCATTCATTGTACCAGAATACCACTTCTCACCAAACGCATTTATGCTCCCTACCATTGTATAATCATACTGATCCAACGCCTCGCCGAGGTCAATATATCCCCAACCCCACTCCTTATCCCAACCCGCGGATCCTTTATCCTCTGCGGAGTTAATCAGCAGAGCCTTTAGCAGTGCCGGGTGCCACATGCCGTGATCCCACAGCAGTAGAATTGCCCCTGCTACGTGAGGGGCCGCAAGGCTTGTTCCATTACCCGGGGTAAAACCACCCCCAAGAGTAGTACTCCAAATACTCACAGCCGGGGCAGTCAGGTCAGGTTTTTTACGACCTAAAGGTGTAGGTCCCCGACTACTTTGGGCATAAAGCACATGGAAGTTGCGATTTGGAAGGCCTAGATCGTTTGCGCCAGCAACAGTTATAGCATTATAAGAGTCAGAAGGCCAAGTAAGTTTAAACTCGGAACCTCCCAGGTTGCCTGCAGGTAGGACGACCACAACATCATAATCGTCCATAAATTCGTCTAAATCTTGTCCTTTATCAGACCAATCTGTGTCACCTGCGTCCATTGTGAAATCACCATCCTTCTGCCAACTAACGGAATGATTAATCACTTCGGCATCATCAGACGCTTGGCTGACTGCCCACTCCATAGCCTCCATAGCATCGCTCCAATTATTCTCCTTGTGGTAAGCATCAAGAATCTTATCTAGCCCAAAAGCAACTCCCTTGCGAGTGCTATCGGTGCTCGCCGCAACCCCAGCTACTTCGGTTCCGTGTGCGCTTTCTTTATTGGGCTTTCTTTTAATGAGGCGGCCGCTAGCTACTGAACGTAACTTGGGATGGTCTGAGTCTACGCCATGTTCGACAATGGCTATATCGTAATTGCCGCCATCAAACCCAGCGTTCCAGAAGCTAGCAGCATTGATAGCTGCAACACTATGAGCGAGGGCTGGCTGACTCTCTGTTTCTAACCCAATCCATTTCACTTCCGGCAACTCTGCGATTTGAAACACCTTATCTGCTGGGACCTCCACCCCAATGGAGTTAGTAACGGCAATCTGTGAATGAACCGTACCCCCTAGCTTTTCTATCTCTGCCCGCACACGCTCCTGATCGGCGGAAACGCGATTCCATATCTGTGCGCGGATTTCGTTTCGCATCTGCCGAGTCTCATTATCGAACTCTGTGTGCAACACTCTCACTTCCGCTTTGACGTTCAAGGGAAGGGGCTGTCCCTGCTGACGAAAAGGACGGATCTTGTCTCGAATTTGGAGAGATTTTGCCTCGATATTGGGATAAAACTGCGCTTTGACTGCTGACACAACTGCACGGTTCGGCTGCTCTTGGAGGCGAATAATCACCTCAACTGTTTCTTGCACCCCTGCAGCGTCTAAAACTGCCTGTTCAATCTTATCAAGCTGGGCAAAAGTCTTCGTTGGAAAAATGCAGCCAATCAATAAAGCTGCAAGTATAAATGGAAGTGCTTGCCTGAAGTTCATGGCGAACATATGAAACCTCCTTGTAATTAGTAGTGTGCTCGGATGAATGCTGCCCTGTTACCGCAGCCTAGTTGAGGTACTATGGTAGATTTTAGAATTACTTAGACACTCCCAGCGTACAGTCAACCCCCTAAATCCCCCTTATCAGGGGGACTTTGGAAACTTTACTAAGGGGAGCTACTAGTGAACGTCTGCTTATTTCTATAATTGACCATAAATGCGGAGACGACGTTTCTTGGTTAAACAGATTTACTAATTCGTTGAAGGGCATATTGACGGGCAGCGTCAATTTGCCCGCTACGAATCATATTGAAAGTGCATTCAACCGCACAGTTAGGATCTTCAAAATCTAAGCAGCACTGCTGTCCTTCATTTCCAGAAACCTGATCGATGAGGTAATCGAAGTACCGCTGGCGACCTTTCTGAGTTAGGATAGATTCCATCACCGTAGGTCGTAGCGAACCGAGAAAATCTATAAACGCCCCATAACCGTTATTTTCAAACTGATGGGAAAGCTGAGTTTGTACAGACTCGATTTTACAGCTGTCGTTTGCACCTTTGTCCGTTTCCTGAATATGATTGGCGGAAATGCTGATAATCAAATCGCCATCTCTCACCAGAGCCGGCGTGGTAAATGTTCCAACTTCTGGAGCCTTGATGAATTCAATTAATTGATGCTGATTGAGAGTGACGAAGTCAAAATCTTCGGACCCAAAATTGTCAACCAACACAAGAAATGCCTCTGACACACGTTCTAAATTGTCAGGGTTCGGGGCAACTCGATCAACAGAGGCACCACAACGCAGCAATAGGTCTAATCTTTGTGCAAGAGGTTCCCTCATCTTCTCCGAATCACTGACTACGACGCAATGGCGATTCTCTAACAAAAAACAGACCGGATACGGAAGTCCGTTGCCCTTGAGGGACGGAGTAAAATTTGTCTCGGAGGGTTCATCGTAGAGAGACACCGCTCCAAATTTTGCTTCAAGATATTCTCGGATACGTCTGGACAACGCCGGACTTTTGCCACTTGTGGAGATACTGATCGTCAGGTCTTCGTGCGTGATCACGGACGCCGCTGCAAAGGTACATTCAGGAATCACATCAACTATGTTGACGAGGTTGATTCCGTATATTTCGTGTGCCTCCTTAAAGACTTGTGTGTTGATCTCCGGCAGGTCGGTTGCCGCACAGACAAGGTACATCCCTGCCGTATCACCGGACCGAAACTGGCGTTTATGCCATGTTATCCTATTGTTCCGTGCCAAGTCAGCATTGACTTGTGTCGCTTCAGGACTGATTAACGTTACAGCCCCGCCGCTACGCAGCAGAGAAAGCACCTTTCGTTCAGCGACAAGCCCTGCGCCCACAACGAGGCATTTGCGATTTTGGAGGTTCAGATACGCTGGATAGAACATAATATCAAAGGTAACGCAAGAATAATACGTAAGGGATTATCTACAAAATCACCGTCATGTCGTGGCCCCGGTTTTTTACGCATCGCGTATTACGCACTGTTTTTTTACCAATTCCTTGATACGCCGTAGTCTGCAAGTTGTGCAAGGGCATTCCTTGCAGGCGTTTCAGGGAGCACGTTCAAAGCAGATTTCGCGTGGTCGGCGTATTCTTGAGCAACCCCACGACAATGCGCCTGAATCTGATAGCGTTCAAGCAGTGCCTCGATCCACTCGATTGCCCCAGCCTCGTCCATTTGTAAACTAAAAATCCGTTCGAGCTCCGTTCTCTCTTCGGTTGTACAGACTTCGCGTGCGTAGATCATCGGAAACGTCAGTTTTCCATCGCGCAGATCGTTGAAGGGTTCCTTCCCTAACGTTTCTCCATCCGCCACAAGGTCGAGGAGATCATCAATAATCTGAAATGCTGCGCCGATAGCTTCTCCATATGCCGTTAATGCTCGAACAATTTGGGGATCCCGCGTTCCAAGTATCGCTCCCATCGCGCACGAGGCGGTGATAAGTTTGCCCGTTTTCAGGTCGATGATTTTTAGGTAGTCGTCCTGCGAAATGTCAAAATCCCCATTCTTATAAGCATGGATGACTTCTCCTTCACACATTGAATGTGTTGCATCGGAGAGAAGTGCCATCGCAGCGTCATCGGCACGTCGGGCAACGAGCATCGAAAGAACGCGAGCATGGAGATAATCCCCAA
This sequence comes from Candidatus Poribacteria bacterium, assembly GCA_965247655.1. Classification (GTDB taxonomy): domain Bacteria; phylum Poribacteria; class WGA-4E; order WGA-4E; family PCPOR2b; genus PCPOR2b. The sequence continues at coordinate 5,199,499 of OZ252032.1, read as the reverse complement.
CAAGCACCGCTACTTTATTACCCCATTTAGAGTGCAAGGTTTCGCGTCCCCGCCGGATGGGTGCTTCATCGAGGACATCATCGTGAACGAGCGATGCAACATGGATTAGTTCGACAGTTGCTGCAAGCGTATGGGCATCCTCACCTTGGTAGCCACACGCTTTTGCGGAGAGCAACAACAGGATTGGGCGCAGTCGCTTACCGCCCCCTTCGACCACGTGCTGGACAGCAAGATCGACAAAGTCATAATGACTCGTGGTTTTCTCGCTCAGTTTTTTTTCCACGGCTTGCAAATCATCTGTAATAAAATGGCAAATTTCGCTAAGGCTTGGTGTTGACATGGATATGAAACGTGAAACGTGAAACGTGAAGGTTGATTCTCTCGATTATAACTTTCACGTTGTGCTCCTTTTTGTTTCTCCGTTTATCCTTCCTTTCCTGCGTTAAAGTTTTGATAGCACCTCATCGGCTGCCCGGATTGTCTGATCTATATCTGCCTCAGAATGTGATAATGAAACAAAGCCGGTCTCGAACTGGGATGGAGCGACGTAAACCCCTTTCTCAAGCAAGTTCCAGAAATAAGGTGCGTAACGCTCGGTGTCTGAGGTCTGCACACCCTCGTAATCAATGACCGTTTCATTCGTGAAATAGAACATCAACATCGAACCGATTCGGCTGTGCCACGCGTCAATTCCGTGGCGTTTGGTGGCTGCTTGAAGTCCCTCTGCAAGAGCAGCAGCGCGAGCCTCAAGTTGATCATAGACATCAGGCTCGGAAAGGGCTTTCAGCATTGTGATTCCAGCGGACACAGCAAGCGGATTGCCCGATAGCGTTCCCGCTTGGTAAACACCGCCGAGTGGGGCGACACTTTCCATAATCTCTTTTTTTCCGCCGTAAGCACCCACTGGCATTCCCCCACCGATAATCTTGCCGAGGCAGGTCATATCGGGCGTGACTCCATAGAGCGACTGTGCTCCGCCGTATGCCACGCGAAACCCGGTGATTACTTCATCGAAAATGAGCAGAATGCCGTGTTCGGCTGTGATCTCGCGCAATTCTTGGAGATAACCATCATGTGGTGGGATCACGCCCATATTGCCCGCGATCGGTTCAAGAATCAAGCAGGCGATCTGATCGGGATTGGCTTCAACCACGCTCCGCACAGCATCAGCGTTGTTGAACGGCACAACGAGGGTGTGTCGTGTGAAATCTGCCGGAATGCCGATACACTCAGGAACGCTGAAGGTTGCAACCCCCGACCCCGCTTCGGCGAGGAGTGAGTCAACATGGCCGTGATAGCAGCCCGCCATCTTGATAACCTTATCCCGCCCGGTGTACCCACGCGCGACGCGGATCGCGCTCATCGTTGCTTCTGTGCCAGAGTTGACCAATCGAACAATCTCAATCGACTGGCAGGCATCAACAATCAGTTCGGCAAGTTCAGTTTCTAACGCTGTTGCTGCCCCGAAGCTAGTACCATTCTCTGCCGCGCCTTGGATTGCCTCAAGAATGCTCGGATGTGCATGCCCTAAAATTAGTGGTCCCCATGATGCCAAATAATCGATATATTCATTGCCGTCGATGTCATAGACCTTTGAGCCTTTACCACGTTGGATAAAGAGTGGACTGCCACCAACCTTATTAAAGTTTCTTACCGGACTATTAACGCCACCGGGAATGAATTGCTGTGATTTTTGCCATGCTGCTAAGGATTTGGCGTTGTTCAAGGTATCTCACCTCTTGACTTGAAAGATAGTTCATTTTTTATCAACTGTCTGTGAGTCCTCCCACAACAGGACTGCGAGACGCTGTGTTTTCCGTTGTAACTTAATCGTATAAGCTGCTAATCTGTTATGGACCCAAAAACTGTTTAACGAGGATCGCCAAAATTCCTATAATGACAGGAGCGAATAATCCCAAGCTCCATTTCAAAGTTCCTTCCAGCCGATCCATCCGTTGATTCATGTCAGCAAATCGTAAATCCATATTGTGCTGAAGGTTATTGTAACGTGCATCCCAGTTTTTTTCCAGATCAATGAACCGCTGCTCGATAGTTTCAAATCGCTGATCAACCATTTCAAATCGGAGGTGCATCTCTTCTTGCAACTTGGTTAGATGCTGTTCTATCGCGTCCAGTCGCCGCTCTACAACTTCAAACCGCCGATCTATCTTCTCAAAGTGTTGGTCTGTTACCTCAAAGCGTCGATCCACGGATTCAAACCGGTGATTGAAATCTTCCTTAAATGCGTCAATTTGCTTCTCCAACGCACGGAATTCACTGGTCACATACCGATCAAAGTAGGCTGGAATCGACATGCCTTCAACTGATTCTCTTTCTTCTCTGACTTCGTTTGACATCGAATAAGCTCCTCAAAATCGGGTGTGTATATCTTGGACGCTGAAAACCTAATCCTCAGTGTCAGCTCTGGTACCGAGTGTCAATGGAAGTTCGTCATCGCCTGAACGTCGCATCAATATCAGGAGGTTCAAAGGTATCGTTCATAAAATCCGCAAGGAGGTCCAGGTTTTGGTTGACCATTTCATCTTGAGTCATTTGTCATTCTTCAAGCCACTCCACAACCGATTTTGCAAAGTAAGTCAAGATTATATCTGCGCCAGCACGCTTGATGCTGGTGAGCACCTCAAGCGCAACCCGCTTTTCATCGATCCAGCCGTTTTGTCCCGCGGCTTTAATCATTGAATATTCCCCACTCACGTTGTACGCAGCAACAGGCACCTGAAAATGCGTTTTTACCTGACTGAGCACATCAAGATAGGACAGCGCAGGCTTGACCATGAGGATATCAGCACCTTCCTCAATGTCTAAGGCAACCTCCCGCAACGCTTCCTCCACATTTGGTGGATCCATCTGATACGCACGTCTATCGCCAAACTGGGGGGCGGATTCTGCAGCCTCCCGGAAGGGACCGTAAAACGCGGACGCATATTTTGCGGAATACGCCATGATAGGGGTTTGATCGTATCCGTTTTCATCCAACGCCTCACGGATTGCACCGACCCGTCCATCCATCATATCAGACGGGGCGATCACATCCGCACCGGCGCGGGCATGGGACAAACTCTCTTTGACCAACAACTCCAACGTCGGGTCGTTCAGTACTTCCCCTTTATGGATGACACCGCAATGTCCGTGGTCTGTATATTCGCAGAGGCAAACATCGGTCATCACGAGCAGCTCAGGGACTGCATCCTTGATCGCTCGCACGGCACGCTGAATAATCCCATCGTCAGCGTAGGCTTCGGAGCCGACTGGATCTTTGGATTCCGGGATTCCGAATAAGAGGGTGCCCGGAATACGAAGGGCTGCCAATTCCTTTGCTTCCCGGACGAGCCGATCGACCGAGTATTGGTAACACCCCGGCATTGATGGAATCTCCGATGCAACATCAACCCCGTGGACGACAAACATCGGATAGATTAAGTCATCAACGGAAAGTTGTGTTTCGCGAACAAGCCGCCGGAGGTTCTCGTTAGCACGAAGCCGTCTCGGACGATAAATCGGAAAGTGACTCATAATTATTCCTTATAGTGCTTGATGCTGCAAAAAGTAAGAAAGTCCTTCAAGTTCTATAGATAAATCAACGTTCCTCAGTTTAATATGACGCGGAACGGTCAGGTGCGCTGGCGCAAAGTTAAGAATCGCTTTGATACCCGCCGAGATTAGGGAGTCTAGCGCACTCTGCGCTGCATGGAGTGGCACAGCGATGATGCCAATTTCAATCTGCTTAGATTGTACGGTTTCGGGAAGTTCCTCAATGTTCTGGATCACAACGTTATTGATGCCCCGATCCCATTTACTCGAATCATTATCGAATGCCGCGACAATCTCAAAATTGTGCTCCCGCAGTACGCGATGCCCCAATAAGGCACTCCCCAAGTTACCGACACCGATAAGCGCAACTTTTCGAGAGACATGAACGCCCAGAATCTTGTCAACGGCTTGTTTGAGCGCAGTAACCTCATAGCCGATTCCTCGCTTCCCGAATTGCCCAAAATAGGCTAAGTCCCTTCGGATTTGAGTCGCTGTAAAATCGGTGCGTCCGGATAACTCCTTTGAAGACACAACTGTAACCCCCTCGAGTGCAAGCGTTGCTAAAAGTCGGGAGTACAAAGAGAGACGGTTGATTGTAGCTTCGGAGATGTTTTCATAGTTCAGAATAAGCGAAGTATTTGAGCTCATTATGACCTGACCACAAATTGTTTGACATACTCCCCGCCCTGAAGGAGGGGGATTGTTGTGTCCTTCAGTAACGGTAATTGCGCTATCAACAAGAACCGCCATCCGAAGATGGTCTTATGTCCTCTCCTTCGAGGGTTGATGCCCCAACCCTGTAGATGTTAATTGCAGCGTTTTTTCACCTGCAAAATCAACCTTTTTTGACTAACTAACGGAATTTGCCGTTCTGTATCCTCGCCTTAAAAGACGGGGATACAGAACGGAAGATTCGATAAAAAACCAATACATTTTGACGTACTCCCACACCCTAAAGGGTGGGGATTCTTATGTCCCATCCCGATAGGTTGCTTAATTGTGCGGTCAAACACGACTGCGAACCGAAGTCCGTCTTACATATCGCTAACGCAATGGACAACGCCCTGCCCACTGCCCTCACGGGCAACTTTGACGAGACGGACATACCACAACACGCTCCCGTCGGAGAGTGGGAAAACGATTGCTCATAGTTTTCAAGGGTGAGTCCGTTTCTGATGGGGATTATACCATTTTTCACCTATAAGTTCAACGATTTTTTGACTAACCAAGGGGTTTGCCGTTCTGTATCCCCGCCCGCGATAAATCGGGACGAAGACGCTTAAAGGACGGGGTTTTAGAACGGAAGATTGTGACAAAGCGCAAGAAAAAGCAAATGGTTAGAAATGGGTCAAAACTTCAAGACTGGACCTTGATTCGGCAATTCAAAGATTGGCTCACATCGTTAGCGCAAAATTGCCAATCGTCCGATCTTTTCGATTTTGCGCCCATCTGTTTCAACAATCACTTTGTAGAAGTAGACACCATTTGCCAAACGTTCACCATTCTCATCGCGAGCGTCCCAATCCGTTTCGTTGTAGCCCCGTCTTGCTGAGGCGTCTTCGATTGTCCGGATGAGCCTACCGCTCACAGTATAAATCTTGACTGTGACTTGGTCTGGTGCCTGTGCAAGGTTATAGGTGAAAACCGTATTGGTGCGTATGGGGTTCGGCACATTTAATAGGCGAGTGATGGATACAGCCTCCTCAAAGTGGAAATGATAGATTTGCGACTCGACCCTGTTTTCACTGATATCTGTTGCAAGGACTTGGAGTTGATACTCGTCATTTGGTAGATCAGGCTCAAAGGTGATTCGCGCTTGCGTTGGTTGGACGACATCGAACTGAAGTTCGTAGCGGTCTTCAGGTAGTGGAAACAGCGGATTGGTTGTTGAACCGAAGGCAAATTGAATCGTTGTTGGGCTGATTTCATCTTCATCAGCAATCAGAACCTCAAATTTCGGTTGTTCACGTATAATCTCTCCATCCGTTAACATTTCATCGTTGACGCGGATTTCAACCGTTGGCTGTTCAAGGTCGGGTTGCTCCACCACAGAGAAGGTAAATTCACGGAATCTGCCCTCGCCGCCGAGCGTATTCCCGGTGAGATCGGTTGCTCTGATTCTGAAACGATAGCTGCCGATGAACAGTGTTGGCTTGTAGCGGATGGAAACTGATGTCACCTGCCCACCCCCAATCTCAAGATCTTTAATTGTTTCAAACGTTCCTTCGTCCTTGCTCATTGATAGGCTGAAGCTATCCAAATCCACCCCGTTTGCATCCGTCAAGAGGAGAGAGATTTGCGGACGGGGTGGAATGGTGGTGCCGGGTCTAGATATCTCTCCGTCCACCCAGAGTTGGATTTTGGGAGGCTCCCGATCTGAACTCGCCATCAGCGCAAAAGTGAAGAGCTCCCTTGTCTTGGCGGAGACAATGCCCACAGTTGTCTTTCTGAACTTAAACTTGTCTCCAAACTCGAAAGATGGGTTATCGGTGCCTTCAAAGCCCAAGTCGATCGGGCTCGTAACGAGCACCTCAATTCCGAGGTTGTCAAGAATCAAAAGGTGATTAACCGTTCCCACAGCGGGATTTCCCGTCGTATGGAGTGCCAACTCGTTTAGCGCATTTCGTAGTTCAAAGTGCTCGCTATCCCGGAAGAAAATCAGCCAATCGCTAACGTCGGACTGGTCTCCTTTGCCGACGATCTGGTTTTTCGTCCTGATGTTCACATGTGCAGAACCTTTGCCACGGTTGGTACTCCATAGTGCAGAAAGTTGTACATCTCCGTTTGGACTGACATCGGTTTCAAAGGTCAATACGTCGCCGAATTTGAAGACCAAATTTCTGCCTAGGACATCTGTTTCCCCAAGTCGGGGGATCTCTAACTCAATCCCCAATCCTTCATCTCTGAAAAACTGACCGACGCGCCCGATTTGCTTGAGTTCTTCGATTCCTTTTTTGCCTTTTCGCTGAAGCAAGACGCGATACCGATCTGCATCAAGGAGAAGAATTGCCCATTTCCCTGCCGGTGTAAGGCTTGGATCGACACGAATATGAGAGGTTTGCAATTTTTGAACGCTTATGTTTTCGACTTGTGTTGATGTCACAAATTTTTCCGAAATCAAGTTTCCAGTATTGTCGCGCAGTATCTCGGAGGGAAGCCGCTTCCAAGCGTTAATACCCGCTTGCCACTGATAGATCGCGAGATTTTCGACCTCTTTTTGTAATGTGGGGTTAAATTCCACCGCTCCGGGATTCAGTCCCCAATTTGTCTGCAAGTGATTCGTCAAAGCGTCTATATCGAAACGGAACTTGAGTGTCGCAGGTTTGGCCAACCGCTCCGCCTCGGAGTGCAATTCAACTTGGTATGCGTCGCCTTGCAATGCCGGCAGACGAGGAAGTGAGACAAAACGAAGGTCGGTTTGAAATGAGATGGGCGGTTCGATTGTATTGATGGAGAACGTTGTTTTGGATCCAGACGCAGCTCCGATTGGGAATACAACGTCGAATACCCGATCCAAGCTGAACGCGGTGAGTTCTTCATCAGTCTTCAAGGTAAATTCGTTGACCACGAAAGATCGGGACCCTTTGTTATCAAACGAGCGTGGCTCATCAAGCTTGCCAATAACCCCATCCGCATGGTCATCGTCGGGCAATTCTGGATCCGCGAAGACGTAGATCTGATGGGAGCCGGTGGACAACGGTTTAGCGAGGATTAACGTCGCTGTCGTCTCTTGTAGATAAGTCGCCCTCGAATACCACGCATCGGTTCTGACTAAGACACGCCCAAGTACCTCTGCTTCAGGGTCAATTTGACCATCCCCATCCTGATCCGGATCTCCTTCTGCGAACCAAACTTCGATGGCTACATCGACCTGTTGTCCGCCATCGTTGACCAGTTTGGCGGTAAGTGTATGGGCTTTCTTCTCCTTTGAAAAGGTGTAGCGGAGGGGAGCGATTGCTGCCGAAGCGATGGCAATATTTGCCCCTTCAGGCACCCTGAGTGATTTTTTGTCGGTCCTGATAGTGTGGTTGGTGTGGTCGGTCACTACGATTTGATACTGCACCGTCTGCCCGCCTTTCGGCAGGGGAATTGCGGTTTGTAGTTTGTACCACCGGCCACCCTTCACCGCAGGGGTGGGCGATGCTGGATGAGGCATCATCCCCGCCGTGCGTTCCTTGGATTCTACAGTGTCACTCCAAACCACTTCTATTGACTTCAGCCCTGCGGGTCCTTCATTGTCCGTTATCAACACGGAAAGATTCAGCGTGTTGGCGAGTAGATCAATATCTTCGCGGACTTCAAGGATAACGGGTTGATACGTCCAGAACTTCACCCCTCCCACCGCTGTTCGCCGATCGTCAAAAGCGAGGAGGCGAACAGTACCCTTTCCGGAGGGGACATCTTCTGGGATCGGAATGCGAATCGCTCCAAAGTCGCCCTGCCATACTTGAATGTTATTCCGTTGTTGCTGAAGATCGTTGGTCAAATCATCATCTAGGTCGTTGGCAAATATTGCTAGCGCCGACATTGTTCCTGTGCTGAAATCGGTCGTCTTGCGAAACTCTATTGCTCCTGTAATCGGCGAAACTCGATGCTGACCAACAACATTATGACGAATGATTAGCTCTTGGTTTGGATCGACCGCAACTCTCTCCAACTCGACTTGAATCTCCAGTTCTGGCACAGCGAGGCGTGTCGCTGGATCGCCGAAGAGGGTGTACTGCGTTACGCCGGGGATCCACAGTTGTGGTGCAGTCATCATAAATTGCGTTTTTGCATCGGCGATGATTGCACCGAGTGTTGAAGGTTTAACGGTGAAGATGGAGGTAAAAAGATTTTTATCGAATTCTGCATTGATTGTTGCATAGGTCAAACGGGTCGCGCTCAAGACACCGATGGCACCGGTGCTGCCCATAAGAAATTGCTCGCTTAAACTGCGTTGCCCGAATTGCAGCGGCTGATCGAATTGCCCATTGAGACACGTTGTAGTGATAATAAATGGCAGATGCACATTTCGCAATCCCTCTGCATCCGCGATTCGGAAGATGCCCTCATCCGCCCACGTTTGGGCGCCACCGTGGCCCGAGTATTCGAGGACGAGGACGCCCTCATCAATTGTCGTCAGAATGGCTTGGTTAGTGCGTTCTGGACTCCCAATCTGTCGCAGGTACACCTTGCGGGTATCGTAGCCGACAGGAATATGTTCCTCAATAAGTTGCTTGCTCGCTCGCTCAAAAATGTCGTCCCCGGCGTTGTCCACCTCGTTATCCACGACCTGCATCAGCCTGCCCTGCCATAAGCCGGGCTGCCGCTTTGCCTCATAATTGATAATCTTTTTTACCATATCCTCCAATTCGTGTGGTGACTGTACCGGGAGTCGCCCGATAAACATATCCGGCAGCAAATCATCACCGCTGACGGTGACAAAACGGTGGTCCATCGCGGTTTCCCCACTCGCCGGTGCCCAACCGTGAAACGTTGGCACGTAGATTGGGTAGAGGTCGTAGTCCCTGTTGAGTGCATCCCGATATAGCTGGACAATTGCCCCTTTATAGTCATAGTGCGCATCGCCGACCAACAGAACGTATGTCGGCTTAGGAGCATGCCAATGGTTGTAGGTGTGACGCAAAAACTTCTGGATGGCGATGGGGTTGAAAATTCCGTGGTTGAACTGATCATACACCGCTTCGACATCAACGATCATAACAGATAAACCTTGTGACCGCCGAAAGGCTGCGAGCGGCTGGATGGCATCTATAAAGTCGCTGTGAGCGATAATGATGTAATCCGCTTGGTTTGCGGGATTGCTTACTGCTGACGGTTTGGCGGCGGCAATGTGATCCACCTGAGCATATCGCTCTCGTTCAACCGCAAAGTAGCCGGTTGGCGATGTCACATTATCCTCGAAGGTTAGTTGGAAATTCCCGTCCTTGCGTTCAACCTGACCGTTAATGAGTTTTGCAACAATACTTCCATCATGGACCCGATATACATCAACATCGGGGTGATGAAGGTTTGTTACGCGGTACTGAACGCGTCCGGTTCTTCTTGGTTCGGTTTCCGAGTTAAACGCAAGCACTCCTTCGGACGCCTCAAAGGTGTGCCAATAATCGACTTCAAACCAATCCAGATAAAAATCGGGTTCGCCTGCCGATGTGCCGTTGCGGTCTTCGGCTATAATCCTCAGAACATCCGTATCCTCTCGGCGGACAAACCGCTGCGGTTCAATTTTACGCACAACCAGAGGTGCGGCTTGCTGCCGCCACTCAGCAACTTGTCCAAGTTGTGCGCCGTTAAACAGAATGCGCGCCTGATGTCTGGCGTTCCTTTCGTACGATGCCCCTTGAAACTTAACCCGAATCTCAGCAGCCCGGTTTATTTGCGCTCGTACTATATGAGGTAGTTGAATCGGGAAGTCCTTCTGGCTGAATCTACTATCCGCCCCACCCGTCAGGCTTTCCCAGAAATAGTGATCTGCCTGTTCAGATTTCACATCAAGCAGCCGGTCATACTTGCGATCTTGTTCAAAGTGTTCAGTTTTCTTGAAAGCAAACGGGATGGGCGCGTCCGACGTTTTTGGGGCAGCGTCTCTAACACTGACCTGTGAACGACCAACACCACCCCAACTCAACCAATATACGTTTGTTTCAGTAAACCTATCTCCGATTGGTGCTTGCCCGTAAAACACGATTGACTCGTCCCGATCGAACCTGCCGTCTGTATCGTGGTCAAAGATATAAATACCGACCCGTCGTCCACGGTTCTCCATTTTAAGGGTCTCAAGTTCAATATCCATAGGATTGGCACCGGCGCGTCTGAGTTCGCTGTATGTTATTTTATAAATTCCTGTTCGGCTAATCGGGATTTTATATCTGTCTAAAGGGTTACTGACGTGTTGCGCCGCCGGGGCAGCTGCAACATTTTGGGGTGAACGTCGCCATGTCTTCGCCTGATTATAATTGAGTAGCTTTGTCTGAAAGAGTTGCTCAAAAGCCTGTGACCGTTCTATGACGCGGGAAGGAGTAGCAAGCCGCTTTGAGCCTTGATAGGATTGGGTGGGTGCAGAATTGAAGTTGATTCGGATTAATAACTCGTGATAGATTTTGAGCTGCGATCTGGCGGGGTTATACTGAATCGGCTGGATCTGGAGTCGTGCAACCCGCTGTCCACGAATAAGTCCAAGCGGTGTTACTTCGACCAGTTTGGTTGGCTGGGAGCGATCCCGTCTATAAAAGTCCATGTCCATGATGAGCGTCGGTTGGGAGTTGACGAGACTCGATGGTTGAGCGGGGATAATGCGCTCAGTTTGACGGACTTCAAGCCGGGAATCAATCACAGTAACATGCGGTGAAGCATCAATGGGGATGCCAATTAACTGTGGGTAAACAGGTAGACTGGGGCGTCCCACCTCCGTCGTGAGGCTTGCCCCTGTGAAAGAGATCCTCGCGAAGGTACGTCCATTGATTTCTTGAGAGTTGAATTGCAGCGTCGGTGCCTCAAATTTGATGAGGAGACTATCCGTGCTTGCTTGGATAATTTGCAGCGGAGATTTGGCGGCGGCAACAGCGACGGAAAGCCAGAAGATTAGAAGTGTGTAAAATGTGAGACGTGATGCGTGAGACGTGATGTGTAAATGAACCGCCGATACCGGTTCCGGTTTTTGATTTCCTATTAACATAGCCGCCATGCTTTTCGGTTGGGAAATTTCCTCCCAAGTTTCACTCAAGCACCTCGATCTCAAGCTGATTTAGGGTCCGCATCACCCCTTCGCCGAACTCCAGCATAGAGTCGGATTCCAACTCGCTGCCGGCGAGTTGAATATGGTTTGCATCTGCTTGGATTTGACCAAGCGTTGGCTCCATCGCTACCCACTCGCCTACATACACTTCGGGCCAAAAATGGTAATAGAAAGCATCGCCTTGAAACACAAGCCCTGCACAAACCCGCGCAGGGATACCAACGGAGCGTGCCATTGCAATCATTAGGACTGTATGTTCCGTACAATCTCCCGCCAGCGATTCTAACGTTTGTAACGCCGAGCCAAACCCAATTTTTAGGTTCTTGTCATGAATATTTTCATACACCCATCGACACAGTTTCTGTGCGGCTTTCCAAGCATTAATCTCCCCATCAATCACTTCAATAGCTTTCGCCTGAATCGCTGGATGTTCCGTTTGGATATACACGGTTGATTTCAAGAATTGCGTGAGTTCCTCATTGTCGTATTGGTTCTGTATCGGCAGGTTCGGCGTTTCCGCTTGATTAATCACGGGTACGTTGATTTCGACCGCTCCATGGCGTGGGTCATTATCAACCTTCAGTTTCTGACGGCTATCAATCATCACTGCTTTGTCCAATTGCCCCTCGGTCAACCGTAAATGCGCTTTGAAACGACGCGCATGGGGAGTTGGGTGTTCCCCTTGGGCGAAAATCTTTGTATTCAGGATAACATCAACTTCTCCTGATTCGCCGAGTGCTGTTTGCATATCGGTCTTCGCCAGAACCATTTTTAGCCCCATCAGCCCGACCTCCATCCGATACGTTGTGCCATCGTGTCCCAACCACTGAGTTGTTGTGAGGCCTCCCATAATGTCCATCGTATAATTGACGACATAAACCGGCTCCATCTTGCTGTCGAATTCGATCTGGTCTTCTCGAAGGACGCTGACCTCCGTTTTCACGGGCTTCATGAGGTCTAGATTGAAGACATGCAAGGTATGCGCATCACCGACCCGAATACTGCGTTGTAGAAGAAAGTAACTAATCATCCCTTCAAAAATCGTATCGGTTGAAATAGGTGTCTCGCTGTGAGTTATTTTTCCTGCAAGACTTGTCTCTAGGTAAGCAACATTATCTCTGATACGTCCCTCAACCCGTTTCTCTTGTCCTGTTTCATTGGAGGTGGTGATAAAGTAGCGGGGGACGAGATCCATACCGACGTACGAGATTCGCGTTGTCGTGAATCTTAGTCCGGTGCCAGTGCGCTTGAGGTCCATCACCATGTCAACACGCACCCGAATGGCAGCCTCGCCTTCATATATTGATTTCTCCATATAGATATGGGCATACCCAATTTTCGTGCCCATCAGTGTTAGATTTAACCAATCGTCTTGAGGCAACTGCATCATTTTCTCAACCTCCGCCGGATCAATTTTCACCCGTTGTCCTATGGTGTTTCCAATTAAAATAAAAAGCAGGCAATAGGTCAAAAAAATCTGCTGTTTCATAAGAAACATTTCCTCTCCAATCCATCGTGTGTCTTTGCCTTCTTGCCTTTCCGTTATGATAGCACAGGTTTAAGCAGTGGGCAATCGAAAATCGTCTGCCAAACCAACCTTCGGAAGGTTTCTCAGATACGTTTCTTGACAGTTATAATTCAAAAATGGTATCATATCGCCAGCGATTTTAGAAGCAGTCCCTTCCCATCATGAATTATCCTTGCAGGAGCGAAATATGAAAGTTGGCATCCGAGATGGTATGTTAGGTTTGCCCTTTGAAGAGGTATTCGGCAAAGCGAAAGAGATTGGATTTGACGGCATTGAAATATGTATCGGTGCCAGTTATCGTGAGCACCCACTTTGGAGCGAGTCCGGTGTAGACCACATCAAAGCGTTGTCCGAAGCGACTGGCATTGAAACACCGGCACTCTCGCCGGGTGGTTTCACTGCATATACGTTTGCCCACCCAGACGATGCAACGCGAGCCGAAGGAATCGCAATGTTACAACACCTCTCGGCGGTTTGTCCGAAACTCGGGGCGTATGTCATTCTTGTGCCGTTCTTCGGCGATGGCAAGATTGAAACGGAGCATATAACGTCGCCACGTTTCATTGACGGGGTGAAGGCTGCTGCAGCGACAGCGGAACAACATAACGTTTGTCTCGCGTTGGAATCGACGTTAACCGCTGACGATCACCAACAGATTCTCGATCAAGTTGACTCCCCGGCGGTTGGTGTCTATTACGATATGGGCAATGCCACGGGGCTCGGATACGACGCTGCCCAAGAGATTCGTCAGCTTGGAAACGCTATCGCACAGATGCACATCAAAGACACCACGGGAAGCCACGCCGGCGAAGGTGGAGTCGATTTTCCTGCGGTTATCGAAGCCACCCACGCAATTGGTTATGACGGCTGGTTTGTCCTCGAAACACCGGCAAACGGTGATCCGACAGCTTCGGCAATAAAGAACCTGAATTTCGTTCGAGAGAACTATTGAGATTTCCAACCAATGAGGGAGATATGAGTGTGAGTAGTGCAAGGCTCATCAGCCCACACCTTGAAGCCGAGAAACTACTAAAAATGCCGGTGACTACGGCTGAAGTGCTGTTTCAAGGTTACACAATAGACCAGCAACTGGAAGTCATCGCCTCCATACGAGACGCTAAGGCGCGAGAGGAATTATATTATCTTGCCCCAGACTGTACCGAGTTAATCCAGATGAGTCCAATGGAAGATGTGTTGCAGATCTTGGACACAAGGCTTGGTACGGGAACAGCGTCTGCCCTATTGCCGTGTTTGTCGTCCGATCAGTTTGAAGAAATGATGGATTTCGTTTTGTGGCGTAACGGCACGCTCGATGAAAAAACGCTCGATTTATGGCTCTTTGAATTGTCCGAATGCGAAGTCGATGAACTTGGAGAGATGCTCTCCCAAATTGATGTGGGCATTCTCGGTGGCCTGCTGCGTCGGCGCGTTGAGATGGACGAGGAATTCAAAGCGCTGTTTATTGAGGAGGGATTGGTCGATCCGTCAACGCCGGGTATTGGCTACTCAGATGAACGGGCGAGGGCAATCATGGACGCAATCTGGGAAGCGGATGCCGACCTGTTCGTTCGTGTGCTGTATGAACTCTTTGGGTTCGATCGGGAAGATGAGTTAGGTGAGGAACTCTGGGGGTCGCTTGACCGCGCGAAAGAGGAACAGGAAGAGCGAGTCAGGGAGCGCGATAAAGCAGCTGGCATTGACATCACCGAAGCAGAGATACTCGAAAAAGTAGACCTCGATCAACTTAATTTAGAGGACAAGGAGGTATCTGAAGTCGACGAGGAATCAGAAGATGCTTGAAGCTGGCGCACTGACCCATTACGATAGTCGATCATTTCTCGCTCAAACACTCGAGCATGGACAACAGACGGGGCGGATTTCACCTGCACGTCTGGACAAAATTCACCAAGATATTGCCTCCTTGGCTCAAAAGTTGATTGCGATCAAAGTGGAAGACCTCTCCTCGGGCGCGGAGATTCGAGGGCAGATCCAAGAAGCGTTTGTGCTGACCAGCTTGGGACTAGAATACGGTTGCGAAGGTGTTCTCGACAAATCGGTTCGCCTACTAAACAGCAATCGGCTGATTAAATTCTTCCAAATCGGCAATACGCTCGTTGATAAGTTGGTGGAACGTTCCCGAAATACACTTGAAAAAGCCGTCCTCATCTCACCGGCGATGCAAACTGTCGAGCAAGAGAAGATCCCCGCTTATAATGAATGGGAAAGCGATTTTATGGAATTGATTATCGAGCGGAAACTCGCGATTGATGCCGCACAGATTTCACTTAATCAGCTATCCGCCAACCCCCGGTCCTTGATGGGTCTCGCCGACATCAACGTTGCCAATCAGCAGCTAGACTATATCAACCGCCGATTCAACTACCTCCAAGCATTGCCACAAGAGGAAATTTTCGCCGTTGACTATCCGCCAGACACCGATTGCGATGCCGCCCGCCAAATTACAATTGCGCTGATGGTGAATTTAGCCCTCTATCGCGAGGTTGATTTCCACCTAGATGAAGAAGATTTGGACAATTTTCACAATATCGCTTATGATATAGAATACGGCACCGTCAAAAAGGCATCTCAAGACCTATTACTTAGTTGGATTCGGGGTTATATGGAGGTGGCAGGTCAACCTGAGGAGGTCAAAGAATACGCAATCGAATACTGGACATATTGCTTGTCTGTTTTTGAGGATGTGGTTACGTAATGGCTCTGCTCAATTTTAGTCACCAATGGGCAACATGGAGAGATGCAGACACCGGAGGCGAAAAATGTCTAGAAGTAAGGGGGATTCCAAGGGTAAACCTCTGAACGAAGATCGGATCGCAAAGGTGAAACCTCCAAAGCCGTGGCCAGATCCACCGAAATCTAGCTCAGAATCTAGCGGAAAGTCTACCTCAAAAACCACGAAGAAGGATTGAGGGAGATAGCTTCACAAAATGTTGAAGCTACACCTTTCGCGCCACGTAGCAAATGGCGTAGCGTAACTTAGACGATATTACATAGGATTTACGCAGTTGAACGTTCAAAGCCTCGTAGGGGCAACCCCCGATAGATCGGGATTAGGAAACTTGTGGTTGCCCTCAAACATTACCAAACCGTAAATCCACGATTTCGTAGGGAACGCAGATCTGCGTTCCCTACATCCGCTCACTAAATTGCGCTGCTGCAAGCTGAAGTGCGTAACTCCTAAGGGAATTGAAATCATTTTTTTTCACCTGTCATAGACCTGACAAACCTCTGAATCGTAGGGGTGTACAATGTACATAGTCATACCGATTGGCTCCATTTGTGTTATGGGTCGTTTCACAGTACCGATCCTGTAAATCCTTCAATCCAGAGAATCCTGATTCAGACAGGCAGCGGCACCACAACTAGCAACTTGCGTTATAATAGTATTCCTGATTTTAGTAATTCTTTCTGCTGTCTTGATTGCCATACGAATGAGACCGCGGTTTAAGATTGGGGAAACAGATTCTGATCCTGATAACACCTGATAACAAAGGTGTGGATGTCAATTCTAACAAAAAGCAATTTGATGATGCACTATTTATTGAAGAGGATCTCAAGTTGTGGTTGGAAGAGCACTATAAACAGATAATCCCGGTTCTTCGTATTTGGCAAAAACGAGTTTGGCATTACGGCTGGTTCCATTATTATGCTGTGTTTTGGACTACTATCGTAGCTTTGTCCATTCCTTATCTGGTGACATATATTGATGGTTCATCTAAGGCAGGTTTATTGGTTCAGATCATGGCTGCATTTGCTGCAATCATCTACGGTTTGCATTCTGTATTTAAATCTCAGACAAATTCTCAGCGTTATAGATTGCACGAATCTGCTGTCTATACCACTGTCCGGCGCATGAAATATGACCCTGATAGTTTTGGGAAATCTTCTGAAGAACGCCGAATAACTTATGCCACTGAGATTGAAAACATAAGAAATCAAGCGAGAGCAGATGAGATTGATAACACTCCAAGTCCGTCGTCGCCCCCTTCAGGAAGATCATAGACATGAAAGAGCGAGTATTTATCAGCTATTCTTGGGTGGATGAACCGGTCGTAAAAAGTATAACAGAACAACTGAAATCTGATGGCTATATGCCATGGATAGATAAAGAACACCTCGATCTGAACGGCAACCTGCATAAACAGATAAAGGAGGGAATTTGCTCGTCAGATTATTTTGTTTTGATCTATAGTAGTGAATCTGTTGTTCAAAAATCTACTTGGGTTGAGTTTGAAATTGAGACAGCAAAAAATTATCTGGCAGAAGAACGAATCTTAGAACCTGTTTTAAAAGTCATTTGATGCGGTTCCGCATCAAGTAAATGGAAGCAATATACACCATAGCCTCAGCGGTCTCAGCCGAGCGTTCATAGTCCAAAGTCAATCGGCGAAACCAACCGAACCAAGAAAAGGTGCGCTCCACAATCCAACGTAATGGGACGACCACAAATCCCGATTGCCCAAGAGATGGAGCAATGTCCAATTGACACTGATGCGTTAAATATAGCCAGTCGCCTAATTCTCCGCGATAGCCAGCATCAGCACAGACTAACTGAATCGTTATCTGCCAACTAAAGACCTCGTTTAGTAACTCTATTGCGACTCGATTATCACTGACATTGGCATCAGTGACTTTGACTCCCAATGGAATGCCAATTGTATCGGTGACTATATGGCGTTTACGACCTTTGACTTTCTTGTGCGCATTAAACCCTCTACTATCTGCCAGTTCGGTCGTCTTGACCGATTGGCTGTCAATGATAGCTACGGTCGGTGACGGGGATTTGCCAATATCACTACGGGTTTGCTCGTGAAGTGCTTGATGAATCATAACCCATGTCCCTAAAGTTTTCCACTTTCTGAAGTGGGAATAGACCGTTTGCCACGGTGGCATGTGACGCGGCAACATTCGCCACTGACACCCTGATTTGACTATATAGAAAATAGCGTTGATAATTGAGCGCATCTCCCACTTGAGAGGTCTACCTATGGGTGAAGGTTCTGGAAAATAGGGTAACAGTTTGTCCCACTGGGCATCGGTCAAATCTGTAGGATACTTTGGTGTAGTCATGTTTAGGCCTTTCATTAGGTCAGTAGTTTACTGCTCTAATGGTTTAACATAAACATTAACTTTTGAATAGCCTTTTTCTTTTTAAAACAGGTTCTTAAGGCTAGATCTATGCGAGAAAAAAGTAATTTTTACTAGCGTTGCAAGTAATAAAGCATTTGTGCATGCTCTGTATAATGCTTTTGCTTCAACTTTGGGCACAATCAGTAGTCAAACAGAGTTTGAACTAACTTCTAAGTAGGAACTACAAGTCTCATAAGGAATTTCAAATGTCACAAAATGCTATCACAGAAACAAGCCTAACGAATCTTGCTCTTGCTAACAGAGGTAAAGTCCGAGATCTCTATGACCTCGGTGAGCAATTATTAATTATCTCAACGGATCGGATTTCGGCGTTCGATGTTGTATTGCCGAATGGGATTCTGTATAAAGGACAAATCCTGACTGGACTCTCTGAATTCTGGTTTGATTACACAAGATTAATCGTCGATAATCACATCATCACCACTGATGTTTCGCAGTATCCTGACGTGCTACAGGCTGATGCAGAAGTGCTTGAAGGGCGGTCAATGCTCGTGCGGAAGGCAAATCGAATTGATATCGAATGCGTCGTGCGGGGATACATCGCGGGCTCTGCGTGGTCCGAGTATAAACAGGATGGAACGGTATGCGGGGAAAAGCTGCCGGCAGGGCTAGTGGAATCAGAACGTTTGCCAGAACTCATCTTCACCCCTTCCACGAAGGCGAAGCAAGGGGAACACGACGAGAACATCTCAATCGCAGAGATGGAGGCGGAGATTGGAAAGGAGTTGTCCGAAAAGATTATCCAGACCAGTTTCGCGCTGTTTGAAGCCGCAAGCGAACATGCCGAAAAGTCCGGAATCATCCTCTGCGACACCAAGTTCGAGTTTGGGCAGATTGACAGTCAACTCATTCTCATTGATGAGGTCTTTACCCCCGATTCATCCCGCTTCTGGCCCAAGGACGAATATAAACCCGGCAGCTCTCCACCCAGCTTTGACAAGCAGTATGTTCGTGATTATCTGAGTGATGTTGGATGGAACAAAGAGCCTCCGGCACCTGAATTGCCAGCAGAGGTTATCCGTCAAACCAGCGAAAAATATCTGGAGGCATATCGTCTGATTGTTGGTCGGGAACTGTTGTAACGGTTGGGTTGTGGTGCTAGAAATCTGATGAAACCTCTAAAGGTTCGTTTGCGAGCTCAAACCGCATCATATTTCATGTTCTCGTCAGCGTCTGACGTCAAACACATGGCTCCGCTCGAACAACCCGTCTAGAAAGATTTCGACAAACCATTCACCCTCGACAAAGCTACCTGAAGGAGCGTTTATAAAGAACCAAGTAATCTGATCTCCCGTTGAGGAGGTGAAGGTTTCCTGGTCCTCTCGGAAGGGTGGGGCGTCTATGTCGTCCTCCGGCGAAAACCAGTTGACTTCAACCGTATGCCGTCCTTTGACGTTTACCCAAAAGATCCATAAGTAAATCCGATCGCTCGTGTCAAAAAAAGTGTCGGCGATTCCATCCGGACGATCATCGCTGACATTAATTGCGAGGGCAGAGTCCAAAATCACAGGCTCACCCCTGAGCAGGCTGACCGATCCACTTCCACCTGAGCCCGCATCATCGCACCCACCAAAAATGATGCCAATCAGAAAGAGTTTTATAAAGAGACCGAAAAAATGAAATTTATTGTGCATTCGTGCATTTCTCCTCCCCGATGCTGCAATCGGGATTCAAAGCAACTTGTATTTATGTTTAAGCCTAAAAACATCATACCCGATCCATCTTTCTCTGTCAACCGAAAATCTGAATTTATAGGAGTTGGGAACAGCTAGCAGGATAATCTTCCCAACCCAGTAATGGAGAATACTTGATGCAATTTGACTATATTATTCATGGCGGAAAGGTTGTCGATGGCACAGGCGAGCGCGAGCCTTTCCCCGCCGATGTCGGTGTCGTTGATGACCGGATCGCCGCCGTCGGAAAATTAGATTCCGCACAGGCAAGCCAGCGTATCAATGCAGCAGGACAGGTCATAAGTCCCGGTTTCATTGATGTCCACGTCCATTCGGAAATTTCACTAGTGGGTGGTCGAGATCGACTGGGTGCCGTCCGTCAGGGTGTGACCACCCAACTTACTGCGCCGGATGGGTTTGGCTGGGCACCGCTTCCGCCGGACAAAGCGCGGGAGATGTGGCGCTATACGCAGTTTGCGGTCGGGGATGCGGAACTCAACCTCGATTGGCACACCGCTGAAGATTATCTGAGCATCTTTCCCGGCAATACTCCCGCCAACGTTTATCCACAAGTGCCCCACTGTGCGGTCCGTTTGGGGGCGATGGGGTGGGCCCCCCGACCAGCCACCGACGAAGAATTGGATGCCATGGTAGAAACAACCCGTGAATGGTTGGAAGCGGGTGCAGGTTGCCTCTGCTTGGGGCTTGATTACCAGCCGAGTGCCAATGCAGATCTCCGCGAACTTGTGACTTTGTGCAAACTCGCAGCTTCGTACGGCGCAATCTATGCCGCACATATCCGTTACCGAATCCTTGGACGGAAAAAAGCGTGGGAAGAAACCTTCGAGCTCGCCAAACAATCGGGGATTCCCGTCCATATCTCTCATGAACGGGTAGATGACGAGAGTGCTGCGTTGCTTGAGCAAGTAGACCGCGAGGACATTGATCTGACTTTTGAATCCTATCTCTATCCCGCCGGGATGACCCATCTCGCGCTGATGCTGCCGGCGGAGTTCCAAGCGGGAAGTCTCGCAGAGGTCCTGGCGAATATGGAGCGGTCGGAGGTCCGGGAAAAATGTCTGCCCCATATCCGAGAACAATTGGGACGGGGCGATCAGGTTGTCGGTTATACCCGTTCCGGTCGGTTCATCGGCATGACCTTATCAGAAGCTGCTGAGAGTGTGGGTAAGTCCCGCGAGGACTTTGCGTACGATCTGATGCTTGAAGAGGAAGGAATAGAAACATTTGTTTTCCCTTGGCAGACGCCGCCTGAGGATAACAAAGTGACAATTGACCGCACGGCTGTCCATCCGCGAATGATGATTGCTAGCGACGGTGTCTACGATATTCCCCATCCGCACCCACGGGGATACGGCTGCTTTGTGCAATATCTTGGACGCTTCGTTAGAGAGCGTCAACTGGTGTCCCTACAGGAAGCTGTCTACAAAATGAGTGGATTTCCGGCGGCACGTTTTGGGATTAAAGACCGTGGGCGAATCGCCGAAGGCTTGGCTGCCGATCTGGTTGTCTTTGACCCGGAGACCGTTGCTGACCGTGCGACATGGCAAGATCCGGTGGAGCCGGCAGTCGGCGTAAATTGGGTGTTGGTCAACGGTGTCCCGGTAATTGATGGCGGAAACCCCACAGGACAATTGCCGGGGCGTGTGGTCCGACATTCTCCCTAGTGAGTTGTCAGGAAATGATCTATGGCATATCTCATCGGCATTGATGTTGGAACAACAGGGGCGAAGACGATTCTCGTTGATGAAAGTGGGCAACTGCATGCCAGCACCCTAGAGGAGTATCCGCTGTACACGCCTCATCCGAAATGGGCGGAACAAGCCCCGGAGGATTGGTGGCTGGCAACGGTGAAATCCATCCAAAGGGTGCTTGCTGAATCGCAGGTTTCGCCTAAGGAAGTCAAGGGACTAGGACTTTCCGGTCAGATGCACGGTTTGGTGCTGATGGACAGTGGACACCGTGTCCTACGTCCGGCGATGCTGTGGTGTGATGGGCGAACGACCGAGCAGTGTCACTACATCACAGAGACTGTCGGTGAGGATTTGCTGGTGCAGAGTACGTGTAACCCCGCACTTGAGGGGTTTACCGCGCCAAAAGTGATCTGGGTACGGGACAACGAGCCGGAGATTCTGGACAAGACAGCCACAATGTTGCTTCCCAAAGATTACGTCCGATTCCGCTTGACGGGGGAAATCGCCGCAGAGGTTTCCGATGCTGCGGGGACACTCCTGTTCGATGTGCGGCAACGACGTTGGTCTGAGGAGGTGTTGTGCAAGCTCGGTATCGATCCTGCGCTTCTACCACCCGTGTACGAGTCGGTCGATATCTGTGGAAAGATTACCGCTGAGGTCGCTGAATTGACAGGACTTCTGGCGGGGACTCCGGTCGTCGGCGGTGGGGCAGACAACGCCTGTAGCGCAGTCGGTAACGGGATTGTTAGGGCGGGACGGGTTTCGGCAAGTATCGGGACATCGGGAGCGATCGTTGCACATACCGATGAAGCCAAAGTGGACCCAAACCTACAGGCACACAGTTTCTGCCATTCTGCCCCGCACAAGTGGTATCTGATGGGCGTGGTACTTTCAGCCGGCGGCGCATTCCGTTGGTTTCGCGATAATTTGGGTGACTCAGAGGTTGCGGCTGCAAAAACCGAAGGTGTTGATTCGTATGAGATTTTGACCCAGGGCGCAGCAGAAGCACCTGTTGGCAGCGAGGGCTTGATCTTTCTGCCCTACCTCACCGGCGAACGAACGCCACACGCGGATGCAAACGCCAAAGCGACCTTCTTCGGTATGACATTGCGGCACGGTAAACCCTATCTGATTCGATCGGTGATGGAAGGCATCGCCTACGCGCTACGCGATTCGCTAGAGATTATCCGTGGGTTAGGGACGCCCATTGAGCGAATCTACGCCACGGGCGGCGGCGCACGGAGTTCGCTCTGGCGACAAATTCAAGCCGATGTCTACAATGCTGAACTAGTCACGATTAACATTGCCGAAGGACCCGCATTTGGCGCAGCAATTCTCGCGGGCGTCGGAACGGGGGTTTACGACAGTGTTGAGAGTGCAGCAGATGAAATTATCAAAATCACGTCAGCGACGCAGCCGAACGCTGACAATGTGAGAGCTTATGAGGAATATTACCAGATTTACCGCGCACTTTATCCTGCACTCAAGCCACAGTTTGATCGAGTGACGGCAGTGGTTTCGGGCGGAGAATATAATGAATAAACTCACACATTTTGACGAAAAAGGACATGCCCGTATGGTTGATGTCACGCCGAAAGCGGAAACGCTGCGGGTTGCGGTGGCACGCGGGCATGTGTTCGCAAAACCGGAGACACTCCAGTTAATTGCTGAACACGGTTTTGCAAAAGGAGATGTCCTTGAAGTGGCTCGTCTCGCCGGCATCATGGCGACCAAGCGCACCGGCGATCTCATCCCCCTCTGTCATCCGCTCGCGCTGACCTCCGTCAAAGTCGATCTATCGATCAACGAAGCGGAGCACCGCGTCGAAATTGAGGCGGAGGTGCAGACCGTCGGGCGAACGGGTGTCGAGATGGAAGCCTTGACCGCTGTCTCTGTCGCCGGTTTGACAGTCTACGACATGTGCAAGTCCGTAGATAGAGAGATGGAGATTTCTGATATTCGATTGGTGAAAAAGACTGGCGGAAAAAGTGGAACATTTATTCGGGAGGAGTTATCGTAATGAGAGGGAGAAAGTGTGGAAACGAGAAAACGAGAAAACGTGACGATTCATTTTACCTTTTTTTTGCTCACCTGCCCAACTGCTTACTTTCTGCTTTTGGCGTTTGCCTGATTTTGAGCTGCATTCTGTTCATCACACCGGACACCTCTGCCGAGGATTACGCACTTATCATTGGCGGCGTTGGCGGTGAGAAGTCCTTTTACGATGAATTTTGGAACGTGACCTCGCGAATGCATGAACTGCTGATTGAGGAATACGGCTACGCACCGGAGCATATCACTTTTCTGTTTGAAGATGGCGGAGAGGAGTCAGATCTAATTGATGGGAAATCGACGAAAGTCGGTATTGAAGCTGCTTTTGCCGATTTACAGTCGCGGGTACAGTTGGGAGATCGGTTCCTCCTCTTCATGGTGGGTCATGCAACCAAAACCGGAGGCGGGCTAAAATTCAACTCCCCCGGACGGGATATCAAGGATATAGAATGCGCTGCGATCATCGAGCAGATTCCCGCCGAGCAGATGGTTTTAATCTTCGGATTCCCCTACAGCGCGCGCCTCGTCTCTCAAGTGAGCAAGGAGGGACGAACAATTATTACCGCTTGCTCCGCGCGTGAGGGCTACATGCGTTCAGGGTTTGGGAACATCTTCATAGACGCCTTTTCGGATCGCACCGCTGATGCGGACGACAATGGAGCGATTTCGCTGTTAGAGGCGTTTCTATACACCCAAAAGCGGGTGAAAACGTGGTACGAAAACGATGGCTCTGTTCAATCGGAGCATCCCCACCTTGACGATAATGGGGATGGGATTGCCTCACGCAAAGAGCTGCCAAACGCTTCGGACGGCACCCTCGCTCAAAGTACCTATCTTGGAAAGCGTCGTTCGGCACTCGTTGACCATGTGTCAGCCGAAGCGGACTTGGGTCGCCCCAGCGACGAATTTACAGAAGAAGTTAACAAGGCTGACGAACCACCATCCCAACGCACTTCAATTTCTTATAATTTCATTTCAGAAGCGGATGAAGCGCGGATCGAAGGGTTACTCGCTGAGACACCAAAGACAGATGATTACCCTGATAATAGCGCGGTTGTGCTTTGGGAAACGGAGGTGATGAACGTCAACGAAGACAGCAGCTATGTCTATTCAACACGGCGGATTGTGAAAATTTTTAATGATACAGGACATAAATTTGGTAAGGTTAGCATACCTTACACGCGCGGAAACGATGACATCACGATTCATCACGCTCGAACACTCACTTCCGATGGTCGTGCGGTTGACCTTGATCAGCGGAGCATCGTGAAAAATATCCCGCCGCCGAGTGCGGTCGAAGCGGGACTGTTTGTAGATGCTCGCCTTATGCACTTTTCAATGCCGGAGATGTCGGATAATTGCATCATTGACTACGCTTACTCGTCCAACAATCGGGGGCATCTGATGCAGGGCGAATTTTGGCATCAGGTCTACTTTCAAACCTCGGTTCCTGTGCTGCACTACCGTTTTACTATTCACACGCCAAAAAAGAAAACGGTTTACTACCAGATTAACATTCCGCAAGCTGTTGGAGCCGAACCGACAATCATGGAGACCCGCTATACACGCACCTATACATTTGAAATACGTGATGTCCCCCCACTCCGTGAAGAGGCGTTTATGCCAGCTATCGAGGACCTTGCCTACAGCATCAATATCACATCGCTTGACTCGTGGGATAAACTCATGGAGTGGTATGGAACGCTCATCCGTGAGCAAGATTATGTAACGCCAGAAATCGAGCAGAAAACGAAGGCATTGCTGAGAGGGGCATGGAGCCGAAAAGAGAAAATTAAACGGCTCTACGAATACGTTGCGACAAACATCGATTATGTCGGTATTGAACTCGGAATATGGGCAATAAAGCCACACTCGGCGCCCGAAATCTTTAAGGAGGGCTATGGGGACTGCAAGGATAAAACAACCCTGCTCAGCACAATGCTGTCAGCGGTGGGCATCCAATCCTATCCGGTGTTGATTTCCGCGGGTGAGTCTAGTAAAGTTATCCGTGAGATCCCCTCGCTCGCGTATTTTAATCACATGATTCTCGCTGTAGAGGAAAATGACGACGGTGGACTCATCTGGCTAGATGCGACAGCGGAGACCTGCGCGTTTGGAGATCTTCCCGCCAGCGATCAGGATCGGTGGGCCCTCATCGTCAACCCCGATTTTCTCATGAAGGAAAGAGGGGAGATGGGGCAAGGGCTTGCCTCCACAACCGCCGCGGTCAATTCAAATCCCGAGGAAATTGGCGGGATGCAGGAGCAATTATACCGATTTGCGAAAAGTCCAACAATTGAAGCAGCGGCAAACCTCAAAAGTGTTGAGACACGGATACAGGTGGAAGACGATTTATCAGTAAAAGTTACTCAAACACTCACCGTAGCAGGAGCGTTCAACACGAAACTACGAAGTCAATTGAAATATATCAATCCTGATGGGCAATCGAAGTTTTTCCATGAATACATGGAACTTGATGACCGCGCGAAGTTAGAGAAAGTTTCGATCTCCAAACTTGATGCCATGGAGGATAAATTGGAGATTATCCTCACGTGGCGGTGCGAAGATTACCTCTTTGCTATTGGTCAGCAGTATGTCCTCGAATTACCGCTTGTCAAGCATCCGTACGCTGCATTGCTCAGTGAAGAGAACAGGACACACCCAGTCGTCCTCGGCAAAGCAATCACCTTTGTAGATGAGGTTACCGTCAATTTGCCATCTCTATTTTCGGTGGATTCTGTGCCTGAAGACCGTGAGATTCACAACCTTGTTGGGTCCATCCAACTCGAATATACAAAATCGAAACGAAAAATGGTGATGAAGCAGACGCTCCGCTTCCATCATCCAACAGTCCCCGTCAATGAGATTCTCGACCTAAAGGCACTTGTCCGGCAAGCTTCAAACAAGGGGACGAAGCGGGTATTGTTAATCCAAAGGTGAGCATAAATTCGCAACCAAGTCCTAATAAAGGATCCTGACTGTTTAGGTTTGGGGGATGTGAGGAGAGAAATCAGTGAGGAAGAAAGACAACTATCAAATCCTTGGTGTCAGTCGAAATGCGACCCTCGACGAAATAAAGAAAGCCTATCGAAAAATTGCGATGCGATATCATCCCGACAAAAATCCGGGGGATAAACGGGCAGAGGAGAGATTCAAAGAAGCATCGATGGCTTATCAGGCATTAATCGAGCTCAGTCCGCAGCATATCGGTAATCAATCACCAGGGACGGATACGGGAAGTCAAGGAAATGGGGGATTTAGACGTTCTAGTGATAACGACTCCAAAATTAATGACTTCTTTGATGGTCTATTTAGGGACGGCCCGCAAACGAAACGAAAAACGAAAGCGGGGCGAACGGTTAAAGCAAAAGGGAGACGTGGTTCCAACATAAGAACCGGTCTAACCCTCCCATTCGCTGAAGCCATGTTGGGAACGGAGCGGTCCATCCGTGTGTACCGCAACGAGGAGTGCGACAGTTGTGATGGCACAGGTGCGCGAAAGGGCTCACCCGAATCAACTTGTCCTAACTGTATGGGAAACGGCGCAATTTTCGACCACTTGCTGCGAGGGGATACAGCAAACAATAAATCGTGCGAACGCTGCCGAGGAACGGGCGTCCTAATTCACCAACCGTGTCGGACTTGTCGCGGGACAGGGGCTGCCCGCAAGGAGCGCTCTTTACTAGTAAGGATGCCTCCGGGGATTGAGAGTGGCAAATCATTACGCTTGTCCGGTCAGGGGGAATGTGGTTTACGTGGGGGACCCTATGGCGATCTGTTTGTAGATGTTGTTGTCAAGTCACACCCGGTCTTACAACGCGATGGGTATGATTTGCGATGTCAGGTTCCAGTTGGCTTTGCGACAGCGACCCTAGGTGGAGAGGTCCATGTTCCGACACTTACCGATCCTATTGCGTTGAACCTTCCGCGAGGGACACAACCCAATCGGACATTCCGGCTGATCGGGCAGGGGATTAAAAAATCCGAAAACGAGTGGGGCGATCTCCTTGTCACTGTCATTATTGAAATCCCTACTGCCCTAACGAAGAAACAGGAGCAGCTGCTGGAGAAGTATATTGAGTTGGAGCAAAAAGTGCCCCCACAGGAATCTTGACAAACAGCAACCCCGATAAGATCGGGATTCAAAGTAATTTGATGCCTATACTCGTGGTTTGGTTCATTGGTTCATTAATGAACCAATGAACTAAAATGAACTCATGTACGAATCAACTCATCACGGTGGTATCTGGTCTCCCCCGGTCTGGTACCTCAATGCTGATGCAGATGTTGGATGCAGCCGGTTACCCGTGCCTGACCGATGGCGTACGGCAGGCGGATGCCGACAACCCGCGTGGTTATTTTGAGTGCGAAAAGGTGAAACGGCTTCGGCGCGATTGTTCGTGGCTCCCCGAAGCGAAAGGTAAAGCAGTAAAAATTATCGCCCAGCTCATTCCGTTTCTGCCGTTCCAATTCAGCTATCGAGTTATCTTCATAGAGCGCGATATCAGTGAAGTGCTTGCCTCTCAGCGGAAGATGCTCCAGCGTCAGGGGAAAAGCGGTGGTAACCTGTCCGATGCGCAGCTTCACCAGATCTTTGAACGTCAGGTCCTTGAGGTTAAGCAGATGCTAGCTCAACGCAATATCGCAATGCTTGATGTGGCATATTCGGATACTCTTCAACGACCGATGGAGATTGCAGAGAAGATTCGAGAGTTTCTCAGAGAAGATCTGGATGTGCGCGCCATGGCTGCAGCCATTGACCTTAACCTCCATCGTCAGCGATCTAAGCAATAGGCATCAATCCCATTTGTATCGGTTCCCTCAATTCTCAGTTTTCAAAATTAGGAGAACAAATGCGCCCTACCAACGCAAAACCGCTCACGGCTGAAGAAGCACGGATATGCGTCACCGGCTGGGATTTCAATCGTCCTGACCCGTTCCCCGGGCTCGGCGATTTTATCGGATGGGCTGGGGCACTAGAACGAATGCCCAATGGAAACCTGTTGCTCGCTCACTCCGCCGGTTATTGGCACGCTTCGTTTGCGTCACCGAGATCGTTTGAAAAAGAGACCCGTGAACGCTATGCCGCTGAAGGTTGGCCCGTGGATTTTGTTGCGCCCACCGGCGGACGCTCAATGGCGGTCCATTCCACCGATGACGGTCGTACATGGAGCAAACCTGTCGAACTGACGAACATCCCCTTAGACGACGGTCCCGTCACGCTGTTTGTCTGCCAAGATCATACGGTGCTTTGTTTTATCAATGTGCAGGCATCTTGGTACGGATTCTCAGAGGCACCCCCGGCCTTCCGCAAAGACCTGAATGGATTGAATACCCAGCAGTGCGTGATCAGATCAACCGACAGTGGGGCAACTTGGAGTGAACCAATTTGGTTGGACAGCCCCGGCTCATTTTACGAAAGGAGTCACGGTCAGGCGTTCCAACTCCCCGATGGAGGTATCCTTTGGCCCACCTACTGTTCAAGTCAAAATGAGAATCATCTTTTTGGTGCAATGCGCCGCTCTGATGATGCTGGACAGACGTGGCGCACCGTCTCTACTATCCGCCGCGAAGATAAGGATGTGGACGAGCCTGCCATCGCTCGTTTTGACGACGGGCGGCTGGTCATGGTGTCCCGACCCGATGGCGGCATCTTTTTCTCAGATGACGATGGTGTGAACTGGCACGAATCTGGGCAAATCTTTGAAAATGGGACGCTCAAAGCGCCTCGATTGTTCGTGCTTGAGGATGGCACGCTCGTCTGTGTGGCAACCTACCAAGGCGGGTTGTATGTATTTTTGAGTTGGGACGGAGGGGTAGATTGGACGCCGGAACTTCCCCTTGATGTGTCTTGCTACGGCTACCCCGGCGGACTCCAGATGGAAGATGGATCGCTGCTGATCTCGTATTGTGAAAGTGGTAAAGCCCCGAACCGCGTGTATGTAATTCGCTTCAAGGTCAACTCCACACGAGATGGCATAGAACTATTGGGCATTGGAAATTCTTCATAGTAACTTCTGGTACGGGTTGGTGAGGACATTGATTACATTTATTCATTAATGAACCAAAGAGGATTGGAGGTAGGATTTGGATCTCGAACAGAAAACAGAGTTAATTTCTAATGCTTTAGAAAAACTTTACGGCGCGCCCGAACCAGATACGGAAGAAAATGTCCTTGATTGTTTGATACTTACAGTCTTATCCCAGAATACAAATGATGTCAACCGTGATAAGGGATACGCAGTCCTCAAGGAGCGCTTCCCGACATGGGAAGAGGTGCTCAATGCTGATGTTGAGGAAATCGGGAACGCTATCAAGATTGCAGGGTTGAGCGGACAAAAAAGCCAAACCATCAAGAATTTCTTGACATGGCTCAAGGCAGAATATGGCGAGCTAGATCTGGAATTCATCCGCGAAATGGACACCAAAGCTGCAATACAACTGCTGTCTCAGCACAAGGGCATCGGCATCAAGACTGTGTCCGTTACGCTTGCTTTTGCTTGTGGGCGTGATGTGTTTCCTGTGGATACGCACGTCCTGCGAATTAGCAAGCGGCTTGGATTCGTGCCGTCAAATTGCACTGCGGAAAAAGCGCATGAGTTGATGCCGCAAATCATCCCCGAAGGCAAAGCATATCCATTTCACATGAACCTTATCGCCTTTGGACGGCGGATTTGCGACGCGCGCAAGCCGAAATGTGATCAGTGTCCCATCACGGCACATTGTCTCTATTATCGGGGTGATTTGTGAAACGAAGGGTTCGAGGACAGGTTCTTCTCAAGATTCCATCTGCTTCCGAGGTGATTGATTGCCGAATATAGAACATCATACCGTAATTATTGTGGGCGGAGGACCTGCCGGGCTTCCGCTCGCTGTGGTGTTGGGAGGTTGGCACCCTTACTTTCGTGGAAGTCGTATGTTCAGCCTGCGCTATCCACAGTTGGCTGCGGGGCTGCAGCAAATTAAAGGGACCCTTCTGGGGCTAGATTTCAAAGGGTTGTCTAGAAACGTCCCGCCCGTGGATCTGTTCCGACTCCTCCATCACTCCAGACAGTTGTTTGAAGAACTCACGCAGATTGCGATAGAATTTCGCCAAGAAGTGCCGATAGATTATTTGCTCATTACCCAAGAGGAGGTTGGCGGACTGTGGAACAATGTCCCTCAAAATCTCTTGACCCTTTCCCCAGGACAGTGGATGGAGTTCCCATTTTATCCGCTCGCGTTACATGCTGAAGAACAGGGAATTGACTTAAACGTCAACGATCTAATAATCAAGGGCGACCTACTGCGTTACTACCACAGCATTCCCGCCCGATTTGGACAGACGAATCGCATCCATACCGGCGAGAAGGTCATCCGTGTTGAGCCGCATGAACGCGGCTTTCTGGTCACAAGCAGAGATCTTGAGACGGAAACAACCCATCAATATACCGCCAAGTACCTCGTTTACGCCGTAGGGCAACGGTGCATCCTCCGGCGACTCGATGTGCCCGGGGAAGATCTGCCGTTTGTGGCAAAAAGCTACGATCGACCGGAGGATTTCTCTGGTGAGCGGGTAGTTGTTGTCGGTGGCGGTAGATCAGCGGATTGGGCGGCAACGGAGCTTTACGATGCGGGCAAACAGGTTTATTATGTGATGCGTCAGCCGTTTGAGAATCACTGGCGATTAATCAACGATAGCCGTTACGGATTGCCTTATTACGCCCGACTTGCAGAAATCATGGAGAGCCGAGATCCTCGCTTTCAAACGTTGTATCAGAACCACATCTGCGAGATTGAAGAAGGAACCTCCGCCGGTCTGGTGACAGTAGACCATCAGAGTGAGAAACAGGTCATTGAAGCCGAGCACGTTGTCACGGAGATCGGTGGCAGCGCGGACTACTCTCCCTTTGAGGGATTTGAGCTGTTGGAACAGGTCGAAAAATATGACAACTATCGTTTCCAGTTGCATCAGGTGATGACGCATCCGCATAACTACGAGGCGGTCAGTATCCCGAACCTCTATATGGGCGGTTATCTTGCATCAGGCATTGGGTTAGTAGTCATTGCCATGCACGGAACAACTTACGCAATTGCTGGGGATATCCTTCAAAAAGAGGGATTTATCAGTGAAACGTAATGCGTGAAACGTGAAAACCATTTGCTCATGGGTTCATGAATGAACTAATGAACAAATGCACACTTGAACAGACTTGGAGCGAGATATGACACGTATTGGCGTTATCGGTACAGGGGGCATGGGCAGTGGCCATTGCAATTCGCTGCCTCAAGTTGAAAATTGTGAATTTGTCGGTGTCGCGGACCTCCGGTTGGAGGCGGCGCAAGCTGTCGCAGAACAGCACCAAATCCGTGCGTTTCAAGATTACCGCGAACTGCTAGAGATTGTAGATGGCGTCGTGGTCGCAACACCGCCGGTGGCACATCGGGAAGTTGTCGTCGCAGCGGCGGAGGCGGGCGTCCATGCCTTTTGCGAAAAGCCCTTGTCCCTCACCCTCAGCGATGCGGACGCGATGATTGCGGCTGCAGACAAAGCGGGAACGCACCTGATGGTGGGGCAGGTTCTCCGCTTCTACCCTGTGCATGTCCTTGGTAAGCAGTTGATTGATGACGGTGAGATTGGGGATGTGACCTATATTGAAACAGATTATAGCGGTCCCTATCGGGGCCCGCGAGAACGTCCATCAACGTGGTATGGGAGTGTCGGCGGACTTCTGGAGAACGGCATCCACAAATCTGATCTCATTAACTGGTTTGGTGGAACCGCTCTGACAGTTGCGGCGGAAGCGGGAAGCTTTTCTGGACACGAAGATTGGGAAGATTACACCATCTCACTCATTCGGTATGATACGAAGGCAGTGGGGATATTGCGATGGGGTGGGTTTATGGGCGCGCGCGGCACAAACGATACCATCATTGATGGATCGAAAGGCTCGCTACGGCTCGATATGGGAACAGATATTGCGCACCTCAAAAAGATCGGCGAATCAGAATGGGAAACGCTTACCCCCAACCGTACCGGACCGCACGGTGTCGTCGGTGAACTGACCCATTTTGTCGATTGTATCCGTGAGGATAAAACACCCCTGATTGATGGTAGGGGCGGACGTCATGCTGTTGAGGTTGTCCTAGCGACCTACCGTTCAGCGAAGGAAAAGATTAAAGTTATTTTGCCGATGCAAGATCTGTAGGGAGGGCAAGGGGTGGAAGTATATCAATCACTCCAGAAACCAAAGAAGTCCCAGAAAGACAATAGGAACAGCATCCTATTTGGTTCCTCATCATTCTTTCGGACAATTTTTCTAACTGCTCGATATTGCCGTTCTCGCTCATCTTTTATCTTGGCTTGCAGTTGCTGTTTTTCAGCGTCGGTGAACTTCCTCATTGGAAATCACCCCCTTTGGTTCTTCTGCCAGACAGGTAGGTGTACTCACTCCACCACTCTAGTATAGGCAATAAGGGCAGATTCGTCATATCCTAGGGGAATTATACCATAAAACTACCTATGGGACAACGCTCTCAATTTTTGAGAGAAACCTGATTTGATACAATTTTGAAGAGGTCTAACATGCCTACGGACAGCGAACAAAAGGATGAAAACCTACGTCCAAACATCCTCTGGATCTGTACGGACCAGCAGCGTTACGACACGATTGGTGCGTTGGGTAACCGGTATGTCTCAACCCCGAACATCGATCGGCTGGTCGAAGAGGGGGTTACTTTTACCCACGCCTACTGCCAAAGCCCGATTTGCACGCCTAGCCGGGGGAGTTTTCTTACAGGCATGTATCCGAGTGCGGTGCACGTCAGCGGAAACGGCAACGAATACTTTCCGGACAATCCACCCCTTGTAACACGACTTCTCGCAGACGCTGGCTACGACTGCGGACTGATTGGCAAGCTACACCTCGCCAGTGCTTACGGTCGCATTGAACCCCGCGTAAACGACGGATACCGATATTGGCAGTACAGCCATGCACCCCGCGATGACTGGGAGACGGGACACGATTACGCAGACTGGGTGCGATCCAAAGGGCATATTCTGGGGGAATTGACCAAAAGCATTGACGGTGTGCCCGCTGAACTCCATCAAACCACATGGTGTGCAGAGAAGACGATTGAATTTATCCGACAGGAGCGGGACACGCCGTGGCTGGCGAGTGTGAACATCTACGACCCTCACCCGCCCTTCAACCCGCCCAAAATCTACAGAGATATGTTCAATCCGGCGGATATGCCGGGACCCCTTTTCCGAGAGGGCGATCTGGAACAGCAGCGGAGATTGGAAGCTGTGGATTTTCAATCAAAGGGGCGATCTCCAGAGGAATTGGATATCCGCAGCCCGATCGTGCCGCAGTCTCCGGGAACGGCTGATCTAGCTTCAGCGGGCGGACGCGATGCCAAAACCCTGCAAGCGGCATATTACGCCATGATCAGGCTAATTGACGATGTGTTGGGACGTATCTTAGAGACGCTGGAGGAAACCGGACAGCGTGAACGGACAGTGATTATCTTCACCAGTGATCACGGGGAAATGCTCGGCGATCACGGGTTGATTCAGAAAGGGTGTCGGTTCTACGAAGGGCTAGTCCGCGTGCCGCTGATCTTCTCTTTGCCCGGACACTTTGAGCAAGGATTAAGAAGCGATGCGTTAGTCGGACTGCTAGATAAGACACCGACCTTGCTGGACTTGGCTGGCTTGGAAATCCCTGACCGTATGCAAGGCG
The DNA here is from genome assembly GCA_965247655.1 of Candidatus Poribacteria bacterium. Classification (GTDB taxonomy): domain Bacteria; phylum Poribacteria; class WGA-4E; order WGA-4E; family PCPOR2b; genus PCPOR2b. The sequence goes on along the minus strand of OZ252032.1, from coordinate 5,165,351 downwards.
TGTCGTTGCTGCCAATCCTCAAGGGAGAGGCTTCTCCCTCTCATCACCGGGATTTCGTCCGCTGCGAATTCTATGATGCCTTAGATCAGCCGGATGGCACCTTTGCCACGATGTACCGGGATAGGCGATATAAGTTGGTGATGTACCACGGCCACGCGCACGGAGAGCTCTACGACCTTGAAACGGATCCGGGGGAGTTTGAAAACCTGTGGGATGCGTCGAGCGCGCAAAGCCTCAAGTTGGATTTGATGAAGCAAAGCTATGATGCTTCGATGCTGGCGATGGACCGGGGCCCTCGACGAATCGGACCGATGTAATAAGACGTTTAAGTTGAAAACTCACCACTCACGTTTCACTTACATCATTGCAACGAAAAAGGAGTACAACCAATGTCTGATTCCAATAGCCGCCAGCCCAATATAATCTTTATTTTGACCGATGATCAGGGACCTTGGGCGGCGGGCTGCTGTGGAAACGATGAAGTTCGCACACCCAACATAGATCGACTTGCGGAGACGGGTGTTCGTTTCGAGAACTTTTTCTGCACCTCTCCCGTCTGTTCCCCGGCACGCGCTAGCCTGATGACCGGACGGATCCCATCAGCGCATGGCGTGCACGACTGGATTCGAGATGGCAATATGCCACCGAACGCCGCGAGGTATCTTGAAGGCTTGACATGCTACACCGACGTGCTAGGTGCCAACGGCTACACCGTCGGACTCAGTGGAAAATGGCATCTTGGCGATAGCATGACGCCGCAGCACGGCTTCAGCCACTGGTTTGCGATGCCACTCGGCGGTAGTAAATATAACGATGCGGAGATGATTCGAGACGGGGTTGTAGAGGTGCAGCCCGGCTACGTTACCGATGTCATCACCGACGGTGCCCTGCAGTTTATCGAAGCAAACAAAAGTCAACCGTTCTATCTCAGTGTTCACTACAACGCACCTCATACGCCATTTGACGGACACCCGCAGGATATTGTGGATTCTTACGACGATTGTCCATTCAAAACGTGCCCCCAAGAAGCGGCGCACCCGTGGGCAGTCCCCGGTGCTCGCATACATCTGGGAAACAGAGAATCGTTGAAGGGTTACTTTGCGGCGATTACCGCGATGGATTTGAACGTCGGGCGCATTCTGGAGAAACTTGAGGGGCTTGGCTTGCGAGAAAATACACTGGTCGTCTTCAGTAGCGACAACGGCTATTCCTGCGGGCATCACGGTTTTTGGCACAAAGGGAACGGCACTTTTCCACTGAATATGTACGAGAACTCCGTCAAAGTTCCCTTCATCATGAGCCACCCCGGAGGGCTTCCGCAAGGGCGTGTTACTACAGCGATGGCGAGTCAGTACGATTTCATGCCGACCCTGCTTGACTACCTTGACTTGGAAACGCTAGCAGATCCATTACGTCCCGGACGGAGTTTCCAGCCTGCTTTGCTCGGTGAAACGGATGATGCACAGGATGAAGTAGTTATCTTTGACGAATACGGTCCCGTCCGGATGATTCGGACGCAGGAGTGGAAATATGTGCACCGCTATCCTTATGGTCCCCATGAACTCTATGATCTGGTGAACGACCCGGACGAGCGGAAAAACCTCGTAGATGAGAAATCGAAGGGTGCACTAGTGACGGAGATGCGTCAACAACTCGCTTCTTGGTTCAGCCGATATGTCCTGCCGGAACTTGATGGGACACGATTCCAAGTCACAGGTTTGGGTCACGCTGCTAAAATCGAGCCGGGTTCCTGTGGCGAAAGTGCTTTCCATCCGCTACCAGAAGACTGGCACGAAGTCCGACAACGGCAATTCCAGCGTAGGTAGGGCACTGGCTAGGGCAGCAAGAATAAGTCACCCATACAATTGGGTTAAACAGGTACTCGCTCAAAGTGTCCAATAGAAGGTCTGATTTGAGCCGATTGGAGGAGAGCTATGGTTTCAACTGAAACGTCAACCGTGAAAAGTGGACTCATACCCCAGCAAATTCAACAGTTCAAGGATGACGGCTTTTTGATTATCCGTGATTTACTCCCACGCGAAGCGGTTCAACCGTTGATCGACGAACTGGCGCGGGGGGTCGATGAAGCGACGCACGAAGCGGTAAAGCAGGGGGTACTCAATCCGGAGAATAGGTTTGACGATGCTCCGTTTGAAACCCGCTTGGCGCAGGTGTGCAAAGCCTGCACAGAGCCTGATTGGGTCTGGCACCACTACTTTTCCAGTCAAAAACCGATGAGTGCTGGGATGTTCGCCCTAAGAACAGCTCCTGCACTGCTTGATGTTGCTGAGTCGTTGATGGGTCCCGAAATTCTGGCGCACCCCCAATTCAGCTGCCGCAGCAAACTGCCCGATCAGGAGCTAACGGTCATCCCTTGGCACCAAGATCTGGCGTACCTAAGACCGGAGGAAGCGGGGGATACGTTGGTTGTCAATTTCTGGATTCCGCTTGTGAACGCCACAGTCGCTAACGGGTGTATGGAGGTGATGCGGGGTTCGCACCGTCTGGGGCTGTTGCCGCATAGCCGTCTCATATCAACGCCGGGGCATAAGGGAGGCAAAGGCATCCCCGACCCCGATCTACCGCCCTGTGAGGTGGTAGCGGGGGAAGTTGATGTGGGCGATGTCTTGATGACAACGGAACGGTTGGTACATCGGTCAATTCCGAACCAATCGGATACCGTTAGGTGGAGCGTCGATACACGGTACAACCAAATCGGGCTTCCAACGGGGCGTGAGAATGTTCCCGGCTTTGTTGCTCGCAGCCACAAGCATCCTGAGCGCGTGGCACAATCATATCACGACTGGAACCGACTTTTTGAGAATTGAATTTCAAAACCTGTACAACAATGCAGAAACTGCGTTTTCGTGTTGACAGTGGAAAACAAACTTATAACATTGTAACCAACCACAAAGGTCCTAGAGATTTTTTTCGGTTCATTGGTTCATTAATGAACCAATGTACTAATGAACAAATGAACTCATGATAATGATGTAAGGAGATTGCAATGGAAAATCGATCAACCAAAGATGTCACGGCTTCACTGGAGGAAAACTATCGAGCGCGCACCCCACGTTCGCAGGAGCTCTTTGAGCGGGCACGAAAAACGATGCCCGGTGGGGCAAAAGGTGCGTACTTTCATCAACCGTATCCCCTCACAATGGCGCGTGGCGAGGGGTGTTATCTGTACGATGTCGAAGGGCAGCGATATGTGGATTTCGCGAACCATCACACGGCACAAGTGCTGGGCCACAATCACCCCGCGGTCATAGATGCTATCGAGAAACAGATGGCGAAGGGCATTGCGTTAGGTGCACCGGTCGGGATCGAAGCAGAATTATGCGAGGAGATGTGCCGCCGGGTGGCATCCCTAGATCGAATCCGATTCTGCAACTCCGGCACCGAGGCGACACTACACGCCATACGGCTAGCGCGAGGCGTCAGTGGACGGGCAAAAATCGCAAAGTTTGAGGGCGGTTATCACGGCAGTCACGATGTAGTCGAAATCAGTTCTGCTCCGTCCTTGGACAAAGTGGGATCCGAAACAGCACCCAACCCCGTCGCCTCAACAGGTGGGCTATCTCCACACGCGGCAGAGGAAGTGATCGTCCTACCCTACAACGATGAAGCCTCGGTCGAACGCTTGATCACGCGGCACCGTGATGAGTTGGCGTGCATTATCTTCGATACCAAAGCGGGCATTGTACCGCAGCGTAAGGAGTTCGTGCAGTTCGTCCAAGAGATAGCGCAGAAGAACGACCTACTCTTTATTTTGGACGAAATTGTTGGCTTTCGAGTGGGGACCGGCGGATTGCAGGAGTACTACGGGGTTACGCCCGACTTGACCGCTTATGGCAAGGTTGTGGGGGGCGGTTTTCCTGTCGGTGCGTTTGGCGGGCGGGCGGATATTATGGATCTGCTAGATGGTACGCGCGGCAGCACCGGTTTCTTCCAGAGCGGTACATTCAGCGCGCACCCCATCACCATGGCCGCCGGTCTGGCGACCTTGAAACAACTCACGCCTGAAGCCTTCGACCACCTGAACGGGTTAGCCGATCGACTGCGTACAGGACTGAACGAACTGTTCGCCCGTGAAAATATCGCAGCGAAAGCGGTGAACACCGGCTCAGTGTTTAGCATTCACTTTACTAGCGAAGACCTCGTCAACTATCGCAGCCTCGCCCGTACCGACAAGGCCATGGCGCATCGCGTTTTCCTCGCGCTGTTGGCAGAAGGTTATTTCCTGAGTCATGGGTTATCTATGAACGCGATCTCCCTGCCAACTGAAACTAGCCATGTGGATGGGTTGATAGAGGCGGTGGGACGGGCTATCAAGCCATCGCAGTGAACGATAGGAGGGATAATTATGTCTAATACTGATACTCACGTATATAATCTCCTCGTCCGCGCCGGGCGCGTTGTCTGCCCGGCAACTGGACTGGACGGTCCGGGTGCAGTCGCAGTTCGCGGTGATCGCATCGTCGCTGTCGGTGATCAGATCGACGGGTCTGCGCGGGAGACCTTGGATTTCCCCGATGCCATGCTCCTTCCGGGGTTGGTCGATATGCACGCCCACCCCGCACGTGAAGGCTCAAAATACGGTGTTGATCCCGACGTTCACTTCCTCCCCCGTGGAGCGACGACCGTACTTTCCCAAGGGGATGCAGGTGCCGGGAATTGGTCCCGATACCGTGAATCTATCATCGAAGGCGCACGAACACGCGTGCGGTTAGCTATCAATCTCTCCGTTACGGGGGAATCGAACCCGGCGAGCGGCTGTTTCGAGAATTTGGACGATGTGGATGTAGATGCCTGTGTGGCAGCGATCGAAGATGGGGGTGAGGCAATCTGGGGTATTGCCGCCAACATAGCCAAAACCTGCGCCGGTGATAATGATCCTCGCGAGATTCTGAACCGCGCCTTGGCAGCCGGCAATCAAACAGATCGCCCACTGCTCTTGGGCACGCGGCGGGATGCGGATTTTCCTTTGGACGAGCAACTGGCACTGTTACGTCCCGGAGATGTAATCACTTACTGTTTTCAGAGCGATCTGGATCGTCTCGTGGAGGATGGTCGCATCAAGGATGAAGTTTGGGAGGCTCGTGAGAAAGGGATACTGTTCGATATCGGGCACGGCATGAATTCATTCCACTTCGATGTGGCAGAGGTAGCAATCGCGAACGGATTCCTTCCAGACACCATCTCGACAGACCAATATGTCCGGCATGTGGATAGCAATCCGCAACATGATTTACCCCGCACCCTTTCCAAGCTGCTCGCCGCCGGCATGTCCGAAGCGGACGCATTAGCGCGGGTGACGGTGCGTCCCGCAGAATTTCTTGGACTGTCCGGGGAGGTCGGTACGTTGTCCCCCGGTGCCTGTGCAGACCTTGCTGTGTTGCGTTTCAATCAAGATGCACTCCCGCTACAAGATGTCAAAGGGCTGGAGCGGCCTGGGGGGTGTTGGGAGCCGATTCTCACTGTGCGGGCGGGAGAGATTGTCCGCACCGAGGCGACTGCATAGCCCTTTTCTCCCACTCTTGGTAGATCTTAGACTCTCGCGCAGTGGAGAGATGTCAGAATTGGACGGATTAATGCGCCCTGAGTTCAGGGAAATTGCCAAATCAAATCGGAGGTGAAAACCAAGCCATGCAACCGAAAAATGGGGTTCGCTTCATTAAGAACGTGATGATTCCGACCTCAGATGGCGTACGGCTGGCGATGGATATGCACGTTCCCGACAGTGATGATTGGGAACAGACGCCCCACCCGCTGATTCTCGAATACATCCCGTATCGCAAAGACGACACCGCCCCGTATTCAGGTTATCATAACTACTTTGCACAGCACGGGTTCATCGGGGCGCGGTTGGACTGTCGCGGTACAGGCAGCAGCGAGGGGGTCAACACGGATGAATACACGCCGCGTGAACAGCAAGATGGCGTTGAGGCAATCGAATGGCTTGCAGCGCAGCCGTGGTGCAGCGGGAAGATTGCGATGTTTGGGGCATCGTATGGCGGGTTTACTTCTGTACAGATCGCTGCACACCGTCCACCGCACCTCACGACCATTATTCCCATGTACTTCACCGACGACCGCTATACCGACGATTGTCACTATCGCGGCGGTGCCCTGCGCTGCTACTATGATATCGGGGCGTATGGCTGTTCGATGATCGGCATGAACGCGATGCCACCGTATCCCGAATATAGTGGCGAGGATTGGGCGCGAATCTGGGAAGAACACCTCGAACACAATACCCCCTATCTGCTGAAATGGCTGGAGAATCAGACCGATGGCGAATATTGGCGTCCCGGTAGTTTGTGCGGACGATACGACCAGATCCAATGTTCGGTTTTCATGATTGGCGGCTGGCGGGATGGCTATCCAAACCCACCATTGCGAACTTTTAGCAATCTCGCTGTGCCCAAAAAAGTCCTCATCGGGCCCTGGAACCACACGCGCCCCGATGGTGCTATCCCCGGACCACGCATTGACTACCTGCACGAAGTCGTCCGTTGGTGCGACTATTGGCTCAAGGGGGTGGACAACGGTGTGATGGATGAGCCTCCGATTTGCGTCTATATGCAGACCTACGATGAACCGCGTGCGGATCGGACTGAAACGCGCGGATACTGGCGTGTAGAAAAGTCATTCCCTCTGAAGCCGAGCAAATCGCTGACCTATTGGCTTGGCAACGACGGTCAACTCTGTCCTCAACCACCGGATCGAGGACTGCCTTTCGACAGGTATACTTACCGTCCGACCGTCGGGGTCACGGGCGGGTTGTGGAGCGGTGGTGTCCCCTTCGGATTGCCGACAGATCAACGTCCTGATGAAATTTATTCACTGAACTACACGACGGAGCGGCTTGATGAACCCTTGGAAATCATCGGCAGACCGCAAGCTGTACTGAATGTCAGTTCCACGGCACCCGCGATGGTCTTCGTTGCGAAGTTGTGCGATGTTGCCCCCGATGGCACGAGTGCATTGGTCTGCAGTGGTGTGTTGAACGCGACACGCCGCCAGTCCTTCACCAATCCGGCACCGCTGAATCCCAGCGAGATTTACGAAATCGAGATTAATCTCGACTGTACCGCCTGGCGTTTTGAAACGGGACACCGCATTCGTCTTTCTATATGTAGCGCAGATTTCCCAAACCTCTGGCCCACCCCGTATCCGGGGATTAACCGCGTTTATCGAGACTCCGAGCACTACCCATCATGGTTGAAGCTGCCCATTGTTCCAGTGAGAGCGGCGGAAAAAGGGGAATTGCCGGCGAATGAAGCACAGTTTGAACCCTTGCACGCGGAGACCGATGTCTATCAGGTCTCGCCTGATGTACGTCCGTGGGAGATTGTCCACGACATTCTTGGTGACCGAACCGGATTACGAACCCATACACATGGGACGAGTCTCGTGAGTTCGGCAACGAAGGTGGAAACCGACGCACAACTTGAGGTGTGGGCGCATAATCGGGACCCCGCCGATGTTGCAGCGTTGGGCAAACATCATCGCCGCATCGTGCGTAACGACGGCGAAACCACCGTTGAAACTTGCTGCCGTTTTCAAAGCACCGAAACAGCGTTTCACGTCACTATTGATCTGCATATCACTGTCAACGGCTTACCTCACCATCAACGGCGGTGGGTACGGACGTTTCCCCGCGCCTTGCTGTGAAAGTCCGTTAAGGTTGTCGAAGTAGGGCTATTTAGTTTTCCGTTTTTTGACCGATTTTGGCGGGTAGACGGAAGATTGTCCTCCGACATCGTAGGCGGGGCATCTTGCCCCGCCCGAAGAATTAAATGACCCTATGCCGAAGTTTCTAGGATTGACGCAGATTTGCTGATGTAGTAAAATGGAGCATCTCGAATTACCACAATCCCAAAGCCGCAGCCATGCGAAATGTGTGAGGTAAGGCGAGAAAATCACCGCTCGCAGTGGATTGCTAAATCCACTGCATACCCACATGGGTGGCGTTGCACTTTTTCTTAGTACGTGGACGCGGTTGAATCCGTAGGGGTTGGGTTTCCCAAACCCGTTGGGCGAGGAAACCTCGCTCCTACGATTGACACACACACGCATCACATAAACCTCAACACGTCCTAGCAACTTGCGTTATAATAAGGCAAGTTGCCAGTTATATGTCGCGCGATAAAATCAATCCCTATACCCGTAGGTTGGGTATCTTGCCCGACCCATAGCCCCAGCGGGGCGGCATGTTTATAGAACATCGACAAACCAATTCTCCCAAGCCCCAGCGGGGCGACATGTGGTCCATAGGATTGTTGAACGATATATCGAGAAAGTCACTGCTTATCGTTCAGCACCCCTAATTGTAGGTGAATTTGGTTGTTTTTACTAGGCGTCGAGTATGGAAACTCGACCTACGGGATATCTCGCAACTTGCGTTATAATAAGGTAAGTTGATACTTATGAGGCACATTACAAACCGGGGGAATAGAAGCTAAATCGAGTCAACACCGCTCGCAGTGGATTGCCAAATCCACTGCACATGCACAGAGACAGCTTGGATATGTCTATCCAAGTTGCCTTGAATCCCGATAAGATCGGGGTTGCTTTGAACTCTCGACGGAGTTCGGAGCCGAGCGGGTTTTAGAACTAGCAACTTGCGTTATAGTATGAAACTGTTACCGGATTTTCAGGATTCTTTTTTTATCCATTTAGTCAATAAACTGAAAGGAACTACCAATTATGGATCTTACACGACAGCCACCACGGCGTCCATCAAATCTTAGCCTCGCCGGTATTGTCGGCGCAGCACGAATGACCGACAAAGCCAGAGCGCATAACAACGGAACAATCGGTGAGTACCTCTATGGAGACGATTCCGGTCTAGACGCTAAAGTTCTCGGACTTTTGGGAATTTCTGCCGACGATTTTGCCAAAGCTGCTGATGAACACGATGATGAAGCCTTGCAGGCGTGGGTGCTTGAAAATTCAAGTGTTACGCAGGCAGAAATCGATGAATTTAATCAGCGGGAATTGAGTCTTGAGCCTCCGAATGAGGAATACAAACAACGCTTGAGGGATCGGCTTGCCAAGTACGCCCCCGGTAGGACGGATATCACAACAGTGCTTCAATCGGTAGAGCTAGACGATTGGGGGGAATTCTGGCAGGTTGACTTGACGGGCGGTCCACCGCGTAGTCCCCATTCTAAAGATGTCGCAGGCTGCCACGGTGTCGCACGGATGGCAGATAAAGCGCGCGCAGCACGCGCCGGAAAAATCGGAGAATATAAGTACGGCGAAGATTCTGGGCAGGATAAGCGTATCTTGGAGTTTCTCGGTATCTCTGAGGACGATTTCCAAGAGGCTGCGGTCAACAACCCCAACGATGTCGAAATTGGTGCGTGGGTGCTTGAAAACAGCGGCAAAGGGGCGGACGAAATCGCAGCGTTCAATGAACGCATGGCAAATTGGGGCCCTGAAGATGAGTCGTCAAGAGCCTATTTTGAACAACGTCGTCAAGAAATAGATCCGAGCCGCACAGACATTAAGACTTGGGCGGACCTTCAAGACATTGACGATAAACTCAGTTTCGAGTAGGAAAGAAATTGAGTATATCGAGGACTGTGCCGGTTTCGTCATTGACAAGGGCGATCCCCAGATTGCCCCAACCGTGATTGTAGTAACTGACAAACCACGCGAACCCTTGAAACGAAGCGTATCCGTGCACACCTGTGTGCGCTGTCAAGTGTGCTTGTAAACGTGCATCTCTATTGGCAATCCTCAACGCTTGTGCGGACGTTAATTTGGGAGCAGGGCTGATGGATTGACGGGATAAGTCTCTTAACACAGTTTCTGCTTCGATGGGGGACGTTTTTGGTTTACCTTCAGCGAGTTCACGCAATAGGGCTGCCCGCTGGCGATGCGCGTCTTGAACCTTTTCATACTGCGTGACACAGTCCTCACCTACCATTGAGAGGTGATTTGCCGCACGACGGGAAATTGCCTCTCCTTCTACGTCCGCTGCTGCCCCCGTTGCATCGCGATTCAAAGCGACCCCCCGAAAATAGGCGATTGTTATCTCGTTGTACTGATCCGCACACATCTCCGCTGCATCGGCTTCAAGATTTAGGGCGGCAGCATAATCCCCCTTCCTTTTGAAAATCTCCTGTTCCACTTTGAAGAAACTGGGGTAGATACCGTAATGATAGAATCGATTCGGATAGATCTGTGCCCACGTTGAAATAAACTGCGTAATTTTCTCGCGTTCCGCCTCCAGTTCCGCCGAAGTTTCCTCCGTTTCCGACCTTTCCCAATATGTCTTCGCAGCCTTTAGATGGTATTCCCTGCGTTTCTTTATATCCGCCAATTCTCCACGACTCTGCTCTGCCCGCGCATTTTTTCCGTGACGCACGTAGTACCGAATCTGGATCTCCGTCATCGGAATGGAGATAATTTTTAGGCAATCCGCAGCTGCTTTGTGCCACAAGGCTGCTTTGGCGAAATCTCCCTCCCGCTCATACCGCTGGATCATAACTTTAGCGTTGGTAGTACCTTCACGAACCGCATGGCTGAGTTGAACTTGCCAAACCAATGTCCAAAGAACGATGAGGAAATAGATTAGCTTCATCTTGGTATCCTGTAAGCACATTGCGTCCACTCCCTTCTTTGCTTAATTAACGAATTCTTAACATTTGATGCACAACGTACTTACTACTGGGATTGTTTTTGTTCCACATTTCTGCGTGTCGTCATGCTATAATAGACCCCTGACATTTGGTCTCTAAATACATTTGACAACCCAAACGCAGAAAGGAAATAAAAATGGCTATCTTTTTACACACACGCGTTAGAGTAAGCGATCTCGATCAATCGATTAAATGGTATTGCGACCACTTAGGCTTTGTCGTGAAAAGTCGAAGTGATAGATCCCCAGCAGGCAACCAGATTGTCCATCTGGAACTTCCGGGCAACGTGCCGACGCTGGAGTTGACCTATTCACCCGATTATGAACTCAACGTTCCAGAGGATCTGATGCACTTTGCCATCAGTGTGCCGGACCTCGTTGGGTGCTGCGACGAACTAGAGAAAGCGGGACTTGAAATTTGGCCCGATGAATGGCGTGAGCAGTTCACATCGGGGGGCATGAAGATGGCTTTCATCACCGATCCAGACGGTTACGAAGTTGAATTGCTGGAAGATATTGATGAGATTCTGGCGGAGTTGGAATAGCTAACGTGCCTACTGAGGCGTCTAATCTTCCTGATGGATCTCTTCAAGTTGTGTGGTTGTAATGAACCCAAGCAATCCCATCCCGATCGAGATTGCGAACATCCCTGCATAGCTCACGAGTCCGATCAGGTATCCCGCGAGCATTGGCATAAAGCTGAACGGAAAGAGGACTGTGTTCATAAAACCGACATAGCTTGGACGATTCAGGCTCGGCGCAATATTTAGCAGATACGCCATGAAACCTATCGACGAACCGCTCATCGATGCGCCATTGAAGACAAACGTCAGGAAGTAGCAAGGCACCCGCCACCCCGGCGGGAGGTATTGCACCAAAATTGCCACCAACGGTGCCGCACATGCCAATGCCGAGGTATAACTGAGAATGTATCGCACACCATATCGTTCCCCTAGATACCCCCACAGCCCGTTTGAGATGACACCGCTGATGGAGACAACAGCGAGAAACGTCCCAATCGTTGCGTCTGGAACTTCCAATTTCTGCAAGGCGTAAGGGACGTAGAAAGGGGTGCACATCCCAGCAACGGTGGTACACAGCCGGTAATGAAAGAACCAGCGATAATTCCGATCTGTCCGAAAGAAGTGTGGTCCCTGCTTTAGATGCTGTCCGAATGGTTGACGCTCACTTTGGACGGGACGGATGGGTTCGCGAATCTGTAAAAAAGCCGTGAGTGACAGTCCAATTGCACCTCCTGCACACCCGAACAACAGCGCATAATTCGTCGGGAATACCAATCCGGATTCAGGGCTTAAGATATGTCGGATGAAGAAAAAACCGATGAATATCCCGAAGAGTCCGCCCATCAACTGGCGCAAACTAAAATATCGAGACCGCCGCTGCGGTTCAATGGATTTGGAGATAATATCCATATACGGAAGCGTTGAGACTCCCATCGCCGAAGATCTGATGAAATAACAGCAGAGAAAACACGCGGCAAGTAGACCGTTGTTGCCAGAACCGACCATAAGGGTGCATACGACCATTGCGATCCATGCGAGCAGTCGAAAACTCATACCGAGGGCATAGAAGGGCATCTTGCGCGGACGGTGTTCCAGCAGATTCGAGATCAGGAGTTGGGGCCACATCCAACCGGCTCGCGTCATCGAACCGGTCAAGCCGACAAGCGTGTTTGAGGAAGTGAGTTTTAAGATAAAAGCGGGTAGAACAGTTGTCGAGTCCGCAAACGCGAAAGAGATTCGCATGAATGTGCCTTGAAGCACAGCAATCCAAAAATTACGGTTCTGTTCCCGTTCTTTGTCTTTTTCCTGTTGATGCTCGGACTCCGGTGTGTCGATTGGGGCAGCTTCCATAGTCAGTTTCGTTTTCCTTCTACACCTTTATTTTTGATAGGACTTACACAGTGAGTTACCCCGGTTTCCCCTGAAAATGACGGATATCCCCCCGCTTGCGGGGGGATAAAGGGGGGTGTACCATCACGGGTGCTTGCAAATTACATTGAGCACCGCCTGCCGTCCTTCTTTCTTTACCACATGCAACGCGCCTTTAAGTGCTGGCAACACCTCATCGGGTTCCTCGACCCGTTCCCCGTATCCGCCATTCGCTTGACAGATCACCTCGTAGGCTGGGGTGGGTGAAAGCTCGCTGAGAGGAAAATGATTGGTTTTCACAGCCCAACCCTCTGGGTGAACCGACTTGGCTGCCCCCCTCACCGCACCCCAACATTGATTATTAAAGATGACCACCAGAATCGGTAGGTCATACGCTTGGGATACAAAATGGCAGGATGTAGGCACATTGAAGAGATAACTACCGTCCCCTACCGTGGCGATAACAGTTTTCTCCGGCGCAGCCAGTTTGGCTCCCAACCCCGCACCTATGCCCCACCCAAGCCCAGCGGCGGGTGAGGGTCCAAAGAAGCTGCCGGGGATGGTCAGATCCACCTGTGTTGGCACCAAATCATATTCATTGATTAGTATGGTCTCTGCATCCAAGACTTGGTTAATACAGGCGGACAGCCACACCGGGTCAATCGGCTTATCCCCTTTAACTGCCTCCGCCTCCGCGTACCAAGCCTCTCGCTGCCGCTTATGTTCCGTCCTCACTATTTCAAAGTGATTGGCGATCTTTTGTGCTGCCTGTTCCTGATACGATCGCATCTCTTCGGTCAGCAGACGGATCGTTGCCGTTGGCTGAGCAGCCAACGCGATGTCCGCCGCATGACCACGAATTGGATAGCGACTGTAGAGAGGATCATGCCCCAGCTGAATTACATGTGCCGTCTCTTTAGGGCTAATCACAGTAGGCAACCAAGGAACATCAGTGTCAATGACCAGCACAACGTCCGCTTCCCTCAGATATGGGGTCGGGTCAAAACCGAGGTGGAGTGGGTGAGACGTGGGAAAGTTCATGTGCGTATTGCCCACCCCCACCACGACTGGGACCGCAAAGGACTCAGCAAAAGCGACCAGTGCTCCCACGGCTTGCGGATCTCTCCCCACCCCAGAAGTGATAATGAGTGGGTTTGTTGCTTCAGCAATGAGCCTAGCAACCGCCTTCACTTGAGCGGGGTCGGGAACATTTGTTTGGTGTGCCTGTTGTCTTGGCACAGTGCTGATGGTCAGTTCCTTGTGAGGTTCGGCGAGCACTTCCCGCGGAAGGGTCAGATACACAGGACCTCCCGGTTCCGAGGTTGCGATGGCTAAGGCTCTATCCACCACCGTCTCCAACTGCGCGAAATTCCGTAGTTCATAATCCCACTTGACAAATTCCCGCACAAGGCTTGCCTGATCAAACGACTCCTGCGCCCAATGGATAAGCACATTCCGAGAACCGGTGAAACCGGCTTCGGTCAAGGGGGTACGCCCCGCACTGAAAATGATAGGGACCTGCGCCCGCGCTGCATTAATGATGGCACCGGAGGCATTGGCGGTTCCGACAATCACATGAACCATCACAACCTGCGGTTCACCCGTAACCATGTAATAGCCGTGTGCCATGCTCACCGCGACGAACTCATGTGGCACCGTGATGGGACGTGGGTATTGCTTCCCTTCTTCCGTAAACTTAGCGAAGGCATCCACCAGTGAGGCGAAATCGGTGCCGGCATTGCCGAAGAAGTATTTGATGCCTCTTTCGCGCAGTAGTTCAAGATAACCTTGGGCGGTGTTCTCGATTGATATTGTTTTTTGCATTGCCCTGTTTTCCTATCAAGTCCGGGGGCTATACCTCGGCTGTCGAGGTGCACGATCTCGCAGGAGCCGGATCAGACATCCCTTCAGCGGCAACTCGACCCGTGCCCCACCACGAAGATGTGATTCGATGGTTGCAAAGATCAGTTCCGTGCCGGCGTGTGCGACCCGCACCCCACCACGTGGAGGCTCACCGGTGTCAAGCGAGTGGACGAGATCTTCCACGAGCCGTAGGTTTGAGCTAGCAGGCTCGTAGTCAGGAAACGCTCCTTCCACAATCGTCGGCTGCCCTCGATAACCCGGTGGTCCCTCCTCTCGCATTCGATACACGCTGTCGGGCAAGGCAGTCAAGCTCCCTTTCTCACAGTTGACTTCCCACTCAATTTCGCGGCTGGGGGTCACGGCGTACGCTGTAACATCGTTCTCAAAATGGATAATGCCGTGTCCAACCGGATCTTCAGTCAATCGGTTTCCCTCAACCCGCCAATTACCCTCCGTCAGATGCGCTTGCACCCAGACCGCACGCCGGTCACTGTTGAGGAATAACAAGTTATCGTAGTAATGACTTGCCCCATTAAACAGTGTGCTGCCGTTGAAGATAATGGTCTTCGGGGCCCCTAGTTTGCCGCTGTCGATGATTTCCTTCATTTTGGTGAAGCCGGGATGCCATCGCCGCTGGGTGCCGAGGTTAAAGAAGACTCCGTTTCGTTCACAAATTTCAACCATTGCGTCAGCTTCCGCCATTGACGCTGCCATCGCTTTTTCGGCGTAGATTGCTTTGGCACCATGCTTGGCGGCGTAGGTAACGATTTCGGCACGATGCTCCGGCTGCGTGGCGACGCTGACGATGTCGGGTTGTTCCTTGTCGATCAATTCTTTGTAGTCGATATACTGGTTTTCTTTCGGGATATTATACTGCACCCCAACCTCAGCCATGACCTCTGGACGAAGGTCTGAACATGCAATCAAGTCTGTCCTATCGCAGGCGGTAAATACTGCCGTGTGCGAATAGGGAGGCACATGCCCCGGTGACCCGACGACTTCATTGTCGATGAACGCTCCCATGCGACTGCATCCGATAACCGCTGCTCGATATATCTTCAATGTAAATCCCTCCTGATACACGAAACATATTGAGTAGTGCTTGTAAAACGAAGTGCCCCCCACTTTGTGATAGGGCGTTATAGACTTAATCAACCGCGGAGACGCAGAGAACGCAGAGAAAACATTTTTGCTTTATTCTGCCCTCGGTGTCTCTGTGTCCCCTGAGTTAAAATTCTAATTTAAATTAGGGCTATTTAGTTTTCCGTTTTTTGATCGATTTTGGCGGGTAGACGGAAGATTGCCCCCTACATCGTAGGCGGGGCATCTTGCCCCGCCCGAAGAATTAAATGACCCTAAATCCAAATTGATAGGCATTGAAAATCCATCAGTTTTCTGCTAAAGTTGAAGAACTCTACCTTTCGCTCCAGAGGAGCGAGATGTCTATAGAATCGTGATACATCCAATGACCGCGCTCCAGTTGCTTTGAATCCCGATCTTATCGGGGAGGAGCACAATGTATATAGCAGAGTCCATTCCCTTCTGATTATCTCATGTATAAGCTATTTTTACATTAGCACAAAACAGTGGATCTGTCCAAATATTTATGTATAAGTCTTGGGTCATTTATAGTGAATTTCATAATTATTTGGACACTGTGGGAGGGGTTTTCAACCCCGATTATACGGACACCTCTGATTTTGCAGGCGGACTTAGAAGGTTTCTCTCCCATAAGGCGGATCTCCTGCAATGCCTACTGGAGAAGCGTCTACTTATTTTTAGAATTCACTATAGTTTTCTGTTTTGGCTCATGCCCCGCTGTTTTCTATCCCTGCCCGGTAGGCGTGGCATCCCCGGTCACGGGCTCCTCTCTCGGACTTGCCCCGCTGTTCGTAGTAGCACGTTCATTGCGCCTTCTTATGCCAGGTGTCGAAGGCGTCCTTTATCCATCTAATCCGTCAATCCGTGTTTATCCAATAATATGGGAGAATTAAATGACCCTATGTATAAGTCTTGGGAAAGATCGATTCAGAAAGCATTAGATATCGTTCTTACGTACCCTGTGATTCACTCCACGCTCGCCCTTTTCATATTTTGTCTCTCCCCCAAAAATAGAGTTGACAATCCCCTAAAAAATAGGTTACCATATGCTAATTGAAAATTTAGGAATGCCTAAATCTAATTTTTGGATGGTTAAGAATGATAACCCATGCGATGGAAGATTATCTGAAGACAGTCTACCTGCTGCAAGAAGGTCAGGAGAAAGTCTCCACCTCTGCTATTGCCCAGCAAATGGAGGTCTCTGCCGCATCCGTCACCGGTATGATCCGAAAGTTGGCAGCGATGGGATTGCTGAATTACACGTCCTATCAAGGCGTTGAATTGACAGAAGGTGGGAAAAAAGTCGCTCAAGAGATTATTCGCCATCACCGGTTACTAGAACTTTATCTCGTTGAAATTATGGGATTTAGCTGGGACAAAGTGCACGATGAGGCGGAGAAACTGGAACATGTTATCTCCGAGGAGTTTGAGGAAAGGATGAGCGAGGCGTTGGGACATCCGACAACCGACCCACACGGACACGCTATCCCAGCAAAGGATGGTGCACTCCAAGAAATCGCTTATGAAACGCTGACAGAGGTTGATGCGGGCAGTTCTGCCACCGTTCAGCATGTCAATGATAACGATCCCGAAATGCTGCGTTACTTCGATCAACTGGGCATCCTGCCGGGCACCGTCGTCCAAGTTGTGGCGAAAGAGCCGTTTAACGGACCCTTGCGTTTGAAGATTGACCAGACCGAACACTTTGTCGGTCGCGAAGTCGCCGGAAATGTGTTTGTCAGTCCTCAGACAATATAATCTTCATACCGTTTGCACCGATAGAAACCCGTATGATGTCAATTTCAGAAAGGATAAGGGGGAGTATGCGCATAATCTATGGATTGTTGATTTTCGTAATGATACTATTTGTCGCCTGTGACCAGCAATCGGATAAAACTAACGAAAAGGCGTCAAGTTCCACAGGCATATCCAGCCAGAAACCGATTCGCGTGGTGACAACAATTGGTATGATTACCGATATCGTTCAGAATGTTGGCGGCGACCGTGTTAATGCGACAGGGTTGATGGGACCCGGCATTGACCCACACCTTTACAAAGCGAGTGAGGGTGATGTTGCTCGGCTAGCAGGGGCTGACCTCATCTTTTACAACGGCTTGCATCTGGAAGGGAGAATGGCTGGCGTACTCGAAAGGCTGCAGGACCGAATAAAAACGGTTGCTGTAACGCATGACATTGATCGGGGGATACTATTAGCACCGCCAGAGTTTGAGGGGGCATACGACCCGCACGTTTGGTTCGATGTAACCCTCTGGATGAAAGCGGTTGAGCGTGTGCGGGATACGCTGATTGAGGTGGATAAGAGCAGTACGGAATTGTACCGGGCGAATACGAAAGACTACTTAGCCAAACTAGAAGATCTGCACGATTATGTGACGCAGCAAGCGGAGCGGGTAGCTCCCGACCAAAGAGTGCTCGTCACAGCTCACGATGCCTTTAATTACTTCGGTCGTGTTTACGGGTTTGAAGTGCGTGGACTTCAGGGAATCAGTACGGCAGCCGAGGCTGGCACAGCTGATGTGCAGGCGTTAGTGCAGTTTATCGTCGAACGCCGCACCCCCGCCATGTTTGTCGAAACATCTGTACCTCGCCGGAGCATTGAGGCGGTACAAGCTGCTGTAAAGGCGAAAGGATTCTCTGTAGAGATTGGCGGACAGCTTTTCTCGGATGCGATGGGAGCGTCAGGAACACTAGAAGGCACGTATATCGGAATGGTGCGCCATAACATTGATACGATCGTCGCATCGCTTCTACAAACAGCGGCAAATTGAAAAAGCAACAGATAGACGAACAAATGTCGGTGTGCGACAGGAAGGTAAATGACATGATAAAATCCCTGAATGACCAATTGGCTATTGAGGTGGCGGATCTGACTGTGGCGTACCGGGATCAGCCGGTGCTGTGGGACGTAGACCTTAACGTGCCATCGGGAGTCCTCATGGCAATCGTCGGTCCCAACGGTGCCGGTAAAACGACGCTCATCAAGGCAATCCTGGGGCTAGTGGCACCGGCGGCGGGGCGAATATTAATCTACGGTCAGTCCTACGCCAATCAGCGCCGACTCGTGGGATACGTGCCGCAACGTGGGAGCGTTGATTGGGATTTTCCGACGAGCGTGTTGGACGTAGTCATGATGGGGTGTTATGGAACCTTGGGATGGGGGCGTCGTCCGGGTCGTCGAGAACGTGCACGGGGAATTGAAGCACTTGAAAATGTTGGGATGCGTGACTTTGCAGACCGACAGATTAGCCAACTCTCTGGCGGACAACAGCAGCGAGTCTTCTTGGCACGCGCGTTGGTGCAAGATGCCCAAGTGTACTTCATGGACGAACCGTTTCAAGGCGTTGATGCAACGACCGAACGGGCGATCGTTGCCCTCTTGCAAGACCTGCGGGCTGCCGGCAAGACCGTCGTTGCCGTTCATCACGACTTGCAGACGGTGGCGGATTATTTTGATTCCGTTACGCTGCTAAACGTACGTCGCATTGCCAGCGGTCCCGTGGAGGAAGTGTTTACGGAGCAAAATCTCCGTCTAGCGTACGGTGGCCGCGTCGCTTTCCTCAGTCGAAACAATCAGGCTGATGGAGCCACAGGACAACCTGATGCAGCATTATCTCAACCAGTTGACGAGACCACAACTGTACAGGTTGACAAATCGATGGATACTTCACTCCGTCTATCTTAACGCAAGTTGCTAGGTTCTGTTGACATTTCATTGTCTGGAATTCGGGAGATGTTGTAATTATTGCGTGATTTGCTAGAAGCCAAGGCGGTTGTCCGAAATCATCTCAAGGTGCATCAGGATTGACTCAATCTATAAAATGTGAATAAAAATAACGCTCGATCTAAATTATAGTTGCTAGGTTCTGTTGACATTTCATCGTAATCAGATAATCGAGAGGTGTGCACAGACACATGGTCCTTTGTAGGGGTTGGGAAACCCGACCCTTTGGTCACACATCATAGACGATTTTGAACCTCTGTAGGTCGATTTTGGAAAATCGACGGTTGGGTGTCGAGATATGAATCTCGACTTACAATCAACTCAACTCGTATGGTTTGGGGTTCCAACCCGCGTTGGCCAATGGGCGAGGGGATCTCGCCCCTACGATTACGGATAGTTTTACATAAATGTCAACACGCCCTAGTGTCAAACTATTAGTTTCAACCTAGCGAATTTAAATTTGCACGGTAGCTGTACTTTCTTGTATACTTCAAAACAAATGGAGCGGAGATCTCCGCTCCCTAGGAAATATAAGCGGTTCTACGCCCTGCTTCGTAGAGAACAACGATCGTTGTTCCCTACCAACCATTGTGTTTTTTGTACATATATCGTCC
The DNA here is from genome assembly GCA_965247655.1 of Candidatus Poribacteria bacterium. Classification (GTDB taxonomy): domain Bacteria; phylum Poribacteria; class WGA-4E; order WGA-4E; family PCPOR2b; genus PCPOR2b. Next base: position 5,145,482 of record OZ252032.1, on the reverse strand, counting down.
CGCTAGCTATGGGTCGGGCAAGATGCCCGACCTACAGAGAGGAGATATTGTTGGGTTTCACGGTTCCCCGTTCAATCCGACCTACGTGCTGCCAAATGTCAACACGCCCTAGTTATATGCGGCGCGATAAGAGCCAATACCCTATACCCGTAGGTCGGACATCTCCCGACTTGTCGAGGATCCTCGCTTCGCGGGACCTGATAAATCGGGATTTTCAGCTTGCCGGAACTACAAAGCCCCAGCGGGGTGATAGGTATATAGAACATCGGTAAACCTATTGACCCAAGCCCCAGCGGGGCGACAGGCGTGTCGTCCATTTGATTATTTCTGATATGTGTCGATCATGAATACTCGACCTACAGACTGTCTAGCAACTTGGGTTATCTTAAAGTGAACTTACCTTATGTATAAAGTGTAAAAACCGTCTTTTTACGTTTTACAATTTGTTAATTATCAATCTAAAAACACAACTTCATTAGGAGGTTATTTCTTTAATGACACGAAAATTGTTGGTTGTTACTGCTACACTTCTAATTATCTTTTCTCTACAGGCTCAAGCCAAATCTGGTGATGAACCACATCAAAGGCTACAGCTAAACACGGCACAAGAAGTCACCTTTGAATCAACATCTACTGATGTCGGAAATTTGGTGCTCATCAACGGCAATGAGCACATCGTCCAACCGAAGAACACCTTCGATTTAGCGGGACAAAATTTACGTTTCACGCCCAATGACCTAGGCGGATACGATGTATCTATACCAGAAGATGTTGAGTTTGTCCAAGCTTTCGGCGATGTATTAGAACTGAGTGATGACGATAGTAAGAAGGTCGAAATCGAATTCGACTTTCCATTTTTTGGTGAGGAATATACGGAACTTTTTGTTAATTCAGATGGGAACTTGACATTCGGCAAGGGGGATGCCGCTTCGGAGGCGCGGGATTTGCAGCGATTTTTGGGAGAATCACCCCGTATCGGTGTGCTGTACACTGACCTAAATCCATATTATTCAATCGGAACTGTTGAGGTAAAACAATCTGCAGAGCAGCTTACCGTCACCTGGTTCGAGATTGATGCGTACAGCGGAAATTTTTTCGGGGGAGGAACTCTAACAATGCAGGTTATCCTGTTCGATACAGGCGTCATTGACATCGTTTTTGAAGAATCTGATGTAAGAACAGGTATTGTTGGCGTATCCCCCGGTGGACTCGACGATGCTTTTCAAGTGAATTTAGTGGACTACTCGGACGATTTGCCGGTTGAAGGGACAACAGGTGCGATTGCGGAAGTCTTCGTGGATCTGCCAACCGTCAACCTACAGAACGTTGCGCGTGAGTTCTACCGAACGCATGACGATGATTTTGATAGTTTGGTTCTCTTCACTAACTTTGAATCAAACCTAGACCTAGTAGGAGTTCTAGCTTTTGCTATTAACGTTCAGAATGATGTTTTAGGTATTGGCAACCCAAACAGAAGTGAAATCTTTCCACAGTTTGATCATACCACCGAGTACGGCAGCCAAGGGAAGCTAAACAGCTTCCTCACCATGAAAAGCTTGAAGGTATGGGAGGATGATCCCTTGGAGAATACGTTTGGTCCGGCAACATCCACGCTGAGTGTACTTGCACACGAATTTGGGCATACGTGGATAGCTTTCATCGATCCCCCTGTATTGTTAACTTGGGACCTAGCACATTGGAATTTTTTCCTACATACGAATGGATCGCTTCTGGGCGGCAATGACATCCAAGATAATGGGGATGGCTCGTTCACTACCTTGGCTCCAAAAGACGTTTTTAGCCCGCTCGATTTATATTTAATGGGTTTGCTAAAGCAGGAAGAGGTTCCGCCGACCTTCTTCGTGACCGACCCCCATGATTTGGATCTTCCACCTCCTTATAATCAACAGGTTTTATCTGCCGATGAACTACAGTCCGTGTACTCCTTGGGGGACGTCGGTTTCCGGGGTGACAAGCAAGAAGTAAGAATTGAAGATATTATTTCGGTAAACGGGCAGCGAATCCCTGATGCCGAATCTTCTCAGCAAGACTTTCGGACTGCGTTTATCCTGCTTGCCCAGGGCGAGGAGGGACCCACTTCTGACGAAATCGATAAGGTGGAGACTGTCAGACTTTACTGGGCCCCATTCTTTCATCGTGCCGCAAACAACTCGGCAACGATGGTGAGCACCCTCGACGGTACACCTGAAGACATCAGGCTGCCCAGCGAAGAGGAACCCGAGGAAGAGCGCGTTTTTAATTTTACGCTGCATCTAGATAACGGGTTAAATATCATTTCACCGCCGCTACGTCCACCAACGCCGCTGACAGCGCGCAGCTTTATGGAGATGGTCGGATCGACGGTTATTATCGCTGCTGATGATGGGGAGTTCATATCTCATACTGTTGCAACACCTGGGGATGGATTTCCGATTGAAGGTGGGCGGGGATATATTGTCAATACGCCGGAGGGCGGTGCGGTCACGTTCACAGGAGACCCTTGGGACGATTCCGATTCAACAAAAACTGCTGGAGCAGCGAGCGCACCATCCGTCAGCGAAACGCTTTGGGCGTTTGTCGTTGATGGGGTTATGGACGTAGAAGGGTTCCAAGGATCTTACCAAATTGCCGTTGACAATCTCAGGACAGGTAATCGGTTGACAGAAGGATTAGCGGGAGCAGGTGGTAGGTTTACTATAGGCTATGCTGATTTGAGTCGAACCCCAGTTGTCCAAGTCGGCGACACGTTGCGTTTGACGCTTACCGATATCGCTTCAGGTAAACCTATCGGAAAAATGGACTATGCCATCACGGTTGATGATATTTGGAAAGCGTATACAACGCTTCACCTAACCTTCGATAGCATTGCCCCGATGCACACCCAGCTGCTTCAGAATTATCCAAATCCCTTTAATCCTGAAACGTGGATTCCATATCAACTCGCCTCTGATGCGGATGTGACGGTTACTATTTATGACACTAAAAGCATGTTGGTACGTCAATTGGATCTGGGGTATCAACAGGCGGGGTATTACGCGGATAGGGTACGAGCAGCGTATTGGGATGGACGCAACCACTCGGGTGAGCCGGTGGGGAGCGGCGTCTATTTTTACCAGCTACGTGCAGGCGATTATTCCACCATGCGAAAGATGGTGATACTAAAGTAAGTTGATCGTCCAAAATCGAAAATACCTATAAACATTGCGCGATAGTCTTGGTTGATTGAGCCCGGACTATTGCGCAACACGCCGGGTATTTCGTCGAGATATGAATCTCGACCTACTAAGACCAACACCCGTAGGTCGGGCGTCCTCGCCCGACCTCATCCCAATTCACATCAGTTGAGCTATAAAGCCAACCTACGAACTGTTGGCATTTGACAGATTGAACCATTCTAATGCGCCTTGAGGCGATTTCGGATAACAGTCTCGGTTGAGGCTTTAACTAGCAGCTTGCGTCAAGATGGGTCAGCGAATGGAATTGCTACATGATCTCTTCTTCGATTATACCCTGCGTACAGTCGCACAAGGTTCTGCTACACTGGGAATCGTCAGCGGTGCTTTGGGGACATACGCGGTCCTGCGGAAGCAGAGTCTGTTAGGAGACGCAATTTCCCATGCAGCGTGGCCCGGGATTGCCCTGGCATTTCTGCTGACCGGCAGCAAAGCCCCCCTTGTGTTGGTGTTAGGTGCTGCTGCTGCCGGCTGGATAGGTACGCTTTTTGTGATGGGCATTGTCAATACAACTCGCATCAAAGATGATAGCGCGTTGGGATTAGTGCTCTCTGTGTTTTTTGGGTTCGGTCTTGTCCTGCTGACAGCATTCATTCAGAAGATGCCCAACGCCAATCAGGCTGGTCTTGACAAATTTCTCTTCGGTCAGGCGGCTGCACTGATGGAAAGAGATGTCAAGACAATGGCGTCACTGGGGATCATTGCACTGTTGATAATGGTGGTCTTCTGGAAGGACTTCAAACTCCTCAGTTTCGACCCTGGCTTCGGAGCCAGCCTCGGTTTTCGCATGCGCTGGCTTGACGTCTTGCTGACAACGCTTATTGTGGTTGCCATCGTATTGGGGTTGCAGACTGTCGGTGTGGTGCTGATGAGTGCGATGCTTGTCGCTCCTGCGGCGGCGGCACGGCAGTGGACAGATCGTCTTGGTGTAATGGTTATCCTATCCGCTCTATTTGGTGCAGTTGCCGGCGTGAGTGGCGCACTCATTAGTAGTAGCGCAGCACGGATCCCCACCGGTCCAACCATCGTACTCTGTATCAGCGTAATCGTTGCAATATCAATGACTCTGGCGCCGAATCGGGGGTTGGTCTGGAATTGGATGCGACATCAACGCAACCGTCGGCAACTACGGGTCGAAATGGTTTTGGACGATCTCTATGCACTGACGTTGCAGCATGAAGATTTAGGACATCGACATTCTGTAGCGGTCTTAAATGCAATGAGTGCCGGGCGGGGCGATGTTAAACGTAGCCTCGAAGAGCTAGAGGATCGTGGCTGGGCACATCGAGTTGACACGGAATGGGCACTAACCCCGAAGGGATTGGCTGAAGCAGAACGCTTGATGGAAATGCGGGGAAATTAGATGAATCTATCACCACAGATAGAAATTCAAATTATCGCTGCGGTCGTTGCCGTTGCCTGCGCTTTGCCGGGCGTCTTTCTGGTACTCCGCCGTATGGCACTGATGAGCGATGCCATCAGCCATGCAATCCTTCTGGGCATCGTTTTAGCGTTTTTCGTTACTGAGGACCTTGCATCGCCTCTCCTTATCGTCGCAGCCGCAATCACCGGCGTGATTACGGTCGCGCTCGTGGAGCTCTTGCACGGTACTGGGCTTGTGCGTGAGGATGCCGCCATCGGGATTGTGTTTCCTGCACTATTTAGTGGCGGTGTGATTCTCATCTCTCGCTATGCGGGGAGCGTCCATCTGGATACTGATGCGGTGTTACTAGGAGAGTTGGCGTTCGCTCCCTTTGAGCGATTATCTGTTCTTGGGTACAGTCTACCCAAATCGCTTTGCGTGATGGGGGGGATCCTGCTAATCAACCTCATTTTCATTACACTGTTTTACAAAGAACTAAAATTGGCAACATTTGACGCCGGACTTGCCGCCGCGCTTGGGTTTTCGCCGGTCCTCGTCCACTACGGTTTGATGACGCTGGTTTCAGTGACAGCGGTTGGCGCGTTTGACGCGGTGGGATCCATCTTGGTTGTTGCACTGATGATTGCCCCCCCGGTGACCGCCTACCTGCTGACCGATCGACTATCCTATCTGCTTGGACTGAGCGCGTTGATCGGTATTGCGAGTGCTATCAGCGGCTACTGGTTGGCGCATTGGCTGGATGCGTCCATCGCCGGTGCTATGGCAACGATGAGTGGTGTCTTCTTCCTTTTAACCTTTCTTTTCGCACCAGCACGCGGTCTCATTGCCATTGCCCGACAACGGGTGCATCAGCGATGGCAATTTGCTCAAACAATGCTCACCATTCACCTGCTGAATCACGAGGAGTCTCCCGAAGCCCAGCAAGAGCGTCGCATTGAACACCTAGATGAGCATTTTCGCTGGACTCCTTCTTTTGCGGAGCGGGTTGTGAGGTACGCAGAGAAGCAGGGCACCATCCAGTCCGATGCAGGTGATCTGATGTTGACCGAAGGTGGTCGACAGATTGCGCACGAAGGTTTGAGTATGTCTGAGACAACTCCCGATCATAGATCAGAATCCGCGGTTTCGTAGGATCTTAAGAAGCTGAAACCAGTGAAACCGGAACTTTACACTCCCATAAGTGGATCGACATGTGGACTCCCCCCTCAATCCCCTAAATCACTCTCTCAAGCGATTTCTTACATTCCTCAATCTTATTCCAACCCAATGCCTCTGTATCGCGTGTTTTTTCCTGCTTTACCACAAACTCCTCGCCTACTGGATGCGGACGGCTTCCGTTAATCTAGGAGCGGTCAAATTTCATCGCCATGTGGTTCCCCTCTACGCGCTGCCGCAAACTGATCTGAGCATCTGGATATTCCCGGCACTAATTATTCTAACAACATTCCTTTTGCTTTGTCGCAAGATTTTCCTGCAGCGGTCTATGCCATCTACTCCACTCTTTCTTACCTCGATTGGATTCTTTCTCCTCATCAGTATCAGTGTCGCAATGATTGACGGCTACCGAGAAGTAAACGAACAGCAGTTGCCTGCGTTTCTTGAACCGTATACGCGGACAAGATACGAATACTACAGTGATGTGCCAAAGGTCGATCAGGTCGGTCTCTTGGCGTTCATGCGGGATTACGCCAAGCCAGAGTTGTTCTCAACCTTATCGGGACATGCACAAACCCATCCGCCCGGCGGTATACTGTTTCTGTGGATTGTCAGCAAGCTCTTCGGGTATAATCTGTTGGCTGCGTCACTTGGGTCGGTTGTCTTCACAAGTTTAACGGTGATACCAATCTACCTACTGGCAAAAGAACTGTACGGTGAATCGATCGGACGATATACCCTCGCGCTATTCCTTATTACGCCTAACTTCGTAATGTTTACAGGGACATCGATGGATGGACCGTTCACCGTTTTCCCGATCTTGAGCCTCTACCTATTTTACAAGGGAAAAGGCTTGGAGCGAGCGATACGCTACGGGTTCCTAACAGGGATCTCACTTAGTTGTGGGATGCTGATGACGTATTCGACAGTGTTCATCGGTTTATTTTTTAACGTCGTCATACTGCTCACCTTAATTTTGGATCGGAAGGGATTCAGACACACATTAACCCTATTATTGATTGCAGGCGTTACCTTCACCGCATTTTATCTGCTGATGTTTCTGTTTACAGGGTTCAATCTGCTTGAGGCTTTGCAGGCATCGATAGGGAAGGACAGGGAGGCACTAGGGACAGGATACGAGACGGTTGGGCTATACCTTCACGTGAGCGTTGGGAATCTGTTTGCTTTTCTGATTGGGATTGGGATATCGATGACAACTGTGTGGGTTCGGCAGGTTGTGCAAACAATTCGGGACGGACGGCGTGGCGAGCCGATCGACATCTACGTCACTGGCTATCTAATCTCATTGCTGGCGGTTGCCTTTTCCGCGCTTTTCACAATGGAAGTTGAGCGGGTCTGGATTTTTATGGTGCCTTTTATCCTCATTCCTGTGGCGAAATATCTCAGCCAGCGAGGCATAGCTGATTTCTATTGGGTCGCCGGGTTGTTGTGCCTGCAATTGGTTCTGTTTGAGGTGACGCTGTATACATATTGGTGATTGTAACAACCTCACCCGCTCGAAGTGGTCAAGCAGACAACTTCAATGACAACTGACCTTGCAATAGCTTAACAAAACGGGTAAAATATGCCAACGGTGTCATAATGCAATGAAAAATACCTTGAAAGTCAAATGAAGGAGAAGAACTATGTCAGACAAGGTCGGAGTCGGTCTCATCGGCTGTGGTGGGATGGGATCACATCATGCGCGGAATCTTGCTGAGATCGAAGGAGCGCATTTACGCGGATTCGCCGATGTCCGCAGTGAAGCCGCTCAACAATTGCAGACCGAAGTCGGTTGTGACTATTGCACAACTAATCCACAAGATCTTTTCAACGATGATCTGGTTGACGTTGTGTTAATCTGTACCCACCACGACCTGCATGTACCCCTCGCGATTGAAGCCGCAGAAGCCGGTAAACAAATCTTTGTCGAAAAGCCGTTAGCACTGACGATTGAAGGGTGCGAACAGATCGAGGCAGCCGTAGAACGTGCAGGTGTAAAGTTGATGGCTGGATTTCAAGCACGGTTCTCGCCCTTCATTGCCAAACTCAAAGAGGTAATCCCAACGCCACTTGTTATTGTTGGGCAGCTCGTAGATCCGCGGTGGGGCGATGATAGTTGGGCAAACGATCCAGTCGAAGGTGGCGGCAACGTTCTTTCGCAAGGTTGTCACCTGTTTGATGCCATGTGTTGGCTTGCCGGAGCCGAACCTGTCACCGTCTATGCAGAAGGCGGGAACTTGACCCATCCGAAGATTCCTGAAATCACCGATAGTGTTGTTGCCACGATTCGGTTTGCCAACGGCTGCGTGGCGAGCGCAATCAACGGAGACTTCGGTTCACCGGCGTTGGCTGGGAAAGCGTTCTATGAATTGTTCGGTGGAGCGAAGACCGCAACACTCTACGGTTATTATGGTGAACCCGCAATTAAGTTTTGGGGCGTGGAGCCTGCTGATTTCACGATGGAAGATCTGCCACCCGATTATCGCAACGGCAGTGCGGCTCACGGATATGTTGATGAGATGCAGGCGTTAATTGATTGGGTAGGGAAAGATGTCGATCCTGTGAATGCAGCGAAGGTGAAGGATGGGCTGCGAGCGACGAAAATTGGGGTCAAGGCAATCGAGTCGATTCGGACAGGTCAGCCGCAGCATCTATAAGCTATTAAATTGCAACAACGAAAAATTTCTGCAAGATTGGAAACTATCAGTGAAATCACCTGAAAAAGGTCAACTCTTTCTGACGGAGCAGGACCAAAACCACTATAATACAAAAAAAGGCAAAACCTCAGAGCGACTCAAAAGGCTTGACACACAACCTGAATTAAGGGAAAAGTTGCTACCCCTCTGCCGGCTAGCACATGGTGAGATTTGGTGCGATCCGCTTCGTGGTCATCGGGTTGGTGTGTTGGATGCCGCTGATCGTAACGATGTAGCGAAGATTATAGGCGATGAGAAAACCGTGCTGATTATCAATGACCCGCCCTACAACGTCGCTGTCGGTAACGCAAACACAAAAAGTCTATCAAGTGTCGACATCAATTCGTATATAGATTTCTCAAGGAGATGGATGAGAAACGCTCTGGAATGCTTAGATCCGGATGCCCATCTATATGTTTGGATAGGCACTGATTACAGAGAAGGTTTCCAGCCTTTGCCAGATTTCATGATTATGATGCGAGAATTTCAGGCACTTCAACCTAAGAATTTCATCACCATGAGAAATCAAAGGGGATACGGCACGCAGAAAAACTGGATGTGGGTTCGTCAAGAATTACTGCACTACACAAAAGGCGATCCAATGTTTACAGTGGTCTATACCGATATTCCGAAGATTCTTCGCGGCTACCACAAAGAGGTGAATGGGCAAGTCACAGAAAACTTGGAACGCAGCAAGTCAGATACGATACGCCCTGGAAATGTGTGGGTTGACCTCCAACAAGTCTTTTATCGCATGGAAGAAAATGTGCCCGGTTGCTACGCACAAAAACCGCTGAAAGCGATCGAGCGCATCCTTCAATCGAGTAGCGAAGCCGGGAAGATTGTTGTGGATTTTTTTGCCCATTCTGGAACAACCCTGATAGCTGGCGAACGGCTCGACAGAAAGATATACACTTTTGACATCGATCCGATTTTTGCGGAGTTGACTATTCGGCGGTTGGAACGTTATCGTGATTCCGGGAAAACAGGTTGGCAATGGCATAATCCGTTTCCAGAACTAGAGGATGAGGTAGATATTCAATGAATCTACAACAGTTACGGGCGTATATTGATCGGTTATCTGATTCTCTAAAGCGGGAAGAACAGCAGGTTTTGAAAAGTCGGTTGAGAGGTTTGATATCTGTGTTTCCGTTTAATGAATACGAATACATCCTAACATTCCTCGTAGATCGCCGTGTGATTACTTTTGGTGATTACGAGGAGTTAAGGGAGAATTATGTATCAGCGAATCGTTACTTAGATCTTTTTGGGTTGGCTCCACGAGTTTTTGGGGGTACTTGGGGTGAGGAACACGTGAAGGACTTGGATCATAGATTCCGTAAGCCCGACCGTTCCCTTGACCCAGGTTATGAAGGACAGTATGATCTATGGCTAGACGGAATGCGTATCGAAGTTAAGGCATCACGGGCAACACATGCAAAAAACGGGGGAACCTCGCCTCCAGAGCATTGCGCTATGGTTTAGATGATCCGTTTTGGATGAATTATCAGCAGCTAAAGTTGGATATTTGTGAGGCGTTTGTGTTCATAGGAGTATGGGTCAATAGAATTATCTACTGGGTGATGTCGAATGAAGAGGTCAAAACAAATAGGTTCTTAAGCCACCAGCATCGTGGAGGAATAGAATACCAAATCGGAATAAGGGACAATAACATAACGGAATTTGATGTTTATAAAACAGAGGCTGAATCAGTGGCTGATACAATACTATCCAAAAGACAGTTGTAATGTAGGAGCAAATTGTATGAAAATTACGAACATTGAAACATTTATCGTGGATGCCGGCTGGCGTCCTTGGACGTTTGTCAAAGTTGAGACCAACGAGGGCATCACCGGTTATGGGGAGTGCAGCGACGGCAGATCCCCTCACGGAATCGTTGGAACGATCAAGGATTTGGAACGGGTGCTTATCGGTACGGATCCAAGAGCCTTCGAGATGCGGTTTTGGGACATGATTCGGGGTACGCGCCAAAGCCCCGGCGGTATCGCTGCCAAAGCCATCGCCGGAATTGAGTGTGCCCTTGTAGACATCAAGGCTAAGGTGCTCGGTATCTCTGTCGTTGAGTTATTCGGCGGACCAACACGGGACAAGGTTCGAGTTTACTGGTCCCATTGCGGAACAAGCCGTGCCAGACATCATGAGCTGATAGGTGTGCCACCCCTCAAAACGATGGACGACGTTACCACATTGGGGCGGGAAGTGGTGGAACGTGGTTTCACTGCACTCAAGACCAACATCGTGATTCCCGGTGAGCCTGCGTCGGTGTACTTCAGCGGATTTGGGGGCGGTTCGGGAACTACAGATCAGGTGGTCACGTCCGAGCTGTTGCGACACATTGAGACGCTGATAGGGACGTTCCGGGGGGCGATTGGTCCTGATGTTGGACTCTGTCTAGACCTCAACTTCAACTTCAAAACGGAAGCGTGCCTACGGATTGCTAAGGTATTAGAACCATTCGATCTCCAATGGCTCGAAATTGATATGTACGACCCAGAAGCAATCTTACAGATCAAAGAGTCCACAACCACCCGCATCTGTACTGGTGAAAACCTGTTCTACATGCGAGAGTTTATCCCCTATTTTGAGCTGCACGCTGCAGACGTGATGATGATTGATGTGGCGTGGAATGGGTTCACGCAGTCCAAGAAGATCGGAGACCTTGCAGAGGTATACCAGACCAATATCGCGCCCCACAACTACTACAGCCATATAGCGACGTACATGAGCGCGAGCCTATGCGCCGTCCTGCCCAATATCCGCATTATGGAAATTGATATTGACGATGTGCCGTGGAAAGATGACCTCGTCACGGATCCACCGGAGATTATTGATGGCTACATGACAACTCCCACGAAGCCGGGGTGGGGGACTGACCTGAATGAGGCGGAAGTCAAAAAACATTTGTGGGAGAACCGATCGGTGAATTGGTAAATAACTATGTCTATGAATAGAAATAATTATGCAGTCAATAAGTGAATGTAAAGCTATCATCTTTGATATGGATGGGTTGATGATCGACACCGAAAGACTCGCGCTCAAAGCGTGGCAGCTTGCAGGGGTTGATTTCGGGTTTCCTATCAGCGATGACATTTTTATTAGTATGGTGGGTCGAAATCGTAGAGATTCAGATTGCACTTTAGTTGAAATTTTTGGCTCCGATTTCCCAATCGGGGCTGTGCGAGACAGATATCGCGCGTACCTCGATGGTTGGATTGATGAAGACAAGTTATCCGTTAAGTCCGGGCTTCTGGAATTGTTAAGTTTCCTAGATAAGATTTCAATGCCGAAGGCGGTGGCAACGTCTACAGAATATGAGCGGGCGGTCCACAAACTATCACTCACAAATCTATTAGAGCATTTTTCCATAGTGATCGCTGGTGATCAGGTGCAAAGGGGTAAACCCGAACCGGATATTTTTCTTGCTGCCGCGGCACAACTGGGTGTTCTCCCGGAGAATTGTCTTGTCTTGGAGGACTCAGACGCTGGTATTCAGGCAGCCTACGAGGCAGGGATGACACCTGTTATGATTCCAGATATGAAACCGCCCTCAGAGAAAAGCCTCGCTTTTGCACACAGAATTTTTGGGGGGCTAGGAGAGTTTCACAATTACTTGCGGGAAAGCTTAGGGTGGATGTAACCGTGCTCTACTAATGTAACGCAAGTTGCCACTTTAATCAGCCAATCGTCAGAGATAGGAAACGACGTGAATTTCATAGTATGTCCAAGTAGCCTTCCCGTATAAATTGCACAGAAACGAGTCATAGCATGGGTTTCCCCATTTTTTATCTTTATCAAATTCCTCAAAAAACTATGAAAACTATGAAAGTTCCGAGAATTTTTTAACGGTGTTTTTCAACTAGCAACTTGCGTTAATGTAAGTTGAGCGCAGCGAAATCCCGATCTATCGGGGTGGTGATGGACTTAGAAAGGAGAACCAAATGTCTGCACACACATCTGATCCAATTTATGATATGTTCGTGCAATACAAAACAATCGCAGTGGTTGGGCTTTCTGCAAAGCTAGATCGCCCCAGCTATCGTGTTGCGAAGTTTTTGAAAGAACAGGGTTACCGGATTATTCCCGTAACTCCAACCTACGACGAGGTTTTAGGCGAAAAGGCATATCCAAACCTGCTTGACGTGCCCAAGAATCAGCCCATTGAAATTGTTGATATTTTTCGTCGTACTGAATATGTGCCAGAGATCGTTGATCAAGCTATTGAGATCGGAGCAAAGGTTGTTTGGATGCAACTAGGGATTATCCACGAAAGTGCCGCAGCCAAAGCGCGCTCGCACGGTTTGCAAGTCGTGATGGACAAATGCACAAAGCCTGAATTTACAGACCGTTTTCTGTCGTCTCAGGTGTAGTATTGAGGGATGCATTGTACCCCAAAAATAAGAGAACATACCACGAACACTACAGCAGCGGGCAGAAAGAAGATGTCAGTGCCAAAGGACTTACAACTGGCTTTGAACACTTTTTCTTGCAGCAGGTTGGTTCATTGTTATGCAAGACACATACATTTTATTCAAGCCGCTAAAAAGTCTGTGGGAGCGGATGCTCCCTCCGCTAAAATATGCAATGACACGGTGGATCCTTCTGCCCAAGCTGAAGTCGGATTCGGCGGAAATGCGATCCTATGCCGCACAAGCGTTGGAATCAATGGGAGATGCACAAGCCGTACTGCCGCTTATTAATGCTTTGCGGGATGCGGACAGCACTGTACGCCGTTTTGCAATCTCCTCGCTAGGGGCACTGCGGGATGGGCGAGCGGTTGAATCGTTAATTCCTTTTCTGAACGATGCCGAGCCGGATATGCGTTGTGCCGCCGCCGTTGCGCTGGGCGATTTGAGGGCTGCCCACTCGGTTGAACCGTTGATTGCAGCATTAGACGATCCAGATCGATCCGTCTGTTCGGCGACGGTTATTGCTTTGGGCAAAATCGGGGCTCGACAAGCTATTGAGCCGCTTAATGAGTTGGCGAGGACGACTGACAGCGAGTGGCTGCGTCGCTATGTGAGTGAGACGCTACATCAGATTGAGGAGCATGAAAATAAAAATAATAATTATAACGAGGTGTTATATTGAATCGAATTGAAGCAAAATTTGAGCAGTTACGCACAGAGGGCCGCAGCGCGTTTATGCCATACATCTGTGCCGGAGATCCAACCCAAGAAATCAGTCGAAAACTGCTCTTAACACTTGAAGAGGCGGGTGCAGATCTCATTGAACTTGGTGTGCCATTTTCCGACCCTATCGCAGATGGGCCAAGCGTCCAGAAGGCAAGTGAACGGGCATTGATGGATAAAATCTCACTCCGAGGGGTTCTCGATATGGTTGAGACCCTTCGGCAGGAGACGCAGATTCCGATTGCACTAATGACTTACTACAATCCAATTTTTCGGATGGGGGAAGCAGAGTTTTGCGCTGCGGCACGCAAGGTTGGTGTGGATGGGGTAATTATTCCAGACCTGCCACCAGAGGAAGCCTCTACACTGTTAGAGGTCGCTCCAGCACACGACCTTGCCACAATCTTCCTCACTGCGCCCACAAGTTCGCCCGAGCGAATGCGTTTCATTGCGTCGGTCAGCACAGGGTTTATCTATTGTGTCTCGGTTACCGGTGTCACAGGGGCGCGTACAGCACTTTCGGATGAGATGCAGCCGATGGTCACTGAGTTGAAAAAACAGACCCCAAAACCGGTCTGTGTTGGGTTTGGGGTCTCAACCAGTGAGCAAGCGAATACAGTCGCGCGCCTCGCTGATGGTGTCATCGTTGGCAGCGCAATCGTTAATGTTATAGAATCACACTTGGGAGACGAAGCGGCAATCTTATCGAATGTGAAGAAATTTGCGGAGGAATTAGCAGCGGGGGTGCGGGGAGAGATTTGACAAAAAATCCCGATCCGATCGGGGCTACGACGCCTATCGTGAGACTATATCCGATAGGTGCGGTAGCGAGATTGTAACGCACTCCGACGTGGTTTCTCCTTAGGATGAATGCTAACGGCGAATTGGTCACAGATTTGTGACAGGTTGTCTATAAAATCTGACCAGTTGTATGTTTTATCTTTACGGGCTTGCCCGTCAGCAAGGAGTAGGGCGAGCTCATAAAAATTCTGACGATTCTTTTGAGAGTCTTGACTGTGTGTCATTTTGACTTCCTTTCTGCTTGGTTTTTTGGTGCTTCAGATTACTGAATTGAGCGAATTCTCTGCAATCCTATAACTTTGAACAATAGAAAAGCCAGTGAGGACACCGGCTTTCCTCAAAGAGGTAAATCGATTGATTTTCAAGGTGCAATAATAATGCCAATATTTCGTGTTAATCTTTTAAGGGCATTAAACCTAACACGGCATATAGGAACACCTTGATCTCAGCTGCCCTTTGAACCACCGAACGAATTTTGGTAGCCATAAGTGATGGAACAAATCGGGCAGCTGCACAACTATCTATGACCCATTTCGTGCAACATCAGGGCTTCGGGGATCCTCCGTAACTTTACACAACGTTTTCGACCTCTCTCCGGTTACTTGAAAAGATCCGAGTTGTTTCTGTGTGAAGACCGTAAGAGTCAAATCAGTGTTTCGCAATCGCAACAACATGTATCAAAAGTAGCACGATAAACCTATACATAAAGGAGTAAATATTACAATGGCAACGGACCAACCCATTCGAGTTCGCTTTGCGCCCTCGCCGACAGGATTTCTTCATATCGGAGGCGCGCGCACAGCACTGTTTAATTGGCTTTTCGCAAGGCATCACGGCGGAACATTCATCCTTCGGATTGACGATACCGACGAAGCCAGATCGACTGACGAATCGATGCAGGGTATCTACGATTCGATGGAATGGCTTGGACTTGATTGGGATGAAGGACCGAGGGTTGGGGGTCCCCACGCACCTTATATCCAAACGGAGCGCGGCGATCTCTATCATAAATATGTGCAGCAGTTACTCGACACAGGTAACGCATATCGCTGCTACTGCACCCCTGAGGGATTGGATCAGATGCGGACGCTTGCCCGTGTGGAAAAACGCCCACAAGGATACCCCGGAAAGTGCAGACATCTGACAGAAGCGGATCGACAGAAACTTGAATCGGAGGGACGCAAATCAACAATTCGGCTTAAAATCCCGGAAGGTGCAATCATTGTGCGTGATCTCGTACTAGACGTGGTAAAATTTGAAGCCGAGACGCTTGACGATTTTATTATTGTCAGATCCAACGGTTCACCGCTCTACAATTTCACTTCGATCATTGATGACATTGAGATGGAAATAACGCATGTTATCAGGGGGGCAGACCACCTTTCCAACACACCCAAGCAGCTCCTAATCTGTCAAGCACTCGGTATCGATCCGCCGCAGTGCGCGCATCTGCCGATGGTGCTGGGCAGCAGCAAGGGCGAGAAATTGAGTAAGCGGCACGGTGCCACCTCCGTCGGACAGTATCGCGATGACGGTTATCTACCGGAGACGTTGATCAATTTCCTCGTGCGGCTCGGTTGGTCTTACGACGACAAAGAGGAAATTTTTTCCGTTGACCAACTAATTGAGAAATTCGACTTTGAGCGGGTAGGAAAGAGCGGCAGTGTCTTTGACATCAAAAAGCTTCAGTGGTTAAACGGGCACTATATCACGCAGTTAGACCTGTCTGCACGCACCGATGCGGTCATCCCCTTTTTGCAGAAAGCGGGTTTTCTGGAGGAGGAAAAAAGCCGAGCGTGGCTGGAGCAATTTGTTGCGGCGGTTGGAGATCGACTGGAAACACTAGCGGATATTACCGGCTACAGTTACCTTTTCACCGGCGATTTTGACTATGACCCCAAAGCGGTCAAGAAGTGGTGGAAAGGCGATCCCGCCGGGATTTTGCAGGGACTCCGCGATGTTTTGGGGGCGGTTGAAGTGTTTGAAACGGAGCCGGTTGAAGCGGCAATTTGGACACACATCGAAGCGAAAGAGATCAGTCGGATCAAGGCGATGCAGCCGTTACGGGTTGCACTAAGCGGCGAAGCGGGCGGACCTGGCTTGTTTGATATTATCGTTCTGCTCGGCAGAGAAAAGGTGCTTGAGCGGTTAGACAGAGCCATCCGCCATATTCAGAAAACTTCATAACCTAAGTTGCTACTTGTCGTCCCGGTGCTTGTCTGAATCTGGATTTACAGAACGTAAAACGTGATGCGTAAACGGTCTGGGGTTCGTTGATTCATTTAGCCCCAGCGGGGCGATATGTCTATAGCACACGGGATAAACAAATACCCCAAAGCCCCAGAGGGGCGATATGTGTATCAAAACGTACCACACCCGTAGGTCGGGCATCTTGCCCGACCCTCCCGCTCTGTCCAATACCGGCAGGTAGCCTGTAGGTCGAGATTCATATCTCGACGAAATACTAACAAGTGTTCGACAGTCAATTCGGTGGGTATTTGTATGGTGGACATGAAGCACTCTCCTTTCCACAGGGTTTACAATTTTCCTTACTGGCGCTGCTGTGCCCTTTGAATCTTTGCCCAAGTATCCCGCAACGTCACCGCCCGATTGAACACCAGTTTTTCATCGGAAGAATCGGGGTCTACACAGAAATAGCCTGTTCTTAGAAACTGGTACTGGGTTCCCGGCACAGCACCGGCGAGACTGGATTCAACCCGGCACGATGGCAACACCTCTAACGAGTTTGGGTTCAGATGCTCCCTGAAATCAGAGCCTGCTTCGACATCATTGGGGTTAGGTTTGGTGAAGAGATGGTCGAATAGGCGAACTTCGGCTTCAAGCGCGTGGGGTGCGGAAACCCAATGCAACGTTCCCCTTACCTTACGTCCATCTTCAGACCACCCCCCCCGTGTCTCCGGATCATAAGTACAATGCAGCTCAGTAACTTCTCCCGTCCGCTCATCCTTAACCACATCAACACATGTGATATAATAGGCATGTCTCAACCGTACCTCACGACCGGGTGCCAAACGGAAGTATTTCCGCGGTGGGTCTTCCATAAAATCTTCCCGTTCAATATAAATCTCGCGTGAAAATGGAATCTTCCGATGCCCCATGCTCTCGTCCTCCGGATTGTTCTCGGCGTCTAATTCTTCCACCTCGCCTTCCGGATAGTTGTCAATAATCACCTTGAGCGGACGCAATACAGCCATCACACGCGGGGCGCGTATATTCAAATCTTGGCGGAGGCAGTATTCAAGCAGCGCAATATCCACCAAATTATCGCTTTTTGCCACGCCGATACGACTGCAAAAATCTCGGATTGCCTCCGCTGTGTAGCCACGTCTTCGGAAGCCGGATAGTGTTGGCATACGCGGATCATCCCACCCATTGACATATCCCGATTCCACTAGTTGGACAAGCCACCGTTTGCTTAATATCGTATTGCTGAGATTGAGTCGAGCGAACTCAATCTGCTGCGGGTGATAAATTTCCAATTGGTCAAGATACCAATCGTACAGGGGTCGATGGTCCTCATATTCGAGTGAGCACAACGAGTGGGTGATACCCTCTATAGAATCGTTTTGGCCATGCGTGAAGTCGTACATTGGATAGATGCACCACTTGTCGCCCTGCCTATAATGCGTTGCCTGCCGAATGCGATACATGACCGGATCTCGCATATTCAAATTGGGGGATGCCATATCAATTTTGGCGCGAAGTGTACGCTCACCATCCGAAAATTCGCCGTCTCTCATGCGCTCGAAAAGGTCGAGGTTTTCCTCGACAGAACGATTACGGTACGGGCTATCCACCCCCGGCTCCGTCAAGGTGCCGCGGTACTCCCGAATCTCATCGGGGTTCAGGTCGCAGACGTACGCCTTCCCTTTCTTGATGAGCTTCACCGCATATTCGTAGAGTTGTTCAAAATAGTCCGAGGCATAGAACTCCCGCTCTTCCCAATCAAATCCGAGCCATCGGATATCCTTCTTCTGCGATTCTACATATTCAATACTTTCCCTAGCTGGATTGGTATCATCAAATCGCAAATTGCAAAGCCCACCGAAATCTTCCGCAACACCGAAGCTAATGCAGATAGCTTTGGCGTGACCAATATGTAGGTAGCCGTTCGGCTCCGGTGGAAATCGCGTATGCACACGACTGTCAAATCGGTTTGTCCGCAAATCCTCCTGAACCGCCTGCCGAATAAAGTCAGTCGTGGGCGTTGCATCGTTCGTACTGTTTTTTTCTGTTTCGGTTGTCTCATCTTTCATAGTGTTTTCCTCGATTTATTAAGATAGTAATATGCAATCAGGCCTCCTCTCAAGCGTCAATGAGAGGTTCAGAAATTATAGGGAAGATCCTCGTGGTTGTCAACCTGATTCCTACAACGCGCACCTGTTTTATGCGGATAGAAGGGTGCTGCCAAAACCGTCTGTAGACAGGAGCTGCTTCCCTCGACACTAAGTAGAGCGATGGTATGCGCTTACTGAAAAAAGTTGACTTTTAACCCGACTTTGTGATAAGATCAGCAGCCGAAGTATCCCGATTCATTGCGCTACTACGAATTTCCGGCCTATTCGGGTAAATGATGCTTCTGTTTCTGACACCCTAAATTCATCCATTTTTATGAGGAGATGATGAAACGTAAATTACTCTGTTGTTTAATTTTTATAGTCATTGCTTTTAGTTTTACCGTTTTTGGCGAGTCTGGCGACACGGATACCCATCACGGGTTAGAAGGTTCGATCGAATCCAAGATTGGAAATCTCCACACGATTTGGCTCTTTGTCATCATTGCGATTACCCTTTATCTCCTTGGAAAGGGAGCTGATCTGCTAGTCGAGGAAGCGGTTACCCTTTCGACCCGATGGGGCATCCCGCAGACGCTGATCGGAGCGACAATTGTGAGCCTAGGGACAACGACACCCGAAGCCACTGTTTCCGTTTTAGCCGCCGTTCAGGGGGATCCGGATATCGCTCTTGGGAATGCAGTTGGATCAATCATCTGCGACACAGGACTGATCCTCGGTACTGCTGCGCTGATCGCCCCCCTGCCGCTCAACCGAAAAATTGTTAATCGCCAAGGTTGGCTGCAACTGGGGGCAGGTTTTCTGCTGGTAATCGCCTGCCTGCCTTTCGGTTCGTTGGGAACAACCTTTGCGGAAGGCGGTCGTCTCCCACGGGTGATGGGCTTTGTTTTTCTTATCCTACTTGTTGCTTATATGTGGCAGTCGATTCGTTGGTCGCGCGATGTTGACAGCACGGTGGAGATGGATCAGAATCACGACGAACCTGCTAATACGGTGCTTGTCGTCGTCAAGTTGTTGTTCGGCATTCTATTAGTAGTCGCAGCCTCATCGGTGTTGATTCCGGCGGTTAAAATTGTTGCCGAAAGAGTAAATGTTCCCAAAAGCATCATTGCCGCTACGTTGGTAGCGTTCGGTACCTCTCTGCCAGAATTTGTGACCGCAGTGACCGCTGCAAGGAGGGGACATGGAGAACTCGCGGTGGGCAACGTTATTGGTGCCGATATTCTCAACGTACTTTTTGTCGCGGGTGCGTCTGCCGCTGTAACGGGCGGCGGCTTGGAAGCACCAACGCACTTTTTTCGTCTACTTTTCCCACTGATGTTATTTATCCTAGTCGTTTTTCGCGTCAGCATATTTATTTCCGGCGACAAACTGAAGCGTCCTTTTGGTATCGTGCTTATCGGTGCATACCTGCTTGTGACGATTCTGAGTTACAAAATCACGGGGGGTTGAAACTGGGTTTGAGGTTTCAAAGATAGCTTAACAAGGAGACAGAAATGAAAACGTACCGTGTCAATATTTTAGGATGTCGAGGACGTGGGACGGCAGCAGCCAGAGCATATCATGCCCATCCACGGACGGAGATTGTTGCACTTTGTGACCTAGTCGAAGAGTTGTTGAATACGCTCGGAGATGAGGTTAATGTGTCTACACGTTTCACCGACTTGGATGAGATGATTCGCCAAACCGAGCCGGACATCGTTGCAATCCCGACGGGGACGGAATTTCACTATGACCTATGTATGCGCGTGCTAGAGCACGGCGTCAACATTGAGGTCGAAAAGCCGATGTGCGTTGATTTAATCCAAGCCGATGCTGTCATTGCGCGAGCGCAGGAGAAAGGCGTGCTGACCGCTGTGCATCATCAGGGACGGGTTGGCGCATCAATGCAAGCGATTGCGCAGGCGTACAAAGAAGGAAAAATCGGTGAACTGCGATACATCTATGGCAGCGGCAAGGGATACTACGGCGGCTACGGCTTGATGAACATCGGTACGCACATGATTAACAATATGCTCAGGTTCGGTGGTCGCCCCCGTAGCGTGGTCACTCAAGCGACAACGAATGGGCATCCGATCACCCCGGACGATATTGTGCCATCACCGAGCGGAATGGGGACCATCGCCTGTGAACATATCACGGCATCGTTGCAATTTGATAACAACGTGACCGGAACGCTCCTCCAGCATCGCTTTGATAAAATGGATACTTCTGCTTATGCAATGGAACTGTACGGTAGCGAGGGACGCCTGATGTGGAGAGGCGATCAAGCGTGGTGGCTGCCCCAACCCCATTTTATCCCGGACGGAGAACATGACCGATGGGAAGCCCTTGAGTCAATCTATCCCGAAAGCTATCAATCGGACAGCAGCGCAGGGGAGGCGGACTACTGGTTTGTCGAGGAGTATGTCCGCGCCCTAGATGAAGGGCGGGAACATGAATGTAGCGGATTAGAGGGACGTCGTGTGTTAGAAGTGTTGATGGGTGTGTTTGAGTCTGCAGCTCACGGTACACGCGTAGATCTCCCGCAGGAGAACCGCGAGCATCCGTTACGCCGCTGGCGGAAGGAAGCCGCGCTAGAGCCACCCTCTGAAATGCCCCGTCCCTATCGGGATTGGCTTTCAACGGAGTTTGAACGTTTCGGAAGATAATTTGCGGTTATCCCGCCAATTCTTGACTGCGCGTTGGAATGTTTCAAATCGGTTTCAGCCACTCCTCCGGCACTTGGAGTCCGAACCCAGGTCCCGATGGCAGACCTAACTTGCCATCGACCGGCATCCGTGTTCCCGGTGGAGTGCGATAACAACGTCGTCCTGACTCCGAGGGTGCCCCTAAGTAACATTCCTCCAATGGGATGCCCGGTGCTGAAGCTTGGAAGAGTTCAATCAACGGTGTGTTGGGCATGGCGGCAGTCCAGTGCTGTCCATAAGGATTGTTAGCACCGGTGTGCAGGCACATTGGAATGCCGGCTGCATCTGCAAAGTGAGCCAATTTCATCGCTTCCGTAAAACCACCGATCCAATGGAGGTCTGCCTGAACGAGGTCTATTAGGCTTTCTTCCACCGCCCGCATCCCGGGCCAGCGCGTTGCCCAATGCTCTCCAGTGGCAAGGGTTTGCCATGGAACGCGCTGACGTATGGCTTTTAGTCCTTTCCAATCGTGTGGAACTAACATCTCCTCCATCCACCGCATCCGGTAGGGACGCAGGGCTTCACACATCTGCACAGCGTAATCGGCATCATAAGCCATCCAGCAATCAAGCATCAAATCCGCTTCGGGACCGATCTGCTCGCGGGTTTTTGCGATTAGCTCCACTGTGCCATCAATTCCAGCCTGACCATCGTAGACTCCATAGGGTCGTGCCAGCTTGAACTTTTTGAACCCAAGTTCTATACTCCAATCCACATCGTTGCCGGTCACATACACATCCATTGAACGACGTGCGGGACCTCCAGCGAGTCGATAGACCGGTTGATCTAAGGTCTTGCCCCACAAATCCCACAACGCCAGATCCACCCCAGCTACAGCGCGCGCTGTCAAGCCTTCATTGCCAAAGGAGAGCGTCCCGCGCCACATCAGATCGTTGCAAAGGTCAATCGCCCCCACCTCCTGCCCAATAACCAGTGGTGCGAGGCATTCGTTGATAAGTATCGTCGCTACGTGCCCGGTGTCAGCAAGACCCAGCCCCCAAGTTCCGTTATCAGCGATAACCTTAACCCACACCAATCCACCCGGACTCCGCCGATGGACCGGCTGGTCGAATCTGTCCAAGGGGTTCGCCTCCACAAATGTCTGCCCCCAGGGCGGACGGCGGGCTGGTGTCCCTTCTTCGCTCGGCGGTGGTGGTTGTAACTCACATACCTGTATATCAACTATCTTATTCGCAGCCATTCAAATATTCCTTTTATCAAATGTAAATTGATTTTCCAAAGTCGATTTGAAAATACCGGTAAATTTCAACTGACAATTTCTGGAATTATTTCATTGTTTCCCCATCGTCTTGGGCGCGGTTCAGCCAACCCTCCAGCTTAATCTTATCCGACAACTCCCAAGCCGTCAGGTAGAGTGCAGCCGTAAAACGTGTGGCTTCACGAGCACGCTCGGTCGCGAAATCAACAACTTCAGGAACACGCTCCCAATCTTTGGGCGGTTTATCCCCCAGTTCATATACTCGGTTGAGCAAGGAATACCCTGCATGGAACTCCTCCACGATACCAGTCATCAGATCATCGAGCGGTTGAATCATCTGATCTTTTGCCAGATCCGATGGGTTGAGCTCTAGATTCTCGATAAGTGCGTCCACTTTCTCATGAATCCCTTTATGCAGGACGGAACCATCTGGCTGTTTCCATCCATTAAAATGAATTGTCAGGTGCAGGGGTTGACACATATCCTGCGCATAGTGGGCAACGAACCCAGCATAAACTAGGCATTTACTCTGAATAAAAGAATTGTTAGGCCATTTTCGGTGTTCAGCGAATGCCACAGCAAGGCGCTCTGTCCACTCAGCGAGAGCGTAAGGCACGAATCCCACCTTGTCGGGCTTAATCCCCAATTCGGTACACAACTGAGTGAACTCATACCGATTTTTCGGGAGTGGCTTACCCTCCAAAAGTTCCAGATCGAGATAGTGCTCTGGATGTTCCGCCCCGCTAACATGGGGGGCACCACGGTTCTTTGATATATCCGGATCATAGGCACAGTGGGCAATCATCCGTTCTCCAGCGCGGAAAAACACCGGCACCTCATCGGGCAACGCCTGAACCGCTGCCTTTGTCAGAATGCCGTGTCCGTTCGACCACCATCCCCACGCCGTGCCTCCGATAGCGAATAAACTCACACATACAACAAACAAGAAACGTCTCATTTTTGCGCTTGACTCCTTATTGGATATAGAATATGCTACATTAAATCCGACCTTGAAGATGTTAAAAACCTCTGCTAGGTTTAACAGGCATTATAGCACTGATTGGAAATTTGGACAACAACAATCCTATTGAAAATGGATTTTGAACGAGGGAATTATGACAGGCGAATCAAAACAGAATATACGTTGGGGGATTTTGAGTACGGCTAAGATCGCAACGAAGGTTGCACGCGCCATCAACTTGGCGGACGGTGCCGAGTTGACGACAATCGCGAGTCGGACGGAAGAGCGTGCCAAAAGTTGGGCGTCTGAGCACGGTGTTGGGATAGCGTACGGAAACTATGAGGCACTCCTCGAAGATCCGGAAATTGATGCCATCTACAACCCGCTGCCCCCTTCAATGCACGCCGAATGGACTATCAAAGCGGCGGAACAGGGCAAGCATGTGCTGTGTGAAAAACCGTTGGAAGCAAACACAGAGAAAGCGATAGCAATGGCAGATGCCTGTCAGCAGCACAATGTGCAACTGATGGATGGCGTCATGTGGGTGCATCACGAGCGTACTCCTAGGATGAAGCAGGTCATTAATGATGGGACTTTAGGGTGGTTACGTCGGGTGACGGCGGCATTTACCAGCGGTTGGGACACAATCCCAGAAGACAACATCCGCGTGAAAAAGGAACTTGCTGGCGGCTGCCTCGGAGATCTCGGTTACTATTGCGTTCGCTGCATTCTCTGGGCATTCGACGATTTACCAACGCAGGTTTTCGCTACCGCACGCTATTATCGTGGCGTGGAACTCAACCTGTCAGGCACACTCTGGTTTGAAGACGAACGGGTAGCCTCATTCGATTGTGGCTATGATACGGCGAGCCGCAGGTGGTTTGAGGTTGCTGGCACCCAAGCTTCTATTGTATGCGACGATTTCGTAATACCCCGGACAGAGGATTCTGCCCGTTTCTGGGTACACGGTGCGCAGGGACTAAACGAAGAACATAAGGGCGGAGGCTGTATCCAAGAGGTACGCATGATCGAACGGTTTTCAGACATTGTTCGGACTGGGCAGCTTGAGCCTCACTGGCAAACTGAAGCGATTAATACAATGCGTGTCTGCGACGCGTTGAGTGAATCTGCGCGACTCGCACAAGTTGTCCAAATCGGGTAGGAAGTAAGATTCTCTATCCCATTGACACGCCACCATCGACATGGATGGTCTGCCCAGTGATGTTTCGAGATTCCTCCGACGACAGGAAGACGACGAGGTTGCCAATATCCTCCGGCGTCTGCTCCCGTTGGAGCGGTGTGTTTTGTTTGACCCACTGCTCGAACAAGGCGCGTGGTTCAAGGTCTGCGTAGGTCGGATCGTTCTCGGCGATTAACGGCGCAAGCCTGTGCCAGAACCCGGTCCAGAGCATCCCCGGACAGATTGCATTAACATTAATGTTATGGGGTCCAAAGTCTTTAGCCACCAACCGCGTCAGGTTCAATAGGGCACTCTTGGCGGCAGCGTAGGCCGGCGCAATCTGTGGATCTCGCTTTGCTGCAATCGACGAGATATTGATAATCTTCCCAAACCTCTGCTCGATCATGTGAGAAGCAACAGCTTTACAGAGAAAGAAAGGACCTTTGACGTGGACAGCTAAGTTATCATCCCAGTCCGCCTCCGTTTGGTTGGTGAATGGCAGCCCAAGATTCTCACCGAAATGTCCGGCGTTGTTGACAAGGATGTCCACCTGTCCGAACGTTTTAAGGGTTTCCTCCACCAAGGCGATGCAGTCCGTTTCCTTCGTTACATCTGATTGGACCGCTAGTCCACGTTGTCCCGTCTCCTCAATCTTTGCAACACAACCCTGTGCTGCTTCAAGATTCACATCTGACACAACAATGTTCGCGCCTTCCTCGGCGAGACATAGGCTGATACCGGTTCCCATCCCGCCACCGCCACCGGTGACAATAGCAACCCGATCTTTCAAACGCATAAAAATCTCCTTTGACTCATATCAAAAAATCGTGTGGCAGAAGCCGAATTTTTGATAAAAACTCGGCTTCTCTTTGCGCTTTGCACTTTCTTTTTTATGAGTCCCATAAATTGGTTTCCTATTCTGATTGCGTCAATGAACTAATGAAAAATGGTTTTCACGTTTCACGTCCCGATTTTCGGGATCCTCGGAACGGGACATCACGCATCACGCTCTTCACGCATCTTTCACCCGCTGCCATTTCAACACCTTTTGTGCATGAGGGGGCAGGCTTTCCCAGAGATCCCGCGGGAAATGCTTATCGGTGTACTCATGCAGCCATTGGCTGAACAGCCACGGGACACTGAACGCCATACACAGCTCATCGCGCGGGTGGTCTGATCTATTCGGGGTGCCACGGTGGAAGGCGCGGGGATCTTGCACCCAGAGAGACCCTTTCTTCAAATTGAGACGGGCTGGATGATAGTTGCCACGACGATTGAGTCCCTCGCCAAAAACGTCGTTCAAGTTGGTGGGTAAACCCTCCTCACCCACATACTGCGTCCCCGGAATTACTTCAAAACTCCCATTTTCTTCGTTTGTGTCAACGAGTGGAAACTTGACACCGACGGAGTATGCTGGTGTCTTAATTCCTTGGAAAAGGGAAGCTTTGCCGTCCCGGTGCCACCTCTGATAATCTGTTCCCGGCAGCGGTATGTTTGAGTCGAAGTGTGTCCACACATAATCGGGACCTAGCACACGCTCAAGAAACGCAACTAGGGCGGGATGCTCAAAGATTTCTGGGTCTACAAAAGGTCGCTCGAATGGTACACGCACGTTATAGCGATGATAGCCGCGGGGCGGATACTTTCCCTGCCGCTCGATGTCACGGTCTCGAATCGGTATCCATGCTTCAAGGATACGGTCAATTGTTTCTGTCCGTATCAGATCCTCGAAGATGACTAAACCGTTAATCCGCCATTCCTCCATCATCTGATCGATGTCATACTTCATATCCAAGCCCATGATGTCCCTCCATCCTGATTGATCGGGATGAAAATTGTTAAGCGGGTAGCTTCTGTTTCACACGCTTCAAAGCGTTTGAAGGTATTTAGCGAGGTTCCGTTTCTTCCAACCCCAACTCAAACGCCTGTTTGAGCACCGAATAAGGCTGTGCACCGACAACCATATACTTCCCAATGATGAATGTTGGGACGCCGGTGATACCATAGCCTCTTGCTTCCTGTATCTGTAAATCGACGTGAGTTTTCATTGTACGCTCGGAGAGGCACTTAGCTGCTGTCTCTCTGGCAAGCCCGACTTCTTCAGCAACATCTAAAAGTACAGATTCATCGCCCATATCCTGTATTCGCTGGAAGTACGAGTCAAATAGTGCTGCTCTGAACGCTCCGCCCTTCCCGGCTTGCTCGGCAAATTCACCCAACTCTAGTGCAAGTCGGGAATTAGAATAGATGACGTGATCGCCGAGTTGCAGATTGGCAGCCATCGCCAACTGTTGCGCGTTTTCAGAAATCCGTTTGAGATGCGGATTGTTCTGATAGAACATTGATGGTGGGATGCCTCCCGCCGGTGCTTCTGGGTGAAGTTCAAAGCTCTTCCAAACAATCGGCGGGGCGTACTCCTGTTGCAGTTGCTGTACTCGCGCTGCACCGATGTAGCAGTACGGACAAACATAATCAGAATAGACTGTTACATTGATTGCTTTCATGGGGTTATTATACCATCAACGGCAAAAAAATTCGACGAATATCTAGGGAATAGAAAATTGCAGTTAAGAAATCTTTTCAGTTGGAGATTATCTGGTCACTTTGCAAATTTCTGTCGTTGACGGCTAACTAGCAACAAGCCCAATGCTTTAGCGTTGGGTCCGACACGGTAATTTTGTATGCTTCTTTCTACAATATATGTTATAATTGGGGTGTCTTTCGGTGGGGAAATATCACCCCTATCGCCCGATAGGGTCTCCCACCTTCCAGTGATATGGAAAAGGATAGACGAAAAGACACTCGCATGTTAAAAACACACAAGATAGCACTAAATCCCAATAACGTTCAAGCGACGCAATTTGCTCGCCACTGTGGCTATGCCTGTGTTGCCTACAATCACGCGCTGTCGGACTTCAAAGCAGGCTTAGACTCTGGTCAATGGCGTAGCCACATTGAGTTGTGCAGACGTTTTAATGCAATCAAGCATGAGCAATATGATTGGTGTTCTGATATGTCGCAGAACGTCTCAAAGAATGCGATTTATACCAATCTCAAAGACGCTATAGGCCGTTGGCAGTCCGGTCAGAATCGTTTCCCTAAGTTCAAGAAGCGTTCCCATGGTCAGAGTTATCAAGCAGATAGTGGTCGAGGCACAATCCCCGTCGTAGGTCAGCGGATTAAACTTCCCAAAATTGGTTGGGTTCGCATGTTTCAATCCCTACGCTTCCTCGGTACTATCTGCAAGGTAGTTATCTCCAAGCAAGGACACCGTTGGTTTGCTTCTATACTGGTAGACACCGTTGTGGACGACACCACCCCAGAGATTCGTGGATTACCCACTGTTGGTGTGGACGTAGGTATCAAGCATCTTGCAGTCACCTCCGAAGGTGTCTACTACGAGAATCCCAAAGCCTTAAAGCGTTACGAGCGCAAGTTAAAACGGTTGCAACGTCAGTTTAGCCGTAAGGTCAAAGGCAGTCGTAACTGGTACAAGCTCAAGGATAAGCTAGCCAAGCTGCATTACCGCATCAGGTGCATACGACAGGACGCTCAACACAAGGCGTCCACAGCAATTATCAATAACGCAAGTCGTATTGGGATTGAGTCCTTAAACGTTGGTGGTATGTTAAAGAACCACAGACTTGCAAAGGCATTATCAGACGCCTCGTTGTCGAGTTTCCTTGAAATGCTGAAGAACAAGGCAGAACGTATCAATGTAGAGATTGTAGAAGCCGATACCTTCTACCCGTCCAGTAAAACCTGTTCATCGTGTGGTTCAGTCGATAGTGATTTATCCTTGTCGGATAGGATATACCATTGCAGTGTTTGTGGTCATACCCAAGACAGAGACCTAAATGCTGCGATAAACCTGAGAACCCTCGCCGTGGGACGCGCGGAGAGGTTAAACGCTTGTGGAGATACTGTAAGACCCCATTAGTTGGGGCAGGAATCGTTGAAGCAAGAAGATAGCACAGAGCAACAGCTATTGGTCAGTCTATCATAAGAATCTCAAGCATTTATGCTTGGGAGCAGTCAAAACGGTTGGCTGAGAAGCATACAATAAACCCCAAGCCAAATTTTCCCGTCAATTAAACAGCTAGATGTGAAGAGATTTAGTGCCGTTTGAGCAAATGTCCTATCATTCGGTGTTTAGCCATTCTTTTCCGGCTGCTTTCACGCCGTATCACGCGAGCCTGCCTATGAAAACTATCCATAAGATCTTTTTTCAGGATGCGAGAAATCTGAAAGAAATCGCTTCAGAGAGTGTTGATCTGGTAGTTACCTCTCCGCCTTACCCTATGATTGGCATGTGGGATGATATGTTTGGTAGCCAGAACCCAGAAATTCAGAAGGCGTTAGCGTGTGACGATGGTAGACAGGCTTATGAGTTGATGCACGAGATTCTCGATTCTGTATGGGATGAACTGTTCAGGGTGCTAAAGGCTGGTCGATTCGCGTGTATCAATATTGGTGACGCTACAAGGAAGATAAAGGATGATTTTTGTTTGTATCCAAATCATGCGCGGATCCTGAATTATCTCTTAAATATCGGGTTTTCAGCACTACCGGATATCCTCTGGCGAAAACAGACCAATGCCCCCAATAAATTTATGGGGTCGGGTATGCTCCCCGCTGGTGCTTATGTGACTCAGGAACACGAGTATATTCTGATAGTGAGGAAGGGATCCAAAAGAGAATTCAGGACAGAGAACGAAAAAAGGAACAGACGCGAAAGTGCTCTGTTTTGGGAGGAGCGGAATAGCTGGTATTCGGATATTTGGACGGGTATTAAGGGGACAGAGCAGAAACTTGCCAATACGACCTCCCGATTGAGGAGTGCTGCATTTCCGTTCGATTTGGCTTATCGATTAATCAATATGTACTCTGTGAAAGGCGATGTGGTACTCGATCCGTTTTTGGGAACGGGAACTACGATCGCAGCTGCGATGACATCGGGACGCAATAGTATCGGTATTGAAATTGACGCGAGTCTTCAACAGACAATCTGTCTGATTACACACCATATTGTCGATTTTTCAAACAATTATTTATATGATAGGTTGCTACAACATTTTGAGTTTGTCAAAAACCGAATCCAAAACTCAGGACCGTTGAAATATACAAACATGCATTATGGCTGTCCGGTGGTGACGAGTCAGGAACAGTGTGTTTTGTTGAATGGCTTAAAAGAGGTTCAAGGACGCGGAGATAATATCTTTGAAGTTATGTATTCGGCACAACCTCAAGATGGGGTTCATTATCTGAGTTGAAATTTTAAGCAAACCTCAGAATTTCCGAAAGGATAGAAAGCGTATCTATTTCCCAATATCACACCACGATAACACTACTCCCATGTTGGCGTTGTTCAGGAGCAAAAGGCAACCGGTGATCAGCAATTGGAAGTCTCTCCAATTTGTCTGGCGGTATATACGTTTATCTGTGCAAAACATGAAGTTCCATCCGCATCACGTTTTACTCCTCTGTTTATTGATTGTAGTTCCTCAAATGGGGAGAGCCCAGTCGGAGTCAGAACGGCAAGCGGCTGTGTCGACTTCCCGGCGGAACGCCATCGTCAATGCTGTTGAGTATGCGAGTCCTGCGGTTGTTAATATCAGCACAACGCGGACAACAACGCAGATAGTAAATATGTCTCCATTTTTTGATGATTTCTGGGCACCGTTTTTCGATTTCCCCTTCCAAGTTCCGCAACGACGAACTTTACACGGGCTTGGATCTGGAGTGATTTTTGACCGGAAAGGCTATGTGATCACCAATCAACACGTTATTGAAGGGGCGGACTCGACAACAGTACTTCTTTCAGATGGACGGGAAGCGAGTGCCGAAATTGTCGGGGAGGATTTCCTCACAGACCTTGCTGTCTTAAAAATTGATATACCAGAACTGAAAGCGATTGAACTGGGCAACGCTGAAGATCTGATGATTGGAGAATGGGCAATTGCAATTGGACATCCCTTTGCAACTATGGTTGAAGATGCGAGCCCTACCGTCACCGTCGGTGTGGTGAGTGCCACGGGTCGCTCCCTGAAAACGGAGGACCGGCTGTACCGTGACCTCATCCAAACGGATGCGTCCATTAATCTGGGCAATAGCGGTGGAGGACTCGTCAACCTATACGGGCAGCTGATTGGTATCAACACCGCGATCTATTCGACAAGCGGTGGCTCACAAGGCATCGGGTTTGCCATTCCGGTTAATATTGTCCAAAAGGTTGTCGATCAATTGGTCACCTATGGGGCGGTTGTACCACCGGAGATTGGGGTTGAACCCCAAGATTTAACGCAGCAGTTGGCAGAGGCGTTCGATTTGGAAGAGGGGATTGGTGTGTTGGTTGCAGGGGTAAAAAAGGGAAGTCCGGCGGAAGCAGCGGGGCTCCGGCGTCGCGATATCATCGAAGCGATAGACCAGAAACCGATATCCAGTTCAGAGACATTCTTAGCAACGACTCGTCTCTTCCGCGAAGATCAGACAACGACCTTCCGAGTGCTCCGCGATGGGAAACGTAGAGACCGGCACCTAAGAATTCGAGAACTTCAATGGAGTTACGCCGTACCCGGCTGGGGCATCACAATTGAACAATTAAATCGACAACAGACAGAGAAATACACGCAACGTGGTGTCCTTGTTACAAAAGTCCAGCCGAGAAGTACATTGGCGCAACGTGGATTGAAACAAGGCGATCTCATTTACCGCATTAACAGGCTCAAGGTTAATTCACTCGAAGATTTCAAACGTATTATAAACCAGTTGCAGCCCCCTCAACGGATTAGTCTTTACTTTGAGCGGGACGGTAGACAGGGGGAGTTGTCCGATTTAGTTGTTCGCTGAACATAGACGAATCGCAACTTCAGTCGTTGCGCGGTGTTTATAATTATGATTTTGTCAATTCTTACGAACAGCATAACTGATTAAGATGTATCATCAAATCTTAGCAGTGGAGACCCCTTCCCTTTAGGGAGGGGAGGAAACTGCGCTCCTTTTCGATGTATTGTTAAAGGCTTTATGGTATACTATAGTTGGGTTTCGTGGGAAGGTACTACGCCCCCGCTCGATGATGCTGTCCACCTCCGTTAGTACCGGATTGAAAGTTAGAAAGCCGAATCCCATGAAAACAACATATCAATATCGCATTTATCCGACGATGAAACAACGCAAGACACTTGAAGTTTGGCTTGATGCGTGTCGTACGCTTTATAACCAAGCACTTGATATGAAAAAGCAAGCTTACGACACGCACAAGGAAAATATCACTTACAAAACGCAAGCCGCCTATTTGACCACGCTGCGCAATGTCTCTCAATTCTGGCAAAACAAGCACTGTGATGTCTTACAGGACACTTTACGCCGTCTTGATAAAGCCTATCAAGCGTTCTTTGTCCGTGTCGAAAAAGGGGAATCCCCCGGATTTCCACGCTTCAAAGGTGAAGGACGATACCGCTCAATGACCTTTAGTCACCTATCTAAACGGTTGATTCGCAATATCCGCAAATGCATGGCTCGGATAGTTGTGCCCAAGATTGGGCATGTTGCCATTTGTTACCACCGCGCCCTTCCCAATGGCAAAATTAAGAATCTGACGATACAACGGAAAGCTAGTGGTTGGTATGCAAATATCACTGTCCAACTCCCTGATGTACCTGAGATTCCCGAAGCATCTATCCAAACGATTACAGGGATTGACGTCGGTTTGGAATCGTTTGTAACCACTTCCAATGGGGATAAGGTTGCCAATCCTCGCCACTTTCGTCAATCAGAACACAAGTTGAGCCAAGCACAACGTCGATTATCCAAAAGGCAGAAGGGGAGCAAACACTATAGTAACCAACGGGAACGGGTTGCCAAGATACACGAGCATATTGTCAACCAACGCCGTGACTTCCACTATAAGACCGCACACCGACTTTTTATCCAGTGCGACGCGATAGCCGTTGAGGCCTTAAAAATCACTAACATGGTTCAAAACCACAATCTTTCTAAAAGCATATCTGATGCTGCATGGGGTAATTTTCGCTTAACACTGCAAAGCAAAGCTGCAAAGGCTGGTAAGCATCTGTTGAAAGTTAAGCCTCAAGGCACGTCTCAGGA
Organism: Candidatus Poribacteria bacterium; assembly: GCA_965247655.1. Lineage (GTDB taxonomy): Bacteria > Poribacteria > WGA-4E > WGA-4E > PCPOR2b > PCPOR2b. Next base: position 5,112,588 of record OZ252032.1, on the reverse strand, counting down.
ATGCTCAGGGTGTGGTTCAGTTGTAAAGAAATCGTTGTCTGTCCGTGTCCATTACTGCCCCGATTGTGGGTTGATAATTGACCGTGACCACAACGCAGCAATCAACATTCGTAATCGGGCAGCTGCTGCCCTGCGTGGAGGGACGTCGGTAACTAACGACCCCGAAACCCTCGAAAGAGAAGGAAGCGCGAAACCTGTAAGCCCCCGTGGACGGTATCACAAGCACCGTCCTTCAGGGCGGGATAGTTGACTGCCATATTCTTAAAGACAAGAGGTGAGGAAAAATGCGTTTACAATTGCCAACAATTATATTCCTTTGTTTATCTCTTATTGTAGTTGTTCCGCTCATCTTCTATATGCAGAGTGGCGACCAGATGGCAACTCGGGAAGCCATCAATTTGGAAGGGCAGGAATTTAAGAGTTTGCGTGAACAAGCTGCAGTCGCTCAGAACGCAAAGAAACATACCGCGGCTATCCAGATCTATGAGGAGGCTCTAAAGATGCGTCCAGACAACGCCGAAGTCCATAATGATCTTGGGGCGACCTGCTACGGATATGGGCTTGATTACGCTGGACCGAACTGGCCCTCTTGGGAAACGGACTTGACAAATCAAACACCGGCTGAAGCTGTCCATGAATTGGAGACAGCGATAATGGAGGTCGGTTCCGGTTATATTGTGCTGAGATCGGATAAACCAGATGTCACTGAAGCGATTGACAAAAAAGCCCAAGCAATTGACGCGTATATCTATGCCCAACAATTCGGCGAAGATGTAACTATGAACATAGTCATCGGCAAAACCAAGGAATTATTCATGAAAGCGCGCGACCACTACTTTCGATCGGTTGACATCAAACCGACTTACCCTCGCCCGTACTTTAACCTCGGAGCACTGTACATGAAAATTGGTCAACATGACACCGCAGTTGATTATCTAGAAAAGGCGTACCAATTGGATCCGCGAGATAAAGAGCTTGAGGCATATCTCAATGAGTTGAGGTCGGATAACCGTGGATACATATCAGTTCCAATCGATGGGCGTTAGGCAGACCTTCTTCAGCGCGCTACGCCACTATCGAGCGAACTTTCTGAAATTGGTTGGAATTGCTGCGCCCGGCACTCTGATTGGGGGGTTGGCTTTTCAATCCATTTGGATCTACGGATATGCTGAGATTGGGGGGCCACAAGTGTTGGCGGCAGCGTTGCCATACATGGCAATCACCATCTTCCAATCTTTGGTTGTGACGGCGGCTGGAACATTCGTGGTTTCGCAGGATTTACTGGGGAGATCGATAAACGTCGGGAAAGCCTACTCACGGGTTTTGGATTCGCTCTTTCCGCTACTTGGGGTGCTCATTATTTTCATACTTGGGTCACTCATTCTTTCCACCATTGCCGCGGGTATCGGTCTGATGGCTTTGATACCGGGAATCGCCCTTTACGTCTGGTTCTGCTTGGCTGCACCTGTCGTTATAATTGAAAGAGAAGGTGGATTCGGAGCACTCAAGCGGAGTCGCGTACTCGTCAAAGGTTTTTTTGATAAGGCGTTTTTTCTTGTTGTGTGGCTGACACTCGCGGAGGCATTTGTGGTCATCCTTGTACTCTCCCTTCCGCTTCTCATTGGCAGTTTCCCCGGTTTTCCCTCCCTTCTCTCTTTCCTTTCAATCTGTCTTGCACTACCTGTCAATGCCTTTAGAGTTATCTCAACGACAATGCTTTACTACGATCTTCGCGTCCGCAAGGAGGGCTATGACCGTCAGCTATTGGCGCAGGAACTTGCTATCCCACTGTAAAATGTCAAAACCAATCGTGAACTAAGGGGTTTGACGATCTGTGCCATCGGTGCTCAGAAAATCAACAATCAATCACATGGAGGTTTAGATGAGACTCGGAATTGTCGGCATGTTGCCGGGGAATTTTCGCACGTTTACAAAGGAACAGATGGAAGCAATTCGGGGGCTGGAGTTTACGGGATTCGGATTCCATTTCAGTAGCGACGATGTCTTCGATGTAACAACGGAAGACTGTGAAAAGTACAATCAATTCATGGTGGGAGAGGGGTTAGATCTAGTTCAATTCGCCCTCACCTACAGCGAGTGCCTCTTTGACCCCAATCCGACTGTTAGGGAGTCGGTCATCAAAAGGATTAATCGGGGCTTAGAGATTGCGCGGCAGATTAACGCACATAGCTGCCTCATCCGTCCCGGAAGCCTGAATCCCGATGGGTCATGGACATCGCACCGGGATAACCACTTGCCTGAAAGTATGGAACGTCTGATTGAGACACTAACGCCGATCGCTCAGAAGGCGGATGCGGAAGGAGTGACCATTATTGTCGAGACCCATGCCATTTCAATAATGGATTCGCCCGAAACATGCAAAGCAGTTGTTGATGCCGTTGGTCTAGATAGCTTGCGAATCGTTATGGATTTTGTCAACCATTTTCAAACGCTTCAGCAGGTTTATAATAGCACCGATCGGCTGAACCATATCTTTGATATAATGGGTCCAATCGCCCCCGTGGCGCACGTCAAAGACATCAAGGTGGAAAATGGATTGGTGCTCCATATTAATGAGGAGATGCCCGGCGAGGGCGAGTTGGATCTCGCGCAGGCACTTAGAAGGTTTGATGGGTTATATCCGGATGGGTACGGACTGATCGAACATCTGCCGATGGAAAAGATTCCACTTGCCAATGCAAACGTTCGCCGAATCGCTGCGGAAAATGGGATTGATATCCACTGATATAGTCAGTCTTATTTACTGCGACCTTTTCCAGTCTTTGCGGCTTCCGCTAGATTGAGTGTGAGACGATTTTTTATTTCGGACGTTCATTTGTACAAGGGAGTGATTTTTCCATGCCTACAGGGAACCCAACACGGAGCATCTCGCGGACCTGATCGGGACGACTTCTCACCCAAGTCCGTAGGGCTTCGATCTTGGTATCGTAGTCGTCGTCCTGCTGTGCACGCTTTACTTGTGCGCTGTAGCGATCAATGCTCCCTAGGATGGCGGCCTCGTCCCACACCTCGTCGAGCAACCTTTCGAGTTCATTTTCCATACGAGTTGCCATGGCTGGTATGCGGGAGAGGTGCCGTGGCAAATCGGCTGTCAGATATTGATATAGACTAAAATCACCAAGAAACGTCTTGTCAGCTCCCCAGGGTATGAAAACGGCGCGGTCAGCATCGGTCGGATCAAAATAGACGTAAAAATTATTGCGGTCGGCACCGTAGCCATCGGGGTGGCTCACAAGTACCTCAAGTGCCCAAAAGGTGATGTAACGATCGATGTTCGGCACAGAAGACAGCGCATTGACAAGTTCGTCGTCGGGCTTCTGTAGGGCTTGGGCAACACCTACCAGCGGTGCATAGCTGGTGTCGGTATCGCTGGTCTTGCACTCCCAGCGTGGCAACCATGCTTCGACAAAGTCGGTGTGCGTACCCTCATAGAGGGAGCCGGTGTTGTCACCGAAAGCGCGACGAAGGAAACGCTTCTTGATGGCTTCGACATGCACGTAGGGACCTCTTGGCTGTCCGTTGATTATCACATTTGCCATGTTGCACCGAGGCGCGGGGTAGCCAGCTGCGGCGAAGACTTCGTAGGTCAGACAGGTTGCCATGCGGGGTATGATTCCACCATTGTTATTGAGCGTGATTCGCTCGGTATCGCCAAGAAATTGATCTTTCACGTATTTGTCAGTCTTGATTTTCAAAGTTGGCACCGGCGAGTACTGGGAGCCAACAAAACCCTTCTTACGAATTCCAACCTCTAATAGGCTCACGCCGCCGATCTCGATGTCTGCCTGATACCAGTTATACGCTGAGGGCCAGGGTCGCGAACAATCCGACCATATTTGCTGGAAGCCATTTCCGGCACCGTCAAAGCGAGTTTCCTTGGTCAACAGCTCGAAATCATGTGGACCCATTGTCACTTTAATGCACACGATATGGTTGGAATCGAACGAGACACCATCGGTTGGATCTATGTCATCTGGTACGTTTGGTGAACAGGGTAGACCGTTTATTGCTGGTGCTTTCGAGTTTTTGTCGTCTTCGCCTTTGCCCTTTCCGGTTTTCGCGCCTTTCATCTTCCCAGCCGTTTTTTCGTACTTGGCAGATGCTTCTTCTTCGGTCATTTCACCGCTGACGACAGCCGTCTTCAACTTGGCTCCCAATGCTTCTATATCATCCTCTGTGGTTCCTTCTTGCGCGTGAATCACATAGGGCGATGCTAACAGTGCAACCAAAACTATAATGAAAAGGCTCAATATGACACAGTAATTTCTCATCTTTATTACTCCTTCTGTTCAATCGGCAGCATGTCATAATAAACAATAGCTACCGGCATGGTAGAAGTAGAACTGGTCAATCCCGATCAAGTAGCAAGGTCACCCCTTATTTCGACATCAACTCTCAACGAATACTTCCGGGATATTTATGACAGCAGCGCGAAACCAGCCACCATCTTATCACACCGTCATAGCGTTCCGATATGGTGTCAGATCGATGCCGGGGTAGGCATTAGTGAGGTGTTGGAGTGCTTCTTCGGTGTAATAGGGATCGCCCGGATTGGGCCAACCGAGCACGTGACGGGCGCGTGGTGTGGTATCGGCTACAAAGCCCACAAATTCAGGTGTTGTCCAGCCGGGCACGGGGCGTGTGGTGTGACACCAGTCGGCGTTGTCCGCACGGTGGAAGTGAAAACCCATCCACCCGCGCTGCCTCTGTTTGTTGGCAAACGGTTGGGCGGCATGAATTAAATAGCTAGAGCGGAAGGCAACGCTTCCGGCTTTGGCGGTGACTGGGGTTGGTTCAGCCAACTCCTCACACTCTCGGAGGTCTGACAAACCCATTCCCCCTGCACGTCCTCCGTGACGATCGTATATCGACGCTAGCTGTTTGTGTGACCCACGACAGACTAGCATGGGTGCACCGTCGTCATCAATATCGTGCAGGATAATCCCAGAAAGCAGGTAGTTATACCGCTCCCAATCGGGGTGTGGTGGCAGTTGTGAATTGGTGCCGTTGTCGATATGATAGCCTTCCCAAGGATTTTCACTGTACCGCGTATCGGTCAACCCCTCTCGGAAGAAGATTTGCCCATAGCCGAGCCGTATCTCGTCAGTTCCCAATAACTGACATGCACAGTCAATATAATCATCATTTTCTAACAGCTTATCGACCGCCGGCAAGCCGGTGGGAAAATGGACAGCGCCCCCCATTGGACCCGCCAATAGTTGCAGGGGTGGTGTCTGTTCGTACAGTTGTTGAATCTCTGTTGGATTTTCCTCCCATTTTGCCTGATATTCCGCATAGGTCAGTCCCCCATAGGCATTGCGCTCCACTGCTTCTAACGCTGGAGCAAAACTCTCCGGGGGAAAGACGTTGGGCACAACTATACTGCCATCACGCCTCCAAGTTGCTAGTTGCTCATCAGTTAATTGCATAGTGTCCTCCTCGTATGTTGCACTTTACGTGTGAATTACCACCCTTTTCCAGCTTTGCGAATCAGCAAGCCTTCGCTAACCTGCATCCGATATCAGGGACGATAGACAATCTGAAAAACCTTGATGTCACTCGTGGCGACGTCGCTCACGAAGACGAGGTCATTTTTGAAGATCGCAATGCCGCCCGGTTCAACAAGTGATTCATCCCCAAATGTCATCACAGCCTCCCCGCCCTTTGTGAAGACTTGAACCCTCTGATTTCCCCGGTCTGTCACATAGAGATACCCCCAACGGTCGATGTCGATGTGACGCGGTTCTCGAAACTGCCCCAGTGCCTCCCCCTCAGTACCCCATATCTGGACTAGGTTACCGCTGAAGTCGTATTTCTTGATCCGATGGTTGCCGGAATCGACGATGTAGATGTTCCCGTGTGGGTCTGCAACAAGATCTGTTGGGTCACGAAACTGTTGCCTCGCCCCACCAAAACCACCCCGCATCAACATGCGAATGCCGTCCGGGTTAAACAGGATAAACCGGTGGTTTCCCGTATCAACGACACAAACCTCCCCGTTTCGTCCAACACTAACTCCGCCCGGCAGATCAAACTCAATTTCGGCGTCTATATCATCTTCCTCATTGACGCCTACCAATCTACTGCCTGCCATGATGTAAAAGATTCTGTCTACCAAATTACAGTATTGGATGCGGTTGTTATCCGTGTCAGCGACATAGAGGAGTTCGGTGCGCTGGAAATTGATAGCAACATCCGTCGGGTTATCAAATTCGCCCGTTCGCCATCCGCGCACACCATATTCCGATATGAAGTTTCCTTCGCTATCGACAACTTGGACACGGTTGTTTCCCGAATCAGCGACGTAAAGCATTCCCCGATGGTCAAGGTCGAGCCCGACTGGTCTCAAGAATTGCCCCGCCCCTTGACCGGACCGCCCTATTGTGCGGAGATGGTTCACACCAAGTATGGAAGGTACGGGCAGATCTTGGATGGAAGAAACAATTTGGGGTGGCGTTATTGTCTCGGTCAGATTTGCTTTGGTCCCCCCATCCACCGGTGGTGTGGGGGCAGCGCAATTCAAGCAGAGAGGAAGGAACACCAGAAGAGGCAGGAAAGTCCATTTGCTCATTTGTTCGTTTATTTAGAGCGTGTATGAGAAATCGGAGGAAACCGCTGGAAGGCTCTCTTGACGTTTGAGATAGACGGCAAACCGATAGCAGAATGCCCAAGAGGCGAGGATCCTTCTCCGAAGGTTAGCGTCTTACCACTTTTTGCATACCCTCTTAGCTTTTTTGGACCTCAAACTTAAACACGAACGTGGTTTCTGTGTCGGTAAATTCGCTGTGGACTTTGGGAACAATAATCCGTAAATTTGAAGATTCAACGCTGCGCTTGTGGAAATACAGGAAGAACCGCACCCGCCGTCTTGGCATAACGGTTGTTTTTTCTATGTCTTCGCTCGGCAATGCTACAGGGTCCCCCATGGAACGGAGTACACGGTTTTCCCGAAAATCTTCTCGGAATTCAGGTGGCATTTTCGGCGTGAAATTCTTTCCGAGATAAAATGTATGCTGAGATCTATGGATGGGCTTGTAAACCTTGCCCGATTGATCAAGCATCGAACAATCTTCCTGCCGCAACGAAATCCAATGATCTGTGCTGTTGAAAACAATAATGCCAAAAGCGTCCACCGCTTTGACATCGTTCAAGGGAACTGCTATTGCCGTAATTTCGTTTTTGATATACGCAACGGATCCTGACTTCATGAGGATAGTCGCCTCCGGATCAAAAACGGGAACAATACGTTCAGTCTGAAACGCAGTTTCAAACGTATTCTGAAGCGTTGAACAACCTAGATTTGCAAGGAGTAGTATAACGAGCAATTGTAGACTTAATGGTATCTGTTTTTTCATTGTCCTTTTCTGAGGCGCGATGCATGAAATATCATGGGTTAAATGTAATAAGTTCATTTAGCAAAAAAAGCAAGTAATTTGCCAAGCTTTGTTGGTAGATCCTGACGTTGAACATAATAATCTATGCTCACGTCGGTTGGTGTATAGCTAGATAATGAGGACGCAGTTTGGGAGGACTCTCCACGCGATGAGTGGGTTTGTCTGTCAGATGAACTTCTAGACATACGGTTCTGTTCTGCAAGTACGACATCCCCCAGTGGAAATTGTGTTAAGAATCCCGTCTGACGATCTTGATCGGTGAGAATCGTAATCTGTGGCAAACGGGCTTGGGACAAATTGTCCATTTCAATAGTCAGGTATGTAATTTCAATGGGCGACAATTCCGGTTGTTCCGGCGGATTGGACCTCTTCTGAGCAAGCGCATCGCTTGGGAAAACAGTGATAAATGGCAGCTTTTTCTCTAATGCGGTGCGAATTGCAACTAGTAACGTTACGAAATGGACGCGCTGTGGAATAGCGTAGGGTGCAACAACAGCAAGAACAGCCGGGCAATTTGAGATTGTGCCCTCGCCCGCGGAAATCAGCCATTGGGATTCATCTGGAAATCTGTTTTGATGAACGAGATCTGTCATTCCAATGGTATCTAATAGCTGCTTGTCGATTGAAGCCGGGTGGAGATTGAATATTGCCTCTGAATCAAATAAATAGCGAAGACGACCATCAGCGGGCATCGGAGAATAGTAATCACAATTTGGACAAGTATAGGAGTTACGTTCTAGTGCTTGCTTAAATACAAGCTCTCCACAGTTTGTACACTTATTCCACAGCTCACGATGCCTATCTTTGTACAGTGCCACAGTGATCGCATTCCCTCTTCTATGAAATGTCGTCAGCCCCAACGAGGGCTACTTGTCTGTAAACTTGGTGAACGATCGCACGTATCGCTGGTTGCGAAGGGAGCGGTGAATCCCTAGTTACTAACTCGCTTGGGTGATTCACCATCCCATGACATTAAAAGATATACCGGGATTTGTCAATCCACGATGAACAGTGTTATCCCGCAAAGGCGGTTAGTTATTGGACTTGTAGAAGCTGGCGATAGCCTCGTCTTCGTCATCATATCGATCGAAGATAGTCACCAGTTTTGCCATGACAATCAAGCTCCTAATGTTTCCGCCGGGATGCAATAATGCAACGCGTCCACCTTTTCTTTGAACGGCTGTATAGGAGGCAACGATGATGCCAAGACCGGAGCTATCCACCATACGTACATCCGCGAGGTTCAGCAAGATTCTAGCGTCTCCCTCTTCAGCATCATCAACCTGTTCATCAATGATCTCCTTAAGGGCTAAACTATCAGACCCTATAATTCTTCCCTCAATATCCAGAATGGTGATACCTTCTCTTTTACGAATATCTATAGTCATTTGATGGTCTCCTTAAAATTGAAGTGATGACCAACCCATGGGGCTGCTCTGTTTTTCTCTAGAAACTAACCTAAATTACTACAATTCTCGTTTCTGTTTTCCATGTTGAAGTTACGTTTGTTGCTTATCGCCCAATGGTTTATGCTTAACCATTTTAACGATTGTACCTGATTGTTCGAAAGTGACGGAATCCATGCATGCTTCCATCAGAAAAATTCCTCTGCCACTACTTTTTAAGAGGTTTGCTGGATCTAACGGATCCGGAACTTCCTCCCGCTTGAAACCTTTCCCTTCGTCTTGAACGATAACCGTGAGCTTGTCAGACTGGATGATGAACTCAAAGTGGGCACTTTTATTCAAATCCTCTTGATTCCCATGCTTGATTGCATTTGTACCGGCTTCGATGACTGCGAGACTTACTTGCTCACTCGTTTCCTCATCGAATTCCATCTCTTTGAGGATTTCGAGGATAACCGTATCTAACAGGTAAATATGCTGCATTGAGCTTGGGAGGTCAAGACGAATGACTTGCTCGGTTAGCGATCCCACGCAACTGTTCCTTTCCGTCTGTCGCTTTTATAACAACAATGGTAACATCATCGTCCCGATGATCTGTTCCGGTAAAGTCCAAGAGTGCTGTCTCAATGGTTTGGCAAAGTGTTTCAGCGGATTGGTCGCCGCTTGATTGAAGGACTACGGTAAGCCGTTCTTCACCATAGAAGGTCTCATCGGACTTCCGCTCGGCTTCGGTGACTCCGTCTGTATAGAGGAGAATTTCATCACCGGGGGCAAGGGGAATCGTTTCCGATTCAAAGGTCGCATAATCAAAGGTCCCTAGTATCATCCCTCCTGCCTCCAGTTCGTCCACCTCTGTTCCTCTATTTTTCAGATATAGTGGATAACAGTGCCCTGCGCTTGAATAGGTAAAGGTCATCGCTGCTGGATCTAAAATCCCGTAGACCATTGTCGCGAATAGATCTGGATCTGTGTCAATTGCTAGGAGGTCATTGATTCGCTTGAGGAGAGCGTCGGGCGAAGTTTCTTCACGACAGATGAGCCGAAGCGTTGTCCGAATCATTACCATCAATAAAGCGGCGGGAATCCCTTTTCCGCGAACATCAGCGATTGCTATGCCTAAGCGATTATCGTCTAACAGAATGAAGTCGTAGAAATCGCCGGACACTGTCATTGAACTTCGCAGAAAGCCGGCAATATCAAATCCGGGCAGATCCGGTGCTTTTTGGGGTATCAGATTCTGCTGTATCGCCGCTGCGGTTTCAAGATGCGAGGCGAGTTGTTCAACGCCCTCTTCAGTGAACCAGTCTCCCATTGTACTGATGAGTGGGTTGATATATTTGGTTGGGAGGGTTCGTCCGAGTACGGCTTCAATTCGTGCTGTCAGCTCATCAAGGTCGAAAGGTTTAGTGACGTAGTCATCTGCCCCCGCATGTAATCCCTGAACTCTCTCGTGTGTTTGCGCTCGCGCTGTGAGCATGATGACAGGAATGGCACGAGTTTGCGGCTCTGCTCTCAATTTACCTATGACCTCAAACCCATCCATCACCGGCATCATCAGATCAAGGAGGATGAGATCCGGTGAATAGGCTTTGGCTTTTTCTAACCCACTCATTCCATCGTTTGCCGTGATGACGTCGAACCCTTCAGCGGTCAGGCTCATTTGGATCAGCTCAAGAATATCGATATCATCATCCACAGCGAGGATTGTTTCAGCCATTATTTTAACGCTCCCTTACTCTTTACGTTTTGCATTATCATCTTCTCTAATGAGCGGTAGCACAAACTGAAAATTGCTCCCTTTACCTTGATTCCCATCGTCAATCCACAATTTCCCGCCGTGTGCCTCAACAATACTTTTAGTAATTGATAGCCCCAAACCGGACCCGCCTTGCTGGCGTGTGCTAATGTCACTGAGTTGGTAAAACTTGTCGAACACCTTTTGGCGTTCCTCCGCGGGGATACCAGGTCCTGTATCAATAACTTCAACGTGCAAAAGATTACCATCGGCTTCAACTTTGACGCTTACTTCGCCGTTATCCGGTGTAAACTTAATAGCGTTGCCAATCAGGTTTGTAAATACTTGGCCCATCCGCGCTTCATCTCCGAGAATCGTGGGGACCGATTCAGGAGCGGTCAGGGCTAACCGAATTGATTTTTCATCGGCTTGGAGGCGAATCTCTTCAAGCCGCTGCGTTACAATCTCCAAAATCGAAATTGATTCCTGCTCCATCTGTATCCGACCGGACTCAATTCGGGAAATATCGAGCAAATCGTTGATGAGTGCGGCGAGTCGTTTCGATTGCCGTTGCACACGAGCGAGGCTATTTCGCTGTCGGTCGTTGATTGCACCCGCCTTGCCATCCAAAATGAAGGAAACAAAACCGATGATTGAGGTCAGTGGTGTACGCAATTCGTGAGAGACAAGCGAGATGAAATCGGATTTCATCTGATCAATCTCTTTTTCACGGGTAATATCTTCAAAAAGGTAGACCGTCCCAAGGGTCAGTCCATATTCGTCGAGGAATGGGCTGGCAATGGTACGGAGCACTAGCTTCTCATCGTGGTGAATCAAAGTAACTTCAGATGTGAAACTTGTTTCCTCGTTCTTTGAGGGAATTTGCTCCGTTGGTTTATTAAGAGAAATTTGGCGTTGATTATCTTCGAAGATGTGAAGCAGTTCATCATTTTGGATAATCTCGGTAATATTCTTATCGATATTATCTACGCTGAGATTGAGTAGGCGTTCAGCGGCGGGATTGATGTGGAGCACCCGGTTGCTTGAATCCACAAGGATTAAGCCTTCGGCGATGCTATTGACGATAGCGGTCATCTTCTTTTCTTCTTCGGTCAACTTTTCGACCGCACTTTTGAGATTCCACCGCATCGAATTAAACTCTTCCGCCAGAATGCCAACTTCATTGCTACCAGTAACCGGAATTTCCTGATCGAACTCTCCGCGACCGATTGCGCGGGCTGCACCCGTAACTTGCCGAATCGGTGTTACAATCCGTTGGGAAACAATGAGGGCGATTGCGATGACAACCAAGCAGGAGATCAGCGTGAACGACAAAATACCCTTTGTGAGTTTTGTTACTTCGCTAAAAGCTAATGAGGTAGGTTGTGAAACTAATACCCTCCAATTGGTAAAGTTTTGCTCCCTAAATTCCGACCCCAACCTCCCCCGATTGGTAGAGTTTTGCCCCTCAGAATCTCTTGGTTCCCATTCTTTGGTGCGTGCCCATCCATAGACCCTCTTTTCCTCTCGTGCATCGGTTTCCCCCTTCATATCAGATCCCCAAGGTTTATCGCCCGCATTAATTGCATCCATTGCGGCATTACTCATCTCAACACTTTCCAAGAAATGGTATCCGCTGTCCGGGGGCGCGCAGATAACCCGTCCGTGCTTATCAAAGAGACAAATTTCTACCCCCTCTTTTTTAGAATCAGCTACCTCTGAGAGTTTTGAAAGCGGGGTGACAATCCTCAAGACACCGACCACCTTTGATTGGGGAGATCGACCCGGAATTGACAAGGTAATGGGCAAAGCGTATTGCTGCGTTTCGGCATCATATTGAACATCGCTAATTAACTCATAGCCGAGCCCGTTATTATAAGCCTTGTGCCACCACGGTTCATCTGTCTTCTGGAAGAGTAATCGTTCATCGGTCGCAAAAATGACTTGCTGATGCCGGTTGGTAATAATGATTTCGCCATTTTCGCCAGCACGCTTTTCAAGATATGTAACGCTGCTCAACAAGTTTTCGTGTGCACCCTTGAGGGTTGATAACCGGTTATCATCGTTGGTGGATGCGACTTTCCTGCTGATGATTCGCAGTGGAATCCTGCGCAGCTGATCGCCAATCATACGGTCTGCCAGATCTAGCCTATCTTGAGCCAGTTCGATAAGGCTCTTTTTGACTGCACCTCTCAGCCCATGTGTTCCGGCCCGGTGCGCCAAAAAGGCAACGACAAGCAAGGGAATGAGCGATACCAGCAGAAAGAGCAGAACGAGTTGCCAACGTAGCCCCATTCTAAGACGTAGACGTTTCATGATAGATCTCTGCTATGAGCCGAGGGCGCTCGTTGCCGATTCTTCGTCCGAATAAACTTCAAGAATCGTGTTAAGTCGTGTGACCTGCAAGACGTTGATGACAGCGTGTTGTGGATTGAGCAAGACCAGTTTCCCATCCATCTTCTTGAGGAACTGCAAGGTCGCGATAATTATCCCCAGTGCAGTACTGTCTAACAAAGGGACCTTCGCCATATCCAAGACCAGACCACCTCTGCTCTGCTCAATCTGTTTATCCATTTCACGTTTGAGCGCGTTGGCCGCGCCCCCTATGATTTTCCCATCAATTCGGATAACTGGAACATTATTATGACTGATTGATGTCTCAAACATCTAACAAACTCCTTGTCGTATAGCAGCGTAAGTCCTATTTAGCTGAGGGATATGACTATTGACAGTAGATTGATCCCTACCACCCAGTGATTGTAATTTAGGGGCTGCCTGCTGAATTTCATGCTGCACATCAGGTGACTTATAAGCAACCCACGTTCCATTTGGCTTCAATAGTGGAAGGCAGTAAGCCGCCGAATCCTCTATGGAAGCAACATAACGGGTCAAGACCCAATCGTAAGCAGTTATGTGTTGGTCGTTTGTAATACATTCTTCAGCCCGCTGGGCGAGAATACGGGGGTTCTCCCACGAGCTAGAAGTATTTGATTGACGGCACCTGCTTAATTGAGAGATAAGGAACCGCAGAAAACTTACCTTCTTTGATGAGGGTTCAACTAGGACTAACTTAATATCAGGGATATAAATTTTAATCGGCATCCCCGGAAAGCCCGCTCCCGTCCCAATATCGATTACTGCATCTCCGGGTTTGATGCTAAAATATTGTAACACACTTAGCGAATCAAGGAAATGCTTTATAATGATTTCTCGATCCCCCCGAATCGAGGTCAGGTTCATCCGCGAATTCCAGCGTTTGAGTTCACGCCAATAAGTGACAAACTGATCAAGTTGCACCGGTTCCAACGGAAAACCGTGCTGATGAAGTGTCTGTTGTAGCTCTTCTCGAGATTGGCTAGACATCATGAAGTCGCGTGTTCACCTCTTCTAGCGATGCACACTCTATAATGGTCCCCAATATTCGGGCCAGAAGTTAAGTAAGAAATTTGGTCTAACTCACCCGTATAAATGGAGGATTGAAAATGTCAACCAAACGGATTCGTCATACAGCGAGATTCAAGTTTACTATTGCCGTTGAAGCCATCCAGTCAGATAAAACTATCAACCAATTGGCAAGTGATCACCAGTTGCACCCGAGTCAAATCAGCCAATGGAAGAAACAGTTGCTTGAACAGGGTAGCGATATTTTCGCGACCACTCCCACCAAGGGACAGCGTGAGCAAAATGACAGAGGGTCCAGTCTGTATGAGCAAATTGGTCGGTTGAATATGGAACTGGACTGGTTGAAAAAAAAAGCTGCCTCAAACAGTACACCAGAGACGGTCACTCGTTGAACCCGACCACCCCCAATTGAGTATCCGTCGTCAGTGTGAGTTGCTTGGTTTTTCTCGGTCAACGCTTTACTATCAACCGGCTACAGAGTCAGCAGATAATCTGCATCTGATGCGGCAGATAGATCAGCAGTATATGCAAACACCGTTCTATGGGAGTCGTCGAATGACACACCATCTTAAGCACCGTGGCTACCATGTGAATCGCAAACGCCTCCAGCGGCTAATGCGTTTGATGGGCATAGAAGCGATTTATCCCAAACCCAAACGCTCAACCATCAACAGTGAGCATCGGATTTACCCATACCTATTACGGGACTATGAGGTGACCGCTGCCAATGAGGTCTGGTCGGCTGATATTACCTATATCCCGATGGATAAAGGGTTTATGTATCTGGTGGCGATACTCGACGGGTATAGTCGTTACGTCATCACTTGGAAGTTATCCAATAGTCTAGGGGGACCGTTCTGTCTCGACGCCTTGCATCACGCATTATGCAAAGCAACCCCTACCATCTTCAATACCGACCAAGGTGTCCAGTTTACTGCCAATGCGTTCACCGAGACGGTCGAAGCCGCTGGCAGTGCTATGAGTATCAACAGCGTCGGCAGAGCCATTGACAACATTTACATTGAGCGGTTTTGGCGAAGCGTCAAGTATGAAGATGTCTATCAGAAACTCTACCCAACGGCAAAAGCCTTGTTTGATGGATTAACTCATTACATCCGGTTCTATAATCACAAACGACCTCACCAGAGTCTCAATTACGCGACACCGGCTGAGGTTTATCGGAGCTAAAGGAGTACACAGCGACTCTCAATTATCTTACTTATTTTTCCAATATTTTGGACTCGACAATGGGTCCACTTTACTCAAAGAATAACCCCAAGGCTTCGCGCAGATTTTCTCGCGCTTGTTCGATGGTTTCGCCTTGACTTGCGATATCCAATTCTGGACACAATGACACATATCCATTTCCTTCGCGCTTAATGATTGATGTTAATTGGCGGGTCATCAAAAGCCCCTAGGTTTATAAGATGCAAAGTTAGTAAAGCTGTGCTTCAACGATTGTCTTATGCCTCACGCTTGTGGTTGCATCTGTCGTTTGTACTGCTCGACCCAAACCATAAGTATTGAAATGTCCGCAGGTGAAACACCGGGGATGCGCGATGCATGTCCGATGGAGATTGGACGAATCTTTGCAAGTTGTTCACACGCCTCTGTTTTTAGGCTGTGCACGGAGGCATAATTAAAATCATCCGGAATCCGAAAGTGCTCCATCTTTTTGAACTGTTGAATTTGCGTGGTTTGACGATGAATGTATCCCTCATACTTGATCTGAATTTCGACCTGTTCCTCCACAGCTTCAGGCAACGGTTGGAGGTTCGGTGCGAGCTGCTTGGTTTGCTCATAGTGAATTTCTGGACGCTTGAGCAATTCTGCCAATGAAGTTGGCTGACCGATTTCGCCAATTCCAACAGATTTCAAAAGGGTTTGTGTGTCGAGTGATGGTTTTAACCGCGTCTGTTCTAGGCGATTTTTTTCTTCTTCCACTAATTTCCGTTTTATTTGGAAACGCTCGTAGGTGTCATCCGCAACCAAGTTAATTTGACGACCCATCTCCGTCAATCGTAGGTCTGCGTTATCCTCGCGCAGCTCCAGCCGATACTCCGCCCGCGAGGTAAACATCCGATACGGTTCACGGATATCCTTAGTAACGAGGTCATCAATGAGAACACCAATGTATGCTTGGGAACGGTCCAGAATGAGCGGTTCCTCACCGCGCACGTTCAAGGCAGCGTTAATCCCCGCCATCAATCCTTGTGCGGCGGCTTCCTCGTAGCCGGTAGTGCCGTTGAGTTGTCCTGCGAAGTATAGATTCTCCACCTGCTTGGTTTCGAGGGTTGGGTAGAGCTGCGTCGCCGGAGCAAAATCGTACTCCACCGCATAGGCGAAGCGCATAATCTCGGCATTTTCCAGACCCTTGATGCTATGCACCATATCCACCTGAACGTCCTCCGGCAGACTTGCGGAGATTCCATTGAGGTAAATTTCATCTGTATCTCTGCCCTCCGGTTCAACGAAGATCTGATGCCGATCTTTGTCAGCAAAGCGGACGACCTTATCCTCAATTGATGGGCAATATCGGGGACCAATACCGGTGATTCTGCCGCTATACATGGCAGACCGATGGAGGTTATCACGAATGATCTGATGCGTTTTTTCGTTTGTGTATGTTAGGTGGCACGGCATCTGCGGCTGCGTGATTTGTTCCGTTGAGAACGAAAACGGACGGGGCTGTGCATCGCCGGGTTGAATCTCCATCACATCAAAGTTTACAGTATGTGCATTGACACGAGGCGGCGTGCCGGTTTTCAGACGACCAATTTCAAATCCGAGGTTCAGAAAACTGTCCGATAGTTTTTCAGCTGACGATTCTCCTGCCCGCCCAGCACTGTAGGATATATCGCCGAGATGCACTAAGCCCTTGAGGAATGTGCCCGTTGTCAAAATAACCGTCTTAGCGAGGTAGGCGGTTTGGGTATGGCTCAATATGCCGATACACACCCCGTTCTCGGTCAGAAGTTCATCAACCAACAGTTGTTTAATATCGAGATGAGGTTGCCGCTCTAGAACACGTTTCATCTCAGACTGGTACGCGTACTTGTCCGCCTGTGCACGGCTTGAACGGACAGCTGGACCTTTCTTTGTATTCAGTTGACGAAATTGGATGCCCGTTTTGTCGATGTTCTTCGCCATCTCGCCGCCGAGTGCGTCAATTTCCTTGACGAGATGCCCTTTTGCAAGCCCGCCGATTGCCGGGTTACAGGACATTTTAGCGATAGTGTCAAGGTTGATTGTGGCAATCAACGTCTCGCAGCCCATTCGTGCTGCGGCGAGCGCAGCCTCACAACCAGCATGACCCGCGCCAACAACAAGGACATCGTATTGTTTATGATAGGTATTCATGTTAAGCTACTCTATTTCCTTGGTTTTAATACTTGGTGTTAATGCGAATCTTGTTTTATTATCGCCACATGAGTTGCCTCTTCCTGATAAGAGGAGCACGACTCCGAGTGCATCACAATCCCGAATAGATTATGTCTAGCACCAACCGCCCGACAACCTCCAAGCTTTCTGCACTACATTTGTCAGGGGTGTCCTCCACTGTGTGCCAATGCGGATAGTCAAAGTCAATGATGTTGATTGTCGGGAGGCCTGATTGGATAAGGGGCAAATGATCATCCATAATTGCAGGTCCCAATCGGCGTTGAAACGCCGGTAACCCTAGTTCTTCAGCCCGTCGCCAGATTGTTTCCGTCAAGTTCCGCGCGGCATTCCACGAATACCGTTCCATCGGTAACTCTAGCTTCTGGTCGCCAACCATATCCAACAAGATACCAAAATCTGCCTCCCATCTGCCCATGTTTTCGGAAAAGTATGTTGAGCCAAGGAACATAGTGGCAACTGTTCTGCCGTAATCTTCGCCATCAAACAGGACGATGATTACTTGGATCGGAGACGGTTTGGATTTCAAAACCCGTGCAACCTCCAGCAGCACCGCTACGCCCGAAGCGCCGTCGTTTGCACCGAGGATTGGCGTGTTTCGATTGACAGGATCTGGATCCCGATCAGCGAATGGGCGCGTGTCCCAGTGTGCTGCGAGGAGTATCTTCCCACCCGAATCTTCCCCGAAACGCGCCAAGATATTATTCATCTGAATCGTTCTATCTTGATGCTGAAATTCAAAAGGCTGAAACACGACCTCGTCGGCATATTTTTTGAGTTCTGCGAATAGATATGCCCCCGTTTCTTGGTGAACGGTCGTCCCCGGCACACGCGGACCAAACTCACACTGCTTTTCTAAGTAGTCAAAGGCACGTTTGGCGTTGAAAGTGCCATCACTAAGGGTTTCCTCTACTAACGTTGACGGAGACGAATTGGCATCGGATTCAGCATGAGTATAAACCAACAACCCATCCGAACCGAAAAACATTATGCCTAGCAAACTCCACAGGAAGAAACCAAATTTTAGTTTACGAGGCATGCGATTCATCATCTGTTTTAGGCTTAAATGCGCCGGCGTCCTTCCAAAGCTTTAGCGAGTGTCGCTGTGTCTATATACTCAAGATCACCGCCGACCGGAATACCGTAAGCAATTCGAGTGGTGGTAATCTCAAGATTTTCGAGTTGCTTTGTCAAATAGAGCGCAGTTGCCTGACCTTCGGTGGTGTAATTTGTTGCGAGGATGACCTCTTTGATGTCTTCGCTGCGAATCCGTTGAAAAAGTTGGTCAATCCTGAGATCTTTTGGTCCCACTCCGTCCAACGGCGATAAAACACCCATAAGTGTATGATATAAACCCTTATACTCCTGCGTGCGCTCAATTGCTAAGAGATCGTCTGGCTCTTCAATGACACAAATTGTTTGGCTGTCACGCCTCGTATCCGTACAGATATAACATGGCTGCTGATCCGTAATATTTCCACAGACCGAGCAGTAGTCTAGATGAGTCTTTACCTCAGAGAGTGCTTGTGCCAGTTTAGTCGTATCGGATTCGGGCATTTTTAACATAAAAAATGCTAAACGTTGCGCCGTTTTGGCACCGATTGTGGGTAGCTTTTGCAACTCGTTGATAAGACGTGCTAGCGGTTCAGGATAATGGAGCATACTGAGTTTTGGTTCCGGCGCTCTGCATCAGAGAAGTCCAGTTCTTATAGTAGGGGATTATGGATTTTGGGTTGGCAGTTGATGTAAAAATAATCATTCACCAATGCTTCCCAACCCACAGACCAAAATCTATTGCCCGCAGTCTTCACATCAGTCCCGGAATTTTAACGCCTCCAGTCAATTTGCTCATCTCTTGCGTCATCAATTCTTGCGCTTGATGCCGCGCTTCATTGACTGCAGCAACGATGAGATCTTCAAGCATTTCAATATCATCTGGATCAACAACCTCTGGTGAGATTGTGAGCGACATGAGTTCCTGTTGACCATTAACAACGGCTGTTACCATGCCGCCGCCAACGGTTGCTTCAACAGTGCGGGTGGCAAGCTCCTCTTGAATATCAAGCATGCGCTTCTGCATCTGTTGCGCTTGTTTCATCAGATTATTCATATTCATCGGAATGACCTCTTGTAGATCTTGTTAAATGGTTGTAGTATGAGATTCTATCATTAAGTACGCAGTAAGCTTTGTCCGTTTAGGAGTTCATTCTCAAAGTGTAGTACACCATGTTTCCCAACAAAGGCTATTTAGGTTCAATTTTGAGAATCTTTGCCTCAAACAGCTTAAGTGCCGGTGCGACCTCCGGATCCCGTTCGGCTTGGTGCCGCAGCATCATTGGTGTTATTTCTTGAGACCGCCGAGAAGGCGGCAGTGTTGCGTTGGCATGAGGATTCGCGCTTGAAGCCACGAAGCTAATTTGAACGGACGTTCCAAGCAGATCGGCGAGCATTTCCTCGAGCAACGTTTTTTCGTCCTCATCAATCTGTTCTGTAAAGGCTGGGGAACAAGCAACTTTCAACTCTAGCCCGTTGCTTGACGGAGTTGCCTTCCCTTCGTTACTCGGCTGTAGGGTTGCATTTTTCAAGTATTCGTATAATATTATCTTACCTCTGCCTTGCAATCCTGCCAACACATTTTCCCAGATCTTTGCTAACTCATTAGAATCGGACATCAAGTGCTGCACATCCGCAGGAGCGGACTTGATATGGGGTTGGTCCACAACGTCTCTATCTACATAAGTATCGGTAGAAACTGGCTTCGGCTCAATCTGAGTTTCCGAAGATGACTGCGCCCTGTATTTTGGAGCTTGATTTTCTGCCATTTCTGAATCTGCGCTGGACTCTAAAATTGGCGTGGGGGCAGAGTTTCTTGGCAGAGAGCCTCCAGTTGATTCGGGATTCGCTGGCGGTACGTAGACTCTACTTGGAGCCTCTCCCCGATCAATCTTGTCCTCGATCTCCGATAACCGTTTCAAAATCTTGGTCAGTTGGATGCCTTCTTGGATTGAACAAGCATCAATTAACGCAGATTCAAGGTGGATTTGTGCATATCCATGCTGCTTAATCTCACTGCTTGTTCGCATCAGAATTTTAATAATCCGGGAGAGACGTTCTGGAGAAGCAAGGTGCGCTTTTTCCTTCATTAGCTCCAGTTCTGATTTGGAGGTCTGAATTATACTCTCTAAGTTCGATCCAATGGCTAGGAGCCTCAAATTTCTGAAGCAGGCGATTTGTTGATGAAGGCATTGCGTCAAATCAGTCCCATTCTTTACCAGTTTATCGAGTGATTGGAGTGCCGTTGGCAAGTCACTTCGCAGAACGGCATTAATCAATTCATTTATTAGATGATTTGAACCGAACCCCAGTATTTGGTTAATCTGGTCTACATTGAGCTCTTTCCCGATCGCTGCGGTCAATCGTTCTAGCAAATTCTCGGCGTCCCTCAGACAACCCTCCGATTGCAGGGAAATCAACGATAGCCCTTGCGTATCAATCTGGACATCTTCAGCTTCACAGATTTTTTGTAGCCGTCCCATGATTTGATCCTGCTCCATGTAACGAAAATCAAAATCTTGGCAGCGAGATACAATTGTCTTCGGGATTCTGTGGTGTTCGGTTGTTGCAAGGATAAAGATGACGTGCGGTGGGGGCTCCTCAAGCGTTTTCAAGAGGGCATTAAACGCTTCTTGAGTGAGCATGTGTGCTTCGTCAATGATATAGATTTTATAACGGCAGGCAGCGGGAGCAAGTTTGGTGTTCTCGCGCAACTCGCGGATCGGATCAATACCTCGATTGGAGGCAGCGTCCATCTCAACGACATCGAACGAACGTCCCTGAGAGATTTCCGAGCAGAGCTGACAATTATTGCAAGGTTCGGCCGTGGATTCTTGGCTAAACTCGGTTTCTTGCTGACGGTTGGGGCAATTCACCGCTTTCGCGAGGATGCGGGCAACTGTTGTTTTCCCTGTTCCCCTCGGTCCCCAAAACAGATAAGCGTGTCCAATCCGATCCGATAGGATTTGATTTCTGAGGGTTGTTATCACATGCGTCTGCCCAACTACATCTCGAAATGATTGGGGACGCCATTTCTGAGCTAAAACCTCGTAAGACATAATTTCCCCCATCGTGCGAAGTGGAATTGACCCAAGGCATTTTATCTGACCAAAGAGAGGGGAAGGGGATAAAAAATCCTGGCCATGCACCTAGAGTTTGACGAGTTCCCCCAAGCGTTACCCAAGCAGTTAGCTCCGACTAGGCTTCCCTGCGTCACACCCCCAGATTATCTACCGCTGCTTCCTTCCGGACCTGACGGGGTTTGATAATAGTGAGTTGCTCAGGACCCAATCTTCATTACCACTTACATGGGTCAGTCCTCAAAAGAAGTTCGCCGCACAATAGGAATTCAGCCCTGCTATAGCGGATTGCAGGTTCAGGGCACCGCTACCTCCCCGCTTAGCATAGCCAAGTCTCGACAGGGGTGATAATGGCGGAGAGAGTGGGATTCGAACCCACGGTACAGTTGCCTGCACACATGATTTCCAGTCATGCCAGTTCAACCAACTCCTGCATCTCTCCGATAAATTTTGAGCAGCACAGGGTTTCTCGTTATCGCCATATAGCAGAAAACCTGTCCCGTGCTGGCCAAAAGTTTGCTCCAATCATTGACGATTGGAAAAATCGATGGAGCAGACGGGATTTGAACCCGTGACCTCATCCGTGCGAGGGATGCGCTCTCCCAACTGAGCCACTGCCCCAAAAGGCGGAGAGAGTGGGATTCGAACCCACGGTGACGATAACGCCACAACAGTTTTCGAGACTGTCCTGTTCAACCGGGCTCCAGCATCTCTCCAAAAATTTAGGTTCGCCGATCTCGGAAAAAAGATTTAAGCAAATAGCTACTCTCTTCTGCTAGAACCCCCTGTGTGACCTCCACTTGGTGATTGAGGCGTTCATCTTGTAATAAATTAAATAGTGTCCCCGCAGCCCCAGCCTTTGGATCTGAAGCGGCATAAACGACCCGCGGGATACGAGCCAAGACGATTGCTCCACAACACATCGAACACGGTTCCAAAGTCACATAAAGAGTCGTGTCCGTCAAACGCCAATCACCGACAGATGAAGCAGCCAATCGAATCGCAATCAGTTCTGCATGAGCGGTTGGATCCTTTGTTCCTTCCCGCCCATTGTGAGCGCGGGCGAGAACAATTCCGTCCTTGATGATAACCGCACCAACAGGAACTTCACCGAGTGAAGCACCCTGATGTGCAACCGCGAGGGCTTCACGCATCCAGAACTGATCTGACATTGCAAAAGATCGAAACGGGGCGATTGCCCCAATTTGCATTTTCAGCCCCGCAGCCAGAGCCGCGGGACCGAAAACGCGTATCATTAAGCGCCCGAGAGGATTCGAACCCCCGACCTTCTGATCCGTAGTCAGATGCTCTGATCCACTGAGCTACAGGCGCGTAATAGCTGGCGGAGGAGGTGGGATTCGAACCCACGATGGCGGTTAAGCCATAACTGCTTAGCAGGCAGTCCAGTTCAACCACTCCTGCACCCCTCCATATTTTGGAATAATGGCGGTGGGAGTAGGATTCGAACCCACGGTGACTTGCGCCACAACGGTTTTCAAGACCGCCGCTTTCGACCTCTCAGCCATCCCACCAAAAAAGCGTCCTTATTGTAACAAAAAAAACAAGCGTTGTCAAGAATCATTGAACGCTCAGAGTTGAAAATTAAATGATTGCATGCAGTGGGAATTTATCAAACTTATATTGATTACCAAGCCTTTGATTTCCTTGCATCCGCTTGGCAATGCGGATATAATATCGAATTATTGCAATACTGCACCGAAACAATGGTTGGTTCGGTACTAAATTATTGACAACACCATTGAAGAAAACGAAGGATATATGGAAGAACTGACATGGCTCGTGGTATGCTGACACAACGCCTCATAAAGATAAGGAGAGACTCAATGACACGTCAAGGAATGTGTAGGATTTTCAGAGGTTGGGACAAGATTTTTTCTCATACTATTAATTATTTAGTTCTGATCATGGGAATCCTACTCCTGTTTGCAGGGTGCGAAGATGTCCAACAATTGCTTGTACCAGTGCCGACTGAAGATGATGATGGCACTATCAAAATTGGCTTTATATATACTAGCAATACCCGAAGCAACAGTCTGAACGGTGCAGAATTAGCGGCACTGCAACTAAACGGGGAGGGTGGAGCGCATGGTAGGGAGATCGAAATTATCGCACGTGGCAATATAAGCGACATCGAGCAAGCCGCAGAGATAGCAGAAGAACTGATTATCCAAGAGGGCGTATCGGCAATTGTCGGTCCCAACAGATCGCTTTATGCTGTAGCCATTGGTCCAGTTGCCCAACGCCATGGAATTCCAATGGTGACCACCACCGCCACCAATCCGTCCGTCACCGCTGCGGGTGACTTTGTGTTTATGGCGGCGTTCACCGACAACTTTCAGGGCAAGGTAATGGCTACATTTGCCACGCAAGATTTAGGAGCGAAGACCGCCGCGGTCCTCACGCGCAGGGAGTCTATCTATTCGGAGGGCTTATCACAAACCTTCATTGATAACTTTACTGCTTTAGGTGGCGAGATTGTGTGCGCTCAATTTTACATGAGAGGGGATACTGATTTCACCGCACAACTGATCGCAGTCGCTGAAGCTGCGCCGGATGTCTTTTTTCTACCCGGTTTTGCAGCCGAAATTCCATTGGTGGTTCAACAGGCGAAAACGCTCGGCATAACAGGAATCCTCCTCGGCGGCGACAGCTGGGATAACGCCGCGTTAATTTCTGAGAATAGTGAGATTCTTGAGGGGAGTTTTTTTAGCAGCCTCTTCTCAGCTGACGTTGCGCCGGGTGATTTGAGCGAAGACGCGGATCAATTTATCACCGCCTATACCTCAATCTTCAAGGTCCCACCCGCCGGTGGTGCTGCGCTAGGCTATGATGGAGTCCGACTCGTAGTTCAGGCGATGCGTCGTGCCGACGACTTGACACTAGCCACAATACACGACCAACTTGCAGCGACCATGGGTTATAGCGGTGCAACGTTTATCTCCGGCTACGATGAAAACCGACACCCGAACAAGAGCGCGGTCATCAATCAGATTGTCAATGGGGAAGCACAGTTTTATAAATTAATCGAGCCATAAGTTCATAGTACGGTAACTTATTACGCCTTGTCCAGCACCTTACGGAGAATTCTAATGACAAATCAACGCCCCCGGCTGACTAGACGCAAATATATTGGTCAGACTTGGATCTTACTATTTTTAATAATCACCCTATTTTGGGGATGTGATCAGGTTCAACAATTGCTCTTACCTTTACCGGATACAGACGGTGAAGACACCATTAAGATCGGCTTTCTCTACACCACGCCGAACCGAAACAACAGTCGGTACGGGGCAGAATTAGCGACAATGCAACTGAACGAAGCAGGGGGTGTGCGGGGCATACCGATACAACTGATCGCTCGCGGTATACCGACACAACGTTTCATTAGCGAGAATATAAACGATACGGAATATGTCTCAAGACTAGCACTGGAATTGATTGTCGAAGAGAGGGTATCGGCAATCGTCGGTCCCAACCGTTCAACCTATGCCGTCGTTGTCGGGGAGATTGCACAAAATCACGGCATACCGATGATGGCAACCTCCGCTACCAATCCGTCTGTTACCGCTGCGGGGGACTTTGTATTTATGGCGGCGTTTACCGACGACTTTCAGGGGGTGGCGATGGCAGCGTTTGCTCTCCAAGATTTAGAGGCAAAGACCGCCGTGATCCTCACGCACAAGGGCGATGTCTATTCGGAGGGTTTATCACAAACCTTTATTGACAACTTTATCGCTCATGGAGGTCAGGTGGTGGCTGATGAGTTTTACGCGGCGGGGGATACCGATTTCACCGCACAATTGACCGCAATCGCTGAAGCTGCGCCGGACGTAATCTTTAGCACCGGTTTCAGCCCCGAAGTCCCTCTAGTGGTTCGACAGGCGAGGGAGGAGATTGGAATAACAGCGACCTTCATCGGCGGCGATAGTTGGGATAACACGGCGTTGATTGAGGCAGCTGGGGCGGTTATTGACGGGAGTTTCTTCAGTAGTGGCTTTTCGGCGGAGGCGGAACCGAGCGATTTGGGTGAGGATGCCTATCAATTTGTGACCGCTTACACCGCAATGTTTGGCGTTGTTCCCGATGGAGGAGCTGCACTGGGATATGATGCACTTCGGCTCGTGGTTCAGGCGATGCGGCGTGCGGACGATTTGACGCCGACGGCGATTCGTGATCAACTCGCGGCAACCATGAATTATAGCGGTGCAACGTTTATCTCCGGCTACGATGAAAACCGACATACGTCTAAAAGCGTGGTTATTAAACAGATTGTCAATGGCGAAGTACAGTTCCACAAATTGATTGAACCGTGAACAACAGAGTGTGTAAACCATTCTGTATATTTTTCATTGGTGCATGTAAAAAGAAAGTGCAAAGCACTAAGAGAAACCGAGTTTTTTCCCCGGCCACGGGATCCTCTCGGACTTGAAAACTCGATTTCTGTTGCATGATTTCTTAACATGAATCTTTTTATTATTAGACCTCTTTCCAAAAAGGTAATAGTTAGACAGCATATCTGAGGTTGACTAAAGCAGCAATGACATTCCAAGTCTTGCCATAATTTCTATGCTTGCCGCGATACCTTTGCTGGGTAATCCGGAATATCTTGCACCGTCGGTTGACATGTTCAATAACTATTCTGCGCCGAGACAACGCTTCATTGAACCGACGCTCGGCATCAGATAGGGGCTTGTTCCGGCTTCGCTTGACCGGGCTGACACTGTTGGGATAGACCTTATCTATGCCTTGATAGCCCCCGTCAGCTAGCTTCTCGGTCTCTCGGTTGATAGCCAGACGGCTTTCTTTGAGTATCCGAAAATCGTGGACTTTGCCCTTTCGACAAATGACCGATAGAATCTGCAAACTCACCCAGCAGATAATCAGTTGGACTTTGAGAGTATGGCATTTTTTTACCGGAGTAATATTGGCACTGTTGCTGCTTGGGACGCTCAATCGGTTGTTCGGTGACATCAATGACAACACTATCTAAGTCGCTACGGAGTAATTCTTTTTTGCTGTTCATTGGCAAAACGCGAACCAGAATGTCGAGCATTCGGTGATAAATCTTGTTGGCGTAAGATTCACTGATTGAAAATTCCTTGCCCAACTTGGCAAAGGTAGGATAATGTCTGAGGTAAGTCAAGGTGAGTAATAGCTGGTCTGCGAGGCTAATCGTTGACTTGAGTCCTCGTTTTTTCATGGGATTTTTCTCGCGTTGAACTGCCAGATAAGTCGCGACTTTGTCAAGGAGTTGTTGAAAGGTGGCTTTGCTGATGCCCACGTCTCGGAGAAAGCGTTCGTCGGATTGTTCAAGGGTTTGCTGAAAGATGCTCATGGGAATTCCTTCCTGTTGTGGGGTTGAATGTATCGATTGTGAGAGGAAAGGAATTATACCTTCAATATTCAATTTATGGAACATTTATTTAGGAAAGATGTCTATTAAGCAGGAGGATAAATCGGCATGGCCGAATCAAGTAGTGATAGGGCATATACGATGGGGCGCAGCAAGGAGGAGACGGAGCGGTTGATTCAGCAGTCAGGGCTGTATGAAGATATAACGGGACGTCTTCTCAGGGATGCAGGTTTCTTTACCGGAATGAAGGTACTTGATATTGGTAGTGGTGCCGGGGATGTGGCGTTCGCTGCTGCGGAATTGGTCGGTAGTGAGGGGGAGGTCCTCGGTGTAGATATGAACCCGGAGATCCTTGAAACAGCCAGAACACGGGCGCAGGCAGCAGGCTTGACAAACGTCCAATTCGTGGCAGGAGATGCCCAAACTTTAGACCTGCCTAACGACTTTGATGCCCTTACCGGACGCTTGGTCTTGATGTATCTACCCGATCCTGTGGCTACCTTGAAACAGCTTGCAACACGCCTGCGTCCGGGGGGTATTATCGCTTTTCAGGAGGTTGAGTTCTCGACCTACTCGTCAATTGCTCGTCCGGAGACCCCGACGATGAATCAGTTGGCAGAGTGGGGAGTAGAGGTGTTTCGGTGTTCAGGAGCGAACGTTGGAATGGGGCTTGACCTATACGGCACTTTTGTCGATGCAGGCTTGCCTGAACCGAGTCTACAGTATACGGCACCGGTAGGCGGTCCAGGAACGTGGATAGGTTACCAATTTATAGCGAACGCCTTTCGCAGCATACTCCCGCTCTTGGAAGCATACGGGATTGCGACTGCTGAAGAGGTCGATTTGGAAACGCTTGCCGCACGGCTTCGGGCGGAAGTGGTTGCATCGAAACGTCCACTCATCCTGCCGTCGCATATCACGGCTTGGGCGCAACTTCCAACGTAAAGTTACTTGTTAGTTTTGGTGTTCTGATTGATGGGCGGTTGGGCTATTTCATATCCGATTTGCGATGAACATTTCCCCGACCGCCAACAGGAACACCCCAAGCATCAAATACCACCAGCCCCCCTGATTCTTTTCAACCTCGCCGTGATACTTTGTAATCATTTCTGCCGTGACAACCTCTGCGGGGACAGCTTTTTCACCACCGGTCAACATGCTGGTCAATTCCTCTGAATCGCGGACGGCGGGGTTGGACTCAATCGTGTCCGGATTGACAACGAAGTAACGCGGTTGTTTGCCGGAGATATGCACGGAATAGATTCCCGGATGCTCGGTGGCGTCGTAGATAATGCCGCTGCTCTCATTGATTTCCGTCCGGGTTTCCTCACCCATTGGGTTGAAAATCGCGACCTCCGTCCCCGGCGGCAGTTGATAGCCCCCTAGTTCCACCAGATCACCGATGTGATAATCGGCTTTCTCATCCGTCCGCTTGAGCGCGAGGTATTTAATCGTTTCGTACAGAAACGGGAGATAAACGCCGTGGATCGGCAGGTCTGTCCACTCCCGATCAATCGTTGAGGTGAAGCAGAGTACGCGCCCAGTTCCATAAACTTTCTCGAAGAGTGCCGGACTTCCATCGTCAAAACTTGCCAAGACCGTTGAACCCTTTAGCGGCACGGCTTGGATGTACCGGTAGAATCGCCCTTTCCCAAAATCGCCGTGATTCGGTTCTTTGAACGGATGGAAGATGGGGTGATCATAGTCGAGCGTTGCGAGAACACTGAACCGATCGTGATTGAGTGCGTCCCCAACCGGCTGCACGAAGTTGCACGGCATCAACGGTTCTTCGCCCGCACCGAGTGTACTCCGATATGCCTCCAAATTCATCCGATCCCCCGCAGCGACAATCAGACCCCCGCCAGCACCTACAAACGTCCTCAAGGACTGTGCCTCCGCACCGGTCAATTTCTCCACATTTGCCAAGATAATCACATCATATTTTGAAATCTCCGAAGCGTTTGGGAGTTGATGGGATTGCGTCAAGTCGATTGGTACAATCTGAGCCCCCGGCTGAAATGCCGCTTCCAAGAAGAACGTCTCACTCTCATAATCACGCCGCCCCGGCTCGCCGTTGACACAATGTACCTTGATTGACTTTAGGCTTTGCAGACGGAAATATCGCCTATTGTCAATCGCTAGATGGTCGTCTGGTAAGGCAGCGTAGCCGGTGTGGATCTTCTCTGTTCTGAAACGGACTGGAAACAGGGCATCCATGGCATCATTCGGTTCAATGTCGAGTGTGGTTGTGCCAACGTTGTTATCATTAATAAACAGTTGGACCGGCAGCCCTTCGACCACTTGTTCCCCGAAGTTCTGAACGCGGACAACCACCTGTGCCGGCTTCTGCTCATTCAGCACCACCTGTGGCACACTCACGCCGGTGATTGCGAGATTGACCGGTTCTTTCGCGCTTACATCGACAAAGGCAATCTTGACATCGGGACTGAGTTTATCGGTGTCAACGAAACTCTCCCACCCGATTCGCTGCAAATCGCTGACGAAGTAGATCTGCTTTGCCCCAATCTCTGCTTCCCCAAGTATCTCATCCGCCGATTGAATTGCGTCGAGATAATCGGTGGTGTAGTTAGTCAACCGTGCGCCCGTTAGTGCTGTTTGGATCCGCCGGTGTTCTGCATCGAGCGATTTGATCGCCTTCGCTCTGTTGTTGGTAAAGATGAGGGCGGAGGTGTCGCTGGGTTGAAGATCGTCAGCAAGTTCAATCGCCGCCTTTTTCGCCTGATCGAAGGTATCGAGATAACCCATGCTGTAGGAGGTGTCCAGAATGATGACGATATTTCGCACCCCACCTGTTCCCCTAGTGGTAGCAGGAGTATTTGCGAAAAATGGGCGTGCGAACGCGAGTCCAAGCAACGCCAAGATCAGGATTCGCATCAGCAGCAGGAGCAGTTGTTTCAGCCGGTGCCGCTGCACGTTCGCTTGATGGGACATCTTGATGAATCGGATCGTGCTGAACACAAGCCGTCTCGCCCGCTCCCTGTTGAGGAGGTGGATAATTAAGGGCAGCGACGCTGCCGCCGCGCCTGCGGCGAGGAATAGAGGGGTTAGGAATTGGAGTCCAAACATGCCTTTTATTGTAATACGCAACGGTAACATTTTCAACTGTTTATTTTCTATGCGGCATAACCTCCGAGCATTTTAATGTGTCTAATTTTAATGTGTCTAATTACTAAATAGCTTCGGTATCTCATTGAGAAGTTGTTACTGTTTTCATTTTTGGTTCGGGAGATTGTTATGCGTTCGGACGACGAAAAATTGGTGTCCCAAACACTGTCGGGTGATCGGGACGCCTTCGGGGTGTTGGTCCACAAGTATCAGGAGATGGTCTACGCCTACGCCTTTCAGAAGGTGCGGAACGAGGCAGATGCACAGGATATCACGCAAGAGGTCTTCTGGCGAGCATATCACGGTCTCTATCAACTCCGGCAACCACATCGGTTCCGAAGTTGGCTCTATACGATCATGTCCAATGAGTGCAAACGCCGGCTGGTGAGCGTTATCAAAACACGTCAGCGCGAAACCGCGTTAGAGGACGCCACGGACGATGCCCTACGAATTGAACCGATGCACACCGCCCCCACAGAGGATTGGCAGGTGGATTTAGAGCAAGCACTCTCTGAGCTTCCCGATGACAATCGAGTTGCGGTATCAATGTTCTATATGGGTGACCATTCGTTGAAGGAGATCTCCGAATTTCTCGGCGTCTCTGTCAACACCGTCAAGGGCAAGTTGTATCGTGCGCGTCAGCAGCTTGGGAGCGCGCTGTCTGAACGCTATGGCAGCCTTTTGAAAAGCCACAAACTCAAAGGAGGTTTTCTCATGCAATTCATGGAGCAAATTCACCATATACCATCGCCAACGATGGCGTCGTCGTGGGGTAGCACAGCTATTGGTAAGATTCTATTTTCGCTAATCATGGCACTGTGTGTTTTAATTGGGATTGCTAGGCATGGAACCGATTCGCCAATGAGCCAGACAATTAATCAAATCGGGATGGGACCGACCGAGGTGGTACTGCTGGCACCTATCGCTGATGCAACACGCTCGTCAGTCCCGGTTGCTCCGGTACAAACAGAAAACCTTCCACGAGCCGCTTCTAGCCGTGCTTCAGGTGATCAGGGACAGCAGTTGGCTGCGCGCAGTGCAACGCCGGGAAGCGGAGATAACGCACAACTCCCTGCCGCCGCAGCGGAGAATAGGTCCGAAAAACTAATCTTTTCTGGTCGTGTCATTGACAACAACGGGGTCCCAGTAGCAGATGCTGAAGTGCTATACTCCGTAGGGTCCAATTCATCCGAACCTGCCACACGCACGGGGGTAGATGGGAAGTTTCGCTTTGAATTTCCGCGTCCCGAACTCAAGAAGTGGGATCGTGTGAGCATTGTCGCCATGCACCCCAAGCACGCTATCGGGTGGCGGAACATGTCGCCCCAAAACGCGGCGGATGTTGAGATTCAACTTGCAACGCCGGGAATCATTTCAGGCAAGATTCTGAACGAAGCGGGTGAACTGATTCAGAACGCGGAGGCACGGATTCAACACTTGTTTCGTGGCGATTCGATGTCAGGGGAGTATGAAGGTGACTTAGGGATGGAGCCTATGCCCGTTCCTACTGTCAAGACGGATGCAAATGGGGAGTTTGTGCTCCGCGGACTGCCTCAAGGTGCGACAACGAACCTTGCGACTCAGGGACCAGGGTACGCACAGGAGGTGCACTTCAAGGTGCCAGTCGGCGCGGAGGGGCTCGAGTACCGGTTGAAACGCGAGGGCAGGATTGAGGGACACCTCAGTTACGCGGGCACCGATGCGCCGGTCAAAGACGCGATGGTCGCACTCCAGGGCATCCATCCGACTACCGGGTGGGGCCAGGCACACGTTGATGCAAATGGGAATTACCTCCTAGAAAATCTCGCCACTGGTATGTACAACCTCTATCTCCATGAGGGACCGGAAGGGTGGACAGCTGTCGCTAAAGAACTCATTAAAGTCGTTGAGGGGCAGACCGTCTCCAAGATAGACCTGACCCTCGTTCGAGGAGGCTTCATCACAGGACGGGTGACGGATCAGAACACAAACGAACCGATTGCCAACCACCACATCAGTTTTCACGACACCGCCCGTCCGGAATCTCAGGCGGCGGTTCACGGTACGGAAACGGATGAAAATGGAGCGTATCGCTTCCGCGCCGCGCCCGGCCGAGCAATGGTCTATACTAGCGCACCAGAGGGCTATCAGGATATAGGGCAGATTAAGAAATATGTGGACGTTATTGAAGCCGAAGCCATCGCCGTTGATTTTCAGTTCTCGAAAGGGGTAGAGTTGGTAGGGCAAATTTTGACGGAGGCTGGGAAACCGGTCGCCGGTGCAAGAATTACCGACGTACGGCAGTGGTATAAGGAGTATGGCAGATCGGACGACTCGGGCGCGTTTACTGTTGGCGGGCTGCGGGTTGGACAAAAACTTTCTCTCAAAGCGGAACATGGTGGATCGAGATTGCGTGGAAGAGCGGAGATCGAAGTCCAGCCGGGGGTATCGGTTGAGATTCGGATGGAACAGTACGAGCGGGTCAATATCTCCGGAAGAGTGATCAACCGCGCGGGAGAACCGATGCCATCGGTGAACATTAGCCTGATGCGTTGGGACCCTCAACAGCGCAGGGGGCACAGCGGAACCGTCACCGTAACAGATGGCGATGGATGGTTCCGGGAGATTGGGCTTATTGTTGGTGACGAGTACGTTATCTCTGCGAAGGCAGAAGGGTATCGGAAGGCGGGAACCGGGAGGTTCACCGCAGCGGCGGAGATGACCCAGATTGCAGATCTCATCCTGTTGCCGGTTGGCAGTCGGTTTTTCATTGAAGGGTGTGTCACCGATACCTCTGGTGTGCCGGTTCGCGGTGCACGAGTACTCACACAGCAGGGATCAGGACTCTGGGAGGCACTCACCGACAAAAACGGCGATTATCGGTTGGAAGATCTTTCTATGGCTGTCCTCATCGAACTGAGCGTTAGCCATCCGGAGTATGCGTACCATCAATTTAAGATTTTGAAAACCAACCAGCGTCACGACTTGGTGCTAGTCAAGGCGGACGGATACCTTGCTGGGAAGGTAGTGGATGCCGACGGTAAACCGATTGAACGAGCAAGGGTAGGGGTGGAGACAGAGGAAGAACCCAACTCCGGCTACATCTACAGTGGTGTTAGCACCAACGTGCAGGGCGAGTTTGAGCTAAAGCACATCAAGGACCCGATTGTCTCGATCAATGTCAGTCATGATCGCCCCTACAAAATTTTTGAGAATATCGCAGTGAATCAGCGCGATCTGGTTTTGACCTTGACGCCGCCTGAACCGAGACCGGAACCGACCCCAGAACAGCGATCGGAACGGGAAGTACAGCGATCGTATGTCAACGCCGCCGAAGAACGCTTCAAAACCTTGATGAACCAACCCGCACCGGAGTTGAATGTTACAGAGTGGCTGTCCGGCTCCCCCACCTCCATCGAAGATTTGAAGGGAAAGACGATTGCCCTGCATTTCTGGTACTCAAGGAGCCTTAATGTTCAACAGGTACGTCTGTTGAATATCTTGCAGGAGGTTTATCAAGAGAAAGGGCTGGTCTGTATCACCATCTGCCCCGCCACAGTAGCAGTCGAGACGGTCAAGCAACATATAACAGAACAAGCGTTGTCTTACCCGATTGGACTAGACCGACCAACAGCGGTCCTCGGCGCGAAGGGTGAAACCT
The DNA here is from genome assembly GCA_965247655.1 of Candidatus Poribacteria bacterium. Lineage (GTDB taxonomy): Bacteria > Poribacteria > WGA-4E > WGA-4E > PCPOR2b > PCPOR2b. The sequence goes on along the minus strand of OZ252032.1, from coordinate 5,078,958 downwards.
TCGATCGATATGCTGTCGGGTGGTCGCCGCCGATCGTGCTGATTAATACGGCGGGAGAGATCTCCGGGCACGTCTGGGACCGTCAGCTCGAAGACCAAATTCAAATTCTGTTTGCAGATTGAGCGGAGGGGCATTGCTGGGTTGGGAAATGGTCTGAATCGGGATTTACGGGATTAGCGAATTATCAGAGTAGCCGTTGTTGGCAACTTGCTTGTGCGGTTTGGGTGAGTTGGGTGTTTTACCTTCGGTTTGGATTTGTCAATCCATCGGGAGCATCAAGGGTGTAAACCATCGTCGTCAGCATCTGTGCGAAAGGTTCCCCATACAGGCCGATGGTCGCTTACTGCGAGTGATGCCGCGGCGTCGTCATTTCCGAAATGGCTCTCATCAAAACGTTCAATCCCGCTGTCTCCGGTGTACTCGGTCACATAGTTTGTTTGGAAGAAGATGTTGTCGTAGAGGCTGGTATCTTTGATATGGGACTTCTGTGGGAGTTGGAACAGATGTCGCATTGATGGGATGGACAGCAGCGGACGATATGCCGATTGATCATCGGGGTTACGATTGAAATCGCCTAACAGTATCACGTCCTGCTCCGCGTCGTCCGCTGCTTGCACCGCCCGATACACATTCGCTAGTGCCTGTACCTCCCGCCGACGCTGATTGACCGTATCGCCCCAAATCACATGCACGGCGATCGCGGTAAAGTCAAACTCACCTGCCTTGAACGTGGCGAAATAGGGTTCACGAAGAAAGGCGTCGTTGGGGTCGGGGAACACTTCACCGTCTTCGATAACACGGACTATCTGTGGGTCAAACAGGAAAGCATAACGTTCCTTCACTTTTGCCCCGACTGGTGGACTCATCACATAGTCGTAATCCCTTCCCATGCCTTCCAATATCGCTTCAGTCCGGATCAAAACTGTCTCATCTCTCAGTTCAACGATAGCGATAAAGTCGTAGTCTATCAGCACCTTGGCGATGTGATGTAACTCGGCGTTGTTCCGGCTGCCATTGCTGAAGATGCGGATGTTCCACGCAGCGAGGCTGAAGGTGGACGCCCCCAGTTCCTTTGGGATGTTCTTCTCAAACTGCTTGTTGGGGATATCTGTTTCAACAAGGGGATTGTCGTTGTATTCTGTACACGCCGCGAATACACAGACAAGGATGAGGAGCAGGGCACTCTGTTTTTGAGATTTTTGTGTAGTCATGTGTTCTTCGGTGTTAGATTAGGACAGTTAGGATATGGTCTGAAACAGGATTTACAGGATTAACGGATTATCAGGATAGCGGTTGCTGACAACTCCGACGCACTTGTATGGTTTGGGTGGGTTGAATTGGAAAATCCAAGCCACAGCCCGTGGATTTGGCAATCCATTTAGGGTTTAGGCTTGGCCTGTTCAGTTGCATACTCAAACGCTTTTCGGTAGACAGTGTTTTTCATTCGACTGTCGATAAAGGTTTCCAGTTTACCTGCCTTTTTTTCTTGGCGCACTCGACTTGCCTCGAAATTGAATGTATATAGATTATGACAAGCCCGGCGATGAATATGATTTTTCCCACCACGATCTTCAAGATAATCTATGTAAGCCAAAGCGTCTTTTTCGTTACTAATATTCCATCTTTCGCCAGTGTCCCAGTCCTTCACAGTGAATTTTTCTTCTTGAATCAATCGCAACAGATGTTGGGCAAAAGCACATTGGATTTTTTTATATTTGGTAGGGTCTTTTTCCGCTTCACGAGGGGAAAATCGGGTCAAATGGAAGCCAGGCAATTGTACCTGCTTGAATGCGGCGCTCATGATCCAAGTTTGCGAATCAACCGTGTCAGTACCGCAGTAAAAGGCAAATAACATCAATAACGCAGAACCCAATGAAAAACAGTGAATGTGAGCATTGGGGAGAAGTTTTCGTACTGTGCAGATGGTATCGATTACTGTGTGCTTACTTCCATTGCGAGCAAGCGGTGCCAAACTTCCGATGCCAACAATGGTAGGTTCTTGCCCCCAAATCTCGACAATATCATCGAAAGCACGCTTGAGTGTTTCTGTATCGTGCCCATGAAGCACCGGCATCAACTGGAAATTATCGGGTAAGTTCCTGCCCCAACATTTTAATTCCTCAAACATGCTACGGGTGTTTTTAACAGTGTTTGCCCAACGTGCATCTATTTCTGTGCGCTCAGAATTAGGCAGAAAAGGATGGTCAAGCACAACGGACATATCGGCCCCGAGTTCTATCCCAATCGAAAGCACATCAAGCGGGTTAATGCTGATTTCAGTGTGTTTTTGGAAGTTAAAGGCACCGGAATCGAGCATCAATGGACCATCGAACTTGACGTACTCATGAAGTTTACCTTCCGTCTCTCGGATTTCTGAGGTGAACATTCGTGTTCGCTTATTCGCTAGCAAGTCAAAGGCATTAAGCAGAATCGCTTGGGTATCGGTCATTTCCCATGGGTGGCACAACAGACCAGCACGCGGATAATCTCCTATGCGATAGCTAGCAAAGAGGTTGGGTAGTTCTAAAGGCTTTGAAAAGATGGAAGATTGTGTCACATTTTGATTCATCAAGGACAACTTTCAACAATCTGTTTTATCCGTTCTCGTATTTTCGGTAAAAAATATCCCGGCAAAACATCAAGTTCAGCCCCCTCAACCTCTTTTTTTAATGAAAGATACTCTTCCTTGACAATTTCTTGTTTCAGAGGCTCTAATTGTTGGGGACGTTCTTTCTGGGGTTGTTTTTTCTGCATTTTAAGATAGGTTTCATACTTATCACGTCCGTTGTCCAAGTAATCTGATACGTAGTCAATTGCTAGTTCAGGGTTGTCTATAGGTTGGAGTTCCATTGTATTACCTAAACGTCGCTGAATTGCAGGGTATTGTGCAAGGTCTCTCGGTTCTGGAACGGTTGCAATCACAAAGAAAACGGATTCTTTTAACGTATCGAAAAGATGCCGGAGGTCTTGAGCATATCGAGATTGGTTTGAACGGGTTAGTCCTTCAAAAATCTCCTCAAATTCATCGAATAACAAGACAACGCCATTGCACAGGCGCAGTTCTTTTAACACGGTAAGTAACCCATGTAGGAATCGTATAGCCAGTGAAGGACTGGTAATGTCAACGGGTGAGATTCCGTCATAGACTAATAGCTTCTTATCTACTGCTGGGAGTTTTTGCCCTTTCAACCAACGAATGAACGTATCTTTCTGACGTTCTTCTAGAGGGAAGAGCGACATTGTGGTAGCCCTTATTACCATCAAAAGTTCGTGAGCCGGTTTGACCTTTAACAAGAGTGTTTCAAACTGATTTGAGTCAGGTCTTAGCGCGTTAAGCAAATCATCCAAAAAAAATTCCGCTAGTTTGTCGATAATTTGTCCATGAATGTCGAAGTAATTCCCACCGGGGGCATATACATAGATTGGATACAGATTATCGATAAGTTTGCTTCGTCTCGCCTCGTTAGTCAATCGTTCAAAGTACCGCAAAATATTTGTCTTACCTGCACCGTTTTTTCCGTTAATGCGCAAGCGTTTCGCCTCTGAGGAAAAGTCTCCCAGAATCTGGATGAACTCGTTTTTTATACTGTCTTGGTCGCTACAGACATCAAAGTTTGTTTCACCATGTCCTGGGAACGGATTTTTAAGGAGAAAATGCTTTTCGTATAGATTAGGTCCTTTGGGTTTGCCTTTAAATCGAGAAAGATCTTTTGTAAATGTCACTTTGATGCCTCCCATCGAATCAGCTTAACTAGTTTGCCATTAACGTGCATCCCATCTTCTAGGTAGCGGTGTTCAAGCCACTGGGACTGCGATAGTTTGTTCCCTTGTAGTTTAGCGGAGAGTCGTTCTCTAAGAATTTCTTTTCTTGGTCGTATTGAGGTGATTTGAAAGTGTCCGGAGACTTCACGTCGGATTGTCGCTGGGGCAAGTTTAATTTCACCGGGAAAGGTTGCAACAAACTGGTTCATCTTCATCTCAAAAGCTTGGAAGGAAATACTCAGTTTCATACAAACGAGATGTGCCAAATGCCCTAGGTTCGCGTATCCGGACGTTTTATCCGTCTGACAAAAACTCTCTCCACAAACCATTTTGAAACATTCTAGTGAGGGGCGTTCTGCATCCCAATCTCCGCCCCAGTAGAGGATTTCTTCAAAAGGTGAGCGGTATGCATGTCCTACAGATACCGCCCACGTCCGAAATGTATCAAAGGCAACAAAAGTAATGTCATATTTTTCTTTTAAGTAACGTCCCAAGTTTCTTCGAGATTCCTTGTTTTGACGATGAGGAATTTCAATTTTTTCTTCTTGCTTTAGGCAGTTGAGGAAACGTGCATAAGGTGGATAATTCCTCAATCCTTGATTCATTGGTAATAAATAATCCCCGGAGTCCCATGCATAAATAAACTTATGGTAATTTTCGGTTAAATACAATATATCCCGAATTTGATCATTCCGAGTTATCCAGTGGGATGCTTCAAAGATTCGCAAAATGTCCCGTACTCGCCGTTCAAGGTGTTTTATTTTTCCTTGACTACTGATAATTTTATGAAATGTATCTAGCGAGAGTTTGCCTTCAACCCGATGCGTGTTAATGGCATCGGCAACGGACAGTAATTTATTTATTGTGATTGGATCCAATTTTCAATACTCCCGGATTTCCATCACGTTGTGAGCAAAAAATCCTCCACGTGCTTGAGAGTAATAAGTGAGTTCGTATATGGGAGAACATTCTTTGCCCTCAAGGCGAATTGTGCTGAAGACCTCCGCTAAATCCCATAATAGATAATGTATGGGTGTTAGCAACAATCTACCATTGTGAGAGTCGTATCGAACGGAGTGAATTTCCGAAGGTAGAGAAGGAACATCCATGTGGAGACTTCCTTGGTTCTCTAAGGTTGCAAGTGAAGCCATATCCTTATCTCCGGTGAGAAGATAGACACCTTGGTGAAGCCCTCGGTCCCGCTTGAGGTTTTTCACACTTTCAATAATCAGACGGTCAATTTTTGATTGACCATTAGACTGACCTAAGTGTTCAGGGAGTGTAGTTAACATTTCTACAGGTCGCCATTGACGAATGTGGTTCAATTCTCGGCTAATGATTGATACCTGTGGCCGTTTCTTGAGTACTGTATAGTCTTTAAGTTTAGGGTTATTCTTGTTTCTTTGCCAGATATCATTCAATTCATTCACCTGTCGTTGAACTTCAGTCATAACAAAAACGGGAACAACTGTCCAAATTTGCACATTGGATAGGGTTTTATGCAAGAAAGAAATGGCTGCTCGTCGCAAGGCGCTTGTATCAGCAACAGCTATCAGGGAACCATGTTCTGAAATTCGTTTCATGATTTCAAGAAAACTCGTTTCAATATTCTGATCTTCCATCAGACAGAGATTCGGACGTAGAAGACCAGTGCGTAACATAGTGTCGGCAAGCTGATCGCGTATGAGTGTTTTTGCTTCATTCGCTTGCCTCTCTAAGAACCTGTTTTAAAAGTCATTTGATGCGGTTCCGCATCAAGTAAATGGAAGCAATATACACCATAGCCTCAGCGGTCTCAGCCGAGCGTTCATAGTCCAAAGTCAATCGGCGAAACCAACCGAACCAAGAAAAGGTGCGCTCCACAATCCAACGTAATGGGACGACCACAAATCCCGATTGCCCAAGAGATGGAGCAATGTCCAATTGACACTGATGCGTTAAATATAGCCAGTCGCCTAATTCTCCGCGATAGCCAGCATCAGCACAGACTAACTGAATCGTTATCTGCCAACTAAAGACCTCGTTTAGTAACTCTATTGCGACTCGATTATCACTGACATTGGCATCAGTGACTTTGACTCCCAATGGAATGCCAATTGTATCGGTGACTATATGGCGTTTACGACCTTTGACTTTCTTGTGCCCATTAAACCCTCTACTATCTGCCAGTTCGGTCGTCTTGACCGATTGGCTGTCAATGATAGCTACGGTCGGTGACGGGGATTTGCCAATATCACTACGGGTTTGCTCGTGAAGTGCTTGATGAATCATAACCCATGTCCCTAAAGTTTTCCACTTTCTGAAGTGGGAATAGACCGTTTGCCACGGTGGCATGTGACGCGGCAACATTCGCCACTGACACCCTGATTTGACTATATAGAAAATAGCGTTGATAATTGAGCGCATCTCCCACTTGAGAGGTCTACCTATGGGTGAAGGTTCTGGAAAATAGGGTAACAGTTTGTCCCACTGGGCATCGGTCAAATCTGTAGGATACTTTGGTGTAGTCATGTTTAGGCCTTTCATTAGGTCAGTAGTTTACTGCTCTAATGGTTTAACATAAACATTAACTTTTGAATAGCCTTTTTCTTTTTAAAACAGGTTCTAAGACTTCTTGTCTTGAAGATTTTTTATTGGTCTTTTTGGCATTATTCGCTTGTTCCTCTTCTCTGAATAACTTAGAGAAATCACATTTGATATCTTGACCATCTACAGGCCGGAAAGTAAAAGGTAGAATCGGATAGGCCCGTGCGATTTTTTCGGAGGCATCAATTGTGATGTCACCAAGTTTCACATATTCTTTTTTTTCTAGATGAGTGCCGTCTGTATAGGAAACTTTCCATTCGTTCCAGAATGGGTATTCTACAATAAACTCATCCAGTGTTAGTGAGCGACTATTCATCAGAGATTTTCACTTTGTGGTCAGAATGTGGGTGGTGGTTCTGTAAGATTTCCATTACAACAGCGGATAAAATGGTACTTGATTTCAACTCAGGCGTGGAAATCCGATCCGCAAATTGATCGGGAGGTTCTTCTGTGTCCGTTTGTGACCTTGCAAGTTGGGCAAAAACATTCTCTATCAGGGGGTCTGGTAGATAAAAATCGACCTTCTTTGGATTCGATGTGGGGTCTTGGGTTTCAGGATCTTTTGAATTCAAATTTTTCACAGTATTTAAGAGACAATTCAAGAGAATCTCAACTTTGCTTTCAGCCTTCCATTCTTGAAAGTCAAGCGTGGATAAATCCGGTACAGAGTAGATCTCAGTCGTCTTCTGTGTTGATAGATTAATAACTTCCACTTTCATTACGATTCCTTTCAGCAAAGGTATGTGAATCTTATTGCCAAAGCCATTTTTTTAGTTGAGTCTGTTTTTTGCCCATCGGACCGTAAACGACGATTGGTTCTATACGAGTTGTGATCAAATTTTGCACTCCCTTAAATGCCTTCAGGTAAGTCCTTCCAAGTACAAAACACATTGACGCGTAGTTGTCGCGTTGAATATCTGAAAATGTTGTATTGACTTGAGACTGCAACTCAACAACCCGCGCCGAGTTTATTTTTCGGTCATACCATTTGATTGGAAAATCCCCCGGGATAAGCCCATAAGCAGCAGATAAGATATACACATCTAGTTGCATTGCCTGACGTGGACATTCACGAAGAAAACGACGTAAGACAAAAAATAAAGGTCCATTGTATCTTTCAATAGCAGGTAGCAGCTCGTGGGAGGTATGTTTCCGTTGTGAACACGATAGAATAAGTAACCGTCGTTTATGGTTCATAGCATTTCTGTAGACAAGATATTTAGGAAACCTATCTTTTGAAAAACGCTTTCACAAATCGAAGGAAGTCCTGACTTATATCGATTAGGTAATCTGCAGCCGTTGTAATATTGTACAGACAGCGCAACCTCTAGGGTCAAATAATTATATCACGTGCAGGTAGGAACGTCAAACACCGATATTGTAGTTAATCTGTCTATAATTTGGAAATGAATACCGAAAGGAGGCGAGACAGCAGGTCCTTTTTTGGGAAGATATTGCGAAGAATCAATTTTCCTATTTATCATTGAAAACAGTACCTGTCATCAGTGAACTGTCCATGACATAGGATGCACCGCTGCTGAAGATTACTCAAAGACTTCAAAGTTACCGTTCTGAACGATAAGTACCATCAGATCGTAGACCGCGTCTCCGATAGTGTTAAAAGAGAACCTACCCAAGACGGTGTCGAAATCTTTGATATTCACCAGCGCGTCCCGGATCGTGGGCGCATCGGTAGATTGAGCGTTGGCAATCGCTTCAGCCAAGATATAAAGGGCTGCATACGACTGTGCCGCCCACGGGTTTGGCTCCGCCCCGTATTTCGCTCGATAGCTCTGAACAAAAGCTTGATTTCCCTGTGTGTCAGCAGTGCTGGTCCAACTGGTAAAGGCGATTGCACCTTCGGCGGCATCGCCCGCGGCTGCTACTTCGTCTCCGGTCAGGTCGGGAACGATAAAGGGCACAGAAGTGGGTATTCCGAGTTGGCGACTCTGAATCATAATCTCAATCATCTCCGGTGCTAAGGCGGAGATAAAGATGGCGTCGGGGCTTGTCTCCTTTATCCGAGTTAATTGAGTGGAGAAGTCTATTTCACCAGTCTGGTAGGTCTCTGTGGTCAGAATCTCGATGCCGTTCGCAGTGAGAGCTTCCCTCACCACCTTGTTGCTATCAGTGGAGTAGAGATCAGTGTCATCATATATGGTTGCCACCTTTGTATAGCGGAGTTTCTCCTGAGTTATCTGGATGCCGGTCGGAACTAGCACATCCGTAGTGAGGCTAATACGGAAGTTAAAATCACCAATCGCACTCAGCCCGGAGGCAGAGGAGAGGGAGCTGATCGCCACAACCCGGTTCTGTTGTGCGATCGGAAACGCTTCTCGAACTTGACTGGAGTTAGCAGGTCCAAGAATAACAAACACGCCATCTTGATGGATCAGTTTATTATAGGCTTCGACAGCGTCCTCAACGGTACCCCGATCGTCCTCGGTGATGAATGTGATTTTTGCATCACCGAGTTGCCCTGAGTTATTAATCTCTTCGCGAGCGAGCTCAAAGCCACGTTGCATTGGCAGACCATACGGAGAGGCGAGTGCGCCCGTCAGTGGTAGAACGACACCGATGGGAATTTCTCTATGAAGATCCTCTATCTGAGGTGTTACTGAACGCTGGATTTGGTCCCAGGGGGGAACCCCCACAATCAGTGCAGCGATTACCACGACAAACGTGAATTTGGTAAACCTTCTGATCTTCATACTGAATTTCCTTCTTTTCAAGTTAAAAGAGTGTGGTACTATCCTAAGGGGGCACCCACAAGGGGTGCCCCTACGAATCCTGCTGGCATTTGGAGGTTTACTCAAAGACCTGAAGTTCGCCATCCTTGACAATCAGTACAACTGGGTCATAAACCGCGTCCCCGATGGCGTTAAAAGAAAACTTGCCTAGAATCGTATCGAAATCTGTGATGTTTGCCAGCGCGTCCCGAATCGCCGTTGAATCGGTGGATTGGGCATCTGAGATCGCTTTCGCTAAGATATAGACAGCGGCATACGGCTGCGCCGCCCAGACGCTCGGCTCCATACCGTATTTCGTAGTGTAATTCTGAACGAAGGCTTGATTGCCCGGTGCATCAGCGGTGCTGACCCAACTGGTAAAAGTGATCGCTCCCTCGGCGGCATCACCCGCACTTTGTATTTCATCCACGGACAGAACAGTAGTAATAAAAGGAATCTCAGGAGGAATCCCAAGTTGACGCCCTTGGGTCAGAATCTCAATCACCTCTATTTGTTGCGCCGACACAAAGATGGCATCCGGATTTGATTCCTTGATGCGAGTTAACTGCGCGGAAAAATCGGTATCACCGCTAGCGAAAGTCTCCGAAGCCACCACCTCAATGCCGCTATCGGCGAATGTCTTTTTGAATACTGCATTGCCATCCCGAGAGGCGTGATCGACCGTATCAGCTATCGTTGCTACTCTTTGGTAGCCGAGTTTTTCCTGAGTCACCTTGACACCCCGCGGAATCAACACATCTGTGGGATGACTTGCCCGGAAGATAAAATTGCCAATTGCGGTCAAGTCGGAGGCAAGAACGACAGGACTAAAAGCCACGACCCCATTTTCTTGCGCGATCGGAAAAACCGACCGGGCAACGTGTGATGTCCAGACACCGAGGATGACGGGGACTTTGTCTTGGTGGATCAGTTTATTGAAAGCCTCAACAGCACCTTCAACGGTGCTTTGGTCGTCCTCGATGATGAACTTGAGTCTTACATCGCTGAGTTGTGAGTTGTTAATCTCTTCGAGTGCCATGTTAAAGCCATTTTCCATCACTAAGGCACCGGGACCAAATTCACCGGGTCCTAGATGTCCCGTCTGCGGTAAGACGACACCGACGGAAATCTCCCTAGGAGGCCCTTCCATCTGAGGTGGCGCAGGGAGGAGAAGTTGCTGGATTTGGTCACAGGCAGAAATCCCCGCAATCAGTGCGGCGATTACCACGATAAACGCGAATTTAGTGAACTTTCTGATATTCATCTTGAATCTCCTTTTTTTCAAGTTAAAAGAGTGTGGTACTATCCTAAGAGGGCACCCACAACGGGTGCCCCTACGAATCCTGCTGGCATTTGGAGGTTTACTCAAAAACTTGGAATTCGCCGTTTTTGACAATTAGTACAACGGGGTCGTAAACCGCATCCCCGACGGCGTTAAAAGAGAATTTGCCCAAAATAGTATCAAAATCTGTGATGTTTGCCAGTGCGTTGCGAATTGCGTTTGGATCGGCGGATTGGGCATCGGCAATAGCCTTAGCAAGAATATAGACGGAGGCATACGACTGTGTCGCCCAGATGTTCGGCTCTATACCGTACTTCGTGCGATAATTCTGGATGAAGACTTGATTGTCCGGTGTATCAACTGTGTTGACCCAACTGGTAAAAGCAATTGTACCTTCAGCGGCACCGCCCGCGGCTTGCACATCGGCTGCAGTCAGCGTATTAATAATGAAGGGAACCGAGTCGGGTATACCGAGTTGGTGCGCTTGAATCAGAATCTCAGGTTTGTCTGGCGGCAAAGCGGAGACAAAAATGGCGTCAGGATTTGAGTCCTTGATGCGCGTTAATTGTTCGGAAAAGTCGGTATCACCGCTTTGGAAAGTCTCTGTGGTCAGAATCTCGACACCGTTAGCAGTGAGAGATTCCCTCATCACCGCGGCACCATCCGCAGAGAAGAGATCAGTTTCATCGTATATGATTCCTACCTTCTGGTAGCCGAGTTTCGCTTGCGTAGCATTGATGCCGCTTGTAATCAGTATATCTGTGGTGAGAATAGTGCGAAACACAAAGTCGCCAATCGCGCCCAGACCGCGGGCGGCGGCGGTCGCGCTTATCGCCACAACTCCACTATGTTGTGCAATTGGAAACGCCACTTCGGTTGCACTTGAGGTGGCGGGACCGAGGATGACAGATACGCCGTCCTGATGAATCAGTTTATTGTAGGCTTCGACGGCGCCCTCAACGGTGCTCTGATCGTCCTCGGTGATAAACTTGAGTTTTGTATTGCCAAGCTGTGAATTGTTGATCTCTTCAAGGGCTAGCTCAAAACCGCTCCCCATCTCCATCCCAACCGAGGCAAGTCGTCCAGTGGCGGGGTAGACGAGGCCAATAGAAAGTTCCCCACTAAGCCCTTCCATCTGAGGTGGTGCGGGGAGAAGAAGTCCCTGGATTTGATCACAGGCGGAGAGCCCGACAATCAGCGCGAAAGTTGCCAGAACGAACACAAATCTGGTGAACCTTATGGTGTTCACATTGAATCTCCTCGTTTTTATATAAGAAAATACGGTGCTGCTCTAAAAGGGCACTCACAAAGGGTGCCCCTACGAATCCTGCTGCGATTTGGAGATTTACTCGAAAATCTGAAATTCGCCGTTTTCCACAATCTGCACAATCGGGTCGTAAACCGCATCGCCTATAGCATTAAAAGAGAACGCCCCCAAAACGGTATCGAAATCTTTGGTGTTCGCTAGCGCATCCCGAATTGCGGTTGGATCGGCGGATTGGGCTTCTGCAATCGCCGCGACGAGAATATAGACGGAGGCATACGACTGCGCTGCCCGAGGGTTCGGTTCAATACCATACTTCGCGCTATAATTCTGGACGAAGGCTTGATTTCCCGGTGTGTCAGTCGTGCTTGTCCAACCAACAAAAGTAATCACACCCTCCGCTGCGGGTCCCGCGGTTTGTGCATCGGCTCCGGTCAACGAGCGAATAACAAATGGAACAGAGGTGGGAATACCGATCTCGCGTGCTTGAATCAGGATCCCAGGCTTCTCTGGGGGTAAAGCGGAGACAAAGATAGCGTCAGGGTTTGCTTCCTTTATCCGAGTTAATTGTGCAGAAAAGTCGGTGTCACCTCCTTGGAAGGTCTCTGTAATCAACACCTCGATGCCGTTTGCAGCGAGGACTTCCCTGACTGCCTCATCGCTATCTGTGGAGAAGACATCGTTTCCATCATACATGGTAGCCATTTTTTTATAGCCGAGTTTCCCCTGCGTCGCCTCAATGACGCTTGGAATCAGCACATCTGTGGTGAGAGCGGCACGAAAGACAAAATCGCTAATCGCGCTCAGGTCGCGAGCGGCGGAGATGGAGCTTAGTGCCACGACTTGATTTTCTTTCGCAATCGGAAACGCTGCTTTGGTCTGAGTTGAGGTGGCGGGCCCAAGGATAACAGGCACGCCATCTTGCTGAATCAGCTTGTTGAATGCTTCGACGGCGCCCTCAACGGTGCTCCGATCATCCTCAATGATGAAGCTGATTCTCTTCCCACCGAGTTGAGAGTTGTTAATCTCTTCGAGAGCTAATTCAAAGCCCTGTCCTATTGGTTTGCCAAACGAGGAATAAAGTCGTCCTGTGATAGGTAAGACGACGCCGACGCGAATCTCTCCACTAAGTCCTCCCATTTGAGTGGGTGCGGGTAGGAGAAGTTGTCCAATCTGGTCACAGGCGGAAAATCCTACCATCAGGAGGACAATCGCCAGTACAAACGCAAATGTTGTGATTCTTTTGATATTCATCTTAAACTTCCTCGTTATCAAATAAAAAAATCAGGTGGAGGACAATTGAGAAAACCTGTCCTCCAAACCTGATTTGTTGGGACTGATACTTGGAAAAGGTTATCGAAAAATTCCCTTAGGTCTAAAACCCAAGTCGTAGGGAATAACGATTATTATTTCCTACAGGATACAGATTTCGATGCTGTTGGATTGTTCCAATCCACCGGATTACTCAAAGACTGCAAATTCGCCATCTTTGACAATCAGTATCTGCGGGTCGTAGACGGCATCTCCGACGGCGTCAAAAGAGAACTGACCTAAAATGGTGTCCAAATCCATAGTATTCGCCAGCGCGTCGCGAATCGCGGTTGAATCGGTAGATTGCGCCGCCGCCATCGCCGCAGCGAGAATATGGAGTGTCGCATACGATTGCGCCGCCCAAGCATTCGGATCCATTCCATATTTCTCGGTATAACTCTGGATGAAAACTTCATTCCCTGGGGTAGCAGCGAGGCTGGACCAACCTATAAAAGTAATCACACCCTCCGCAGCAGTGCCCGCAGCTTGTACCTGTTCTATTGCTATTTCGGGAATAATAAAGGGAACTGAGTCAGGGATACCGAGTTCGCGACCTTGACTCAGGATCAGGGGCATCTCCGGTGGTAACGTTGAAATAAAGATGGCCTCAGGATTTGCCTCCATTATCCGAGTTAATTGCGCGGAAAAGTCGGTATCGCCGCTTTGGAAGGTCTCTGTGCTCACAATCTCGACGCCGTTCTCAGCGAGAGCTGCCCGGAACCCCTCGTGACTGCTCGTTGAGTAGAGATCGCTTTCATCATACATGGTTGCCGCCTTTGTATAGCCAAGTTTCTCCTGAGTTATCCGGACGCCGCTTGGATTCAGGATGTCTACGGTGAGCCCCGCACGGAAGATAAAATCGCCAATCGCGCTCAGACCGGAGGCGGAAGAGACAGAGCTAAAAGCCACGACCCCATTTTCTTGTGCTATCGGAAAGGCATGTATTGCCTGAGCTGAGATAGCGAGGCCGATGATAGCAGACACACCATCTTGATGAATGAGCTTATTGAATGCTTCAACGGAACTCTCACTCTGATCGTCCTCGGTGATGAAGGTAATTGCTGCTCCACCTAGCATTCCTGAATTGTTAATTTCTGCGCGGGCGAGTTCAAAGCCATTTTGCATCGGTATACCAATTTCGTCGGCGAATCGCCCAGTCAGCGCAACGACGACGCCGATGGGAATCTCTGCACTCATATCTTCCATTTCAGGTGGTGCAGGGACGAGAAGTTGTCCAATCTGGTCACAGGCAGAAAGTCCCGTAATCAATGCTACAATTGCCAGTACAAACGCGACTTTGGTAAATCTTCCGACGTTCATTTTGAACCTCCTTGGTTTCAAATTAGGAGTTACGCACTTGGCGATAAAATAGGTTATAATAGCGGTTACTAAAGTTTGTACAATTCACGGTACAAATGGTGGTTGATTGAGAACACGCTTCGGGATGTCAAGCAGCACTGCGGATTTGACAAGGTATCAGGTCAAATCGCGTCAAAGCATCAATTAATTCGCGCAACTAAGTTTCGGAACAAGTTGCCTGACGCAATTGCTATTCAACGCCACTTGTGTCACAGGCAGTTCGATAACATTGGTATCGAACTGTCAAGCGGACACAAGGGTTGATGGTTGAGCATCTGCGTGCTTTAATCAAGGGATAATTATTTTCTGCGACAATCTCTGAAGATACTAACTCGCCGAATATTCACTAGACCCTTGATAACGCTACATGAATTGGATACAAATTGTACAAACTTTAGTAGCGGTTATGAATCCACCTAAATGCCCTGAATATGACTATATCAACTTTGTGATAGCGACACCGAGTACCTACAGTTGTACAGAGGCTGCCAGAGTGCAACCCCCAGAGGACAACCCCCCCGCGCATGACTCTTTGAATCGCTTGCTATATCGGTTGACTCCCGATTCAGAATCATTGTGGATAGAGGCAACACCTTATGTCAAAAAAGACGAAGGCATTTTGGTCATAGATGACTCCACCCTTGATAAACCGTATGCCCAACAGATGGAACTTGTCACCCGCCATTGGTCAGGTAAACACAAACAAGTGGTGTCAGGAATTAACCTCATTACCCTGATGTGGACTGATGGAGACAGCCACATTCCGTGCGATTACCGCCTCTATGATAAACAACACGATAACTTGACTAAAAATGACCACTTCCAATCACTCATTGCAGAGGCGCATCAGAGAGGATTTAATCCAGAGTGTGTCGTGTTTGACAGTTGGTACAGCAGTTTGAAGAATCTAAAGACGATTCGACAGTATCAATGGCATTGGCTGACTCAGTTAAAGTCGAATCAACAGGTCAACCTCAATAAGCGTGGCAATCAGCCAGTGAGTCAACTGCCAATTAGCAACAAAGGCACCATCGTTCATCTGAAGGGATACGGATTGATTCAAGTTTTCAAGATAGTTTCCCAAAACGGTAACATTGAATATTGGGCAAGTAGTAACCTCTCAATGAACGACCTGTTTCGACTGAAATATGCCGAGTTGTCTTGGGCAATTGAAGAGTATCATCGAGGTATCAAGCAATTTGTTGGGGTTGAAAGGTGTTTCGCTCCCAAGCCAGTGGCACAACGGAATCATATCGGTTTGGCATTACGAGCGTTTCTCCGCATAGAGCGAAACTGTTTTTCAAAGGGCATCAGTTGGTTTGAAGCGAAAACCTCGATTATCAGAGACGCGGTGCGTGCCTATCTCGCTCAACACCTTTACACGTTAACTGCGTAACTCCTAATGAAAAAGTTGAGATGGGGCAGCATCCAGAAAATCTGCCCCAACCCGATTTGTTATTGATTGATAGAATCAGCTCAAGTTGCGATCTGTCATCAGAGAAAGCGGGTTTTTGTATATAGTCTTCCTTGATGCCTAAAAACCTGTTTTTGGGCAAAGCCTTCCCCTCTGACGCTTCGGTGTGAAAAACCTCGCATCTGCCTATTTTTCCATAGATTATTGTCGTTGTCAAATTAAAAAGCGGAGAGGTTTCTTAGCGGAATAGACGCCTACTCGAAGGGCTACAGCTCGTAGTGGATTAACAAATCCACTACACATGGGAGTAGATGGCTTGGATATGTCCATCTAAGTTGTTTTGAATACTGACTTTGTCGGAACCGCATCAGATTGGTTCAATCTGTCAAATAGGTCTATATTCATATCTCATCACCGAGAGGTCGATTTTGGGAGATAGAACTATTGCGCCCGAAATTGTCTCAAGTGAATCAGGTCGAAGACTCTGGGAACGGAGGTTTGTTTGATTTGTCAAGCGTTGACAGAACCTGGTAACTTGAGTTATCATATTTTGTTTCTCCATCATGAGGCAAACCTTTTTACTGATGGGTTAAGACTTCGGTCGGTGAGGTCCAGCACCACGCGTTTTTCACAGTTTATCTCAGCTACCCGAACAACGTCGGGCAATGCTTGATAGTCGTTAGGTGATGTGTTATACTTTCGTTTGAGCATCGAAAGGGGGACACGGAAACAATGTTAAATTCCAACACAAACACCAATGAAGCCGTCACCAGAGCATCGCTTCAACCGATGGGGTTCACGGATATTCTGGACACAATATTTAGTCTCTATCAGAACCATTTCCGATTGATTTTGGGCATCTGCACTGTTTATTTCGTTTTAACGTTGGGGATGGACCTCCTCACAGGTATTTCTACATTTTTCTTTGAAAGTTCGGGTCTACAGGGGATGGCGATTGCAGCAAATCTTGTTGATGCTGGGATTACCATTGTGGTTGCGCTTTTCTCTGCAGGTGCGCTTCTGTTCGCCGGTGCCCAAGCTTTCTTAGGCAAGCAGATCAGTGCTGGTGTCGCATTCGGACAGGTTACACGCCGGTTTGGGTCCTACCTCGGAAGCTCTCTGCTTTTGGGGTTAGTTGTCGGGTTATTGACGATAACCATCATCGGTATCCCGTTCGCCATCTATTTTGGAGTGCGATGGGGTTTCTACGCACAGGCGGTTTTGATTGAGGAGAGCCCAGCGACGAATGCACTGAAACGCAGCCGTGAATTGGTTAGAGGGGCGTGGTGGCGGGTCTTTGGTATCATGCTGGCTATTTTTTTTCTCGCTTTCATGATTCAAACCGTTCTGCAATTCTCTTTATTATTCGTTTTCGGTTTCACGGGAGAGATAAGTGGCGAAGGGGGACTTCTGGAAATGTTTCGACGGATGTTCTTACCTGAACTGACAGCGTGGGATGGGTTGGTCACTTACGTTATTCAAAGTTTCATTAACGATGTTGTCAATAGTTTGATGCTTCCACTTACACCAATCGGTATCACGCTGCTCTACTTTGACCAACGTATTCGGAAAGAGGGGTTTGGCATTGAGACACATGTAACCAACGTGGTGGTGTAACAGCACAGAAAGACAGAAGGAATAGATTGCCATGCCCTAAAATTTAACGCGGAACGCTTTCTACTATTCAGGGATGGTAATCGTCACGAATCAGCCGACACGCGTCCGCTCCTCGAACCTTGGGCCAATTCCCAGATTGACAAATTTGAGGGGTGTTGCGAGACATACTCAATCAACACATCAATAGTAAAAGGAAAATGACCATGTCTAATTCAAGTTTTAAGTCAGTCGAGCCTTTGACAGCGGATCAGATTGCCCAGTTCAAGCGTGATGGATTCTTGGTTCTCGAAGGGGTACTCGATCCTGAGCTTTGCGGCCAAGCACGTGACGAAATGTGGGATGTGATTCAAGCACATCTTCCACGTATGAAAAGGGACGACCCCTCTACATGGGGTCCTATCACTGAGGAGGAGAACGCCAAACTACAGCATCGACCC
Source organism: Candidatus Poribacteria bacterium (assembly GCA_965247655.1). GTDB lineage: Bacteria > Poribacteria > WGA-4E > WGA-4E > PCPOR2b > PCPOR2b. The sequence continues at coordinate 5,061,197 of OZ252032.1, read as the reverse complement.
GAAGGTGGGGGTGATCCGTATTTCAGCGGCAACAGCCACCGGTTTACAGTCCGTAATGGTGCGTCGGAATTGATGCTGAACCTAGCACCCCGCGCCTTGTGGCAAGTTGCCGAACAGCTTCTTGGTAAGGGAAAAGTGGTGTGGCCTGCTGGACTTGACGAATCGGGTTACACAACCGGCCCGTGCTTCATGTGCGATGATGCTGTGGGAGGTCTTAATTCCCATGTGGGGGATTTGATGGGTTGGTCCTCGGAGGGCACTTTCACAACAGAGCCTGCGCTACGGTTGCCCGAAACAGGACCGGTATGGCTCAATGGACAGGGGACACGCGGGTTATATTGCACCCTACCGAACAGCCCCTCTCATGCCTCGGAGTACCGCGGTGCACACTCCGACGGTGCATGCTATGGTCGATGGCGGCTGCAAATGTCAGCGTACATTTCCGATGTGCCACCCAACTCCGGCGGGTTTACTGTGTGGCCCGGAAGTCACGCACGAATCTGGTCCGAACAGTGGAAGGCTTTCAAGGAGGGCGAGAAGCATACAGACAAACATTTGGCGGTACGCAAGGCAGGCGGTTATACCGACCCCGTCATTGGGGAGATCAAAGCAGATACCCAACCGTTTGATTGCCACGGTCCCACCGGTACTGTGGTGTTGTGGCACACCAAAATTCTGCATATCGCGGGGGAGAACGCTTCTAATGACGTTATCCGCCAAGCGACAATTTACGGTTTTAAGAAAACGCCCGAGTCAGTCCCCGACGCACTTGTAGTGGACAACACAGATGGCGGCATCTGGCGAGATTGGTCCGATGAAGTGCGTACGTAACCGTTGAGATCGGTCAACTAGGGCGCGTCCCTGCAAGAAGGATAGCCTGTGCTCAATTATTCCTTTTAGTAATCCACCTTGTTGGTTGGGACAGGCTTCCCGTTTGGTTCCCTCATTAAAAACAGATAGCAGAACAGCAGCACACCCGTTGAGAATCCAAATCCAATCTTGACGATGGTATTTGAAATTACCACGAATGGTCAGTCACCGGGCAAACGTGCGCTCGGATTGCGGGTTATCAAAGTACACGGATATCCAATCAGTTTCTCAGATTCAGCGATTCGGAATTTGGTCCGTATCGTTGATTTTCTTCCGTTCTTCTACGGCGTCGGGTTGCTCGCTATGTTATTAAACAAAAACTGGCAGCGGCTGGGCGACTTAGCTGCTGGGACCCTCGTTGTTAAGGAGGACACCAAGGTTTCTCCCAATCTGATGAGGACCCCAACTATCCAAAAATCAACTTTTGTCTATGCCGATTGGATTCAACTTGAACAGTTGACGGACGCAGAACTAGTATCGATACGAGAATATCTTTCGCGTCGGGGAACCCTTCCAAGGCTGCGTCGGTTACAATTGGTTCGGGCGATAGGAACCTCTATCGCCCGAAAAATGGGGGGCAGCAACCCAATTGATTACGAGGTGTTTTTAGAGGAGCTTTATGCCCTAAAGACAAACCCTCGTGCGGATAGATTGTAAATTGACGTTGACAACAAGTGTTCATTTCTGGGAATTGAGCGAATCCCAACCTACCATGCCCCCAGGATGCCCTTGTAGCGAATCATTGCGATTGACGCAATTCGTCACGAAGCCCAATCCAGAGGCAAACCGCCATTCCCAATAGAACAATGGCGAACGGGAAGCCGGTTGCGAGCGAGGCCGCCTGCAACGACTTCAAACCACCGCCAAGTAGCAGCGCGATGGCAACCAACCCCTCAAGACTACACCAGAACACGCGTTGAGGAACCGGTGCATCAATCTTGCCGCCGGCTGCGATGATGTCAATGATCAGGGAGCCGGAGTCCGACGAGGTAACGAAGAAGATAATTGTCAACATCATCGCGACGGAGGAAAGTAGTGTTGTCCACGGCAGTTCATCGAACATTTTGAACAGTGCGAGTTCCAGCTTCCAAGCCGCAACGTTTTCACTCACACCGGTATAGCCATCAACGGTGTGCTGGTGGAGTGCGGTGCCGCCAAAGGCAGCAAACCATAGTAAACATAACAGTGTCGGCAGGATAAGCACAAAGATCACGAACTGGCGTACCGTGCGCCCCTTTGAGATGCGGGCAATGAAAGTACCGACGAACGGTGCCCAAGCTATCCACCATGCCCAGTAGAACGTGGTCCAGTCATGCAGGAAGCTGGTATCCTCGCGCCCAATCCAGTTGCTGAGTGGCACAATCTTCATAAAATAGTCGCCAAGCCCGGCGAATATACTGCGGATAATGTAGAGCGTTGGTCCGAGTATGATAACAGCCAGCAGCAACAAAAAGGCGAGAATGACGTTGAACTGGCTCAGACGTTTGATACCTACATTAATGCCGGTCAGCACCGATCCCATCGCAATGGCGGTTATCACCACAATCAACACTACCATGGTAACGCTGTTCGCGGGAATCCCGAACAGATAGTTGAGGCCCGATGTGACCTGTTTCACCCCTAGTCCAAGCGAGGTGGCGAGTCCAAACATCCCTGCGAATATGGCGAACGTATCAATGATGTGTCCGGGCCAACCCCAGATCCGGTCGCCGAGCAGTGGATAGAATGCCGAGCGGATGGTAAGGGGGAGTCCCCGGTTGTAGGCGAAAAACCCGAGAGCGAGTCCGACGACGCCGTAGATTGCCCAGCCCTGCAGACCCCAATGGAAAACCGTCGCTGCTATGCCGGCGGTAGCGGCCTCTGCTGTTCCGGCGGTAATGCCGAGTGGGGGGCTCTGCAAGTAGTACATCGGCTCTGCCACCCCGAAAAATAGTAGGCCAATGCCAATACCCGCAGCGAAGAGCATCGCAAGCCAGGTTAAATTGGAGTACTCAGGTTTCGCATCTGCGCCCCCGAGACGTATCTTGCCGAATGGAGAAAATGCTACAGTCAGACAAAACAGGAAGACAAGATTGGCGGTAATCATGAATAACCAATCAAGGTTCGTAGTGAGCCAAACTCGGACATTTCCAAAGAGTGTTGTCGCACCTTCTTGGAAGACGAGTGATCCGACGACAAATACTACAATGGCAATACTGGCAATCACGAACACTGGTGTCAGGTAGATATCTAAACCGAATAACTTCCGATACTCCTTGTCCTCCGGCAGTTGTGGTTGTTGCCCTTCTTCGCGCATTTCAAAATTCTCCTTCTAGTTGGACAGACACACAGGGTCTGTTGCTACAAGCGTAGACATTTAGAAATAGTAACCGAAGTTAACATTAGTCCGCCAATTCCACGCGTCATTTCCGTTGGCACCATAGTCACCGGCACCTGTATAGATGTTGGCGTAGTCCTCTTTGTTTCCGTCAGCATCAACGTTACCGACAAAGCCGTTGCCGCTGGAAAGTGCCAGATCAGTATAGACATACAGGGCACCAAAGAGCGTCCAGCTAGCACCCAGCGTCACCAAGGCACTAGGGTTGAAGTTATCCACCGTTTTGAGAATAGTGCTTGCTTCAACATAAGGTGTAAGACTGTTAATCCATGAGATACCGGCTGTATCTATGCCGCCGTAGCGCAGCGATAGCGCAGGTATTAGTCCCTGAGATGCTATGGGCCAAGCGAAATCGTAAGCGCCCATTGGAATCAGGTCGCCGGTGCCCCAAGGCGTATCATCGGTGATATTATACGCGTAATAAGAAAATTGTGAAAAGAGCGTGAAGTCCGCGAACGCGTTCTTCATGTGCGCGGAAAGCGCGTAGTGATTCGCACCATCATCGTCCACATCTGTCCCCTTCAGCAACCCGTATTGAAGCGACACACCCACATCTGCGATGTTTTCAAGGGCATAGATTGCACGAAGGTTTAATTGATGCTGTTCATCAAACCCGTGTTGATCAGCAGCAACGTTCCAATCAACGTCTCCTTTTTTATGGTAGATTTTAGAATTACTTAGACACTCCCAATGCACAGCCAACCCCCTAAATCCCCCTTATCAGGGGGACTTTGGAAACTTCGTGAAGGTCGGAGTTATTGTAGATGTCTACTTATTTCTCTAATTCACCATAATCTCTTTTTCTTCCTTATTTTCTAGAACCTGTTTATCGTCCTTTGGATAGACCTTGGTGCCCCACGTGACAATGTCATAGCTGTATCGTGAACTGGCAAGGCTACTTCCATCCGTCTGGAATTCGCTCTGAAGAAAGTAACCCACATCAAGGGTTAGTTTGCCAAGGGTATCACTCCATGTGATTCCCAGATCCATATCGTCGGTGAGCCCGACATAAAAATGCTGATCAAAGAACCAGCTACTAGAAACACCGTAAGCACCTGGTCCGAACGGAGCCCGCACAATACCTGCTTTGACCGTGCCCAAATCACCGAGTTTATACCCCAACCATGCGGTGTGTATCATGCTGTAGGCGTCGTACCATCGGTATTCGATTCTACTTATGACATTGTGGTAGTCAAGGTCAGAATTCAGGCGGAAAATCTCAAGGTCGACATCTCCGATCTTTTCGCCTCGGCGATTGTCGTAACTGCCGTAGGCCCAGCCCACCCGCAGTGTACTGCCATCGGAAATTTAGACCATTGTCTAAACCAAGATTGTAATACAATGACAATCAGATTGAAAGGAGACTCCGATGGCAAAACGAAGAAGATTCACCGCCCAATTTAAGGCAGAAGTCTCTATTGAGGCACTTACCAACCAAAGTTCACAAGCAGAACTCTGCCGACGGCATAACCTCAGCGAAGAACAACTATCGAAGTGGAAACACCAACTGCTTGATAACGCAGCGACTCTCTTTGAATCCACTGACAAGCAAGCCAACGACTCTAAGGAACGGATTGCTCAACTGGAGCCACTCGTGGGTCGATTGACCGTGGCGTTGGACGTCCAAAAAAAAGCCTCAACTTGGCTGACTTGAATCAGTCTCAAAAGCGACAGATGGTTGAAGCCTTGCAGACCGATTACTCAGTTCGACACATTTGTGATGTACTTGGCTTCAATCGGAGCAGTCTCTATTATCAACCTAAAAGTGACCCCTTAGAACCAGTGCTACGAGATGAAATAGAGAAACTCGCTGCCCGTTATCCGAGATATGGCTATAGACGTATTACGCAGATGCTGTTGCGTATGGGATACGCTGTTGGTTACCGACGCGTCGCTCGGTTGATGAAAGCCGATAATCTGTCGGTTGCCGTAAAGCGTGTCTGTCAAACTACTCAATCGTTTGACGGAGGCAGTCACTGGGTCAATCGGGTGGAGAACCTTGACATCTGTCGAAGCAATCAGGTTTGGGTCGGTGATATTACCTATGTCCGACTCAAGGGACAATTCATCTATGTTTCAGTGCTAATGGATGTCTTCAGTCGAATGATAAGAGGCTGGCAACTGAGTCGGCAGTTGACACAACCTCTCACATTAAGACCGTTGCAACAGGCATTAAGTCAAAGCGTTCCAGAGATTCACCATAGTGACCAGGGGGTTCAGTCTCTTTCGACAGCCTATATTTCGACTCTCATTAGTCATGGGATTGAGATTTCCTTAGCGCGTCGGGGGCGTCCATGGGAGAACGGTTATGCCGAAAGACTTATCCGAACTCTCAAGGACGAAGAGGTCCATCTCAATGAATACGAGGATATAATGGATGCCAAGCAGAGAATCGGGCATTTCATTGCACAGGTTTATAACCAGAAACGACCTCACTCGGCATTAGGCTATTTGACGCCGAGTGAATTTGACAAACAATACTTGTCTTAACTTTGATGATTTCTGGTCTAAATTAACGGTGGCACTTCAGCTATCAGCGATTGAAAGTGGTCATTTTTGGTTAAGTTATCTTGTTGTTTATTGTACAGACAGTAATCGCAGAGAATGTGGGTGTCGCCATCAGTCCACATCAGGGTAATGAGGTTAATTCCTGACACCACCTGCTTCTGTTTACCTGACCAATGACGGGTGACCAGTTCCATTTGTCGGGCATACGGTTTATCAAGGGTGGAGTCGTCTATGACCAAAATACATTGTTCTTTTTTCACAAATGGCTCTGATTCTTGCCACAATTGCTCTGAATCGGGAGTTAGTCTATAGAGCAACCGATTCAGAGAGTCATGGGCCGGGGGGTTGTCTGGTTCGGGGTGGACTCGGGCTGCTTCTGTACAACTGTAGTATCTCGGAGTCGCTATCAGAAAGTTGATGTAGTCATATTCAGTGCATTTGGGTGGGTTCATAGTCTATATTATAACCTATTGCCTGTTCAAGTGCGTAACTCCTAACAAATTATTGCCTATCATAGAAAAATACTAATTAAAGCACAATAAGGGTATCGAATTTATTCGGTTAGGAGAAATTGGGATAAAGGGTGAGGGACCGACCAGCCGGTTCGCAAGAATGGAGGTGTATTGGTAGGTGTCTGTCTGTTTTTAGCGGAGGTACAGGCTGTAACACCGATCGGCAAGTGGGAAGAAGTGTATTTGTTTTCATCGGTCTGAATGCTGTTTGCTTGGGTACAACTTAATGCTTTTAGGCACATCCCATAGCAGCACTGTGCCATCAAACGATCCTGAGGCGAGTTTTGTCCCGTCGGGCGAGAACGCCACAGCGCGGACCCAGCCGGTATGACCTGGGAATGAAGCGATATGTTTTTGCGTTGAAACATCCCACAGTTTGACTGTGAAATCCCACGACCCGGAAGCGAGTTTTGTGCCATCCGGTGAAAATGCAACAGAGTAGCCCGGAGAATCCGTTCCGTCTGTGAGTATTGCGAGAAATTGTCCCGTCCCGACATCCCACAGCTTGATCGCATCCCCACCCAAGTTTTCATCTAGGGAAGCGAGGATCAGACCATCCGGCGAAAACGCAACCGATTTGACCCAAGTCATTGTGCGTTTAGTCTTGGTGTCAAACACATCGTCGGTCTGAAGTTCGTTGAGATTCTCCTCGCTGAATGTGTCGAGTGCTCGTCCGGTCGGAATCTCCCACAGTCGAATTGTCCTATCGTCTGACCCCGAAGCGAGTTTTGTCCCATCAGGCGAAATCGCAATCGAGTTAATTGATTCCCCATGTCCTTGTAGTGTTGCAAGATTTTGTCTCGTCTCGACTGCCCACACTTTAACGGTCTTATCCTCTGAGCCTGACGCCAGTATCTTACCATCTCGTGAGTACGCGACAGTGGTCACAAACCCCGCATGCCCGTGTAGAGTCGCGAGATTTTCTCCTGTTGAAACAGTCCACAGCTTAACCGTATGCTCTGTGCTTTTCAGATTGTATGACCCCGTAACGAGCTTCGTGCCATCCGGTGAGTATGCGAGAGAGAGGGCAAAATTCGGCAGTTCTCCGAGTGTGGTGATACGTTGTCCGGTGGTAACTTCCCACACTTCGACACCACTCCACGAAGTTGAAGCGAGGGTCAACCTGTCAGGGGAGAATACCACAGCATTGACCACCCGCGGATGCCTTTGTAGTGCGGTGAGATTTTTCCCTGTCGAAACCTCCCAAAGTCTAACGCCAGTCCCTGACGCTGAAGCAAGTGTCTTGCCATCGGGTGAGAAGGCAACGGATAAGTTCCATATTGCCCCGAGTAAATCAATGTGTTCTCCGTTCAAAATGTTTAACAATTTAACGCCCTCCGCTGCCCCCACAGCGAGTTTGGTCCCGTCGGGCGAGAACGCAATAGACTCGACCGCCCCCTTCTGCCCTTGGAATGTAGCGATATTCTTTCCCGTCGAAACATCCCAAAGTTTGACATCATGACCTGCCCCTGACGCAATTTTTGTGCTGTCAGGTGAGAACGCAATAGATGTGACCCGCTCTCTCGGTTCACCCCATTTTGTGTGCCGTCCCGCTATGAAGGTGTTGAGGACTTGTTCTGTTTCGATATCGTAAAGTTTGACAATACCTGCGTACATCGTTACATCATTTCTACTTGTCTTCGGAAATGTCTTTATACCTGTCCCGGCGAGTATCCTGCCATCGGGTGAAAACGTGACGTTGGCTAACCCATTATCGTGTAGTATATCGAGTTGTTGTCCTGTTTCCACATCCCACAAGCTGCCTGCACCAGCGATTTTTGTTCCGTCAGGTGAGAACGCCAAGGAGTTGACACCCCCTTTCTCCCGGTGGAACGTAGCGATATTTCGCCCCGTCTTGACATCCCACAGCTTGAGAGCTCCAATCCCTGATCCCGAAGCGATTTTTGTGCCGTCGGGGGAGAACGCCACAGCAGTGGCCTCTTCCGTATGTCCTGCCAGCAGTGCGATTTCATCAAACGTTTCTACATCGTAAAACCAGATGCCGATGCTAGTTGCCACAGCGAGGCGGCTCCCATCGGGGGAAAAGGCGATACCTCTGTCTTCATAACTCACCCCGCCTTTCCCCAAGCGGACGATAGCACCGTCGGGTAAATTCACCCTCGAATAATCTTGGGTTTGGGCGACGGAAACCGGGATGAATATGGATAGGGTGAGACTGCTCAACAGAATAAGTATGAAACGGAGTGCTTGAGTTCCAAACGTGGGGTTCGTCACGGGTCTATTTCTCCTCCACCGGCATCTTGCCGGGTGGATTGTCTCTTTCGATGATAGCCATTTGGATAAACTTCCATGCCGCACCTTCAGTGCTAATGTCGGACCACTCGCCATTCGGTGCGTGCCCCATAAAAACGTAGTCCTCCTCGCCGCTATCGGCATCCATCGGTTCATGGAACGTCCAGTTGGTGTAGGTGACTGGCTCGCCGCTTATCCACCTCCATTCACCCTCCTTGGCAAAGTCAGTCAGTCCAATCCAATAGGGACGAGAGCCAAAGATATCCGAGAGCCACTTCTGCTCCGCTGCATCGTTAATCGCGACTAGATGTGCATCTTCGGCGGTCGCTTGGCTGTTCGCATCGTTCCAACTCTCGCAATGGATGCTTTTGTAAGCGTGTCCATTTGCGGGATTCACCACCCATGCCCCCGCACCCGGCAATGGCGAGGTTGATGCTTCCACCCGACTAGTGGGTGCGTCAGTGGAAATCGGCTCACTATCGAACGTGAAGAGCACATCGTCCTTTCTTTCGCCCTCCTGAAGCAGGAACGGCTCCGCGGTTGCTGAAAGTTCCTCGTAGCTCACTGTTACTGTATAAAGTCTAGGTCTATGCACATATTTCACAAAGTAACCTGCATCGTCCGTCCTTGCGGAGGAACTTGAGCTACCGCTACCCCTCCCATCAAGCGAACGATCATGTGCCCTGATCTTTACCGACGCGTTGGCAAGGGGTGTTCCATCGGCGAAAACGACTCGCCCCCGAATACGCATCCGAGGTTTTGCTATGACTTCAACGTTCTCGATGTGCGTGCCCGACTTGATAGAAAAGGTGGTTCCATCAGAAGATGACATTCTATCTTGATAGATGGTCACCGGCCCGATTCTGACGGATAGTATCTCATAGTCAGGTGCATCGTGGGGCAAGACGAGCAATTGGACTGAGACGGGAACGATGTTGGTGATGGAGAAGTGCCCCGCTTCATCGGTCTGTGATTCGAGAAAAGAGAGATATCCTAGATGCTGCACACCATCGACGATATCGAATGGCTGAAGGGCTATTGGGATCCCTGCAATCGGCTTTCCATCGACACCAACAACGCGACCGGAGAAAGTGCTCGTGGCTTCTTGAGCAATACCGTATGAAAATACCCCAAATAAAAGTGCTAAAGTTGCGGCGAGAGATATCAGGTTGAGTCTGAAACGTGAACGGTTCATGGTAAATATCTCCTTTTGGGTGGGTTGGTCATGATAGATGATTAGGATTTACACAGTTGCATGGTGAAAGCTCGTTAGTTCGCAGATTCATCGCTGGTAAACACAACTCGTGAGCCTCGTTGAATTCGGCAATTACCAGAGTGTATAAACCAAACTCACAATGAACGTGCAACAACAGCCTCTAAATATTTTTACAATAAGGCTCATACTGCTAACGGGCGAGATCCCACAAGAGCACAGTGCCATCGTAACTTCCGCTTCCCAGTGTACTACCATCTGGGCTGAAGGCGATACTAGTGATGTACGATGTGTGGCCGTTCAGGGTTTGGCGATGTGCTCCAGTCATAGCATCCCATAAGTGGATGATACTGTCGCCATCCCCGCTTGCGAGTATGCTTCCGTCCGGGCTGAAGGCGATACTGGTAATGCCTGTCTTATGTCCCTCCAGGGTCCAACGGGGAGTCCCTGTCCGGGCCTCCCAAATACGAACGGTATGGTCGCCACTACCACTGGCAAGTGTGCTGCCGTCCGGGCTAAAAGCAACGCTAGTGATGTCCGCTGTATGGCCTTCCAATGTTCGCTCCTGTACGCCCGTCGCCACATTCCAAATACGGACGTTGGGGTCGCTCATGTTGTTACTTCCACTTGCCAGCGTAGTGCCATCTGGACTGAACGCGAGGGTCGAGCTGGCAGCCGGTTTGTACGCGATGCGAGGGGCGGCCGAGGTGTCCCAGTGCAGTGTTCGGAGCTGCGTGCCGGTCTTGGGATTCCACAGTTGGATGATAGTATCGTCGTTCCAACTTGCCAGCACCGAACCATCCGGGCTAAACGCGATACTGTAGTCACGTCCCGTATCATGTTTCATCGTTCGCAAGCGCGCACCTGTTTTGGGATTCCAAAGGTGAATGGTATGGTGGTCAGTCGCACTTGCTAGCATCGAGCCATCCGGACTAAAGATAACACTGTGGAACCGCGACCAATCCTCCACCAGTGTCTGTTTGATCGTTCCGGTCACGGTATCCCACAGACGGATAGTATTTTCTCTACTCGCACTGGCTAGCGTCGCACCATCCGGGCTGAAAGCAATGTCATAGATGGTCTTTAAATGGCCCTCCAGTGTTCTGAGAGGCACACCCGTTGCCACATTCCACAGACGGATGGTGCCGTCCGAACTCCCGCTTACAAGCCTACTGCCATCTGGACTGAAGGTGATACTATCGACCTCACCCGTATGCCCTTGCAGCTGCCGCAGGTACATTCCCGTTGCGGCATCCCATAAACGGATGTTGTCACTATGCCCACTTACCAGCGTCGTGCCGTCTGGGCTGAACGCAACACTCCTGCCCCCAGATGTTTCCTCTCCTAGTGTATCCAAGTGCGCGCCCGTCGTCGCATTCCAGAAATGAATGCCATCGCTCCAACTCCCACCTGCTAGCGTCAGTCCATCTGGACTGAAGGCGACGCTAGTAATGTTCGACGTATGCCCCTCTAAGGTCTGCGGGGACCCACCTGTCGCCACAGTCCACAAACTGAAAGTCTTGTCCCAACTCCAGATTGCCAGCATACTCCCATCCGGGCTGAATGCGACGCCGCTGACATTCGACATGTGCCCCTCCAATGTTCGCAGGTGTGCACCCGTCGCCGCATCCCACAGACGGATAGTCTCGTCCCAACTCACACTTGCGAGTGTGCTGCCATCCAGGTTGAATGCGACGCTGCTAACACTCGATGTATGCCCTTCCAGTGTTCGCAGGTGCGTACCGGTGTCTACCTGCCACAGGCGAATGGCTTTGTCTGAACTCGCGCTTGCCAGCATCGCGCCATCTGGACTAAATGCGACACTCAAAATACCCCCTGAATGTCCGGCGAGTAAGGCAACCTCTTGATAGGTCGTTGTATCGTAGAGCCAGATACCGATACCACTGCCGACTGCAAGCCGGGTGCCGTCAGGGGAATATCGTATTTGACTACTTATCGCGCCTTTTCCGAGGCGTGCTTTAACCCCTTGAGGCAAACCCCATTGCGAGGGATCCTCGGGAGAAGCATTGAATGAGGATAGGGTAAAAAGCGTAAGTAACGCTAAAATTACTTTCATGTGGAATCTCCTTCGTGACTTACATAGTTGAATGTTCAGAGCCTCGTAGTCCTAAGATTTGTAGTCGGATAACCCCGTCCTGACGCGCAATGAATTGTGCCATTACAGATAGAACTTTCAATACAAATCCACCAATTGGCTCTGCTCGGAGGATTCGGTACTCAGAACCTAATTTCCTGTGAATCAATCAAGACTTGAGTTACTTCTCTTCCACCGCCGGCTTGGCGGGCAAAACCTCCTTTTCGAGGATTGCCATTCGGGTCATCTTCCATTCTGGACTTTGGGGGCCAACTTTATGCCATCTGCCGTCCGGCGAAAGCCCCATGAAGACATAGTCCTCCTCGCCTCTGTCGGCGTCTATCAGTTTATGGACTGCCCAGTGGGTATAGGTGGCTGGTTCGCCGCTCGTCCAACCCCATTCACCCTCTTTTACCACATCAGTCAACCCGATCCAATAAGGCGCAGTGCCAAAAATGCTGACAAGCCACCTCTGCTCTGCGGCATCGTTAATTGAGACCAGATGTGCACCTTCGGCGACCGCTTTCGCTTGGGCATCGTCCCAACTTTTGTAGTGAACACGCTTGTAGCTATGATTATTTGCAGGGTTTAACACCCACTGTCCCCCACTGTCCGGCTCAACCCTATCGGGAATTGGCACGATGGGAACCGATTCGCTGTCGAACCTTAAGACTAGGTCGTCGTATCGTTGTTCAGTTTCGAGGGTTAACTGCTCCGAGGTTGCTGAAAGCCCTTGAAATTCGACCGCAACTGTGTAGAACCCAGGCTCATCCACATATTCCACAAAGTAACCCGCATCATCCGTCCGAGATCCGCCGCTTGAGCTGCCGGTGCCCCGCCCATCTAAACTACGCCGTCGCATACTGGTCCCAATTCTTGCGTTGGCAAGGGGAGTTCCGTCTGCAAAAACGATTTGCCCTCGAATGCGCATCCGCGGTTTCACCGTAACCTCAACATTTTCGAGATGTGTGCTCGGCTCAATGCCAAACGTAATTCCACCAAACGGTGGATGTTTCTCGTAAGGTGGGTAGAAGGTCATTGCCCCAATTTCTATGGATAGAACATCAGCGTCCGGAGCAAGGTCGTATAGGTCGGGTGATAGCATCCCATCAACCGGCAGATGGGCAGGTTGCGCCACGAATTGAATGGGACCAGGTTTGACACCCGTAACAGAAAACCGCCCCGCTTCATCTGTTTGCGATTTAATCAGCGGCACATAGGCTTCTGGCATAAACTCTTTTAGTAGAAACGCTGATTCCATCCTGCCATCGACTATTGCAAATGGCTGGATCACTATTGAGAGACTAGCAATTGGATTTCCCTCCACATCAACAACACGGCCGGATAAGGTGCATGTGGTGTCTTGAGCGATGCTGAGTGACGGTGCGAGGAGTAACAGTATAACAATCGCGGTGAGAAGAAGTGCGAGATTGGGTTTGAGGTGTGAAGGATTCATGGTGAGTATCTCCTTTCGATCGGTTCGTGCTGAAAAATTTAAGAATAGGACCTACGCAAGGATCATCAAACCGTTTTTATTATATCATATTTATTTAACAGTGTCGCAGATTCAGTTGCCAATTAGAGTAAAGTGTAAACCGATTCCAACCGCTGAGGCGTTAATACCACCCCGATAAGATCGGTATTCAAAGCAACTTGTGGTATTCCAGCGACGACACGATTTATACGGTTGTCTCCACGCCCGGATCGGCGTCGGAAACATGCTGGATAGGCATTGCAGGGTGCGTTATGTTTTCAGTCGAACACAGATCCTATACAGCTATTCTAAAGTAATGGTGGGAATTATGTCATCCGTCACTGTACCAGCCCACCTGACGCTAGAAAGGTGGGCTGCTTTGGAACGCAAGATGGCGATCAAACGCAGATATCTCAAGGGTCAGATTTACGCAGGATTGGCGTCAATTGGTCTCGTGTTCACGCTGCTTATCTGGAGTTCGTGCGGGGAGGGTCCATTTCAACCGGTTAGCGAAACAGAAGAAGAAGAGATAAAGATGGCGTTGAAAGATCGGTCATTCCGTCAATTTGATCCTGACGACATAGATGCCAGCCCGAGAAAAGCGGTTATTCTGGATTTCTTTGATGGAATTAGGCTCTGGGCGCAATATTCCGAGGGCGATCATGCAATCAACGAATGGGAGATTTTCGCAGCGGATTATCGCGTTGAAAAGGCGGGGGATGGTTCGGAGATCAAGATCTATTCCAACGAACCGAGTTCAGAGAGAACACTGACGACTCAGTGTGAAAATTGTATTGAAACGTCGGGGATTTCTATTTCGATCAGGGATGTTTTCGATAGCGAAAAGATATCGTTCAAACTGAATGACCCTGATAAAAGCTTGCCCTCACCGTTTCCTGTATTTAAGTCGTGGACAAAGTTTAGAGAGGATGAATATTTCGATTAAGATATGCAGGTTAGTCCGACAGCGTTATATACCTACCCGGCTGTTGTAATCCTTAATGAACCACGCTTCGGGGAGGGTAGCTTTGACGCACGCTTCAATCCGCCGGTTCTGGAGGTAGGATCGGAAGAAAACGGAATTGGTCAACGCGCCCTAGTGTACCCTGAACGGTCCACCTTGTGGTTCCTCATCAAGGTCAGGACGGGCAGAATCGAGAAAGACCTCGTGAAGTTCCAGCTTGTTCGACTGTGTGAACGCTTCTTGGGGCAACGTTCCCGATTGGGCGTGTCCTTTGCGAAATTCCTCCGACTCGACCCAATTTTCAAAATCCTTCCGCGATTCCCAAAGCGTAAACACAACATAGGGATCATCGTCATTGACCGGACGCAACACTTGGTTGGATATGAAGCCGGGCATCCCGTCAATGAGTCGGGCGCGATTGCGGAAACGTTCCTCAAAAGCCTCTTGATATTCAGGTGCTACGTAGATTCGATTTGCGACAGTTATCACAGTTTTGACCTCCGTTCTGTCTTCACGTGATAAACGTGAATGGGATTGTGTTCGATTGGCTGGCTTGGCGAGTTGATATCAACAAAAATATCACCCCCGTCAACCTTCACGGGATAGGTTGCAATCCCACATTTCCCGGGCCAAATACACTTGCCCGTTTTGACATCGAACTTCCATTGATGAATTGGGCAAACGATAACGTCATTTTCTAACTGACCCGCGTGTAAAATTCCACCAACATGGGGACAAATGTTGTTCACCGCGTAATACTTCCCATTGACGTTATGGATGCCAATAAAGTTACCTTCCAACTTCGCGCTGATGCAGCTGCCGGGACTCACTTCATCTGTCTTGGCTGCTTTTACGAATCGAGTGACTCCCGGATTTCGTTGTACCTCTTGAACTTGTAAAGCCATAAGTCTCCTCTAATTGGTTTGTATCAAAAACAGGAGCAAAGCTGCTGAGAGGAGGGGGTTGCATCGGGTAAACCCTTCACTCTTCTACAGCGTTATTATATACAGTCTCGATTGATTTTACCTCATTGCGAATATAAGGAGAAAACAGTGGACGGACATCCTGAAATTATTGAAGTGCTCAACGAAGCTTTAACTGCTGAACTTACCGCTATCAATCAATATTTTGCCCATTCCGAAATCTGCGAAAACTGGGGATATGAGCGTCTCCATCAAGCGATACGCGAACACTCCATCGGAGAGATGAAACACGCTGAAGAACTTATCGCTCGTGTGCTTTATCTCAATGCGATGCCTAACATGGCGCGCTATTTTGAAATTAAAATCGGCACCAATGTCGAAGAGATGATGGCAAATGACCTTGCCCTTGAGACAGAAGCAGTCGAACGGCTCAATGAATTTATCCAACTTGCCCATACCCACAAGGATTTTGGTTCGGAGGAGCTTCTTGAGCGTATTCTCAAAGATGAGGAAGAGCATATTGACTGGATAGAGGCTCAACTCGACCAGATTAACCAAGTGGGCATCCAAAACTACCTTGCCCAACAGATTATTAGTGATGATGAGGGAGCGTAAACCTGCTTCCGTGTATGCTACAACGATTCCAGAAAAGCGATGAGCGCGTTTCTGTCGCTTGCAGACATCCCCTGAACTGCCTCACGTGATTGCTCTGCTTCCCCACCGTGCCATAGAATCGCCTCCAGTAATCCTCTCGCTCGACCGTCGTGGAGGAAGTTGGTGTGTCCGTTGACCACTTTGACCAACCCGATACCCCACAGTGGCGGTGTGCGCCACTCCGAACCGCTCGCCAGAAAATCGGGGCGATTGTCTGCCAACCCCGGCCCCATGTCGTGCAACAACAAATCGGTGTACGGGTGAATCGTCTGATTGGAAACCTCCGGCACATCCGATAACGTTCCTGTCTGTAAAGTTGGGATATGGCAACCGGAACATCCCGCGCTCTCAAAGAGTTCCTCACCATTTTGAACCATTGGATCGTCGAGATCGCGTCGGGCAGGCACAGCGAGGGTTTGGACGTAAAATGTCACCACATCCAAAATTTCATCGCTGAGTTCTGGGTCGTCCCCCCGTCCATCGTATTGCGGTTGCCCATCCGAGTTCTCTCTCGGTAACAGCGAGGTTGTAATGCCCATGTCGTCGTGGTAGGCGGAAGCGACCTGTTGAATCAGTGTCGGCTGATTCGCCTTCCACCCGAATCGACCGAGATTCAATCCATCCTCTTGGACATCCCAAACGTAATTCGCTTTTCCTGAAATCCCATCGCCATCCTGATCGGCTTCGTCTGCCAAGGCGAGGATGGTTGATTCCGGTATCGCTTCGAGCAGCCCTAAACCGAATACAACGGGCGCGACGCGGGGCGAGATTTCAACGTTGTCCGGCAACGGTTGATACGCGTCTTCGATCTTGTAGTTCGGTGTGCGGAGATATACCTTCACCCCATCGCTTGTCGTGAGTTCGCCCTCGGTATAATTAATTGTTACCGTCCCCTCTGGAGGTACACCGAAGATTGCGCGGTTATTGAGCTGTGTCCCGAAACCGGGAACTGGCACAGGTCCATGTGTGCCGTCGCTCTCTGGGTTCGGAAGACTCATGCGGAAAAGTATGGATGTGAGTTTCTCGCCCGATGTCGGTGCCCGTCCCCGCCCGTCTCGCGCATGACAGTTGATGCAGGAAATATTGTTGTAAACCGGACCGAGTCCCGGATTGACTTCCGCTGGGACGGTGACAAAAACTGCTTCAAACTCAACATCACCTTCGAGGTGCTTTGCTAGCCCGTCTGCCGAAAGGTTTGGCGCGGGCGTCGAAAACGCATGGCTCGTCGCGTCAAAAACTGTCGTCTCCCCGCCTGAAAGCCCTTTAGCCCAAACATCTATCTTCTCCGGATCGGTCAGATTATTTGAATCACAAGCGGTAATCAGCATACAGAGTAACGCTATAGGAAATAGGACGTATGAAGGGTGATTTGATTTCATGATTTCAAATGTCAAATTTTCGTCCGTTCTCATTTTTGACTTCGCGTATTCTCGCCGCCAACTGGTATGACTCCGCTAGCTCAAACCGATTTATGTCACGAAATCGTCGGACAGCTTCCTCAATAGGAACAAATTCCACGCTTGCCACCTGTTCACCGCCTTCAGGGTTTTCGGGACCGCTGATGATTTCCACCGCTCCATAACCCACAAGCCGATAGAATTCGGGATGCGGTAGATGCGGACGATAGGGCTTTGGGGCAGTCGAAAAACAGTGCCAAGTGCCGAGTGGTTCAAAGGTTATCAGACGCGCACCAGCTTCTTCGATCAACTCGCGACTTATTGCGTCTGAATAGCTTTCGCCCGGTTCCAATGTGCCGCCCGGCACCTCTCATTCTCCTGTTTGTAAGCGTAGCACCAGCCACCGATCCTCTTTGAACGGCACAAGGTTAACGTTACTGATTAAGTTGAGGGGTGGCATCTCATTGAGAGGTTCAAACCGACACGTTACAGTTTGCCAATTGGTACTTCCAAACAGGTTTGGAAAGTCGTTTTTCGATATCAATTGTTCCCCTGTCGATCTCATTGCAGTTCCCAGACCTGCACGTCATGCCCGGGCAGATCAAAAGGATACTCACTATACTCAAGCAGTGCCAAGCCGGTATCATCTGTCTTGACAACAAGATGAAGTTGATGCGGTGAAACGCTTGTGTCCACGCGCTCGAGTAACAGGAACTGTGTGCCGTCATCGACTGTTATGTTCACCCTTGTCCAGAGAATGCCTTCGCCGTCCATATATGTTCCCTCCGACAACAAAATCTGGTGCGGTGTGTCTGGCGGTAGGGTGAAACTTTCGCCTATGATATAGGTCGAATTTGGGTTGGTGTGTTCTACGAGTACCCACGTCCCGGGTATAGGCACCTCAACCCCGTTCTGATCGACCACCCAAACGTGATCGCGCTCTTCTATTGGGGCTGGCGTCTCCGGTTCAGGGATCCCCGGCAGTAGAAGTTGCTGAATCTGGTCGCAGGCGGAGAGTCCTACAACCAGAACGGTAACAGCCAATACAAACAAGAGTTTTGTGGTTGTTCCAATGTGCATTTTTCGTCTTTCTTAATAAAGAAGTAGTAGGTGTTAAGAAATCATGCAAAGAAACCGGGTTTTTCCTAAAAACTCGGTTTCTCTGTCATGCGCTAGCCTGCGTTAATCGAAATTGCTGTCCAACACCAACTTCAAGATATCGTTCTCTAGTGTCCCCTGAACTGTGCTGACCGCATCAATTGCCCCTTGGACAGCAGCACGCTGGGCGGTGATTGAATCGCGGAAGGGGGCTGGAATCGCGCCGATGGTGTCGATAGCGGTCTGGACTTCGGTTTGGAATCTGGCGTCCAGTTCGGCGTCCACCCCCTTCACAAATTCGTTAAGTCCCTGACCATCTGCGGTGAATTTCCCTACGTAGACGTTTTGAATACCGCGGATGTTGTCTTGGAAGTCGGTAATCGAGTTGAAGCTAAACTGCGACTCGACGAGGGTTGTGTTCCGCTCATTGAACGGATCGGAGATCTTACCGTTGGCGACTTCATCGGCGATGACAACCATGCCGTTGACCATCTCTTGCATTGCGTCTTTCTGTGATTTATAAATCGTGCTTGAATCGCCAGCGTTGGCGACTTCTGCGGCGTAATTTTCACCCGACGCATCCCATGCGTTACGTAATTGAGCGGTTTTTGATTTCAGATTCTCCGTCGTTGCAACGAGGTACTCAAGTTCGCGGGGGGTAATATCCGCAGCTTTCCGCTGATCGCCGTCGCGGAAGAGGAGATACTCGATGGTATGGAAACCTTTCAGCGTGTCCTCAAGTGCGTCAATTGATGCTGAAGTCAACGCCTGCTCGCTAGCGAGCACTCCGTCAAGGTCAACCCGGTTGACGGGCCAACTATCGAGTGCCGGGTCAAGTCCTTGTGTATCAACAGGACCGAACAGGAATGCCTCACTCTGTTCCCACGGTTTCCGCGTTGCCTTCCACGCCGCTTGTGCCTGCCCCAAGTTGGCTTGGGTGGTGTCCGCTTCCAACGCCTTGACAGCGGTCAGTAGGTCACCCGCTCTGTTGTCCAGGTCCGCGTAGGTGGCGAGCACAACTTTGTTAGCGAAGTCGTTCAAGGTGGTGGTTGCATCAAATGTGGATGCTCCACCGGCACTAGCGGTATCATCGTCATCATCGTCGTTGCCACAACCGGTAAGGCTGCAACCGATGAAGCAAATCGAAAGAACTAGAAGGGTGGATAGGATACAACAAAAGAGTTTTGTTAGATATTGATTGAATCGCATTGGATTTCTCCTTTTTGATTTGAGGTTAAATTAGTATTGAAACCCAAAGCCGAGCGCGAAGGTGTTTTCTTCGTTCTCAACTTCGGTGCCCAATCTCCGTGCGGAGTAATGTCCCTTAAAAACAAGCTGCGGATGTGGATGATAATTGGCACCAAATGTCCACGTCTGCCGTTCCCAACGCGGATTATCAAAGATGTCCCCGGCAACCTCAGCCATTGTATCGTAGTTGTCGTAGCGGACAAACAGATCGAGCCCTGCCTCTGTATTCAACGATGATTTGAAGAACGTGAGCAAATTGTAACCAACCTCAAGGTATCCCCCGATGGCTTGGCTACCGACGGGTGTCCGCTTTACGTTCAGGTTGTTTGAAAGATTTCGATTGGTTTTGGAGATAAGTTCTGAATTTTCGAGTGTTCCGTAAAGAAACATCCCACGAACCTTCAACGCGCCGACCTCGTAAAAGCCGTGTAGGTCAACGATTGAGACATAGGCGTCAACTTGCAGATCCGGTTTGGGGCGGTTGTCCGCGCTGTCTCCGTAGTAGCCGGAGATACCGAGAACTGCTCCGTCCATGACCGTGTAATCGACCCGACCGACGAGCGCGAAATCTTCAGCGTTGGCGGTCTCAAACCGGAGTTGATGACCGCCGACAACCCAACGGCGTGAACTGAAGCCGGTGGAGTCCAAGCCATTGACGACTTGCGCCTGATAGTTGAGCGCGCCGATTTTGCCGAATAGCTCAATCCCATTTTCGTGCCAGATAGTTGGAATCAGATTTGATTCAGATTCCGGGCGGGTGGCTGTGAAGTAGTGTTGGGGGCGATGCCGCTTGGCAGTTAAGCCGACCGGCACGATGATGTGACCAATCCGGAGGTTGAGTGTTGGGCGAATCTCAAAGACCGCAGCGAGTTTCTCAACGATGACCTCGCCGCCTTTTTCGACTTCCGTCTCGAATTCGCCAAACTCCTCGAATTTATCGAACTCCATTGTGATGCCGGTTCCACCGTGCTCAAACTCAAGTTCCGCTTCAAGCCGGATGGTATCGCTCACTTGGAACTTCGGCGCGATGACAAGCCGCTCAACATCAATGTGGGCGCGTCGCTCTGGATCGGTCTGCCAATCGAAGTTGGCATAGTTGATTACTCCATAGCCAGAGACACTCAACCGTTTGGATTCGGCTGGTACGACTTGAGCCATCAAAAATAGAAGTACAACAGGACAACAGAATCGCAATTCTAACCCCTCGGATTTATTGAAATTGAGTCTCAATTGCACTGTGGCATTAAATAAAAACGGGCATCTTTTGCCCGATTGACCTCTCTGTTGAATGATATTGAGACTCATTCGCATGTTGATTTCGTAGTATTATAAATCGCTACAAAGCGTTTGTCAAGTTTTTTTTACAAATTATTGACAAAAAGGGGTTCTATTGTCTGAATTGGGGATTAAACGGATTAAAATTGAGCATTCCACAATCGTGTTGGGAAGGAATTAGGTATTTGAGGGGAGGAATGATTCAAACAAGCTCTAAAATTAGAAGAACAAGCAACCGCCGGGAACGTAATTCCGAGAGAAGAAGATGCCAAATGTTATCGGCATTATGTCTTGGCTGTCTAACGTAAAGAACGGTCTATCTATTCGCAATTCAAGTTTCAGGCGACTTTCAGTGAGGCGCAGTGCTTCTATTCCAGCGACGCCATAGGTGCCCAAGCCAGTGTCACTGTCTGAATCACTGTTATAGTACCCCCATTCGTCATAGTATCCCCACTCGTCACCGAAGCTGGTATTAATTATGGCAAATCCACCACCCACATAGGGCGAAATATTCCGTTTGTTGAAGAAGTAACGTCCACCAATTGACCAAGCGAAGAAGGAAAATTCGTCGCTGTCCTCATCCCCAGCGCTTCCGCTTGCCCGAAACTCGGTCCCGACAGTATAGGCTGGCGTCTGATAAGACCAACCCCACTCATAGCCGGGTTCGCCCGCTATGTCTGTGCCGGGGATAAAGGTTCCAAGGATACCTATATGCCAAAGGGATTCACCCGATATCTTCCTGAGTTCGCGAGCCTCCTGTTCGGTAACGGTTTCCATATCAACCGTATCATCGATCGGCTTGTTGTGGACAAGTGCTTCAACCAGTCTCGGTGCTGCCGGGATCATCTCCTCGATATTTGCCAAGGTCAGCTGCCGTTCGCTGATAATTGTGCCGATGGGTTTTTCATGACTCAATCGCACGAAAATTTTCTCGCCCAGACGGCGCAAAACAACGCGGTAGGCATTCGCTGAGACGGGTGCCTCGTAAACAGGATCGGTGATTGATATGCCCTGCTTGCGCAACTCATCACAGATTAACAGTGCCGCGGTCTGTGCATCGGATTCGGGGATGCCCGGATGGTCGCCAATCAGGCAGACAACTGGAGTATCAGCTTGTGCGACAGCGGGGACAACTGGTAAAACGAGAAAAGCAAAGCCAAACACGGATATCCAGATCCGCTTTAGATCAAACATATTAAAATCTCCTTCTGAAACGAAAAATAGAGTCTATCTTACGAAATTGTTTTGCAATAAGCATATAACGATTTATTATGTTATCGGGTTGACAGGATTATTGATACGAATGCCAGACATGAACACCTTTAGTTTCGAGAATTGGCAGGTCAACGGCGATTGTCTTTGGGTTCAGAGGGTTCGATTGCACATTTATTTCTCTCAGATTGATTAATCCGATCAAGGGCGACAGGTCCGATACACGATTAACATCAAGTATCAGCGACGTCAAATCTGTTAAGTCTGCGAGGGGCGATAAATCTGATATTTCGTTTCCGCCAAGCTCCAGTTGCCTCAGATTTGTCAATCCCGCAAGGGGCGTCAGGTCTGATACCCGGCTATCGTTAATACCCAGGAATGCTAGATTTGTTAATCCCGCGAGAGAGGATAGATCCGATAATTGGCTGCCTTGGATATTTAGGTGCTCTAGGTTTGTTAATTCTGTGAGGGGCGAGAGGTCTGATACCTTGCAATCGCTAATACCCAAGAATCTCAGATTTGTTAATGCTGCGAGGGGTGAGAGATCTGATATTTCGTTTCTGTGGAGATTCAGTTCCCTCAGATTTGTTAATCTCGCAAGAGGCGATAGGTCTGTTACCCTGTTTTCTTCGATATATAGGAATTGCAGTTTTGTTAGTCCGGCGAGGGGCGATAGATTCGATATCTGGTTGTGGGCTAGGCGCACGTACGTGAGATTAACCGTAACTTCAAGACCGGTTAGCTCGCGGATATCACCCCAACCCGGTTCAAGACTCGTCAAAGTTGCCATGTTGGCGTCTGTGATTATGGCACCCGCAGGCTTGTGTAAGGTATCTTCAATGGCAGTGCGGAGATTCGCATCCGGTATATTGACCGGTTGGACAGAGGGAATTCTTTTCGCGCACCCGACCCATGCAATCCCCAGAGCGAGTAGCATCAAGAACAACTTTGAACCACGCAAGAAGTGTAGCATGATTTCCTCCGATTAGTGGGATTTATCTATACGTCTAACCAAATGCCTGACAAAAACGCCTTTGGCTTCGAGAATTGGTACATCAGTGGTGATTGTTTTCGGGCTCAGCGGGTTCGATTGAACATTTAGGCCCTTCAGATTGGTTAATTCTAGCAGGGACGATAGATCTGATACAGGGTTAGCGGAAAGTCCCAAGTCTTTTAGATTGGCTAGTCCTGCCAAGGGCGACGGATCTGAGACGCGGTTGTCGTAAAGGTTCAGTTGTTTTAGGTTTTTTAATCCGGTCAGCGGTGATATGTCCGATACCCGGTTGGAGCCAAGTCCTAGCGTTTCCAGATTTGTTAATTCTGCGAGGGGCGATAGGTCCGATACCTCGTTGGCACCAAGGGACAGGATTTCAAGCCGGGAGAGTTGTGCTAAGGGCGACAGATCCGATACGCGATTACTGTCTAGCCCAAGTTCCCTCAGATTTGTTAATCTTACGAGAGGCGATAGGTCCGACACACTGTTAATGGTAAGCTGTAATCTCCTCAGATTCACTAACCCCGCCAAAGGCGACAGGTCCGATACACGGTTAACAGCAAGTTCCAGCCATTCCAGATTTGTTAATCCCGCAAGGGGTGATAGGTCCGATAGCTGGTTGTGAGTAAGGTGCAGGTCTGTGAGATTCGTTAATCCCGCCAGAGGTGATATGTCTGATATCCCACTCTTGTTAATACTCAGCCATTCCAGTTTTGTTAATCCTGCGAGGGGCGATAGGTCCGATAACTGGTTGTTGCTGATATCTAGGTCTTCTAGGTTTATTAATCCTGCGAGAGGCGATAGGTCTATGACTCCGCTCTCTCTAATATTCAGCCATTTCAGTTTTGTTAATCCTGCGAGGGGCGATAGGTCCGAAAGTTGGTTGTTCCTAAGATGCAGGTTTGTGAGATTGGTGGCGAATTCAAGACCGGTTAGATCGCGGATATCTGCCCTACCCCCTTCAAGGTTCGTCAAGGTTGCCATTTCAACGTTTGTGATTGTGGCACCCACAGGCTTGTCAAGGGCACGCTCAATAACAGCGCGAAGGTTGGCATCCGGTATGTTGACCGTTTGCACAGGAGGGGTCCTTTTCGTGCACCCAATCCATGCAATCCCTAGAGCGAGTAACATGATGAACAGTGTTGAACGACACAAGAAGCGTAACATAATTTCCTCCTATTTTGGGCAAATTGCTCGTTAGGTTCTGTTGACCTCTCAACGGAGCCCGATAAGATCTGAGGTTAATCGTTGCCAAACGAAATTCACTCTGTTCGTCAACTACGTGCAATTTAGATACCACCGTTATCTCGAATCACCTGAAGACATTGTACAAGGAACCAGAGTTTTCGGCAAATGCTTTCGCCGGGCGACTTTGGGTTTGCTTTTGAGGTGAACTGTGATTTCAAAGGGAGGGTCATGCTCACAAGAAGGTTGTGGGAACTGTGCCACACCGTCGTCGCAAAAATGCTACACGGTCAAATAACTTATGGCGTAACGAACATAGAGCCAATCCATTTACTTCTGCTTAGGTTGGATTATCAGATCAATCCCTCCCGTTTGGCAAGATAGGAGGACAAGGCGTAATCAACGGGGGTTGCGGTGTCGATTGTGTTGTAGTCGATGTCGGATCTGCTCAATTCCGACTTGTAGTGGTTGATGAAATCGTGCAGATGGCTGAGGTAGCTTTGGCGGATTGCCTGCGGCGTTGCGATGACCTCTTCGTCCGTTTCGGCATCGACGAAACGTGCCACACGGTCAAATGCAAATTCTAACTCCTGATGGTCCAAGACATGAAAGACAATCACCTCATGTCCGTTGTAACGGAGGTGCTCGAGGGCTTTTACAACCGTGTCGGGGTCGTCCTCGTAGAGGTCAGAAACTAGGATAACCAATCCGCGTTTGGTGAGGCGTTCGGCGATCTGGTGGATGGGTTGCCCCATGCGCGTGAGTTTATTGGTTTGGATCCGTTCAAGCGTCAGCAGAATCGCGTGGAGATGGGCGGGAGAACTTCGGGCGGGGAGGTATTCGTGGAGTCTTTCGTCAAAGTAGGCGAATCCGATGGCATCCCGTTGCTTTGCCATGAAATACGCGATCGAAGCGATAAGGTAGCTGGCGTATTGCAACTTCGTCAGTTCGCCGGAGCCGTAGGTCATTGACTCGCTGGTGTCGAGAAGGAGGTAGCAGTTAAGGTTCGTTTCCTCCTCAAACTGCTTGATGTAGTACCGATTGGTTCGTCCATAGGCTTTCCAGTCGAGATGTTTGATATCATCGCCGGGCATATATTGTCGGTACTGCGCGAACTCGACGCTAAAACCGTGATAGGGGCTTTTGTGGAGGCCTGAGATGAACCCTTCGACGACAAATTTCGCAATGAGTTCGAGATTGCCAATTTTTGCCAATGCGGTGGGATCTAAGTAGCGCTGCCCTTCTCGATTTTGCATCAATTTTGTCCTTGTTGGTTCATTGGTTTATTAGTTCATTTCACGTTTCACGCCTCACGTTTCACGCTTCATTCATATTTGGGTGATTATATTTTTTTAAGCACCATCAATGTCAGGTCATCAAACTGCTGGGCTTCCCCCTGAAATGCGATAACGTCGTCATAAATGGCTTGGCATATCTGATCCACATTTTCGCCTTTCACACGTGTTGCGACCTCTTCCAGACGTTTTTCTCCGTACAGTTCTTCGTCGGGGTTTACGGTTTCCGTCACCCCATCGGTGTAGAAAAGCACAAAGTCCCCATCGCAGAGTTGCGTGGTCTCCTGCTCGTATTCTGAGATTTGGGACAGTATATCGTTAGGAAACATGCCCAACATCACCCCACCTTTTTCCAGTTCATCGCAGCCGCCCTCGCTCCGGATGACGAGCGGGTAGTTGTGTCCGGCGTTGATTGAAGTAATCTGATCTGTTTCCGGGTGTAACTGGGCGTAGAAGAAGGTTGCAAATTTACCGGAGGTGCTGCTTGCATAGAGCAGTGAGTTGAGTGCCTCTGCCATGCTCGGCAGATCTTTCTTTCGCGTTACTTCTGAGTGTAACCCTGCCCGCAATGTTGCCATGAGCAACGCGGCTTGCATCCCTTTGCCGGAGACATCGGCGATTGCAAGACCCCAAGTGCCGTTTGTATCTGGAAGACAGTCGTAGTAGTCTCCACCGACGCCGCCGCGGGGGAAGTAAAGCCCGGTCGCCTCATAACCAGAGATTTCGGGGAGCGTATCGGGAATCAGATTCTGTTGAATCTTTGCTGCTTCATCCATTTCTGCCTGTAGTTGCCGTCCCTCCAGTGCCTCTTGGTAAAGTTGTGCGTTTTCGATTGCTACCCCTGCCTGATTGGCGAAAGCTTCAAGCAGTACTCTGTCCTCGTTGGTAAAATCCAGCGTAGCTCCCCCCCTTCCCTCCTTATCCGCAACAATCAACACTCCCAGCGTATCTTCGCGTCCACGCATGGGGACTGCCATCAGATTCCTGCGACCGAGCAACACCCCATTTCCGTCATTGTTGGAAATCAACGTTTCGCCTTCTGGGGCTGCGATTTCAGCGAGGGGGGCTAGTGCCGTCGGAGCGTCTTGATCCGTTTGTAGGGGGATTGATAGATTTTCAAGTTCGGTGGTGGCTTGAGGGTCAAGGGTGAAAATAGATTTCATTTCAAGGCGCTGTGTGACTGGATCAATGAGCAGCAATACCCCTGTACTTGCGTCTAGCAGCGTGATCGCATGGGTCACCACCTCTTCCTGCACAGCCTCCGTGTCGAGCGATTTACAAATCTGGGTGGCGGTGTCAGAAAGCATGAATAGGCGAAACTGTTCCGCACGGGTCTTATCTACGAGGCGCGAGTAAGCGATTGCGACGGAGATCTGGTTTGCCAACACAGGCAGGAGTTCTCGATTCCAGTCCTCCAAACTATCCTGTGTCCTAAAACTGCCCAGACTGATAACCCCTAGAAATTCATCGCGGATTTTGAGGGGTGCCCATAAATTGGCACCGAGGAGTTCTAATTGGGGCTGGATTTGATTGAAAAAGTTATCCAAGGTAGACGGAGGGCTGGAGGGATCGATGGTTGAAGATTCAAGTATCGCCGCGGTCTCGTCGTCGGTCACTGGAATGCTTAACGATTCATCCTTGACATTTATCGCCGCTTCGACAGTGAGGCAATTTTCGGTAGGCTGAAAGAGCAAAATCGCGCAACGGGTTACCTGCAAGGTGCCGTGGATGATTCGCAGATAGGTCCGACTTGATACGTTAAAGTTACCGCGCCCGGAGATGATTGTCTCACCCAGTTGTTCAAGCTCAGACAGGCTAAAAATCAGCCGTTGTATTGTCTCTTCAGCGGAAACAGATTGCATCTCTTAATTACCTCTGATCAATTGGTTGGGATTGATGATTTATCGCAGATTGCAAGGAGGTGGAGCGGTGTTATCCCTTGATCCGGTTTATCTGTGCCCGGTGAATCCAATTATAGGTTAGTAGTTGCAGACGCCTCATCGTCATGAATCTCGGCATGTTGAGCAAGGCCCATCATTTTGAAAGTCCGCTCAATGACGGGTGTTAAGTGGCAGAAATGTACCATTCCCCCGTGCTCTTGAAGCAATTCAATAATCTCAATCAGGATGGAAATGCCAATGCTGTTAACGAGTCGTGTTTTTTCGAGGTTAATCACAAACGTACTGTATCCTTGTTTCATAAGGTCTTTGGCGGTTTCGGCGAGTTTTTCCGCCGTCGGCCCGTTCAGGTATCCATCCGTTTGGATAACAGCGTAACCGTCTTCAGTACGCGTGTTGACATTAAAAGATGACACCATTTGTCTCCTCCTTCATCAAAATTTTTAGGTGGTGGCTGTGTTTCCTATTTTTGATTACCCTCTTTTTTTCAGCATTGTGATGGTTGTTCCTTCATCACCGCTCTCGATGTCCACTTCATCCATCATTTCCCGAATAATCTCCAACCCCCACCCTCGTTTTTGCATGGCTCGCACCCTAGCCTCTCCGGTTAACAGTTTAGCTTTGTCCATACTAAATCCGATGCCGTGGTCTGTAATTTTTAGCTCTAGTTCATCATCTGTAAGAAGGTAGGTGACAGTTACCTTGCGGTCTTTGCTATTGCTATGTTCAAAAGCATTGATGCAGGTTTCAATGATAGCTAATTGAATTTCATCAATGTGATTTTCTTCAAAATCCATGATTTCTGCGAGAATAGAAGCGGTATGTGCAGCAACTAATTCCATATTGGGGTGTATCGGAATGTTTAAAATCACTTCGTGTTTCACTTGCTCTGCCATTTGGGCCTCCTTCCTTATTTGGGTAAGGGTGTTCCGTCTGTTGCGTTTCACAACAAAATTGACGGGATAAAATTCGGATAGAGGGCAGCCATTCAATCTTGCTAAAATTATTTTATTTTTTATTGGACAAATCTGGTTTTTTAAGGATTTTCGACGTGGGGGCAAAACGATATTTGAACAGGGTCCACCCTGCGCGGATGCCCTCCCGCCAGAATCGGAGTTTTTTTCCACTTTGCTTTATGCGCGGAAAATAGGAAATAGGCACTTCATGGATATGATAGCCTGCGCGTAGCACCTTTGCCGTCACTTCTGGGCAGAACTCAAACCCCTGAGCGGTCAGATTGAGGCTGGCTACCAGACTTCTATTAAATGCCTTATAACATGTCGCCTCGTCAGTGATACGAACATGATACAACAGGTTTGTGAAACCCGCAAGCATACGATTCGCTATGTAGGTTTTCAGGCTTGCCCGTTTTTTACCGTTCAGGAATCTTGAACCGTAGACCACTTTGGCAATACCTTTTTGTAACGCTTCTATAATTGGCATCAGATCTCTCGGACAGAGTTCCAAGTCGGCATCTTGAATGACCACAAACTCACCGGTGACCTGTTCCAGTCCAAGTCGAATCGCTGCCCCTTTTCCACGATTTTCTTTGTACTGAAAGATTTTTAACCCTGATTCATCGCGCATCTGTTCCAAGATAACAGATGTCTCATCGGTCGAGCCATCGTTGACAACGATGATCTCCGTGTCGATTGGTACTTCCTTAACCGCTTCAACAACCTGCCGAATCGTTGGTGCCTCGTTGAAGGCTGGAATAATAACCGACAGGGTTGGGAAGCGATGTGTAGGATTTCCACTCACCGGCTGTCCCGGTTTTTTCAATTATAACAGCCCCTTTGACATACCGCCATCCACTTGGATTGTGGTGCCGGTGATATAACTTGCGCGTCCGGAGGCGAGGAACACAACCAGATTGGCGAATTCCTTGGGATCTCCGATTCGACCGAGTGGTATATCTTGGGTCATATTTGCGAGGGCCTCCTCATACGTGATACCCGCTTCCTCTGCCCTCACAGTGGCTAGCTGTTTAATCCGATCGGTGAAGATCACGCCCGGACAGACATTATTTATAAGAATATTGTCAGGTGCTAGCTCGGACGCAAGCGTTTTGGCGAACCCGATAACGCCGGTTCGCGCCATGTTAGATAGCATCAACCCATCTACCGGCTGTTTGACGGAGATAGAGGTGAGATTGATTATGCGACCTCCGCCTCGTGCTTTCATGCTCGGCACGACACCGCGGCACAAGTTGATCGTGCTGAGTAGGTTGAGGTGCAGTGCAGCTTGATAATCTTCGGGAGATAGATCTGCGAACCGACCTGCTCTGGGACCCCCGGCGTTACTGACAAGAATATCAATTCCGCCGAATCGATCAATAGCTTTGGCAATCAACCCGCTAACCTGCTCCGGTTGGCTGACATCCGCTGGGACTGCCAACACTTCAGCACCCGTTTTTTCACGAATTTCGGTGGCTGTCTCCTCCAGCGTATCCACACCCCGTGCACAGATTGTCACCTTCGCACCTTCTTCCGCCAGACCGAGTGCTATGGCTTTGCCAAGCCCTTTGCTTGATGCCCCAACGACTGCAACCTTATCCTTGAGTCCGAGATCCATTATTTCTCCTTATTGATATATTTTATGGGAGATATATTTTATGGGACCTACGCCCGGCGTTTCAAATAGTGAAAAAAATCACCGCTCGCTGCAGATTGACAAATCCGCTGCACACGCGCAAAGATGGCTTGGATATGTCTATCCAAGCCGAGCAGGATGACCCTTTACGCATTACTCGTCGTGCATTATTTCTGAGAAAAGTTCACATCTACTGATTGCGGCGATAAATATATCATTGCACTAAAATCATGTCAACATCAAATTCGCCGGTTACGGTTCAAGCATCACCTTGCCCGCCTGACCATTGGCAAATTTGCTAAACGCTGTCTGTGCTTCGACGAGTGGAAAATGATCGGTAATCATCCGTCCGATGGGTAAACCGCGTCGATACAGATCGAGCATGGCAGGGTATTCTGAGTAGTGATAGAACCAACTCCCCATCAATGTAAGGTCCTTCCGAATCAGATCGCGGCTTGGACTGATTGGCAAATCGCCTTGCTCGCCAACGCACATAATCGTCCCCGCTACCCCAACCAAGGTGAAAGCAAGTTTAAGCGTCTCTGGGCGTCCGGCTGCCTCGATGCACTTATCCACAAGCATACCGTGGGTAATTTCCGTGATCGCCTCAAGGGGATCGGTCTTCTTTGAGTTGATAGTGTGTGCGGCACCGGCTGCCTTTGCAAGGGAGAGTCGATAGTCGTTGATGTCAATAACTATCACTTCCGTTCCTAGGAACGATTGCACGATTGTGTTTCCAAGCCCGACAGGACCTGCCCCCAAGACGCAAACAAAATCCCCGCCTTTGGTGTCAAGCCGTTGACTCACATGATAAGGGACACCGAACCCGTCGCCGGTCAGGAGCACCCCTACATCAAACGGAATATCTTCAGGCAGCTTGAGACAAACATGGTCTGGGGCAGCGAGCCGCTCCGCATGAGTTCCCGAACCGCCGCCTATGCGGTTATTACAATAGGTATATTTTCCAACCCCACACCACCGACAGTCCCCGCACCCCCAAACGGCGTGGACGCCAACGTGGTCCCCAACCTTGAATTTTGTTGACTGCCCCGCGTCGATGAC
This sequence comes from Candidatus Poribacteria bacterium, assembly GCA_965247655.1. GTDB lineage: Bacteria > Poribacteria > WGA-4E > WGA-4E > PCPOR2b > PCPOR2b. Next base: position 5,030,098 of record OZ252032.1, on the reverse strand, counting down.
CTCTCCTGCAACCTCGTGTCCGCCATTGGACGCGTGAGGGGTTGAGCTGCGATAGCCGTGCATCTCACTACCACAGATTCCTGAGGCCTTAACCTGAATCAATAGGCCGTTCTCATTATTGCGTGTAGGCTCGGGATATTCTTTGACGGTGACTGTCTCGTTTCCCAAAAGCTGGACACCAAGCATCTGATTTCTCCCGGTAGTGGTTGATGGCACCGTATTTCTACTTTGGGTGCCGAGGCTGTTTAATTGCGTGCAAAAATCAGCACATCAACACCCTTATCCTGATGTTGGATTTGATTTCTCAACGTCGCTTCGTGATGAAATCCCGCATTTTGGACAGCTTCAACTTTGTGAGTTGAGGCGGATTCAACATAACACTGGATTTTGGCATCTGGGAAATCAATCGCTTCAAGCAGCACTGGTGCTGACGCATAGGAGTTTGGATGGACGAAAAGGTCCAACACCACTGTGTCGGGCTGCCAACGCGTATCCCAAGAGACTGTTGCCACGCCGACAATTGCGCCGATATCTGATTCAAGTAGCTTTGCGTCGTGATAGGTATCCCCATTTTCTAGTGCTTGTTTGAACCCAAGAAAGCCGCCCTCGAAATTTGCGGGTCCATAGATGCCGAACGCGATACTGCGGAGATAGTCGCCCTCTGCGATACCTGTTAGGGCAGTCATCTTGGACCAATCGTGCCATACCACATCTTTTGCGCGAACGGTGCTCTCGGCAAAGTACTGATCATCGAAGTCCTCAACTGCACGGTATTTCATGAAGCCCGAACCGGGGAAAACACTCTCAAATCCGAAACTGTTGTAGATATAGTAGGGGTGGCTGTTGTATCCGGTTCCAAGGTAGAGTGCTTCACCCTCGCGCTGACGGAAATCCTCCATTTGAAACCCCATGACCGCTTTACAAGCACCTTTGCGTCGTTGCGTCGGTGTGGTGAAAACATGTCCAAGGATACCGACGTGCCCGTGTTCAACTATCATTATGTTTGCGATGATTTCCCCGTCCACTTTGCCGACGTAGAAGCGTGTCTCCAAATCATCTAGCGTTTCGACAACGGAGCGTTCAAGATGCCACTTGAAGCCACCTCCCTTGTGCGCCAAGAACGGTTTAATCTGTTCCGCATACGCTTCGTCTGGGGCAATGATAACACCGACCTCCATCGTCTCGCCAGTTCTGAGTTTAACATCTGTCAGTTTATTGTACATTTTGTTGTTCAACCGTATTTATGTTGAGGAAGGATTGTCGATAGGGCAACCCCGACTCCGTCAATCCATCCTATTTTGAGTACACAAAAAAACTCCCAAAAATCTGGGAGCGGATTATTATTCGCTGCCAAAACCAACTTAGCAGCTATGTGTGGCATTATATCACGCCCTAGTATGAAATGCAAGCGGATATGAGTGCGTGGAAAGCTGCGTTTAATTTCCTCTTTACAGCCTCACTGCTTCGGCGTATAATGTTGCTCTAAAGTTTCAAGACTTGCCGCCGTTAAAATCAGATATGGGATCATGTTTTTTGCCGACTGAGAGGACTGACGAATGACACTGACAAAGGAACAACTTGAGCATTTCAAAGAAGAGGGATATGTGGTGCTTGAGGCAGCACTACAGGAGGTCGATTTCGAGCCGGTGGTTCAGGACTACGAGGGGGTTATAGACAAGCTCGCCAAGGATCTGCACGCTGAAGGTCGAATTAGCCAACTGTACGTGGACGAACCGTTTGAAACGCGTCTCGCTCGGATATGCGACGAAGACGAGGCAGCCTATTTCGAGTCAGACACATTTCTGGATGTGGGGCATATTCGAGGGGAAGGGACATTTCATTTTATGCGAAACAAGCGGCTGCTGGATCTGATAGAGGGACTTATCGGGCCAGAGATCTGCTGTAGCCCCATGACGCATATACGGGCGAAGCTGCCTTCGGACCTAGAGCAAGGGCGGAACTCAAATGTGGTCTTCTGGCACCAAGATGCGATCTTTTTCCATGAGGAAGCGGACACAACCTTCGTCCTGACCGTCTGGATCCCGTTGTGCGATACCACAGAGGAGAACGGGTGTCTGCGAGTGATGCCCCGGATACACAAGCACCGCACAGTATATTGGGGCAACAGTCTGCCAGACGGGGATTGGGTTTCGGTGCCGATGAAAAAGGGAGATGTGATCTTTATTCACAAACTCACCCCCCATTCGTCAGGTACAAATAACACGGATGCCATCCGCTGGAGCATGGATATACGTTACCAGAAAAGAGGAACGCCTACGGGGCGTGCTTTTTGGCCCAGCTTTGACGCCCGTAGTCGCCTGTCTCCGGATTCCGAAACCGATTATGAGGAGTGGCGAGAGGCTTGGATCGCGGCACTCGAAAAATATCCGACAAGAGTCCCACGTAAGAGCCGACCGGAGGGACCAACCCCGTACCGGGGCGATATGTAAAGGCAGAACAACATGAGCAGCGAGCGAACAATAAAGGTTGGTATCTACGGTGCTGGTGGCCATGCTCGGAACAACCACCTCATTAATCTTATGCGGTTGGAAGAGGTGGAGGTAGTCGCAGTCTGCGATATTGTTGAGGAAAATGCACGTCAGGCAGCTGCCGACTTTGGGATTTCGAGAAGCTACACCGATGGGCACGAAATGGTAAAAAATGAGTCGCTAGATGCGTTATGGTCTACGGTGGTGGCTGTTGCGCGTGAGGATGGCGTTGAAGTCGCTGCAGCTGAGAAGGGTATCCATCTCTTCATCGAGAAACCGCAGGCGATGGGCATGGAGGTTGCCTATCGGATTGACGATGCGATTCGCCACTCCGGGGTGTTTAGTACCGTCTGCTTCCGCGAACGCTACCGTCCCATCTTCCAAGAAACCAAACGGCTGCTTCAAGACAAGAAAATTGTTCATATTAGGTTCCAGATGGTATCAGATCTACCCGCACACCTGCCAGAGGGGGAGGCACCGCGTTGGGACGGTGCCTTGGAGCTTCGTGCTCCCTTCTTCGGATGGGGCCCTCACGCCTTGGACTATTGTCGCTATATGAGTGGCCTAGAGATGATCCGTGCCCAAGCCTTTTTCCATCATCCAGAGCAGTACGAGGCACCCCTTTCCTCTTCGTTCAACTTCACCATGTCCAATGGTGCGACCATGACAATGACCTTTCTGTCCGCATCTCCGGGGCAGCCTGCGGGAGAGCCTTACTTTCTGTTTTACTATGAGGGCGGCTACCTCGGTGTCCACAACTATTCCTATATTGACATGAACGGCGAGCGAGTATTTACGGCAGAAGACTTCAATCCTTGGTTTGAGGGTGACCGCGTTTTCGTGGAGGCGATTCGGACGGGCGATGGAAGCGGTATCTTGAACGATTATCACGATGGGCTATGCACGTTGGCACCGCTCCTCGCCGGCTGGGAATCGGCTCGCCGTGATGGCGAACCGGTTGATGTTCCCACCTTCATGCGTCGGTGAAAATCGAATGGACTTGAGATGGATTTCAACTTGTGTAGGGAACGCAGATCTGCGTCCCCTGCGGGGGTTACGGCATATTCCGTATGCCTACTACTATATGAGTTGATAGTACACAAGGAGAACACATTTCTGATGATCCACATATCTGCTAACGTACCGATTACGACACCGCCCTCTTGGGCGGTCTGGGAGCGACAACTATTCGACACGATGAATCAGTCTGTCCAGCCCTTTCTCGACCACTTCACGCGGGAGGATGGAGAGTTTATTTGGAGGGATGAATGGGGCGGCGGCAGCCCCGACGACTATTACGAACCTTTCTTTAATTGGCCCCTCATCTACCTGATGGGTGGTGGAGACCACCTGCTCACGTTGGCAGACCGCCAATGGGAGGTGGTTACCAAGCAGTTGACGCGACTCGGCACAGTCTACAAAGAGTACGGTATCCGCGAAGATCAGATGCACCAATCGGAAAGCGACATCCTCTTTTTCCATCTCTGCCTAGCGAATCCGAATGAACACAAGCGTTGTGAGCGTGCCAAACGTTTTGCGGGTTTCTACCTCAACGAAGATCCCGACGCCATCAACTACGACCCTGAACACAAAATCGTCCTCTCTGGACTCAACGGTAGCAGGGGAGCTTATTACGCACCGATGTCAGAGCGGGAAGCGGCGAATTACGCTCCCCTCGGCGGCAGCATGGAACGGTACAACCTACCCTTTTTCGATCTGCCCGGCATCTCCACCGTACAAGATCTGGGGGATCCAGATAACGCCCGTGCTATGGGGCAGGCACTGTTTGATCGCTGGAGAAAGGGGGACACACCGACCAACCTGTCCGTTACGTCGCTGGTTACGAACGCCTTTCTCCTGACCGGCGAGGAGAAGTACCGTGACTGGGTGGTGGAGTACACCGACGCTTGGGTCGAGCGAGCCCGACAGAATAATGGACTCCTTCCAGATAATGTCGGACACTCCGGGAAGGTGGGTGAATACTGTAACGGCAAGTGGTATGGGGGGCGCTACGGCTGGACATTTCCGCACGGCTTCCTGACGCTTCAGAAGGCAACGCTTGATGCTGCTGCGAACGCCTATCTACTGACCCGCGACGACGCTTATCTTGAACTTCCACGGCGGCAGATGAATCGTATTCTGGAGCTTGGGGAGGTGAAGGACATCCGCGACTTCGACATGAGCGTCAGTGAACGCTGGGATAGTCAGTTTGCCTCAATGGGTGAGCGGTATGAGACCTTCTTGGTGCCTTACCGATACGGAGATGCTGGCTGGTTCGACTGGCAGCCTATATCACCTGTCTATCTGGTAACACTGTGGAACCTTTCGATGGCGGACGAAGACTGGGAGAGTATGGAGCGGGTTCGACAGGCGGAGGCTTTCGACTGGAACGCGACCTTCGCCTTCCACAACAAGGAGGATTCTGGGCATGAGCAGCCGTGGGTACGGTATTTAGCTGGACAAAATGCGAGTTATCCTGAACACATTCTTCACGCCAGTCATCAGATAATGTGCCGACGCCTTGCCCTCCTTCGGGAGGATGAAGCGGTAGGGACTCACCACCACGTTCACCATTGGCAATGGGGCAATGCGGTTTCGTCTGAAGCGTTAATCCAATTGACGCTTGGTGCACCGCAGCCGATCTACAATGGTGGACTGCTTCACTGTCGCCTCCGCTACTTCGATGTTCATCGCCATCGTCCCGGTCTGCCCGAAGATGTGGGGGTGCTGGTCGAGAAGTTGGAGGCAGCTCGCACAGTGGTTCGCTTAGTGAATGTTAACCCCAACGAGGAAAGGGAACTGATTATCCAAGCTGGCGGCTTCGGAGAGCATCGATTTGGCACTGCGGAATACTTTGTGCGTACCAGTGAGTGGCCTGGAGAACTGGGTGGATACGCCGGCAGCTACGCACCTCCACCGCTGAAGACCGAAGTGCGGACGATCACTGTAAACAACAAGCATCTGCGTATCTCGCTCCCGCCGGGGGCTGAGATTACGCTAGATCTGACCACTGAGCGTTATGTGAACGAGCCATCTTATTCCGAACCGTGGTAGCTGTAGTAGTGTGTCAACGCGAAGGAATGAGAGAGGGCTTTTGCTTCCTAGGTTTTTCTGAGGTGGGTGCTGACCTGATCCAACGTCGGGATGCTTGTCGTTCCGCGTCCTTCTACAGCAAATGATGCCGTGCAGTGCGCGAAGTTCAACGCTGCTTGTGGCGAACCGGTCTCATGATATTTGATTAGGAATGCGGCAGCGAACACATCTCCTGCACCCGTCGGGTCAACTTCATCTGCGGGGTAGGCGGTGGACTCCAAGATTTGACCATTCTCGTACAGCGTTGCGCCGTGCCGCCCTTTCGTTAGCACGACAATTCGCGTCCACTGAATATACTTTTCGAGGTCTTCGGGAGAGGCAGCGATATCCTCCTCACTTAAAACCAAAACATCTGCATGCGGTAGGATAGCTTCGGCGGTCTGCCACCGTTTGGGGCGTACATGGCGGCTCTCATCCCATGCGCGCATCCACCCTTGCGGCGTGACACCTACTAACGCATGATTGAAGCATTGAGCTACCGGTGAATCCACCTCGCCGGTAAGTGGACAAAGATAGGCGATGTCTGCGTCTTTCCATTGAGGTGGAATATGATGTGCTCCCAATCCTCCGCCGACCCCCAAGATTAGCTGTTGGCGTTGTCCATCTGAGTCATACCGGTTATCAAAAATGGTGGTTTCAGGTGATTCGTGGTAGGAAACATCAATCCCATCTAGGATTGGCTGTTGTCGGTCGAAATTTGAACCGACAGCGGTGACCGCACAGGCACGACAACCAAGATTGCGAGCCGTAATCGTTGAGTAAGCCGCACCCCCGCCTAGCACGTATCCATCTGGTGCTACGTCGTAGCAGAAGTGACCGATGGCTAAAAAGCGTGGTGACATGGTCTCCCCTATTTTTTTTGGTGCGAATGTACAGGCGGGTCGAGTGTCTTTAACCACTGGTGGATTCTTTGCTGGATCTCATCGCGGACTCGGCAAAAAACGGTGAACCGCTCCGGTTCGGTCCCTTCTGCCTCCGCCGGATCGTCAAATCCCCAATGATGATCTTCTCCAGCACCGGGGAAAATTGGGCAACTTTCCTTCGCATGGTCGCAGACGGTAATCAGATGATGGAAGTTTTGGTCGAGGTATTTATCGAGCGAATCAGAGGTATGGGATGAAATATTGACCCCGACGCCATCCATCGCTTTGATTGCCAATGGATTAACAGATGATGGCGTCAGCCCTGCACTATAGACCTCGAAGCGGTTGCCAGCCATATCCCTCAAAAAGCCTTCTGCCATTTGACTCCGGCATGAGTTCCCTGTACAGAGAAACAGCACTTTTTGCTTCTCAACCATTTTTTGCCTATTGCTTAGTAGATTATTTTTGGAGTTGTTTTTAACATTATACGCATTCGCAAATCCGCGTCAACATAAATCCTCAGTTTTCATTTTTGACGCAGATTATTGCACATGCAAAACTTATCTAATAATGTATATAGCCCCAATATTTTTATTGACTGTGGTGTGAAAATATCGGTAAAATATCTAACGATATTTTTAACTGATAGGTAACGAAAGTTGAAATTTAATCCCGGAATGACAAACGAGCAGAACACAAACAATGAAAATCACACAAATATCCGTAACACCGGTTCCTTCGTATTACCCAAAGGAGCTAGGCAAAAACGCATTCTCAGATAACATTGGTAAACAACGGCTGGAATGGATTGTGCGTGCCCGGACCGATGGCGGTGTAGAAGGCATAACCATTGCCAACCGAGCAATACGGCAGGGAAGGGTAGAAGATCTGCTTAGGCTGTTGAAAACATCGCTGTTGGGCAGAGAAGTGGACTCGCTGCTGCAGGTGCAGAATGGGGTCGTTACTGGTCCCGGCGCAGACATAGCACGCACCTTCCGCAGCCATAGATGGATGGATGCCCTCGCCTTCGATCTCTACGGCAAAGCCCACAGTGTCTCAGCTATCAATCTGCTCGGGGGAAAAGTGCGCGATACAGTGCCAGCCTATGACACCACGCTCTACTTCCAAGATTTCCTTGTCCCTGAGAAAGGTGCGAAGCAGGTCGCCGAAGAGGCTGCCGAGGCGAAGGCTGTCGGGTATCGAGCGCTCAAGATAAAAACCGGACGCGGCGGTCGCTGGATGATGCCGGAAGCCGGTATGCGACGGGACGTTGATGTGGTTTTGGGCGTGCGGGAAGCTGTCGGAGAAGATTTCCAGATCTACGTTGACGCCAACTTCGGCTATGATGACCGGCTTGATCTGCTCGAAGATTTCATTCGGGAGACGATCCCCGCAAACATCTACTGGCTGGAGGAGATGATAACGCACGATGTGGCTGGCTACCGCGCCATGCGAGAGATGCAGGCAAAACACGGTTCCCAAGCCCTGCTCGTGTGTGGTGAAACAGACCGCGACCCCATCAGCGAAACCTTCCGCTATCTCATTGAGGACTGCCTGATTGACGGCTACCAGCCGGACACCGTGGGTGCCGGTTTCCTCCGTTGGATAGAGATTGAGCAGGCGTTGCATGGAACAAAAGTGCGCTCAATTCCACACAACTTCGGCAACGGCACTTTCGGCACCTTTGCGACTCTGGCGTTCGGTGCAGCATCTAAGACCTTCGTGTCGCTGGAGGACGAACGCAACCTCCCCCACATCTTCGGTCCCTTCCCTCCTTTCAAGGACGGAGCATATCAGGTGCAGGAATGCCTTGGACTCGGCATTTCTGTTGACGAAGACCTGTTCAAGGCAAAGTATGCTTTACACGAGTGGCGGGTGGAGTGAGGTTTTTCAGTCCTGCCTAACCCGAAGGAAACCATTTGACCACTTCCCAAGTTAAAATATTGGGATTCTTATGATAGACTGACTCCTGACTGGGATGCTATCTTCCTGCTTCAACGTTCACTGCCCCGATTCTCGTGGTCTTATATGAACTCCATAGGCGTTTTATCTCTCCGTGTGTCCCACGGCGAGAGTTCTTAGGTTTATTGCAGCATTGAGGTCTCTGTCTTAAGTATGACCACATTGGCTACAATGGTATGTCCTATCGGACAAGGACAAGTTGGTGTCCACCACACCACAGTGAGAACAGGTCTTACTTGACGGGTAGAAGGTATCGGCTTCAACAATCTTTACGCCTCTACGTTCTGCCTTGTTCTTTAGCATGGTAAGGAATGTAGAAAGTGAAGTGTCTGCTAACGCCTTAGCCAGTCTATGATTCTTTAGCATTCCAGCAACGTTAAGTGATTCAATCCCAATCCGTTGTGCGCTGTTAGCAATCGCTGTGGATGTCTTATGGTGGGCATCCTGTCGAATGCAAGTGATTTGGTAATGCAATTTGGCTATCTTTGCTTTCATTTTACGCCAGTTACAACTACCTATCTTCCGTTGACTCAACCGGCGTTGTAATCGTTTTAACTTACGCTCATAACGCTTTAAGGCTTTCGGATTGTCGAAATACTGGCCTTCAGAAGTGATAGCCAAGTATTTGATACCAACGTCTACACCAACAACGGGCAAGTGTTGAATCTCAGGGATAGGCTCATCAGTGAACGTATCTACAAGGATAGAAGCGAACCAACGGTGTCCATGTTTAGATATAACCACTTTGCAGATAGTACCAAGGAAGCGTAGGTTTTCAAACATACGGACCCAACCAATTTTGGGAAGTTTAATCCGTTTACCTACGACAGCAATTGTGCCTCGACCACTATCTGCTTGGTAACTTTGCCCCCGTGAACGCTTCTTGAACTTAGGAAACTCATTCTGACCTGACTTCCAACGTCCTATGGCGTCTCTTAGGTTCGTGTAGATTGCATTCTTTGAGGCGTTCTGCGAATGCGATGTTGACCATGGGAAGGTTTCTGCTTTGATTGCATTGAACCTTCTACATAGCTCAATATGTGAACGCCATTCACCATTGTCTAACCCGTCTTTGAAATCCGCTAAGGCGGTATTGTATGCAACACGAGCATACCCACAGTGTTGGGCGAATTGTGTCGCTTGGACATTGTTGGGATTCAGGGCGATTTTATGGGTTTTTAGCATATGGATTCTGTTTCTCCGTTTCATGCCCTTCCGATAGCGTGTGAGAGGCTCCACTTAGGAATGAAGTCGAACCCTCCCACGAAACGGTAATCCAATTATATCATTTTTACCATTATTCATAAAGGAAAATTGTCAGACCCACGGCTAAAGCGGTGGAACTGATTAAACTGAAAGATGTCAGAAAAACACATTATCAAAGACATCCGGATAACACCGGTCGAAACGTACTTCGGTGCTCCCGGTATTGGCAGAATCGTCGGTCGTAACTCGAAGGGTGAAAACTATGGCTACAATCAGCGTGAATGGCTGGTACAAGTAACCACCGACAGTGGTCTCATCGGTGTAACAAACGCTCGACCAGCGATGAACCGGGACAAGTTGACAGCACTCTACGCCACGCTCCAGTTACTGCTGAACCGAGACGTGTTCGACTTTTATCGCGTGAGCGGGGGCCGCGTTACAGGTGTGAACCCTCGCTGGGAGGAATTACTGCGAGAGAACGGGTTCATCGATTTCGTCATCTTCGACCTGATGGGTCGGGCATTGGATGTTCCTGCGTATCGTCTGCTTGGCGAGCGGGTTCGTAGTTGGGTTGAGAGTTACGATTCCACCCTTTACTTCCAGGACTTGGTGCACCCCGAAGCGGGTGCCAGTGCTGTGGCTCGTGAAGCGAAGGACGCCATCGCCAACGGTTGGCGGGCAATGAAGTTGAAACTCGGTCGACCGGGGCGCTGGTTCGAGCCGAATGCCGGCGTAGCGCGTGACATTGAAGTCGTGCACGCTGTGCGGGAAGCGGTTGGTCCCGAAATCAAAATCCTTGTTGACGCAAACAACGGTTACAACGGCAAATTGCCGCTCTTGGAAACCTTTGTGCGTGAAACGGCCTCGGACAAGATTTTCTGGATGGAAGAGATGGTCACTGAAAACGTGGCGGACTACCGAAAACTCAAGGAGTGGCGGGACCGATGGTCACCAGAAACGATGCTTGTAGACGGCGAGGGGCATCGCGGTCGCAACACCATTTACTGGCAATTGATGGAAGAAGACCTGCTGGACGGCATACAGCCTGACATGTTGGACATGGGTTTCTGGCCCTTCCACACGCTCGCCCGCGACATCGAAGATTCTGGCTATGCGACGAAGATCTGTCCGCACAACTACAATGCTGCGGCGATTGGTCTACGCGGTGATATCCAGTTCGGCGCGGTGACGGAACGGTTCGTTATTGCTGAAGATTCGACCCTGCATTTTGATCTTTACAACATGCAGGGATACGAGTTTGAAAACGGCTGTTACCAAGTGCCCTCCGCGCCGGGATTAGGGATAGAAATCGATCAGGAATGCTATGATCGGGTTTACCGCCAGCACGAAACCGTTGTGAGGTAGGCAGTCGCTGTGTCGAGATGTGAATCTCGACCTACAGGGCACATCACAATTCATCAGGACCTCAAGATTTCCGTCTCGCGCTAATCAAGGGTTAAATCACTGATTAGGGCATCTGTGCGCCCTGCGTTTCTACATAGACGGAGTAAATAGATTGGCTGCCGGTCATGAACAGCCGGTTCCGCTTGACACCACCGAAGCATACGTTAGAGCAGACTTCTGGAAGATGGATCTTGCCGATGAGATCTCCATCGGGGGCAAAAATATGCACGCCATCGAACCCTTCACCGACCCAACCCGCACTTGACCAGAGATTACCATCAATGTCACAACGGATGCCGTCCGCGAATCCTGATCCCATGTCGCAAAATGGTCTGCCGTTTGCCAAGCGAGCGTTGTCCACTACATCATAGACATAGACATAACTGGGATGATCGGGGGCGTGTGAGATACCGGTGTCAGAGATGTAGAGTTTGGAAAAATCGGGAGAGAAGCAGAGACCGTTCGGTTTGTCGAGTTCGTCCGTAACGACTGTCGCCTCGCCGGTATCCGGGTTGAGCCGATAGACATTGGTCGGTAACTCAAACTCAGCGCGGTGCCCTTCATAGTTCATGAGGATTCCGTATCCGGGGTCGGTGAACCAGATATGTCCGTCCGGGTGAACGATTACATCATTCGGAGCGTTCAACCGCCCTCCCTCAAAACTGTCGATCAGCACCGTGATGTTTCCATCATACTCGGTACGAGTCACTCGACGTGAATCGTGCTCGCAGGTGATGAGTCGTCCCTGTTTGTCGCGGGTGTTGCCGTTGCTATTGTTGGAGGGGCTGCGGAAAACGCTGACTGTACCCGTTTCCTCGCTCCAACGCATTATCCGGTTGTTTGGAATGTCACTGAAAAGCAGATAACGACCGTCCCCGAACCAAACTGGTCCCTCCGTCCATCGCGCTCCTGTCCAGAGTCGTTCCACCGCCGCGTTACCGATTTTGTATTTGGAGAAACGTGGGTCAATTACTTCAATGGAGGGGTCTGGATACCTGACAATATCTTGATTCCAATCTCTCATAAGTCTTGTTTCCCTCTGTTAAACTTGATCTTTGTTAGTTGGCCACGGTTTCAGACACCAATAATTCCTCAAAATACAATTCTAAACCAACTTACATATAAAATCAAGGATTTCTACTCAGAGTAAACAGACTTATTGCTCAGCGGCGAGAATTAATGACTCGGCGACCTTGATGAGTTCATCTCGGTGGAGTTCCCCCATCACCGTAAAGTTCAGATCGGAAATAGACCACTGCAGAATATGCGTCGGCCCGCGCTTTTCGTGCCGAGCCGCTGTTCCTTGGATCTGTATATGTTGTCCACCTTCTCTTCTATCTGCTCGGTTGCGTTCCTGTTTGCTTTTCGATTCAAACACTGTGAATGTCAGCATACCATCTGTATATCGCAGATAAACCGTGTCTGAGCGATGTTTGAAATATCGGGTTTCTAGGAGTTGAAAACCGGGTGGAAGATAAGTGGGCTCAATGAGTTTGTTATCCAACAATCCTTTCGCCTCGTCGAGCGTAATTGGCTGACTTCGACGACGTCTCTTTTCAGCCGGGGGTTTTTCGTCACGTTGCCACTCGGCTAACTTCTGTGCGACTGCATCCTCCTCGAAGCTAATCTGCGTGTAAACAGACATAAAACGGAGGTTGCCTTCCGGGTCGAAATCTTCGATTCGCAAGATAATTCCTGTGTCGCGTGCGAGGTAGAGACGTTTTGTTGGTCGTGCCTCAAATTGCGGAGAAACCGTTACCAGATCGGTTTCCTGCCCAGCGATCGGATCCGCGGGAACCGAATCGAATGTATAGTTCTGCGCTAGCAGTTCAACCTCCTTTTGAGAGAGAGTTGCCATCCGTTTTCGATCCAACGAAAACCTTCTTCGATCTCCACGCCTATCGTCCCGTCTGCCCTCCCGCCGACTTCGTTCGCTGCCTTTGCGTGGTTCCTGATCGTCGAGTCTTAAGGAGCGGCCCCCTTCCAAGATTGGCAATACGGTGACAGCATGAATCTCCGGGGGTTGATGGATGACAGTCTCCTCACGAGCGATTGTCCCACGCGACGTATTCATAACAATCATGCGAGTACCGACGTAAGCAACTTTCTCCTCTGTGTTTATTATGCGCTTGAGGATCTTCAGCGACTCAGGCGATGCCTCTGCGATCGGATTTGCTATTAAAATCAGCAGCATAAACACGATTGGTAATAACCAACCTACGTCTCTTGGCTTTAAAATCATGGCTATTAATCTCCTAAATGAACTTCCAGAAGAAGGTCGGTGTTATCTTCAACAGTGGTATCCGGTATATTAGTGTCTACGCTAAATGAATCCGCAACAGCGTACGAGTATAGAGGATTGTACGCTGTGTCCTCGGTGTGAACCGTCAGGTAGAAATCGAGGGAATCGGAGGTATATGTGTCTTCGGACCCCGGCATCATCAGATTGAAATAGACAAGCGCCAAAACCAAGCTGACCGTCGCTAATGCCCCAACACCGCTGATGGCTGGGCGACACACCCAATCCCAGAGTTCGCCAAAGGTGGGGAAAACCTTCCGTCGAACGGGACCTCGGTCTGCCAACTGTGGGAGAACTGTATCCGCGATTGGGGGTGCTTCGTGCGTTAACGCGCCAATCCACTGACGATTTCGTTGAAAGTCAGTGAGAATCTCGGTGCACTCATGGCATTCACTCAGATGTGCCTCGATGCTTATGCGTTGTTCTGGACTTAATTCATCGTCCAAATATGCAGAGAGCTGGTTTTGAATGCGATCATGATTCTTCATTGTTGTATCCTCGTCAGGAGGTTTGTTTTGGTCTCTCAGTTCCGGTGGTCTTCGAGTTTGATGATTTCCCCATTCTCTTGGGCGATATACATAAACCCCATCTTATCGATTACAATTCCTTCTTGGTCATGTCCCGGTATCAGGTACTGGCGGCGTACGTTCCCATCCAACGTCACTTCCTGCAACAGGTTGGTTGTATCGCTCATTACGAGTAGACACTGCCGTTCTAGATCGTAGGCAAGCCCTGAGATGTCGATGATTGAAAGCGGGAAAAAGCGAGAGATCTGTCCTTCTGCTTGCTTCATCTTGGCTTTATCCACATCCGGAGCGGGTTTTGATGAAAGGAGTGGAACAACGACTTCACAGATGACCGACGGTTCTTTTCCTTGCTTTAGATTGAAAGATTGGTTTCCGACCCAGAATGTCCCGCCTTCGGGATGGAAAGCGTTCGGAATAAAAACAATCGCTTCCAATCCCATCCCTCCTTTTTTTAACAGTTCTTTGCCCTCAAATTGCCGGTTGACGCTGAATTTCCGAGTGACCCGGAAAGTTTGGGGAACAATCTCGAGGATTTCTTCATCGTCTTCGACTACGGCGTATAGGAACCCTGTCTCCGGGTGGACCGTAATTCCTTCGATGTCGGTCTGCTTCAAATATCCCTGTCGTATTAATCCTCCATCGGTCCGTATTTCGTAGATGTCCCCCTCATCGCCGACAACAAACACGGTCTGGCGTTGTGGGTGATAGGTAGCGCCCGATAGTTCACGCATCGGGATTGGGGCGATATTACCGATCGACTTGTATGGCAGTTGAATCGGCGCCAATCCGGTTAATGGATTCTGTTTATGTGCAAACCGTTGGGTTTGGCGCAGAAGAAATATCAGTAGCCCACTGACGACGACAACCAGAATCAGGATAAGGATCTTCTTTCTCATTTCTGACGCGCCTTTATCGGCTCCCGCCGAAAGATTTATTGCTTTTCTAACCTCACACCGGTGATGTTTTCTAATGCAGAAAGTTCTTGGACAAGACCGGTCCAGCGTTTCGAATCTTTCAATTTTACATGAAATTTCAGTTCGGCGGTTCCCAATTTTGTCGTTTTCTGACCGATGAGTTGGCTTGCTACTACCTGCTCACTAAAAATGGGTTCGTAACTCTGTTGGTTTTCGGACTCAAGCGGTTCTTGGAACGTCAGGAGAAATTCCCCATCATTGGATGCGGTCGTATGCCAGCGGTGGAGTCCGAGAATAACGACACTTATCAGGAATGTCGCAATGACAGCCACAGGCGGATTGCCGGCACCGATTGCCATGCCAACGGCTAGGGAGAAAAAGACAAAGGCGATGTCCCGCGCATCCTGAACCACGGTGCGAAAACGGATAATTGACAGAGCACCCACGAGACTGAAGGCACGCGCAACGCTATCACCAATCACCACCATAACGACGGCAATGAGCATACAGAGAATGATTAGTGCATCGGTCATTGCGTTTTCTGCCATATCGGCGGTCCACCGGTAAACAGTAGCAATGGCCAGACCTAGTGCAAATGCGAGTGTTAGGTTGAGAACAATAGTCCCTAACGTTGCGAGGGAGTATGGGGCAAAAATTTCTCGGATTATATCCATCGATTCGCTCATTTCCTAATGAATTTCTCCATTTCCCATCTGAGTATCTTATGTTTTTTTAGATATTCGTTTGAGCATATTCGGATTTGATTCATTAGGCAGATAGATTTTACGTTTGTTCGGAAAAAAATGGGCGAAACCGAAAAAATCTCGTTGGATCTCTATCCGTCTCTATGGCTGCGCTGATATTACATCAAACTACCGCATCGACACCTTTGTGTCGTCAATCTTTCGACGCAGCACGACACCCCATTGCCCAACAACCCAGAGCGTATTCCCTTCCTTCGCATGGACAATCTGGTACAGATCATTCCCGATATCGGTATGCTGTTGTTCCCATGTGTCCCCGCCATCCGTTGAGTGGAGAATTGTACCTTTGGCACCGACAGCGTAGATTTCATCCTCAGACAGTACAGTAACACTGTAGAGGTCTGCTGTAACGCCGCTAGACACGGCTTCCCACTTAAATCCACCGCCAGTGGTTCGGAGAATGATGCCGTAGGCTCCAACCGCCCAACCCTTGCGCTTGGTGATAAATGAGACATCATACAGGCTGTAGCCTGTATCTGTTTCATGGAATTTCCAGTAACCGCCGCCGTTGATGGTGCGTTGAACAATGCCGTCGTCGCCCACCGCCCATCCAAGTGGTGCGTACTTCATCTCAATGCCGGCAAGGTCTTTCCCGGTTGATGTCCGTTGTGGTGTCCAGATGGGACCGCCGTCCTGATTGTGGATAATCTGCCCATCTGCACCAGCCGCCCAGCCCTCGGAGAATTGTTTAAACGTGACGTCGTTGATTGCGAAAGGTCTCGGTGGGTCATCTTCGAGGAAGCCAGGGCGCATTGGCGTCTGTCCAGCTGACCAGTTTGCACCGTCGGTCGTGTAGAGGACGGTACCGTCGCGCCGCATCGCCCACCCCCATTTCGGATCGAGACTGGGGAAGTGGACACCAATCAATCGTTGCCGCGATCTACTATTCAAGGTAGTCCATGTGCCCCCACTATCTTGCGTCTCTAGCAACAGTCCGTTATCCCCAGCGATCCAGCCCTGTTGATCGTTAAGAAACAGTACATCTCGGAAGTCATCTAGTTGTTCGCCGAGTTGCCGTTCCCATGTCTTTCCAGTGTCTGTGGTGTGGAAGATATGTCCCGCCTCGCCAACCGCCCACGCGACCTGATCGGTCACGAAATGGATGTTGTTAATTAAACGGTTCCCCCGTCTTCGAGCGCGTCGTGGCCGCTCTTGTTGGGCAGCTCGCTGTTGTCTTTGCGGTTCGTTGGAGGATTGCACGTTTTCCCCACCGAGATCGCCTTCTGGCGTGAAACGTCCGGTGCGTTGACTTCTATCGCTCATCTCTGTTTGGAACTGTTCTGCGAAATCCTCATCCAACGGATTGTCTATGTCACTGGACTGGCCGTTGGTGCCATTGTCTGAATCTTCTTCCTCTCCGACCCAGAGTGCAAGCCAATCGATATCCTCTCCGCCAGCAGTCCCAGAGTTGACTGAGCTTTCATGCTGTGGAACGTTTGCCCCTTTCCACGTTTGACCGATGTTGCGTGTGATGAAGAGTGTGCCATCTCCTCCAAGTGCCCACGCTGTTTGGTGGTCTTGGAAGGTAATCCGACCAATTCGCCGGGGTGGCCATCCACTATCTGAATCAGAAAGAACGCGCTTCCAAGTTATGCCTCCGTCATGGGTTACGATCGATGCACCATTCGTCAGCACGACCCATCCTGATTTGGAGTCGGCAAAATGGATAGCAATGGCGGGTTGGTTGGTGTTGTCAAGGACCTTCCAGTAGTCGCCCCCGTCGGTGGTATGCAGAATGACTCCGCCTTCCCTCGCTCCACCATCAAGGCGTTCCCGCAGGACCGCCCATCCTTCAAGACTATTGATGAAATGGAGATCAACAATGGGTTGCTCGTTCATTCCGGTCCGCTGACGCTTCCACGTCAGTCCACCATCGGTGGTGTGCACTATCTCTGCAGCACCGACGCCTAGCCAGCCCTCTTTGGGATTGATAAACTGCATCGTGTTGACGCGGCGGAAGTTTTGCAGGATACCCTTCACTACCTGCCATGTGTTCCCACCATCTTCGGTCCGGAGCAGCATACGACTGCCCGTAATCCATCCATGCGATTTATCAACAAACATAACTTGATGCAAGTCCGCCTCGACACTGCTATGTTGTGGCAGCCATGCTTCTCCGCCATCGGTCGTGTGAGCGATAACACCGCCTCTCCCAACCGTCCAGCCGGTGTGCTCATCAAGGAAGTAGGTATCTGAAAAATCGGTTTGCCATGCGGCGCGACGGATAATATCCCAATGATAGGTTACCTCCTCAACTGTTACCTCATCTTCAGGGATTTCGGGTTTTTCAACAATCTCTACCACAGGCGGCAAAGTCACAGGGAGTTGCTCCGGGTCAATCGAATATCGCATCGCCACCCCGCTACGCCCCACTGCGACCATCCCTTCTGGCGAAAGCGAGAATCCCAAGAGATCGTTCTCCGTGCCACTCTCCTGTTTCTCCCATTTTGTGCCGCCGTTGGTCGTAGTAAGGATCACACCCTTGTCCCCGACGATGATGCCGTGTGAAGTGTCAGCGAGGTAGACCTTGTTCAGATTCTCCTCGACGCCGCTCGGCTGAAACCTCCATGTTTGACCGCCATCCTTTGTGTGTAGAATCTCACCGAACTGACCGGCGACCCAGCCGTTGTTGCTGTCCGTGAAGTGGACTGCATACAACTCGTTGAAGGTTCCGGATGTCTGTGATATCCACGATAGTCCACCGTTCGCTGTGTGATAGACAACTCCGGGCCAACCGACCACCCATCCCTCTTTCTCATTTAGGAAGAAGGCACCTTTGAGCGAATGAAATTCCGTTGGTGTCTGAGGCACCCAAGAGGCTCCGCCATCGGCGGTAAACAGGACTGTGCCGAGTTCACCGACCACCCACCCCTTCTTCGGTGTTACAAAGTAAACACCGTTGAGCATGTGCCCCATGCCAGCGTATTGGCGTTCCCATGTTCGTCCGCCATCAATGGTATGGCCAATCATGTTTCGCTCTCCGATCAACCAGCCTTCTTTGTCGGAGATGAAAAAGATGTTGCGGATATTATCCCAAATATCGGTGTCGATCTCCTCCCACGTCTGCCCACCGTCTTCCGAGACCACGATAGCACCGCGTTGTCCGACAGCGATAGCACGGTCCTCCGAGGTGAATTGGATGTTTTCTAGATCGTTTGCCGTAGTACCGCTTCTCATCGTCCATGTGGTTCCACCATCCGTTGATTGCATAATCGTGCCGTGCCAACCGACCGCCCATGCTTCGGTTGGACTTGTGAACTGAATCGCCATCAGGTTATTTTCTGTGATGCTATCGAGCAGTCGCCAGTTATCGCCGCCATCTTCGGTGAAGGTGATAAATCCGATATCGGCGACCGCCAAACCACGCTTGTTGTCGGCAAAGTGGATGCCATTGATGGTTTCCTTGACGTGACCATTGATATTCGGAATACGGCTATCTTGCATATTCCACTTGGCACCGCCGTTCTGTGTATGGGAAATCGATCCATCCGTGCCCGCCATCCAACCTTCATTTTCATTCACGAAGATGACACGCCGGTTGTCGTTGACCAATCGGGTTCGTGCGAATTGGTGACGGGTGGTCTGTTCTTGCCATGTTTTTCCGCCATCCTCCGTGTGAAGGACACGCTCATATTCGCCGACGACCCAGCCACGCTGATCATCGACAAACGAGACACCGTTGAGGGGAAAATCGCTCACATAACTTTGGCGTTCCCACGTCTTTCCGCCGTTCTTTGTGGCAATTACATAGTTATCCTCCCCCACAACCCAACCTTCGTCAGAGTTAGCGAAAATGACATCTCTGAGCATGCCGGAGGTGCGGCTTTTCTGAAGATACCAGTGTCTGCCCCCATCGTCGGTCGAAGCGACAACACCGTTGTCCCCTACTGCCCAGCCGTATTTTCGGTTTGTAAAGTAGACAGCTTTGAGATCTTGCTCCGTCCCAACTTCTTGGCGGTTCCATGTTTTGCCGCCATCGTTTGTGTGAACAATAAACCCTTTCTCTCCAACAATCCAACCGTATTGGGAATTGGCGAAGTGGATGTCTGTGAAGTGGGTTTCCCAATCCGCTTTGCGAGTGGCCTCCTGCCTACAGCCGATGAGTAACATGGCAAACGCGAAAATAATTGTCAAAACTTGATAGATGCGTTGAAAGATCTGTTTCATCAATGTTCTCCTGATGCGCATTTTGAGGGTGTCATATCGCGTGTAAAGTTAGATTCACTCCATTGACGTTCCCAAGATTTGATACAATTCAAATTGAGGTGCGCCGGCTTGTGCCTTCATCCCCTCACCATATTCCTTCAAGGCGGCAGGCGTCGCTGTAATGAGTTTGGCAAAGACTGTCTCATCCGTCAGTTCTGCCATCATCACGAAATCGGGTTGACTGGTTTTGGCGGATGCCCCTGGTCCCGGCAATTGCATCCGCTGAAGCGCAGTGATTTTCAACCCCTCAATTCTTTTTGCTGCTGGCAACAATTTTTCCTTCAGAAGTTTTTCAGCGACTGCTGCATCTCCGGTGGGAGTCAAGTGCAATTTACCGAAAACCAAGATGGTGTATTTGGGGACATCTTCCTGCTGCGCTTTAGCTATCAATGATATACCTATTCCCAGCATACAGATGAGAATAAGTCCAACACATACGTTTTTAAAACTAATTCGGTTCATCGTTCACCTCATTTTAGAAATTGACTTCTGAATCGGGGGTTCGTGTTCTGTTGAATAGACGTTGTAGATCAGCAATTATACCATGTATTGTATTTAGGACGATAAATCCAATTTTTGTTCGCAAAAAAATGGACTGAGATAAAAAATCTCAGCCCGCTTGAAAAGGAATCATGAGGTCTCACGGGTTGGGCATTATACCATAAAATTGAATGAGTAACCACTGCAAGAATTGTCAAAGTCGCCCGAACCTGCACACATGCATGACTGCAAAATATCGAAAAAAAAAGCAGCCAAGCGAGTGGCTTGGCTGCTCAATGCGACATAATATGAAGGTCTGTCCAAATCAGTAGGCTTTATTCAACGGCACCAATTTTCGCAGCTTCAGGAGCACTGGTCGGCAGTTTCTTCTTTGCCATTGTATCTTCTGGCACATAGCCGGAGTAATCAGAAATCGAGCCGTGCGTCAGTGCGTAAACTGCAACGTTGGTCATGAAACGATAAACGCCTGGTGAATAATGGACACTACGGGTTGGCAAACTCACTGACTCCATCGCACACATATAATCACGACGGAATACTAACACGGAAATGTGATCACCAACCATAACTCCTTCGAGATAGTTCCGCTTCGGCGGGTGAGTTCCCCACCACCACAGATCGAATCCAACTGGCGGTCCGCCCATCTCGTAGAAGTTGCTGTACATCTCATGGTCGTTCGGAATTCGTGTCACCTGATATTCAGGCATAACAAAACGCATCTGAGCGAGGAACAGACGAATCATCGCCTGTGCTGGTGCGTTCACCCCACAGTCATCAAAGGCAAGGACGCCGCCCCTTTCGACGAGATACCGACGCAGCGATGCTGCCTCGCTCTCGGACAGGCGATTGTCCAATTTACCGCCGCCGTACTGACGACTCATCAGGTTATGGGAACGGGTAAGCGCCGGATCGTGGCCCGTCATGAAAAGCATAGGGGCTTTATGCAAGTTCGCATCAGTGAACTTGAGCGCGCCACCTTCGACGTTCATGTCGGTTTTAATCTTCGTCCGTTCGTTCATCCACTTTGTCCACGCGTTCAGCGAAGAGGCATCTGCCCACCAGTCAGAGAGACTGTGACGGACACGGGTAAACCGGAACACACCACGAATATCGGCACCGCGACCAATGACACGACCACCTGGTTCACCACGGGGCAGCGGTGGTACTTCCACGTTACCTAAAGTAATGTTTTCAACGACATCACCCAAGGCATCGCGAGTTGCACCAACGTGTTCAACCATAGCAAGTCCAGCCGGACGCTCAAAAGCGACTTTCACCTGTACGATGCCGCCAATACCACGACCAATGTTAGCGGGCGCGGCACTTGGAGCCATTGCGACGGGTGCGGAAAATGCTAGTGCGCCGGGAGCGTCAGAAACAGGCAAGTCGGCATGTGTCACAACGTGCGGCGCTGGCGCATTGGCACTGACCACCTTAGGCACGTTCGGGTTGATGGGGGCATTCAACTTCACCACCTTATTGGAAAATTCCAAAACGGTTTGTGGCTGTACGGCGGTCGGACGCACGACCGCTGCTGTCGTCACTCTGGGTTCGACCTGAACCTGCTCGACAATCACTGTATTGGTGGTTGGAACGGTTGGCTTAATCACCGGCTTGATGACCGGTTTACGAACTTGAGGTTTGGGGGGCTCTTTCGCCTGTAGCACTTCAGCACCGACTAAATCTTTGAACTGCTGCGTCTGGGTGACGAGATAGATGCCGGCGATAACGAAGGCAACTCCGTGAACAATCAACGAGGTCATCAAAGCCCCTGAGGTCTTCTTAGCACTCATGTTTTTCCTCCAAAAATTGTTGTTTGTGTATAAAGATTTAAGCAAACCCTCACATCATGTGCGATGTAAAGGTAGATTGTAATGTTCGGAATGAGAGCAATTAGTATGCCATATCCTAAAACTCAAGGATACCCACAGAAAAAGGGGGTTCTGCCGCCGATTAATCGATTTAATGCACCAAATGGTGTAGAATACACTCTTGAAACTGCACCAAATGGTGCAGTTTTTCTGTCAATCCCACAGATATGAATGGATTTGCTCATACATTATCAAACTCTACTTTAGCCCTAAAACCCCGTCCTTTAGGTCGGGGATACAGGGACGCTTTAGCACCGTTTTTCAAGGCTTTAGCCTTGATTCCAATGGTGAAATATGGTATAATTCTTTTGTCTACGGGACAGGGAATTACAACTTCGGCCTCCTTGCCGTTGTCCCTGTCCATCCTTTGTAATGGGCAGCGTAGATGTAGACAACTATAGACACTACAAAAAAATAGGATTCTACTCGGATCGACTACCCTGAAAAATGGGATATTCCCGCATGAATCTGTTGTGAAGCAGGAAATACTTGCCACGTATCGGTAACATCTTCGTTCAAGGTGTTTCCGTAGAGAGCTAAATGGCCTGCTCCGCGCCGTTTGTACGGTGTGTTGCCCCACCTGAGTGGGGAAGCTTCCCTAGAGGAAACGCAAGATGGCCCCATAGCAGAAGTTGAAGCTAAACTCTGAGAACGAGAACGTGGAATTGCTAACAAAAGAATCCCCGTTCTTTAGAGCGGGGAGCGGTCAATGATTGAACAGAGTCAGAAAAAGGGATTATCCTATCAAATTGAACTGATTGAAATTGACTGCACCAACAACGGGTCTATCCGCGAAGAAATCCTCCAACGCTGCAAGTGTCGACTCACCGATTTTGGCATAGCCGTAAGCACCTGTTCCGGAAACATGGGGTGTGACAAAAACATTTGGTAGCCCTAGGAACGGGCTATCTGGCGGCAGCGGCTCCGGGGTTGTGACATCAAGTGTGATAAAAATACGACCGGTCCGCGCTTCAGCTAGTAAGGCATCATGATCGATGACGCTGCCCCGTGAGGTATTGACCAGTGTGGTTCCGTCCCGAAGCAGTTTCAGCTGTTCCTCACCAATCATCTTATTGGTTTGTGGGATACTTGGTGCGTGGATTGTCACAATATCGGGTGTGGCAAAAAGATCGTTGAGCGAAACTTTCTCCACGCCAAGAGCGCCAGCTTCCCAATCTGAGAGGTACGGATCGTAGATCAGTTTCCTGACCTCGAAAGACTGCAAGAGCTTAATCACCTGTCGTCCAACTTTGCTTGCGGAAACTATACCAACAGTGCTTCCGCGTAAAGAGGGTGCTATGGAAGCTACTTCACTACGATTCCACTTCCCTGATCGGGTGTGCAAAATAAAGTCAACCCATCGGCGAGTGGTCATGATCATTGCGCCGATCGTGTATTCAGCGACATTGTAAGCGATTGCTTCGTTGGCACTGAACACACAGATCTGGCGTGGTAGGATATATTTATCGAGGACCTCGTCGACAAGACGTTTTATAGAACCTGCTGAATGGGCGATGATTCGGAGTGCGTCTGCATTAGCCATCACCTTTTCGGTTATTGGTGACACACCCCAGCCGGTGACTATCCCCTCGAACCCGGCAACACGCTCGGCAATTTGGTCGCTTGTATAGCTTGAGCCGGTTTCATTCAACGTTACATCAAATTGCTCCTGAAATCGCGCGAAAACTTCTGGAGGAAAAACGTCTTCAGTATGCCCTGATGTGGGCAGGTATAAGATTTTAGGTTTGTTCATCGCTGTTCCTTTCATTGATTTAGTCGCTCTGATGCTAAAACAGTGGTCTATTCACAACAGCATCTCGTATACTGGCGGGGGCAACGTCGTGATGAGAAAACTCCATCGTGAACATCCCCCGCCCTTGAGTCAATGAACGCAACTCCGTTGTATATTGGAACATCTGCGCTAACGGAACATGGGCATCAATAGATTCCGCTGTTCCTACTGTCCCGGTTTCGTGGATCTGCGCGCGGCGTGAATTGAGGTCGCCAATCACCTTGCCAATATGTTCACTTGGTACAATCACTTGGATTTTCATAATCGGCTCTAATAGGACAGGCGATGCCTTTCGGGCTGCGTACTCAAAAGCAACGACGGTGGCAGCTTCAAAGGCGGTTTCCGATGAATCTGTTTCGTGGTATGAACCACCGATGAGAACCGTTTTGATATCTTGCATGGGGAAGCCACTTAACACCCCGTTCGACATCGCACCTCGCGCCCCTCGTTCAACGGCGGCGACGTACTGGCGAGGGATGTCTAGTTCGTTGCTTTCATCCGCAAATTCAAATCCCAGCCCTCTCGGTAGCGGCTCCAGCCTGAGTATGACATCTCCGTAGATGCCCTCGTCATCAGTTTTGTGAATATATTTGCCTTGGGCTTCGGCGACTTGGTTGATTGTCTCACGATAGGCAACCTGTAACTTGCTGACACGCGCATTGACTTGGAACTCGCGCAGCATCCGATCCGTCAAGACCTCCAGATGAAGTTCTCCCATACCTGAAATCACGCGCTGCCCGGTTTCATCGTCGATCTGCACAGTGAAGGTTGGATCCTCTTCCATCATGAAATCAAGCGTTTCTTCAAGTGCATCTTTATCCTTTTCAGACCTCGGTTCAATGGCGACGGAGATAACCGGCTCCGGAAATACCATGGATTCCAGCAGAATTGGACGTGAGGCGGTCGTCAACGTGTCCCCGGTGGTGGTGTTTTTCAATCCAACGAGCGCGACAATGTCTCCCGCGTGGGCTTCGTCACAGGTTTCCCGTTTGTTAGCGTGCATCTGCAAGATTCGCGTTACCCGTTCTTTTGTGTCTTTCGTTACATTGTAGAGGACATCCCCACGTTTGAGCGTCCCAGAGTAGATACGGCAGAAAACAATTTTGGCTACGTTTGGGTCTCTAGCGATTTTGAACGCTAACGCAGCAAACGGCGCGTCATCTTTGGACTCACGATCTTCCCTACGGTCTTTGCCCGGGACGATGCCCTCAATCGGCGGCACGTCAATCGGTGACGGAAGGAAATCGATAACCGCGTCGAGCAACGGTTGGACACCTTGATTCTTCAGAGCCGTTCCACATAACACCGGGACGAGTCTGTTTTTTAACGTTGCCAAACGAATCCCACGCAGAAGTTCTGCTTCCGTAATCTCCTCGCCTTCGAGATACTTTTCCAACAGGTCATCATCTTCGCTCGCAACGGTTTCGACCAACTCTTCGCGTGCTTCCTCTGCTGCTGCTTGCAATTCCGCGGGGATCTGCATCGGATCAAAGGTCTGTCCTTGATCTTCTTCATGCCAACGGAGGGCTTTCATACGAATAAGATCTACGACACCTGAAAACTGGCTTTCAGCACCGATTGGCAATTGGAGGAGTAACGGATTGGCTCCCAATCGTGCTTTCATCATTTCGATAACACGTGGAAAATTCGCGCCCAACCGATCCATCTTGTTCACGAAGGCGATTCGTGGGATATGGTAACGCTCTGCTTGACGCCATACCGTTTCGGATTGTGGTTCAACGCCGCCGACAGCACAAAATAGGGCGACTGCCCCATCCAGTACACGGAGGGAACGCTCGACTTCAACGGTGAAGTCAACATGTCCCGGTGTGTCAATCAGATGAATCGCGTGGTTTTGCCAAAAGCAGGTCGTCGCCGCTGCAGTGATGGTCACACCGCGCTCTCGCTCCTGAACCATCCAATCCATGTCTGTGGTGCCATCGTCGATATCACCGATTTTATGCTTCTTGCCGGTGTAGAATAAGATGCGTTCAGTGGTCGTTGTTTTGCCTGCATCGATATGCGCCATGATACCGATGTTTCGTATCCGTTCAATCCCATATTCCCGTGGCATATATATCTCCGTCTTTGAAATAAGCCTTTGAATGTTTATCTGTTATGATGTGTTTAGTATATCATGTTAAGTTCAAAAACTCAATTACAAGTGCTTCAGCCTAATCGCATTGGGGCATTGCAAAACTGTTTTTTCTCGTCAATCCTCTGATTTTCGTGTAAAATTCGTGTGCGATTTGAACAATCACAAAGTGGTGTAGGTAATGGGTTATCAGGAAAGTTCAAGCCACAGGATAAGCGACGAGCGGACGCACAGGGAGGTTGCTTTTGGTCCGTGTAAACTCATGATGCCAAACCGTGAAGAGGAGAAACCCATGAACAAAACGAAAGTTCCTGACTGGGTGATCTATCCACAGGAAAAGTGGACGCAGATCACACCCGCTCAAGCCGGTTTTGATGCGGTGAAATTCAACTCAATTGTTGATGATTCCCAAGTTGAAGGTGCGAGGTGGGAGGGAGAGGTTCATAAGGAGAAAGAATGGGGGGCAGTTCTTACTCCGGGGTGGTTACTTGGTGTGGGTTTGGGGGAATCCGACCTACAAATACCAAACAGCGTCTGTCGGCAAGGCATTCAGCCGCGCACTGGTTGGACTTGCTGTGGAGGCAGGCTTAATCCAGCCGGACGATGTGATATGGAAAACTTGGACCGGTAGGAATCAGCTCTCACATCCGCACAAACGCTTGGACCAGCAGTACCACCGGACACTCACTTGGAACCACCTCATCGGACCAAAAGATGGTAAGGTCCATTACGGCGGCTTCCCTGTTACCAGCGGATTTTACTGGCGCAGGGCTGCTTACGCACACAGGAAAACGTCTTGGGGACAAGGATTTTACGCGCCTAGCAGCTCGGCAGCGGACAAAGGAAGCCCCATTCCCGAATGGGCAAAGTGGACTGGTGACCCGTCCTACGACAACTATGCCCACGCTGAACCAGGCACCGTCGGTATTTACAGCAGCGGTGGTATCTGGCGCCTCAGTCAGGCACTGACCGTCCTCTGGGACCAGGACCTCAAACAGGTGCTGGATGAAAGACTATTCAGCAAAATCGGTATTCGTGCGGACGGGTGGGACTGGATACCCGGACGGGTCATATACGAGAACAAAGATTTCTATCCTCACATGCCGGGATACGGCGATTTCCTCGACCCGCCGTATGAAATTAATGGTCATGTAGTTCGGGGTGGTGGCGGCTGGGTCGTCATGAATGCGGAAGATCTCGCTCGCTTTGGTCTATTGGTTGCCACAGGTGGCGTATGGGAGGGTGAAAGGTTGATTGATTCCGAATGGGTGCGAAGTCACGGTGGCGGAAATGGCAGTCTTATGACTGGGGATCCCGACACTTACATTGCCTGCGGCGTTGTGACCACGGAAGGCTTACCCTCCTTCGAGATTTTCAACGAGCTCGTCACCGGTCCCGTTATAGGTCTCGAATAAGCTATGTGACACCAATCATTGCAACCCAACCCCCAATCTTTAATCGGAGGCTGCACATAGGAAGATCTGGAGACGAACTTCTGATAGGAGCAAAAAAATGAGCGAAATACCACTTCACTTCAAAACGATTACCGAAGTCACCGAACTAATAAAAGCGAAACATGTATCGCCTGTGGAGATTACCACCGCAATACTGGATCGCATTGACCTGCTTGATAGCCATCTCAAAAGCTACGCCACCGTCATGGCAGACCACGCAATTGTGGCGGCTCAGAAAGCTGAGGCAGCAATCACATCCGGCACGTATCGGGGACCACTCCATGGAGTGCCGGTAGCCGTAAAAGATCTGTGTTTTACCAGGGGTGTCCGCACTATGGGAGGGACACATGCGCTCGCCGAGCATGTTCCTGATTTTGATTCCACTGTCGTTGCAAAGTTGGAATCGGCTGGAGCAGTGCTGCTCGGCAAGCTCAATCTTACGGAAGGCGCGATGGGCGGTTACAATCCCAAATTTAAGATTCCTGTCAACCCGTGGAACGCTGAACGATTTGCGGGTGCCTCATCCAGTGGATCTGGGGTTGCAACAGCCGCGGGTCTGTGCTTCGGCTCTCTTGGCAGCGATACCGGCGGTTCGATTCGCTTCCCCGCCGCAGCATGTGGCACGGTAGGTCTCAAACCCACGTGGGGGCGAGTCAGTCGATATGGTGTGTTGGCTTTGGCTGAATCACTTGACCATGTTGGACCTCTGACGCGAAGCACTGCTGACGCAGGCATCGTACTTGAAGCTATCTCTGGCTTCGATCCCAACGATCCCACCTCCCTACCGGCCCCTGTGCCAAACATGCTCGAAGGGATAGGCAAGGGCGTGGAAGGTGTTCGTATAGGGTTCGACTTGCAATATGCTACCAAAGACATTGATCCTGAACTCGTTGAGGCAGTGCTAGCTGGCGTAAAGGTTCTGGAAGGTTTGGGTGCTGAGATTGTTGAGGTGCAACTGCCGGATATGGATCCATACGTCGCCGCGTGGCCCGTTTTGTGTTCCGCTGAAGCGGCAGCCGCCCACGAAGCAACCTACCCTTCCCGCAGGGATGACTACGGTCCCTGGTTCCGCGGTTGGCTTGATATGGGAGCGAAGGTGACGGGTGCGGAGTATGCCAAAGCCAATAACTTACGCGCTGCCTGCACGGGGCATCTCCGTCGCGTGTTCGAGGAGATCGATGTACTGGTCTGTCCTTCAACGTCAGCACCGCCACACCCGGTCAAACCAGAAGAGTTATATGGGCCCATGCCAGAGAGCCGAGCACCGAAATTCCAACGGTTCACTGCGCCGTTCGATTACAACGGGGCACCAACATTATCGGTGCCGTGTGGATTCAACAGCGAAGGGCTTCCTCTAAGCATTCAGTGGGTGGGCAAGCATCTGTCAGAACCGTTGTTGTGCCAGATTGGTCACGCCTACGAAGAAGCCACCGAGTGGCACAATCGGCATCCGAATATTTGAGAATCGGTTTTTGATTCTCCTCAACTTCCCTAATAACCAATGGTGCTAGTATAATTTATGGGTCATGAGTCGGTTTCCTGATTTGTATCGTTAATCGGGGTAGCAACCCATCTCG
This sequence comes from Candidatus Poribacteria bacterium, assembly GCA_965247655.1. GTDB lineage: Bacteria > Poribacteria > WGA-4E > WGA-4E > PCPOR2b > PCPOR2b. The sequence goes on along the minus strand of OZ252032.1, from coordinate 5,001,081 downwards.
ATTAACCAAAGGAGACTCAACCCATGACCAGTATAGATTTTATCACAGAATTGTTTGTAGCGGTAGATGATAAACTCACAGCAACAAACAAAAACCACAAACACCCCAAAGCCAAACTCTATCCGTCTGAAGTGGTTACCATCGCTCTACTATTTGCGCTTAAAGGCGTTGGCAACCGTGCCTTCTATAGGTGGATAGCAAACAATTACAAAGCCTTGTTCCCCAATTTACCCGAAAGAACCGGTTTGTTCCGACTATTCAATAGGCATCACCCACTGACGGATATATTCATGGCAGATCCTTCGTTGATAGGAGTCATTGATACTTACGGTATCGAACTGATTCACCCCCGTCGAGAAGGACGTTCTTCTGGGCAAGTCGGCAAAAAAGGAATATCCAACCAACGCTGGATTGTCGGTGGTAAACTCTGTTTACTAGCCAATCACCTTGGACTGATTGTGGATTGGGAGTGTGCGACTGCCAATGTATATGATGGTAGCTGTTTCCAACATATAGTGGCGTCTGTCAGCGACCAGATGGTGGTTTTTGCTGATACCGGTTTTGCCAAAGTCGATTGGTTTGCTCCCAACTTGCGTATCTGCCAACGGGGGGAGTGGAATAGTCGGATGCTGATAGAGACGATTTTATCAATGTTGACGCAGGTCTGTCATTTGAAGAAGGTCGCGCATCGGTGTTGGACCTATTTCAAAACAAGACTGGCTTTTACCATGGCTTTGTTTAATCTGTTGGTACAGTGGGACGGCTTACCCGTTAATGACGATGGCTTTGTCCCTTTATCTATTGCACAATTCAGTCTCTAAAATAGCACCAAAGGTTAATAGGCTGGGGAAGTAATGGAGATGTCTGCCGGATCTAACTCTATAGCTTTAGTATAATAAGCGATTGCATCATCTAGCTCCCTTTTTTGATATGCCTCAATGCCGCGTTGCAGGTGATCACGGGCGTCGGGCTCAATGTATGGTTTATAGTGAGCATGTAAGCGAGCAAATCCGTCAAAGTCGGGAAACATACTCGCTTCAGTGATATCTGATAGTTGACTCAAAGATTTCAGAATTTCCTGTTTGCTACTTTGCATGATGACACACTCAACCTCTGATTCGATTTGGTCGCCACCAAAGACGAACGTCGAATGCTGGGCGAGAATGCGATTATTCTGAAGTTTAGGTTTCCATTTATATAGTGGGTATTGACCTTGTCCATCTGACTTGAAAAAGTAGTCAATCCCTTCTGCTATCAGATCAGGGATAACCTCTTTCAAGCTAACTATATCAGGGACAGCGAATACTTTACCGTTAGTTTCTTCCTCTGCAGAGTCTTGTTGACAAGCAAACCAGAGGGCGATCAAGGCATTGCGTGAAAAGTCTATCAGGCAAGTGGCTGCGCCGAAGTGCTGAAGTTCTGCAAGGAGTTCCAGATCGGATAGTCGTTGACCGTTTTTCTGATCGTGTCCCTGGCCCTTTGCTTCTTCTATTAATCGCTTATTAATTCTAAGGAGCCTAGCCGGATTATCTCTCTCCGCTTTTGGCAAGCGACGACAAGCAGACGCTTCTATTCTGTAGGAGTGGTTTGAAACTCCACGAAACAGATATTCTCCATCATTGAATTGTGATGCCCATTTCATAAAACCACTCAGAGTTTTGATACGGCGCGACTCCTTTTCTACCATGCTTTCCTTCCTTCACAATAGTAATTTTTTCAGGGATTTAGATTGTATAATGTGTATGCGAACTAGTCAGCGATTATACTGCTACCTTGTCGGAAGTGGGTAAACCTTTTCGGCATGTAGCGTTGCACTGGCATAAGCGAGGCATGCTCGAATGTCTTCGATTACAATGCCGGGATAATTTTTGAGAATTTCTGCTTCACTCCATCCGTGCGCTAGCAGATCAATGATGAACTCGACAGCTAAACGGGTGCCTTTGATAACAGGCTTTCCTGTTAGAACCGCTTCGTCAAGAACAATTCGGTCTGTCCAATTTTGCAGGGGTTCAGGTTGCATAAGTTTACTCTCCTTTACCCTCCAAGAACTGAACGGTTACATAGGCGTCGTTCTATAGACATGTCGCCCCGCTGGGGCTTTAGGTCACTTGGATACTCATTTTCTATAAACATGTCGCACCTCTGGTGCTTTAGGGGGATTGCCTCGCACCTTCTCCTCGTTGAAACGGATAGGGATGTCATGGGGTAGATTTCACATACCGCTCCTCTGGAGCGCGGGGATCGAACCTATCGCCGTTCTATAGACATGTCGCCCCGCTGGGGCTTTAGGTCATTTGGAGGCTCATTTTCTATAAACATGTCGCACCTCTGGTGCTTTAGGGGGGATTGCCTCGCACCCTCTTATCGTTGAAACGGATAGGGAGGTCATGCGGTAGATTTCACACGGTGCTCCGCTGGAGCGCGGGGATCGAACCTATCGCCGTTCTATAGACATGTCGCCCCTCTGGGGCTTTAGGTCACTTGGATACTCATTTTCTATAAACATGTCGCACCTCTGGTGCTTTAGGGGGGATTGCCTCGCACCCTCTTATCGTTGAAAGGGATAAGGGTGTCATGTGGTAGATTTCACATTGCGCTCCTCTGGAGTGCAGGCATTAAAGGTATTAGTATTCTATAGACATATCGCTCCGCTGGAGTGAAAGTACCCGTCATTCTATGGACATATCTCACCACTGGTGTTTAGGGAACAACTTGAATAGATTTATTAAACTAACCCCCTTGGTTATCAGCGTTAGAAGAAGGGGTTATGTGCTTTTTCTTCGCCGACTGTTGTGGCGGGACCGTGTCCCGGAAAAAGCTTTGTATTGTCGGGGAGCGAAAGCAGGTAATTTTTGACCCCAGAGAGCAGATCGGTATAGGAAATGTTCGCACCGCCGACCGACCCCGCAAATAGCGCGTCACCGACAATCACTGTGGAACGGGTGTGGAAGCTGCAACCGCCGGGCGTGTGTCCCGGTGTGTCGAGCGTTCTCACGGAAAGCTGACCGACCACCACCGCTTCCCCGTGGTTGAGGAGTCGTAATTGTTGGGTGCTCCGCGGTTGTGGTTCCTGTGCGTGGATGTATGTCGGGCAGCCTGTTGCCCGTTCGATCTCCATCAAACCGTTCGCGTGATCGCCGTGTGCGTGCGTCAGCAGAATCACGGTCGGCTTGACGCCGGTTTCTTCCACCTTTTGCAGCACATCGTCCGGATGCGCAGCTGTGTCGATGATGGCAGCCTCATTGGTTGCTTTGCACACCAGTAGGTACGCATGGACGGGCCAGCCACCGACATCCGCTGTGATGGTGATGACCTCCAACGCGTCGTCGTATCCCGATGGAACCAGTTCGGGCCCCCAACGTTCCATCGCAATGTCCGCCAATCGTGCGCCGTTGAGATTGAGGCACGCCGCGATTTTGTGGACTTGGTCCTCCGTCGGTTTCAGTGTGTAGTCTTCCATCTGGGACAGTTGCGCTTCTGTGATGCCTGCACCGGTGGCGACTTCACCCACGCTCAGACCGTTTCCACGCCTTGCCTTGCCAATAATGTCTCCAAATTCGTCTTCAAGTGTGTAAGCCATAATTGATTATCTCCTTTGTTGGGGATTATGGTAGATTTTAGAATTACTTAGACACTTCCAATGCACAGCCAACCCCCTAAATCCCCCTTATCAGGGGGACTTTGGAAACTTCGCTAGGGTCGGAGTTATTGGCAAATGTCTACTTATTTCTCTAGTTCACCATAAATAAAAAACCGAAGAAACCGAGTTTTGAAGAAAAAACTCGGTTTCTCTGAACTGTTTTTCGCTTATTTTGATTCGCTCAACCCAGAAGTGTGCTCATGGATGCGCTGACGCTCGATATTCGCGTACGGATCGGCGCGACGGGTGATGCCGGTGATAGCGTCAACGGATTCATCCGCCTTAAACCGCAGATACAGTTTTTGTTCCTTCGCTGCCATTACTTCATTCTTGAGTGCACGATAGCACAGCATCATGTTGTAGTGGGCATCCAGATCTTCCGGATCGACCGCGAGGGTTTTTTGAAATTCGGTGAGTGCTGCTTCGTATTTTCGTTGAAGGTAGAGCAGCCTGCCGATCTCGTTGCGAACCCGCCGATCCCGTGGGAATTGAAGGGCAGCTGTCCGCAGGTGTTCGAGTGCGTCATCATATTTTCCGTACGCCTTTTGGACCAGCGCGTAGAAGTAGTGCACCTTCGCTCGGTGCGGACTGTCGAGGGGAAGCCCTTTCTGGAGGAGCATCGCTTTTTCAAGCATCTCCTCAGCCCCTTTCATATCGCCTTCCTGAATGCGACACCGTGCGACGTTGATCCAGCCGTCCATATAGCTTGGCTCAATCTCTGTGACTTTCAGGAACACCGCTTCCGCACCTTTGAGATCGCCCTGAAGGAATAGCCCGATACCGTAGTCATTCCAACGTTCGCGGTGGTTCGATTGCGGCTGTTCTCCTGAACTCCCGATTGCTGGCTCGGTCGGTTCACCCCGGTCAATCACTCGCGATGTTGCCGTATCTTCTGCCATGGGGACGATTGGTAGATTAGGAATCGCCTTAATCTGCCCAGCGACATCCGATGTGTTCCCCGTGAAGACCCAACGCCCATTGTCATAGCTTTTATCTGCCTGAAAATCGGTGTCCTCCGGATCTCGCACGCCCGCATAAGCCCACTGCGTATGCCACCAGTTGAATTTGCGGTAATTCAGCTTTGCGTGCAGCTGAATCTCATCCCCACAATCCGGCGGAATGGAGAGCCGATAGTGAACGGTATCCGCAGCGCCGGGGGGAATGGTGTTAGCATAGAGGACAGTCCGCGCCGCCCAAGCGTTGCGTTTATTGATAAGATTTCCGTGTTCGTCCAACATATATGCCCGATAGAAGTGTGCCCCCGGATCAACGGGTCCATTGCCATCTTCCGCTTCGATCTGTCCACTCCAGAAGATTACCTTTCCGTTTTCGTCCATCACCTTCAACTCCAACCAGATATCGAAGGCATCAATTGTGCCGGCGGGGAATCGGTGTCCCACGCCCCTTGTACGCACGACCACATCAACCCGAACCTCCTCACCGCGCTGAACTGTTGCGTTGGAATCGTTGATGGGTGCGACAAGCTTCGTTATGTCCGTTACTGTGCCGATAGCGTGCCCCTGACTGCCGCCATCCATCATACTAAAGGCGCGGAGTTGAGAGCCGGAGGACGTGCTGGCACTTCCCCCTACCGCCCCATGAGATTGGGTTTGGATCGGTGTCGCGGGACTTAGCGCGAAGATATCCACGCTCACCTGATTATTCTGGAGGAAGTCAACTGTTGCCTTGAGTTGTTCGTCGTGCTTGTTCACGAAAGGGAGTGCCGTATTCGCCGCGGGAAAGCGGTGGCTATGGATTTTTCCGTCGATATTCGCCGCGTCTTTCGAGGAAATTAGTGGCATGTGGCAGTCGGTGCACTTCTTCGGTTCTTCAGGGTAGTAGAAAGACAGTGCTCCCTGATGGGAGACCCCACTGGTCTGCCACTGATCGTAGTCGTCAAAGCCACGGAACCAGCGGAAATTGTTGACCGGCACATCAAGATGCACCTTGTGACAGGTGGAACAGAACTCTGCGGTGCTCTGACGATGGAATGGCTTGAGGAAACTTTTTTTATGGGGTTCGGGATCTAGGCGGATAAGGTAGTTATGGAGTTTGCGGATTGCCGGATTTTCGCTGGCTGCCATTTCGTGGAGGGGTGGGTACTTGATGACATATCCGCTGTTGCCCATTGTATCCTTGATTTTTTCCATTGAGTGGCACGCTGTACACGCGAGTCCTGCTTGGGCGGCGGGTGTGTGCAGATTCTCCCGGATCGGTCGATCCATTACGCCGTTGAGCAAGATAGCGGGGTCGTGGCACCCTCCGCACCACTTGGACGGTTGGATCCCGTTGACATCCTGCATATACATAATCGATTTGCGATACCACTGATTGTTAAAGGAGGCGAAGTGATGCGCCGATTCGTGCCACTGTTTGTAGATGTCCGGGTGGCACCCGCTCTCAGCACAGGTTTGAGAGGTCAAAAAGAAGTCGGTGGGGATCAGGTCGCCGGTATAGGTCTCGACGGAGGCGGGGAAGAACGGTCCGTCGGTGCCGCCGCCTTCCTCATACATACTGGTCGGCGGAGAGAACGGGTTTTTCACAAGATAGTCCGGGTTGGGTCGATAGTGTTGGGTCAACCTTGCCCCAACAGGGAACAACAGGCTGATGAGGAGAACAATCACGGTAATTTGTGCTGCTTTGCGCGAAAACTCGGTCTCCGCGCGTTTCGCCAAAATCAATAGGTGTCCGACAAATAGAATCGATCCGAGTGTCACGGTGACGATATGGAGGATGAGCAGCCAGCGGTTGGGGGTTGTGGCACCGACGAACATCAGGTACACGCCTGAAATCGCCCCGATTCCCAGAGAAACTATCCCGCCTTTGCCGATAATTGACATGTCATCGAAACGCTTACACACATAGACGATAAACGGAACGATCAGCGCGACGCCGAGGACGATGTGGATCAGGACGTTCCCGATGTAAAATAGGGTCGGCTCGCCGAAGCTGATTAGGTACGCACTGTTAATCAGCAGGACTAGGAAACCGAGAAGTAGGAGTTTTGTCCAGAGTCGCATGGCTAGGGCTTCCTCTTGACCGTAGTTTTGGATTTGACAAGTGATTGGAAGGGTTGTATAATTAGATCGTCGATGTCGTAATTCTATCAGGTTTTTCGGGCGGTTTCAACTGGAAAGTTTTTGCGAAGGGGTAAGCTATGGAGAAAGCGGTGGCAAATCAGCGAGATCCGGATTTACTTGATGAGTACGACTTTAGCAAGGGGGTTCGGGGCAAATATGCCCAGAGATCCCGCATCAAACTATTCGATAGCGTTGCCCTCACAGGCGATTTGCCCGAATATAATCTCAGGCGTGGGCAAGTCGGCACAATGGTTGAAATTCTTGCAGATGGCAAAGCGTTTGAAGTTGAATTCAGTGACCGTGACGGACGTACTTATGAGTCGGTTGGTTTGTGTCCTGATCAAATCATGGTACTCCACTATGAACCGATAAAAACTCCGCCAATGTCTGCTGTGGAACATGCTGCTGATGTATAATCTGTTATTGCAATTGACAGCAGGAGATGCGGTTTTATAAGGGAGTAGCGGATATCCGTCTAATTGATGGGTCAGTACGTCTTAATGATAAATAAAAGAGAGGATCAGTTTCCACCATTTGGTTTATGTCTTACTAAAGTTAGTACAATTTGTATCCAATTCATGTAGCGTTATCAAGGGTCTAGTGAATATTCGGCGAGTTAGTATCTTCAGAGATTGTCGCAGAAAATAATTATCCCTTGATTAAAGCACGCAGATGCTCAACCATCAACCCTTGTGTCCGCTTGACAGTTCGATACCAATGTTATCGAACTGCCTGTGACACAAGTGGCGTTGAATAGCAATTGCGTCAGGCAACTTGTTCCGAAACTTAGTTGCGCGAATTAATTGATGCTTTGACGCGATTTGACCTGATACCTTGTCAAATCCGCAGTGCTGCTTGACATCCCGAAGCGTGTTCTCAATCAACCACCATTTGTACCGTGAATTGTACAAACTTTAGTATGTCTTAATAATAAAGGATACCCCGCTTCTCTTGAGGTGGGGAAATTGTATCGTGTGATCCCTGATGATGATGCCGCGGCTCATGGTTACATTCGCGTTATAGATGAAAGCGGAGAAGACTATGCCTATACAGCGAGCCGCTTTCATCTGATGCAACTACCTACCGCAGTTGAAAAGGAGTTGTCGTCTGCTTCACAGTCGTAGTTTCTGTTCAGCGGTTTTTCAGTAACAAATCCAGAATGGGTGAGGGTGCTTATACAAGCATCAGACCCGCATACTATGGGAGATTTTAGAATTACTTAGACACTTCCAATGCACAGCCAACCCCCTAAATCCCCCTTATCAGGGGGACTTTGGAAACTTCGCTAGGGTTGGAGTTATTGGTAAATGTCTACTTATTTCTCTAGTTCGCCATAAATAACAAGGAGATAACCACTATGCACTTGACAGAGGCTCAAATTTCCTCGTTCCACGAGGACGGTTACTTACGGTTGGAAAATGTGTTGGATACGGACGACCTGCAGCCGGTCATTGACGAGTATTCCGATATTATTGACGGACGCGCACAGAAGTTGCACGCCGAAGGAAAGGTGAGTTCGCTACATGAGGACGAATCGTTTACGCGGCGGTTACTGCTTCTAGCGAAGGAAGTTCCAGAAGTCGCTGGTAATCTGGACATTATGCAGGCACGCGGCGAAGCGGCCTTCAACTTCCTGAAAAACCCAAAGATTCTGGACGTGGCGGAATCGCTCTGCGGTTCGGAGATTGTGTGTAATCCCATCCAGCATATTCGGGCGGTTCTGCCGCACCGTGCGACTGGCGGGCATCCGACCCACTTCCATCAGGATGCCGGCGTGTGCTGGCCCGATACCGATCCCTACTTTATGCTGACTGTCTGGGTTCCTATCGTGGACGCGACGTTAGAGAACGGTTGTCTGGCAGTGCTGCCCGGCAGCCATAAATATGGTCTCCGGCAACATGCGTATACGCCCGGATTGGACGTGCCCCCGGAAGAACGTCCAGCTATTAAGTCTAAGCCGCTTCCCGTACCCGCAGGCGGGCTTATCCTATTCCACAACTACACGCTGCATCACGCGCTCGCCAACGAGTCGGACGAGGTTCGCTGGAGTTTTGACCTGCGGTATCATGACGCTTATCAGCCGTCGGGACGCCCCTTCTACCCGACGTTCCTCATGCGCAGTAAGTTCCGTCCAGATGCGCTGCAGACCGATTATGAGGCGTGGTGTCAACGGTGGGAGTTTGCGCTGATGGCAGGGAAGGACGCTGTGCGCTATCGCTGGAAACGTTAACTGCGGCGAAGGAATCAATAGTGTTTCAAACCACCCGAAGGTTTCGCACCTTTGGGTGGTTCACCCCACAATCACTTGATATCTTCAGCCCGAAGAGAAGCCACTAATTTCCAAGTACACTCCGTTCAGGCACAAAGCCCAACTCTTCCTTGATTCGGTGGATCTCGTATACGGGATCTCTTTCATGTCCGGGACGTGCGTAGTGGGAGAGGTCTATCCGATCCGCATCCGCACCGTACCACCCACGGATAATTTCGGGGACGGTATCCTCGGCGCAGGCTTGTGTCCCCACCGCGTTCAGGATGCGAACCCCCGGTTTATGCGCGGCTTCGGCGGCAAGCGTCAAACAGCGAACCGTATCGCTGAGGTACATGTACGAAATTGATCCCATTGACCACTGTCCTACCGGTCCCACCTTTCTGGGCGTTAATTCACGGTCATCGGGGGCGATGCTCGCTAGGCGGATGTTAATGAAGTCGAGATCCTCATTCTGACGCGCTAGATAGCGCGATACCTCCTCCATCATATACTTTGAGAAGCCATATCCTACCCGATCAAGACATGGGTGTTCGTCGGACATCGGCAGCTGCAAGGGTCTGAATAGGGGAGACTGAAATCCGACCGCTGCAATCGAGCTAGCGAGAACAAACTTCTTGCAGCCCCCATCCACAAAGTATCGCACGAGTTGGTGTGTTCCCATAACATTGACCCGGAGTTGTTCGGCTTCGCTCCCTCCTCCTGTTACCGCCGCGAGATGAACCACGACATCAACCCTGTGTGGGTCTAATTTTTGCAGGTCGTCGAGCGATGTAAAATCGCCTTGAATTGCTGTCACGCCCTCTACTTCTGTCCGCTGCCTAGATATACAGAAAACTTCGTGGTCCTTCGCCATTGATTCAGCGAGTGCATGCCCGATAAATCCGCTGGTGCCGGTGATTAGTATTCCGCTCATTCTTCGTTCCTCCTTCCGAACTCATTCGTGCGGTACAATAACGCAAGTTGCCACCTGTCACTTCGCTGGGGCTATGGGTCGGGCAAGATGCCCGACCTACGGGGATGGTGCGTTTTGATACACATATCGCCCCGCTGGGGCTTTAAGTGGTAACTTAGATTAGCGCAAGTTGCTAGTAGCATAGAAAAACCGAGTTTTTCGCGCTTATATCGTCTGATTTTGGGAAAATGGGTTGGATTTTCCTAAAATCGTGTCCTTGTCTGTAAAAACTCGCTTTTTGACACTTGATTTATCAACTAGCAACTTAGGTTAGATTAACATGATAATCAATCTCCCGACCATCGTATGACCGCACCGACTATATCTTTGGCGTTATCTTTGTTGATGGCGTCGTACAGGGCTGGTGATTCCTCCGATTCGACGCGATGTGTAATCGTATGACGCCACGGCAGGACACCTGTTGCCATGTTCTTGAGCACAGCGCGTCGGCAAGGGGCGAAACCGTCGTCACACGGATAGAACATCGTCAGCCGTTTGCCATGGGGCGGTGCAAATTGATAGGAGAGGGGTGCTGTGCCGTAATGCCCTTGAAGCACAAACTTACCGTGCCTTCTACACAGTTCGATTGCCGGATCAACACACGCGGGAACGCCGGTGGATTCAAAAACGACATCGGCACCTTCAGGCGCAATCTTTTGTAATTCCTCCACTACGTTCTGAGTGGCACCGTTGATTAGGTAATCCGCACCGAGTTTTCGAGCGACCTCCAGTCTGCTCTGCTCAAGGTCAACAGCAACGACGACGCAGCCTCGATGGCTACAAGCAGCCATAACTCCCAATCCGACCAATCCGGCACCGTAAACCGCGACGACATCCCCCATCCGAGGATTTGCTGTGTCAACGCCATTCAAGCCAACCGCCGGCATCACAAACAGGCTCGCAGCGTCGTCGGGAACACCTTCGGGCAGCAGTTCCAAGCCGTGCGTTGTTTTCGGATTGACGAGTGCGGCAGAGCAATGAACACCGGCGGCGGCTGAAACCTCCTCCCCATCGGGCAACTGCATCCCCTCCCGGTTATCGCGGTAATAAATCTTATCGCCAACCTTGAACGTATCGACCTTCTCACCAACGTGTTCGATAACACCGACCCCTTGATAGCCGGTGCATAGTGGGTACTGCCCCCAAGAAGATATCTTGTTGCGGATTAGGGCAAACTCCGTCCCAATACTAACCCCGCTGTACAACGCCCGTATCAGGAGATGTTCCGGTCCCGGATCGGGCAGGGTGACATCAGCATAGCTAAAATTTTGATTTTCGTCACAGACAAGTGCTTTGGCGCGCATTTTTTAACACCTCATGTAACTATTCTGTCGAGATATGAATCTCGACCTACTTATCGAAGAAACGTGGCAGCTCGTGCGTCACGCGTCTTGTGTTATATTTGAGTTGATAGCGAAGGTACGCGGGACCCTCCGGGTATTTTTCCCCATCGGGGTACGGATAGGTGGACATGCCGTGAAATGGCAGCGGCGCAACCGTCTGCGAAGACAGGGTATTGATGTCACCATCCTTGTCCCATCCATCACTGTAGAGGATAAAATCCCGCTCCCACCCCTCCTCCAATGGCGGCAATCCAGCCATATCAAACTCGACGGTCATCTCGTCCCCGGCATTCAAGATGACGTACATATCATCAATCTCCTCTAGCAAGGGTGTTACTTCTCCGTACCGGGTGTAATGCCCCGTCAGATCGCGCCACTGCTTTTCTGTTTCAACTTCATTGTAATCGAATAGGTGCGGCGCGTGGGGAGTTGGGCGGAACATCTTGGAAAAGCCGCGATAGTGGAGATCTGTGTGATTCGGAGATAGCTCTGTGATACGCATGGGCACGTCCTCCTCGCCAATCGTGAAAAATGCTGAATCCCAGTAAATCTGCATATTGGTCGCAATTTTTACCTCCCGATCCTCCGAAAGGAATTTGCCTGTCAGATCGATGCAGATAGTCTTGTTCTTTCCCGCAGGAATACCAATAGGATCAATGACCGTCTGCCACTTTCCATCCTCATCACGCACTTGAAGGTAGGGGAAAGTCGGGTTAATTGACGGATTCTGTGAGAGCGCGACATTGATACTGGTATCTGTTGGGAAGATCCAGCCGGTGAGGAATAAAGTAACTCCCAAATCATCAGGTGCGTCCCCCAAATCGAGAAGGATGAAGTGGGGGTCAACGACGCCTTGGAATGTCCCCGGTTCGTGTTCAATCGCATAGCGATAATCGACGGTTTTGAGTGCGTCGGAGACATCGTATCCGTGGTGGTCGAGTGCCGTGCGCGGGTGGTAAATCTCTTTCGTCGTGTAGATTTTGAACTCTGGAAACGGCGGCGGGGTATATTTCTCATCAACGAAGATTTGTGTGCCGGTGGGGTGGTCTACGGCAAGCAGCTTGACCAGATCAAAATAGGCGGTCTCCCATAGCTCCTCCGTAATTTGGATTGAGTAGGCACCCGCTTTCGGCTTCATGAGTTCACCGGGAATTTTGACGTAATCTGCGGTTTCAGCAGCGGCGAGAAATCCCCCCGGTGTAACCATCCCAAGCGGGCTGCGCCACAAGAGGTCTGTTGCAAACTGATAGCCACCACCGTCATAGACGTAGAGGAATGGGCACGACCCCTTCAACACCTGCTTTTCGAGGATGCGCTGGTTTGATTTGGGGGTAATGACGTTTTGTGGAACGCCGTTTGTCCAGACAACCCGGAGCACATCCGCCTGCTTCTCTTTCCCCAAACCGAAATGTGTTATCGGGTCGGTAACATATTTCATCTGGTAGAGCTCGCCAGCCTTGAGTTCCACTTTGGCGCCGATGCCGTCAATATTGTTCTTGTTGTTGCCAGCGTTGACACCCTCTAACTTCACTTGCAGCCAACTGTTTTGGTCCCCGCCCTCGTTGCGCAGCGCGACCGCCTTGCCATCGGAATCAATTAGGAAAAGGTCGAGGTCTCCATCGTTGTCATAATCGCCAACGGTGCTGTCGTCTCCACTCCGAATCGTGTTGGGCAAGATATTGGAGGCATCGGTGAAGCGTCCTGTCCCATCGTTCCGAAACAGGAAAACGCCACGTCCATCCCCCTCTTTCGGTGTACCGATAAGCCATAGATCCAAGAAACCGTCGTTGTCATAATCGAGGAAATGGGCATCTGAACCGTGCATGCCCTTTGGAATGTTGACTACACCCTCAGAGCGCACATCAGGGGCGTAGGTGCCATCGCCGCGGTTTCGATAGAGTTGATGAGGTGTTTCACCATCGGTTGCTAGAAACAGGTCAATATCGCCATCGTTGTCGTAATCACCGACTGCGACCGCTGTGAAAGCGTGGTTTTGGGAAGCACCTATGGCATCGGTCAACGCCTGCATCTTTCCCTGACGCAGGTTTGTGTAGAGCGTATAGCCACTTCCGTCGTTTACGATCAATAGGTCAATATCGCCATCATCGTCGAAGTCACCGAGTGCTGCATCCCGTGCGCCGGGGCGTTCCGATGGGATGAAAGTCTGATCGCTGACATCGCTGAAGACGCCATCGGCATTGTTGCGGTACATCTCCGCCCGGTTCCCCGTTGTCAATAGATCCAGATCGCCGTCATGGTCATAGTCAACGGATAGAATCACTTTTCTGTCCTGCTGCTTTGAATCCTGATCGGATCGTGTGCCGCCGAAGCCCATCATCTCGGTGAAGTTACCTGTTCCATCATTGCGAAGGAGGACAACTCCCGCGTCTCCGGACAGATAGAGATCTGGATCGCCATCCTTATCAATATCAGCAAAGGCAGCGGCATCTCCGCGGCGTCCGACTGTGGCGGCGGGGATAAATTTTCCACTCTTATTCCGAAAGAGATTAGGTTCAGCGTTTAAGTCAGCGGGAGTGGTATACAGATCGAGATCGCCGTCGTTATCGTAGTCTGTCAGCAAAACTTTGGAACGTCTCCCGTTCAAGTCGCCAAGCCCAATCTCCTGAGTCACATTGACAAAGTTGGCTCCGATTGGCGGTGTCTGCTTTGCTTTTATCCGTGCTTTGAACCCGGGACTGAATTCCTCGATTGGATGTCCCAAGATGTTCGTCACCAACTCTCCAATCCCTTGTTGATAACGCGGACTTCGCTTTTGAACGTTCTCAAAAATCTGAATATGTCGGGCTGCCCCTTTGGCGTCGTCTTGGCCGATCAAAAGCAGTCCCTGTTTCAAATACTTCAGAAATTCTTCATCGGCATCCCACAGCAGAGCATTTAACTCCATGCAGACCCGCTTCGCTTCCTCAACCTGTTCTCGTCGCAAAAGCGCGTTCCCTAACTTGAGCAGTACCACCACATTCGCTGGGGTTCGCTCACGCAATTCCCGCAGGTGGAAAATCGCCTCATCCGTCGCCTCTAAGTTATTCCGCTGACTCAGATAGTGGCGTGTCAGTTTATATCGCGTTTCGAGGTCATCAGGCGCAAGTTTCACCGCCTCCTGAATCGCTGCAACCGCTTCCGCAGTTCTGCTCTGCGATTGATAGATCTCCGCCAAAATGAGATGTAACTGGCTGTCCATCGGTTCAACTTCAAGCCCACGTTTGACCCACGTTTCCGCTTCTTCGTTTTGTTTGAGGCGTAGGTATGCCACGGCGAGATTGCCGTAACCGATCGATTCATTGGGTGCTAAGTTGACCAACCCTTGAAACTGCTCAATCGCTTGGTGTGGTTGGGATTCTTCGAGATAGGCTAGTCCAAGGTTCTGGTGACGTATCGCAGCCGAAACAATTTCGTTGACGGTCTGTTGGGAGTTGGCAATTGGGATGTAGACGAGGAGTAAAACGTGAAACGTGAAACGGAAAACAGAAAGAACGATGTGTTGTAGGTTGTGCCCTTTGCGTAGAGAGAGTCCCATAATCTCTTTTTCCAACGGTTTTCTTTCGTTACTATTTGCCCTCTAATTCAGCGCGGACGATACGTGTCCCGGCGACGAGATTTTGCAGTTTCAAACGGCATACCCAGCGTGGAAGTTGAAAGAAGCCACAGTCAGGCGAAATGCTCAATCGTTCGGGGGGACAGTGTTGTAAAATTTGGCGGATGCGGTCGGCGACCTCTTCAGGCGGTTCGTTCCAAAAACTCTTGATGTCGACGACACCTGCCATAAAATCAAACTGTCCCTCGAATCTACTGTAGATGTCGTGTTCAACCATTTCGCGGTTAGCGAATTCCATCGACAGGCAATCGACGTTCATATCCAGCAACGCCGGGAACATCCAGTCGTACCGACGTTTGCCGCGGGGGCGTGACCCCAAATTGCCGAAGCAGATGTGCAGGTTCTTTCGCACTGAGACCCCATCAAGAGCGCGATTGAGCAGTGCTACCCAATCTTCAAATTTGCCGGGGATGATGCCGAAGCTCGGTTCGTCAAGTTGGATTTCGGTGCACCCCTCCGCCTCAAGGGCTTTCAATTCTTTGTTGATGACTTCGGCGAATTCCCATCCAAGTTCGACGCGATCTTTGTACCGATCGCCTTCCCGGATTTGGATGTGCATGGTCAGCGTTAGGGGACCTGGACAACACGCCTTGATCCGCTGCGCTTCGTCGGCGTTTGCCTTCAGGAACCGGAATTCCTCCACAATACCCAGACCCGCGGGGACGCGCACCTGATCTTCGATATTATAACGTGGCACGCTATCGTAGGCATACAGTCCTGCTTGGCGGAGGACCGGTCGTTCAATTAATCCCTCCATCCGGCCGTAGAAATTTTGCACGAAGTACCAACGGCGCATTTCGCCATCAGTGATAGTGTCAATGCCAGCCTCCCTCTGGTCCCAGATTGCTAGCCGGACAGCGTCATCATAGACCTCTCTTTCGTCGGTTGGTCCATATTCGCCGCGTTTTTGTGCCTCCATCGCTGTCCAAAACCAGCCCGGCAGCGCATGAGAACCAATCACCGTAGTGGGAAGTAATTGTTCGTATGGCATGAGTTCTCCTTTATGAATTAAAGTATCTAAAAGTGTCTAGTAAGTCTCAGAATTGCTGTTTCTAACTTTAGCACACTTTCATTTATTTTAGCAACACTTTAGCGCACTTTATCACAGGGGTCTATCAATTATCCCTTGACAATGTCGCTGAATTAAGATAAATTGTTCGCTGTTTACAAGGAAATTCATCCTTATAATTCAAAAGCCCATCATCATTTGCGGGAAAATTCTTGGAGGATTTGATGAAATTTGTTCGATACCAATCTAATGGAAATGCCAGTTACGGGACGCTTTCGGGCGACACCATTAACGAAATAGATGGCGATCCAATCACCGGATATAGTGAAACCGGGAATACGGTTGCATTGGGGGATGTAAAACTGCTTGCACCGGTCACGCCGGGAAAAGTGCTGGCGGTTGGGCTGAACTATAGAAGCCATCTCGGCGGTGCGCCGGAGCCAGCGAATCCGGAGATCTTTATCAAGACGCCTACTTGCCTAAACGATCCAGAGGGAAACATTGTGCTACCGGATGGTGACGATAACGTTCACGCAGAGGGTGAATTGGTCGTTGTCATCAAGAACCGCACGAAAGGGGCGACTCCCGAAGAAGCCGCCGCGAACATCTTGGGTGTTACCTGCGGTAACGATGTAAGCGCGCGAACATGGCAAAGCAACGACATGCAGTGGTGGCGTGCAAAAGCCTCCGATACATTTGGTCCCGTAGGTCCCGCCATTGTGACCGATCTCAACTACAACGTGCTCCAATTGGAGACTCGAATTAACGGTGAGGTTGTTCAGTCGCAGACCACCGCCGATCTGATTTTCCCCGTAGAGGTAGTTGTTAGCTTCGTGTCGCAGGCGATGACGCTTGAACCGGGAGATGTTATCTTCACTGGAACCCCCGGAACAACTTCTGCCTTAAGAGCCGGGGATGTGGTCGAGATAGAGCTTGAAGGGATTGGTGTCCTGAAAAACAGTGTCGTTGATGCGTAAGCTATTCCTCTGAATTGAAAAGCGCGAGGGGCAATTGAGGAAGAAACGAGTCAATCCGCATATTCCCGTAATTTGGGTGGACCTGTCAACTCAACTTCAGGGATTGAGCGGTGCCAATTATGAACAACCTGGATCAGGCAAATCCCTATTTTACTTTTCATGACGGTTTTGTCCCGGTGAAGATACTCGCCGGCAACCATATTTTTGAACGGCTTGCGCCACAGCGGACGAGTCTCATCTTTGGGGTAACGGAACTGCCGTGGGCTGTTGCCGCTTATAGGATTGATGGTCTGATTGTACAGCTAGAACCCAATCTTGACGAGGTGGACGCAATCGCTATTGAAGATTCAGGGAAAGCCCGACTTGTCCGTGATAATACGGTTGTCTACGAGTTAGATTGCATCATTCCGCCGGACATTACCGGCTTGCACTCCAATTTCTTCTACCGTTGCTCTGAATGCAACGGGCACATTTACGAATGCACACATCTCCGAATCGGTGAACGAGATGAACGTGAAGCGTCTCTCCCACTGTCTGTTGCCTCGGAAGTTACAACCTGTCCTATCTGTGACGGCAAGATCCAGCACCTCGCAGAGGGGATAAGTTTTTGCCTCGACTGTGATTGGGAGCACGGCTTGGAACCGATCAGCCGATAAAATGGCTGACAATCAGTTTTTGAAACAACGGAGGACACCACCGGTTATGAAAATCACTCGTATCAAACTCTATATCGTCAACGTGCCTGAACGAAAATGGTGGTGGTCTGATGACTTTTATGGTCAACCATCACACCAACGCTCTGAACATGGGATCGCGGAAGTCGAAACCAGTGAAGGCCTAACAGGGCTCACCCAAGTAGGGCGTGATACGCCGATGGAAACTATGGAGGCAACGCTAAATGGCTGGCTGGGGCAGGATGTACTGGAGATCAATTTTGCTGTCCCGACAACGCCAATGGTGGGTGCTTTTGAACAGGCAATACTCGATCTGCGCGGTCAGACACTCGGCGTTCCGATCTGGAGTTTGCTTGGCGGTAAGCTTCGTGATCGTGTTTTTGTCACCCAATGTACCGGCTACAAAACACCGCAGCATACAGCAGAGGATGCACAGTGGGGTTGGGAGCACGGCTTTCGCGCCTACAAGATGAAGTGCATCACTAGCAGGGAAACGACGCCAGAGGAACGCATCCGCTATGTCGCTGACCGCATCGAAGCCATCCACAAAGTCCTACCGGGTATGGCGGTGCGTCCCGATATTCGCTGGCGGCTTGAGGAGGTGTGGGTGGCTCAAGAACTTGCCCGCCGCTTGCAGGGGCACCGGGTGGAGAGTCTAGAGAGTCCGATAACTAAACGCGCGGCGGGTGGCACCTTTTCTGAGTGGCGTCGTCTGCGGCAGACAATCCACCTGCCTGTGGGAGACCACGTCTCTAACAGCGAAGACCTCATCCAGCGGTTTCAGGCAGAAGCACTTGATTACGCGATTGTAGGTGGCCAGACTGCCTTTGAAGCGATTAGTCACTCACGCCTTGCCCATGAATTGGGTATGGGTGGTTGGTCACAAACGGTGGCGTACGGACCGGGGGCGGCTATGGGATTGCATGTGGCTGCCTGCATGCCCCATCTGACTCAACCTTACGATATGGTTGGTCCCATGGCTTGGGAGAACACCCTAGTCAATGAGGACTTCCCATTTGAAGATGGCTGTTTTCTGGTGCCGGATCGCCCCGGATTGGGGTATACCCTGAATCACGATGCGGTGAAAAAGTATCTGGTTACGAAGCGGGATTTTGATTAATCTAACGTAAGTCAGAAACCGACGCAATAGTCGGGAATTGGAATTCCCTCTCCGTTCCGAGAGTTTTCAACCTACACGAAACGTACGGTGGGGGGTGTAGCCTCCGAAGCGCGGCTCTGACTTCTCACCGTCACCTGAAAACAGCATCAGTCCAAGCAGAAGAAGGCGAAAGCATATTGATGAAATCGGATGAAAAAAGCACAAGCGGAAATCTCCCATATTTGCGGCAGCCCGCCTTCTCGCCGGACGCGAGCAAAATTGCTTTCTGCTACGCGGGGGATGTCTGGATTGTCCCCGCAGGCGGTGGAGAGGCAAGCCGCATAACATCTCACGCAAGCAATGATTCAGATCCAATCTTCTCTCCCGACGGGACGCAATTGGCGTTTGCATCTCAGCGCACAGGCGGTGGAAATATTTACACTATTCCCCTCCAATCGAACCAGCCACCGAAACGCTTGACTTATCACAACGAATCTGTCCCACCTGCTTGCTGGTCCCCAGATGGGCAATGGCTCTACTTTACCTCCGATTATGATGGACTTCAAAGTGCGAGTTATAAGATTCATGTCAATGGAGGTACACCAATCCAAGTTGCCGGTGATCCGCGGGAAACGCACTACAATCTAGCAATCTCGCCCGATGGGAAGACGTTGGCTTTTAACAATAACGGATCTCCATGGTGGCGACATGGGCAGCATCCCTCCGGGCATTCTGATATCTGGATAGTCAGTGAGGCGGTTAGGGCGGACGACCACCGTCGATTGACACAATATCTTGGCAAAAACCTAAGACCGATGTGGAATACTGGCGGCACTGGGCTTTACTACCTGAGCGACCGCGACGGTGAGGAAAATATCTGGTATATGACGCTGGAAGGCGATGCGGAAATCGAACAGTTTACTCACTTTGCTGATGGGCGGGTGTTGCGTCCTTCCATTTCTGCGGATGGTAGGTGGATCGTTTTTGAACGCGATTTTCAGATTTGGAGGTTGAACCTTGAAAGCCGCGCCTCTGAGCCGGTGGAGATTATCCTTCAGACCGATGAAAAATCGAACCCAATTCAGCATCATAGCTACATCTCCGGCATCAACGAATTTGAACTCGCCCCTGATGGTAAGAAGGTCGCCTTCATTGTTCATGGCGAAGTCTTCGCGGATTTGGCAGACAAAGGGGATAAGGTCAAAAAGGAAGGAGATTCGTTCAAGGTTACGGACACCCCTTTCCGCGAGAGCCAATTGCAGTGGTACCCTGAAAGCGACCGCGTGGTTTACATCTCGGATCGGACAGGGCACAACGAGATTTTTCAATATCACTTCAAAGATCGGGTAGAAATCCAACTGACGGATTCGCCGGAGCAGAAATACGCACCAAAGTTCTCACCCGACGGGAAGTGGCTTGCTTATATTCAAGTCCCTTTGAATCCTGACACAACGAGGGGCGATGGCGAAATTTGGTTGATGGATGCAGATACGAAGGAGAAGCGATCTTTCATCACCAATCAGGCTTTTATAAGTATACCTCAGCCAACAGAGTTTGAGTGGGCGCCGGATAGCCAGTGGCTAGCCTTTATCGCAACAGATACCAACTTCTTCAGCAACCTCTATGTCCAGCATATCGAAGCGGATACTCCCAAGCAACTGACCTTCTTGAGCAATATTAGCACAGATGACATCCTTTGGTCTCCCGACGGAAAATTTATCATCTTTAACACAGGACAGTACCGCACTGAGTCGCAAATTGCGCGAGTAGATCTAAAGCCGATTCGACCCGTTTTCAAGGAAGATGATTTTGATCGGCTATTTCAGGTCGAGGACTCTCGGAACGGAGAGGAAAAGCAGGACACCCCGCAGCCGCCTGAAGTGGAGCCCAGCGAGACGGAGGAAGCCGATTCAGCGACTGAAAACTCGGACGAATCAGAAAACGAAGGGGACACTGATGACAAAAAAGCAAAGGATAAGAAGCCCGAAAAGAAAATTGAGCCGGTTGAGATTGAGTTTGACGGAATTAAACACCGCCTCCGTTTCCTCACTGATTTCAAGTTGAATGCTGTGGCTGAAAGTGTTCGTCCTAACAGCAAAACCCTCATCCTCCGTGCCGCCATGACAGGGCAGCCGAACCTGTGGAGTCTGTCACTTGAGGAGGATAAGCCCGGTGAACTTCCCAAGCAATTGACAGGAACTGCCAACGGAAAAGGTAACGTGCATTTCATACCAAACGGCAAAAAGTTTTACTACACCGATGGAGGACGCATCCATTCCGCGGGGATGGGCGAAGATGGCGCGAAGGAGGGGGATGCAAGGGCATTGGATACGAGAGCAGAGATCCAAGTCAACTTTCATCTCGAAAAGATGCAAGCCTTCGACGAAGCGTGGGGGTTGATTCGGGATGGATTTTACGATCCACAGTTCCACGGCTGTGATTGGGAACAGATACGCCAGACGTTTCGTCCGATGGCGGAAAGCGTGCAAACGCAGGCGGACTTCCGTGAACTTTTGAATCTCATGGTTGGGGAATTGAACGCATCCCATCTCGGTGCCGGGGGTCGGACTGACAAGGCACCAGATAGCTTTCTCGGTGCGGATTTCGATCGAGAAACGTTGGAAAGGGATGGACGCTTCAAGATTTCCGAAATCATCCCCGAATCTCCACTAACGCTTCCAGAAGAACCCGCACAGATTGGAGAATATCTGGTTGCGATTGATGGGATCCTCCTCAACCGAGGGGTCAACCTATCTGAACAACTCCAACGAAAACAGGGGAAACGGGTGACTGTGAAACTCAACGATACGCCTCAGCTTGAGGGTGCCCGCGAGCTCACCGTCCAGCCTATTGACGACGGTCAGCATCGAAACTTGCGCTACAAGGAATGGGTGCGTTGGAACGAGGCATACGTCCACGAAAAAAGCAACCGACGGCTTGGATATGTTCACATCCGCGAGATGTCCTTTGAAGCCTATCTCCAGTTCATTGCCGACCTTGATACTGAAATGCACGACAGAGAAGGGGTTGTGATCGATGTTCGGTTTAACCCCGGTGGACATATCGCGCCTTTCATCCTCGATGTTCTGCACCGCAGAGCCTATACCCAATCGAATTATCGTGGTTTAATCACTACAACAGACACCAATCTTGCAGGCAATCGCATCTTGGAACAGCCTGTTATCCTTATCACCAATGAACACTCGGGAAGCAATGCGGAGATGTTTAGCGAGGGATTCCGAAAGTTGGGACTCGGTAAGGTAGTCGGTATGCCCACAGCCGGCGCGGTCATCTGGACTTGGGGTTGGGGGTTACTTGATGGCACAATCTTTCGTTTACCCCGGTTAAGGGTCACAACCTTGGAGGGTGAGAATACGGAAGGCACCGCCCGTCCGGTCGATGTTCAAGTTGACCGGACGCTTGGTGAAGCTGCACAAGGGATAGACAGCCAACTCGATGTCGCTGTAGAGCAATTGCTGGCGCAGATCGATGAAGATGA
Organism: Candidatus Poribacteria bacterium; assembly: GCA_965247655.1. GTDB lineage: Bacteria > Poribacteria > WGA-4E > WGA-4E > PCPOR2b > PCPOR2b. The sequence goes on along the minus strand of OZ252032.1, from coordinate 4,978,926 downwards.
CGAGGACGCGTAAGGGCAGACCATCGCCTGCCCACAGGGAACAATCTCTTTCCTATCCAAGCGTCTCCCAAAAGCGCCGAATTGCAAACGCCACCACGGCGACAACTAGAACAACCCGAATCCACTTATCCCCTTTGGCGACTGCCCAGTGACTACCAATCCAAGCACCTGTAGCATTCCCGACGGCAAGGGTCAACCCAAGAGACCAATTGACATTTCCGCTCTTAATAAAGACATACAGCGCGATGATAGTATAAATAAGTACCACAAATAGCTTGATTGCGTTGGTGCGAACCAGATCGAAACCGTTCGTCAGCGTCAGTGCTGCAATGATGGTGAACCCTACCCCTGCCTGAATAAAGCCACCGTAAATACCTACGAAAAAGAAGACAAGCATCCCGATGATTTTGCGGGTTAGGCTCAGATTTGCAGTTTCACTTTGTAACTTCTTGGTTGGGTTAAAAAGGGTCAAAAACAGCATCGCAATCATGATGCCAGCGAGAACGCGGTTGAAAATTATGTCATTCATCTCAACGGCAATTTTCGCGCCAAACCATGCCCCCACAAGTGCTGGCAGGGCAAGGAGCGCGCTATATCCAAAATCGGAAACGCCTTTGCGGCGGAACCCCATAATTCCGCTGGCATTCTGTATGAAAACTGCGATTCTGTTGGTGCCATTGGCTGTTGCATGGGGTAAGTTGAAAACAACTGGATCAATTAGAACAGGGAGGGTGAGTAGTGAACCGCCACCGGCGACGGTGTTGAGGAAGCCGGCGAAAACACCGGTAACGAGAATTAACGGGATTTTCCAAAAAATTTCCATGTATTGTTTTTGCAACCCCTCGTTGGTTGGATTGAACGACCACAGCCACGATTATATCAGTTTTCAGCCAGTTGATCCAGCGAAAAGCCGAGAACTTTCGGCAGAAATTACGCAGGTTGACTTATTTGGGGAAAGTGTGCTAAATTAAGGATGTCTATTCTGGATTCACGCTATTTAGGATGAGTGGATGTAAATCCCGTTTAGAAGCAGGGAACAACGATCGTTGTTCCCTACAGCCTCCCGATCTTATCGGGGCGAATCCCTTGCTAATTCGTTGTTTTCAGAACAGGAGGAGAGAAATATGTTAGCCGTTAAAGAACTGGGCCATGTAGGTATCTACTGCACCGACCTGCAACTGTCCAAAGATTTTTACACTCGCATCTTGGGACTCACCGTTACCGACGAAGACCCTGACGGTAACATCACCTTCCTCAGTGCACAGCCAGATGAGGAACACCACGAAGTTGCTCTCTGTCCAGGCAGGGACGTGGCACCGGGGGCAAAGGTTATTCAACAGGTGTCCTTCATCGTGGAAGATCTGCCAACCCTGAAGCAGTTTTACCATCGACTGAAGCAGGAGGGCGTGCGTTTTCGCAGTATCGTCAGTCATGGCATCGCCCTTGCCATTTACTGCTACGATCCCGATGACAATGTTGTTGAAATCTATGCGAAAACACCGTACAAGATAGCGCAACCGCTCTCTGAGCCGGTAGATCTAGAGTTGTCAGACGAGGAGTTGCTCGCCATCGCTGAAGGGGGCAAGCAATCGTAGTATCGCTACGTAAAGGAGAGTGTCATGAGTTTGGAATATTCATTGACAATTGCAGGTATTGTACAGAAACTGGAAACCCGCGACCCACTGCCGCCTCTCGCCCCAAGGGAAGAATGGGACAGCGAGCTCACCCATCAAATTCAAGATCTTTCATTAGAGACGCTCTTTGATGGGCAATCCGTTAAGGATTCAACGATGGGAGATGCTTTGCAGAGCGGTTTGCTGCTCTGGAACGATGCGCTTGATGCGTCACACACAATCTCGCAGGATATCGAAAGCAAAACGGGCAGCTATTGGCACGGCATTATGCATCGTCGTGAGCCAGACTATAGCAACGCGAAGTACTGGTTTAGGCGTGTTGGGATTCATACCATCTCCTTTGAGCTGCGTGAACGAGCGTTAGTATTGGTCCAAGCGCGTTCCATTGAATCGGACTCGCTCGCCCATTATGCGGAGACAATCGAGAAAGCAGAAGATTGGGATGCCTTTCGATTCGTTGACTGGTGTCAGGCTGCAGATGGAGATAGGTCAACGCCGGAACCCGTGAAAGCGTTTTTACAAGCTGTACAGGTTGAAGAGATTAAACTATTACTGAATTGTTCTTATCAGCAGGTACTCACTCAATAAGAGGGCCTTATGCTAGTTAGCTCCCCTTTTTTTATGGGAAGTAAAAAAAGGGGAGCTAAAAAGTCCTCCAGTCTGTTTATAGATGAACTTGATACCCCATCTAAAACTGGAGGATACCCCTATGATAACCGATTTTGGTGACCTCTGTCTATGGACTTATGTCATTGTTGATGACATTCTGATAAAACTCGAACCATTACTCCGACGCCCAGGCCCCCCTCCCCCATGTAGCGATAGTGAGTTAATCACTATGATATTGGTTGCCGAATGTAAGGGGTGGGACATCGAAACACAATTGCTATCCGACTTTAGCCAGCACCCCCATCTGTTCCCTAGACTGCCTTGTCAGTCCCGACTCAACCGGCGCAGACGCAATTTGGGGGCAATCCTCAATCGGATTCGACAGATGCTCTTGTCAGACATTGAAACAGCGTCAGAGAACCTGTGTATTATTGATAGTTTACCGATTCCAGTCATTCAGTTTCATCTGGTGCCTTCGTCATCAAATGATTGGTCATGCTATGGTGCCAATTATGGGCGGGTAGAGTCGAAGAAACAGACCATTTTTGGCTATAAACTTCATCTGTTAGTCACCGCAAGTGGAGTGATTGTTGATTTTGAACTTGCCTCTGCTTCTGCAACCGATTTGTCTGTTGGCTACGAATTGCTCTCTGGACACCAAGATAAGCAAGTGATAGGGGATAAAGCCTATATTAGCAACCAAGTCAAAGACCAATTAGACCAACTCAACCGTATCAAGTTGATAACGGTGCCCCGACGCAACCAGAAACAGCAGATTTCCAGACAAACCAAGCGGTGGATTAACGAAATTAGGCAGATAGTTGAAACGGTTAATGGTCAATTGACTGAACAATTTCATATACAAAAGAATCATGCTCATAGTTTCTGGGGGTTATGCACCCGGTTATACTCCAAACTCACCGCTCATACGCTAGGCATTTATCTCAATCAGCTATGCAAAAAAGAGGCGTTTTTACAGATTAAAGAGTTGGCTTTTCCAGTGCCTTAGGAACTAGCATAAGGCCCTAAGAGTGACGCAGTTACGTTATGCTATCGGAGTGGGACAGGTCCCATACCCCATCAAATCGAACAGGAGGTATTACTATGCGTTCTCACAATGACTTCCACCGCTATCTGTTACTTGCCGTGGTTGGCTGTATAATCACAACGCTTTGCATCTCTTCCGTTGATGCGGCTTCAATCAAAGCCAGCTACAAGTATCAAGAGATCAAGCGACTCCATAAAATGATTCGCCAAAACAGCGAACCGGCTGGACTCAATATGCTGATTCAGAAATCACGTGCGTTTATCGCAGAGCACCCGGAATACAAAAGAATTGATCAGGTCTACTACATCTTCGGCAACGCACTGACCCAAGCAGGTGATGCCGAGGAGGCGGTTAAGGCTTACCAACAACTTGTAGAAGACTATCCCAAAGCCACTTATTTCGCGCCTGCTCTGCTGGAGATGGGGTTAGCCTATGACCAGTTCGGTCAACACGACAAAGCGGATGCAGCGTACCGTCAACTAATTGAACACCCAAAGTACGGCTCGCGTGCGTCTGCGAAGACTGCGAAGCGGTTGCTGGCACTAGAAAAGGGGAACCGCACCGGCGAGGTTCCCACAAGAGCCTTATACGGAGGTCGACCGGATGGACTGGTTGGGAAAAAAGCAATTGATTTCAATATGAAAGATCTCGACGACAACGACCTGTCGCTGGAGCAATATCGCGGCAAGGTGGTACTACTTGACTTCTGGGCGGTTTGGTGCGGACCGTGCGTCGCTGAAATGCCTAACGTGAAGCAGGTGTACGAGAAATATAAGGATGAAAACTTCCAAATTATCGGCATTAGCCTCGATGAGAGTCGGGATACACTGGTGGGTTACCTAGAGAAGGAGGGGATTACTTGGCCCCAGTTTTTCGATGGAAATGGTTGGCGGAATCAGATGGCGGGGATGTACGGCATCAATGCCATTCCGCACACCTACCTCATTGATGGTGAAGGCGTGATTCGCAAGGCGAATGTGCGAGGGAGAGCCCTTGAACCGGCGGTTGCTGAACTGGTTCGAGAAAACAATGCGAAATTGAAGGGCAGCGAGCCTGCTGGGAAATAGGGTTGAAGAGATCTGTAGATGCTGGGTGGGTCAATATCCTCAAACATTTATGTGCATAGGAGATCTCACGAATGAAATCAACGCAATTTTCCATACTAATCGTTTTGGTCCTTTCAATTGTAATAGTCGTCCTAGTTATTTTGACTATAGCTCGACCATCTCTATTTCAGCCAGACATTTTCGTCCAAGATTCTCAGGAATTGAGTTTGCCTGAAGGTGCCAAAGCCCGCTTTGGCATACGTGATATACATGGGGTAGCCTATTCTCCAGATAGCAGTCGTCTGGCAGTTGCCAGTTCTATCGGGATCTTGATACACGATGCACAAACCGGTGAAGAACTTAGGCGACTCAAGGGACATAGGGCAGAGGTCTATAGCGTCGCGTTTAGCCCGGAGGGCACCACGCTCGCAAGTGGGAGTGGGGACGATACTATCCGTCTGTGGGATGCCGCCACAGGTGAACACAAACAGACACTCAAAGGACATACGACTACGGTCTATAGTGTGGCATTCAGTCCTGATGGCAGCACGCTTGCAAGTGGGAGTGTGGACACCACCATCCGTCTGTGGGATGTCGCCACGGGTAAGCACAAGCAGACGCTCACAGGACATACAGGAGGGATTACGAGCATTGCCTTCAGTCCTGATGGGACTACCTTGGCAAGTGGGAGTAGTGACGGCAGAGTGCGGTTGTGGGATAGTATCACAGGGGAGCATCTCAAAAATCTCACTGGTCATGGTCCGCGGTGGTTCATCTGGGACTTAGCGTTCAGTCCGGACGGCAGCACCCTCGCATGTGCAACCTATGACGGGGTGAAATTCTGGGATGTTGTCACAGGACAGGCCACAACTTCATTTGCAGGGGAGGCTGTGATGAGTATTGCGTATAGTCCAAATGGCACTACCCTTGCAAGTGGGGGTGACGACGACGACCCCACCATCCGTCTGTGGGATGTCGCCACAGGCGTTCACAAGCAAACACTCACTGGTCATGGTCAGTGGTTCATCTGGGACTTAGCGTTCAGTCCGGATGGCAGCACCCTCGCAAGCGGGTCACGGGACGGAACGTTGCTCCTGTGGGACTTGCACCGATAAAGGGCGTCAACGAGGAGGGGATTATAAACCTCCTCGATTTTGGTGCTGTAATAACCCAAGCTGTTCTAACCTACACCCATTCACAATCGAAGTTGACTTACCCATTCCAAGTACCGGCGTGGCATTTTTGCGACGGCGGTGTAGCATAGCTGCGACAACCTCTCTATGTACACGACCCTTCCTGTGCAATCTCAACTCATGTCAAAAGCAGGCGCAAAGTCCCTCAGAAAACGGGTTTGCCGAAGTACTTGCTTTTCTGCATAATACGCTTCACACGGTTCAAGATAATTGTGGCATCTAAATTGCGTATGGTTAATGTACCAATTGAATTTCGCTCGGCAACGATTGGCGTCGGATTTTATCTGGCTCCATTGAAAGGTCAACAGAACCTATAATGAAAACAATGCAATTTTCTACACTCACGCTTATCCTTGGGATGATCCTGTTTTTACCAAACACCTTTGCCGAAGATTACACACAATGGGGTTTACCCGAAGGTGCCAAAGTCCGCCTTGGTAAAGGACTAATATCTGGTAATATTGCGTATTCCCCCGATGGTGCTCTGCTCGCTGTTGCTAGTGGTATCGGTATTTGGCTCTATGATACAGGGACCCATCAAGAGGTTGCTCTACTCACAGGACACACGGATTTGGTCAAGAGTGTCGCATTTAGCTCGGATGGAAATACCCTGGCAAGCGGGAGTTATGACAAGACTATCCGGCTATGGGATGTCCTCACGAGTGAACACAAGCAAACCCTCACGGGACACGAGTGGGAGGTCAATAGTGTAGCGTTCAACCCGGATGGAAACACGCTCGCAAGTGGGAGTTATGGGGAAATTCGCCTGTGGGAAGGTATAACGGGTGAACACAAGCAGACACTTACCGGGCATACGGATTCGGTCTGGAGCGTAGCGTTCAGCCCGGATGGAAATACGCTTGCTAGTGGGAGTGATGACGGGACTATCCGGCTATGGGATTTCCTCACGGGTGAACACAAGGGGACAATCGGGCATAAGATTTCGTTTTTTAGTATTGCCTTCAGCCCGGATGGGGAAACACTCGCTAGTGGTGGAGGTTGGTCGAGTGGAACTATCCATCTGTGGGATGGCGTAACAGGTGAACGCAAGCAAACCCTTGAGGGGCACACCTCTTTTGTCTATAGCGTTGCGTTTAGCCCGGATGGAAATACGCTTGCCAGTGGTGGGGGTGCGCCCGATGGAACCGTCCATCTGTGGGATGCCGTGACGGGTGAACATAAGCAGAAACTCACCGGGCATACGGCTGAGGTCTATGGTATTGCGTTTAGCCCGGATGGAGACACGCTCGCAAGTGGGAGTGTGGACGGAACTATCCGGCTGTGGGATGCCGCCACAGGTGAACACAAGCGGACGCTCACCGGGCATACGAATGAGATCTATGGTATCGCGCTTAGCCCGGATGGCACCACGCTCGCAAGTGGGAATGTGGACGGCACGGTGGGGCTGTGGGATGCAGGCACGGGTGAACACGGGCAGACGCTCTCAGGAGGGTATGGGTCGGAGGTCTATAGCGTTGTGTTTAGCCCGGATGGCAACACACTCGCAAGCGCTGGTGTGGATTCTACCATCTGGCTGTGGGATCTCATGACGGGTGAACGCAAGCAGATACTCGGTGGGCATAGGTCTCCGATCTATAGTGTTGCGTTTAGCCCGGATGGTAACACGCTCGCAAGTGGGAGTCAAGACGGTACGGCGCGGCTGTGGGATGTTGTCACGGGCGAACATAAGCAGAAACTCACTGGACATACGAATTTTGTCACTAGCGTCGCGTTCCGCCCGGATGCAGGGACAGTTGCAAGTGCGAGTTATGACAAGACCCTCCGTCTATGGGATGCCGGCACGGGTGAACACAAGCAGACGCTTACAGGGCATATGGGTCGGGTCTATAGCATTGCGTTCAGTCCGGATGGTACGACGCTCGCAAGTGGGAGTAGGGATGCTACCATCCGTCTATGGGATGGAGTAACGGGTAGATACAAGCAAACGCTCGCAGGGTATATGTCTGGAGTCGGTAGCGTAGCGTTCAGCCCGGATGGAGGTACACTTGCAGGTGCGAGTTATGACGATACCATCCATCTGTGGGATGTTTCCACAGGGGCACACAAACGGATTCTCACTGGGCATACGTCGTGGATTAGAAGCATCGCGTTTAGTCCGGATGGCGTTACACTTGCAAGTGGGAGTGCCGATGGCACAGTGCTCTTGTGGGAAATCACCCCCACAATGGAACCACTACTGTTCGGAGATGTCAACCGCGATGGCGTGGTGAACACTTTGGATTTGGCGATTATTGGCTCAAGTTTCGGGTTGACAGAACAGAATGGTGTTGATGTCAACGGGGATGGGGTAGTCAATATTTTGGATCTCGTCGCGGTTGCTGGCGTGATCGGCAATGCGGCATCCGCGCCTTCAGTGAACCCACAGGCACTTGCGAGGCTCACCGCCGTCGAGGTCGAAGGTTGGCTGATTCAAGCGCAGCAAATGGCACTGGCAGATCCTGTCTATCTGCGCGGCATTGCGGTGCTGGAACAACTCCTTGCCGCGTTGACCCCTAAAAAGACGGCACTGTTGCATAACTACCCAAACCCGTTCAACCCAGAGACGTGGATACCGTATCAACTCGCTCATGCCGCCGATGTCCAAGTCACCATTTACGATACAAAGGGTGCGATGGTGCGTCAATTAGATCTGGGGCATCAACCTGCGGGGTATTACACGGATCGGGTAAAGGCGGCGTATTGGGATGGCTGCAACGAAAGCGGTGAATCGATGGCAAGCGGGGTCTATTTCTACCAACTCCAGGCGGAGGATCATTCCGCGTTGCGGCGGATGGTGATTGTCAAGTAAGCGCACAAATCGGCAGGAGAAATAGGGTCAAAGAGAACTGTAGATGCTGAGCGAGTCAATGCCCTCAACAATTGATGTAAATTAGGAGCAGTTACCCATGAAAACAATGCTTTTTTCCATATTTACACTTATCTTTGGAATGCTCATGTTTTTACCAAACACCTTTGCCCAAGATTACACGCGATGGGGTTTACCCGAAGGTGCCAAAGCACGCCTTGGTAAAGGACGGATATCTGGTAATATCGCATATTCTCCGGACGGCACTCGTCTGGCGGTTGCCAGCACTATTGGAATTTGGCTCTATGATACGGGGACCTATCAAGAGGTTACCCTGCTCACTGGGCATACGAATTCGGTCACTAGCGTCGCGTTTAGTCCAGATGGCACCACACTCGCTAGTAGTAGTCATGATAAGACCATCCGTCTGTGGGATGCCGGCACGGGTGAATACAAGGGGGCACTTACCGGGCATACGGAGGGAATCTGGAGCATCGCATTCAGTCCAGATGGGAATACCCTCGCCAGTGAGGATGGTGGGGAGATCCGTCTGTGGGATATTATCACGGGTGAATACAAGTGGATACTCACCGCGCATGAGTGGGAGTTTAATAGCATCGCGTATAGCCCGGATGGTAGCACGCTCGCAAGTGGGAGTGGTGGGAAGATTGATCTGTGGGATGCTGTCACGGGTGAACACAAGCAGGCGTTCACCGGGCATACATCTGTTGTTGGTAGCGTTGCGTTCAGCCCGGAGGGTAGCACACTCGCCAGTGGGAGTAGGGGCGGGGAAATCCGTCTGTGGGATATTGTCACGGGTGAACGCAAGCAGACCCTCACCCAGCAGACCCGCACAGGGCATATATCTAGTGTCTCTAGCATAGTTTTTAGTCCTGATGGGGGAACACTGGCAAGTGTGGGGTCCGACAGAACCATCCGTTTATGGGATGCTGTGACCGGGGCACATCGATGGACGCTCACCGGACATACGGATCTAATCACTAGCGTAGCTTTTAGTCTTGATGGGGGAACGCTGGCAAGCGCAAGTTGGGACGGCACTATCCATTTGTGGGATGCCGATACAGGTGAACATAAGCAAACCCTTACCGAGCATACGAATGATGTCTGGAGCGTCGCATTCAGTCCGGATGGAAACACGCTCGCAAGTGGGCATGTGGACTACACGGCACGGTTATGGGATGTCATCACGGGTGAACACAAACAGATGCTTGCTGGGCATTGGTCTTACACAGATGAAGGCATACAGAGATGGGGTGGGCATGGGCTTGAAGTCTATAGCGTAGCGTTTAGCCCAGATGGGAACACACTTGCTAGTGGTAGTGTAGACGGCACGGTGATCCTGTGGGATGTCGTCACGGGTGAATACAAGCAGATCCTTAGCGGGCATCAGGGTATAATCTATAGCGTAGCGTTCAGTCCAGATGGGACTACACTGGCAAGTGGGCATGTGGACAGGACGGTGCTTCTGTGGGATGTCGTAGCAGGTACACATAAACAGCCCCTTACTGGGCATACGGGTCAGGTCGCTAGTGTCGCCTTTAGTCCGGATGGACAGCTGCTCGCCAGTGGGAGTTATGACACTACCATCCGTCTGTGGGATGTCGTCACGGGTGAACACAAGCGGACCCTCACTGGACATACGAATCGGGTCTATAGCGTCGCGTTTAGTCCGGATGGAGGGACAGTCGCAAGTGGAGGTTACGACGCTACTATCCGTCTGTGGGATGCCGTGACAGGCGAACACAAGGATACACTTATCGGGCATGCGAGGCTGAGGAGCATTGCGTTCAGTCCAGATGGTAGCACGATCGCCGGGGGCAGCACGGACGGAACTATCCGTCTGTGGGATGCCATGACAGGTGCACACAAGGAGACCTTCACTGGATATACGAGGATGGTCAGGAGCATCGCGTTCAGTCCGGATGGAAACACGCTTGCCAGTGGGAGTTCGGACGGTACGGTGCTCCTGTGGGAGATCACCCCCACAACGGAACCACTACTGCTGTTCGGAGATGTGAATCGCGATGGCGTGGTGAACGCCCAAGATTTAGTAATCGTTGCTGCACGGTTTGGGCAGAGGGAACAAAATGATGCTGATATCAACGGGGATGGAGTCGTCAATATTTTCGATCTTGTCACGGTTGCTGGCATGATCGGCGATACGGCAGCCGCGCCTTCGGTGCATCCACAAACTCTTACAATGCTGAACGCTGCCGATGTCGAGGACTGGCTGAACCAAGCACAGGGTCTACACCTCACGGACGCAACTTCGCAAAGGGGGGTTCTCTTCCTTGAGCAACTCCTCACTGCGTTGACTCCGAAAGAAAATGCTCTGTTGCCCAACTACCCGAATCCGTTTAACCCAGAGACGTGGATACCGTATCATCTCGCTCACGCTGCCGATGTCCAAGTCACCATTTATGGTACGAACGGCGCGATGGTGCGTCAATTAGATTTGGGACATCAACCTGCGGGGTATTACACGGATCGGTCAAAGGCGGCGTATTGGGACGGCCGCAACGAAAGCGGGGAATCGGTAGCAAGTGGGGTCTATTTCTATCAACTGCGGACGGGGGATTATTCTGCGTCACGGCGGATGGTGATTGTCAAATAGGTCCTGAATGTGGGAGCAGGGGTGAGTCCGGTTCTCGGACGTTGTGACACCGCTCCTACCGGCTCGATTTTACGCTCCCCTCGACCAATGTGAGGCTCTGATTTGCTTCAACCCCTTCAAGCTGTTCTTGCAAACCACTGGGCCATCGGATCTCCACCCGGTCAACTCGGCGATATTTCCCTAGTCCAAAGTGCAATCGCATGTCATTCTGCGATAGGTAGCTTGAGCCACTCCGAACCTCCCGAATCTGTGTTAGGTTTCCGGTCGTTACCTTGACCCGTGCCCCGATTGCATCCCGATTGCTGCGCGTACCAATCAGTTTGAGGGTCAACCACGCATTCTGTCCTCCCCTATTCTCCAATAGGTCTGGAGCCCCCTTCAGGTTCGTTACGAGCAGATCGAGATCGCCGTCGTTGTCGTAGTCAGAGTACGCGAAGCCGCGACTGACCTTTTCCAAACCCATACCAGAGCCTAAATCAACACCGACTTCGTCAAAGGTGGCATCTCCATTGTTTCGGAAGAGCAGATTGGGCTGTTGATAAAAGCCAGTCGGGTTGAATACCTGAACGTTCTCGTCCAGATGTCCGTTGGCGATGAACAGATCCTGAAAACCGTCGTTGTTGTAATCGCAGAAACTTACACCCCACGCCAAGTGAGGCAAACTAATTGTCCCAATCTTTGACGCATAGCTCACATCCGAAAATAGCCCGCCTCCCTCGTTGTGGTAGAGGGTGTTTGTCTGATCTTGGAAGTTGGTAATGACGAGATCCAAGCGGCCATCGTTATCGTAATCCCCGAAGTCAGCGCCCATGCCGTTCTCCGCTTCCCCATCTTCGCTGAACCCAACGCCTGCGGTCAAACTGACATCGGTAAAGGTGCTATCGCCGTTGTTGCGGTAGAGGAAATTTTGGTCGGCGTCGTTGGCGATATAAACATCCATGTCTCCGTCGTCATCGTAATCCCCCCAAGCGACGGCGAGTCCTCGTCCCGTTGCCTCAGAAAAACCTGCGATCTCCGTCACATCGGTGAATGTCCCATCGCCGTTGTTGTGATAGAGGATATCCAATTCCCCCTCATAGAGGCGTGGATCACAGTAAACGCGCACCCCTTTGTTCATGCAAACCTGATCGGATTCGATGGCATACTTCACATAGTTTGTTACATAGAGGTCTAAAAAGCTGTCGTTGTCGTAATCGACGAAGGCGCAGCTTGTCCCCCAGCGCGTGTCCCCGGTGCCTGTCTCTGTCGTGACATCGGTAAACGTACCATCCCCATTGTTACGGAAAAAGACGTTTGCTCCGAAGTTTGTCACGTACAGGTCGGGAAACCCGTCGTTGTTGTAGTCTCCAACCGCGCACCCCATGCCGTAGCCTGTATCGGCGACCCCCGCTGTCATTGCGACATCGGTGAATGTGCCATCACCGTTGTTGCGATAGAGCGCGTTGCGTGGCAGCTCGATCCCATTCGATTGCCCCTTTGGAAATGGAGGGAGGTCTGCGCCGTTGACAAAGTAGATATCTTGGAGTCCATCGTTGTTGTAGTCCAGAAATGCTGCGCCCCCACCGAGAGGTTCGATGAAGTATAGCAGTTCGCTCCCCCCGTCGTGGTGCGTGAAGTGGATGCCCGCCTCCTTTGTGACTGATGTAAACTGAAGCGGGTCTGCGGCGGCAAGGCTGCTGATGAGAAACAGTAGGAAACATAGGGGAAAAATAGACTTCATGCTTTTTAGACAGTTGGGGAGGTAGGCGGCAATGGGTGTGCAGGTGACCGTGGAGATAGAACTACATGACCAATAGACGTGAGGACAATATGTAGGCACACTCTACTGTACCGTAACTTGCACAAGGGTTACGGTATACGGAGTATGCCTATTACTATAGGATTAATCAGTTTTCACATAGGTGTGCGTTGATGGTTCCCAACCGAGTAGTCGCTTGGCTTTTGACAGATTAATCTCACCCTGTTCCTCGTCACCGGCAATGAAAACGGCGTCAAAGCCGGTATGTTCGACGGAAAGCCCCGCAAGGTAAGCCCGCGCGAGATCTTCCTCATCTGTCGCCCAGATATGGACGTGATCGGACTTGGGTTGTCCGCGTTTCTCGATCCACTGCTGACGGGTGGAAGGACCGGTGATTCGCATGGCGATGATCGACATACTGTGTTCACGGCAGAAGTATTGACAGATCCGTTCCCCAAAACCTTTTGTCAAGCCGTACACGCCGGGATTATCGAGTGGAACCTCTTCTTCAGATGGAAATTTATTGCGCGTCCGTTCATGGACGGTGAACGTGCTGGTGTAAACACCGTGCGTGATGCCCTCTTCTTTCGCCGCATGCAACAGAATATGAAGCCCCATTGTGTTGACTTGATAGTTGGCGATGACATCATCAAAATCTGCCGCCGATGAAGCGTGATCGGTGGGACGGCGCATGACCATATAGATGAACGCGTCCATTCCCTTGACCGCACGTTGGACGACCTCCGGGTCGGTGACCGAGCCTTCGATATATTCGACGGTTGAATCTTTGGGTGGGGAGAGGTCGAGGACGCGAAACTGGTGATGTGATTTCATGTAGGGCAGCGTCATGGTCCCGACATGCCCCGCCCCTCCGACAATTAGCACTTTCATGGTGAGTCTTCTCCTATTCGTTCACGATCTCGTTGAGCGGGCGAGCGTTGATGAAGAGTTTGGCACCGTGGCTGACATCTAGATTTGTATCCACCCCGCATAGCCAATCCCATGTGCGTTGGCGTCGTGCGAGGTCGCGATAAGATTCGACTTCGTTGGCGTAAGGGTGTCGCTCTCGGTTGGCGTAAGGCGGTATCTCCTCCGACTCTATCAGCCAATCCCGCTTCGGCGGCGAATTTCGGAAGTACGAAAATTTAATCATTCCGCGACGTTTTGCGTTCAACTTTGGTCCCGCTTTGTGCCAGATACCGTAGTGCGTCAAAACAACTGTCCCGGCAGGAACAGTCAAGGAGGCCTGCCCCAAAATGTCGCCGTAATGGGCGATTGCCTCTCGGTCAACCAATCGATGATGAGAACCGGGAAGCACCATTGTGGGACCGTCTTCAAGTGTAACGTCCCGTGGATAGTAGTAGCATTGCAGATGATTGACGCCGTAACCGTGTTCGGAGAGGCCATCGGAGTGCCATGTCTGTCCGGTGTGTGCTTCTTTGAACAGATGATGGTGCGCGGTTATCGGAATGAATAAATTCCGTCCGAGCAGAGAGCGAGCAACGCCAGCGACTTCCGGGTGCAAAAGCACTTCGTTCCGAAATCCGGGAGTACAAGCGAATTCGTTTATGCTGCCGCCCGGCAAAGCTTCGCACTGATGATTAAATTCGTCTGAGACGACCCCTTCCAGCACCACGGAACCCCTCGAAACAAAATCCATCACTTGGCTGTCGTCCATAGTGGGTTGAATATCGTTCATCGTTTCCTCCTGTTACAAGTCTGAAGTCGATTTTTCCAAGATGAATTCGTAACCTAGATAGGTGTTGTCAATATCCGAAAATTGGTAGAGTTCCGCTCTCGGAAATTGAACAATCCGCCATCCGTCGTTGACCGCTTCGATAACCGAATCGTATGGTGTGTCCTGTGAGGGCAAGGTGGGTTCATACGGCACTGTCGGATCATACAGTGCCCAACTGGCAATCGCTGAACGCATATTTGTCGACTTTGAATAGAGATACAGCACCATTTGTCTTGGTTCGATCAGAAGCATCTCTAGCCGTTGAAGATCAGCTTCCGTGAAGTTTCCCGCTTGAAGTTTTTTACGGCTTTTGTCCAGCCACAGTTTGACTGTAGTTTCCATTGTATTTATCCTTGTTTTTTAAAATCACTAATCCCAATCAAATACCACCTTGCCGCATCTTGATTCGTCGGCGACGCGGAGTGCCTCGACGCCGTCATCAACGCGGAAATGATGCGTCACCGCAGGTGCGAACGTCAATCCTGTTTGGGCGCAGTATCGCACGAAATCCTTCAGCCATCCAATCGGAAATACGACAGACCCCATCAGGGTGATTCGGCGATAAACCATATCGCCCGGATTGATGACCTTGTCATCGCTTCCGACACCGACAAGTGCGGCTTTCCCCTCACGGCGAAGTGACGGGATAATGCTACTTCGACCGCCGGTGCTACCGGAGGTTTCGACAACGTAATCTACACCTTCCGTTCCACTGAACGCGACCACCGCATCAACCGGATCTTCCGTTGCGGCGTTGACGGTAGCATCCGCGCCGCACCTCTTGGCAACCTCGATGCGTTCCTCCATAACATCAACCCCGATAACCCGCGCCCCCATTGATTTTGCAATGCGCACGGTGCTCAACCCGACAGGTCCCAAACCGTATACGGCGATCGTTTGCGGGAAATACTGTTCTACCCCGAGTCGCCTCAAGGCGGCGTATGCTGTTGTTCCGACACAGGCGAAAAAGGGACCGTCGATGAAGTCAATCTGATCCGGGAGTACCACACAATTCCGTTCATTCGCAACGACATACTCGCCGAATGCCCCGCTGACCACCTTATCGTCCGGGCACCATACAAAATCTCCCAATGAACAGTAGTAGCACTGTCCACACCCTTGATGGTGATGGACGGTCACACGGTCACCCACCTTGAGATTGGTCACATTCGGTCCCAATTTTTCAACAATCCCGGACGATTCGTGCCCTTGGACCCAATCTCTCGGTTCCGCAGGTCGATACACGTGGAGATCGCTGCCACAGATCCCCGATACCTTCATCTTGATCCGAACTTCTCCATTCCCCGGCTCCGGGGTAGGAACCTCTTTGACAGCACATTGGCGGTTACCTAAAAAAACAATACCTTTCATCTTTGTACCCCTTTCAAGATTAAGTCGAGGTTGAATCGAACCAGTAAGCGTAAAAACGTCCATTTCGCAAGGTGAAGCGGAGGCGGATGGTTTGCCCCAGAAATTGAGCGATATTGCTCTCAGTCCATGCAATCCGTGCAGCGGGGTAGTCACCGTGAAGTCGGGCGGAAGCGGCGAGGGTATCGCCATCCGTGGAAAGCACTTCAACGTCCAACTCGCCGTTGGGTACATCGACATTGACGAAGAGTGAGTCACCGTTCAGCGTAAAGGGCTCCGTGCAAATGACCCCAACCGCCTCCCCGGCATCAAGGGAGATGAACCCGTCGCGCCGTAGCACCGCCAAACAGACCGCGCCGGTATCGGGATAGTAGTCGTCATACCCCGGTATTTCGCCGGAGGTGATGAAGGCATACTGCTTGGTGCCCGTGTAATAGAACCATAGCTCGTCACCTCGCACGACAGCGTTGGAGGGACCGAGCAACCCCTGCAAGTCGTAGGCACCGGCACCCAACGTTGAGGTTTCAATGAACGGTTTACGTTCACCGAGGCGCGTCCAGTTTCTCAAATCGCGGCTGCAGGCCATCTGAATGTTGTAGAAGCCGGTATAATCTCCATGCGCGTTGACACACTCTTGGATGTACGGCGACAGACGCAGCCGGTCAAAACCGGGCCAATCCGTAGGAACTTTGCCGGTGTGGTGATACATGGACGGCAACCCGATATATATCCCCTCGTAACGAAATACGCCCATATTGTAGGTTTGCACGCTGTAGTGTTCGGGTGTGTTATATTCCGTTTGCCGGAGGTTGGGATTGGCGAGTCGCGCTTCGATAACGTCTCTGCCCATTTCCTGATCCACTGCGTCGGCGTGAAAAACGAGCCCATAATCATCCCAGTGCTCAAAGTCCGTGCTGGTTGCCATGGCGACCGACCTGCCGTAGGGACCGGAACGTTTCACCGTGTGGATGAATAAGCCCTCCTTTTCGTTGAAGGAGAAGTTCCCTTCATCTGAGCTTGGCACGGCGGGTACATCCAGTTTTGTCCAGTTTACGCCGTCCGGCGAGACCGCGAAACCTGCGTTGAGGAGTGCGGCTTTATATCGCCTGCTCGGATCCGGATCGCCTGCGTCACGAACCGCCATTGGTCCCCCAATGTTTGGTCTGGGACCCGGCGTCCAGTGCAGCCCGTCCGCACTGATGCGATAACCGTCGTTCGTCCCGATGACCCAGAACTTGTAAACCCCTTCCTCCGGATCCCAAGTCGGTGCGGTGCGCGTTTGGATAGTCTGGTTCGGATTCGCACTCCGAACCACCGCGCCTCTCTTGGAAGGCTGGTGGAGTTTCCGGGTGAGATTCTCAAGGCGTTCAATCCCGACGTCGTCAAGAAAGAGTTGTCGCTGGCCGCATGGAACGCTGAATTCCGTTGTATTGTTCATGCAAGGCTCCCTTCTGCTGAGGGTATCGCACGGGATTGGAAAAAATGGATAATCCCACAACACGCTTACGATGGCGTTTCGTTAATCGCCTGCATCAGTGCGTGGATATAACCGAAACAATACCCGAAACCGACGCCACCGGAATTTTCGCCGGAGATCCCCGGCACATGGTCTGGCATCACCATGTACGAGTAGTCAACCTCCTTGAGGACGCGCAACGCCTTGAGCATATTCACATCGCCCTCGTCTGGAAACACCTCAACAAAATCGAGGAGACCGCCCTTGATGTTACGGAAGTGGATGTTAAACAGTTTCTTCCGCTCGCCGAAGTAGCGGATGACATCGTAGATATCTTGACCCGGATTCTCCAGCGATTCCGACATCGTTCCGATACAGAAGTTCAACCCGTGGTAAGGGCTCTCATGTATCTCGATGAATTTCTTGAAGCCTTCAACGGTGCCCATGACTCTGGCAACGCCCCGATATGTCCGATCGCCGATGCTTGGGTCCTGTGGATGGCAAGCCAGCCGTACTTTGTACTCCTCAGCCACGGGGACAACCCGCGACAGGAAGTAGTCGATCCGCTCCCACATCTCGTCCGCGTCGGCGGGCCCCTCTTCAAACTCGCCCAGTGTCTGGTCAAGTTTATGGTACTCAAACGACGACAAACTTGCGCCGCCCCGTCCAAACCGCCTTTCCGTCCGTAGATGACCAAGAATCGTGATATTGTAGCGTCCGGCTGGAATTCCTGCCAGTGCCATGTTGCGGAGCAGATCGCAGATCTGGTCAAGATCCCGGTCTCGCTCTGGACTGGGACCGAGGAAAACGTGAGGCGCGCCTTGTGTTCTCGCTGGTCCTGACGCCAGCGGCAGGATCATCATATCGAGCGAAATGTCTAGGGCTGCCAGTTTCTCCTTAAACTGGGATAGAACATCTGCATCCCAATCCTGCCAGTCGCCGGGGGGATTGGATGAAACATGATTCACACCCAACTGGGGAAGCACTTTGTAAGCGTTCCAGTTATCTCCTGAAATGTGCTGTGTACCGATGTGCATTTTGAGCTCCTTTGATTATCGTTGAAAGCGGGAGGAATTGGTGTCGGAGGATTTAGGGGCGCGTTGGGCTGCCATCCGGCAAGCGGGTCTGTGTCCACCACTCAACCTGATCCTCACACGGGTATTTCGCCGCCAAATCTTCATTGATGTCGATTCCCAAACCCGGTTTATCACTGGGATACATATATCCATTCCGAACTTCTGGCATACCGGGGAAAATTTCATACACATGCTCAGGGAAGTTACACCATTCCTGAATCCCAAAGTTCGGTGCCCATAGGTCTAGGTGCAGGTTTGCAGCGTGTCCCACCGGCGATGTATCCCCGGGCCCGTGCCACGCGGTGCGGACACCGTACATATTGGCAAATGCCGCGACATGACGCGCAGGGGTCAGTCCACCCATCTGACTGACGTGCATCCGGACAAAGTCGATTAGGCGACCGGCGATTAACGGTTGCCACTCGCGGGGATTGTTGAACAGTTCACCCATTGCGATTGGGGTACAACACTGTTGGCGCATATTGGCGAACCATTCCAGGTCTTCCGGGGCAAGCGGGTCTTCCAAAAAGAAAAGATTGAACGGCTCCACATCCTTAGCAAACTTGACCGCATCAATGGGATGCAGTCGCTCATGGATATCGTGCAACAGTTCAGCCTCATCCCCCACTTCAGATCGGACATGCTCGATCATCCGCAGCATATTTAGCATGTACTCCCGTGGATCGAAGTACGCCCCGTCAGGCGCGCCTTCCGGTTTAACGATTCGACTCGCCTCCCCGCCGTAGCCGCCCATTTGAATCCGAATGTAACGGTAGCCATTTCCCATGAATTGCCGGACGCTGTCAGCGACGGCTTCGGGTGAGCTGCCTCCCGCATGACCGTAGACCGCAGCCCCCTCACGACATTTTCCACCCAAAAGTTCATAAACCGGCATCCCCGCCTGTTTCCCTTTGATGTCCCATAGTGCTTGATCCGCACCAGAGATTGCGTTGCTCAAAACAGGTCCATTACGCCAGTAGCTATGCACCATCCCCATCTGCCAGATCTCTTCGATGCGGGAGACATCGCGCCCGATCAGGAAGGGTTTCAGGTGTTTTTCCATCGCGGTGACAACGGCGTGGAATCGCTGCGTAAAGGTCGCGCACCCCAAGCCGTACAGCCCCGGCTCCGAGGTGATAATTTTGACGATAACCAACCGTGAACCAGCCGGTTGCGTTGTGATTGTCTGAACATCTTCAATCGTTACTTTAGCCATATAAATCCCTTCTCTCCACTTTGGGGTGAGCATGGTAAGGAACGCAGATCTGTGTTCCCTACGTTTGTTGAGCGAGCCCTTTTCGTGAGGACATGATTTTTTCTGTTGCTCTAGTTGGATAGATTTGCTAAAATCCTCTCACTGCCGAACCACAATATTACACCAAGAACAATAACACTACATCAAAGAAAGGAATGAAATATGTTGAGTACCCAATCGCTTCAACTCAAGTGTTTCTGTTTTACGTTTGTTTTGATCGCTAGTTTCGCTGTGACTACTGTGGGGATAGCTGACAAACACTCATCAATGCCGAGCGGGGATGCGAGCATTGTCTCCCCAGATGCCAAGCTAGAGCTATTGTTCAGCGATGCGTTCTTCACAGAGGGAGCCGCTGTGGCACCGGATGGCAGCGTCTACTTCAGTGACATTACCTTTACGCATTCATCAGGAATGCAGGCGGGACACATCTGGAGGTATGACCCCAAGACCGGAACCGCTTCCGTTTTCCGCTCGCCGAGCGGGATGTCCAACGGCATCAAGTTTGACGCCCAAGGGCGGATGGTTGTTGCCGAAGGTGCGGATTACGGTGGACGCCGAATCACCCGGACGGACATGATGACAGGCAAGAGTGAGATTATCGCCGGTCTGTATGAGGGACGACCGTTTAATGCGCCCAACGACATTACCATTGATGAAAAGGGGCGAATCTATTTCAGCGACCCCCGGTATCTGGGACATGAACCGATAGACCAACCGATCATGGCAGTATACCGCATTGATATAGATGGCTCAATTCATCGAGTTATTGCCGATGCGGGAAAACCGAACGGCGTAGCGGTGTCGCCCGACCAAAAATCACTATACGTGGTCAGTAACGACAACGGAATGACCGGCATCGGTCGGATGCCTGACGATACGCCGCTGCATAGAGGACGTATGGCGCTGCTGGCGTACGATTTAGCAGCAGACGGAACTGCCACATTTCGGAAAGTATTGGTTGACTATGCCCCACAAGATGGTCCGGACGGATTGGTTGTTGATGCTGAAGGAAACCTTTATGTCGCTGTGCGCGATACCACTCGA
This sequence comes from Candidatus Poribacteria bacterium, assembly GCA_965247655.1. GTDB lineage: Bacteria > Poribacteria > WGA-4E > WGA-4E > PCPOR2b > PCPOR2b. The sequence goes on along the minus strand of OZ252032.1, from coordinate 4,958,280 downwards.
CCGGGCATCTGCGTCTACTCACCTGAAGGGAAGGAACTGGCGTATATCCCAACGACGCCGGAACTTCCGACCAATGTTGCTTTTGGCCGCGGAGATGAGAGCAAGACGCTGTATGTTACATCGGGGAATAGCCTCTACCGAATTAAGGTGATGAAAGACGGTTATCATCTTCCAATGCAATAGGAATGTGCGGCAAGTCGGGGGAGGCTACCTATGCCATCCCCGACTATCCATCCTATCCAACCCCAAATAACTTCCCAATCAACCCCCAGCCGCTGATTCCTGCGAAAACAATCAGAATCGCTGCCGACACAATCGCGCCAAGCAACATCGGCAGCCGCGTCCGATAAACGGCGGGCAGTTTGAAGTTCAAATATATCGCGGCAAGCATCATCAGGGCGATTGATAAATTCGCCAAGATAAATCCGGCAATTTGCGTGAGGATGTCGAACGGAATATTGAGCCAAACGATGACAAATGTAGTTATGAAGATATAGACACAGACATAGCGTCGAATTTTATCATAATCCCACTCCCGGTTGGGCCAAATCGCTTGGAAAAATTCCTGAGACACGCGGGCGTAAATTTCGGGCAGTGCCTGCAAAGTTCCCCAAAGAGCCGCGATGATGCAGATGTAATAGATCCAGATCAGCTTGTCGTGGATTTCACTCCAGACATGGCGTTGCTCGGTGAGTAGGCTCCAGCCCTTAAACTCACTTTCCTTTGGGTACAGAACAGCAGCGCCGGATAACATAAACGCGGCAGTTACAATGAACAGAACAATTGCCCCCATGCCGACATCCCATCGCAACGGCGCGACGATTTTTCGCAATTGACTCACCTGCTCCGGATCATCGGGCAGATAATCAATCTTATCGTGTGTGAAAGCGTGTTGACGTATCGCTTCAATTTTTTGGTGCCCTGTCATCCCCCAACGGTGGATTCCAACCCAGTTGGCATAGACAATGTACCCCATCACCGAACCTCCCACGTAAGCGAACGCCGTTGCCATCGTTAGGAGCGGGTTTTGAACGGTATCTTGAGGAGTCCATTCGGGAAACTCCGGCAGTTTTCCGAAGCTGAGGCTTCCGATAAACGCTTTCCCCAAATCTGGACGCACCATCAGGGTTCCGATGATGGTCCCCACTACGAGGATAGTACAAATGATGAGTTGTTGTTTTTCTAACTTTTCAAACGAAAGCCGTAAGCCAAATCCAAGGGCGATGGCGATGAAGCAGCAGGTGATAATGTTCTCATAATTTACTTCCGAGATAGATGTCGGCAACATGCCACTGAGAAAAAAGTGGAACAGATCTCCACACGGTTTCGCAATCGGCACCCAAGCCAGCGGTGCCCCAATCATCTCCATTAACACGATTGCAATCAGCAGCCAGCCGCGCGGTCCCGGCAACCGCACAAGCCGATGACCGATATGCTCTCCGCTGACCGCTGTGTAACGTCCAAGCAGGTAGGTGACGAAGACTCCCTTAACGACGCAGCTTAGAAGCACAAGCCATAGCAATCCATAGCGTGCCCACGCGCCCGCTCTGACGACGACAATGGTTTCACCGGCACCGATGCTGACCGATGCCACAATCGCGGCGGGTCCAAAAACGGCGAGCAACCCGAACACTTTGTTCAGCGACCACGGTTGGGAAAACACGCCGCTGACAGGCGGCACTTCAACCTTGCCGATATCTTCTTCGGTCTCCTGAACCGTTTCTCTATTGTCCATATCCTTCCTTTCGTTTCAAAGGCAACTTTCCTACCGTCTTCTTCCATTATATAGAGGAAGTTTGCCTTTTGGATTTTGAAAAAACGCTGTCGGCTATATTAGCATACATCCGAAACCTTGTCTATCAAAAAAGAACCCTGTGACCTGTGTTCGCAGGGGCAAGTTTTGGTGTCGATTTTTAGTGCAATTTGTGCTAAAATAGGGTTATCGTTTGAGCACGTCCGGGTGAAACCTGTTTCCAGATAGCACTTTCGGGGGTGGGCTAAACACGCGCATGATACATATCAAAGAACCAGCATTACACAGATAGGAGAAGATTTATGAACTGTCCTACTTATGAATTGATCGGTGTTCGACCACTGATCAATTGTCGTGGTACTTTTACAATTATAAGCGGCTCGATCATTCTCCCCGAAGTCCGCGAAGCAATGGTCCTCGCTTCACAACGTTATGTCAATATCGATGAACTGATGGAAAGGGTCGGGGCACGCATTGCCGAGTTGATGGATTGTGAATGGGGGTTGGTCACTGATGGCTGTGCTGCGGCGTTGTGTCAAATCACAGCGGCCTGTGTAGCTGGAAGCGATCCAGAAAAGATGATTCGTCTCCCCGACACTAGTGGTATGAAAAACGAGGTTATCGTCCAAACCTGCCATCGGAACGTCTACGACCATGCGATACGTATGGTTGGGGTCAAGATGATTGAGGTTGACACGAAAGCCGAACTCAAAGCTGCCCTCAATGATCGGACGGCAATGTTGTTCGTTTTTGGAGACGCCGCCGATCGCGGTCAGATTACGGTGAAGGAAATGGCTGATATTGGTCACGCACACGGTATCCCGACCTTCGTGGACGCGGCAGCGGAACGACCCGATGTGCCCAACTGGTATCTTGAGCAGGGTGCCGATGCGGTCGCCTATAGTGGTGGCAAATGCCTTCGAGGACCTCAAGCGTCTGGCTTGGTTTTAGGGCGCAAGGATTTACTTCAGGCGGCTTTTCTCAATGGCGCCCCCCATCACGCGCTAGCGCGTCCAATGAAAGCTGGTAAAGAGGAAATTATGGGGCTATTGGCAGCGGCGGAGCAGTGGATAAAAAGAGATCATAAAGCGGAATGGAAAGAATGGGAGCGACGGTTGGGAGTTATTACGGACGCTGTGAAAGGTTTTGACTCCGTGACGACTACAATCCGTCAACGTGGTGGCAGATCGAATGTTGCACCGGTGCTTGAGATTAACTGGGATGCTGAGACAGCAGGAATCAGCGGCACAGCGGTCGCAAGTCAGTTATCGGCAGGTGAGCCGCGCATTGAACTCAACGGCAATGCGAACGGTATTTCTATCATGCCGTATATGATGGAAGAAGGCGAAGATAAAATTGTCGCAGACCAGCTAGGTACGATACTCAATTCATCACAGAAATAAGGAGCGAGACTATGTATGATTTGAATGGTGAGTGGGATATGCGAATTCAATTCCTCTGTGGAGAGGCACAGCATAACCTGCGATTCGAGCAGGATGGTGAAGCATTAAGCGGAACTTATCGCTCTCAATACAGTGCGGAACCATTACAGGGAACTGTGCAGGGAAATGTAGTGCAGCTGCAAACAGACATTCGCTATGAGGGTCAGGGTGTGGGGTATCGCTTTGAAGGCATCATCAACGATGGTGAGATTCAGGGAGACCTAGACCTAGGTGAATACTGGCAGGCGTCATGGAAAGCCAAGAAACGGCAATAATTGTATCGGCAATACACTCAACCAACGAGGCTACTATGGGCGAACATCCACAACGTTTCATCTGGTTCTGTAGCACAGAATACGTTGCCCAACACCCTGATTCATTGAAAAAGCTCAGGGATGAAATCGGGCTTACTACCATTATGCCGGAAAGTTCGGTTTGCCACACATCAGGATTTCGTGCGTCGGACGAGATCGCCCAGCGGGGACCGTTTGAGGATTGGCGTTCCCGCGAGGCGTTGTGGCCGAAGGTAAAAGACGGCATCTATCCGCCGGTAGCCGGCACGGTAGGTGGCTTTGATGATACGCCGTTGTTGCGTGTCATTGAGGCGTGTCGGGAGGCTGGCATTGAGATCTGGGGACATCTCGGCTTGTGGAGCTACGGTGGTGATGTCTACCCAGAATACGCCATGAGGGACATTTTTGGCAAGCCCCTCGACACGCGTTATAAGCAGTGGGGTATCGGTCTGTGTCCGAGCCACAAACGGATCAACGAGTGGACCCGCGATTGTCTGATAGACGTGATCAGACGCTATGACATAGACGGATTTGACGTAGACCATGCGCGCTATCCCGCGCCAGCCAATATATCCGGACTTTTCGCGTGTGCGTGCGAAGCGTGCCAAGAGGAGGCACTCCGACTTGGCTACGATTTTCACTCAATGAAAGAAGGACTGCTCCAATTTCATCGAGCCTTGAATCATCTGACACAGGAGCGGTTGCTCGCAGGTTTGGAAATCAATCTGAATTTCTGGGATTTTCTCTCCTACATTGGCGACAATTACGCGGTGCTGGAGTGGCTAAGATTTCGTGCAGTTGTTTTGGCGGAGCGGATGCGGGAGTTTCGAGACGCAGTGCAGCGTGTCGCCGGGCCAGAGAAGGTGTTTGGTAGCGATGTATTTCCTCCCTCTATCGCGCTCTTGGGAGGGCATCTCTACGCCGAATGGGAAGCTGCGACGGATTATCTCACCGGCGGAAGTTCGTTTGGCGGAGTCGTCGGATGGGCGACAACGGTGACCAACCTAGCAACCGAGTGGGCACCAGCGTTATGTCAAATCGTGTCCGGCTTGAACGAGGGGATAGCACTCCAAATGATTTATCAGATGTTTGGATATGGCGATTTGGAGTTACCACTTTCGGTGGCGGGGATTCAGCAGCAATCTCTGCCTCTGTCGGAGATGTACAACCGCGAGGTGACAAAGCTGAAGGCGTTGACCAGTGGTAAGACACCTCTCTATCCACCGGTGTCTGCTTCTGGAGATCCGCAATTGGTGCGAGAACTCTGCACCGCTGTTGCCGAAAATCAGTGCGATGGTGCCCTGTTTACGCTGAATCCGGAGGGGGATGAGAACCTCAAGGTAATTCGGGAGGTTTTTGGGCGATAATGTGCATCGCTAGCAGAGGAGAGTCGTGTCTCCAACTTCCATTTCCTGCAGCATTTTGCAGCATTTTACCTGCAACATTGCAAAATAATTCTGTCAGGTCTAAAATCCTGCGTAACCTTTAGGGGGTCAATCCAATGCACGAGACAGATCAGGACCTGTGGACAGATTCGCGTTGTACTTTGCTTGCGAGTGAAAGGTTCGGACCGTTTATTAAACTTGGCGACGGGAAGATTTTGACGATTGAAGATAATGCAACCGTTATCAGCGCGGACAAAGGCGAGACTTGGTCGGCACCGCGCCCAATATACGATGGGGAGGGGCCCGGAAAACCGAGTAGTAGCGGGGTGATGGTTCGGACTCGCGAGGGGCTTATTGTTTTCGTTTATATGGATATGGAGGGTTTCAAGTGGGCGTGGGATGACGACCTCCACCAAGCTGCCGAAGATGTTAATCTCAATGTGTGGGCAATTCGTAGCGAAGATGAGGGACTAACTTGGTCTGGTCGGCAGCAGATTTTTGAGGGTTATTGCGGGGCATTGATTCACATGATCCAAACCTCTAGCGGTGAAGTCGTTGTGCCGATTCAGCGACTGTTACGCGATCCTGACCGGCACGGTATCTGTGTCTATGTCTCCGCAGATAGCGGCGAGACTTGGCAGCACAGCAATGTCATTGATCTAGGGGGGCATGGGCACCACGATGGTGCAATGGAGCCGACGTTGGTCGAATTGTCTGATGGGCGATTGTGGCTGTTGATACGGACAAATCTCGGCAAATTTTGGTCGGCATATTCATCAGACAAGGGTTTGTCATGGCGCGTGATGAAACCGACCGATATTGACGCTAGCAGTGCACCGGCGGCGATGCTTCGTCTTGCAAGCGGCCGATTGGCGTTGGTGTGGAACCGCTTTTGCCCTGAAGGCACGACAAGCTATCCACTCCGCGGTGGCGACAACAATTTGTCCTCGGTGGCGACGAGTTGGCATCGCGAGGAGGTGTCGCTTGCGTTTTCGGAGGATGAGGGCGAGACTTGGTCTGATCCCGTCGTTATTCTACGTATGGAAGGTAGAGGTCCGTCATATCCGCATCTCTTTGAACCCGATCCCGGTGAGCTTTGGGTGACGACGCAGTTCAGGGATAAGACAGCAATGCGCTTGCGGGAATCTGATTTTGTGTAGTGTTTGCTTGTTGTAAGAATGAAAAGGATGGGGAGGTTAAAGCCCCGTCCGAACCCTTTTAATGAGGTGGAAGGAATCGATGAAAAACAATATACCAACACGCATCGCCGATGTGATTGGCGGGCACATTCATCCTGCGATCTGTGTCACGCAAAGCGGGACGCTACTTGCCGTCTACAATAAAGAGGGTGGCGGTGGGAAGGAACTCCTGTTAAGCCGATCTAACGATGGGGGCATGACGTGGAGTCCTTCAACTTCCATCCCTGCGATCCGTAACTGCTCAATCTATCCCGGCTCGCTGGCGACATTGAGTGATGGACGGATTTTGCTCAACTGGTCCTGCTATCACAAAGCAGGGGAACGACTCTGGCGGGAACCTCAATTTTCGGTCAGCGGCGATGAGGGTGAAACTTGGTCTGAATCGCGGGATTATCCTATCACCGACCGCACCAACTATACCTGTATGCGCCATGCGCCGGTCGAATGGTCTACGGATACGTGGGTGTGTCCATTCTATGATCGTACCGTTCTGTACGATATGGGGGCGAATCAGATTAGGACTTTTGGGGATGGACGGAATCACGGCATGGTGCCGATTGTGCGCACATCCAAAGGAACACTAATCAGCGGTGCCCCGCAGACGGTTGCACCTGTGCCCGTGGGGGTGCCGGGGAATATGGTCAGAGGACTTCGTTCAACAGATGACGGTAATACTTGGCATGCGTTGAACGTCTTTCCGCACTTTGGCGTCGCTGGGTATGACCTAACCATGTTGTCAAACGGTTGGATTGCCTTAACCTACATCGTCTATGGTGTCGGCGTTGATGGGGAGTTTAGTTACGAGTTGGTCGTATCACGTGATGATGGGGCAACTTGGGATTTTGATGGCGCAATTGAAGTCCACAATCCGGGCAGACGTATCATGGGGCGAGGTTGGCCCCGCACGGTCCAGATTGATGCTGAGACCCTTGGCACCCTCTTTTACGACCTCGATCCAGACCAACCCGGAGGGCCGGGGGTGTTCTTCGTTCGGATACCACTGACGCGATTGGGTGGCTGAGGCAAAATATCCGAACCTTGAAAGGTTTTTCATGGCTTCCAAGCATTCTTGGAAACGGTTCATCTTCATCTTAGTTGACGGTTCGTCCTACCAAGTATTTAACGATTTAGTCCAAGATGGCACCCTCTCAAACATCAAGAAGTATGTGATAGACCGCGGCGCATTAAAAAAAGCCGTTACCGCATTTCCATCAACAACGGGTCCTGCCTTCATCCCATTTTTTATGGGACGGTTTCCAGGACCTGCGAATATCCCCGGTATCCGTTGGCTATCTAAAAAGCAGTTTCAAAACCCACACCGATTCCGCAGTCCGGGGATATGCAGTTACATGGGAATGGAGGCACTCTCTTTCTCAGCACACCTGCCGAACAATCCAACCCTGTTCAATTTTTTCTCACCTGTGAATAATATCTATAATCTATTGACACGCGGCTGCCCACCATCGGGTAACTTAACTCGTTGGGTTAAACCGCTGGCATATACCTATGCTCACTTTTCTGAGCGGTGGCGGTTTGTGAATGCCATCGCTTCCCGCAAGTTGTTGAAGGCTGTTAGAGGGAACGCTGAATTTATAGTGTGTCTCTTTCCTGCGGTGGACACATTTTCGCATCTGTCGCATACGCGATCGCCCAATGTCATTGACACCTATCGAGAGATAGACAGGACCATTGGCGAAGTCTGCCAGATCTTGCAAGCGTCAAAAGAATTGGACAATACCCTAATTATGATAACCAGCGATCACGGGATGAGCAATACGCACACGCATATTGACCTCCCACGCCACTTGGATAACTTGGGTTGGCGGTGTCTCCACTATCCACTGCTCTGGAGACAACGGACTCAATCTGTCAGTATGGTTTCAGGGAACGGGATGGCACATCTCTATTTTAAGGATGGCGGGAGTGATAACGGAGAGAATAATAGGTCTACCTCCAAACCTCAAAACGGCTGGGGCGGGCGTCTCTCTTTTGAACAGCTTAACCGGATGGGGGTCAGCCAATCGCTGTTAGAAATTGAAGGGCTGGCTTTCGTTGCGGGGCAAAGCGAGGAGGGAGCCATCATTGTACAGAATAGAACTGGGGTCGGAAAAATCACCTGTGAAAACGAAACTTTTTCGTATCAATTTCAGGGGATCGATCCGTTGGAATACGGAGTCTGTCATCAGAATCTGTCTTCCCGTGACGCGCTCATTCAAACCTACGAGTCCGAGTACCCGGATGGACTGGTTCAACTCTGGCAAATTTTTCAAGGGGATCGAACTGGCGATCTAGTGCTTAGTGCTCACCCCGGATACGACTTACGTGCCCGCTATGAATATCCTGAACATCACGCCACTCACGGTGCGCTGAATGCGGAACAGATGTTCGTGCCGCTCGCGATCAATCTTCCCATTGAAACAGAATTTATCCGTACTGTTGACCTATTTCCAACGGTCTTAAGTCAGTTCGGGCGTGCTGTCGAACCGAGTCAAATTGATGGACAGGTTCTTCGCTAGGTCAACTCTTCGTTGTACGCGAACAGTGCCGGTGTGCCGCCGGTGTGCAGAAAGATTACTGTCTCATCGGAGGAGATTCGACCCTTTCGGATGTGGTCAATCAAGCCCGCGAACCCCTTGCTTGTGTAGGACGGGTCAAGGAAGATTCCCTCTGTTCGCGCCACCAGTTTCAGGGCGGCGACGCATTCGGGCGTGAGGATACCGTAATCTTCTCCCACATAATCGTCAGAGTTACGCACATCGTCATCGTTGACAACGATATCAAGCCCTAAGATCGCTGCTGCATCGTTTGCAGCATTTCTGATGCGCTCTGCTCTATCCGCCCAGCCAATTGGCGCGATCCCAAAGGGTTTTAGTTTCATGCCTAGTGCCTTGGTTCCGAGAATTAATCCGCCCTGTGTTCCGCCCGCCGAAGCCGCGTAAATCCAGTCGGCATCAATCCCCATCGCCTCCTGTTGTTCGTGGATTTCGGCGATGCACCACGAAAAGGCGACCGCGGCGAGGGCTGTTGATCTGGGGGCAGCAAGGACATGAGGCTTAAGCCCCTGCTCCTTCAGTTCTTCGGCGAGGGCATATTTAATCGCATCGAGTTCAGTTCCCATAGACGCATCGACAAATTCAACATCCGCGCCAACCAAATCGTCCAGTAATACATTCCCCTGTCTCATGCTTTTGTTGTCACGAGAGAGCCGAAGGTAGCATTTCAATCCAAGTTTTGCGGAAGCAGCGGCGGCTTGCCGACAATGGTTCGATTGCGAGGCGGCACCTTGAATGATTGTGTCTGCCCCCTTGTTTACTCCATCGCCGATTGTGAAGGTTAATTGACGTACCTTGTTCCCGCCGAATGCAAGCCCTGAGCAGTCCTCGCGTTTGATGAGGATACGGGGACCGCCCAATGCCTCTGATAAACGTGGACATTCCTCTAAGGGCGTTGGGAAATGCCCGATATCGACCTGCGGGAGTTGTTTTATTTTTTCACAAAGTTGCTCTCTGGTAACTACAGCGTTTGATGAACTCATGCATTCTCCTCTTCAACCAGCAATTCTTTCAGTAAATTGGTCAACTCTTCGTTTCCTGATGTTAGCTCAAATGCACGTTTTATTTTATCTTCGCGGCTGGTCTCCGACCTCCCGCCCCCCGGCTCCCAGATGACCTCCAATTGCCTTGGATTCAGGCGGTCATAGTTGACTTTGACGATGGTGAAGGGGTAGTTATCCGGCACCAGTATAATCCAGTCGACGGTCTCACCCCGATCCGAATATTGACGATCCGTTGTCAGCCGTCGATCCTGATGGGGGACCTCCCGTTTAATCCACTGTTTACGTCCAAACGAATCTGTTTCATAATGTCCCACTTCCAGCCAACTGCGCCCTGCACCGTTGGGTTTGGTTGTAATATTAATCTGCGGCACGGTTATCTTCCCCTTCCCATTCAGTTTCGTTTAATTTGAACTGAGGCACTCTGTCCGTGGCTATCGGCAATCGCTTGACAGATCCGCATCACTTCACAAGCATCAGCGAGGCTCGCCCGAGGTTGTCTGCCAGCGAGGATTGATTGGGCAAAATGCTCCATCTCTTCAAGGTAACCGTGGCGTCCGTAGCCACGATAGTGGGTTCCCTGATTCCATTCTAAGGTCGGGAAATCTTGATAACCGCCGACACCCCGCCATGCGTCTGGTTTGAGATACTGAACTTGCTGCATGTTGTGCACGTGGACTGCATGTCCACCGTCGCCAGCGACCATCACCGATGTTTCTAGTGCTGGTGCTCCTGCAACCATGTTTAGCGTACCTACCGCGCCGTTATCAAACTGTAGAGAGATCGCAAATGCCATTCTGCCACCCGCACCATAATGTTCAAAAGCACGGAGTCTTGTCACATCACCCACCAGATATCGCATGCAATCCACAATATGAACACCCTGATCCAGTAGGTACGCCCACTCCAGCGTTTCATGGGCACCCCTCGGGCTTGGTGCTAGGTAACGTCCTTCAAATAGGATGGGCTCTCCAAATTCTGCTTGCGTGATAATTCGTCTTGCCATCCGGTGTGCGGGTGCATGGCGCCACATCGTCGCAACCATGCCAAACTTTCCTGTTCTCGCTGAGGTTTCGGAGAGCCGTTCAGTGTCTTCTACATTGATTGCAGGTGGCTTTTCGATGAAGACATGCTTTCCTAATTCCATACAAGCAATCGCCATATCGGTGTGCATGGTCTTGGGGTGTCCAACAATCGCGACGACATCCAGTTCTTCCGTCTCAATCATCGCCCGGTAATCCGTATACCATTGTTTGGCACCGAAACGTTTGGCATTGCTCTCAGCTTTCGCGGCTGATATATCGCATGTTGCAACAAAATCAATTTCGGGGACCAACCGAACACATGGTTGCAAATTCCGGGTCGCATGCGATCCACAACCGATAAAACCCAATTTAATCTGTGCCATGACAATCTCACCTATACCTTCAAACGCCTTTTCCCTTGCTCTCCTTGGAGAGGTCTCATTCCACAGTATATGCCAACGCTATTTTCACCCCATCGTTTACGGCGGATTTGGTCGCCGCTTCAATAAAGGCAACAATTTCTATACTTTCGGCGATGTCGATCGGCGGCTTTCCGGTTTCGAACATCTGGACAATCTGTTTGAGCAGTTCACGGTAGATGTAGCTTGCATTTATCGAGGTTCGCACGATGGATTTTTCACAGTATGCGGTGAAGCCGTACCCCTGAGTTCCCTTCCGTATACCGCGCATCGTGCCAACGCGCCCATCTTTCCAACGCCCAGTCACAACATCCGCGTCATCGTTCGAGACCGACCAAACCGCTTCACACCCGGGCCCCATCAGCGCATATAGCGTTTCCACACCGTGGAGTCCGTAATGAAATAACCCCGGATTGCGCGGGTGCAGCGGTGCTGGCGAGCTTACTTCCACACCGAGAATCTTTCCAGTTTCGCCCTCTTTATTTTTGATCTCTACAACTTCTAGACCATAGCGCAGCGACGAGGAAGTGAAGATTGGGAGATTTTTTGATTGGGCGAGTGCTGCTAAAGCCTTTGCTTCCGTTAAGTCGCAGGTAAAGGGCTTATCCACAAATGCGGGCAATCCTGCTTCCAGAAACGGTGCCGCCCGTTCATAGTGGAAACCGCCTTCGACCGACTCAATGAGTACGGCATCAATCTGTCCAAGCATCTCCTCCGGTTTATCCACCAATGGCACCCCGTACTCCTGCATCTGCTTCGCAAATCCGGGGATGCGTTCAGGCGACAGCAGCGACTCCCCCGGACAACCGACCACAATCTTTGCGCCCTCAACCCACTGTTCCTCATCTATATCGATGTGGTTAAGTCGTCGTGTAAATTCAATCACATGAGACGTATCAAAATCAACAATTCCGAGTCGGATCATCCATCCCTCCAAGCTATGTTACTAGTAGTCCTTTGGCTAATGATATTAACTCTCTTTAGAAATTTCTTACAGACAATCATAATACAGAATTTTCGCTGATTTCCCACCGTTTTGTCAAGGTATTTTTCTCTATACAAGGTGCTGGGACTATGATACAATGCCAAAAATTGATTAACATTTTCAAATTATCAGTGTTGGGGTGTATTATCCCTATCTTTGTGTGAGATGAACTGTTCCCTAACCTCTCGGTTTCCGAATCCATTATGAAATCAATATTGACGAAACAGGTCATACGCTGGCGTAATTCCTATCCATCCCCGGCTGAGGACTCCCTCGTGATCGAGGAGCCGCTCGAAATTCGGGTAGGAGGACAGAGTCTGATAGTTGTGATGCGAACGCCGGGGCATGACTTTGATCTTGCGGTAGGATTTCTTTACACGGAAGGGTTGATAACATCGTCCGATGATATCGGTGCAATCGCCTACTGTGAGGATGAGGATATCGAGGGACCGAACCTGCAAAATATCATAAACGTTCATCTTACGAATGGACAGGTGCTCGAAGAACAGAAGGGGTGGCAACGCAACTTCCACGCGAATGCTAGTTGTGGGTTGTGTGGCAAAATGACTATCGAATCGGTCAAACAGGAGATACCGCCGATAACGTCAGAGGTTCAGATAGATTCAAGCGTTTTTTATCTGCTCAACGATCAGCTCCGATCTGCACAATCTGTCTTTGAAGCGACCGGTGGGCTGCATGCCGCTGGGTTATTTGATGAGCGGGGTGAACTACAAATCATACGCGAGGATATCGGGCGGCACAATGCAGTGGATAAAGTGATTGGACAGGCGTTGCTAGTTGAGCAGCTTCCCTTAGATCGACACATTTTGATGGTGAGTGGACGAGCCAGTTTCGAGATTATTCAGAAAGCGTTATTCGCCCGAATACCAGTGATTGCAGCGGTTTCTGCGGCATCAAGTCTTGCCGTCGAATTGGCGCAAGAGGGTAAAATTACGTTGATTGGGTTTATGCGTGGCAAAGGCATGACTGTCTATAGTCATCCGGACAGGATTCGGTGAACCGCCACAGAATGGCAATAACGTTATAATCAGGTTTGGAACACACCGAAACAAGCTCATGTTGAGTTTGTTCAGAAAGTTCGTCCGTAGTCGAATTCAATTTCCCAACTTCTCGCAAATTCGGCTTCATTCAACGTATGTGGGGGAGGAGGATTATTCTAAATGGAAGCGATTTTAGGCGCAGCTCAATCACTGGTGAATTTTCTCTTTTTAGTTGTTGTACTGGGTACGGCGGTAGTTTCGTGGTGGTTATCTGTCAAATATCGTGAACGGTACGCGGAATTTCCGTGGAATAAGGCAGCAATTATTCTTGCAATTGAAGTTTTAGCTTGGATTGCGTTCAACATCTTTTGGAGTTGGGTTACACATAACTGGTGGATTGCCATCGTTCTCATCGTTATCATTGTTTTCGTGCTAAAAAAGCGAGGACGCGAATAAAAAAGAAATGGAGTAAATCTCATGGGTAGAGTCAATCGTGCTATTGAACTTCTTGAGGGAAGACATACCCTCATTTACGGCGGCAGCGGAGATTTGTCATTCGAGGGCGGCGTTAACGCCTGTCATACGAATAACGATTTCCTCCTGCTTGAACAAGAACATGTCGCGCTGAACATACTGGGCGTGCGGGAATTCATGAGGGGGCTGGCAGCGGCTGGACCGACAAAAAGCGGTCACCCAACGCCGACGGTATTGGTGACGCTGCCCATGCAAGGCACCGACGAGCATGTGGTGCGGGCAAACGCTTGGATGGTGACACACTACCTTGATTGCGGTGTTCACGGTTTCGTGCTCTGTCACGCCGAGACGCCGGGGGCGGTGAAGGCTCTGATCGAATCCATGCGGTTTCCCTTCCATAACATCGGCGTAGGGGAGGGGCTGGATGAGGGACGGCGAGGCAGTGGTGGCGGTGCGGGACATATCTGGGGAATGGATCACCCGGAATATCTGCGGAAGGCGGATGTTTGGCCCCTGAACCCGGAGGGTGAATTAATCGTAGGGTTGAAAATCGAGAATCGCCGCGCCCTTGAGAATTGCGAAGCAACCTGCAAGGTGCCGGGTCTCACTTATGTCGAGTGGGGACCTGGGGACATGGGGTACTCGTTCGGTGACCCGGACGCGCATGATCCGCCGTACAGCCCCGAAATGGCTGGGGCTCGTGCACGAGTGAATGCTGCCCGTAAAGCGGCAGGCATCGACTTCTGTGATTCGATTAATGTTGGTAACTACAAGGAGCAGATCGACAACGACATCTTGGTCTGTGGGGGAGGACCCGAAATCGCAGTGCTATGTCGGGAGTACACCAAGCGAACCATGCCGGCGTAGTGTCCTTTTGTGAGAGATTGCTGGCTGAACCTAACAAGGAAGGAAATTGTCTGAGGTTATGGCAACCAAAGTACTTACAATGAACATGGACGATGCGTCCGCCGAACGGATCCGTGCCGTGTCCGATCAGGTTGTGCTTATAATAGCCGGCTCTGAGGGGAAATTTGAGGAAGAACTTCCCGAAGCAGAGGTTGTGATTGGCGAGCTGCAACCGAGGCTGTTCCCAAAAGCCAAGCGGGCACGCTGGGTGGCATATCATTCTGCGGGGATCGACCACCTGATGAGTCCGGAGATTGAAAAGAGTGATGTTATTATCACAACTGCGAAGGGCTTTGTAGGGATACACTTGGCAGAGCACGCATTCGCGCTCATCTTGGGTCTTACGCGGGATGTCGCAGTGGTGACCCGTAACGGCAGTTGGAGCAACAACCGTCTGATGGGGCGGGAACTAATCGGTAGCACCATGGGGATCATTGGGCTGGGCGGCTCCGGACGCGAAACCGCAAAACGCGCTCACGCTTTTGGTATGCGGGTGCTTGCCGTTGATCCGACGCCGGCTACAGTTCCCGACTACGTGGAGGCGTGCTGGGGAATGGATCGATTCCACAATCTGCTTGAGACCTCCGACGTCGTTGTGATTTGCGCGCCGCTCACGCCAGAAACGGAAGAGATGTTTGACCGGGAAGCATTTCGCCACATGCAGTCCCACGCCTTACTGATCAATGTCAGCCGTGGCAGGATTGTCAACGAAGCAGCACTGGTGGAGGCGTTGGAACAAGGTCTTATCGGCGGTGCCGGTTTGGATGTGCTGCCGGTGGAACCATTGGCGGATGATCACCCCCTGTGGAAAATGGAGAATGTAGTTATCACGCCCCATATTGCTGGTAACTCGCCGATGCGGAGCCCTCGGTGGATGGACACATTCTGCGAGAATCTGAAACGATTCGTGATGGCAGATGACGATCTGCTCAGCCGTTTCGACCAGACCAGAGGATATTGATACAACGAATCGGTGGCTCACGCCACAACGTCCATTCATCTATTGGGTTACGCGAGTGCCAACAGGCAGTTATCATCTAGTGGCTCGATCGGCGTGAAGTCGCGATGGGCAATCCATTCCGGACGTTTGAACTGGCGGATGTGGTTGTCCACGTGACAGAGACTCAGATATACAATCACCCGGTCCCACGGACTGATGTTGGGTGCGGAGGCGTGTACCATGTTTGAGTGGAACATCAGCACAGTGCCCGGCTTACCCTTGGGTGCGATGATACCGCCTTCGTCTGCCAGATCCCTGATCCTTTCCTTGTCGAGTGTCCACAGGGGATAGGATGTCGTCAATGTGTCATGACCTGCCTCGATCACGCCCTGCTTGTGGCTGCGCGGAATGAGGTAGAGGGGACCATTGAATTCGGTCACTTCATCAAGGAACATCGCAATGTTCATCGCTCGTGGTTGTGGCATCTGGTCGTCGCGAGCCCATGTGCCGTAATCTTGGTGCCATTGCCAGACATCGCCGCTGAAAGCAGCTTTCCCGTTGATTTTGTACTGGTGCATGTACACCGGTCCATCAAGGAGCTGCATGACCGGCTCGATTAAGCGGGGATGCCGTCCCAAGCGGTCAAACGCCTCGTTGTAGGTATGCGCAGCGAAGGCGGTGCGAACCGCTTCTCCATCCTTCTCGCGCCAAACCTCCTCGCGCCGCATGGCGAAAACCTTCGGCAGTTCACCATTGAGGACGTCGATCTCTGCTTGGCTGAACCGGTTTTTCAGGAGCACCCAACCCTCCGTATCGAAGTGGCTCAACTGGTCCTTCGTTAATTTCATGGTGCTTTATCCTCTAAATTACTTGAATTGAAACGAGTAAAGCTTGGCGTTCTTGAAGTAGAAACGCAGCTTTATCGGCTTGCCAGCGAGCGCGCTCACGTCGGAATTC
Organism: Candidatus Poribacteria bacterium; assembly: GCA_965247655.1. GTDB lineage: Bacteria > Poribacteria > WGA-4E > WGA-4E > PCPOR2b > PCPOR2b. The sequence continues at coordinate 4,941,948 of OZ252032.1, read as the reverse complement.
CCGTTCCATGAAACAGGTTGGGCGGTGCTAGACTCTGTGATCGGGTCCGCGTCGTCGAAGCTAAATCCGGGCAACTTCTTATGGTTCGCCCTTAAAATTTCTACCTTTACCTCGCCGGGGCTCGGTCCTGCGGCAATCGGTGCCATGCTCGTGTTCACGTATAGGCGTGATCCGGTGAATCCAAATGGGCGGGTCGTCATCTGACCGAACGACTCAGGCTCCGTGAAGATTTGCCGTTCGCCATAGATGTGTTGCAGCTCCTCCTCAGACCTATCCTTGGCAACCCAGCCCTTCCCACTGTCGAGAGAAACGAACCCGTCCAGACGCGAGACTGCTAACCCAATTCCCTCTGTGGACTTGTCACCCAACTCCAAGGCAATTTCAGGCGATCGGCTGTTCGTGCCGATGTAGTAGGTGAAGATGTGATCTCCGTGGACGATCATGTCTTGAGCGTAGACGCTGCTGGAATCGAAGTCCGCTCGCGCACCGCCACGCGGGATAAAGGGCTCCCGGTAGTTCCGCTGAAAGCGAAGTCCATCTCGACTGAAAACAATCTCTGGCTGATGAGTCACGTTGGTGGTGCGGAAGATCCACAGCAACCCAACGTGAATACCTTCGTAGGCGACGACCGGCAGGCTGTAGAACTCGGTGTCGGGGAAGTCGTCCTCGTCCGGTACGAGGATAATCTCCGGCTCGCTCCAGTGAATCATGTCTGGGCTTTCTGCCCTGCCGACAAGCCGTTTGCCGTAGGGCCCCCGCCAGTGGTGGCTCGCTTCCATGGTGACGTAATACGTTTCGCGTATCGGATCCCAACCTTGGAAGCGACCCGCCCAACGCCCCAACTGCTGTCCGGTATCGATGACGGGATTGCCTTCGTAGGGAGTCCAGTGGAGCGCGTCCGGGGAATAGAAGAGATCGTATTGCATCCCTCGCGTCTGCGTGTCGCCGATCATCTGCAATGCCTTGTACCGTTTGGCGGGATCTTTCTCGTGCAGGTCTTGGAAGGCTGGTGCTGTGGGTAGCCCCTCTTTTTCGGGGAGGATGTTATTGTTCGTCGAGCCGTCGAACTCGACGAGTCCTAGCGAGGGTCGCTCCCAGTGGATCCCATCTTCAGAAGTCGCCAAGCACATGACATCGCCTCGGGTGTCCAAGACAAGCCCGGCGGCTCCACCCGGGACCGGCTTCCCATTTTCAAGGTGCACGGTGATGGTTGAGGACGAGTACCACATCTTGAAGATCTGGTCGGTTGGGTCAAAAATCACCTTGATGGGCCGCATGAAGTTGCCTTCCCACGGACGCTCTGGACGAAGGATGGGGTTATCGTCCACCTTTACTGCGGGGTTCAGCCCCTGTTTTGCATTGACCAAACTCTCGATCAGATAATCATCGAAGAAGAGCTGCTTGGTCGATCCAATGTTGAGCATCGGCATTGTTGTTCTCCTTTTTCCAATTTTGGCAAGTAGACGTTCAGGCGGAACTCACGCCGTTGAGTCAGCTATGATGACTTCATCTTCATGAAAAGCCGTTGTTGTTCAACCAGTCCACTACTCAGTCGTAGCTCTCGGTTTTCAAAAGCCCATTGTAACATTCCGTCCACAATGGCTTGGTTTTTGGCGAGATCATAGGTGCGGAGTTCGTGACGTTTCACAGCTTTTAAGGCAACCGACGCACGTTTCCAGCTTTCAATCCATTGTTGAGTGTTCTCTTGAGATGAAGCTTTCATAGTAATCTTTCTTTTTCCATTGGTGTAAATGGTAATCAATCCGTTATTGAACCACCGACAGAAGTACCCCGAAATGAGGATCGACATCTACTAGGTTGGGCGGATTGTGACCGTCACGCCGGGTCCCGGACGTTCCAAGTTGCCGCTATCGTCAACGGCTCGGCTCAGGATAGTAATGACTCCCGGTTGTGCTGGCAGCCATTCATAGCTCCATGTCTCGCATCCATTTGCCGGATGCCAATTTACGCCGTTATCTACGGAAACTTCGATCGCGGCGACTTGACCGTCGGTGTCTTGAGCGGTGCCGCTGATTATCAAGGTGTCCAGAGACAGCGTCGCACTATCGGCTGGAACAAGTACCGTTGAGGTTGGAGGTTGCTCGTCGGTGGACGCGCTCGCCGGTGTCAGGTCCTCTTGTAGCGTCTGAGGCTGCACACCCGTGTCTGCAAACAGATTGACGGTCGCTTGTTGGATGTTCCCATCAGGACCGCTCGGATCCACACCCACCCGAGTGGAGTCGGGATTCGCACGCTCCGGCGGTATACCAGTCTCGGCATCGTGGTGCGCATCTAAACCCCAAGACCACTGTACCGTGCCTGCACCAAAGACCAACGCACCACGGGGATTTTCATCTCCTTTATTTGAAGTTTGTTGGGCGAACTTGGGGGGCTCGTGACGATAGAGCGTCAGGTGGTGAGTCGCAGTGCCCGAATCATAAACCGAGCCGTTGTCCTGAATGTAAGGGACGTTGTTGATGGTCGTCTCCGATAGACGGAATAAACCGGGTGGACGAAACCCGTTGTCCAGATCTTCGTCCCATTCATGACCGAGTATGCCCTTCAGCAAAACGGCACGTTCGCCCGGCTTGAGTTTAGCGACCTCCGTATTACGCCAGAACCGCAGGGTGGCGTATTTGGCAGGCACGATGAGTGGGTCATTGCGCCATGCGTTCACTGTGAAGATGGTGCCGGTTAAGGCGTTTTCGGGCTGCGGACCCTCCGGATTGAAAGGTCGTGGGTCACGCCATGTTCCGGTCCAAACGTCAGCAACGGGGTCGATCTTGGCGTTATCGTGCGTTTCCTTGTAAGTGACCAACGTCCGATGCGGATCTCCGTCGGCGGAAGGCTCCCAACGGGTTTTCCAAAATACCTCGTTGCCGCTGAAAAAGGCGAGGTGAACACCCGCATCGCGTGCCGCTTCGACATGCCGCCTTTGCTCAAGAGACCAGTATTCGTCGTGACCGACCGATAGAAATAAGCGGTGCTTGCGGATCTCCTCACCGCGCCGATCGCTATCGACACCGGTGAAGTAGGTGACGTCGTAACCATTGGATTCAAGCCAACGGACGAAAGGATACTCGGCGTTGAAAACCATGTTGACCGCCCGGTAGTGGCGCGTCTTGAGCGGGCGGTTATAGCTCACCTTGTAGGCACGGGGAGGAATACCGATTCCACGTGGGTTGCCCGGATTAACCCGACCATAGGTGCAGTAGCCACCGTAGGGATTGTAGGCTTGCCAGGTGGTGTCTGAAGTTTGGAAGATAATGTCAGCGTTGCTGTCGTCGTGTCGCACGACGAAATAGATGTGGCTTGCTCGCGGTTCACGTAGCGCATTGGCAAGACGTCCATGCCCCAACGCTCCGTAGGCGTGTGGCGAGGCAGACGGTCTCTCCGCTGGGCTTTCTCGACTGTTGTCCGCCCGCCAACCTACAGGGTCCGAATCCTGTCGTATCAAACGCGCAAAATAGATTCCCGATGTCGCGTCCGGCGGTGCTTGCCAAGAAGCTGAGATTGCCCAGTTGCCGCAATCGTAGAGGTGAGTGGTCTCGTCCCTCATACCTTCCGGTTGATGTTGGGGAAGTTTGACCGATGGCTTGATGGTATCAACGCGACGTGCCCCCATCCCGTCGTAATACCCCATCCGATAGATGTCTATCCGATAATTGGTCGAGTCGGTTTTGATCTTGAAGAAGATCGTCTCGCCGCGATTGATGCTGATGTCATGACCGAAGCCTTGGATAGTCGGATCGCCCCAACCGTTAATATCCCACTCGGTCGGCGGATCGCCCGGCAGGCGATTTTCTCGGACAATGCTGTTGACGGGTTGGGCGTGGCGATTTGTCGGTTCGAGACTCATATCTCCTCCCTTTCTACTTTTACCCATTTGTGCTGCATATTGATTCGCCATCGCAGGCAAGCGTTTTTATTTCTCGTGTGCTTCCGCCCAAGCTTTCAACGGAACATCGTCCGAATTCTTTGTAATCCAATACTGAGAGTGAGGCTGAAAATCAGGAGAAGTTCCCAACGGATTCTCTCCCGCGGCCAATGCACCGAGTAATTGCTTCCGTATCGGCGAGCTTTTAGCGATCAACTCCGGTGCCTGCTGAATGAAATCCGCCGGACGGAGCCACCGGTAGTGGTAGCCGACGTGCATAATCTTGCGGGTTTTGTCGGACAGATTGGGACCAACACAGTGCCAAGTCGCTGTGCGCCACAGGACCGCAGCCCCCGGTTTCAACCTGAGTTCGACCGCTTGGGAGAGATCGTGTTTGCCCTGCATCTCCCGCCATTCTTGTAGGGGGCGCTTGTGGCTACCCGGTATCAACCAGAGGTTGCCGGAATTGGATTCACTCAAATCAGAGAAGACATAGAACACCTTAATCTCCATAAAGGGCAACCGCCCGTCCAGCGACGGTCCCTCAAAGAGCTCTTTGCCCGACAGATCCGGATGCCAACCGAGATTGTTGTAGCCGGCTTTCTGATCGTCTCCGTCACCGACGCCAATTTCGCCGGGCTTCAGGTCTTTTGGGTATGGTGGACGGTAATCGAGGTGCGTGGTGCGGATCTGAATGTTCCACCCAATGGCGTCAACGACCAACGGCAGCATTTGGGGGTGGTCAATCAGGTCGAGGAACGCTTCGTGCTGGGCTAACGCATTGCGGATAGTGAAGGGGTCATTGGGGTCACCGCCTTCGGCACGGCGGACCTTAGCTTTCACCTCGTCAATCGCCGACAGTAATAGGTCAAGCTCCTCTTGGGTCAAAAAATCTTCGAGGATAATGTATCCTTTCTCATCAAAGTCTTGTTCTTGCTGCTGCGTCATTGCTATTGACATCGTTTTCTTTCCTTTCAATAGATTCGTGAAATACTACATGATGACTCCACTGCTCATTGTAACGACAGAGAGGTTAAGCGATAGATCCAGAGTCCTAGAACGAGGACGATTCCGATCCCCGTGATGCTGTTTCGGACGGGAGGGCGGAGTTGTAGCCAAGTATCTCGAAGCCGGGTCGGGACGCATGAGATACCGATGGCTAACGGAACAACAAAAAACACAAACGGATGATAACCCCAAGCTGCGGTGAATTTACCATGTGCAAGAGAGACACAGGCGCGAGTCATGCCGCAGCCGGGACACGATATATCCGTGATGAAGCGAAATAGACACGGAACAAGCGTCATCTTGTCGGGCAGTATGCCTGACCACGCTGTGTATATACCGACAAGAAGAAGCCCAATCAGGAAAAATCGCGCAAGATCTATGTGATTAAATGTCTTCACGCGCATTATAGAATTTGTTGATTTCCCATTGCTGGATTGCAAGCGATGCGATGCCAATACCAAAAAACGCGAGCAAGACGCAGATCACCGCTAAGTAATCGCTCACGGGCAAACCGTTGTTCGCCTGAATCTTGTTGATTCCTACTGCCATTTTGTATTCGTAGTAGAGACTATAGATACCACACGTTACAAAGGAGAGGAGTAACCAAAGTCCAAAACGATAATCGGTTCGCTCTAACCAGCCGTTGAGCGTTACCATTTGTTTGTACTGCCAATACAGAGAATAAATCCCGCAAGTTAGCAGGCTGAAAATGATTCCGAGCGCAATACTTCTCGTGCCATCAGCCATCGGATATGGGTAATCCCGCATAATAGACCTCCTCAGCGTCCATAGACCGATACGCAGTTGCTACTAGTGGATGTGAATTGTTCCTGCTTCCAGCCAGCCCAACGCTGCTTCAAGCGCAGCCCGGCGATGCGCGCCATGAGATCCAGTTCACTGGGCCATGCGTACCGCTGAACGACTGGGTTCAAGTGTATCCCTGCTGCGGAAAGGGACACGTGGCTCTCCTCTGTCATCTGCGCCGCGATGTCATGACGCAGCACATCGAGCCGGACTTCATCGACCCTGATGGCTTCCGCGTCCACGTATTGATTATTGTGCAAACGATGAAGAAAGGTAGGCACATACGCCTCTACCACAAAGCAGCCGTCCTCGGTGAGATGGTCAGCGACATTCTCAAAGCAGCGGACCTGCTCGTCTTGGGACAGTAGGTTGAACAGTGTGTTGAAGATTAAGTATATCAGGCGATACGTGCCTTTGACCGCAACGTCGGCGAAGTTGCCCACTGTGACGGTGATCTGGGCACCGCCCGGTTTAGCGCGCAGCTGCGAGATCATGGCAGCAGAGAAATCGATACCGTCAACACGGATACCCCGAGCGGCTAACGGTAGCGCGATCCGCCCGGTGCCGATGGCAAGTTCCAGCGCGGACCCCCCTCGTGCTAGCTGCTCGAGGAACGCAACGGTCTCCATCTCATCCCTGCGTTGTGAGACGTCGTCGTAGACCTCAGCGGCGGCCTCGTCAAAGCTCATGACTGGTTCATATTTCTCCATACGACACACTCAATTATTACGGTGTCCACGCTCGCGGGGCAATGCCTTCGACGTGCGTTTTGACATCGACTACCACTGGCCTCTCCGCAGAAAAAGCCTGATCCAATGCGCTTGAAAGTTCGCTCGGTTTGTTGACCGTAATCCCGAGACAGCCCATTGATTCGGCGATTTTAGCAAAATCGGCGTCGGGGAACAGCCAGAGTTCATCGGAACCGTCCGTCCGTCCGCCGTAGATAGACTCGACACCGCCCTGTTCTTGGTTCAAAGAGTGATTGTTGTTGACCAGAATAACGGCGTTAATTCTGGATTTCACGGCGGTCTCCAAATCTGCCAGATGATACCAGATACCGCCATCGCCGATGAAGCAGAGCACGGGTCTATCCGGTTGGGCACATTTGGCACCCATTGCTGCGGGCAGCCCCCAACCGAGCGAGCCGGAGCAACGAATGAATATCTGGTCGGGATGTTTGAGATCGAGCATCGTACCAGTCCAGACACCGGAATGTCCTGTGTCGGAGACCAGAATTGCGTCGGACGGCAGATAGTCGGTCAGTTCTTTGCAGAGGCGTTCCGGTCGCATCGGCACGATATCCGAGTTTGCCACTTCGCTGACGCTCTCTTTCCAGTTCCGAACCAGTTCCTGCACGCGGTCGATCCATCCTGCCTTTGGTTCGACGGTTTCTGTATTTTCAATCATGCGGCGCAGCGAGTTTCTAATATCGCCCTGCATCCCTAACTGAATTGGGTAATTGCGCCCCAGCTCCTCTGCATTGATATCGAGTTGGATGATTGGCGTTCCTTCCGGCGGGATGCTGTATCCGTTGGTTACCTGTCCCCCGGTGTGACTCCCGATGAAGAACACCAAATCCGCCTCACAAACCGCTTGGTTCGCACAATCCCGCGAGTATGAACCGGGAACACCCACCGCCAACGGATGGTCGTAGGGAAACATCGTTTTGGCGTTGAGAGCGGTGGCGACGGGAATGGAAAGCTTTTCTGCAAGGGCGATAAGTTCGGTACGCGCCCCTGAAGCGGTCACACCCCCGCCGGCAACAATGATGGGACGTTTGGCATCCGTGAGCAGTTGGATTGCGTCCCTCACTTTTTCGATTTCCGCTTCCGGTCGGAAAGGCGGCAGTTGGGTAAAGGGCTCTTCGATGATGACTTCCAGATCCGCCTCGCTGTCTACGACTGCCTGCCCGGCGAGACCTTCCAGATCCAGATGTGCTGGGCCCGGTGTACCGGAGGTAGCGGAACGGAAGGCTTGACGTAGATAGACCGGGAGTTGTTCCGGCGTAGCCACAAACGCGCTATATTTGGTCACCGCCGAAAATGGGTTGACATGATCAACCTCCTGATAGGCGTGGCGTTGTTGGCTGATCTGGTTCTCCCGTCCGGTAATAGCGATGACCGGAGAGCAAGCGAGGTAGGCATCTTGTAATCCAGCGGCGAGATTGACCGCACCCACCGACTGCGCCATACAGAGGCTAGGTGCGCGTTTGACGCGGGCGTAGGCATCTGCCATATATGCGGCCCCTTTTTCGCCGTGGGTTTGAACCCGCTTTATCCCCAGTTTCTCCATCTCCATCAACGCTCTAGGCGCGATATAGGGCATAAAAAAGACGTGGGTAATTCCGTAACCGTGGACTGTATCTGCAATAAATTTACTTCCTGTCATTTTCGGCATACTGTTTTCTCCTATAGGAACGATTTTTTCTACAGCTTTCTTGGGGTGCCACCATCAATGTTTATAATTTCTCCCGTTATGAACCGGGAATCATCGGAAACAAGGAAAAGCACTAAATTTGCTACGTCTTCCGGATAACCCGGACCGTCAAGTATTTGAGACAGATCGAAGATGGGCTTGAAGAAGTGATGTTCCCTGCCACCGGTTGCCCCCGGGGTAAGGATTTGGCCAGGGCGTACGCAGTTGACCCGAATATTATGCTGTCCGCCCATACTCGATGTATATCGAGTAAAAGCCTCAACGCCTGCTTTTGCCACATAATACGAGGATGATGGTGTTCCGCCAGTTATATCATACATGTTCTTGCTAAATCCGATGACAGCGGCAATAGATGAATTGTTTACTATGGCGCCACCGCCTGCCTCCACCATGTGGTGCCAAACTGCTCGTGACATGTAGAAGGTGCCTGACAAATTGACGTTAATTACCCGATCCCAGCCTTCATCTCCTTCGTTGGGGAAGTTCTCTCCGGCTCCTCCACCTGCGTTGTTAAAGAGGATATTGATTGTGCCGTATTTTGAAACAGCCTCTTCGACCGCCGAATCAACGGCACTGCTGTCAGAGACATCGCAACGGATGAATGTCGCTTCGCCTCCCTCGCTATTTATAGCGTCTTGAACTTGAGTGCCCTCCTCCACCCTTCTCGCCATAATGGCGACTTTCGCGCCTTCTTGGGCAAAGAGATGGGCGGTTGCTTTACCGATGCCGCTGTTTCCGCCTGTGACAATTGCAACTTTACCTTCTAGCCTTCCTGACATTATTTTCTCCTTTGCACACGAGCCACAGTTTATCTGTTTGGTATCACCTTAATCTTTGTATTCGACAACGACATCATCATCTTTAATTTTAACTGGGTAGGTCTTGGCGCGTATCTCTGGATCCACTAGACAACGCCCTGTCGCAATATCGAACGCCCACTGATGCCATGGACAGCGCAGCACCTCGCCTAAGCCGTCAACGGCGATTGTGGAACTATGGGTAGAAGACGGTGCGCCGGTGCTAACTCGACCGCTGAGTTCGCCGGTGCAGAGGGGACCGTTCTTGTGCGGACAGATGTTGTGTACAGCGTAGAATGCCCCATTAACGTTAAAGATACCATAGATGGGTGGGTAGATCAACTAATTTATTTTTAGGGGTGGGGAATTTGTGCTGAATCAATTAACTGCTTGACAAAGTTACCATGTCATCGGCTGCCAGTAAATAGACACGGGATTTGACATCAGGGGTAGATTTCAGGTAAAATAACGGCAACGTTTACATGACAATCTTATCTCACCTTAGAGAAAGAAGATATGGATCCCGAAAAAAAAGCACGACAGAACATTGACCAACTACTTACCAGAGCAGGTTGGGCGATTCAAGATCGAAAACAGATGAATCTTGGTGAATCGCTGGGAGTCGTAGTACGTGAATTTCGTATGTCCTCCGGACCCACAGACTACCTGTTATTTGTCGACAGAAGAGCGGTCGGGGTGATCGAAGCCAAACCGGAGGGAACGATCCTCAGCGGTGTTTCCGAACAAACCGAGAAGTACCTCAAGGAGATTCCAGTAGACCTTCCATGCTATCGAAAACCTTTGCCTTTCGGCTATGAAAGTACGGGGATTGAAACCTTTTTCCGAGATCTACGCGATCCGGACTCCCGTACCCGACGCGTTTTTGCCTTTCACAAACCGGAAACTCTGTTACAGTGGATCAGGCAGCAGCGAACATTACGATACAATCTCGAAACACTGCCCATACTGGAGAGGCAAGGGCTGCGAGACTGTCAGATTGAAGCAATCACTAATCTAGAGGAGTCATTTGCTGCAGATCACCCTCGTGCGCTGATCCAGATGGCAACCGGCAGCGGGAAAACATACACCGCCGTGAGTTTCATCTATCGGCTAATCAAGCACGCAAAAGCCGAAAGAATACTATTTCTTGTTGATCGCAGCAATCTCGGAAGGCAAACACTTAAAGAATTTCAGCAGTATACCACACCGGACGACAACAGGAAATTCACCGAACTTTACAACGTGCAACATCTCACCACCAACCAGATAGACAAGGTGAGTAACGTTTGTATCACCACGATTCAGCGATTGTATTCAATGCTGAAGGGAGATTCGGATTTTGATGAGGGGAACGAGAATGAATCACTGTTCAACCGTGATTTGGGGAATCAATCCGCTGCGGAGGTAGAGTACAATCCCAATATTCCGATTTCGACCTTTGATTTCATCATCACTGATGAGTGCCACCGCTCGATTTATAATCGATGGAGGCCCGTGCTGGAATACTTTGATGCCTTTCTCGTAGGTCTCACCGCCACACCTTCAAAGCAGACACTCGGATTTTTCGGTCAGAACTTGGTCACGGAGTATCCCCACGAGCGGGCGGTCGCCGATGGTGTGAATGTGGGGTATGATGTATATCGCATCAAGACAGAGATTGCAGAGGACGGCAGCAAGATTCCTCCCGGCTTTTACGTTGACAAACGGGACAAGCTTACCCGCAAAATCCGATGGGAACTGTTGGATGAGGAGATGGAGTACAGCGCGAATCAACTTGACCGTGATGTGGTAGCAGACGACCAGATCCGCAAGGTGATTCAAACCTTCCGAGATAACCTGTTCACAGAGATTTTTCCCGGCAGAAAGCAGGTGCCCAAAACGCTCATTTTTGCCAAAGATGACTCTCACGCTGAGGATATACTGAGTATGGTCCGTACGGAGTTCGGAAAGGGCAACGATTTCTGTAAAAAGATTACGTATCGCACGACGGGCGATACACCGGAAAACCTGCTCGCCGGCTTCCGCAATTCCCCCAATCCACGCATCGCCATAACAGTAGATATGGTCGCTACAGGCACAGATATCAAGCCGTTAGAGTGCATTATCTTCATGCGAAGCGTCAGGTCGCAAATCTATTTTGAGCAGATGAAGGGCAGAGGTACGCGCACGATTTCATCAACGGATTTGCAGGCGGTCACTTCCGACGCCCATCATAAGACCCGTTTCGTGATTGTCGATGCCGTAGGCGTTTGTGAAAACGACAAAACCGATTCTCGACCGCTTGAACGAAAACGAAGTGTGCCGTTTGATAAGTTACTTGAGTCTGTGATGCTCGGCAATCGAGACCCCGATACCTTGAGTTCATTGGCGGGTAGACTCGCACAGCTTGACCGTGAAATTGGAGACGATGCACGGGAACGGATCGCCGAAGTGTCAGGGGGAATCTCCTTGCAGCGTATGATCCACACCTTGTTTGACGCGATGGATCCAGACAATGATCAACAATCCATCGCGTTAATCGCATCACCTACGGAAACTCCAGTACCGGAGCATATTCGGCTGTTGCTTGAATCCCCCGCAGAATCTTTAACGCAGGGACAAATTCAGACGAAGACGAATTGGCTCATCTCAGAGGCGTGTAAGCCTTTTAATAATCCGGATGTACGCAATGCGCTTATTGAACTCAAAAAGCAACGGGAGCAGACGATAGACACCGTAAGCCAAGATAACGTTACCTTTGCGGGATTTGATCAAGGGGCAGAGGCGTGGGCAGAGCAGCGCGTGGAGAGTTTCAAACAGTTTATTGAAGAGAACAGGGATGAACTGACAGCGATCCAGATCCTCTACAGCAAACCTTACGGCCAGCGGCATCTCACATATCAACAGGTTCAGCGGCTCGCCCAAGCGATCGAAAAGCCACCGTATCGCTTGACAACAGCGGAGCTATGGCGGGCGTACGAGCAGTTGGATCAATTGAAAGTTAAGGGAGCGGGACCAGACAAGTTGTTGACGGACATCATCTCGTTGGTTCGGTTTGCAATTGACGATACCGCAACGCTTGAGCCTTACAAAGAGACTGTCAACCGACGGTTCCGAGAATGGCTCAATAATCAGGAGGGCTCATTTTCAGAAGAACAGATGGCGTGGTTGGAGATGATAAAAGACCATATCGCTACATCGCTACGCATTGAGATAGATGATTTTGAGAACATACCGTTTCAAGCAAAAGGCGGGGCGATCAAGGTGTATCAGTTGTTTGGCGATGCGTTGGATACAATTCTTGAGGCGCTGAATGAGCAGTTGGCGGCGTAATGCAGACACCTCAATCTGTTCCTCAATAATGTCATGGTGTTATTAACGCAAACTTAAAAAAACGTTAATAACACTGCATCTTATTGACAAGAATCAACAAAAATGTTGATAACACCAACTTTATTAACATAAATCAACAAAAATGTTGACAACACTAGACTTTATTAACGAAAAGGGATAAAAAGTGAATCAGGAAGAGTTTAGAAGTTCAACCGCTGGTAAATGTATTCGCACGATAAGCCGTTATCCATATTGGGCTTATGTGCCGAATCCACTCCCACCAAAAATCGAAGTGGATTGGGAGTTGGCTAATCTCCTATCAAAAGCAGACAGCAAACTTGGAGAGCTATCCGGTACGGGGCAACTGCTTCCTAATCCGAATCTGTTGATTAGACCCTTTATGCGGCGTGAAGCTGTAACCAGTTCAAGAATTGAAAACACCCAATCCGGTTTGGACGACCTCTTTCTCTTTGAAGCGGATGAAACGGAATCGCCCCCTGCGTCTGATGTAAAGGAGGTTATCAACTATGTTAGAGCAATGGAATATGGAATCAAACGGTTGGAGGAGTTGCCGGTTAGTTCCCGGCTGATTTGTGAAATACACCAAATCTTAATGCAGGGGGTACGGGGTGAAAGTACAACCCCGGGTTTAATGCGGCCGAGTCAAAACTGGATTGGCAGCCCCGGGGCTATTTTAACGGATGCAACCTATGTTCCTCCACCGGTTCCAGAAATGCAACAGTGTTTCTCAGATTTGGAAAGATACATCCATTCCGACCCACAGGAACCAGCATTGATTCAATGCGCTCTGGTTCATTATCAGTTTGAAGCAATTCACCCGTTTCTTGATGGCAACGGAAGAGTTGGCAGGCTTCTGATTACGTTTATGTTACTGGAAAAAGGGTTGTTATCGCAGCCCCTCCTTTACCTTTCCGATTTTTTTGAGCGGCACAGAGATGAGTATTATGAATTGCTGTTGAATATAAGCCAAAAAGGGGATTGGAAGGCTTGGCTCACATTTTTCTTAAACGGGGTCCGCCAACAGTCAGAGGATGCCCTTTCGACGATTCAAAAATTGCTTAACTTACAAAGTGAATACAGAGCACTTGGAACCGGGCGAAAGGTGCCGAAATCTGTAAACCCCTTGATTGACTATCTGTTTGCAAGACCCATTATCTCAGTTTCAGCATTATCAAAGACTTGGGAAATGCCCTTTCCCACCGTTCAGCGGGGTGTGGATTACTTAATCGAAAAAGGCATACTCAAGGAAATAACCAGAAGGTCGCGAAACCGTCTGTTTGCTGCAGATGAAATATTCAACATAATCATGACAGAGAGAACAAAATCAATGAACCCAAAGAAGGATGTGATATGAGCGAAACAGATGCAGGTCTGTCTGAGCTGCCCGATGGGTGGGTCTGGACGACTTTAGATGAGGTTTGTCAACCTCCTCAATACGGTTGGACTACGAGTGCCCAAAATAGAGGAACGCTACATTTATTACGAACTACAGACATCACTTCTGGATCCATTGATTGGGAAACAGTCCCATTTTGTCAAAAAGAACCCGATGATGAAAAAAAATATCTCTTGAAGGATGGAGATGTTGTTATCTCTCGTGCAGGTTCAGTTGGTTTTAGCTGTCTGATTAGAGGACCAAAGCAAGCGGTCTTTGCATCCTATTTGATTAGATTTAGGCCCGTAATAATTGATGAGTTGTTTCTGTCTTATTTTCTGAAAAGCCCGGCGTATTGGCTCGCAATTTCAGAGAGTAAACTTGGAATAGCGGTACAAAACGTAAATGCAACGAAGCTGAAAAAGATTGCCCTCCCGATTGCCCCACTTCCCGAACAACACTGCATCGTTGCCAAAATCGAAGAGCTCTTTACCAAACTTGACGCAGGCGTAAACGAACTCCACAAGGCACAATCCCAACTCAAGCGGTACCGCCAATCTGTCCTGAAAGCCTCCTTTGAAGGGAAACTGACTGAAGCGTGGCGGGCGGAACATCAAGACGAGATTGAACCTGCCTCTGTACTGCTTGAGTGCATTCTCAAAGAACGACGGGAGAAGTGGGAGGCAGAGCAGCTTGAGCAGATGAAGGCGAAAGGGAAAATACCCAAAGATGATAAATGGAAGACAAAGTATAAAGAACCTATTGCGCCTGATACGAGCGATCTGCCCGAATTGCCAGAGGGATGGAAGTGGATAAAATTAGGGCAAGTCACTGATCTTATAACGAAAGGGTCGTCCCCAAGATGGCAAGGTTTTAATTATGTAGATAAAGGCATCCTTTTTTTAAGAAGCCAGAACGTTGGTTGGGGTGGACTGAATCTAAGGAGTATTGCTTATCTCCCTGAAACATTCAATGAGAAAGAGAAGAAATCTATTTTAAAAACAGGTGACGTTTTGCTCAACCTTGTTGGCGCATCAATAGGTAGGGCAGCCATTGCATCCGATGAATTAGAAGAGGCAAATATGAACCAAGCTGTTGCCCTAATTCGGTTGGTGAAAAATGGTTTGCACAATAATTTTTTAATGAACTACCTTATTTCTCCTGATGCTCAATCAATCATTCATGGAAAGAAAGTTGACGTTGCCCGTGCGAATCTAAGTCTAGCAGATGTTTCGGAATTTGCCGCACCTCTACCCCCATTTTCCGAACAACAGGCCATTGTCTCCGAAGTCGAATCTCGACTCTCTGTCGCCGCCGAAGTGGAGAAAACTATTACGGTGGAACTGAAACGCGCCGAACAATTGCGTCAGTCAATTCTCAAAAAAGCCTTCTCTGGAAAATTAGTGGCTCAAGACCCAAAGGATGAGCCTGCTAGCGTCCTGCTTGAACGGATTAGTGCAGAAAGATCGCAGCATACTCAGGGACAACTTAAATTGAAATTAGCGTAACTTGGTAACAACACCCGTAGCATAAATATATTATCCCACACAACCTCAGGAGAATTATCCCAAAAATGCCAAACGATTCATCAGCCATTGTACAAAAACTGTGGAATTATTGTAACGTCCTTCGTGATGATGGGATCAGCTACGGCGACTATGTGGAACAGTTGACCTATCTTCTATTTCTGAAAATGGCGGACGAGCAGACCAAACCGCCATTTAGAAAGGAGTCTGTTGTCCCCGTGGGGCTAGACTGGGAAAGTTTAGTTGACAAGAAGGGCACTGCCCTTGAAACGCACTACCGCCATATTCTCGACATGTTGGCTCTGGAGAGCGGTACGCTAGGTGTGATCTTCAGAAAATCCCAAAACAGGATCCAAGATCCCGCCAAACTCAAGCGAATCATTCAACTGATCAACGATGAAACATGGAGCGGGCTGGATATCGATGTGAAGGGGAATATCTACGAAGGATTGTTGCAGAAAAACGCAGAAGATATCAAAAGTGGCGCGGGTCAATACTTTACACCCCGTCCCCTGATCCAGGCAATTGTGGAAGTGATGAGACCGGAACCGATGCAAACCATTTGCGATCCCGCGTGCGGCACCGGTGGTTTTTTTTTGGCAGCCCATGACTATCTAGCAAGCAAGAGTGACCAGCTTGACAGGGAACAGAAGCAATTTCTCAAAGATGGGACCTTTCACGGCGTGGACCTCGTGGACAGTGTGGTGAGGCTCTGTGTGATGAACCTACACCTTCACGGTATCGGCGGGGACAAGAGTCCTGTGGAAACGGGGGATAGCCTGATTTCGGATACGGGGCAACGGTTTGACATGGTGTTGACCAATCCGCCCTTTGGCAAGAAGAGTAGTATCACGATTGTGGATGAAAAAGGAGGGGCGGGAAAAAACGCACTCACCTATGAACGGGAGGATTTTTGGGCGACCACCTCTAACAAGCAGCTTAACTTCCTTCAGCATGTCAAGACGATTCTGGAAATCAACGGCAGGGCGGCGATTGTCGTACCGGATAACGTCCTGTTTGAAGGGGGCGCGGGGGAGACCGTTCGCAAGAAACTGCTACACGAGTGCGATGTCCATACGCTGCTCCGACTCCCGACGGGCATCTTTTACGCGCAAGGTGTGAAGGCAAATGTGCTGTTCTTCGATCGCAGACCCGCCAGTGAAACCCCGTGGACAGAGAAACTTTGGATTTATGACCTACGGACTAATCAACGATTCACCCTGAAAACGAAACAGATGCGTTACAGCGATCTTCACGATTTCATCACCTGTTACAATCCCGACAACCGCCATGATCGGAAAGAAACTGAGCGGTTTAAGTCGTTCTCCTACGATGAACTGGTGCAGCGGGACAAGGTCAGTCTTGATATCCTCTGGTTGCGAGACGAAAGCCTTGAGGATACCGAGAATCTGCCGGAACCTGATGAATTGGCAGAGGATATTGCCGCGAATCTGGCGGCGGCATTAGAACAATTTCAGGATATTTATGAGGGGGTCACTCGGTAAACAGATTGGCTCATCGAAAAAGAAAGCAGTAAGGAACAACGATCGTTGTTCCCTACGGTTTCTATAGTCGGTGCTCTCTACCCGTTCAGAAAGTTTGCCAACAGTTTTTTCCCCTCAACGGTCAAGATCGATTCCGGGTGGAACTGCACCCCCCAGATCGGATAATCTTTGTGCCGAAGTCCCATAATTTCGTCTTGGTCTGTCCATGCAGTGAGTTCAAAGCAGTCCGGCAACGTCTCCTTTTTCACGATGAGGGAGTGATAACGTGTCGCCTCAAACGGGTTTTCGAGGTCGTCGAAAATCTGTTTACCGTTGTGGTAGATCATTGACGTTTTGCCGTGCATCAAGCGTCCTGCGCGGACGACATCGCCGCCAAACACATCGCCGATACACTGATGCCCCAAGCAGACGCCGAGAAGGGGCACACGCCCGGCAAAGTGACGGATTAGGTCGCAGGAAATGCCTGCTTCCCGCGGTGTGCAGGGACCCGGCGATATGACGATCTTCTCAGGTGCGAGGGCTTCAATCTGGTCGAGCGTGATTTTGTCGTTGCGATGGACGACGAGGTTCGCTCCCAACTCGCCGAGGTATTGTACGAGGTTGTAGGTGAATGAATCGTAATTGTCAATCATGAGTATCATAGCTTCTTCTCCTAACCGTTTCTGTGGATTCTCATCATCTCATTGCCGCCTTTTTGGAATTCATAAGGTACTCGGCAAATATCAACCGTAAATCCCGCTTCCGAAAAATGTGATTGAATCGGTGTAACGTAGGGCGATCTCTCGCAATTCAACGTCAGCAGCGGGGAAATCCGTACCTCTTGAGAAACGCGACAGAGTTCTTGTATAGAATCCCGATGAAAATCGAAAGATAGCTGAACAGAATATAAAAAGAGCAGATGCGAGCAGAGTGCTAAATCGAACTGACAATCGGTAAAATTGAGTGTAGGTAGAGACTCAGGCAGATAACGTCCTTGCACCTTCCCCACCTCAAAATCCTCCAAAAACTTCCTCATGGTTTCAAGGCGGAAGCGACCACAATGTGCTGGGTCTGAAAAGAAATCCCAGACGAAGTTGTCAGGCTTCCGCTCCACTTGAGAGATAAGGGTATCGTAGTTCTCTTCAATTCTCCCCTCGATCTGCGCTCCTGAAGACGAGTAGATTGGATCAATTGACAGAACCGTATGTCCCAAGGTATTCATCTCGCTGTTAAAACTGGCGGGACCATCACCGACACCGAGGATACGTAAGTTCAGTTCCTCATCGGAGAGATTGAACATCCGCGTGTATTCTTGCAGCGATCTGCCCCAAGGGATGACTTGGTTGAGTATCACACTCACGGTTTGCCTCCTGCCACCGATCTACTCCAATCCCGCCTCAGCGAGTTCAATTGCTCTTAACCCCGCCCGCGCCTTATTGACCGTTTCCTCATATTCTGTTTCGGGGACAGAGTCGGCAACGATGCCACCGCCTGCTTGGACATAGGCGATACCATCTTTGACAACGAGTGTGCGAATCGTAATCGCTGTATCCGCGCTGCCGGAGAAACTGAAATAACCGACGGCTCCGCCGTAAGGTCCCCGGCGGGTCGGTTCAAGTTCATCAATAATCTCCATCGCCCGGATCTTGGGTGCACCGGATAGCGTCCCAGCGGGCAAGCAAGCACGAATCACATCGTAGGGAGTCTTCCCCTCACGCAATTCTCCAATAACGTGCGAAACGATGTGCATCACATGCGAGTAGCGTTCGATCACCATCATCTCACTCACGCGCACAGTATGGTATTCGCAGACGCGCCCCAAATCGTTGCGTCCGAGGTCAACGAGCATGACGTGCTCTGCCCGCTCTTTCGGATCGGCGAGGAGTTCTGTCCCCAATGCCTCATCTTCGGTCGGGGTTTCTCCGCGTGGGCGGGTGCCTGCGATTGGGCGCATCTCCGCAATACCGTCCTCAACGCGCACCATCATCTCAGGTGATGCGCCAGCAATCTGGAGCTCATCGAACTTGAGGTAGTACATATAAGGCGAGGGGTTCACGGTGCGCAAAGCGCGATACGCATCGAATGTATCAACCGATATCGGGACGCTAAAGCGTTGCGATGGCACAACTTGAATGATGTCTCCCGCGGCGATATACTCCTTTGCTCGAAGGACAACCTGATGGTAATCTTCTTTCGTAAAGTTTGACGTGACAGGCATACCGCTTGGACTTGAAGTTGGCTTATTGGTATAATTCGTCAACAACGGCTGTTTGAGTTTAGCGATGAGTTCGTCGATCTGATCAAGGGCATGTTCGTAGGCTTGGTCGACGTCACCGTTGATGTGGGCATTGGCGACCACCTTGATCTGATGATTTACATGGTCAAACACAAGAAGCGTATCGGTAACCATGAAAAAATAATCGGGTAGTCCTCGGTCATCTTCGGTGGTATCGGGGAGATCCTCGACAAAACGCACCATGTCGTAGTTCAGGTAGCCGACCGCTCCACCGTGAAACCGCGGCAATCCCTCGACCTCAACGGGACGATAGCGAGTCATCAACTCTTCAAGTGCCTCCAGTGGGTCTTCGGTTTCCAGTTCCACCGTTTCCTTGGTACGGAGGTCATCAATCCGGACCAAGTTGCCTCTGCTCCTCAATAGGATTGATGGGTCACTGCCGAGAAACGAATACCGGGCGACGTGTTCACCGCCTTCGACACTTTCCAACAGAAATGAGTAATCGCTCGCTCCAATCTTGTAAAACGCGGACACAGGCGTTTCCATATCCGCTAAAATCTGTTTGTAAACGGGAATCAAGTTTCCGTGTTGTGCTTTTTCTCGAAAATCTTCTAGGCTTGGGTAATACATGGGAGTCTCCTTAAAAACTATCAGTATACTACATTTGGGTCAAAAACCTTATCACCAACAATGTGCGTGGAATTGCCATCGGGGGAGACTTCCCGAAAGAAACAGGAGCGATAGCCGGTGTGGCACGCCCCGCCTTTCTGTTCGACTTTGATTAACAGCGCATCACCATCGCAATCAAAGGCGACCGTTCGCACATTTTGCGTGTGCCCTGAAGTCTCCCCCTTGATCCAGTATTCTTGGCGGGAGCGGCTCCAGAAGCAGACACGCCCTGACTCTAATGTCTTTCGCACTGCCTCGCGGTTCATGTAGCCAACCATGAGGACCTCTTTGTTTTCGTCATCCTGTATAATGGCAGGAATTAAGCCGTTCTGATCTGTCTTGAGTTGATTTAGAATTTCCATTTTTCTCCTCATTTAGCAAAAAATAGGCATAAAAAAAGCCGTAGACAATGAGGTTCGTATGCCTACGGCTTCGGTTGCTAGGTATAAATCCAAAGGTTTATCTCAGCAAAGGCACACTGCTCCCCTCAACACAACGCCACCAATGCCAATGATGAGATGCGATTTGAAACTGTGGTTGTCGGTTCAGGGTTTGCATAATGCCTTTCAACTTCCTATTCATCAGAATACTTAAAGCATATCATAATCCCAGTTTTGGTGTCAAGAAAATTCCGATGTGATACTCTCACCTAACCAACGGCTGCAAAAATTCGATGCTTCGACGCGCAATTGTCTCTGGATCTGGCTCAAAGTTGAAGACTTCGGTCGAAAGGTAACCGGTGTAATTGATCTCCTTCAGTGCTTCAATAATCGGTGGATAATCCACATTACCGGAACCGGGGAGATAGCCGTTATCGTCGTTGGTGTGAAAATGTGCCACGTGTTTGGCGTAATTACGGATCTGCGTGGGCATGTCCAAATTTTCGGCGGCTGTGCTTGTTACATCAAGGATTATCTGGAAATTCGGGTTATCCACCGCTTTGACCATTTCCACCGCCGCTGCCGGTGTATTGATGAAATTCGTGCTTTGACTTGTCAACGGTTCCATGCACAAGATGACATCCTGCTCTTGAGCAAAATCGGCACACGCTGCGAAGGTTTCTTGTGCATAGCTCCACGCCTGCTCTGGTGTCAGTGGATCCAGTATGTTGCGTTCATTGGGCGAACCGATAACCATAATCTTTCCACCCAGATCCGCGCAACACGCAATCAGCGCGAAAAAATAGTCCCGTGTTTTCTCGCGGATGGCTCCATCGGGGTGATTGACGTGCAACCCCTTTGGCGAGACCAACAGCCAGTGAAGTCCAGCGATTTCGATCTTCGCTGCATCCGCCCCTTTTCGGATACGATCTCTCTCGGTTTGGCTGATGTCCAACACCGATTCCGCGAGCGTGAAAGGTGCAAGTTCTACCGCATCGTAGCCGAGTTTGGCAGCGCACGAAAAGACATCTTCGATCTGCCAATCCTCAAACATTTCGTTGCAGATAGCCAGTTTCATGGTCAACTCCTGATTCTGTTTAATTAAGGATCTTCCTTCCACCGTTGGATGAGATCTGTATTGATGTCAAACTGATCAAGGGTCTTCGTGATGACGAAATTAATCATATCATCAACCGTTTTGGGGAAGTGGTAAAAACCCGGCATCGCAGGCAGCACCACTACTCCCATTTGGGACAGTTTGAGCATGTTTTCCAGATGGATGGGACTGAGCGGCGTTTCACGTGGTACAAGAACCAATTTACGCCGCTCCTTGATGCAAACGTCGGCGGCGCGCTGGATGAGGTTTCGAGAAATGCCCGCCGCTATCGAACCGATAGTCCCCATGCTGCACGGTGCAACGATCATACCCACGGTGCGGAAGGAACCGCTGGCGATCGACGCTCCGATGTCAGATTGGTGGTGATAGATTACCTGATCTGACGAATAGCCGATTAGGGATTCAAGGCGGAAATTGTCCAGATCTACGCGGAGCTGCAGTTCCTCCCACAGTGCCCTTGCGCCGGAATCGGAAATCGTCAGGTGGATTTCATAGTCGTCGCATCGGGTAAGAGTCTCCAATAGACGCACACCGTAGATGACAGCACTTGCCCCCGTTATCCCGACAATTATACGTTTCAAGCAATCCTCCCGGCTTCGTGAGGCGTAATATGTGAAAATCTGATTCGCACCTTAATCAGCTTATGGAAAATTGAAGGAGACAATCTGTCCCGTCCTTTTCACACCCACTTCTCCTTCAAATCGGATTCATCGTAGATTGGCACATCTTCGTCTTCAATATCGCGCATCGCAGCAGCCAATGAAAGATGTGACCAATCCAAATCCTCTTTTCGCACACTTTGGCGCTGCATTAAAAATTCAATAAAATCCAGCGTTTCTGCTTGTAATGGTTCAGGTAATTTCTGAACCTGTTCGTGAATTCTTTCAGCAGTGGTCATAACAGCCTCCTGATAGAAGGTGTATTACTCTTCATGAAACGGTGGTAGGTTGCCGTCGGCATCAAACGCGAGTGGTTTCAGTTCGCCGATAACCTCCAGATCGGTTCGGAGATTTGCGTCTTCAAGTAAAGCTTCGGAGATGTCCACCTCTGCTAGACCGAGGGTACTTTCAATTCGCACCACTTTTGCCTGTTCAGGCGGAGTCAGTCCAACCGTGTTCAGTGCGATCTCAATAGCCTCCTGATCGGTGTCGTAATAGAAGGGCGTTTTCGACTTCTGAGGTCCCATCCCGGTGATGCCATTCATGTACGTCGCGTGCCGATCCATCTTTTCCACAAGGCGCGTCGTGGTAAAGTCCGCCAACCCAACGCCTGTCGCGTTGCCGTCGCTATCGTCTGTCAGATCTCGGACGAAGATTCGCACAATCGCGGGCTTCTCTGGCTCTGGCTCAAGGATCTGCATCATACGACCGATGATGTTTGTATCCATCCCTGTGCCGCTGATGTTCTTGCCCATCCAATCCACGATTAAGAGGTCGAAGGCATCAAACGGAAGGCGTCCCATCAGCGATTTAGATTCGACGAGAAGTTCACGTTCTCGACGCATCAGTTCACCGGCGCGCATCGCGGCGACCTTCGCTGTCTGTTCGTGTGCGTTTTCGACCAACCCAACGCCAAAGGCAACCTTTCCGGCATCTATGAGCAAGCCGGTAACTGTCCGGATGATATGCTCAAACCCATAGTGGAAAAAGGCGCGGTGGTACATATTCGCACCGTGCTGCTTGCCAAACCCGATCGTCAACATCTTCAGGGTGCCGCTCTCAACCGTGCCTCTGAAATCGGTGTGTGCTTTGACCCGATTGATCGGGACAATGTGATCTGCCTCAGCGGCGTAGGTATCAAGGAAAACGGGCAGCTTGTCGGCGGTCTGACCGATTTCAACAACCTCCATTGTCGCCTTTACCGGTGCACCGACTGTCTCTTCAGTGACGCCGTAGTGCTCTAGTACGGCTCGCTGACCTTCTGCGGTTGCACCGCCGTGGCTCCCCATCGCTGGCACAACAAACGGTTTTGCACCGATGTCTTTGAGGTAATCCACCGTTGCCTTAATAATGACAGCAATATTCGCAACCCCGCGGCTGCCGCCGCCAATAGCGACGCTATCCCCTTTGCCGATAATTGACGCTGTACCGATCTGATCCAATTCCGCTCTAACTGCTGCGGGTAAATCCGCAACGACAGGGGCATCAAAATGTTGCTTTATACGAACCATTCTTGGTAATGCCATGTTCAGTCCTCCATATCTGTGAAATGTTGCTATCATATTACCAAAAGTTAAAGTGAATAACAAGAGAGAAATGTGTGGTGCGTGAAATGTAAGGTAAAAATCAGCTTGGTTCGGTTGGTCATACGCGCGCTAAAATGTTCGTCCACTCGCCTCGATGAACGGTTTGAGTTCCTTGACCAATTGCCGGAATTTGTCTGGGCGAAGCGATTGCGCCCCATCAGACAACGCGTTTTCAGGATCTGGATGAACTTCAATCATCAGTCCGTCTGCCCCTGCGGCGACAGCAGCCTTTGCCATTGGATTGACATATTCCCAATGCCCCGTCCCGTGGCTCGGATCGGCGATGATGGGCAGGTGACTCATCTTCTTGATTACCGGGATTGCGTTCAGGTCAAAGGTGTTCCGTGTCGCCGTTTCAAAGGTACGGATGCCTCGCTCGCACAGGATGACGTTGTAATTTCCCTCGGAAAGTATGTATTCCGCTGAAAGCAGAAGTTCGTTGACTTCCGACATCATACCCCGTTTGAGCATTACCGGCTTTTTCGTTTCACTGAGGCGTGAGAGGAGTCCGTAGTTTTGCATATTCCGTGCGCCGATTTGGATGATGTCGGTATACTGCTCAACAAGGCGGAGATCGTGGCTATCCATCAATTCTGTGATGATCAAGAGCCCCGTTTTGTCCCGCGCTTCGGCGAGGTATTGCAGTCCTTCCTCCCCAAGTCCCTGAAAGCTATATGGCGATGTGCGTGGTTTGAACGCTCCGCCCCGCAGGATCTGTGCGCCAGATTCTTTGACGATTTCCGCCGATTCCAAAATCTGCTCTCGACTTTCAACAGAGCAAGGACCCGCCATCAGGATTAACGTATCACCGCCAATTTCAACATCTCCGATCTGTATCTTCGTTCTTTGACCATGCCGAATTTCACTGCCTGAGAGCTTGTAAGGTTCTAGGATTGGCATAATCTTATCGACGCCACGCATTGACTCAAGTTGTTGCAACTCGTGCTTGCCGCGTTCATCCCCAATTGCTGCAATGACAGTGCGCTCTGTGCCCTGAATCGGGTGGGGTGTATAGTTGAGCGTCCTGATTTGAGCGATGACGGCGTCAATAGATTGTTGTTCCGCTCCCGCTTTCATAACGATGACCATGATGTGTCTCCTTGACCAATCCGTTTTGCCTTCTAAAAGCGGCTTTGAAGGGGCAACTATGTTTTACTCAGGCTTACCCGCTCGACTTCTCCGGGTTCAATGCACAAGTCCTTCCAATCTGACTCTGCTTCCATGTCTGTTTTGGGTTGCCAAGAAAAAGATAACGTTGAATCGCCGCCGTTATAGAATATCACATCCCCTTGACCGTCCACGGGCGGACGGATAAGCGATAAAAGGTTCCGCGGCAAGCAATTTTTGCCGTCCTGCGTCCGCATCTCCAACGTCGGTATAACCGCGCTCTGTATTTCACGCGTACCAAGCAGAAGCGGACCGTAGCATGATGTGACCGCTCCATGCCCCCAATTCCGTCCGTGTCCCGCTGCGACTGAGCAGACAGCACCGCCCATATCCGCGTGTTCTCTACCACCGCGAAGCACTCTCCGTGCCATCGTCAGGCGTGTTGACGCGCTTCGGAACGCTCGTATTGCAAACTCTGGATTACCGGTAATCTGGTAAGCGAGGGTCATGGCTGCTGTCGATGGTTCCCGGATTGGCTGCACTGAACCGTCGTCCGACCATTCACCCCAATACGCCATATCCGCTCGGCGACCAACACCCGGCTCCCGTCGCCGGACCTCCTGCGGAAAGATGAGTGCAAGATGTCTTGGTGGGAGAGGCATCTCACTTAGTTGTTCGCAAATCCACTGATCAAAAACGGTATCCTTGAATGTCCACCTGTAGTAGCTGATTGCGGCAGCACCTGGGTCGTGATACGGGTCAAGTACGGATTCAACGAGTGGTTCGACAATTTGCTTAGCTGCGTCTCTGAAAATCGTATCTCCCGACAGATGGTAGAGATCGCCCAACGCATAAATCACCCCAGAGGCGAGCAGATTTTCAATTCCTGCCAATGGATCGCCTGAGAGGTGATGTGTGCCGTGGGCGGCTATCCGGTGTAGATTTCTCTTTTCAACTTCCGCTTCGCCCAAGCCGTTTCCTTCCAAGTCCCACAGCAGCGGCATTGGGGATTGAGCGGCGGTGATCCGCTCTGCCCGTTTCCGACCATATCGCAGCGACCAATCGAGGTAATGTTCCTCTCCCGTGATCCGATATGCCGCAAGGGCGATGTGGATGAATCGGAAGTGTTCGGCAACCTCGTATGCTGTCTCTGCGTCATTGTGAACCGTTCGACTCCCGACGTAGTAGCCGCAAAACGTGTCACGGTCATAATCGTACCAAGCGGGGATCTCCTCCACCCAATTCCCGATGTGCTCGGCGGCATCGATCAACATCGAGCGCGCTTCCTGATCGTCCGGCACAAGTTCTATGTATCGCGGCAGAAATAGCAGAAACGGCTCTGTACCGTGATGCGCCTCTGCTTCTGGCTCATAGCCGTGCAGACATTCCCGTTCAACCCAACCCGCCAATGCGGATTTCATGTCCCCGAAATGTTTCAAAACGGTTTCATCGCCGGTCACAAGGTAGTGCGGAAACCACGCCAAGGTATAATTGGCTTCATCTTCACCGCCGCCGTTTGGTCCGGGCGGGTCGAGTGCCATGCTTTGCTTCAGCCACCGATCCATCTCTCCGCGGAGATCTATGTAGTATTTGTAGCATTCTTGAAGGGTGTCGTCCATAAAGTCCTCTCACAAGTTAAGGTCAAGCATCTGACGGCACCGGCAATTCAGGCACATACTGATATTCCGAATCCGTCTTCTGTTTCTTTAGGATTGTAATAATCTGCTTCCAAGTTTCATAAAGACCGGCGGGGCAGTGCGGGAGTTCATGTTTAATTAGTCTATGCAGTTTCCCTAGGTTGTAGCACGGAATTGCGGCATACATGTGATGTTCTATGTGAAAGTTCATATGCCAGTATACGAACTGAACTAACGGATTCAGGATAATCGTCCGGCAGCAGAGCCGGAAATCCGGCACATTGTCCGTAAGCCCTACATGCTGAGTGGTATTACAGAGGTAAAGTAGCCAACCGCCATACGCCGGAGCCAGTGTGATAAGAACCGGCACCAGCCAGAGACCGAAGTAGAGCGAGACACCAACAATCAGGGTGTGTCCCACGAGTTGGATACGCGCCCAGTTGAACAACTCTCGCCGTTTCTCCACCTCCAATTCAGGGAACATGACTGTTGCTTCGTGATCCTCCAGCTTGCCGAAACTGAGTCGAATAATCGACTTCCACCGGGCGTAGAACCCCCATGGATTCACAACCGCACTTTTGAGGAAGCCGGTGAATGTCAATTTTACCGGGAACACGACTTCATAATCGTCCGGAGGGTGCAGGGTATATTTGTGATGGTCGGAATGGCTTGCCCAAAAACGGACGTGGTTATACAGACCAAGAAAGCTAAAGATGCGCAGAAAGAAAATATTCAAGAACCTCGTCTTGAAAACCGAGTTATGACATAGCTCATGGAATCCATTCAGGAGGAATGCCCAGATAGTTCCATGGAGGAATAGAATCAGCAATAGTACCGGCAAAGGAAGTCGCCCTGCGGCGTAGAAAGCACCGGTTCCTGTCAGCGCGAGCAATCCGAGATGACCGAGGGTTTGGAGCATTCCTTTCCAGTCGCTGCGTTGGTTGAGAGATCTGAGCACTTCACGATCTATCCGGGGTCTATACCAAGTAATTTTTCGTTGATCTGGATCATTGTTCATGCGATGCGTTTCCTTTCGATTTGCTAGCGTTTGTATCACATGGTCTAAGGTTAGAACCAAATTTTTTCACTTGTACGCTTTTTAAGGAGGTGTTCTACACCGGATTAGAAGCGGATGAGTCCGCGTGCAACCTCCCCGTTGAGCATGTCACTAAATGCCTCATTCACCTCTTCTAATTGGTAGGTTCGGGTAATCAGTTCATCCAATTTAAGTATACCAGCGCGATATAGTGCAAGCAGACGTGGCATGTCATAGCGGGGACGCGCCGAGCCGTAGTTACTGCCCATTATCGTTTTTTCGCCCCAGAACACAATGCCCGCATCAAGGGACAGCGGTTCGAGGGGTGGAGCACCAACCCAGATTGCTTTTCCTCGATTGCGTATTGCCCGTACTGTTTGTTCATAGGTGGTGCGTGTGCCGATTGCCTCAAAAGCATAATCTGCGCCCAACCCATCCGTCAAGGCTTGAATTTCTGGAATCGGATCGACATCGCTAGCGTTGATTGTATGCGTGGCACCAAACTGACGCGCCATTTCCAGTTTCGAGTCCATCAGATCAACCACGATGATTCTCTCAGCGCCGGCGATGGCTGCCCCCTGAACGACGTTTAAGCCAATCCCGCCGGCACCAAAAAGCACAACAC
This sequence comes from Candidatus Poribacteria bacterium, assembly GCA_965247655.1. GTDB lineage: Bacteria > Poribacteria > WGA-4E > WGA-4E > PCPOR2b > PCPOR2b. Next base: position 4,914,256 of record OZ252032.1, on the reverse strand, counting down.
TGCTTCCCGGACGGACCTGAGCGGTATTGGTTGCTGCGCAAACTCCTGTTGTGACGCTACAACCGATGAGAGCAGCCTTATCCAATGGGATGTCATCATCAATAGGAATAGCGCACTCTTGTGGAATCACACTGTACTCGGCAAAGGAAGCCACCATTCCAAAATGGTGGATGGGCACACCGTTCTTTTTGTAACGTGTTGTGCCATCAAGCAGGTTTCCACGTCCTCCTCGTCTCGATGTCATGCAGAGGTTGCCATACCCTTGCGTGCAATAGCTACAGTGACCGCACGACGGAACCCATGAAAGAATCACATGATCACCCGGTTTTACTAAGGTGACGCCTGCGCCGACCTCCTCAACGACACCTGCCCCTTCATCCCCCAGCACCACGGGGAACGGGATGCTCAACATGCCGGTGACCGCATGGTAACAGCTATGACAAACCCCGGTCGCCGCAACTTTGACGACAATTTCGCCCGCTTTGGGCCCTTCCATCTCAATATCTTCGACAACAACCGGTTGGTTCAGTCCATATAAAACAGCAGCTTTCATAACTTTTCCTCCAGCAGTTAAACTATTCCCCGATCTTTTTTCATGTGTAACGACAAGCTAGGATTCAATGTAAACAGCTTCTCTTTTAAGTTTTTACTAAAGTTTGTACAATTTTTAGGGTTCTTGAGCAATAGTCTGGATTCATTGAAACACTTTTGAGATCAATATTGGTTTATTGATACACCTTTCGCCCCGCTGGGGCTAAAGACAGTTTGTTCGCAATGTATCTATAGACATTCCGCCCCGCTGGGGCTGCTCTTGCTTGCACCTGAAATTCTTTTTCTGTGAGTTACGTTCTCGTAAGAAACTGAATAAAAAATCAGCAAATACTTGAAAACAAAACATGAAACAGATAGAAATTGTCCAAAGTATAGTAAGTTTTTAGGTAGAGTTTCGTCAATGAGACTTCGCATAGGCTTGTGTGACCAGCATCTCCTTCGCTAGTTCCAACGTTTGGATAGCTTGGCCACGACTTACAGAGGGAAAATCATCTAGGAATTCGTCAAGGCTGTCGCCTGCTTCTAAATAATCGATCAGGTTTTTGATGGGAACGCGAGTGCTCTTAAACACAGGTGTGCCAGAAAGAATTTCGTCATCGCACGTGATAACACTGCCCATCGCTATTGTTTTTCGTTCTTTAGGTCCCATAATTTACCATCTCCTCGATAATCACGTTTTATCAATGGAGTTGTTTCTCCGAAAAACCATCTCACAGTTTGGTTATTTAAGAATCAATCGTTTCCGAAAATCCCCTACAGAGCAGATTTACAGTGTGTCCTCTCTCACCCAATGTCGGAACAACGGTTTTACGTCGCTAGGGAAGGCATCGTAAACGTCCGGCGGGATGGGCGGCACGTTATTCTCCGTTCCTCCAGCCTCGTCTACAATGCGGGCACGCTCATCTGAACCGGCCATCAGCACGTCTAGATTGAGCCACCACGGTGCATAGCGCACCACCACCGAAGTCCGCGGTTGGTCAGTCCGATTCGGGGCGGTGGCATGCCACATACGGCTGTCCATCACGAGCACACTGCCGGCGGGTCCCGTCGCCTGCATTTCGGTCGGGTAGGGAACATTCGGATCTACACCGTTATTTCCGGTCGGGTTATTATTTGATCTATGGCTGCCGGGGACAATCAAGGTTCCCCCGTTTTCGCGGGTGAACGGTGAGAGCATCCACAGCGTCGTGATGTGCATCGTCGCATCGGGATAGGGCGTGGGGATGTGACCGGCGTTGTTCTGATTAAAGGGCCAATCCCCGTGCCATCCCCCACGCTCATTTCCCGGATAGTTGATCGTGCCGGTCGTAAAGGATACCCGCACATGGGGTCCTAACAGTGCTTCGACAAAGGCAAGCATGCGCCGGTCAGCCAAGTAGGGAGCGATTGATTGATTGTAGCGGATGAATCCCGGTACATGGCCGATACTGTCAGGCGCATTAGGATTGCGGTGCACAATGGTCGATTGTTCGACACTCTCGCGTACAGCATCAACCTCGTTTTCTGGGATGATGCCTTCCATAACATACCACCCATCAATTTTCAGGTGCTGCAACGCTTGATCCAAGCTCATATTGATTGTCTCCTACCAATCCGGTCGCCCGACATAGAGACCGCGGTTGACCATCGGCAACGGTACACGCATACCACCCAAGCGGTCGGATTCGATCATCCCCATCAGCATCTCTTGGCTGCGACGTGCAAGTTGAATCGGTCCCTGTGTCTCCTCTCCGGTGTCCAACGCTTCTGCGAGGTTCTTAATACCCATCTCCGTGCCGCTCTCGCGGGGTACTTCTGGAAAGGGCATCTCCTCTAGGAGGCGAGAGGAATCCGACGCCTTGCGAAACTGGCAGGTCATCCCGTTATTAATGGTGCGCATTTTTCCCTTTGTACCGCACACCTCAAATTCAGGACCGGTACCTGCCGTGTTGTAGCCGTGGACTCCGTTGGCAAAACGGACATAACCGCCAGCGATGGCAGGGTCGGTGTTAAGACGATTTCCAGCCCAATCTTCGGGGTCGCAAATAATCGAACCTTGAACGAAATCAATCTCTACATCGCCCGCGAGATATAGCAGCATATCGGCGGCATGGGTCAGTCCCCACAACGCAGAGGTAGCACCATATTGAGCGATGACACACTGAACATCGCCAATTTCGCCAGCGTCGATTAATTCACGCATCTTGCGATAAAACGGCATGAAGCGTCGTTGTGTCCCGTAGTTGAACTTGGTGCCATTTCGCTCAACAGCATCTACCATGGCATCGGCTTCCTCCATTGAGCAGCAGAGGGGTTTTTCGGCGTAGATACCTTTCACGCCGTGTTCGGCGGCGAAGATTGCGACTTCGGCACGTTGCGGCGGACGGGTAGCAACGCACACGATGTCCGGCTGTACCTTTTCAATCATTTCGTGGTAGTCGGTGTAGGCGTGTTGCGCGCCATAGCGTTGGCGAGCGGTTTCCGCCTTCTCGGCGATTACGTCCGATACTGCTACCAGATCTGTTCGATCGCACGCCACGGCTGCTGCTGCATGCGAGTAAGGAATCCAGAGGAAACGCTCCGGACGTCCTGCCATTTCGTCGTCAATTGTGGCACCCATGCGGCCGCATCCAATTAAACATGCACGGTATTGCTTTGGCATCATGTACTCCTTTTATGGGATAATCTTGTAATTGTTATGTTACCCAGCTGCTCGCAACCGTTGTGTAGCACCCTCATCTACGTCCCATGTCTGTGGGTTAATGACTACACCGTAGGCGTCACGGGCATGTGTGAGCGTAACTTTTTCTTCGAGAACATCGGTCAGTACCGCTTGCGGGTCCCGTTCAAAAGGATTCCCCCACCCCCCTGCACCTGCGGCGATGTGACGGAAGACATCGTTACGTCGGATGGTCATTGTGGGTTTAGGGGGCAGCTCACGAGCCTCGCGATCAGGATTCAAGATATTTTGCGATGGGGCACCTGTACCTCCACCTTGCAAACCGTAGGGGTGATACTTTGTGCGGTCGGCGCGAATTTGCAGTGTCGCTTCTTCTGCTAACAAACGAAAATCTCGGATCAGACTCAGTCCTCCACGGTGGATTCCCGCGCCTCCGGTATCGGGAAGATAGCTGTAACCATCAATCCGCAGCGGCAGCTCGGCTTCCAACACTTCAGCGGGATTGTTGGAAAAATTGACCACACTGCTCGCGACACCGTCAATCCCATCTTTATCCGGGCGTCCTCCCCACGAACCGTAGAGAAATTCAAGGAATACAAAGCCGCGCAATTCCGTTTTTCCATCTTGCACGACACGCTCGTAACCGCCGATGCTTACGCCGGTATCGCCCCCGATTTCGCATGCGGGGACCCGATCGGGGGCAGCTTGGGCGAGCGCACCAAAAACGACATTGGCGATACGAAAACCGGTCAAACCTCGTGCAGCGACTGGACCCGGTGCGAGTGGATTGACAATCGTGCCCTCCGGTGCAATGACCGTAATTGGACGGAAGTAGCCACCATTATTCGGAACATCCGCTCCCATCAAGCAGCGCACGCAGGCATAGGCTGTTGATTGTGTAAATGAGAGCGGACAGTTGATGCCACCTCTAACCTGTGGTGATGAGCCTGTGAAGTCAACGGTCATTTGATCGCCAGTAATGGTAATAGCGACCGCAATTGGGATCGGGTCAGGGTCAATACCATCGTCGTCGAGGTAGTCAGTAAACGAATAAGTACCATCAGGCAACCCATCAATTTCCACTTTCGCGGTTCGTTCGGCATGATTGAGCAACTCTTCAAAATAGGCTGAGAGCTGCGCTGCGCCGTATTTCTCAAATAACGCCCGAACACCCTCCTGACCGACATGCAGACACGCCAATTCCGCCCGTAAATCGCCAAGTACCTGACGCGGGATGCGCACGTTGCGAGCGATGAAATCGAAGACCGTTTGATTCGCTTCGCCTTCGTCGTAGAGTTTGAGCAGTGGGATGCACAAACCTTCCTGATAAAGTTCTGTGGCGTCACAACCATTTCCGCCCGGCGTTTTGCCTCCGATGTCGGTGTGATGGGCGATACAGACGACGAAGGCAATAGGGGTCGAATTGTCGAGAAAAATGGGTTTGCACAGATACATATCAGGCAGGTGTGAGCCGCCTTCGTACGGGTCGTTGGTGATGTAGATATCGCCGTCACGCATCTTGCCGCCGAACTTAGCGATGACCGCCCGCATAAATTCGGGCACAGAGCCGAGGTGCAGCGGCAACGTCAAGCCTTGTGCGATGAGTGCTCCCTCCACGTCGCACACCGCTGCGGACAAGTCCATCGCGTTTTTGAGATTGGATGAATACGCCGTACGCACCAGCGTCAGTGCCATCTCATCTACTAACGCATCCAGTGCGTTTTTAATGAGTTCTGATGTAATGGGATCAAGGGGATTTGCTGTGGTGTTCATCATCTGCTCTTTCTACCGCTAATCAAGGATAAGTTTGAAACTTAGTAGAGATTTCTTCCGCCCGTTGGGTTTAGGAATCAAACGAGAGTGGGGAATTTTTCTCTGTTGACATCGCACCATAGTGATGCTACACTGTACCGCAAAATCTGAGAAAAATCAAGCCGAAAATTGGATTGACTGAAGATAAGTTTTGGTTAGTGCATCATGGGATTAGTTTGACCAACCGTTGACAGCGATAAACCCGTTCAGGATTGTACGATATGAGGAAGTTAGGGATGAGATACGTCCTTGCGATTTGCCTGATTGGCGTAAGTGCTTTTTTCATTTCCTGTGATAATGAGGAGGTGGTAGCACACTATAATCGGGGAAATGCTTATCAGGATGAAGGCAAATTCAATCGAGCGATTCTAGCATACAAGAAAGCGATCGAGATGGACGCCAACTTTGCAGAAGCGCACTATAGTTTGGGAAACACCTATTATCGTCAGGGTCAAATTGATGAAGCGGCAATAGCGTACAGAAATGCCGTCCGTATCCAGCCAGATTTTGTGGAGGCGCGTAACGGCTTGGGACTTGTCTATCGTATCCAAGACAACGATGAGGCTGCAATCGTGGAGTTCAAAGAGGTGGTCAACATTGCCCCGGATAACCCACGAGCGCATTACAATCTGGGTCGTACTTACATGGATCAAGGTAAATTTGAGAGTGCTATTGTTTCGTTAGAGCAAGCGATTCACCTCAACCCGAATAGTGCATACGCTTACTACTACCTCGGAAATTCCTACAAAGCGCGGGACAAACTTGACCAAGCCATGGCTGCATACAAAAAGGCTATTGCGATAAACCCATACGACGCCTTATCACATCACAATATGGGAATTTCCCTTTATAATCAGGAGCGGTTTGATGAAGCCATAACCCACTTTGAAGCGGCAGTCCGCATTAGCCCGAGATTGGCAAATCTGTACAATAACCTCGGAAAAGCCTACAAAGCACAAGACAAACTTGATGAAGCCGTCGCTGCGTTCGAGAAGGCAACGAGCGTCAACCCAAGCGATGCAAGGGCATATTACAATTTGGGGGCCATCTATGCTGAGCGAGGCGATAATGGAGATGCTATGACCCAGTACAAGAGGGCGTTCCACTTGGCTCGTACCAACCCTGATCTACAGGAACTTATACCTGAGATAGAAGGTCGTATTAAAGCGTTAAAATAAAACTAAACCCTTTCAATGGCATCGGAGGAAAATATGCGTGTTATTGCAATTGGTTGTGAATATACCGGCGTTACAACTTTGCTTGATGGGCTTATGGACTGGGGGCATGAGCGTGACATCAACCATCACCTTGACGATCACTTTACCATCCCAGACCGTCAACATCTAGCCCCTGAAGATAAAGAGACGATGGTTAACCTCTCTCCTGCGCTCAAAGAGCGATTTCAGCGGATGCAACTCGTTTATCATATCCGCTTGTTGCATCGCTTTGACCATATCTTGTTAGGTGGCTTCCACATTGAGGAGGCGATTTATGGTCCCCTCTACTACTATCCCGGTCGCGTAGCGAGTGAGATACGCCAGTATGAAGAGGAGATGCCAAAGAACGCGATCTTGGTGCATTTGACAGCTGGTGCAGAAGTGATTCAAAGGCGTATGGAGACAGATCCTCACGAGTATTCCCTCATTAAGAAAGAGGAGATTCCGATGCTTCTGGATAGTTTCCAGCAAGAATTTGATGCGTCTTTGATTCCGAACAAAATTCAGATTGACACCTCCAATCTGGCACCGGATGCACTTCTTCAGACTTTTCTAATCCAATCCGCTCAATTTGTAGAATGAAATCATAACAAGACAGCGTGAACGGAACTATGCTCAATTCTGTATACCTGTAGGCATATTGTCTCCTCCCAAAACCGTGTGTCTCCAGTGTCTTTTTTAACGGTACACCGCTGCTAATTCTGCAATGCACTTCCTCTCCACCGCTCCGTTTGAGGTCCCGCTTCGCTAGAGGTTTGATTACATGCTTCTACCCTCCAATTTACAAGAGTTCGCTGTTTTTGTGAACTGACAAATGTCTGTTTTATCCACATAGGAGTTACGCACTTGGCGATAAAATAGGTTATAATAGCGGTTATGAATCCACCTAAATGCCCTGAATATGACTATATCAACTTTGTGATAGCGACACCGAGTACCTACAGTTGTACAGAGGCTGCCAGAGTGCAACCCCCAGAGGACAACCCCCCCGCGCATGACTCTTTGAATCGCTTGCTATATCGGTTGACTCCCGATTCAGAATCATTGTGGATAGAGGCAACACCTTATGTCAAAAAAGACGAAGGCATTTTGGTCATAGATGACTCCACCCTTGATAAACCGTATGCCCAACAGATGGAACTTGTCACCCGCCATTGGTCAGGTAAACACAAACAAGTGGTGTCAGGAATTAACCTCATTACCCTGATGTGGACTGATGGAGACAGCCACATTCCGTGCGATTACCGCCTCTATGATAAACAACACGATAACTTGACTAAAAATGACCACTTCCAATCACTCATTGCAGAGGCGCATCAGAGAGGATTTAATCCAGAGTGTGTCGTGTTTGACAGTTGGTACAGCAGTTTGAAGAATCTAAAGACGATTCGACAGTATCAATGGCATTGGCTGACTCAGTTAAAGTCGAATCAACAGGTCAACCTCAATAAGCGTGGCAATCAGCCAGTGAGTCAACTGCCAATTAGCAACAATGGCACCATCGTTCATCTGAAGGGATACGGATTGATTCAAGTTTTCAAGATAGTTTCCCAAAACGGTAACATTGAATATTGGGCAAGTAGTAACCTCTCAATGAACGACCTGTTTCGACTGAAATATGCCGAGTTGTCTTGGGCAATTGAAGAGTATCATCGAGGTATCAAGCAATTTGTTAGGGTTGAAAGGTGTTTCGCTCCCAAGCCAGTGGCACAACGGAATCATATCGGTTTGGCATTACGAGCGTTTCTCCGCATAGAGCGAAACTGTTTTTCAAAGGGCATCAGTTGGTTTGAAGCGAAAACCTCGATTATCAGAGACGCGGTGCGTGCCTATCTCGCTCAACACCTTTACACGTTAACTGCGTAACTCCTACCACAATCACAATCACAGGGAGTGAATAATTATTGGTGAGTTTTCAATGGGTTAACCAAAAGAATTGCGAAGAAATACCTCGCATCTGGATTTAACGGATTAAGTTTGATTGCCGAAATCTATGCTGACTGATGCGCATTATCGCCGAAAGGAAATAATATGCACGAAACACAGGATACTATGACAACCTCCCCAACGCGAGCGTTCCTTGTTGGGGTCAAGTTGAAAGGTGAATTACAGAGTGATGCGGAAAGTTCGCTGGAAGAACTAAGGCGGCTTGCTGAAACGGCGGGGATGGAGGTGCTGGCTGAGATTATACAGCCGAGAGAGACACCCGATCCCGCCTATTTTATCGGGCGAGGAAAGTTAGAAGAACTGGAGGCAATCGTCAGTGAGCTCAAGGTGGAGGCGGTAATTTTTGATAATGACCTCACACCGGCGCAGACCCGTAACTTGGAAAAAGCCCTTGATATTGTCGTTGTCGATCGAACAAGCCTGATTCTACAGATTTTCGCGCAACGCGCACAGACCAAAGCCGCCAAACTACAGGTAGACCTTGCCCAACTTCAATATGCGTTGCCGCGTTTGACGCGGTTGTGGACTCACCTCTCTCGACTTGGCACAGGTGGCGGCACAGCAGGCGGCAGTGCTGGGCGTGCCGGCGGCGTGGTGCGTGGACCCGGTGAAACCCAGCTTCAGATTGACCGGCGGTTGATTCATGCACAAATTTCACGTGTAAAAAAGGCACTCCAGAAAGTTGAGAAGCATCGCCGTGTACAGCGAAAGCAACGTCAGGAGATGATTAATGTCTCACTGGTCGGTTATACCAATGCAGGGAAATCAACGCTCTTTAACGCTTTGACAAGTGAGAATCGGCTGGCTGAGAATAAGCTGTTTGCAACGTTAGATCCAACAACCCGCACCCTCGATTTGCCGGATAACCAACGCGTGCTATTGAGTGATACGGTCGGTTTTCTCAAAAAGCTGCCACACCATTTGGTGGCTGCATTCAAGGCAACGTTAGAGGAAGTTGTAGAGACGGATCTGCTGCTCCATGTCGTTGATGTAGCCCATCCCGAAGCGGAGGGTCAGATTGATGCTGTTGATGAGGTGCTTAAAGGGTTGGGTGCCCTTGATCGACCAACGCTCATGCTGTTTAACAAAATAGATCTGCTGGAGGAGGAAGGACATATCCAGCTATTCCAGAGTAAATATCCCGATAGCCTTGCAATATCGGCGCAGAATGGCGCGGGATTGGAAGCATTAAAAGAGTTGCTTGCTGAACGGTTCTCAGCTCAGGACGTAGATGTGTCGCTCGCGCTCTCCTATCAAGATGGGAAGGCACTAGATTATCTGTATAAGCATGGTGAGGTGTTTGATACCGACTATCAAGGTGAGTCAATCCGAGTCAAAGCAAAGCTTCCACAACGTTACTTGAAGGCTTTAGACCGCCTCACGACCAATTCAACCTCCGTCATACTAAATCCCAAGATTGATTCATAGGGGCAATCCTTGCTTCGCTTGGTGCTGACTTAACGACATATTCCTAATTAAAAATTGGGTGGTATTAGAAATGCTCCGACATCTGTATGGTGATGTCTATTACTGGACTGAACGCCACGGCAAACCTGAAACGACAAACTATTGGAATAGCTGCGCGATTCGTATAGATTGGGCAAACATCTTGGCATTGGTTGATCCACTGCCTTTGACGGATGGGGAGATTGGACAAATCGAGGAAATCGGTACGCCAACCCACATCCTCTTAACCTGCAATTGGCATCTCAGAGAATCGGAGGTTTACCGACAGCGATGGGGTTGTAAAATTTATCTCAACGCACTCGGATTGGCGGAAGTGGAAACGACGATAGACGGTACTTTTAAGGGTGGAGATCGGTTGTGGGACGCTGTTGAAGTGATTCATATTCCCCACGTTGGTTGGACGGAAGAGACAGCGTTCCTAGTGGGGCAAGAGCAGGGACTGCTCATCGCGGGGGATGTGGTATGTGGCGGACGAGCGGATATTGGTGTCCCCGAAGGCGAGATCGGTATCTTTCCCAATCAGCTTGAATCTATTCCTGACCGTCAGAAGGCGCGAAATTCGCTGATAGATCTGATGGAATACCCTTTCGATGCCATCTGTTTTGCACACGGTTCTCCGATTCGGCATCAAGCGAAAGCGGCGTTGCAGCGATTTATTGACGGGAACTTGTAGGACCACCGCATTGTCATGAAGCAAGCGAAGATTGAAGTGGAGAGATAACTAAGTAGTAGGAGTTATGATCTTTTTGGCTTTTCAACGTACATGACGCTGTCAATTCCCTCAAAATCCGAATCCTGTGGTCACAAGGTCGCATTGTTGTCGCGAGTCGAATTATAATTGATTCGATGAAAGTGTGTCAAATTTCAAAAGTGCAAAACAGAAGGATTAACGATGCAACCAACTCAGCCAACATGGGGACGCTATCAAGAACTTCGTCCCGACGAACTGGCGGACTGTATTAAAGCAACCCCAATCGCCTTCTGGCCCCTTGGCCTTATCGAACATCACGGGTGGCATTTGCCTGTTGGATATGATGGACTTAAAGCAGAACGCATCTGTATTCGGATTGCCGAAAACACGGGCGGAGTCATCCTACCGACGATGTGGTGGGGCGCAAATGGCGGTCACGGGGATTTTCTCTGGACGCACTATCAGCCGGAGGAAGCGACCGCTTCGATTTTGGTCAATACCACCAAACAGCTGATCAGATTCGGGTTTCGGATTATCGTGCTGCTCGCAGGACACTATCCCTGGCAAGGGATACTGGAAAAACATATCCCACCGGTCCAACAGGCGCATCCCAACACCTTTTTTTTATGGGGCACGGAAATGTCAATCTGCGGAGAAGCCGTAAAACTCCACGGTGATCACGCGGCGCGGGAGGAGACTTCCTACGGGCTCTGTTTATTCCCGGAGTTCATTGATATAAACGCCCTGCGTTCAGGGCGGGATACATCGGCTTGGCCCAGGGGCGAAGTTCCTCCGGTCGAGAATCGCCATCGCGGCGTGTGCTTTGATCCAAACGACCCGCTGTTTGGACAGACGGGGGAGGATGCACGGACCGCTTCTGCAGAGAGAGGGGAGAAAGGTATTTCGCGTCTGGTCGCTCATTTGTTAGATGTAGTAGGCTCCTTAGATGAACAGGCATAGGGTTGCAGTTTGTGTCACTGATGAAAAACCGTTAGCTTCACATCATCGCCCTCAAAGATGGGTGAATCAAATGCACGCCCTACTTTTTTACACGATGCCCACCCTCAATGGCGAGGAGAAACGCCTTCCCATCTTCCGACATCTCTGCCTCTTCGGACAGTTTTCCTTCAAGTTGCTTCTTTAGCGCGGGATAAGCGGTGACCGTGGGTATCTCGTCGAGCTCTGTGAGCGGTGGGATACGAGACTCAGCATCTTCAATTATGGGGGCAAGTCTTTCCAGCTTTTGCTTTCTGTGTAGTTCGTCACGTTCCTTGAATTCGGGCATGACACGAGATGCGAGTAGTTCAAGGGCTTCGCAGATATCCTCGTGGCGGTTGCGACCTGCCTGCTGAATGAAGATCACCTGATCGACACCCATCTCCTCGTATTTCAGCAGATGTTCGCGGAGTTGGTCTGGCGTGCCGATGCCGCCTCTCGCCTCATGGGGTGGTTCCGGCGCTGCCTCATACGACTCCCAAACGTCCGTGTGACCGGGAACATGGGATCCGACGACATAATAGTGTGAGAGCCCATGTGTGAAAAATCGTAAGCCCTCCAAGCCTCGCTCAATAGCTGTCGCTTCATCCTCGTGGCAGGAAAAGCCACTCACCATTGCGACACTCAGATTCACCGCCTGACCGATCGGCTGACACTCCTTCTCGGCAATTTCGTAATACTCCTCGACCCAAAACTTTGCATCATCTGGATGGACAAATGCAAACGTAAGGGCCCCCATACCGTTCCTCGCTGCATACCGCATGGTGTCTCGACTGGGACAGGCAACCCAGATGGGCGGGTGCGGCTTCTGAACCGGCTTCGGTAAAACGTTGCGGGGTGGCATCGAAAAATACTTTCCTTCAAAACCGGCGTAAGGTGTTTGCACCATCATTTTGGCAGTTTCACGGGTACACTCCTCCCACATCTCACGTTTCTGCTCAGGTTCAACTCTGAAACCGCCGAGTTCTATGTGTGAGGCAGATTCGCCGGTGCCCCACTCCACGCGTCCATTTGAAACGAGATCGAGCGTCGCAATCCGTTCGGCGACACGGGCGGGGTGATTATAGGCGGGCGGCATCAATACGATGCCGTGACCGAGCCGAATTTGCTTTGTCCGCTGACTGCACGCGGCGAGGAACACTTCGGGAGCGGAGGAGTGCGAGTATTCTTCAAGGAAGTGGTGTTCGACCTCCCACACATAATCATAGCCGAGCCGATCGGCAAGTTCGACCTGATCGAGGGCATCTTGAAATAGCTTCAGTTCGTCGCCATCGTTCCACGGACGCGGGATCTGGTGCTCGTAGAATATACCAAATTGCACAGGTCACAACCTCCACTATAGCAATTTAGTCCTCTGAAGATTTAGAAGGTGCTGGACTGGGATGGGACCAAATGCCAATCTCTTTGTAATAACGGATTGAACCGGCGTGAAACGGTGTGCCGGTATCCTTCACAACATTTTTGGGGTTAATTGCCTTGCCCGCAGGGTGTGTCTTAACGACTTCGGCGCGTTGTTCGTAGAGGATTTTGGTGAATTGGTAAACTGTCTCCGCGTCCAAGTTTGCGGCAGTAATCAGGTGCATGGCACCGACATTCATGCCTTGAAAAGGCTCGTCTTGGCCCCGATATGTCCCTGAAGGGATAACAACGGCGTTAAAAAACGGATAGTTTTCAAACAGTTCCTGTTTCGCCGTGTCATCGAAGGGAATGAAAAAGATGTTCTGAGACGCACTGGCTCGCGTAATTGATGAGGTCGGGACTGCCCCACCCAAGAACGCAGCGGCGGCGGAACCGTCAGCGAGCATGTCAACGGCACCGGCTTGGGTGTTATGGAGCGGCGAAAAATCTTGGTAACTTATGCTGTGTGCACCTAGAATCGGTTCCAGAAAATACTCGAACCCCGCGCCTGCGGGACCAACTACCACGCGGTTCCCCTTCAAATCCGAGAGTTTCTTTACACCGGAAGATTGTGAGGTGATAAAAAGGGCGACATTAGGGGCAAGGGTCATCACCACCCGAATAGGTTGCTCCCCTTTCCATGCACCTTCTCCGCGAACCGCGAAGTAAGAGATGGCGGCATTGGCAAGGGCAAATTCTAACTCACCCTTGGCGAGACGCCGGATATTTTCCTGTGTGCCTTTGGTTGCTTCGGCGGAAACTTCCCAGTTCAGGTCACCTGTATGTGTACTGACGACCTGTGCGATTGCACCACCGACAACGAAAAATGCTCCACCCGGTGGTGCGGTGCCCACGCTGAGAAATTGGCGTTTTTGCGCGCTAGCGCTAGAAATGCTGAAACTTAGTGAAACAATAAGCCCGATGATCACAAGGCAGGTCAAGTTAATTCGTTTACTTTTTTTTCTTAAATTCATTTGTCCATTCCTTTGGTGAGAATAAATTGTGTTAACCGATTCGATATCGTTCAACCGCATTCATACTGTATAACCCAACTTCTGTTTGTGATTCATAATCTTCCTCTTCATGCAGCTAAATCCAGCGTATTGACAACGCCATCTCCATTCACATAGACCGCCAGATTTTGCGCTTCATTTCCAATCTGGTTGGCAATCGCGACCAAATCTAAGATATTCACTCAAAACGGACCGTAACCCCTCTGCTCTGGAGAGCGGGGATGTGGATGTTGATGGATGCGGCGTTGAGCGGGTTGTCCTGTACATCAACCGTATCTCCACGCCCCAATCCCGTATTTGAAACTAACGCTGAGATATCCGATATAGTGTTGTCCCCAAGATACAATTCTGTCAGGTTGGTCAATCCCGACAACGATGAGATGTCCGAGATGTTGTTGTTGTTAAGATGCAGGACTAGTAGGTTAGTCAATCCTGCCAATGCTGCTAGGTCCGATATGCGGTTGTCTGCAAGATACAGATGTGTCAGGTTGGTTGCATATTCAAGCCCCGTTAGTGTGCTTATCTCGGCGGAAGAGGCATGAAGCGTAGTCAACATCGCCATATCCGTTCGCTTGATGTTCTCTCCTGTCGCTGTGCCGAGCGTAGTCTTAATCTTAGCGCGAAGGTTGCGGTCGTAGATATCCACCGGGGTGTCAATCCGAACATTAACCCCTCTGCTTTGGAGGGTTGGGATGTGCGTGTTGAGAGATACCGCGTTCAGGGGGTTTTCATCCACATCAACCGTATCTCCACGCCCCAATCCCGCATTTGAAACTAACGGCGACAGATCTGAAATGTCGTTCTTCCTAAGATGCAGCAGTGTCAGTTTGGTCAATTCCGATACCGCGGATATATCTGAGATTGGGTTGTTTCCAAGTCCCAGCCATGCTAGGTTGGTCAGGCCTGATACCGCTGAAATATCCGATAGGTTGTTGGAGGAAAGTGTCAGTCGTGTCAGATTAGTCAACCCCGACAACGGTGAGATGTCCGAGATAACGTTGGCGTGAAGTTCCAGTTCTGTCAGGTTAGTTAATCCCGACACTGCTGAAATATCCGAGATGCTGTTCTTCCTAAGCACCAGTTCTGTCAGGTTAGTCAATCCCGATACTGCTGAAATATCCGATAGGTTGTTGTCGCCAAGCCACAGCAATGTCAGGTTAGTCAATCCCGATACCGCGGATATGTCAGAGATGCTGTTGTCGTGAAGCCACAGGTGTGTGAGGTTATTCAACCCCGACAACACTGATAGGTCAGAGATGCCAGTGTCGAAAAGCGATAGGTGTGTCAGGTTGGTCAAGCCCTCCAACGCTGATAGGTCCGATGACAGGTTGTTGTGGGAAAGCATCAGTTGTGTCAGGTTGGTCAATCCTGACAACACTGATAGGTCAGAGATGCCGGTGTAGGAAAGCACCAGTTGTGTCAGGTTGGTCAAGCCCTCTAACGGTGATAGGTCCGATATATTGTTACCAAAAAGATCTAGTGATGTCAGGTTGATTGCCGCTTCAAGCCCTGTCAAATCACTGATGTCAGCTCTATCGGCATAGAGCGTAGTCAAATTCTTCATATCCGCTGCCGTGATGGGAGCAATGGAGGTTCTGCCCAGTTCCCTCTCAATCGCAGTGCGGAGGTTGAGATCGGGAATATCTACTGAGTTGTCAAATTCAACCGTAATAGGAGGCTCCAAACTTTTGCCCTCAATGGTTTCGAGCTGCCGTGTGCCAGCTCATTCATCGCCATCCGCTCCTTTTTCAAGGATCTGAT
The DNA here is from genome assembly GCA_965247655.1 of Candidatus Poribacteria bacterium. GTDB lineage: Bacteria > Poribacteria > WGA-4E > WGA-4E > PCPOR2b > PCPOR2b. The sequence continues at coordinate 4,898,743 of OZ252032.1, read as the reverse complement.
CGGCTGTTTCGTCAAGCCGTTTCAACAGCTCCACAGAGAGGCTAGGACGAGCCTCTTTCTCTGTAAGGGAAACCGCCTTCGCCACATCTGCCTCTATTTCCATTATCGCGTCATAATCCTTGATCGACGCCTTAGCGACCTTGACAACTAAATCTAACGGGAGTTCGACATATCGCTGAACTTTTCTCTCTCTCATTTCGTTATGATAATCACTATACTGATTTGTCTTATATGTGTAAGGGATAGATACCTTATTATCCGTTACTATTCTTTTCCCATAACGGTGGAGAAAGACCTGATAATCGCTGTGATATTTTTTCATAAATAGCAAAAGCCGCTCGCCTAGTCTAAATTCGAGACTACCCTCTACGTTCCAGTTTATGCGCTTGCCTCTGTATTTTTTCATACCAGCATGTCCCGAAACCCTAAACCTCAGAAGGCGATCCCCGACCGCTGGATCGCCTTTTATCACAGACTCCACGCTTAGGGTGATGGACGTTGAGTATTCTTGCGGTATCAACCTCATGCCCGTGACTGTGCCCAAGACAACCAGATCGGTGTGCTTTACCAGATTCGCTATATTGTAGTTCCATGGTGGACTTACAAGGGTAAGGGCATCTGATGAGCAGGGGGAGAACAGGAACAAAATCAGTAGTGCGAGTGTCGCAAAAACTTTCATCTTTGGCCTCCTGTCGATGTAATCCAAGAAATGAATATAGCTCGATGCCTCCATCTTCACCCAACACAACCTTTAACCAACTCGATACCGTTCAACCGCAGCCATATCAAGCCCCACACCCAGTCCCGGTTTGTCCGGAACCTTCGCCAGTCCATCTTTAATAATCAACGGTTCAGCGAGAAGCGAGTGCTCTAGCAGTATGTAAAGCGAAACATGACTCAACGACGCATTCGGGAGTGCGGCAGCGAGATGCACCATGAAGACCGCAGAGACACCTGTAAAACCCATCTGGAGCCAGAACGGCTTGTTCGCAGCGGACGCGATGTTGGCACAGCGCAGAATACCAGCGAGCCAGCCACCCACCACGTAATAGTCATAGGCAGGCGAAGGGAGCGAAATCGTTGGTGACGGTGAACCAAAGTGGATTGCCAGCGGGAGACCGAGTTCTTTCTTGATCCGCATATACCCCTCAACGTCCGCCTGAACGATTGGCGATTCCAAGCACTTGACGTGGGGATAGTCTTTCAACCGCCGACCGAAGGAGAGAGTACGCTCCACAGTTCCAAAGGTGGTGTTGGCGTCAATCGTGAGTTCATAATCCTCTGGTGCTACCTCCGCAATGGCTTGTACCTGTTCTACCACGTCGGTATGGGCGCGACGTTTGAACTTATGCACTCGAAAACCGCCTTCTAGCGCAATTTTTACCTCTTCCTGCAACACCTCCGGCGGGAAGCACTGCGACCAATATGCGATCGGTGCGCTCTCCTGACTGGGACCGAACATCCGCGCCATCGGTAGCCCGACTGCTTGCCCCATCAGGTCATAAAAAGCAATCTGAAGGGGTCCAGCGGTATCGTCCATGATAAACTCAAAGGGGCTTCGACCCAGATATGTCTGGATTTTGTCTTCGGAGATCCCTGCGCCTTCACCGATTCCTACGTTCCCCTCATCGGTGTGCACACGATAGATCGAGGTTTCCACAGTGGGCGGCGACGATTCACGCCACTCCCTCTCAAACTCACTTCTGTTAGCTTGAAGTTGATCATCTGTTGCGCGGTTGGCAAAATTCCAACCTTTCCGAAGGTGTTCCCTTACACGCTCCTGATAAGGGACTGCCACAGCAATCTGCTCAATTTGGGTAATTTTCACGGTTTTTCCTTTCGCTTGGTCATTTTTATATGTCCTGGTGAATGCTAGGTCATGCGTTCTTATCTTTCCAATACGCTAACTGTTCCTCATCCAACTCGACACCCAATCCAGGACCTTCGGGGACGCGAGCAACTTCAGGTCCGAGAGCGAGCGGAGTTCGCAGCAAATCCGCCTCATGGTAAAGTGGTCCAATGAGGTCTGCTGGATAGGTTTCGCTGTCAATGGTGGGCATCGCAGCTGCGACATGCAGCATCGCAGCGGCCCCAATCCCCAATTCCAGATTGCTTCCGATACTACCCACCGCGCCGGCAGCTTTTGCAACATGTACAATTTCGAGGGTGGCACTCACTCCACCGTGCTTACCGGGATACACACTGAAGATATCAGCGGCACGTGCGTTGGCTAGCAGCCACGCGTCTGCAAGCGTGAAGAGGCTTTCATCCGCCATAATTGGAATGTTCGTCGCTTCCCTGAGCTGCGCGAGTGATCTCGGATCATCGGGAGAGATGGGTTGCTCCGCAAAAAGTATGTCGTAAGGCTCAAGCTTGGGGAGCATACGACGGGCGGTATCTAGGCTCCAACCACAGTTGACATCAATGCCGATAGGAATAGTTGGACCAGCGACCTCCCGGACGGCTTTAACGCGCTGCAGATCTGTCGCTGGATCGAGTCCAACCTTGACTTTCAGGCAACGCACTCCCCAATCGAGGAATCGCTCTGCCAGACTGACCGCTTGGGGAACCTCGAACGCGCCGACAACCATCTTGATCGGGATTTCATCGCGGACTTTTCCACCGAGCAGTTGATAAACGGGCACCCCTGCGGCTTTTCCAGCCAAATCCCACAGTGCCATCTCTACTGCTGCCTTTGTGAACGGGTTGAGTTTGATCTCTTTGTCCATGACGGCTCGCAGCGAATTGATCTGGGTGGGGTCCGCGCCGACCAGTGCAGGGGCAATCAGTTCTTCGATAGCAGCGACACAGCCACGACTGGTTTCACCGCTCCAGCGAGGTGCGACCGTTGCTTCGCCGAGACCGACTAAGTCCGTATCGGTGTGGATGCGAACGATGATGTAAGGCGAGTCGATATGTTCGCCGTGGGCGGTCTTTGTTGTCAGACCTGCCTTCAGGGGAACTCGGACGGGGATCGGTTCAATCTGTGTGATTCTCATGGGAAGTCTCTATCTGTGTGGGAGCACGACTTTAGTCAGTCGAGTTGAATGAACTGTTTCCAATTTTCGTAGATAATATTGTGAATCGCTTCCTCAGGAAACCGCGGGAATTTGGTTCCCTCGACGATATCATTCACCTTATGCTGCCCGGCGATAACCTGTTCCGGAGTCGCGGAGGGAAAATCGGAACCGAAAATCAGCTTGTGCTCTACCCCGTACTCAAGTGCTGTAATGAACGCTTGATAATGCCGCCACGGACGATAGTGAAGTGCGGAGATGTCGACGTACAGATTGGGATGTTTGCGAATCAGTACCACACAGTCGGTCTCCCACGGATGCCCCATGTGTGCGATGATCATGCGAAGGTTCGGACAGGCGACTGCGATGTCCTCCAACATAACTGGATTAGAGTATTTCAACGGCCCGGGGCGAACAAAGGAGGTGCCCTGATGCCAGATCACCGGGATATCCAACGCTTCAGCTTTTTTGAAAAGCGGCAGATGTTTCGTATCCTGCGGATCAAAGTTCTGATAGATTGGTGCGACTTTCAGTCCGCGAAGCCCAAGTTCCTCGACGTTGTACACAAGTTGATCCACACAGTCCTCATCGTTTGGATCGACCGAACACCAGCCGATAAAGCGGTCTGAATGCTGGTTGACAAAATCCGCGACCAGTTCCTGCGGGATATTGATGCCGCAGAAAGGTGCTTTCAGCCCGAACACAACAACCTTATCGCAATCCTTGGTTGCTTCAAGTAGGGTTTCAGGCGTAGAGTCGAAGGCATTCTTTTCCTCTTCCTCCTCACCGGCGAAGTAAACGTCCGGCGTAATCCGCATCTTTGCTTTCTTGGCGGCAAGCGCGAATTCGACAAACTCGTCGGAATAGTGATCGGGATACCAACCGAGATTCGTGTGAATGTCAACAAGCATTAAAACACTCCTTCTGTTTTGGTCTTTTTTTCAGCCAATCCTGCATAAAACGACAATCAGCTGAATTGGAGAGGTATGCTATCACACCTCCATGAGGAAGTCAATTGGTAAGATTGGGATTCTAGGGGTATTTAGTTTTCGGTTTTCTCCGTGTCTGAATCGGGATTCGGAAATCCCTCCTACAGGAGCACTACCTGCACATGTGTGGTTGAATCACAGGCGCGCCACCCAGCGGCGTAATTGCAACTCCAAATCGTCAGCAACATCCCCATAATCTGCTGCCACATTGTGCTGGTCATACGGATCTGACGCCCGATCGTACAGTTCGGCGGGTGCATTATTCTCCAGTGGGACGTGCAACCGCCACGCCGTATCTTGAATCGACCACGAGCGATCATAGTGACCTGTGTAGGCATAGTCACGCACACGGTCTGTCTTACCACGAATCAATGGCGCGAGGCTATGGCCATGCAAGGTAACCGTTTCCGACCCCAGTTGCATGTCCTGCGGGAAGAGCTCCGTGGTCGGACGCGGTCCTGTGCGGGACAAGGTCAGGTTTTTGCCGATGCCAAGAAGATCTAAGATAGTGGGAAACAGATCGGTCGGCTGAACAAGCGCATCAATCACGCCGTTATTGGGGGATCCTAGGGCGTCTGGCAGACGAAACACCATCGGAATCCTCACCAGTTCTTCATAGTTCCACGGTCTCGCCTTACGGATGATTCCATGTTCCCCAAACGGTTCGCCGTGATCGCTGAGCCAGACGACCAGCGTATTTTCGAGCAATCCCAGATCGCGCACATAATCCACCAACATCCCTGCCCACTTGTCAGTAAACGTGACCTCCCCTGCGTAGAGCGAACGGACGCGGACGATCTCATCAGGCGTGAGATAGTCGTGTTCACTCTTGGCTTGCGGTTTCCCAGTCGAGGGACTGCCGATATTCGTACAGGTGCCTGCCACCGGATCAATGATGTCTTGACCAGTGTAGTTGGCGGCTTTGTACATAGACCAGAACGGTTCGGGCGGATCCCACGGTTCGTGTGGATCGAAGTAATCTACCCAGAGGAAGAGCCCATCTTTTTTGCCCTGTTGGTTCACCATAGCGTCGAGCCAACGAATCGCTTCATGGGTCACACGCGGGGCAAAAAAATCCTCCTCAGTCTGGCATGTGGAACGGTTTTTCATGTATTGCTCGAATCGAGGTGCCCATAGTGCATCGGTATCATCTCCGCGTAGGCGGTGCCAGGTGTTCGTGTCAACGGTACGATCATCGACAATCCACGGATCATATTCCTGACCACGCACAAAGACCGTCGTATCGAAACCGCGCCCTATGTTGTACACCGGCTTATGCCCATGGTAGACATCGGTGACCAAGGCACTGGTGTATCCGTGGCTCCAAAGGACTTCGGCAAGCAGATAATCCGATTCCTGAAAAGGCTGCCAAGGGCGGAACGGAAACCCGACGCGTCCCGTCCACCATGTGGTGCGAGTTGGTATCGTGGGCAAGCTCTCGGCATAGCAGTACGAAAAGAGAACGCCTTCCGCCGCGAGTCGGTCGAGGTTAGGAGTCGCGGTCTTCTTTATACCTTCGGCAGTATGATATTGGACGGCGTTGATACCCCCCACGCCGTCGTAGCAACCACAGTGATCTGCGCGTAGCGAATCATTGACAATGCAAATGATGTTCATTTTTACCCCCTATATATAGAGTTAATGGGATTTTAGTTTACGAGCTCGGTGTATATTGTTTTAGGGATTACGCAATTGAACGTTCAAACCCTCGTAGTTCGGTGACTCATTACCGGACAATACGACTCACGACGCCCGATGAATCGGGCACCTACAATTAGGGTCTTATGCTAGTTACTAAGGAGCTGGGAAAGCCAACTCTTTAATCTGTAAAAACGCCTCTTTTTTGCATAGCTGATTGAGATAAACGCATAGGGTATGAGCCGTGAGTTTGGCGTATAACCGTGTGCATAAGCCCCAGAAGCTATGCGCATGATTCTTTTCTATATGAAATTGTTCACTCAATTGACCATTAACCGTTTCAACTATCTGCCTAATTTCGTTAATCCACCGCTTGGTTTGTCTGGAAATCTGCTGTTTCTGGTTGTGTCGGGGCACCGTTATCAGCTTGATACGGTTGAGTTGGTCTAATTGGTCTTTGACTTGGGTGCTAATATAGGCTTTATCCCCTATCACTTGCTTATCTTGGTGTCCACAGAGCAGTTCGTAGCCAACAGACAAATCGGTTGCAGAAGCAGAGGCAAGTTCAAAATCAACAATCACCCCGCTTGCGGTGACTAACAGATGAAGTTTATAGCCAAAAATGGTCTGTTTCCTCGACTCTACCCGCCCATAATCGGCACCATAGCATGACCAATCATTTGATGACGAAGGCACCAGATGAAACTGAATGACTGGAATCGGCAAACTATCAATAATACACAGGTTCTCCGACGCTGCTTCAATGTCTGAGAGGATCATCTGTCGAATCTGATTGATGATTGCCCCCAAATTGCGTCTGCGCCGGTTGAGTCGGGACTGACAAGGCAGTATAGGGAACAGATGGGGGTGCTGGCTAAAGTCGGATAGCAATTGTGTTTCGATGTCCCACCCCTTACATTCGGCAACCAATATCATAGTGATTAACTCACTATCGCTACATGGGGGAGGGGGGCCTGGGCGTCGGAGTAAGGGTGCGAGTTTTATCAGAATGTCATCAACAATGACATAAGTCCATAGACAGAGGTCATCAAAATCGGTTATCATAAGGTTATCCTCCAGTTTTAGATGGATTGTCAGGTTCATCTATAGTAACAGACTGGAGGACTTTTTAGCTTCCCTTTTTTTACTTCCCATAAAAAAAAGGGAAGCTAACTAGCATAAGGCCCAATTAGTCCCACAGTAGTAGGTAGGCTCCGCTGTACCGTAATTTGCACAATGGTTACGGCATACGGCGTATGCCTACTACCTTACTAAAGTTAGTACAATTTGTATCCAATTCATGTAGCGTTATCAAGGGTCTAGTGAATATTCGGCGAGTTAGTATCTTCAGAGATTGTCGCAGAAAATAATTATCCCTTGATTAAAGCACGCAGATGCTCAACCATCAACCCTTGTGTCCGCTTGACAGTTCGATACCAATGTTATCGAACTGCCTGTGACACAAGTGGCGTTGAATAGCAATTGCGTCAGGCAACTTGTTCCGAAACTTAGTTGCGCGAATTAATTGATGCTTTGACGCGATTTGACCTGATACCTTGTCAAATCCGCAGTGCTGCTTGACATCCCGAAGCGTGTTCTCAATCAACCACCATTTGTACCGTGAATTGTACAAACTTTAGTACTACCTTAAAGACGCGCAATGAATTGCGCTACTACAAACTCGAGTGCGTAAGTCCTATTGTTTCTTAGTTTGACAAGTCAACCGAATTGTTGGAGCAAAATGCAATCGTTCAGCAAGTGCCTGTTCTTCGGGGTTGCAAGGAGAACAGTGTTCAAGTCTTTCTAGAATCACTACACGGCAGGTAGAACACCGTATAGGAACAAATTCCAACATCTTATATTGTAGAGGGAGGTGTGATTTCAGTCAACTCAAAAGCCTGCGTAGATTAAAAGATTCCACAGACAAAACCCACCGCAATCGGCATCAGGCACACTCTATATTTGACACGGTTCTTTGTGTCCAGTATAATAACCGTATAGCTTATCTATACCTGCTCTACGGAAGGAGGACAAGCCAGAATGTACAAAAAACAGTATCCAGGTCCCAATACGGAGGTCGAGGAAGCCTTGGCGAGAGTTTGCACCGGACCGCATCAGACCCGTCCCTTGGGGGCAAAGGCAGACGATCCAATCAGACCATCGGCGGTTCTTGAGACTATTCTGAGGTCGGTCAAAGGTGAGTTGCCCGAAGATCAAGCGGCGTCAGAGGCTCAGATGGGGGCGTTTTTCGCCGGGATGACGATTCGGAAGGGTTTCCCAAAAAAGACGCAGTGGAGCGACGCCGAGATTGCAGCTTTCGACAAGTGCCGCCTGGATTTGGAACGGCTTATGCCTCCAGAGATCAGGTTTATCATGCAACCGGAGTTGGGGCATACCGATACAAATCCCGATGAAACTGTCGTCGTAAAAGCCCTCGAAAAGATCTTGAGAGGCGGTCACTTGAGCTACGACGAAACGCGTCGGATGGGAAAAGCTATCCTGAATGGAGATGTAAAGGGAGCACTGAAGGGGGCAGCCCTCATTGGTCAGCGCATGAACCTTGAAAGCTACGACGAGGTGCGCGGATATCTAGATGCGACTTTCGGTCCTGAGCAGGTTCGCGAGGTTTCCGTTGATTCGCTAACACATTTCGGTCAACCTTTCGATGGTGCGACACGATACTTCAGACCGACGTTGTTTATCGCAGCTGTGCGTGCTGCCCTAGGTGAGCCATCGGTGTTGCACGGCGTTGATGAGATGCCGCCGAAAAGCGGAATCACGGAGGAGCGGGTTCTGCAGGTAGTCGGTGCCCGCACGGATCTTTCCCTTGATGAAGCGGCGAGTCTAATCGAAGATCCAGCGGTTGGGTTCGCTTATGTGAGTCAGCGCGAATACGCACCCGGCGCATACGATGTCCGAGAGTTACGGGTTCATATCAAAAAGCGTCCCCCTTGGGCGGCGACGGAGAAAGCGCAGCAACTGTTCACAGCTTCCGGTGCAAATTATATGGTGATTGGGTATTACCACCCCGGCTATGAAACACCGTTGCTGCAGTTGATATGGGAGCGCGGTTTTCAAGCAGGGCTTGTGGTCAAAGGTGAGGAGGGAACAAGCCATTACGCCTTGCGTTTGGGGAATCCCTCGACGGAAGAACGACAAGCGATAAATTATTCCCAAGGGTTTCGGCGTGTCGGTGGACGACGTGAGGATTTTTCACTAGACATTGATCCGTCAGAATTCGGATTCAATTACGAGAAAAACCCGCGTATAGAAACGATAAGTCCTGAAGCGTTTGCATCGGCAGGAATGGAGGCATTATCCGGCCAGAAAGGGCAGATATATGATCGGCTGGTGCTCAATACAGCGATGACCGATTACCTATTAGGGTTTTGCTCAGATCCACACGAAGCCATTGAGCGGACGAAGGAGGCGATTGATAGTGGGCGCGCCCTAGCGCATCTGAAAACGTATATCGCGAAAAGCCACCTTTAAGCCCGATGCCGGTGCGAATTGTCTATATCTCCACAACCTAAGATATACGTTCCGGATTGACTCCGTGATGTTCTGCCCAATCTGTCAAGGCTTGGGGCGGTGTATCAACGTTCCGATGCGCGCCTAAAAGCTGTTTGTCGATATCGTTGTCAGTTCGTTCTATTACCCGTTCATCCGGCGGATCAAGATTGACATCAACCTTCATCCAGCGATAGGCGTAGCCGTAGATTATTACCTTTGAGATGGAATCGCTCAAGTTGGGTGCCGCGGTATGGAAAATCCGATTTTCAAAAAAGATGGCATCACCGGCGCGTAAACACGAATCGACCACTGTCGGCGGATCGGGATCCCCCTCGCGAATAGCCAACGGCTCACCACTCTGATGACTTCCGCGTGCCATCAACGTCATACCGGAGTTAGTCTCAAGAAAGTCCGTCAGGCAGTAGCAGACCTTTATTCCGACTCGCGGCAAGCCTTTGTGTCCAAGGTCCTCTGCAATACCGATGTCGCGGTGCCATCCGCGGTCGGGAGGCGTCGTGTCAGGAGGTTGGGGCTTCTTGTAGATTAGTGAAGTCGTGTGGAGATGGATATTGGGACTGAGTAACTGAACGACCCGTGAAACAGTAGTCGAGTTAGAAACGAGCGAGTCGAATGCCTCTTCCTGCACGATCCCGTCGCGGCGTTGCAGATAGACGCTTTTCGGATTATCCATGAATGATTTCATCAATCGATCTCCCGCTTCAGTCAGATGGGTAACGGTCTCGGCATCAAGAGCTTGCGGAATAATAAGAAAACCATCTGCATCAAAGTCCCGGCGTTGTGCCTCAGTCAGTTGAAAGAAATCCATTAAGTTATAAGCCTCCTCTAATCATAATGTATACACCAAGTTCCACGCCTCGCCGTAAGTACGGAATTTGCCCAATGTTATCACCGCACTTCAGTCGTGTCAAGAGAATTTGAAGGGTTCTGTTGGGCAGATGAATGGAAACTTTTGTGAATCTCTATTGACCTCATGAAAATCTTGACTTTTCTGTTAATCTTTGCTATGCTAGTGTTTAATGTGATTTGATTCGTGTGAAGTTCCTTCTGAGACCGTGCAGATCAATGTCTGCCTTACTTCTATATACAATCAAGGTTTGCTCCGGCGAACTTTGAGACAGAGTCTGTGACCCCAACAACGAGGAAAGAGGTAGTAATGCGAAAACGTATTCTGCTTACCGCTTCCGTATTTGCTATACTGCTGCCACTATCCACTTGGATTAGTTGTGCCGCTACAAGTGGTGGCGGTAATATGATGGAGGAAAAGGAGCAGGTCGCTGTGATAACGACGGATAAAGGAAAAATTGTAATTGAATTATATCCAGACTCAGCACCTGCTACTGTTGATAACTTCAGAAAGCTAATTAAGAAAAAGTTCTACGATTGGCTAACATTTCATCGTAGAGAGGACAAACCAGGCCTGAATATTATTCAGGGAGGCGATCCGGATGGGGATGGAACGGGAGGTCCCGGATATACCATCATTGATGAACATACCAACCCGAACCAAGTTCCTCATCAACGAGGGGCAATTGCCATGGCGAACACAGGCAACCCCAACTCGGCAGGAAGTCAGTTTTATATCTGTCTAAAAGCGCAACCGTTCTTAGACGGCCGGTACACAACGTTTGGTCAAGTTATTCAGGGTATGGAGGTCGTAGACCTGTTGAGGGTCGGCGACGAAATGAAAAAAGTTCGATTGGAGGCGAAGTCAAAATATGTTACTTCAGAATAAAAACCGACGAAGCTACATTGAACGTTTTACTGTGATGCTTCTCGCGGCATTGTTTACCGTATACCTTGTAAGTTGTTCGCAGGAACAGAAGGGTCCACCAAAGCCGAAGGCACGTCCGACAGTATCGGCTGACACGATGCAAGCAGCCAAATCAAAAATTGACATCCACAACGCCATTGCTGTCATTGAGACAGCCAAAGGAGCAATTGAGGTCGAGTTTTTTGCGGACGTTGCGCCCAAAACCGTAGAAAACTTTCTAAAGAATGCACGATTGGAATATTATAATCATGGGAAATTCCATCGCGTTGAGCCCGGAAAACTGATTCAAGCCGGGGCGCGTTTTCCCATTGAGGACACGATAGCGATTGAGACAAGTGAACGCGCACCGGTGAGAGGAATCCTCGCTATGGCAAAGGAAGAGGGAGCGACTGTCGCAGATGCCACCCAATTCTTCATCTGCCTCGACACGATTATTTTAGACAGCGACTACACCCTGTTTGGGCAGGTTACGAAAGGGCTGGATGTGATCGACAGCATCGCGGTGGGCGACCAGATCTTGACCATCAAGATTCGTGAAAAAAGTTAAAAGTAAGCGAGGGTGCAAATGGGCAATGAGGACAGGGCATCGGCTGTCTTTCTTGCTCATTTGCATTTTTACAGATTTGCTCATTTCTTCCTGAAACCCATGTTGATTAAAAGAAAGGATTTTTTATGGCATTAACCATTATCCATACAGCCCGTCCGAGTCCGGTCTGGCAAGAGACTTATGTTCGCATTAAAAAAGGACAACGCATGGTCATTGATGCACAGGGGGCATGGTCGCCTGACACACAGAATCGCATCTGCTGGTGTGGTGCCGATGGCATCGCCAATCTACCCGCTGAAGAGGGTTTCCTTATGCCCGGTGCCAACGTCGGCGCATTAATCGCAAAAATTGATGATATGGTGTTTGCGGTTGGGTCACGGTACGACAACGCCGCGCCGGCTGAGGGCGTAATCTTTCTCGCCATGAATGAAAATCCGGAACACAACAATCAAGCCGGATCACTGCCTGCACAAATCATTATCTTCGACGAATAAGCAATATTCACTATCACTAACCCAAGTTGCTATTATCAAATCTGCTCGGCTCCGACTTCGCCGAGAGTCCAAGCCCCCGATAAGATCGGGATTCAGAGCAACTTGGATAGACATATCCAAGCCATCTTTGTACATGTACAGTGGATTTGGCAATTCACTGCGAGCGGTGATTGATTCAATTTATGGTAGATTTTAGAATTACTTAGACCCTCCCAATGCACAGCCAACCCCCTAAATCCCCCTTATCAGGGGGACTTTGGAAACTTCGTGAAGGTCGGAGTTATTGTAGATGTCCACTTATTTCTCTAATTCACCATAGTTCTCATTCTCCCGGTTTGTAACATTTTCTATAAGTGGCAACTTGCGTTATGATAGAGTAGCGATCAGGAGGTGCGCAGATGGCAGAAGTATCAAAGGAATCTACTTCAGACAGCACCCAATCAACCGAACAAGAAAGACCTAAATTGCCGCCTGTGGATTTTTCCGCTTTCATTGCAGAACTTGGGACGACGGCACTTGCCTACCTCGGTGGACTTCAAAATCCGGAGGCAAAGGAGGTCTTGGTCGATCTCGAAATGGCAAAGCGGACAATTGACACAATCGATCTCCTCAAAGAGAAGACAAAGGGCAACTTAACTTCGCCCGAAAGCAATCTGTTGGATAATACGTTATACAACCTCCGGATGACCTATATACGGATAGCGAACAATCCTCCGCCTCCCCCAACGCCAGAAACCTCAGAATCGACAACCGAAACACCATCGGAAGAGACGAAGCCGGAAAGTGAATAGAAGGAGGGGGAGAATGGATATCAGTTGGAAACGGAAGGCTGCACAGACTGAAACCGTTCGCTCCCCTGCTGTCGCTGGCAGTTTCTATCCGGATTCGCCGCAGGTCTTGTCTGCTCAGGTGGGAAAATTTATTGATGATGCGTCGTTGAAAGAAACTAACGGCGAACTCATCGTGCCTCATGCCGGTTACGTCTACTCTGGTCATGTCGCAGGATACGCGTACAAGCAGTTGATGGGGCAATCTTTCGACACAGTGGTGCTTGTCGGATTAAGCCATCGCTACCCAATCAGCGGCGCAGCGATTTATGCGCGTGGCGCGTTCCGGACACCGCTTGGGGATGTCCAAATTGACGAAGATCTCGCAGCTGAGATTATGCGTCTGAACAGCGACATCCTTGACCTACCACCGGCGCATGCAAACGAGCATAGTCTTGAAGTGCAGCTGCCCTTTCTACAGTACCTCCTCTCCGACTTCCGTATTGTTACCATCTTGTTGCAGGATGATTCCCCGGAAAATGTCATTCCCTTGAGCCAAGCGATTGCAGAAGCGATGGGCGATCGGTCTGCCCTGTTGATTGGGAGTACCGACCTCTGCCACTATCCGGTCTACGACGAAGCGCGAAAATCTGATCAGGTCGTCATTGAGGCAATTGGGCATTTTGACCCCGATTACTTGCGCAATCAGATGGATGGATATATGCAGATCCACCCTGCCAAAAATCTTCACTGCATGATGTGCAGCACCGGCGCAATCTATGCAACAATGAGAGCGGCAAAAGCGTTGGGCGGAAATCGGATTGAGGCGCTGAAAGCGGCAAACTCCGGTGATGTCCCCATCGGGGAGTGGGATCAGGTGGTTGGATATATGGCAGCGGGGATTTATCGGTAGGTTGGAGGATAAATGACGACCTTAGCACGTTGTTGTATGTGCAGCTTTATCATATTCACTTACTGGTGCAGCACTGTCTCTGCCCAACTTGTAGACATCCCCGATCCGAACTTAAGAAAAGCTGTTCGAGAAACTCTCGCCTTGGCTGACGATGCGCCCATCACACAAGCGAATATGACATCACTTACAAAACTAACTCCTATACGGAGTGGCATAACCAATCTTGAAGGGCTGGAAGATGCAACTAACCTCACTCACCTAAGCTTAGGTCAGAATAATATTAGTGATCTTAGCCCGTTAAATAGGTTGAGACAATTAAGAGTCCTTTCGGTCTATATTAATCCGATTTCCGATCTCTCGCCGTTAGCGGATTTGATCGGATTAGATTATCTCGATTTGGGCGGATGCGATATTGTGGATATCAGTCCGCTAGCTAATCTTAAGAAATTAGAGTTCCTTAATTTGCGGTTTAATGATATTGTCGATCTTAGCCCGCTTGCTGATTTAACGGAACTTACCAAACTATATCTGAATAATAATCGAATTGTTGATGTTAGCCCACTTGCAAATTTGACCCTGTTGGAACACTTAGAGATTCACAATAACTCCATCGTGGATATTCAGCCACTTGCAAATTTAATGCAGCTTACCGATTTGACACTTGCTGGTAATCCAATCAGAGATTTTCGTCCGCTCTTTGAACTGAACTTAAACAATGTTGATATTGATATTCGCATGTTGCAAGAACTTGTCTCCGTAGAGGTGGAGATACCCGATCCAAATTTGGAGAGCGCTATACGAGAGGAACTTGCTCTAGCTGATGAAATGCCGCTCACGCAGGCGGACATGCTACAATTAAACAGATTGGAGGCTAGGAATAGCCAAATAAAGCATCTAACCGGCTTAGAATATGCTACTATAGTAGATTTTAGAATTAATTAGATACTCCTAATATACACTAAAGTTTGTACAATTCACGGTACAAATGGTGGTTGATTGAGAACACGCTTCGGGATGTCAAGCAGCACTGCGGATTTGACAAGGTATCAGGTCAAATCGCGTCAAAGCATCAATTAATTCGCGCAACTAAGTTTCGGAACAAGTTGCCTGACGCAATTGCTATTCAACGCCACTTGTGTCACAGGCAGTTCGATAACATTGGTATCGAACTGTCAAGCGGACACAAGGGTTGATGGTTGAGCATCTGCGTGCTTTAATCAAGGGATAATTATTTTCTGCGACAATCTCTGAAGATACTAACTCGCCGAATATTCACTAGACCCTTGATAACGCTACATGAATTGGATACAAATTGTACTAACTTTAGTAATATACAGCTAACCCCCTAAATCCCCCTTATCAGGGGGACTTTGGAAACTTCGGAAAGACCCAAATTATTAGCAAATGTTTACTTATTTATAGACTTCACCATAATTTAATCAGAATTACCCTACCTTACAATGAGATTAGCGACCTTACCCCATTGGCTAGGTTGATGCGCTTAGAATACTTATGGTTTTGGGGAAATCCAATCTCTGACCTCTTTCCGCTAATGAACCTAACTGCGTTGACCCGCATTGACTTGGCAGGATGTCAGATTTCCGACATCAGTCCGCTGGTGAATCTAACGCAGCTAACCAACATCAATCTGAGAGATAATCACATTGTAAATATCAGCGCACTTACCAATTTAAACCAGTTAACCGAATTAAAGCTCAGCAGCAATCGGATTGTGGATGTCGGTCCTCTTGCGAATTTAACAGAATTGGCCAAATTGCATCTGGATAATAATCGGATTGTTGATGTTAGCCCACTTGCTAATCTGATAAAGTTGGAGCGATTGGAAATTGATCGCAATTTATGGTAGATTTTATAATTACTTAGACACTTCCAATGCAAAGCCAACCCCCTAAATCCCCCTTATCAGGGGGACTTTGGAAACTTCGTGAAGGTCGGAGTTATTGGCAAATGTCTACTTATTTCTCTAGTTCACCATAATTGGAGATCACAGTCCGCTTGAAACGCTTAACATCACCTATTTTGTATACGATCAGGTTTGTGAACTGCCCAGACTGCCTATCCAAAGCCGAATTGAGGATAGGTCATTCCCATTCATCTTTACTGCGTGGGGCGGTATCGGATGGAGTCCTGTACTCAATCGCCCGGACTTATCTGATGAACAACATTTGGCACTGCATGATGTCTACTGGATCCCATTCTTTGGGTTGCATTGGAGAGAAACTGAGCAAGGTATGCGGCTCATGGGAGATCTTGATAAAGCACGACAGCAACGCGACGCATTGGCTGCCTTAAATCCTAATATGTTTTTCATTGTTGAAATTCGTATGAGGGATGCCTTTGTTAATGATTTCTATCCCGAAGATTGGCCGTATTGGATAAGAGATGAAAACGGAGACCTGAGACCGGGTAACCGTGGTCGAAATTATTACCTTATAGATTTTACACATCCAGAGTTTCAAGAACAAATTGTTGGGCAAGCCATAGCAGTTGCCCAATGCGGTTTATTTGATGGTATTTTCTTTGACTGGTGGAATGAAGATCGAGCTGTCCTGACTAATCATCAAGTTGGTTGGGCCGAACTGTTGCCGGGCGGTAATGAAGCAGAACAACGTGCACGAGATTCCATTCTCCAGCGTATTCGCGCCGCAGTCACACCTGATTTTTTGATAGTAGGCAACGGCAATCGGCGTAAATTTCCAAGAACGGCTCCTTACATCAACGGCACTTTTATGGAGACACTGCGAGATCACGAGGGCGGATACACATACGATGGTCTAATTGAAATTGAAAGCACGTTGCTTTGGGCAGAGGAAAATTTAAGACCACCGCAGATAAACTGCTTGGAGGGTTGGGGTATTGAAACTGAAACCCCGGATAGTCCCGCGAATCGCCGGTGGATGCGAGTCTTTACTGCCATGAGTCTTACGCATTCCGATGGCTATGTACTCTTTAATAATGGTGTAAGCCACAAACACTATTGGTACGATTTTTGGGATGCGGATCTAGGTAAACCAGTTGGTCCCAAAGCTCAACAGTATCAAAACGTTGATGGACTGTTTATCCGGGAGTTCACCAACGGCTGGGCGGTCTATAACCGCAGTGGGGCAGCCCAAACAATCACGCTGTCTGCGTCTGCTACTCCGGTCTCCGATAGGGGAGGCAACTTTGCATCTCATACCTATCTGCTTCCTGACCTTGATGGCGAAATCTATCTCACGATCCGAAGCTTCGCTGATGTCAACGGCGATGGGAAAATCAACATCTTGGATTTAGTTCAAGTTGCCAACGGTTTTGGTAAATCCACCCCAGACCCCAACGGTGATGGGATGGTCAATATCCTGGATC
The DNA here is from genome assembly GCA_965247655.1 of Candidatus Poribacteria bacterium. Taxonomy (GTDB): domain Bacteria; phylum Poribacteria; class WGA-4E; order WGA-4E; family PCPOR2b; genus PCPOR2b. The sequence goes on along the minus strand of OZ252032.1, from coordinate 4,881,707 downwards.
TGGTGTTTGTTGCCAGCCGTTTCAGTAAATAATAACGCAAGTTGCCATCTGTTACCCTAGTGAGAGTTTAAAATGAACGGAACGGAGATTTGCGTTGGGTTAAAATAAGTAGAACCATTGTGGTGAACAGATGGCAGATGTGATATAATAATTCGATATTGAGAAAAGGAGAACCAGCATGGCTCAAAAAATTCCTTTCATGAAACTAAGTGGCGCAGGCAACGACTTCGTCATCATTGATAACCGTAAAGGTGTTGTCCAATACGAAAATACTGATTTTGTCGAAAAGGTTTGCCAACGCCGGATGTCTGCCGGTGCAGACGGCGTGCTGCTCGTCGAAAATACGGATAAAGCGGATTTCCGGATGCGCTATTTCAACGCAGACGGCGGCGAAGCGGAGACCTGCGGAAACGGCGCACGTTGTATCTCAAGGTTCGCCTATATCAACGGCATCGTTTCGGAGAGGATGTCTTTTGAGACACAAGCGGGAATCTACGAATCAGAAATTCTCGGCACAGATGTCAAGGTTCGGATGAGCGATCCAACGGACGTTCGATTGAACTTTCCGCTTCAGTTGGAAGATGGCGTCCACAACATCTCTTTCGCCAACAGCGGTGTTCCGCACGTTCTCTTTTTTGCTGAAGATTTGGAGGGAACGGATGTGTTCGGGCTTGGCAGGCAGACCCGCTACCACGACGACTTCAAACCTGCGGGGACAAACGCCAATTTCGTTCGGGTCAAAGATTCTCAAGCGATTGACATCCGCACCTATGAGCGCGGCGTCGAAGATGAAACGCTCGCCTGTGGTACGGGCTCTATTGCCGCCGCGGTTGTCTCTGCCGCGCTAGGAAAAGTCACGTCCCCGGTCGCTGTGAAGACTGCCAGCGGTTCGGTGCTGACCATCCATTTTGACCTAGTTAACGGTGAACCTGAAAATGTTTATCTGGAAGGGGATGCCCGAATGATCTATGCGGGTGAACTCACAGAGGACGCTTGGGTGTATTAACGGGATTTTCGTCGGGGTAATTCGATTATCTTGGCAACCGTAGTCTTTTTTTGGAGGACAAATGAAGAAAGTCTTATTGATCATTAACGGTCCGCATCCCCCTTTTAGCGCGTTTGCGGATATGTTTAAGCCGTTGGTTGAAAGTGCCGGGCAGTTTGAAGTGGAGATTAGCGATGACCGCAGCCAGTTGACGGATCCTTCAGCGTTCGATGCGGTCGCACTATACATTGGCGGCGGAGAAATTACGCCTGAGGTTGAGCGTGGGTTGACAGGGTATGTCAGAGGTGGCGGTGGATTGCTTGCGGTGCACGGTGCCAACGCCGGACTTGGACAGTATGATGACTACATCGAACTCATCGGCACGGAGTTTATCCAACACGACCCGTTGGCACCGTTTGAAGTAACAACGGAAGATGGGTTTGACGATATTCTCCCGCGCCTCAACAAGCAGTTTCGCATTGTGGATGAGTGTTATCAGATGAAGGTTCGCACGGACGCGCCCTTGCGTTATTTTCAATACGGTGCGTGGCGACTCCAAAAATATCCGCTCGGCTATGTGCGCGACTACGGTGATGGGAAGGTATTTTACACCGCGCTTGGACACGATGACCGCGCCTTTGGACATGCGGACTTTCAAGATCAATTGCTCAAAGGGCTCCGCTATGTGACCGACCTGAAGGATAACCCACCAATCCGCATCGGCTTAGTAGGCTACGGTCCGCTATTTAATATGGGCAGCCATCACGCCGGTATGATTGCACAGACCCACGGATTTGAGTTAGCAGCTGTATGTGACAGAGATCCCGAACGCCTCCGCGCTGCGAAAGAGGAGCAAGGTGATGCGATTGCCACTTTCACTGATGCACAGGAGATGGCAGAGAGTGGCGAAATCGATCTGGGTATTGTGATTGTGCCGCATATCTATCACGCCCCGGTTGCGAAGATCATGTTGGAAGCGGGGTTGCACACCATCACCGAAAAACCGTTTGTCGTCCACGTCTCCGACGCGGACGAGTTGATTGCGCTCGCACGTGAAAAGGGCGTTATGCTTTCGGTTTACCACAACCGGCACTGGGATCCGGATATTCTCACCCTCTGCGATGTCCTTGAATCGGGCATGATTGGCGAAGTGTATTCGATTGAATGTAACATGGTCGGCTACGGTGCACCCGGACAGATGTGGCGAGACCACAAGGAGATTTCGGGCGGGCTGCTGTACGATATGGGGGCACATCAGTTCGAGAAGATCCTACAATTAGTCCCTCAACACGGCCGAAATGGAAACCGCATCAATAAACGTGCGACGCTGTACGGTAACTTTCTCAAACAGCATTGGCAAGCCAGTTCGGTTGAAGATTTCTGCCGGGCGTATGTGCGGTTTGACAGCGGCTTAGAAGCCCAACTCATCCAGTCGAATCTGCATGCGGCTGAGAAACCGCTCTGGACCGTAGTCGGTACACACGGCTCTATTGTGGTGGAGAACTTCCAAGGCGAAACCACCGTGACCTCCATTATGGGGGACGGGCGCAAAATGGTTTCCAGTTATCCAACAGTGACGAACCGGGGCTGGGGGACGTATTACAAGAACGTTTCGGACCATCTGCTTTCCGGGCAGCCCTTACTGATTACGCCGGAGTGGGCGAAGGGAACCATCCAGTGTATTGAGGGGTGTGAGACTGCCGCGCGTGAAAACCGGTTGGTGGAGATTGAGTTTGACTTTTAGTCTATCTGCTTCATCCTAAAAACTCCAGAGGTAAAATAGCTCGTAATAGGAATACCTCTGAATCCTAATAGGAATTTCACCATGCAGTATCAAACATTAGGTCGCACCCAGTTGCGCGTTTCGGAGATCGGATACGGGGGTGGGCGCGTGCGTCCCGACCAAGATGAACAAGCCCTTATCCGTATGCTTCATCACGCCTTCGACATGGGTCTTAACTACATTGACACCGCACCGACCTACGGGAACGGTCTCAGCGAAACCGTTATAGGGAAAGCGATTCAGGGACGTAGGGATGGGCTTATTCTCGCAACCAAAACGGAAGCCTTCGATCCGCAGGGAATCCTCGCCGATGTGGAAGGCAGCCTGACACGGCTGCAGACAGACGTGATCGATGTCTTGCAGTTTCATGGCGGCTGGCATCAGGAGGACGATGCCGACCGCATCCTAGAGCAGGGCGGGTTGGAAACTTACCAGAAATTGTGGGACCAAGGTAAAATTCGTTTTATTGGGTTCTCAGCAGATGGACCGTCAGGGGGCGTTGAGCGAATGGTTGCGTCCGGTGAGTTCGACATGATTCAGACTCACTACAATCTCATGTACCAGAGCACCTGCGACATCTTTGGCAATCGTGGGACGATACCGGAGGCGGTCGCCAAGGACATGGGGGTTGTGTTGATGCGTTCAACGACAAGCAACGCCTTCCAAAATCTGATGCAGCGGTGTTTTCCGACACAGATGGAGGGAGTCGATCTGGACAGCTTTCTGCTGAATTACGTCCTCTCCAATCCACTCGTTGATGTCGCGCTGATGAGCCTGCAAAGCGTTGACGATGTAGAATGGACTAATGCAGTCTCGGACGATGTTGAGCAGCGGCTAGATTTACAAGCAGTTCACGGACGGTAGGGGACGGAGATCTCCGTTCCTGTACGGATTGCAGATCTACCATCCCTACTGGTTCAATCCAGTTCTGATACCCATTCGTTGATAACCCGTGCCATCTCAACGAACACATCTTCGTCGGTGTTGCGAGAGCGTTTGAGAATCTTAAATCCGTGGTCAGCGGTATCCAAAAGATGCAGCGTTGCCTTGTCGCCGATTTGCTCGCAGGTGGATTGTAGTAGGTCGAGTTCACCCAATTTGTCGCGTGTCCCAGACAGGAAGAGCATGGGTATCGTGACATCGCTCAAGTGCGCTGCGCGTTCCGTCGAAGGCTTCCCAGACGGATGCAAGGGAAAGGCGAAAAACACCAAGCCGCGCACACCCTCTAGCGGTGCCTCTGCAGCAGCCATTGATGACATTCGCCCGCTAAAAGAGTGCCCACCGACGAGAATTGATAAATCATCCGCCGCTGTGTGTGCTGCTGCGACCGCTGAACGGACGGTCTCCTGACAAACGGCGTTTGCGTTTCGACCTCTCCCTTGTTCCGCATAAGGAAAGTTGTAACGGAATGTAGCGACACCAACGTCCGCCAATCGTTCGGCGATGGTCTGAAGGGTTGTGTGCCGCATATCTGTGCTGGCACCATGTCCTAGCACCAGCAGCCGTCGTGCATCGTCAGGACGAATTAGCAACGCCGATACTTCGCCCTTCTCCTCGGTTGCAACAAACTTGGATTCAACGACTTCATAGCTCATTTTTTTGACATACTCCCACACCCTAAAGGGTGGGAATTCCCACTCGTTAGAGTGTCGAATTGTGCGGTCAACACGACAGCGAACCGAAGTCCGTCTTACAATCGCTTTCACAGTGGACGATGCCCCACCCACTCCCTCTTACGAGGGACACTGGTGAAACGGACACACTACAATACACTCCCGTCGGAGTGTGGGAAAACGATTGCGGATTTTACCCCTGCTAACCATTTTCAATGGTATGTCCGTTTCTAAAAACCCATTCTACCACAAATACACGAAAAAAGTGTAAGGTAGATTACAAAACTAACATTTTTTGACAAACTAACGAGGCTTGGCGGTCTACATCCCCTCCCTAAAAGGAAGGGGTCTTGCCCGCAAGATTGATAACTCCCTCCCAAGCATCTGATTTGTATGTTTTAATTCCCCTCCCAGCGACCTCGCACCGGTCCCTGCTGCGCTTGTTCAAACAGATCCTGCCACGCTTGGGATCCATCGTCCGGCTGCGCTTCTAAACGCACACCTTCTACATACGCGGGGCCATGCCCGGCACTGAAGTAGCCATATCCTTGGCTGCTATAGCCCATGTGAATGCAACTGCCATCCGGGTATACGATGGTGTTAATGATACGTGGTTTCGGGCGGTCGTAGATTGCGCCGGTCGCTTTTAATTCTTGGAGTATATCTTCGGAGACTCTATACTTCTCAACCGCTTCTTCGTCAACCTCAACGCCTAACCCAGGACCGTCCGGCACCTTGTGATACCCACCGATAACCTCAATCTCCTTTTTCAACAACTGATGGCTATAGAGATTTATGCAGGTAATCGCGGGCCAAGTGGCATGGGTCAAAACCGAACCGAGATGAGCAGCCCAAGTCGTGGTCAGTCCATTGCCTACCAACTGCAGCCAGAAAGGCATCTGCGCTTCAGCACTTAAAGTCCCTTGTTGTATGACGCCAGACTTTCCGACACCGATGACGTAGCCATCACAAACTCCTTCGCGGATATTTGTAATATAGGGCGGCGACCCGAAGTGCATTGCAATCGGCCGATTAATCGCCTGACGAATCTGCATATTCCCAAGCACGTCGCCCTGCGGGATGGGTGTCTCAAACATCGCCACGTTGGTATATTTTTCCAGTTTTTTGATGATGGGAATCGCCGCTGCCGCATTCTGCCAAGTACTGTTGGCATCGAGATCCAGCTTAAAGTGCGGTGGTACAACTTGAGCGATTGCATCGACCTGTGCAACGATGTCCCACCACGGTCGAGGCTTGAGTTTGATGCTGGTATAACCCTTTGCCACAGCATCTGCAGCCTCGGCAGCCCAATCTTCGGGGGAGGCATCGATAGACCACCAAGAGATCGGAACCCAGTCGCGTACCTGCGTCCCCATCAACTCGTAAGCCGGCACTTCCAACACCTTGCCAACCACATCAAATAATGCCATCTGTAAGCCCGCTCCGAGAGAATCATCGTTCATCAATGTTGCTGGACTCTGCCCTTTCACCCGTTCAACGGCGTCGTCCGTCACCCTCGCCCAGGTGTAGTGAATCACAGTTTCGCCCCATCCGACATGTCCGGTATCCGTAGTTACCTTGCATAGCTCCAGAACCGCCCAGTTATATACCTCGCGCTCCGTGATCTTTTGCTGCCGTGGGGTAAATGGTACATCAACGATTATACGTTCTACATCTACAACTTTCATCCAATTATCCTTTCAAGCGAGTGCGTAAAAATGTTGAGAACATTCGTGTCAGAACGATTCGCGTTTTTTGTGAAGTCCTCGTCTTAATTTCTCTATTTCCTCAGTTCCCTCTGATATGTTAAAATTAAGGTGATTCCCTAATATACCTCCAGCTCCAACTCTGGTGAGTTTTGCAGCTTTCCCCTAGGGTTGAACCGAACCCGTTGGCTTTGAGGCTTGCTGATATTATAGGTATTTTCAGATCGACGTCAACAACAAAATATACGTACCTGATAGAGAGGAATAACTTATGCTGATAGATCGCATTGATGTTTACTATGTCAGTCTGCCCCTGATTTACCCTTGGCGCACTGCTTACGGCGAAGATCACGCTGTTGATTCGGTTCTTATCCGAATGGAATCGGACGGGCATGAAGGTTGGGGTGAGACCACACCGCTGAAGGCACCCGCCTACTCGCCCGAATCCACGATGTCGGCATACCACACGATAACCGAGTTTATTGCACCGTTATTGGTTGGGAAATCGTTTGATACGGCTGATGAATTACTTGCTGCGTACAAGTGGATCAAGGGAAACCCGTTTGCTAAAGCAGGTCCAGAGGTTGCTTGGTGGGTACTCAAAGCAAATATGGAAGGGGTGCCGCTGCACCAATTGCTAGGCGGCAGTTTTAGGAAGGTGGATGCCGGTGCCGATTTTGGTGTGCAGGATTCCATTGATATGCTTTTGGAGAAGATTCAGGGTGCCGTTGATGATGGCTTCAAGCGGGTCAAGCTCAAGGTGCGACCGGGTTGGGATCTTGAAATGTTGCAGGCGGTCCGCGCAGCTTTTCCGCATCAAACATTCCATATTGACTGCAACTCAGGATATGCGCTGGCTGATCTCAATTTTTTCAAGCAGGTTGACAAGCTAGGGTTGGCGATGATTGAGCAGCCACTGTATCACAACGACCTATTGGAACACGCCGAGCTACAACGACAGATCGCGACACCGGTCTGTCTGGACGAGTCGATTACATCGGTACGCGCCTTTGAATGGGCATTGAAGTTGAAATCGTGTCAGATTCTTAATCTCAAAACGGGCAGAGTCGGTGGACTCTCCATTGCGGTGAAACTACACAACATGGCGCGTGATGCCGGCATCCCGTGCTGGGTGGGTAGTATGTTAGAGAGCGGCATCGGTGCCGGTGTCTTGGTCGAGCTAGCGACATTGGACAACTTCACCTATCCCGGTGACCTGTTCCCCAGTAATTTCTTCTATCAACAAGATTTGACGGAAACGGAGTTGATTTTGAACGATGATTGCACATTTACGCCGTCGCAGTCAGCTGGGACAGGGTATCAACCGGTCTTGGAGCGCGTTGAAAAGGCTGCACGATTCAGCCAGACATTTTTACCGGGGTCACACCGTTCATAAGTCGATGGTATTCAAGCCGTTCCGATTAAAACAGCATTAACTAGGGCGTGTTGACATTTGTGTCATAATGGTAATATGTCCACATTCACCCTATCCGATAGTCAATGGTCAAAAATAGTATCATTCCTTAAAACCTGTCCTGATATCTATACCGGACAACACACACACTTAAAACGTTTTATCCATGCGGTGCTTTGGATAACTCGTAGTGGCAGTCAATGGCGCCTGTTACCTAACCAGTACGGCAATTGGAACAGTGTCTATAAACGATTCGCAAGGTGGTGCGATAAAGATATCTTTCAACGCATGCACCAACACTTTGCCAAAGACCCCGATATGGAGTGGCTTATCATTGACAGCACTATCATTCGCGCACACCCATGTGCTGGTGGTGCATTGAAAACAAGTGGGGGTCAAGCCTCACAAGCACTTGGACGCAGCCGGGGTGGATTCTCAACTAAGATTCATATCGCTGTTGATGGCTTAGGCAATCCCTTACATTTTATGCTGACAGCGGGTCAACGGCACGACATCACTTGTGCTGAGGCGTTAATTGACGGTTATAACAGTGAGTATGTGATAGCTGACACATCATATGACTCGATGGCATTGATTGAGTCGATAACCCAAAGGGGGGCGGTGCCGGTGATACCCCCCCGTGCCAACCGTCGGGATTCACGCACTTATGATGCGCATCTGTATAAAGAGAGGCATTTAGTCGAATGTTTCATCAACAAAATGAAACAGTATCGTCGTATTTCCTCTCGGTTTGATAAGCTAGCGGTTCGATATATGGGATTTCTGAGTTTCGTTGCCACGATTATCTGGTTACGATGAAATGTCAACAGAACCTAGGCACACTCATGTTCTTTTATCTAAAACATCGATGGCAAATCACCCTGCTAGCAACGGGAGTGGGGGGAGTGCTCAGTTGGCAGTTCGGTGCTTTCACGCATCTGATGGGGAGTCCATGGTCACTGGGTGCTCAGATTGGAACTGGTTTAGTGGCTGGAATCTTGTCGTTAGTATGCGACGGCGTGCTGCATGAAATCTTGAAGCGAACGCTAGGACAGACATATCTGGAAGCATTCAATCATTATGGTCGCGTGGTGTTGGGCAGGATGCGTTTGCCCGAGTACATCACCGGTGGGTTGATGGCAGCCCTTGTTGAGGAGCCGCTCTTTCGGGGTACACTGTTGATGGCTATAGACCGAGGCGTCCTTGGAGTTGTGATTACGGGGCTGTTATTTGCTGCTTGTCACTGGCTACGACGGGAGTTTTTGTTGTTTTGGTTTTGGGCAATGCTGGAGGGAATCTGGTTCGGACTTCTGATGGTCAGTACTGGATCGCTATTGATCCCGATGATTGCACACGGGCTCCACGATATCGTGGGCTACCGTGTTTTCCAAGCGATAATTCGAGACAGAAATTTCGCTTGACAACTCTCTTTCCCGATGGGTATAATTAGGTTGCTTAACTGCCCCTGTGGTGGAATTTGGTATACACGGCAGGTTGAGGGCCTGTGCCTTAATTGGCATGCTGGTTCGAGTCCAGTCGGGGGCATTATGAATTCGAGTGGTACTAGCAACTGCTAAAGGATTTGAGGGGTAGGGATGGTGCTATAGCGATTCCTACCCCTTTTTCTATTTAGATTCGACAAACAGTGTGTGAAAATGGTATCAATTCAATTGTGCTCGAATCCAACTTGGGCAAAACTACGTCAGAATTGAAGGATTTGCAGGATAAAAATCCTGATGACCTATTGAAACCGATCTTTTCAATCTTAAAGGTTCTAAAAAAATCAAATTGCAAAACCGATAGGAATCAAGTATCATACTAACCGTTTTACGTTGAACTGACTACATACATACAAACAGGAGAGATTTCCATGATTGTTTTTCTGCGGGAGAAATTTATCGCACAGATTTTCTTGATCGTTGTTGGCATTGCTTTTCTTATTGGCTCGTTTCTGCTCTTTGACATTGTCGGTGGGGATGGTGTGTTGGGGGGAGGTAGAGAGAGCGCAGTCGCTTTCGAGATCAATGGTGTCAAAATACAACAACGCGAATTTGAAAACCTTGTCTCCAGTGAAATGACCCGGCAACAGCAACAGAGCCAAAACCGCTCTCAGATTGAACGTGAGGAGATTGAACAACAGATTCTCGATCTGCTCATTAGTCGTCAGGTACTGCTTGGCAGCGTCCAGATTAGTAATGCAGAGGTCGAACAATATATCCGTAATGATGATAATCTACTCTCTAACTATAATGCAATTCAGCAGAGTGGCAGTGGAGATGATTTTCGTCAGTATGTTCGTTCTCTCTTGATTAATCAGGTTCTGCTGAATCAGATTCAAGGACTGGAACTGGTCACGGATGCAGAAGTGGAAAATGAATATCGCCGCCAGAACACAAAAGCCAAACTCAAGTACATTCAATTCCAGCATTTCGGGTACAATGGTGCCGCTAAAGTCGATGATGCCGAGGCACAAGCCTATTTTGAGGTGCACAAGGAGAAATATGAAAAGGGGGAGGAAGTCAATCTAAGGTTCATCAAACTCGATCCGATAAACTTCATTTCGGGCGAGGACCTGCAAGCCTATTATAATGAGCATCAACAGGAGTTTAAGACACAGGAAGCGGTGAAAGCGCGCCATATCTTAAAGAAATTCCCAGGTAACGCAACCGACGAGCAGAAGGCGGAGGTCAAGACAGAAGCAGAAAAGTTGCTTGAAACAGTCAAGGCTGCGATTGCCGAGGGAGAGGATTTTGCTGAACTTGCAAAGGAACATTCGGAGGATGCCGGTTCGGCTCCGAAGGGAGGGGCATTGCAGGGAGAACATCCAAACCTGCCACTGGGAGACTATTTTGCACGCGGCGAGATGGTGCAACCATTTGAGAAGGCAGCGTTTGACGAGTTAGCTCCCGGTGAGGTGAGCGATCTGGTTGAATCCAGATTCGGATACCACATCATCAAGTTGGAAGAAAAGCGACCGGAAGAAGTTCAGCCCTTTGCTCAGGCAAGAAGCGGAATCAATGATAAGCTGATTCAAATTGTAGGTGCAGAACAGGCGAAGACAGTCGCGGAAAATCTCCTGTTTGATGTGGAGATTCTTGATTATCAGGAAGCAATCCAACTGGATAGATACAAAGATTTATCGTTTACAGTTCAGGACACAGGATTCTTTACAGCGGCTGATAATAACATCCCCAAAATTGGAATAAAGTGGACGTATCAAGATGTGATTGATCAAGCCTTAGATATGGAGGTGAATGTCAGTGCGATCAGTACAAATAGGAAACAAAATGGGGATATTGACGCCTACTTTGTGATGAAAGTCCTCGAAAAGAAACGCGCCACAGTTCCCGAATTTGAAGCAGTCAAGGCACAGGTGATTGATGATACCAAAGGGGAGAAGGCAAAGCAGCTGGCTCTAGAAGACGCCCAGAGACTAGTAACACTCCGTGCGCCTGATGAATCGCTGGAAGATTTGGTGAAAAGGTATGAGGCACCCGAAGAGATTACCAATAAAGAACGGGAAGCTAAGGAGAGTAATCTGTTCGCCCTCTCACCGAACAGCGGGTTTATCCCAGGACTAGGGATGTGCCGGGACGCCATGTTTGCTGCTTTTAGCATGGAACTGAATGAGGTGCAGGGCGCGCTCCAAGGGGACAACAATGCCTATATCATCCAGTTGATTGAGCGCGAAGAACTGGATATGGAAAAGTTCAGGAATGATTCAGCAGAGCGTACCAAGATTCGTAGAACGTTGCTGCAGGCCAAACAAACTGAGATTTACAGAAATTGGTTAGCTACCTTGAAAAAGGGTGCCCAGATTGTGGATAAGCGTTCTGGGAGAGGTTGAAAGAGAGCGGATAGGCACAAAGAGTTACCCTTGAATCAAGGCAGCTTGAGGAGCGGATGGAGCTTAAGGAGATAGCGCGAAATAGGAAGATTTGGGGGTTGCCTCCCTCGCATACGGCTTTAGTCCAAAAGCCCGTCTGCTTTCATCCATCCAATTGTCTGATCAAACGCCGCAATTGTCTGTTGTATATCTTCGTCGCTATGTGCTGCCGTCGTCAGCCCGCCATTTCCAGCGATGTCGATTCCGTTCAGCAACATTCCACAACGCAGATTCATTGTGAGTTTCGCGTTGCTACCGCCTTTCAGTTGGTGAGGCTCCCAATTGTAGGGATCGAAATCGGCGGCACGCAATCCATCAACACCATGCCCGATGAGAAACTTCACCCCAGAAAACTCGCCGTAGACCGCCCAATCGAGCTTGTGTTGATCAATTACATCAACCAGCCCTTCCCGCAACATTTTCGCACTACGGTTGACCTTTTCATGTGGGACACCTGTCTTGACTTGCCTCAGCATTGCAATCCCAGCGGCAGCGGATAACGGGTTGGCGTTAAAGGTTCCGGGATGCGGCATCCTTTGTCCGCGTGAATTCGATTTTGAAGCTTTGATCGAGATGAGATTCAGTAACTCTTCTTTTCCAGCAACTGCTCCACCCGGCAGACCACCTGCCAAGATTTTGGCGAGCGTCGTAAGGTCAGGCGTGATATTATAGTATCCCTGTGCACCGCCCGGAGAGACACGAAAACCGGAGATCACTTCGTCAAAGATTAAAATAATGCCGTGATCCTGCGTAATCTGCCGTAACTGCCGGAGGAACTCGCCGTTCGTCGGGATGGTCCCGAAGGCACCGCCTGTCGGTTCTAAGATAACACAAGCGATGTCCGGATCGGATTTCAGCTGCTTTTCAACCGCATCAATGTCGTTAGGTGGACAGATAACCGTTGTATCAATGACGCTTTCTGGAATACCGGGCACCGGTGTCTCAAACGGTGGATTTACACCTAAAATAACGGAATCGTGCCAGCCGTGAAAATGTCCCGCAAATTTCAGGAATTTGTTTTTTCCCGTATGCATCCGTGCCAGCCGAATTGCCATTAAGGTCGCTTCCGTGCCGGAATTGACGAATCGTATCCGTTCCGCTGAAGGAATCAGTTCCTGCACGAGGCCGCCCCACTCTACCTCAAGTGTATGACAAGCTCCATAGTGTGTTCCACGCGGCATCTGCTGCGTGACAGCTTCAACAATTTCAGGCGGACTATGACCGAGTAGCAAAGCTCCATGTCCTGACCAATAATCAATCAATTCAATCTCGTCAACGCTCCACTTTTTTGATCCTTGTGCACGATTGATATAAATTGGAAATGGTTCTGTGTGCCGGTTATCGTGCGTCACACCATCAGGGAAAATATGGTCTGCTTGTTGAGCGAAGTCTCTGTTTTTTGAAAAAGTTTTTTGATATTTTTTTAGGATTGTATGGGTTGACATCGTTTTTCTCCTTGTGTAGAGTAGAAGGTGAGAATCCCTATATTCTTTTGTTGGTAGAGAGTTCTGTTTGTCGTAAATCTGTATTTGGACGAAGAAAGTCTTCTAAAATATGATAGTCGTGATCAAATGCCAATTCGGGCAGCGCATCGGGGACAAAAAGGTGTGCATCCAACGCTTCCGCACGACCCGCCGGAGTTCCTGCGACGATTCGTCCAACATAAATAATAAGAACAACCGTCCGGCTATCGTTGGAGTAAACCCCTAGCAGCCTATCCAATTCGACATCAACATCCGCCTCTTCTTTCGCTTCTCGCACGGCTGTCTCTGCCGGCGTGTCGCCAATATCGACATACCCTGTCGGGAAACTCCATAGGCCCAGTTTTGGCTCATTCCCCCGCTGTATCAGCAACAGTTTTTCGTCCTTGAATGCGAGGACGCCGGCGACAGGCTTTGGATCGCGATAGAAAACGAAATCGCACGTCGTGCATGCCTGACGCGCCTTTCCTTCAAGGATTCGCTCTTCAAGGGCACTTGCACATTTCGGGCAGAATTTCAGCCCTGATTGCGTTTGATTGGTTGTATGGGAAGTCTCTGTTGTGGAAGCGGTCACGATTCAGGACAACTCCGAGCAGTTTGTTGAACAAAAAGATGAAAGATAGAACCTAGTGACAATGGGCTAATAATACAACAAATAGGCAGAGATGTCAATTATTGATTGTGGGAATTAGGGCTATTTAGTTTTCCGTTTTTTGATCGATTTTGGCGGGTAGACGGAAGATTGCTCCCTACATTGTAGGCGGGGCATCTTGCCCCGCCCGAAGAATTAAATGACCCTATGTGGGAATCGTGTGCCTTTGACAGGCGAATTTCAATTGTACGGTAATAGCCTCGTCCCGAAAAAGAGAGGAGTGAGTTGATAAATTGATGGATTGTGTGTCAGATAATACACAGGATACAAGACTATTAGACAACACAGAACTTCCGATTGCGTCATTGCGTCCAGCGTTTCAAAACGCCTTTACAACTCAACCGCTGATCATCACAGCACCTACCGGCAGTGGGAAGTCCACAATGGTTCCACTCTGGTGCACAGAATTGTCGGGCCGCCCAACCTTAGTCTTGGAACCGCGGCGGGTTGCCTGTCGCTCACTCGCCCGTTGGTTGTCGAAACTCCGGGGGGAGCCGTTAGGAACCTCAGTGGGTTACACAGTGAGGTTTGAGGATGTAGGCTCTGAGACAACACAAATCCGATTTGTCACGCCGGGTGTTGCCCTGCGCTATACAGCGGATGGAGAACTTGATAGATATGGGACAATCATACTTGACGAGTTCCATGAGCGTGGACTGGAATCGGATCTCTTTCTAGCGATTTGCCGGAAGAAACACCCGGATGCCCGACTCATCCTGATGTCCGCGACGATAGATGCCCAAAAGTTTGCTCGATTTGTCGGCGGAAAATCGTTGTCCGCGGAGGGGAAAGCCTACCCGGTTGATGTGCATTACCTCGGTGATGTCACCGTTCCGACAGCGTGGCGGTTGGAGGAGCGTGTGGCACGGGGGGTACTTCGAGCGTTGAGAGAAACAGATGGAAACATACTGGTTTTCCTGCCGGGAAAAGGAGAAATTTCCGCATGTCTTGATGGATTGCGTCACCTCAGAAATGTCGAGATCTTGCCGTTACACGGCGATCTGCCGACAACGGAACAGGACAAGGTTTTTGAGGAGACGACACGCCGCCGTGTGATCCTGTCAACAAATGTTGCTGAAACCTCCATCACATTGCCGGGCGTAACAGCGGTTATAGACACAGGATTGGTGCGTCAGCGCATCCATCAAGCGCAGCGGGTTGTTCTGGCACTGTGTCCTATATCGCAGGCTTCCGCTGAACAGCGACGCGGACGGGCGGGGAGACTCATGCCGGGTGTGTGCTACCGGCTGTGGGAAGAACGGGGGCAACTTGAAAGGGAGACGCCTCCCGAAATCGTACGAGAGGACCTAGCACAGTTTGTGCTTGCAGTTGCCGCAGCCGGATTTCGCCCACAGGACTTGGGATTTCTCGATGCACCACCGGCTTTTGCTGTTGAACGTGCTCAAGAACAATTGGTAGAATGGGGCATCCTCTCTCAGGAAGGAACGTTGACCGATTTTGGGCGAAAGTTATCTGTGCTTCCTATTGATGTTTCTTATGCACGGTTACTGGTCAAGGTGCCTGCTTCCGTCCGTCGAGACCTCATTGACCTGATCGCTACGCTGGAACGTCCTGCACCGTTGTGGCGGAAATTGGATCGACTTTCACCCGAAGAGATACATGCTATCTCCGAAGCACGGCGCAAAGATTTGATGCGTAATCATTGCGATGCCACAGCCCTGATTCTGACTTTACGGTACGGCAACCCAAAACGTCACCATCTCCATGGCGCAGCTATCGCGGAATGTCGCCGAATTGCTTCCCAACTTCGCTCGTTTTTTGGTATATCAGCCTTAGACGGGGACCGGGGACCCACCCAACCGGACCGACTTGGGCTCATGCGTTACCTGTTGCGAGAATCGTCAGACTGTGCCTATGTTCGACGTCGCAAGGGGGATGCGTGGGGAAATGGCCAAGACGAGTTGTTATTAGATTCCAGCTCACTGATTCGTCCAAAGGTATACGCCGCACTTATTCTCAAAAAGGAAGGGCTCGCGAAAGGCACGCGTGTTCAACTCTTGGGTCGCACCGCCCTGCCCTGCACCTTTGCGGATTTGCAGGCGGCCGGGTTAGGAACCCCTCACTTGGATGCACCAACCTTAGTTGAAAATGAAATCATCGGGCATGTGCGTTTTGTATACGCCGGTCGAGAGATTGGCAGGGAGCGTCAACTGCTAACCGGCGCCCTGCTCAGAGAGGCTATTGCAGCTTTTCTCCTTTCAGGACGTTTATTTCCGGAGGTAGGAGAATGTCTGATTGAGCGCATCAACGCCTACAATCTCCATCTAGCGATGAAAGGAGACGCTGCCATAGTGGAACCTTATGCGTGGTTGGTCTCACACCTCACTGACTTGGATGTTGAAGCCGCACAGGATTGGCTGCTGTTATCGCCAAATGATTTTGTATTTACGCTAATCGACGAGGGGACGTTCGCGAAAATCAGTGAAAGTTATCCACAAACATTCTCAATGAATGGCGCGAAATTTGGAGTTCAATATGAGCCTCATGAGCAGCGAGTCACGCTGAAGTGGGCAGGAGGCGTCCGGCATCCACAACTCAGTCCATGGATGCTACCCCGTTGGGAAAATTGGAAGGTACAGGTAGATATCCGCGGGCAACTCAGGACGCTACGTTAATAAAAATTGAATTGAAAACGAAGGCAAAATGATTTCAGCTATTGATATTCTATAATTACTAAAGTTTGGACAATTCACGGTACAAATGATGGTTGATTGGGAATACGCTTCGGGATGCCAAGCAGCACTGCGGATTTGACCTGATATCAGGTCAAATCCCAGCAAAGCATCAATTGATTCACGCAACTGAGTTTCGGGACCAGTTGCCTGAGGCAATTGCTATTCAACGCCACCCTGATAAAATCGGGGCAGTTCGATAACAAGTGAGTCGGTGTACTGGGTATTGAGCATTCATTGGTATCGTCCTGTCAAGCGGACACAGGGAGGGGTTGATGGTTGAGTATATGCGTGCTTTAATCAAGGGATAATTATTTTCTGCAACAATCTCTGAAGATACTAACTCGCCGAATATTCACTAGACCCTTGATAACGCTACATGAATTGGATACAAATTGTACTAACTTTAGTATAATTAGGGTGAAAATAATGAAACGTTTTCTGTATAGAGTTCGTTGATATCCTTCCCGGATAGTGACTTCCGACCACATTTATGAACTCAGATTATTCTATCCCGATGCAAGGTCATAATATAATCCGAGGCACTGCGTTAAGTTAATAAAAATAGGGTGCAGAAACATAAACAATACGCTTGCGTTACTTCGATATCTGTGCTATACTATCCATAATTCACATAATAATAATGCAATTATACTTCAAAATCTTTAATATAAATGGAGAGTTCATTGAAAAACGCGTATACGATTCTACTGATGTCATCTAATCAAGATTCAGTACGGCAATTCTCGATTAACCGCTGGCTTGCATTATCCCTCGGTCTTCTTCTCTGCTTGGGGTTTTCTTTGATAATCAATTATGCTGCTTCTGGGCTGAAACACGCTGTTCGTTACAGGGCTGAGTGGCAAGGTGAAGTTGCGGATAGAACAGAACTTGAAAGAACTGTTGAAAAGTATGAAAGGAAAATGCAGGAGATCCGGAAAGAGCTCCAAGATGTCCGTAAAATGGACAAGATGGTACGTCGCGTTTTAGGCATTGACCAAGGGCAAGGTCTTCTCGGACAAGGGGGCGGTGGTTTTAGTGCCGAAGAGGAAAGTGAAAATGAATCAACAGATTCGATGATCGAAACGCAACCTGCTCCAACGCTAATCTCTGCTGATTTCGTAAACAATTCCCTAATAGATCAGATTATACAGGTAAAAAGGGAAATTACACCGATCTATGAATATGTAAAAATCAACGAGAAAAAGGAACGTGCAAGGCCTTGGATTTTACCAATTTTGGTGTCAACGGAGGACGAAATTCCATTTTATTGGTTCTCTTCCGGGTTTGGACGCCGCTTACACCCGTTGACAGGAAAATCTCAATTTCATAGCGGGGTGGATATCGCGGCACCTTGGGGAACGCCAGTAATTGCTACCGCTGATGGCGTTATTGCTCAAATCACGAAAGATCCATTTTACGGCAATATGATTGAGATTGAACATAAGTCCTCACAGATGAAGACGTTATACGGGCACCTGAAAAATCACGCTGACGGACTCCGAGTTGGAAAAGAGATTAAGCGCTCTGACATTATCGGTTATGTAGGGAATAGCGGCAGAAGCACCGGGACCCACTTGCACTATGGTGTCTACGCCAATGGCAAATGGCAGAATCCCAGACACCATATTATCCTTGATGATTCCCTGAACTAGTGCCTACCACTAAATACCCAACCATGATAGCAAAGATGAGAGGCAAAACTCGCTCTCACAACTCTTTGCCCCCACCTCTCCATACTTCGACACCGGTCCCTATACTTAATAATAGTATAATAACCTCCAAACTATGCGTAAATACTGAAGTAAAACCATAGGCTTTACACTTCTCCCTCAAATTGGGGGAAGGGAGGGACGAATGAAAGAATGGAAAGGGAGACAAAAGTCCCGTCTCCTCATTTTCCCTTTTCTCCTCATGGCTGTATCGCCTCAGTATCTTCCTGCTGAATGGATAGAGGATGCCAGTCAAAATCTACCAATCTGCACCGCAGCGGAGGATCAGCATTTCCCCGACATGATTTCTGATAACCATGGTGGCATCATTGTTGCGTGGCGCGATGTTAGGAACGGCAATCGGGATGTGTTCGCGCAACGAATCAGCGCAAATGGCGAGATGCTGTGGGAAGGCGATGGTATTCCAATTTGTGTACAACCTAGTGCCCAAAGTTGGCCCCTCCTTGTTCCCGACGCAGGAGAAGGCGCAATCCTTGTTTTTGGGGATTCTCGCCACCGCAACCGGGACATCTACGCCCAACGAATTGATGCAAACGGCAAGTTGCTCTGGGGTGAAGATGGGGTTCCCGTTAGCATCGTACCCTTCCTGAAGGAAGATGTCAAAGCCATTTCCGACGGTAAAGGTGGGGCGATTGTTGTGTGGGAAGATTCCCGGCACGGCAATTTAGATATCTATGCCCAACGGATTGATGGCGATGGAAAACCGGTCTGGGAGCTTAATGGTGTGCCTGTCTATAAAGGGGAGGGCAATCAGTATGATCCGTTTCTGACGACAGACGATGCCGGGGGTGCAGTCATCGCATGGTGGGACATCAGTACGCCGGATTGGAATGTCTTTGCACAACGGATGGGAGCCACAGGCGAGCGGGTTTGGGAAGATGGGGGTGTGCCGGTATGTACAGCCCCGGGCAATCAGGGAGGTCCGTTTGTTGTCGCCGATGGTTCGGGCGGGGCATTTGTTGTCTGGTCTGACTATCGCAACGATCCAAATATTTTCAGCAGCGCAGATCTCTACGCCCAGCGGATTGATGCAAATGGAAAGGTGCTCTGGGAAAAGGATGGCATCAATTTCTGTGATGCCCCGTCAAATCAACAGCAGCCTGAAGGAATCAGTGATGGTAAGGGTGGATTAATTGTTACTTGGTGGGACGATCGTGATATTTTCGCCGATATTTATGCGCAGCGAATCAACACAGACGGAGCACCAATGTGGCAGGATAACGGGATTCCCATCTGTGTGGCAGCAGGTGCGCAGCGCGAACCTCACCTCGTTTCCGATGACTCACAAGGCGCGATTATCTACTGGAAAGATTTTCGCGAGGATTACGGGAACGTTACCGCAGATGCAATCTATGCCCAACGGATTAATGCGGACGGCAAATCTATCTGGACATTCAACGGGGCACCCGTATGTACAGCTGATGGAGATCAGATTACACCGCGTGCAATCGCCAACGGCAAGGGCGGCGCCTTTATCGTTTGGAGTGATTACCGGGGCAAAGACGCTGACATATACATCTATCAAGTTCCTTAAGTGTCAGCTTCGGACTTCACCAACTGCTCAACCTCGCTGAAGAATTTGCCGATCATCATCTTAGATGCCCCACCGATGACCCTCTGCCCTACACGGGCAAGTTTTCCTCCAACTGTTAATTCCCCAGTCAAGTTGACTGCTGTTTGATTTTCCCCTGCTTCTGCCAGCGTGAAATCACATCCCCCGTTGACAAATCCAATCTTGCTTTCACCCTGAACGCCTAGGCGATAGGCTGAAGGCGGCTGTTTATTTTCTAACTTGACCGAGCCTTTATATACTCCCTTAATCATAGCAACACCTACCTTGATTGTTGCCTCAAAGCTATCGTTGCCAAGCGGTTTCAATTCTTCGCAGCCGGGGATACATTGCTGCAAAAGTTCAGGATTTGTGAAATATTCCCAGACCCTTTCACGCGGAGCGGAAATTGTATAATCGCCTTTAATTTGCACTGTCGAATTTCCTCATATTGTCAGGTTAAGTCGAATAGCACTCAAATGGAGCACACGTACTATCATAATAGATCTGTATCTGCTCCTAGTCCTGTTGGGAGTCAATATCATCTGATTCGGGCGTATTCTTGGTTATTGTTCCGAACAAATGTCCGCCGTATTTACCGCCGCTCCATGTGCCAGCATATTGTCCGCGATAGATTATCACCCGTGCAGTGTAGGTTCCCAAGTTTGGCAGTTCCAGATCAGTCAATGTGATGATGGGGGTGTCGTCTGCCCATTTGACCTCAAGTTTCAAGGGCACGGTTACGTCTCGCCCACCGTACTGGATGCGTGCAAAAAAGAACCAGTAGTCGTTGCTCAGCTTGGTGACTTTTGCGATAGTATACTTCTCTTCTCTTAGGGTGCCCGAATCTTCTTCTCCTGTGATTGTGAAGTGACCAACGAGCGTAACGCCTGAAAGCATCTCTTGAAATCGCTGTTCATTGGGACTAAGTGCATTTTGCTGTGGTGATGCAGGGGGTTCTTGCGTCTGCTCACGATTGATTGTCGTGTCCTGCTGCAGCGATTGCTCGGAATGAAGTTGGCTGATAATACGAGTAACGAGTGCTGCGGAATTGCGCGCAGCGATTTTGTAGTATTTCTTAAAATCTTCCGAAGCGTTTGCACCGGCATTATCGCTAAGGCTGCGTATGATCAAGCAGGGGACATTGTGTTGCCAGCAGATTTGGGCAACTGCTGCACCTTCCATCTCTACTGCATCTGCGCCGAGATTTTTGTGCAAGGCTGTCTTTTTGGCATCAGAAGCGACGAACAGATCCCCGGTTACGACCGTTCCCCTGATGATGCGTGGGTGTCGTTGACCTTGAGGGGTTTGAAATGGGTTGAGTTCAATACCCTCCAGAGCTGTTTCGGTTCTCTGCAAGAGTCCAGGGTCTGC
This sequence comes from Candidatus Poribacteria bacterium, assembly GCA_965247655.1. Lineage (GTDB taxonomy): Bacteria > Poribacteria > WGA-4E > WGA-4E > PCPOR2b > PCPOR2b. The sequence goes on along the minus strand of OZ252032.1, from coordinate 4,860,838 downwards.
AGGAAAGAAGACTGGATTTCGTTGTCCATTGACGGGATTCCTGACGCCTGTGTTCTCAATCTCGGCCGACTCCAATCTGCCCAAGTCATGTTGTGCTGTCTTTTGCGCGATGACAATATCACCGATTTGCAAGTCTGGATTGAGCCCACCAGCGACTCCTGTGAAGATCACTTGATTGGGACGAAAATGCTCAATAATCAGTGTGGCTGTCATTGCTGCATTGACTTTACCAACCCCTGTCCTTGCGATAACTACGTTTTGCTCATTGAGGGTCCCTGTCAGGAATTGTATTCCCTCTATCGTATGCGCCTTTGGATTTACAAGTTGTCCCTCAAGGATTGCGACTTCTTCATCAAACGCGCCGAGTATTGCAACGGGTGAGGTGTGTGCTGCACCGACTCCCAAAACGAGCAAAAGGAGAGCTGTACTCCAGATGCGTGCGGTGTGTAAAATTGTTCTCATGGTAATACCTCTGTAGATTGAAACGGGTTTGTTGTAAAGAAAGGAACCGCCATAGGTTACGTTTGCTGGAACTCAGCATCTGCATCCAGTGGGTAAATGGGGCGTCGGACCTTCTGATAATCGTAGGAGAAGAGATCCGGGCTATGCACACCGGGGGTGTCTACCTCCAAGATCTCATGGGCGATTGGCGTGTAGTCCGCACGGAAATGAACAGCCGATTTGAGTGCAATGAGTTTCCGATCTCTCGGTTCAATTTCGACACTGCGGAGCACTTCAGCGTCAATGGGTTGAACACGGCGTTCCGTTAGAATGATTTCGACACCGCCGACCTTGACAACGGCAGTCTGTCCCAAACTGCTTCTGACTCCGCGTCCCATCGGTCCCTTATACACAAATTGTCCGTCGGAAATTGTTTTCACATAACCTGTCAATGCAACTGGATCTCCGTGCAGCGGAATCGTCTTCCCGCCGACATTAAGTGCCACTGTATTGCCGACACCTGCTTCGATTGCCTGTGCTACGGACTCCGGGTCAGCGATTATAGCAATAACCGCATCTTGGACATCGGCTTCAATAAATTTCCGAAGAATAATCGTCCCATCGCAGGGACCACCGCCACCGGGATTATCCGAACCCTCTGCGAGGACGATTGGATGCTCTTCTGACCGATTTGCGATCTCGATCGCTTCCTCAACAGAAACAAGATTTGGGGTAAATGCTTCTCGCATGTCCCAGATGTACTTTGCAAATTGGTCTGTGTGCTGTTCAGCGAGTTGCTGATCGCCGTTGGTCGTCACCAGTACCGAGACGCCGGCATCACGTATATCTGCAAAGGGAAACCCCATTGATAGAGTTGCCGTTACTACCCCCGGCTCTGCTTCGAGGGCGTGAAGCTGTTCTACTACCCCGCTCATTAGAGGTTTCATCGTACATTGCGCCGGCGGCGAGGTTAGCAGCGGCAGTTGGCGATACGCCATTGTCGGGCGGATATTTCCCCGAACTATGTCAAATATCACCTCTGCTGCTTCAACACCACGGTCATAGCAATCGACATGCGGATAGGTGTCGAACCCGATAATTGTATCACTGTATTCCGCCATCTCAGCGGTGATGTTCGCGTGGAGGTCTAGCGTCACAACGATTGGGAGAGAACCGACAGTTTCACGCACCGATCGAATCAGATCGCCCTCGGCATCTTCGATCTCCTCCGTTGCCATTGCCCCGTGCAAATCTAGAAAAACCCCATCAATCTGCCCAACGTTTCGCAAGAGGTCGAGGAATTCTCCTTTAAGCGTGTTGTACGCTCCTTGCTCGACTGCACCTGAAGGCATTGCGAATGTCCATAGGAGAGGGACAATCTGAATTCCTAACTTCTCCGAACTCTCAATAAACCCGCCGGTGATCGTACTCGTCTGTTTGAACGTTGAGATTATCCCATTGCCGACGTGGTAATTTCGCTTAAAGTCATCAATTGAAGCCGGCACAGATGAAAATGTGTTTGTTTCGTGACCGATGCAACCCGTTGCGATACGCATAAGTATATCTCCGTTCGTATAGCGTGCTGCGTAAGATGATTTCTTCTTATATATTCTACGCATGATAGCACAAAAAACCAGAAATTGAAAGGAAAATTGTGATGACACAGATCCAATGGCAGTCAGATCAGATTGAAGCAGCTGAGGACGCAGACCTGATAGAACTCTGTTATCAAAATGGTTGGACTGATGGTTTACCGGTTGTTCCACCGACGCCGGATCGAGTAGAAAAAATGTTAGCCGGCACGAACAGACAGCCGGATGAATTACTCGCATCGATCCCCCCCAAGTGGGGGCACGCAACAATTGAACGCATCGCTATTAACGCGGTGATGGCTGGTTGCAAGCCGGAATATCTGCCGGTCGTCATCGCAGCGGTCGAAGCTATCACCGAGGAAGCGTTCAATCTGCACGGCGTCCAAGTGACGACAGCTGATTCCACACCGTTGTTGATTATTAATGGTCCCATCCGAAAGCAGTTGGATGTCAACGATAGTTTTAACGTTTTTGGACAGGGTTGGCGGGCGAACGCGACGATCGGGCGAACAATCCGCCTAATCGGCACGAATATCGGTGGCGCGTTACCCGGCGAATTAGATCGATCAACTTTGGGTCATGCTGGTAAATACACCTTCTGCATTGCCGAACGGGAGGAGGTGAGTCTGTGGCAGCCCTTGCACGTTGAACGCGGATTCCAACCTTCTGACAGCACGGTGACAGTCCACGCGGGTTCCTCTCCATATCACATCGGTTCCAGCGGAAACACAGCAGAAGGCATCTTGGACACAATTTGCCACAGTATTTCGGCGTTGGGACCTCCATCCGCTGAAATTGTCCTAGTGTTTAGTCTCGAGCACATGAAGACAATCGCCAGAGATGGTTTTAGCAGGAGCGATATACAGGGATATATTCACCAACAAACCAAACGGCTTCCTGAAGATGTCATTATTGTCGTCGCCGGGGGTCCTGCAGGGCAATGGACGGTTGCAATTCCTAGATGGGGAGGTCCCACCCACTCAGTGACGAAACGGATTGAAGTATGAGGCAGAAAGACAAAGTTTGCCCCGAAAGGAACGGAGATTATCGGCTTTATGAACAGAAGTGTTCAAGAAATGAACAATACGAAGGTCCCGTCTCGCCATAAATGGTGAGAAATGCGCTTGCAGACGCCAAATCCAACTTTTATCGAGTTTGGCATACTATGTGCATCCTCCTTTGAGATTCTGCAGTAACTGCGTAGCATTAGCGATCGCGAGGCTTCGCAGTTTCAATCTGTATTGGTACTTTATACCACATGGGAGGACAGTCATGAAATCGCCGAAACCGCAGGTTCGGAAATATCTAATTGCGTTGATGATATTGGTCGGTTGGGTTAGTCTTGAGAGCGTAGCAACAGTTAAAAAGTCGGAAGTACAATCGCTCCGTCGAAAAAGACACGTGACGGTCAACCCAAATGATACACATAAAAAGGACACTGTTGATATCGGTAAAAGTCTCGTCGAAATTGCCGAGCGTGCGAGTCATGATAGCGCGAACCAAGCCGTCGATCTGGTATTTGTTGTTGATGGAAGTGTGACCATGAAAGATCTGGGCAAAAAGGTTGAAAGACAGATTGCCGATATGGCACGAGTTTTTGAAGAATCGGTGATTGATTATCAGTTCGCGCTCGTTTGGTTTCAGAATATCGGTGGCTCACGAATCATAGTCAAACCGCTGCAGAGGGGGCTTCTTCCGATACAAGAAAACTTTGTTAGGTTACCGCTGGCGAAATTTAAAGGGCCAGCTGCTGGATATGGACTCGACGCGATTATGAAGGGTCTTACAGATTTGAAGTTCCGATGGGAGGCTGAAAAACACTTCGTCGTTGTTACAAATTCTGAGTTGCAAACAACTTGGGGGACCGGAGACGAAAAAAACGAACTCTTTGAGAAGATCTTGGATTGGTGTAAGCAAGATGAGATTCGGATCAACGTCATTGGAATTGACGAAGAAATACAAATGCAATTAGCCAACCGGACAGATGGCAAATGGTACGGGACCAAGGAAAATCGACGTAAGATCGAACAGGTGCCTCTGATAAAAAGGTCTATGCTCGATATTGACGAGGTTTTTAAGCGTATCGCTCGACATATCGCTGCAACAGTGAAACAACCCACCGATATAGTGTTTGTTTTTGACTCCAGCTTGAGCATGAACAATAAAATGGACGAGATCTGCACAGGTCTGGATTCGCTGGTCAAGATTTTGGATAGCGAAAAGCTAGACTATCGTCTTGGTATTATCCGGTTCTGGGCAAGATCGGGGGGCGGCGAAAGTTCAGTTGTGATAACAAAACCACCGTTAAATACTGGACAGGTGAGGCAGATGTTTCGTACACTTGGACGTGGTGATGAACATCTGCTGGACGCAGTTATGGAAGGTGTACCCAAACTCCAAACGCCGGGCGATCGGAAACTCGTACTCTTTATCGTAACTGATGAGTCTTCTAGTAGCGGACCGGGAAAAGAATATACATCTGCAAAGGCGATTGCAGTCTGCCGTCAGACCGGCGCACAAGTCAACGTTATTGGAGGTATTGTGCCGGTGGGTCATGGTGGTGGATTTGTTGATGAATTCCAGCGCGGTGTTACTGAAATCACAAACGGACAGTGCTACATCATGCCGGGAGCTGAGGTACAATTGCGGGATCGGCGCAATAGATAAAATCTTTTTTGCATCAATCATCAATTCCAAGCCCTCCTAGTGTTAAAATCGCTGGAAACACCCTCACATGGGGCACACATCGCCCGTGACCGGTGGCTCAAAGCATAACTATCCCACATGGAACCATCGGTCGCGGGGACGAAGTTGCTGTCCAACTATTCTAACCCTGTCAACCTGAAACGTGGATTTCCTACTAATTAACAGAAGCTACTCATGATGTGAATTCGCATTCACGATGTCGCTAGATATCTGGTGCGGGCATTAGATATATGCACCAAACTTGCTAGTAGTTATCTTTCAGGAGAGCAAGCAGCGTATTGAGATAGACGGAATGACATGGGAGAGGTGGTCAGCAGTGGGGTCTATTTCTACACGCTGGAGGCAGGGGATTATCAGAGAACGCGACGGATGACCATTGTGCGATAAAACTGCTCCTCAAATCGTCATTACCAAACGTATCAAATGTGAGGAAGGAGGTAAGCAGCATGTTTCGACAATAACTATCCAATTTGGAGGTTGGCGCGTATCATCGGGAATGAATCTATATATTTTTAGCTGATGGTTGTTACCTTCGTTTCAATTTGAACGTTTAGATTTAAAGATGGTAGTTATAAAACGTGTGCAATTTAAGCAGCACAAATGAGAATTTGTCCAAACACTTAAAAGCACTCTTAAACAGAATGGCACATCAAACGTCCTAGTATAATATTATTTGGATTTAAGAAAGTTGGCAGATTAATTGCATCCGTAGGAGGTGCCAATGAAATTATTGACTCGAATCCTTACTGTGGCCTTAATTTTTATTCTTGCTTTTAGTATGAATGCCGGCGCAGACACCGTCAAGATGGATAAGGAAGTCCCCAACTTCACGCTCAAAGATGCAACGGACAAAGAGCGTTCGCTCAAGGATTTGAGCCGCGACAAAAAGGCAACAGTTCTGATGTTCATTTCGACCCAATGCCCTGTTTCTAATGCTTACAACGAGAGGATCGTCGCACTACATAACGACTACAAAGATCAGGGGATACAGTTCATTGGGATCAACTCCAACAGGAATGAATCCGTCGAAGAGATAGTTGAGCATAACAAGACAAACAAGTTCAGTTTCTTGGTCCTAAAAGATCTGAAGAATGAAATTGCAGATAAATTTGTGGCAAAGCGTACGCCTGAAGTCTACTTATTGGACGAAAAGCGAATACTTCGATATCGTGGTGCTATTGATAATAGCCAGAAGAATCCCGAAACGCACTATCTACGCGAAACGCTTGCCCTTGTAGTTGCCGGAAAAGAAATTCCCGAAAATCTCAAAAAGACAAAGGCGTTTGGCTGCACTATCAAGCGTGTTAGGAAAGAACCGAGTCGGGACCGTACGCCGTAGATACTAATTTCTAAATTTTTCAGGGAGATCGATAAAATCAAGATCTGGTATGAGGAAAATTGGATGATTAAAAAAGTGCTTCGAGGCATACTCACACTATTTCTCATTGCTGCTATCTGTGTGATGATGCTGACCTTTGTTGGCGTTGGATTTGTCGGGGGCGTTGTCCTCAAATCATGGGATTCCATTGACCATATTGACTTGGGCCAACTGGAATACCGCGAGGTCGACACGTGGAAACAACACCTTGAGGTCTATTCCTCCCTTTGTACAGTCCAACAGGGGGATTCTGTTGATTTCCTTTTGGATAAATTGAAACGACTGGAGTATCAAGAAAGTGGAGAGTTCATCAAACCGAGTGTCGTTGGACAATATTCAGTCGGGCGTGATGAACAGGGGCAACCTGAAAGGCTATGGATTTATCTCCAAGGTTTCCATTTCCCACGTGAAGATCGGGAACCATATCAGGTCGAACTTTCTGTGATTGATGGAAAAATTGAGACAATCCAAAATGATGACGGTGAAAAAATAGATAGTTTTGATCTCAGGCCGGAGTTGCTCAACGCGCTTTATGACAGAAAAGGTGAAGCTGAAGCACGAGAGATTGTGAAACTGGTGCAAATGCCGGACAACCTGCTGCAAGCATTCCTCGCGGTTGAGGATCAGCGATTCTATAATCACTGGGGTGTGGACTTTTTAGGAATTCTCCGTGCATCTGTTCACAATGTTCAGCTATTTTTAGGGCAGACGCAGGGAACACTTCAAGGCGCGAGTACTGTCACTCAGCAGCTCACACGGAATATCTATCTGACCCGTGAGAGACGACTTTTGCGAAAGGTGAAGGAGGCTCTGCTTGCTGTCCGTATTGAGCGTCAATTTTCCAAGCACGAAATTCTCGAAAGATATCTGAACCTGATTAACTTGGGACGATACGGTTCGCAGGAAGTACTCGGCGTCCAAGAGGCAGCCCAAAACTATTTTGGAAAAAATGTATGGGAGTTAGAGCTCCACGAGTGTGCCACGTTGGCAGGCATTCCGAAATCACCAACACGCTATTCGCCAGTACGCTATCCGAAGCGTTCAAAAGAACGGCGTAATCTGGTACTTGGATTGATGCTAAAGGCAGGTTTTATTAGCGCGGAGGAATACGATGCAAATGTCCAGAAATCTGTTGTCATTGAGGTGCCCAAAAGCGCGCAGGGCACAGGCGGCTCGCATTTTTTGGAATATGTTCATGAACGACTGATAGAGAAACCTGAATTAGAAGGACATTTGTACAACCAAGGGTTAAGGGTATATACGACGATCGATCCCTCCATGCAAGAGATTGCAGAAAGAGTTGTTGCTGACCACTTGCGAGAATTGGATCAAAAACTGAGGGGCTCTACTAGTAGATACAGAAATCTGCCCGATTACGACGAGAATAAAAATAATCTAAATGGCATTGATCCAATTACCAATTATTTGCAAGCAGGGCTAATCGCGCTGGAACCGCAAACGGGATACATCAAGGCGATGGTTGGGGGACGCGATTTTTATATCACACGGCAGGAGATTAACTTTTTTAATCGATCTGTCGATGCATACCGCCAACCCGGTTCATCCTTCAAACCAATAGTCTTTGCAGCACTACTTGATTTTCCCCCTTTAATAACACCAGCAACAATCGTCCGTGACGAAGCGTGGTCTATCGACGTTGGAACACCGCGGAGATGGAGACCGCGAAACTACGGACAGCGTTATTACGGAGATATTACCGCGCGAATGATATTGGAGAGATCTATCAACATTGCGACGGCAAGAATGATGTGGGAGACACCGATAGAAGAAAACGACAAACCTGCGGGGCTTAATCGAACGCTTGCGATTGCCAAACGTCTGGGTATCCAAGCTGATTTACCTGCATATCCGTCAATTGCATTAGGGGCTGGTGGATTGCCGGTACTCCAAATGACTGGTGCCTACTCTGTTTTTGCCAATGGTGGGGTGCGCAAGAAACCGATAGGTATTCACTATGTTGAGGATCAGTATGAGGTAATCTTGATTGAAAATCAAACACCATCGGAACAGGTACTTGACGAAGGGGTTGCCTATCTCATGACACATCTCCTGAAAGGCGTAATTGATAGTTCCCATGGTACCGGTAGGCGGGCGCGTGTAATGGGATTAACACGTCCCGCAGCCGGCAAAACCGGCACGACGGACGATTATACAGATGCGTGGTTTGTCGGTTATATTCAAAATCTTGCCGCTGGGGTTTGGGTCGGGTTTAACGACCCTAAGCGGAAGACAACATTTCCAGGAGCCCAAGGTGCCTTACCAATTTGGGCTCGATTTATGATTGAAGGAGCCCGCGGACCTGTCAGGGATTTTGATAAACCGGCCAACGTTGTTTTGCGAGACGTCGATAAAAACACAGGATTGCTGAAATACCAAGGGAAATGTCCGGAGGAAGATGTTATAAAGGAAGCTTTCATCGTTGGATATGAACCGAAGATGCTGTGTAATGCACACCGGTAGTGCGTGAAACATGAAGCACGAACAAAGAATCAGAAACCAAGTTTCTACGGGAAAGAAACACGATTGGGGCGAAAGTCCAACCAATGCCTGTAGGGAATAACGATCGTTTTTCTTGTTGAGGGTATGCGTGGTCCTGCTAGGAAGTGAAAAATATGGAAAAATTTGAGTTGGTTTCGGGCTATACGCCGCAAGGGGATCAGCCGCAAGCAATCCAGATGCTTACGGAAGATTTTCTGCGGAAGGGAAACGACCTTCAAACGTTGTTGGGCGTTACAGGTTCGGGAAAAACCTTCACGATGGCGCACGTCATCGCAAATTTGCAACGTCCCACGTTAGTTATCTCGCACAACAAAACCCTTGCCGCACAGTTATATAGTGAGTTCCGAGAATTCTTCCCAAACAACGCTGTCCACTACTTTGTCAGCTACTACGATTACTATCAGCCTGAAGCATATCTGCCGACTACAGATACCTACATTGAAAAAGACATACAGATTAACGAGGAGATCGATCGGCTGCGTCTTGCCTCAACTGCCTCGCTGCTCACACGCCGTGACGTTATCATCGTTGCGAGTGTTTCCTGCATCTACGGCATTGGATCCCCCAAGGAGTACGATGGCCAACGAGTTGAGGTGAACCGTGGGGACATCATCAAAAGGAATAAACTCCTACGTGCGTTTGTGGATATTCGATATGAGCGAAATGACATCGATTTTTCGCGTGGGAGTTTTCGTGCACGCGGCGATGTGATCGAGGTTTTTCCTGCGTATGCGAATACCGCCTACCGAGTAGAACTTTTCGGCGACGAAGTCGAGCGGATCACCGAGATTGATACACTAACGGGCGAGATTTTGACGGAACATGAGGCAATCACACTCTTCCCTGCTAGGCACTTCATGACAGACGCTGAGCGATTTGAACAGGCATTGCTGGACATCGAAACCGAGCTGCAAGATCAGATCGATTACTTCGTTGCCAACAATAAATTGTTGGAAGCCCAGCGGATTGAACAGCGAACCCGGTTTGATCTTGAAATGATGCGGGAAGTTGGCTACTGTCAGGGCATTGAGAACTATTCGCGCCATTTCTCAGGGCTAGCCCCCGGCGAACCGCCCTACTGTTTACTCAACTACTTTTCTGATGACTATTTCATGATCATTGACGAATCTCATGTAACCTTGCCCCAAATTCGTGGGATGTATCGAGGAGACCGCGCCCGCAAGTTGACATTGGTGGACTACGGCTTCCGCCTGCCATCCGCTTTGGACAACCGTCCGCTCCAGTTTGAGGAGTTTGAATCGTATCTCCATCGGGCGGTGTTTGTTTCCGCGACGCCGGGACCTTATGAACTTGAGCAAAGTACGCAAGTGGTCGAACAGATTATTCGTCCCACAGGCTTAATTGATCCAAAGATTTCCGTCTGCCCGGTCGAAGGGCAAATCGATCATCTCATTGGGGTTATCAATGGACGGGTTGCTCAAAGGCAGCGTGTCCTTGTTACAACCCTCACCAAGCGCATGGCTGAAGATTTGACCGATTATCTCACTGAAGCTGGTATCAAAGCCGAATATCTCCATTCAGACGTTGATACCTTAGATCGGACACGAATCTTAAAAGAACTCCGGCAGGGGAACTTTGATGTTCTTGTCGGGATTAACCTCCTCCGCGAGGGGTTAGATCTGCCGGAGGTGTCGTTGGTCGCTATTCTTGATGCGGACCGGGCGGGCTTTCTCCGATCTGAAACGTCGTTAATCCAGACCGCGGGGCGTGCTGCTCGAAATCTTGACGGCGAGGTAATCTTGTATGCCGATGAAATGACCGATGCCATCCGCAGTGCTATCAGCGAAACGGAACGACGCCGCGAAATTCAGATGGCTTATAACGAAACGCACGGCATCACGCCAGCGACAATCGACAAGGAAATTCGTGATCTCATCGGTGAGCTTGCTGCGGATGATGAGGGATCCGCGGATTCTCTGGGAGTCGAAATTTCAGAGGCAACATCTGAGGACGAGATCCACGCCTTGATTACCGATCTCGCGAAGCAGATGCAGGAGGCAGCGGCGAATCTAGAGTTTGAAAAAGCGGCGACTTTGCGGGATGGGATTGAGGAGCTGAAGCGGGAACTTTGAAAGGTATTTAAGTAATAATGCTACGGTGATTTCCTCTGCGATCAAAAACTTGACGTACTTCTAAGCGTGAGTACTTGAAAGTACGTCAAGCCTGTGGAGACTACACTACTTCCATTCGTCATCGGGGGGCCAAATATTGTAACTTCCCCCTCCTGCCCCTTTGGGACCTTCGGCGAACCAGTCTTTTACCGTATTCCGCCACTTTATGAAGTGAGGGGCTTGCAGATGGGCTTGGAAAGCTGCCTCGTCCACGTAAATCTCGTAGAGCCAGATCCGGTTGGGATCTGCACCGTCCTGAATTACATCAAATCTGAGACAGCCGGGCTCATCCTTCACCGAGCCTTTAGCGTCGTCGAGCATGGCTTCGATGAATGCCTCCCTATGTCCTTCCTTAATCTGAATGGGTGCGACTATGACGTACATGTTTTCTCCTCCTTGTATAGGTAAACCTCTTTAATTTGCGTAACCGTCGCGATTATTCTGGCGCCAATCCGGCAAGTATCCTCCGCCTACCCCAAATCCATAAGATGGTCCAATTTGGTTTTCGGTTCGCCAGGGCCATCCCTGTCCCCCGATAACCCGAAATTCGTCGCCCTTTCCGCATAGCCAATAAAGCATGTGAGCGACGTATCTGGCGACGCGATGCCCTCCGTAATAGGCGCGCTGGAAATCAAAATCCGGCTCGATAATCCAATCCCTTTCTGGCGGTACAGTTCGCCAGTAATTGTATTTCAGCATGTGGCGCAGCCCTTTTCCAGTCGATTCACCTCTCCGATGTAGAATGCTTTGGGAGTGGAGGGCAAACGTTCCAGCAGGTCCACTAGTTAGTACACCTGGATCCGCCGGGTCACGTTGGACGGGCCCGAAATGTGTTCCTGGCACTATCTCAGTGGGGCCCATCTCCAGTGGTGTATCTTGAGGGAAGTAAAAAACCTCAATGAAGTTGACTTCCGGTCCGAAGATATGGTCGGCATCCTGATGCCACCCTTGGGCGGGTGCAGGACATTCAATACTGTGGTTGCTCACCAGCACTGGGATCCCCACATTCTTACCGAGTAGTGATCTCAGAGCACCAGCGAGTTGTTCATTGAGAAGTACGTGTTCAATAAACCAATCCTCAAGCAGGATTGTGCTCGGCTCATGAGAATTACGGATTCGTTCTAAATCCGCTTCGGTAAGACCTTCAGGAATATAGCTGGGATTAGCCGGTATTTTTCCTCCCAAGTAATCGCATGCGCGTTGGTTGATTTTATCGGGGACAACGCCTTCCAATGTCAGGAAACCATCTCGACAAAATTGCAGAACCTGCGTGTCGGTGAGGGTAGGTTCGCAATCAAAAGTCCAATTCGTCGCATTGTAGTTCATAGTGAATTACCTCAATTTTTCTGATAGGGGTTTTCGAGCATCACGTTACGGATTACAAACAAGAAGTGACTGAAGTTGCCACTACGAAACCATATATGTAATATTGATTATTTCATTTTCGGTTCTATTTTCGCAGAAATTCATCTGAACGTCAAGGGAAGAATAGTTCGCAGTCAACTTTCTAGTGACACGGTAGCTGTAAGATGTTATGCTGTCATGCAAGGATTCAAAGCTTATCATCGGAGATCAATTCGTGCCGCCCTGAAAGGAGAACTTTGTGAAAGTCACCGAAATCGAAGTCCATCAGATCGCCCCCGAATATCAAGACTGGATTGCCTACCAACTCAACCACTATTCAGGTCCCGCTAGTCGCACAATATATGTGGTGCATACAGACGACGGACGGGTCGGACTTGGGGAGGGTGGCAGACCCGAATCACAGGAAGTCGTCGATCAGTACATCGGCACCAATCCCTTCAAATGGGTTGGGGACGAAACCTCACTGGCTTTAGGGACAGCCATGTATGATTTAATGGGGCAAGCCGCCGGTGTGCCGGTCTACCAGCTCTTTGGGCAGAAAACTCGCTCATGGGTGCCCGTAAGCAGTTGGACGGTATCGACGCATCCACAGCGTATGGCGGAGGCTGTAGAGCGGTATGCAGCGCAGGGTTACACTTGGATGAAGTTCCACCTTTCGCCCTTTGAAAACGTCTTTGATCAGACTGAGGCTATGGAGGCGGTGGCACCCAAGGGTTTTAGGATTCATTATGACTTCACCGGGGGTGGTACGGATGACTACATGCCGGGATTGCTGGGCAAATTAGCGCAGTCGCCCATTGCCGGTTGCTTTGAAGATTGCATTGATGCCGGGGATACGCTGGCTTCGATCGATCTGCGCCATCGAGTGCCGCTGCCCATCGTGCGGCATCAAGCACCGCTGGAGGCCACCTACGAGGTGCTGATGGGGGCTGGGGATGTGTATATGCGGGGACATCAGAAGATAGGTGCAGCCATACGTTGTGCCGGTCTCTTTGCTGCGGGCAATATTCCCTTCATGTTACAGAACGTCGGTGGCACTATCACTCGAGCGATGACGACGCACATGATGGCGGCCTTTCCTACAGCCACCTTCCACTTTGTTACCACCACGGAGATTTATAAGAGCGATGTTGTGAGAGAAAGGTTGGATCCAGTCAACGGATTTGTGCGAGTGCTAGAAGGGCCCGGTCTAGGTCTCACGCTGGATAGTGACGCACTAGAGCGACTCAAACATCTGGAGTTGCCAGCACAGGCACCGTGGATTATCAAGTCCCGTTTTGCCAACGGTTCAATGATGTATAATCGCTATGATCCCGCCAATACTAGGCACTTCATGGTGAGGCCAGACTGGCGTGGCGGGTTAGTTCCCATGAGTTACGATGCACCCATTGAGACCGAGTATTGGGATGACGATGGCACCTCAGCATTCAGGGAGATGGTTGAGCGAATTGAGCGGGAAGGCATGGTTTTAGAGAGGTAGGACAATCCAATACACTAGTTTTTGAATGAAGGCATGACCTCTTTGGCGAACCGGTCGAGTTGTTCCAGAATCACACCCTCCGGTGTACCTACAGCGTTATTGACGGTCACTTGATCAAGTCCAGGATAGCGTTTTTGAACGTCCATCAATTTTTCAACGATTAATTCCGGCGGCCCGCACAGCCACGAACCTGCCTCCACAGCGTCTTGCAGCGTTGGCAAACCGGCGGTGCGTGCCATCTGCGGATCTGCCGTCGCCGCAATCTGCTCGTCTGTCAATCCACGCACGAATCCCAGAGGTGCGAACATCTTCATGTGCTCTTCAAAGTATACCCTCGCCTCCTTAATCGCCTTCTCCTCCGTATCGGCAATGTGGTAGGAGAAGCCGATAATAAGATCGCCCCCCAGTTCCATCTCCCTGCCATGATTCGCTTGCACCTGCTGCCAAGCATGTATTACTTTTTCTGCAGCACCACCCGTAGCAGCACCGCCACCAATCATGCCCTTGATGCCGTGCTTTGCCATAAGGTTGAGTCCACGTTCACTGGCACTGACGATAGGCTGCCAGCACTCCACGGGCAGATTGAGCGGACGAGGCACTAGTGTAACCTCCTCCAATTCATATCCACGATACGGAACCTTGGGCGGGATATCGTAGTACTTGCCGTGATGGGAGAAGGATGATTCATTGAACGACTTGAAGATGATGTCAATCTGTTCCTCAAACATCTCGCGATTGGCGTCCCCATCAAGCAGAGGTGCACCAAAAACCTCCACCTCGCGTGTATGGTAGCCTCGCCCCACGCCAAAGACGATACGTCCACCCGTGAGAAGGTCTGCGGTCGCATAGTCTTCTGCCAACCGTAGTGGGTGCCACATCGGTGTAACGTTGAAAGCACACCCAATCTTGAGTCTCTGCGTCAGGTGAGCAAGATGAACGCCGAGCATCAGAATGTTGGGGATACACTCATACCCCTCGCGCTGAAAGTGGTGTTCAGCCAGCCAGAGGGTCTCGTAACCGGTGCGATCCATGAGTTGAGCAATGGCTTGGGTCTTGTTGAATACGGTTGCTATATGTTCATCGGAGAGCCAACGCTTGTTGACAGGGGGACCATCAAGTCCTACATCTTCCAAATCAACATGTCCTGCGAATAGTGAGCCAAACTTCGTAATCATTTTCCTGTCTCCAGACCTGTCTCCAGAATAGTTATCAAGTTGAGTCAGATCTCCCAGTCTAATTGATACTGTTTGAACGTTGGCTAATCGCCTTACTATTGGTGAGCCTTACGAAAATTTCAAACTTCCGCAGGGCTCACCCAATGTGAGGTTCGTTTTTACCTCCAGGATTTACGCATTTCAGCGCGGGGCAAGATGCCCCGCCTACAGTTGGCTGCGTAAGTCCTAACCTCTATACTTCTGGTGCTGAAACGCCATGGGACGCTGCTGCCTCAACCAACCGATCCCACGTTTTCTCTTCGATTGGGATGCCCTCTTTCATACGTTGTTCACGGTTCCGTTCCTCAAACTCGCCGGGAGCGAGCACTTCATCCACACCGGGCAGTTTTTCAGAGGACTTTATCCATTCCGTCAGATATTCAGTCTCCTCCTGATAGACATCAAGATCGATGAAATCCTGAATCTTGATAGCGAGCATTACAATCCCACTTGCTCCACGCGTGGGTTCTTGACGACTACAACCCGCCCACGAAAGCCCACCGGCGATGGCGTCAATCATAAATCCTAAGCCGAACCCTTTATGCCCAAATTGAAAACCGCCCACCGGCATCACCGCTGTATCGTCATGGCGGTCTATGAAAGCGTTCGGATCGGTGACCGTCTTTCCTTCCGAATCAATCATCCAACCTTCTGGCATCTCCTCATCGCGCGCACGCTTGACCAGTATTTTTCCCCCTGCAACAACACTCAGCGTCATGTCGAGCATCAACGGTTCACCATTTTTGCGCGGGACTGCGATTGCGATTGGGTTGGGTGGGAGTCTTCGGGAGGTGCCGCCAAAGGGGTGCATAAATCGTCCGCCGCCATTTAGGAAGACAAGCCCGATCATCCCCTCGTTCGCGGCGAGTGGGGGATACGTCCCCATCCGCCCGGCGTGTCCACAACGGTGGAGCCCAACCCCGCCGAATGTATGTGTTTTCGCTTTTTCAATTGCCATCTCCATCGCCTTCTGAGCAATGACCATGCCGAGCCCACCATTGGCGTTTATCACCGCCGTTGCAGGGGTTTCACGGACAATTTCCATCTTATCCGTCGAGGGACGACCGCTCATACCGCCTGCGTAGTTGGGCGCATTGATCACGCCGTGTGAATCGTGCCCCATGAGATTGGAATCTACGACATGATCGCTGACGATGCGTGCGTCTTCCTCAACGCTTCCAGCACCGATGTACATATCGTAAACAAATTTCCTTAAAACATCATGATGAATTGTAGGCATAAAAGCCCTCCTTATTGATATTTTTCGCGATTCTCTGCGAATCGCAATTGTGCCTCTTGATGTGTTTCCTGTTGGCTAACCGTTGGTATGGGCGATATTTTACCTTTTAGCACTATTTTGGTGTAATCGATTGCTTTGACAGACTCAGGACTGTGAAATTCTGGCTGTAACGCCTCCCAATCTTGGTCACGGAGTGTGGTAACTTCGTCTAAGTAAACACTGACCCATATATCTCCAACCCGGGAGTTCGATACCTGTTGCTCCACTTTACCATGGGCAATTGTTGCGTACACTTCATCGAGTTCAAAACCGACGTAATGTCGCCCAAGTCGCTTTGCAGCTATTGCTGTTGTTCCTGTCCCCATAAACGGGTCAAGCACAGTATCGCCTTCATCAGTAGACATTAAGATAATGCGTTCTAACAAATGAATCGGCAATTGACAAGGATGCGGATCGCGATATTTGTTGTGCTTTATCCGATGAATATCTGTCCACGTATCTGGAACAAGCGGGCCAAAAGGATGCAACAGCCCCTTTTTCCCGCCGTAGTCCTTATGCAAATAGTTGCATTTACGACAACGTTTGTGCGGATAACGAATTTCGTAAAATTTATTTTGCTTTGCATCTTTGGCATAAAATAGGATGCCGTAATGTGCAGGCTGAAGCGTTTTCCCCATCGGTGCTGTGGGGGCATCCCACGAAATCCAATGCTTAAAATCAGCGAGTTTGTTCAAAAAGCCCGCATAGTGCGTCAACCATTTGGGGATGTTATGTACAAAAATTGACCCCGTTCCCTTTGTGACACGCACCATCTCCGAAATCCATTTTTCGCACCAGTATAGATATTCCTCCAGTTCAAGGCTATCTCTTGTGCTGTGATATTTCTTCTTCAGATTAAAGGGGGGGTCGGCGAAAGTCATATCGATACTGTTATTGGGAATTTGGCGAAACAGTTCGAGACAATCGCCTTGAAGAATTCGATCGGTATATGTTTCCACTAGTTTTGAAATTCCTTTCTCAAAAATTCCTCAAATCGTGAGATTTCTTCTTTATGGAAAGTGAAAACGTCTTCGTAAGCATCTACCATTCGTATCAAGTCGGTCTTGCGAACATACCAACCGATGCCATCGACAAAACCGATGAATTTTGCCTCTGGATAATATTTCTTGATAAGTTTACCAACATTTATTTCTGTCTTTGATTTATCACCTTGTCCAGAAGAAGTAGTTGATAAAAAAGAACATTCAACAATAACTCGTGGCTTCTGACCGTTAGGAATAATGAAATCCATCGTTCGCTTCAGGCCTGGTTCACTCTCGGCAAGTTTGTCCAAATCACCTGTCTCAGAGGGAAGTTCCAACCTGTTAAGCAATTCCTCTATAACGATCTCAGCATTGTTACTCTTTTTACCAGAATATGAGCCTTTTTCTTTATACCTCACCATCGTATCAATCATCGCTGGCACTTCAAATTTCAACTTGGAAATACTCAGCTTTTTAAGTTCAAACAGAGGAATTGTGTCTGCTAAAAAAGGAATTGTTGCGCCCTCAAAAAAGATATTTGCTATCCCTTTTCTGAAATGCTCACTTTGGTGGATTATCTTTGCTATCTGAGTATCTGACCACTCTTTGAGATCTCCTGATGATTCATTGGGGCACCACTCGTCCTTTAATACCAACTTTGACAACTCTGAGTCATCAGCAACACGAATGAGTGTAATCAATCGCTTGAAGGATTCATTGGAAAAGCCGGTTAGAGTTAAGAGTGTAGTTAAGCCGTTTTCTTTTTCAAGTAACTCTTCAATGAGTTCCTTCCTTAAACCACTGGTTTCTACACTGTTTTTGAGAACAAGTAGCGTTTCCTTTATTGAATTCAAATAGCCTTCATATGTTTCCTCAAAGGCCGGATTAGAGAAATAGAAGGTATTTTTCTCAATAACCGTTCTGAACTTACTTTCTACTGATCCCATCCCTTGCTTAACTTACCTTTTAGATATAGTTATCTCGCACCACAGCACAGGAATTGGCAAGACCTTACGAGTGATTTCGTTAGTCTGACGTTGCCAAGACACATTGCCATTATAGCATTGCACAACAGCAAACTCAAGCACATTATCCAGTTGATGAGGGATATTTCGTTGAAGCACGTGCATAGTTCCGTGAGGTTTCCCTTGTCTCTCTACTTAAACCTTGGTTGCCTAGGGTCACGCACTCTCTCCAACCGCAGCTTCGATCCCTTCAATGGCAACTGAATTCTTGCCCCGTTCTGTAAGTGCGATTCCATGAACGCAAAGATTAATTCCGTGCTCGCATGTGCCACACGGACACCGCAACGGGATGGCTCGCCGGTGTCGAGTGAATGAACCAGATCTTTGATGAGATTCGCCGTGCTGCTGCTGCGTTCAAACTCAGGAAAAGGCTCCGGTACAAAACAGTCTCGCCACCCCGGAACGTCGGCTTGACGTCGGATGTGCCACTGCCAACCATTATTCCAGCATGTCACAGTTCCCTTTTCACAGATTGCTTCCCACTCGCTGCCGCGCGGAGAGAGGAGGGCATGTGCCGTGACGCCGTTTTCAAACTGAATCATCCCCTGACCATTTGGATCTTCCCGAACAATATCACTATCGAAGATGCTGTCGTCATTGGTGATATGGGCAGATGCCCACAAAGCGCGGTGGTCGCTGTTCAGACGGAGGATTAGGTCGAACTGATGACTAGAGCCGTTAAAAAGCGAATGGTTGCCGTAGATGATTAGCGTCTTGAGTGCCCCCAATTCACCGCTGTCGATAACCTCCTTCATCTTGTCGAAGCCGGTGTGCCAACGGCGATTTGTTCCCAAATTGAAGAAAGCCCCGTTGCGTTCCACCGCTTCCACCATTGCGTCTGCTTCGTCCATAGAAGCCGCCATCGCCTTTTCCGCGTAGATTGCCTTGACCCCATGCTCTACAGCGTAGATAACAACTTCGGCGCGGTGTTCCGGCTGCGTTGCCACACTTACGATGTCCAAGTTTCCTTTGTCGATGAGTTCCCGATAGTCGTTGTATTGTTGTTCTTTTGGCACATCGTACCGTTCTCCGAAAACCTCCATGACATCTGGACGCAGATCTGCACAAGCGACGAGATCTGTCCGTTCCTCGGCATAGAAGCCTGCCGCGTGTGAATACGGCAACCGGATCGCCTGATAATCCGGTACTTCATTGTCAATAAATGCCCCCATCCGGCTACAGCCGATGACAGCGGTGCGGTAAGTTTTCATCGTTTTCCCTCCATGGTAAAATGTAAAATTTATTCTCTCACAACAAGCCTTCTAAATATTAGGACTTACGCAAGAGCCATTGGAATAGAAGGTGAAAGCAGTTGCTGAGACAGATAATCGTCAAGCAGTGACTGTTTGAGTTGGTAAATCGTCTTGCCCCTCTGACGGGCGACACGATTGAGTTTGACCCAGACTAACATTGCACAACCAATATGATTTCTTACTGCTCGCTGTTTGCGACATTGGCAACTTTCAAGACCCGTCACCTGTTTGGCTTGCCGATGAAATTGCTCAATCTTCCAACGAATGGAACCGTGCTTTTGAGTTTCACCCGTCGAATCTTGAGTCAGGTCGTTGGTCACGACATATTCCGTGCGCTCGGTAGAGAGTACAAGCCGGAACAATTTCACTCGATGCCCTTTGGGGAAATTCTTCAGATGAACGGATTTTCCATGGGTCTGTTCGGTCTCGCTGAAGTGGAGTGTATCCACTCTGCGGTGCGGGTGTTCACCGTCTGAATCGTCAACAAGCCGGTTGCTCTTTAGCGGACAATAGTAGACCTTTTCAAGTCGTTGAATGGAACTCAGCACTTGACGGGAGGCATACCAACTGTCAACTAAAACGGTTGTAAAGGGAAGGTTTTTGCCAAAACTCGCATTGCGTAACATCTCAAGTAAATGGTCAATTTTACTTTTGCTATCTCGATGGGGGTCATAGATACGATAATCAACAATCCAAAACGCATCAACATCTGGATTGACATACACCATCGTGACGATGCCGATGCCTTGGATAACGCGCTGGGCATTCCCACTCCATTGCCGACGAGCGGGTTCAATTTTGAACGAATAGTTTTTGTCAGCGACGGTATCATCAAACAGCAGATACCCGTTGTCTGAAAATTGGATGTCGTCTTTGACATTTTCCCAGACTTGTCTGGGGGTAATTCTCTCGTTTCTCAGGTAGCGGTTAATTTGGTCGTGACTCCACTTTTGGGTATGTTCAGCAAAGTAAGTCTGTGTATAATTGATATGGCTGACCAATAGGAATTGGCAATAATCCAATTGAAGGTTAGAATGGTTGTCAGTTAATGTTATCATAACGTCATATTATGCCATAACTGCAGAAGTTGCGTAAGTCCTAATATGTTATCTCACAAGTGATTACGAAAATCACCACGTATAGCAGCTTATAGATTGGGGCTTTAGCCCGTAAAGCTCAAAGATTTATCTTTGGGATATAAGTTTCGCTTTAGCCGTTTTGGTATTGATTTTGGATAGAGACCGCAATGCGGCACTCAATATCCATAGGGTGGGGGCATCCACCCTCTCAGGAGAAGTTGTAAGTCCCGATTCGTCGGGCTAACTTCGTTGATAGAGCAATTCGATTCCTAAAGGACGGAGGAGAATCCCAATCCTTTAGGTTTGGGAGTATGTCAATCAATCCCGTACTCCTTCCACCGCTTTTCTACCAGATCGATGATTTCCTGAGACATCGTGATTTCGTCGGGCCACTCACGCTGATAACCCTCCTCGCGCCATTTGGTTGTCGCATCAATCCCCATCTTTGATCCTGCGCCCATCAGTGGTGCTGCGTGATCAAGCACATCAACGGGACCCTCGACAATGGTTACATCCCGTTTGGGATCGACGTTGCTGCCAACTCGAAAAAGCACTTCATCGACATTCTGCACATCAACATCTTTGTCAACAACGATGATAATCTTGCTGAACATCAGTTGACCAAGCCCCCACAGGCTGTGCATTATCTTCTTTGCGTGGTAGGGGTAGCGTTTGTCGATGGAGATTAAAGCAAAGTTGTGGAATACACCGAACAGCGGCAGGTTCATATCGACCAACTCCGGCAGTTGCGTCTTGATCAAAGGCATAAAGATTCGCTCCGTTGCCTTGCCCATGTAGCAATCCTCCATCGGCGGTTTGCCGACGATAATTGTCTGATAGATGGGACGCTTGCGGTGCGTAATAGCGGTGATGTGAAAGACGGGATATTCGTCTTCAAGGGAGTAGTAGCCGGTGTGATCACCGAACGGTCCTTCAATACAGGTCTCGTCCGGTTCGATATACCCTTCAATTACGATGTCGGCATCTGCGGGGACCAACATATCGATTGTTTTGCACGCGACCATTGGTACATTGGCTTTGCGGAGAAACCCTGCAAACAGAAGTTCATCAATACCACTTGGAAGTGGTGCCGTGCCGATATAGGACATGACCGGATCGCCGCCGATAGCGACTGCAACCGGCATCCGTTCACCCGCCTCACGGTATTCGCGGTGATGCCCGGCACCATCATGGTGGATCTGCCAGTGCATTGCCAGCGAGCGTTCATCGAGTTTTTGTAGCCGATACGTGCCGACATTGCGTTGACCCGTTTTCAGGCTATGCGTGAAAACCTGCGGCAAGGTAATATATTTATCTGCATCAAGGGGCCAACATTTGATGAGCGGGATGCGATCTAATGAAATTTGCTCGTCAGTCCAAACCACTTCTTGACACGCACCGCGCTTAACCGTTTTCGGAGGGAATTTTGTCAGTTTGCTCAGAATGCCGAGGAGTTTTACCTTGTCGAGCAGCGATTCTGGGGGACCGAGCTGAATCATGCCTTCAATTTCATCGGCGATTTCGTTCATATCTTCAACGCCGAGTGCCATCGTCATCCGCCGATAGGAACCAAACGCGTTAATCAGCAGTGGCATGTCGCTGCCCTCAACTTTTTCAAACAGCAGTGCCGGACCTCCCGCCTTACTCACCCGATCTGTGATCTGTGTAATCTCAAGGTCTGGGGAGACTTCGGCTTTGATTCGCTTCAATTCGCCAGCTTGTTCTAACTCTTTTACAAAATCTCTCAGACTGGAATATGCCATATTATTTCTGTTTTCCTTATGTCTATTATCAAAGGTACTTGGACAGTTTTGTGAATGCTGTTTTGAGAAAAAATGGGATGATATTTAGAGTAATAAAAATAGTCCCAATCCAAAACCCAACAAAATCGGATAAATCCCCGAAGCTAAGAAGAGCGATTAAGATCGAGAGCCAAAAGTTCTCACTTTTAAGTTCTTTAATGAGGTAGAAATTTCGGCTCTCACGACAGGAACACCCTATCTTAACCAGTTTTTTGCCGATACACCCGCCCACCCTTGACAACAGTAACCGGCACAAAGTTCTGTCTGCCGGTACGGGTTTCACCACGCGAATCTACCAATTGAAATTCGCCTTCGCGCAGTTCAGAGATAATTGCGTCTCCCCAAGCGCCCGGTGCCAGTGTGCCAATTTTGTCCGACATCAGAATCACTTCTGCCGGCACTGAGGTAACTTTCGCGATGGCATCGTTGAGCGACATACCGAGATGGAGGAATTTTGTCACAACATTTGCCAAGTCGTAGACGGGACCGTTGACATTGTAGATGTGCAGATCTGACGAGATTGTTTGTGGTGCAACACCTTGGCGCATCGCGCTTTCAACGGTATCCCATGAGAAAGACCCTGCACCGTGACCCACATCAAAGACAACGCCGCGTTCCATCGCCTCATGCACAGACTTACGAACCTTACCGTTGTCGTCCAAGATGCCACATTCGCTTTCATGGAAACAGTGTGTTACGATGTCGCGCTCGCCCATAACTGCCAAGATGTCATCTATCGAATCGCACCAGGCGGCTTGCGGGTGCACCATGATGGGTAGACCTGCTGCGTCTGCCGCTTCGCGCGCATGGTGCAGCGGAATCATCCCCGATCGCTCACTGACAATACTGTGCTTTGTCAACCGTACCTTCACTCCCAAAATTACATCGCGGTGCTTTTCAATCATCGCGCAGGCTTTGTCCACATCGGCGTATTCGGGGATTTCAAACTCGCCAATTTCTTGTGTCAGCATCCCTTGTGACGAGATATTGATTTGCGCCAAGATGCGCGTTTCACTCACATCAATTACGTACTTGCGAAAGCCGGGAAAAATATCGGCACCCGCCGAACCGGCATCCACCACCGTCGTGGCTCCTTTTGCCAAACAAGTTGGGTCCGGTTCGATGCCAAAATGACTGACGCCGTAGAACACATGGACGTGCAAATCAATCATGCCCGGCGTAACAAGGCATCCACTCGCGTCCAATACCTCAAGCGCGTCTGTTTTTGATAAGTTGTCATCTACTGCGGCGACAACGCCGTTTGAAAATGCTACATCTTTGTTTGCGTGAATATTTCGTGCGGGATCAATCAATGTTCCGCCTTTGATTAACAAATCGTAAGCCATGTTATAACCTCCAAGTTGTTCTCATAAACTTTGTAGATGTTAAGTTAATCCTCAGAAAAATGTACACCTCTTGCCTTTAATCTGGGAATATTGTTCGTGATAGAGACTTCATTCAAGGGATTAGATTTTACGGAGATGACATCACCTTGTCCGAGTCCAGGATTGTTGACCAACGGGTAAATATCGTGGATTTGATTCTCCTTCAGGTCGAGTTCATATAAGTTTACCAATTCTGCGAGAGGCGTTACATCGTGGATCTGATTCTTCGCTAGATAAAGCCATTTCAGATTTTTTAACCCAGCGAGGGGATGCACATCGCAGATTTGGTTGTCCGTTAACTCAAGCCGTTCAAGATTTTCTGATTCTGCAAGTGGACAAACGTCGTCGATCTGATTTTCACTCAGATTAAGCCGAAACAGCTTTTTCAGTCCGGCGAGCGGACTCACATCGCGAATTTGATTTATAGTAAACGCAAGAAATAAGTAGACATTTACCAATAACTCCGACCTTCACGAAGTTTCCAAAGTCCCCCTGATAAGGGGGATTTAGGGGGTTGGCTGTGCATTGGAAGTGTCTAAGTAATTCTAAAATCTACCATACTTCAAGGTAAAGCCTCTCTAAATTTTCTAATTTTGCAATGGGACGAATGTCGTCAATCTGATTTTCACCGAGATAAAGCCATTTCAGATTTTCCAACTCTCCCAGTGACTGAATATCACGAATCTGATTCTTGGGTAGGTCCAGACTCTCCAAGTATATCAGTTCTGTCAGCGGGCGTATATCACAGATCTGATTGTTATCAAATCTTCCAATCTAAGCCCCCATCCTTTAGGGTGGGGATACAGATTGGCTAACGGTGTTTAGTCAAAGAAACGTTGAAATAGTAGGTAAAATATGGTATACTTGTCTTGTCTTTCGGTAGGGGATTTCTACCGCCAACATCCTTGTTGGCGTCCCCTACACCCTCGTAGAAAAGGGGTGAAAGACCGAAAGAACAACCCCAATGTATACAACCAAAAAAGTCAAAGCCAAGCCGACTCCCGAATTAGACGCCCTTGCAAGTGAAGCAGGTCGTGTCTACTCTAAAGTTGTCTCTCTCATTCGCAAAATCAAGCGAAAGAAAGGTTTTTGGCTATCCGAGAAAGCAGTCAAGAAATATATGCGACTTCGTGGCTATCAACTGCATTCTCAAACTATCCAAGCGATAATCGAGAGCTACTTCGACTCACTCAAGTCCTATTTCCAAGCCGTCAAAAAGAACCCTGACGCCAAACCTCCAAAACGGACACCTAAGTTCTTCAAGGTACGTTGGAAGTCAAGTGCCATATCGCTCAAGGACAGCGTATTAAGGCTATCCAATGGCAAAGGAGATAAGCCTATCACACTTCAGTCCACGGTCAAGCCGGTCTTTGTAGAAATGTATTTTCAGCAAGGTAGTTACTACTTTTCACTAATTTACAAAGTCTATACACCCCCGAAGCACGATACAGGTAAAGCAGTTGCGATTGATATGGGTGAAATACACCCGATTGTTTCTCATGATGGTGAGCAGACCATAATCTACAATGGACGTGCTTTGCGTGCTATCAAGCAGTATCTCAACAAGTTCAAAGCATATATCCAATCGAAATTGGATAGGTGCAAACAACGAAGCAAACATTGGTATCATCTCAAGCGAATCAAGCAGAAGATACTCACGAAGTTAAACGCTCAAATCAAGGACGCCGAACACAAAATCACAAGTCGGTTCATATCTGACTGCTTAAAGGCGAAGGCAGATACGATAGTGGTAGGAGATTTAAAAGGCATTCGTAAACGAGCCAAGTTTTCTAAGAAGTCAAACCAGAAGGTTCACCAATGGGCATTTGCCCGTCTCCAATTCATGATATGCTACAAAGCGGAGTTAGTAGGGTTGCGTGTAAAGTTTGTATCAGAGGCGTATACCTCTCAAACTTGTCCTAAGTGTGGGAATCGAAAGAAACCAACTAACCGCAACTATCACTGCAACCACTGTGGGTTTGAATACCATCGAGACGGCGTTGGTGCAATTAACCTCTGGAACAAAGTATCGGGATTCCTGTTGAGTCCCGTAGTTGGGGTTATGGCGTCCCCCATAGGTGTCAGGTTCACACCACACCTATGTAAACATGGCTATCACAGCGTGTAAGAATACCCACCCTTTAGGGGGTGGGAGTACGTCAATTAAGTCAAGTCGCTCTAGGTTTACCAATCCAGCGATTGGGCGAATATCACTGACCTGATTATTGCCTAGATCGAGCCACCGCAGGTATTCTAGCTTTGCGATTGGACGAATATCTTTGACTTTTACACCAATCAGGCTAAGATGCACCAAGCTCCTACAATACTCTAAGCCCTCCAGATTGGCGATCTCTGCGTGTATCACCGAGAGGTGTGTGATCCTTGCCAAATCGCCATCGGTGAGCGGATTGGAGGGGATACCTAACTGCGATCGAAGCGCACTTTCCAGATTTGCATCAGGGATATCCACTGCTGTCCCGATTACATCGGGATTCAAAGCGACTTGTGAAGTAAAGGTAAAAATCAATAGGGATATGCAGAGTACAGACATCTCATCTGAATCTTTTCAGAAGTAGAAACGGTATAAAGGCACCGGCAATTCGTCAGGTTGATAGGATATTATACACTAACACGGGTTTGAAAACAAACCTTTGGATTTGGGCCTGTGGCTGTTGGTTAGATGAGAAATGATAATTGACCAGTTTTTCCGTTGCAAGGTTATGTGAGGTGTGCTATAATGTGCAAACTATTGCTCAGTCAAAACGTTATCGCTTGAACCTTCTTGATTAAAATCTACTGGATTCTCAGGATTGAGTTGATGAATTATTTAGGATTTATTCTGTTCAATAAAAGTTGAGGAATGGGCTGGTTCATTCCCTTCCTCATCGGTTATGGAGGGGATGCATTACCTCCTTTGAATTTCAGGTTTTTAAGGTTATCGGACACCGTGAACCTTTCCCCACTTTCATGGGGACATACTCAAAGGCAGGGAAGAACAATGAACTTGCGAGATATCTCACTTGGACGTCATGCGCCCTCAATCATCAATGTTGTTATCGAAGCACCAAAGGGGAGTCGGAAAAAATATCGCTACCACGCAAAAAGCCGAAAATTTCGGTTGGCGTATGAATTTAGTATGCCAGTGCCAACAGAATACGGTTGGATTCCAGAAACGGTTGCTGAAGATGGGCATTTCCTGAATGCAATGGTAATTGCTGCCAACGCTAGCCACCCCGGCTACGTCTGTGAGGCGCGACCCATCGGCGTGCTAAAACGTAAGGACCGAGACCATCATGTTATCTGTGTGATGTTGGGCGATGAGCGTTACACTGCGGTCAAGGATATTTCTGACTTGGACGTTAAGTTACTTAAAAGGATCGTGCAGTTTTTTGAACCCTACTTTGAATTATCCGGTTGGCTAAATTGTGCCGAGACGGTCGAGGTGATTAAAGAAGCACACGAAGCATACATTGCGGGCCCTAAACCCCGTAGCCCCGTAGCCCGAATAGATGTTGATCCCGAAGACAATGAGGATGCTGAAGGCATTGATGAAAATCTTGAAGAAACCAGCGTGGCAGAAGAGGACGCTGAACGGGTAGACCATGGCGACCAAGGGGAGACGGAAGATGCCGATTCCGACAATTGAATGGGTTGATGGTAGAATCCACTTAATCGATCAAACCCTCCTGCCGAATGAATTCAAACAGATTTATTGTGACGATGTAGAAAGCGTTTGGGAGGCGATTAAATCACTTCGAGTTCGTGGGGCGCCCGCGATCGGGATTGCGGGCGCGTTGGGGGCAGTGCTTGGGATTTGGAAGTCAAAGGTAACTAACTACCCCGACTTTGCAGCCGAACTCAAAAAGGTTACAGATTATCTGGCGACCTCACGCCCGACGGCGGTGAACCTGTTTTGGGCACTGAAGCGCATCGAGCAAACAGCGGAAAAGCACAAAGCCTTTGAGATTGAGCAACTCAAAGGTGTTCTTCTTGATGAAGCACAAAACATTATTGAAGAGGACCGAGCAAAATGTCGCGCTATCGGTCAACACGGATTAAATCTCCTCCGTAACGGTGATACCATCTTGACACATTGCAATGCAGGAGGACTCGCCACCTCTGATTACGGCACAGCCCTAGCGGTTATGTTCTCTGCACACGAGTCAGGAAAGAATATCAGTGTTTACGCCGATGAAACCCGCCCGTTGCTGCAAGGCGCGCGGTTGACAGCGTGGGAGCTTATGCAGGCAGGGATTGATGTGACGTTGATTTGTGACAACATGGCTGCACAGGTCATGAAGGAAGGAAAGATTCAGTGTGTCATTGTTGGGGCGGATCGGATTGCCGCAAACGGCGATACCGCCAACAAAATTGGAACCTATAACGTTGCGATATTGGCAAAGGTACACGACATCCCTTTCTATGTTGCCGCACCAACGTCAACGCTTGACCTCTCCTTGAAAACAGGCGACCTGATTCCGATTGAACAGCGTGCCGCCGAAGAAGTGACGGAAGGTTTCGGCAGCAGAACGGCACCCGAAGGGGTCAAAGTCTACAGTCCTGCCTTTGATGTCACACCTGCCCACCTCATCACCGCAATCATCACGGAGCAAGGCATCGCCCATCCTCCCTTTGAGGAGAGTCTTGCCAGCCAAGGCGATTAGCGAAACGCAAATCGGAAGACTCCACCTCGATCGCTCCAAATCACAAACACTTGAGATTTTGGACAAAGGCACACGCAACCCGCCGTGCGGGTATTTTTCTTAACGAGCTCCTCTTCCCGCATCTATCCATGTCCACCCTGAAGTAGCCGAATCGCCGTTGCTGCAATTCGATCTCCGGCATCTGGACACAACTTACTAGACCGTGCGGTTCGTGGTTCATACCCCCCACCGACAAATGCTTGTGGTGTTGGAACGTACCCGACACAACCGTTAGCAAGAGAGACAATAAACGTCGGATCAAAGGGAGAACACTCCTGAATATCCAAACCATACTGACAGAAGTACTCCGCAGGCACAGCAATCAGTCCCGCTGAACCGATCTGCATCATTTGTACCTCTGCCGTAACGCTCGGCTCGATTTCCTTGATTTCTTTGAGCAATTCAAGTTCCCTTGCCCAAACTGCTTGATCTCCCCAAGACTGTGCTTGGTTGAGCGACGCATCGCCGAGGTCACGTAAAGGAAGTTCGAGTGTGTCAGTTTTGCACGCCAATGGAACCTCATCTGTATAATCCATTCGCGCTAACACCTTGACGACCTCCGCACCAACTGTTGTGCCGACATGCCAGCCCCAGCATTCACCGGACTGCTTCCCTCGATCTCTAAGATTATCGACTTGCGTGACATCGCCTGATGCCCCGTTTCCGAAGACGATGATTGCATGGTCAGCTCTCGTTGCCTGCTGAACGGTTTTTCTCAGATAGTAGATGTAGTCGGCAGAAAAGCCACCCCTGCCGACACCCAGTGTAGCATGGCAACAGTAGTTGACCCAACATCCAAGAAATCTACACGATTGATTTATTGCACCGATAACCCCGACCATTGGGTCAATAGGTCCTGCGACTTGAACGATATCAGGGTTGCCCACCCCTGGATGCGTGCGCTCCGAACCATCTTTCATGCGGAAGCGTCGGTTGAAGGCAACGCTTCCTTCGTGCCCTGCACCAATAACCAGTGTTGCAGGTTCTCGCTTCTCGTATCCCTCAATTGCTGCTTGTGCAATCTGTGCAGCAACGAAATCGCAGTAAGCCGCATCTGACTCACTCATAAAGACATCGGCGGTAGGTCCGCCGTTATGCGTGTGGCTTGCTGCAATCAACACATTGTCCGCGGGAATGCCGGTCGCATCTGCAATTTGTTGTCGTGCATTCAGTGTTGTTGAGCGTTTAATTGATAGTGCATCAAGCCCTGCTAGGACAAGCTGTGTGTTGCCATCGTCCACTACCATTGCATTTACAAGGAGGTCATCATGTACATTTTGAGAAAAGTGCTTGCTAATACCTCCGGGCATTTCTGCACCGATTTCGGGTGTAGCGATGCGTTGACCAAATCCTATTTGAATCATTTTGAACTTCCCTCTGATTTGAACATTGTCGAGTTAGGTGTTTACGGTTGTGCGGATTAAGTGAAAGCCGGCATGATGATTATCTCTGGTTTACCAAAATATGCTGAAGAAACCGGAGCCTCTCGGAGTTTCATCCAGAAAATCGTTAATAGAGATATACAAAGGTTACTGTACTCCACTTGAAGGCTTTATCTGCCTGTGGTATAATGCCAAAATCAGTAAATACTAAATCATTCTATCATGAATTCAAATAAAGCGTTGCTGAAAAGATTCGCTCTAGGGCGAGAAAAACGTGCGAAGATTTGGAAGCTTCGGGTGCTTGATATGCAAAAAATGACATTAGACGGTCGATGGTTTATTGTTGTTGTTTTGTTATCTTTTATCGGATGTACCTTTACTGCGCCTGACGAGGCACCAGAAGTGATAGATCAATCCGTGCCTTGGGGATCAACCGCGCTTTTAAGCGATCGGGTCAACGCTATCGCAGCAGATGTCAAACACATCTGGGTTGCAACCGACAAAGGGATCAATCGCTTCAACAAACACGAAAATTTGTGGATAAGCTACACCGTCGAAGATGGATTGGCGAATAACAAGGTCTCTAGCGTGGCGGTAGATGGGGATGCTGTCTGGTTTGGCACAGAATCCGGCGTTTCAAAATATCAACCCAAAATTGATAAATGGACGACCTACACCCGCGACGACGGTCTGCCGAGCAATCGTGTTATGGCTATCGGTGTAGATGGGAACTACATCTGGTTTGGCACGGATAAAGGCTTAAGCCGATATAATAAAGCGATTGACGTTTGGGCGCTTCGCACCACCGACGATGGTGGTTTGACAAGTAATAAGATTTCCGCTATCGCTGTTGAGGACGAGTATGTCTGGTTTGCAACTGACAAAGGTGTATCCAGATACGATAAGAAGATCGATTCATGGACGCAGTTGACCAAAAGCGAGGGGTTGGCGGACGACAACGTCACAACTATCGCTATTGATGAGGATTTCATCTGGTTCGGCACGGAAAATGCCGGCGTGAGTTTATACAGCAACACAGAGCAAACATTTGTAAAAACCTACACGCGCACCGATCTACTCGAAACGGATAAGATCAATTACATCTTAGTTGACGGACTGTATGTCTGGATCGGCACGGCGAATGAGGGTGTTCAAAGATACATTAAGCCGGTTGATACATGGGTTCACTACAAAATAGAAGATGGACTGCCATCGTCAAACATTACAGCGATGGCGGTTGATGGCAAGTATGTTTGGTTCGGCACTTACGAGGATGGGCTGGCACGGTTCGATAAGATTCGCGGGTTTTGGACTACCGTCAAGAAGGTGGAAGGCTTGGTGAGCGATAATATCAAATCGATTGCCGAACAGGATGGTGTCCTTTGGATCGGCACAGCGATGGGACTCAGTCGATTTGACTCGCAATCTGGACGGTGGGAAACCTACACCAAAGCACAGGGCTTGACGACCAATTATATCACCCGCGTTGTCCCTGCTGCTGATGCAATCTGGGTTGGAACGTCAAAGGGGGTGGGACGATATCAGAACAATCGATGGAGGTTCTGGCGGCGCCAGCACGGACTTCCCAGCGATTTTGTCCTTGATGTCGCAGTGGTCGATCAAGTAGTCTGGGTCGGTACACGCAATGGGCTTTGCCAATACAATCAAGAGAAGGATAAATGGCATACTTTTGAAGACCTGAAAGGGCTGTGGATAAATACCATCGCCGTTGACGGGGATTCCCTTTGGCTTGGAACCAATCGAGGGCTAGCTCAACTCACAGACTCGAAAAACAGCGGTTTAACCGATCGAGATGTCACATTTCACGCATCACACCTCGCATTTCATATCAATGCCATAGTAGGGGAAAAGGATATACTCTGGGTTGGGACACAGCAAGGGCTTTCCATGTTCGACAAAAGGGAGAAAAGATGGTATAGCTTCACAACGGAAGATGGACTGCCGAATAACAACGTGAGAACGCTTGCTATCACTGAAGACGCACTTTGGGTCGGCACACCAGGCGGGTTAGGTGCACTTCCCC
The DNA here is from genome assembly GCA_965247655.1 of Candidatus Poribacteria bacterium. GTDB lineage: Bacteria > Poribacteria > WGA-4E > WGA-4E > PCPOR2b > PCPOR2b. The sequence continues at coordinate 4,829,075 of OZ252032.1, read as the reverse complement.
GCAACAGGTGGATCCCCTCAATGATTCAATCGGATGGATGGCAGCAATTCAACTTAACCCAGCCAGGGGTAGCAATGGGACACGAAAATGTGCGGGATATTTGCGTGGTAGATGATCAAGTCTGGTTAGGGACAATCGGCGGATTGGGATTATATTCCTCTGCGGATAACTCTTGGCGAGCGATTCGTGCAAAGGAACGGACGGTTGTCCTACGCCACAGCGATATACAACGCACAGAGCTAGATGGCGATTGGGTATGGTTTTTGGCATGGCAAGGCACCTCCAACGGGGAGATCGTTCGGTATGACAGACGCACAGGGAGCTGGACGCACTACGTGAAGGAAGATGTGACGGAAATCCACCAAAGAGATTCACGCCAATTAGATCGAGATTCAAGGCAAGTTAGTGAGGAGACTCTATACCCGCACACCCCGAATGATGAGATACCATATATCACCCGAATTGATTGGATGGAGGTGACCGACGACAGTGTATGGTTTGCCACGGACGGGGGTGTGCTATCTTATTATAAAAACTCGGATACATGGCGGCACTACACAACCAGAGATGGATTGGCGGCGAATAAGACGACAACATTGATGGTCGATGGAAATGACGTATGGGTTGTCTTGAGGGATAATCGTATCTGTCGCTATCGGCGGGATACGGATGAATGGGAAACCCATCAAGTGGTCTTTAAGGAAATCTCCCCTGATATGGAATCATACCGCACGCGGCTTGCGGCAGACGGACGTTATGTCTGGGTTCCAGCGCAGATGGAGGGGGTAGCGCGTTACGACAAACAGAACGAAACATGGAAACGTTACACTGCAGCGAATGGTCTATTGGATGCGACTATCGGCTTTGTTGTCGTGGACAACGATGATGTGTGGGCTTACGGCTGGGGCGAAGGCTTGAGCAAGTATGACGAGAACACGGATAGCTGGGTCATCATTGATTCTAGCAAAGGGTTAGTTGCCGACCGGATTCGGGAAGTTATCTCCGGGGTGGACTATATGTGGGTGTTGTATAACCAACGTTGGTGGGAAGGAGATGACAGTGTCCCCACAAGTGGACTCCACAGAGCTAATCAGACTTGGCAGGTCTTCCGAGGTCATCCAGAGAGTGTAGGAAACAATTTCGGAGATGTTCAAGAAACGGCTGAATTTGTGTGGTTTGGAAGCCAAGAGCACGGTATCAGTCGATACGATAAGGCAGCCTCATCTTGGACAGTCTTTACGGAAGAGGATGGACTGCTGAATAATCGCGTGAACTATCCAACTTTGAAAGTCGATGGCAACTTCCTCTGGCTGGGCAGCCGCAGCGGTATCAGTCGTTATGACATGCGTAAAGATAGCTGGACGGTGTACACGGGAATACGCGCTGTGCCCGCTCAAGTGGTGCATGCAATCGCTGTCGATGCTCGCTATGTTTATTGTGGAACGGATCAGGGCGCAAGGCGGTACGATAAACAGAATGACTTATGGCTAGAGAAGCACATCGTAGAGGAGCCCGTAAACGATCTTGCCACCGACGACAAATACTTGTGGATAGCGACCGCCAAAGGCGTGACCCGGTTCGACAAATCAGCGCATTGGACAGACCTACACGAAGCAGAAAACGGTCTAGCTGACACATTCGTCAAGGTCGCCGATGTGGGGGGACGCACCTTATGGGTCGGTACAGAGAAAGGGGTGAGCAAATACAATACACTATCAGACGACCCAAATGCTTGGGAGACCTTTACACGCGCAGACGATGTGGATACAATGCTATTATCCCAGGAATATGCCAACAGCCTCGTAGATAACCGAGTGACCAGTATAGCAGTGGGTCCTCGCTACGTCTGGGTGGGGACAGAGAGAGGTGTCAGTCGCTATGACATGAAGAAGGAGGTCTGGGTGACTTACACGAAGCAGGATGGATTGTACCGCAACAAGGTGAGTAGCATCTGCATTGATGGCGATTGGGTGTGGTTTGGTACAGAAGGCGGCGTTAGTAGATTAAATACCAAGACCGAAGAATGGAGTGTCTTCACACCGTCTGACGGTTTAGCTAGTGACCAGATTACCAGTATCGTCGCAAACGATGATTTCGTCTGGTTCGGCAGTTTCGATGCCGGCGTGTCGCGCTACAATAAGGCAACAACGGAATGGAAACACTTTGCACAAAAGGATGGACTCAGTCATAATCGTGTGTTTGCGCTCGCCGCAGATGGCGATTTCCTTTGGGTGGGGACTGAACGCGGATTAAGCCGGCATGACACAGTGACAGATACGTGGACAATCTTTACCTCGCATTTCGATGAAGAAGAAGATCGAAGGTGATTTGAACACAGAACATGTCCGATTCTGGGACGAACGCTACATTACAGGCAGAAAACCTTTCATGTCAAACATTTACGACTTTCCCGATGTCTATGATGCTGTGCTTTGTTCACCGACTGAACAGATTGAAACAGAGGTCAATTCTATCCGGCGGTTGCTGGCGGAACAAGGCATTACCAAAGGCAGCATTCTTGAACTCGCCTGCGGGACTTGTGGACATGGAATTCTGTTGACTCAAGGTGGTTTTTCCGTTACAGGCATTGACATCAATCCAAATATGCTTGAAGGTGCACAACGTCGCATGGACACGGTGGGAGTTAAAATCAAACTCATTCGGGGTGATATGGTTGATTTTGACCTAGGGGCTATGCGTTTTGACTGCGTGATTTTCATGGCGGAGACCTTTCCAATCATTACGACGTACGAGGACATCAAGAGCCATTTCCGATCCGTCAAGCGGCACCTCAAACCGGGCGGACTCTACATTATTGACATGGATGCACAAAATAAAATTCGCACCTCCAGCGAAACAGGAATATGGGGTAAGAAGACGGTTCGGCTGGACAATGGGTATGTGGTGGTCTGGCATGAAGATTTTCCCGGAGATTGGGTTGAGGGAATAAATCGTTTGGTAATGCACTGCCGTATTTACGTTAATGATACTATCTACGAAACAACCGATGACTGGAGTATTCGATATTATAGCCCTTGGATGCTATCCGTGCTGATGCAAGCATTAGAAGGTTGGAACTTAAAGGGATTCTTCTCGCGGCGAGATTTGAGCCAAGACATTGCAGAAGAAACACACTATTTCACGGTTTTGGAAAAAGCGTCTTGAGTAAAGAACAACGATCGCTGTTCCCTACAGAAAGGCACAAGAATGCGTCAAATTCGTATAATCTTGGGGTTCATGATACTCTTGTCTTTGGCGAGCTGTTTCACACATGACCCGCAGCAAATGCCCCCCGATTTTTTCCTCAATGAGGAGGGGGGTGTAACCAGTCAACTCCTCAGCAATCGCGTTCTATCCCTAGCTGTCGATTCACGTTATTTGTGGATCGGGACCGACCGGGGGTTAAGTCGATATGATAAAACGCGAGGGCAGTGGGACAATTTCACTGTGAGAAACGGTTTGGCTCACAACCACGTTTTATCCATCGCTTTGGACGAGCTTCAGGTCTGGATTGGCACACGCGATGGTGTGAGTCGTTATGAAATGGACACAGATACGTGGACACGCTACATGCCGCGGGATGGCTTGGCGGGGCGAGAGGTCTCCTGCATCGCTGTTGATTCGAGATTTATCTGGTTCGGTACGCCAAACGGACTCTCTCGCTACGATAAGGAGACAAACAGTTGGGCGCGGAAGCGCGAGGAGGACGGGCTCGCGGGGGACTTTGTTACAAAGATCGTGATTGATGATGACTACATCTGGGTCGGTACGGAGAACGGGGTTTCCAGATACGACAAACTCACCGATTCATGGAACAACTATGACAAGGACAGCGGACTTATTGATAACAGCGTGACTGCGATTGCCGCCGATGAAGATTCCGCCTGGTTTGGTACGGAGAATAAGGGACTCAGTCGCTACGACCAACGGAATTCGGAGTTCGTCAGGGCGTATACCAAACGAGATCGGCTGACGAGCGATCAGGTAAACGCACTAGCAGTAGATGGGACGTCCCTATGGTTAGGGACTGCCGACAGCGGCGCACAGCGTTATATCTTATCCGTCAATACATGGCGGCAGTACACAACAGAGGCGGGGTTGCCTTCCAATCATATCACAGCAATTGCCGCAGATGGGAATGTAATATGGTTCGGTACGTACGAGCATGGCCTGGTACGGTATGACTCGCGGCATGAAACGTGGAGGACCTACAGCGAAATTAAGACGTTGAGTGACAACGACGTGAAGGACATTTTTGCGACGGATGAGTCGGTTTGGATAGCAACACGATCGGGATTGAACCAAGCAAGCTATCTTGAAGGTCCGGAGTTTACGACAGGACTTAATTGGCATACGTTGAGTAAGGCAGATGGTTTGGCGGATAACTACATAACCACCGTTGCGGAAGCCGGGGAGGATCTCTGGGTCGGTACACCGCGTGGTTTAGGGGTACGACATGAAGGCGAAGACCGGTGGGCGTTTTTTACGACGAAAGATGGATTGGCAAATGACTTCGTAACCTGCGTCGCGTGGGAGTCGGAGCGTAGAGGTGCCGAGGGAACGTTTTCACGTCTCTGGATTGGAACAAGGGCGGGGCTTTCAACCTACGAACCTCAAAATCGAAAATGGAATACACATCCGTCCGAGTTACAAATCTCCGGTTCGATTAATGACATCAAACTAGATGGCAATGTCGTCTGGATTGCTGCCACAGATGGTCTTATCTACTATAATCGGTCTACCCGTATTGCAGGCAAACTAACTGAAACAGATGGGTTGCCTTCGGAGGTGATTAACACCGTTGCAATAGAGGGTAATTCTATCTGGATAGGCACAATATCCGGCTTAGTGCAGTTAGACAAGTCGATCATCACAGAAAAAGAAAACGAAAGAACAAAAAAACGAGACAGTGAACGGTCTTTCCCGTTTTCCTTCAATATGCCTCATACCAACGTCAGAGCAATTGTCGTTGATGGCGACGGTACCATTTGGATAGGCACACCATCGGGATTGGCAAAATACAACATTACAGAAGACGTATGGACGCATTACACCCGCGAGAACACCAACGAGGGACTCGCCTCCAATAACGTGAAAGTCATTTCGAAGGACAGTAGCAAGGTTTGGATTGGCACAACCGCCGGTGCCAGTTGTTTGGACAAAAAGACAGGCAAATGGTCGAAACACGTTGCGACGGCGACGACAGAGGTGCTGCGCTTGAATTGGGTCAGCAAGCTGGCGGAAGATGGGGATGGGCTTTGGTTTGGCAATTGGAAGGATTCCACGGAAGGCGCGATTGTAAGGTATAACAGACAAACAGATACGTTCCGCTTCTTCAGCAAAGAAGACCTTCCACTGAAATCTATTGAGAGACCAATTACACGCATACACGGTCTGACCGTGGGTGAAAATGAGGTTTGGGTCGGCACCAACGGAGGGTTGTTACGCTACGATAAAGCAACGGATACATGGCGTCATTATACGATGGAGGACGGTCTGCCAAACAATGAAGTCTGGGCTATCGTTCTCGATGACCCGTACCTCTGGACGGCGCATATTGGCGGTGTGGTGAGCCGTTATTCGCTTGAAACGGATGAATGGAAAACGTATGAAATCACGCCAAGCGTGGTGTGGAGTAACATTGGAACCATTGCCGTTGACCCGCAATACGTCTGGGTGACGACGGTCTGGGAAGGGATCAAGCGATACGATAAATTGGCGGATCGATGGAGCACTATCACGGAAGCGCACGGTTTAGGAAACAATGAAACCAATGACCTGCTCATTGAGGGCGATTATGTCTGGGTCACGGGCTGGGGAGATGCTAGCCGTTATAATCGACGGACCGGAAAATGGGAGATATTCTCAAGCCAGCGAGTGCTCTCAGGCGTGAACTTCGGGCTTGACAGGGGACTCGATGGCGTTTGGCTTACGTACTCAGGGTGGAGCGGGGATGGTGCCCTTGCGTCGAAGTATCACAATACAACCGATTCGTGGACGACATTGAATCTCCCACAGATAGAGGGGGTTGATTTTGACCGCACGATGCAAGTTGTGGAGACCACCGACGCTGTCTGGTTCGCGGCAGACGAACAGGGATTGGCTCGGTATAACAAAGCCGCAAAGGATTGGACATTCTTCAGTGAGGAGAATGGTCTCGCAAGCAACGACCTCATTGAGCATTCCTTGGTGGTAGACGACAACTATGCTTGGGTGGGGACAGCTGGAGGATTGAGCCGCTATGACCTAAAGAAGGAGGTATGGACCACTTTCACCCAGTCGCCTCTGACGCGGACGCTCCGCGAGTCGAAAGTATACGCAATTGCCGCCGAAGGGCGTTATGTGTGGTTGGGAACAACCAACGGTTTACATCGCTATGACAAACAAACAGACCGTTGGTTTGCCCCTCGTGTAAAGGGGATGGATGGCGAGGGGGATGAGACACCCAGTATCACCTGCTTGACGATTGACGAAAAATATGCTTGGCTCGGCACTAACAACGGTGTCCTGCGGTACGATAAAGCCGGAGATCGCTGGGAAAAATACACCGTTGAAAACGGTTTGCCCTCCAATACCATCCGAGATTTGGACGTAAGAGGCTACGACTTATGGATCTCGACAGACCGCGGCGTTGCAACCTTCAATCGCTTGTCTGATGATCCGAACGCTTGGGAGTCGCACACACAAGCACTGGAAGTCAAAGGCATGAGTGACGATAAGAAATACGCGCAGACTCTTTTGAGTGATGATGTTCGTTGCGTTGCGGTCGGTGAGGCGATGGTCTGGTTTGGCACGGACAAGGGGACTTGCCGATACGATAGAGAGAAAAAAACATGGGAAGCCCTGACCACAGATGTTTCTGTCCTTGATAAGATCGGGATTCAAAGCAACCTGACGGACACTAGCGTCATCGTTATTGATGGAGAAGACATCTGGTTTGGTACAAGTAAGGGGGCGACAAAGTACAATGTCGAATCCGGGGATTTCGTCACCTACACCCAATCGGACGGTTTGGCAAGCAATACTGTTACCTGTATCGCTTTGAACGGGAAGGAAATATGGTTTGGCTCGGCAGATGGGGGAGTTGCGCGGTTGGATAAAGCCACGGGCGGCTGGCATGTTTTTAACACAGATAATGGCTTGCTCCACAATCGAGTCGAGGCAATCGCGTTTGACGGCGATCAGCTCTGGTTCGGCACAGAGCGAGGCTTGTGTCGATACAATCAGAAAACAGGGACATGGACAAGTTATGCGGAAGATTGATAAGAACATGAAAACGGGAAGACGAGAGAACGTGAAAACGAGAGGGCGATTGTTATCTCGTTGTTCCATTGTCTTGTTATTCTGTTTTCAAGTTTTCATCCTGTTATTTTACGTTGGGTGTGGTCTGACCCAAATTGATTCGGGAGAAGAAAAATCGACTGTTCTGGAGGAAGCAGTAATTACCCAAGCAGCAGCAGAACAAGCGTTAGTAAGTGATAATGTCCGTTGCGTCTCAACTTCCGCTGACCACATTTGGGTCGGGACAGATCGAGGTGCCAGCGTCTATCATAAAGCAGATAACCGTTGGACGAAGTTAGACCGGGAGGACGGACTGCTCTCTGATGACGTCACTGCAATCGCCGCCGATGGGCAATCGGTCTGGATAGGTACGACTCTCGGCGTCAGTCTTTATGATCCCGATTCATCGGGACGTTGGACAAATTTCCAGCGACGCGACGGCTTGGCAAGCAACAAAGTTACTGCCATCGCTGTGGATGGAAATCATATCTGGGTTGGGACCGAGGCAGGTATTTCGCGTTATAATAAGACTACAAGGGCGTGGGCGTTACAACGAGAGAAAGATAAAGATCGATTTAACGCAATCACCGCAGTTGCTGTGGAATCCGAGTATGTTTGGTTCGGTACAGAAGACGGTCTCCGGCGTTACGATAAGCCCAAAGACGCATGGAACACTTACACGAAAGAGGAAGGGTTGGTGGAAAACCATATCCGCTATATCGCTTTGAGCTCTGACGCCGTTTGGGTGGGTACGGAGAAATCAGGTGTAAGCAAATACAGTACAATCAACCAAACCTTCACCGAGAGCCATACCCGGACGGATCGCATAGAGAGCGATTTCATCAGGGCGATTGCGGTCGATGGGGACAATGTCTGGTTTGGCTCGGCAGACCGTGGAATTCGGCGGTACATCGTCACGGTGGATACCTGGTTCAAATATACGACAATGCAGGGACTGGTAAGCGACCACATTACCGCGTTGGCTGTTGATGGTAGGAATATTTGGATTGGCACTTACGAGCACGGTTTGGGTCAATACGATAAAGTGACAGATGGGTGGACATGGTACTCCAAACGGGATACACTGGTGTCAAATCAGGTTAAATCACTGGTTTCAATTGGGGGAGCACTCTGGGCTGGTACAAATAAAGGATTAAGCCGCTACGCACTTCGCGAAAAGACGTGGAGGACCTACACCAAAGCAGACGGTCTGATGACAAACTATATCACCGCTTTGGCAGGTGATGCCGAAGACGGAACCCTATGGGCTGGAACGCCCTTGGGATTGGGAAGACTGGAAGACGAACGATGGCGTTTCTATACTGAGCGAAATGGGCTGGTAAACAATTTCGTTACTTGTGTCAGTCCCGCCGATAAGATCTGGGTCGCGACGAAAGGTGGATTAAATGTCTTAGAACCCCCAATCTCCTCTCTGCACTCAGGAATTGAAACAGTCAGCGAATCAACAAATTGGCAAAACTCCTCAATAGTGAACCCCCCGGCTCCCGACTCATCACGCATAACCTTTCACTCCTCACGTTCCTATCTCACTGGCAAGTGGGTAACAGCGGTGCTGGCAATTGATCAGGAAGTTTGGGCGGGAACAACTGAAGGATTATATCGGAGAGATGTTGCGACGGATAAATTTGAGCCCTTTCCAGTGGTAACAGATTATGTCAACACACTTGCGTTCAGTCCGGATGGGCGATTGCTAGTCGGCACACGGAACGGGTTGTGGATGATTAGTGGTGAAGCGTCAACCCATATCACCGATGGTTTGCCGAGTCTGAATGTCAGGGTTGTCGCGATAGACGAAGAAACCATCTGGGTAGGGACACCGGGTGGGGTTGCACGTTCAGATGGAATCGGAGTTCAACGGGTTTTTACAATGCAGCCGGATGGCTTGCTGCACAATAATGTTCAGAGCATCACTGTCGTGGATAAGCAGGTTTTTTTTGGCACTGTGGCCGGGCTTGCTGTCTATGAGGTAGAGAACGATCGATGGGATAGGCATAAGCCATATCACGATACGGAGGTTCTGAGAGAAGATGAGGTACGTTGGATTGAGTTAGATGGGCATCATCTGTGGGCACTCAACTGGTCGGCTTCCCCGAATGGTGCGATTTTGAAATTTGATCGGCGAACCGATACATGGATAGAGTACACGAAGGACGCACTACCACTCTCCTCCGAAATCCCGTTTATCACTGGAATTCGTCGGCTGGCAGTGGGGGCAGAAGATGTTTGGTGTGCCACAGGGGATGGGGGTGTCCTGCGCTACAACAAAGCCTCGGATACATGGACGCACTTCACAAGGTCATCTGGGCTACCGGGGCACTACGCGACACTGATCGAGCTTGACGGGCCAAATGGCATTTGGGTTGCCTTTCAGGGTGGTGTGGCAGCGCACTACGATACGCGAACCGAGAAATGGGAAACAGTAAAAGTGACGGAAGCGGGTGCCGGAACGAATATCGAAGATATTGCTTGTACGAAAGATTACGTTTGGTTTTCCACAAACAGCGTTGGGGTCAAGAGGTATGAGCGAGCGACGAAAACTTGGCGGTCGTATACAGAGGCACAAGGTATGGCTTCGCGCTTCGGTCAGTGGATTGCCGCAGATGGTGAGGGGGTATGGACCAGTGGCAGAAGTTCTTATTCGTGGGTCAGAGACCGGGGAACGAGTGGTGTGAGTTACTACCACCCCACCGAGGATACTTGGACAATTTACGACAGGCGTAAAGGGCTGCGGGCTGGTGGAATGGAATACGGACAGGTCGGCAAGAATTACGTCTGGTGCTTCGGTTGGGGTGGCATTAACAGATATGATAAAACTGGCAAGTTGTGGACCTCCTTCACGCGTAGCGATGGACTCCCCGGTTCGGGGGTTGAGGCTATAGCGGAGGATGGCGATGGCTTTTGGGTAGGCACAGTCAATAAGGGTGTGCTAAAATACGCTCAAGCGTCCGGGGCATGGACAGCTTTCACGGTCGAAGACGGACTTGTTCACGATAGCGTCTGGAGATACCAGCTCAAAGTCGATTCAAAATATGTATGGGTAGGCACATCAAGGGGCTTGAGCCGTTACGATAAAGAGAAAGAAACATGGACCTCCTTCACCAAACCGACCACCTTGGCAGACCGACGAGCGGTGGCTGTTGCTACCGATTCCCGGTATGTATGGGTTGGTACGCACCGCGGCTTGAGTCGATACGACAAGCGCTATGACAGATGGAAGCATTTTCAAAAATCGGAAGAAGAGAGAGATGAAGAAGACAATGAGGATGAAGAGGACGAAGAGGATGGGGAAAAAGAGGAAAAAAATGAACTTGTCGATAACAATGTGATTGACCTATCTGTCGGTAGGCGGTATGTTTGGATTGCGACTGAGGGCGGTGTCGGTCGGTACGATAAAATCGCGGATCGGTTTGAATCGTACACCAAAGAGAATCAACTGCCAAGCGTTGATATCCGAGCCGTTGTCCAAAATCGAAGCGATGTATGGATCGGCACGAAAAATGGTATTAGCAAGCACAGTATTCTCTCCGACGATCGGAATGCTTGGGAGACATATAACGCCGCTATTGAGATCCTGCCAACAGTAGAAGGAAAATACGCCAAGAGTCTAAAAAATGATGATGTTCGGTGTCTAGCGGTCGATGACAATCGTGTTTGGGCTGGAACGAAAACAGGTGTGTCAGTCTATGCACTCAAACAGGGAACGTGGACCACCTTTACCCAAAAGGACGGGTTAGCCAGCGATGAGGTCAGTTGCATTACCATTGACAATGAGCAAGTATGGTTCGGAAGCGGGCGTGGTGTAACAGTTTACGACACGGTGAATGAAACATGGAAGATACTTACGGAAGCGGATGGCTTGGGATCGAATCTGATTACATCAATGGCAATTCGCGAGAATCAGGTCTGGTTCGGAACGTTCGACAAGGGGGTTACTATGTTGGACAAAACCACCGGGCAGTTTACGACCTTCACCAAAGCCGATGGGCTTCCCCATAATGGCATCCTATCGATTGCGATCGATGGCGATTACCTCTGGTTTGGCACACATGGTGGATTGACCCGATATGATTCTCTGACGGGCACGTGGACGGTTTATACCGAGCGGTTCGATCACGATGGCATATAAGGAGTGAAATGCGAAATACAAATCGCAAAAGGAAATCCAACAAATGGATAAATGGAAGGTAAAGGCGAAGTTTTCGATCTTCGGCTTTGTGGTTTTCTTCCTCTTCAACTTTCTGACCTTTCCGGCGGAGTCGGAGGATGTCTACAGTCTATTTGGTAAGCTCTTTCTGTCAGGGCGTGTGGAATATGATTTCACCAATAAACGAGACTTTCTGGCAGATACGGAAGAGGATTCGGTCCGGCAGGACGAGTTCGATTTTGACCGCGTGTTTCGGCGCGGCTTCCACAGCGTCATGATTATTGAGGAAACTGCCGGCAACGTCAAAAACATCTTGAGTTTGGGAGAAGTTCCCACCACCTTTACGAAGTTTACCTTCGATCAAATTGACCTTGCAGGTGTACGCTGGGATGTGCGCTCCGAACGCACCGATTGGATGATTTTGATGGTTCCCGGTCTGCTCAATCCGGTAATCGGTCAAGAAAATGTCAAGGGGTCTGGAATCGGCATACGTGAAGTGACGAAATTCGGAAAATCCAAGTTGGGAGCTTCTTGGTACTTCCGCGACACGCCGGTATGGGCTATAGACATGGAAACCAACTTTGCAAACTACGGTCTGAAAGCAGAGTTTGCGACGACGCCAAAAAGCGCGTTGAGAAAGGATCTCGGTTCGCGTTTTGAGGCAACCACGACAGTGTTTAAGGCGTTCCGAACTGTTGGGGACACAATCTTTCAGGGAGAAGCCTTCCGCGCCGGTCCCCGTTTCGATGCCTCCCGATCTGTTGGGGATAACGATGATCAGGACCGGTACACTGATAACACGTGGCTAGACCCACCTTCTCTAATTATTCCCGGTGACCTCGATAAGAACAACAACGGTACTTTTGATTATGAGGATGATATTCTGCTCTTTGATGTCGATGAGGATTTCCTTGACGAAAGAGATCAGAATAACAACGGCCTCCGGGACGAGGAAGAGAACGATAAAGATCCCAACTATGAATTTGATGTTGGATTGCGAGGTCTGCGGCTGCTGATGAAACGGAAGACAAATCGTGATGGAAGTTCCACAGACCTTGATGTTGGCTTGCAGTTTGAAAAAGACCTTAGAGATACGGCGTTTCGCTATTCTTCGACGACAACAAAAGCGTTCGCCAATGTAGTTTACAACAAGGATCTCTCTCAGGATGCTGCCCTGATTGTCGAGAATGAATTGAAGTGGGTCAAAGACCGCATCCCCGATGAAACTTGGTACTTTGCCGGCTTTTTAAGTCGAGAGGAAGGACAACTCTACCGGGCTCAACCTGATGTGCAGAGAATGGAAGCGAGAGGGGATGTGACATTTTTTCCTATAGATGGTGGCGTTGAGGTCGAGAAGCGACGCAAAGATCCATTGTTGATGCAGGATGACTTAATCAACACCGCCAAAGTCACTTGGGAATATTCGGGGATTAAGCAGATGGTCACAACGGGGCGCTTCAAATTACGGTATAATCACGATTTCGACCGGGATAACAAACATTACGAAGTCGGCATCCTGAAAACAAATTACCGTATACGTCCATCCAAATCGCTCGAAATTACACCGATGTTCAAGTACACGATCCGTAACGGTTTTCAGATGGCAGAAGACCGTCTGGAACACCTCTCATTAGTTGGGGAGATTAATGGCGAAGAGGCTTTACGCAATATCCGACTACGCGTAATTGAAGCGGCGGATGTGCGTGACGCGGCGGCGGCGTTTATTCTCAAAGTGGTCTATCAGTTCACCAAGACGATCAAGATCACCGGAGGTGGGCAGGTTCTATTCTTCAACGATATGATTGATGATGGAAACGATTTTATTCGCCAAGCCCTTCTAGCGGAGATGGAAAAGAGCTTTGTCGCTTACGAAAAAGAACTATTTCTCCACATTGGTGCACAATACATCGATCAACGCGCCAACGCGGATGTAAACGACGATAATTTCATGGAAACCTTTGTGCGCGTTTTTGGAAAGTTCTAGTCACGTTTTACACTAACGTGTTAACGCATAGACCACAGCGTTGATTCCCAGACGGTACGCCCAATCCGAGTACTTGCGTGGATAAAAGCCCTCCGCTGCATGTTCCCACGCATCCCCTATATCGGTATTGAAATTAATCATCATCATTAGACGACCGTGTTCATCATAAACACCGCGACAATAAGCAGGGTAGCCGTCACGCCGCTCGTAAGTACGCCCGTTAAATATCGATCTCAGACCGGGAATCTGAACAAGGGTGTCGATATCAAAAAAACAGTGAAATAAAGGGTGGGTGATGGGGATGTCTTCAGGTTCACGTTCTGGGAAAATTTTCTTGAGTTGGCGGTAAAAATGGTGCCATTCCGCCCCGCCGTGGAAGTCGTCAACCATAATAAAGCCGCCGCGTAGTAGATATTCGCGGAGATTTGCCGCTTCTGCATTGGTCAGGTTGAGCGTGCCAACTTCCAAGATGTAAGCAAAGGGGTAGTTGAAAAGTGCTGGGGAACCGACAGGGATAATCTTTTCACGACGGGCAACGGGAATGTCTGTTGCTTGGGCGAGTTTTTGGATAAAATTTCTATCAGAGGCAGGCAAATCAACATCCCAACCATTACCGTACCAGCTGTTTCCAGTGTACCTTAGTCTCACAAAGGTGAAAAGATCGCTATCATCATTCTCATTGGAGTGGCTTGGAAAAGATATAGCCATACTGAGAATAAGAACGAAAAGTAAGAAAAAGCTGAGAGAACTTTGTTGGTTCATTGATTCATTAGTTCATTGGTTGATTGAGGTGTGGGAGCGCGAAACAATGAAAGTGAGAAGGGGAGAGAGTGAGAAAGTGAGCAAAAGCGAATGAAATCAACCGTAGAGATACAGAGATTTTTTATTTTCTTTTTCTATCTTCTCCCCGTCCAAATACCAACACCATCGCGCTACAGTTCTAGGTTGATGGAGCCAGGCCTATTGCGCTATAGCTCCGGGTATTCTCCTCTCAATGCTGCTCCTTGTTGAGCCCGCAAGTAGAATTATATCACATTTGCCAAAAAACTCAACAAAAATACGCCGTCTGGACCAATGAACTAATAAACCAATCAGAACCGCGTCATCAAAGAGATCCGATTGCTGTTTCCCAACTCACTGTTGTTCAAGAAAGCGTAATCCACGGAGAAAGCAGTGCCGGTTAAAAACGAAAGCCGTAACCCCGCACCAGCCGTCATTAAACGGATCGTATTGATACCTTTCCGCTCCTGAATACCAATCCTTAACGACAGGAGTTCTGCGAAAACGTACTCTGCACCGTAGTGCATTTCAAAAGAGTATAAGCTATCAGTATCAACTGTCAGTAGCAAGTGGCTCTTCAACGGTTTGATTGATTGTCTGTAAGAGAGACCGATTTTCAGGTTGGGCTCAATCGTGTCTGTATTGGACGCTTCATCCGGATTTTCGGGTGGTGTATTCCAGTACAACTTCGTCCTGAAAAAATCCTGTGCGACGATACCGATCGACAATTGGCGAGATCTTTCAGTAGGGGTTGTCCAGAGCAAGCCCAGGTCCCCACCGACGCCAAGCGCGTTTGTGTTGCCCAGCGCAGTGATGTAGATTAATTTAGCGTTGCCACCAAGGAACATATTCAACCGCTTTGATCCTAGATTAAACCCAACCTGTCTACCGTAGGATAGGAAGAAGGCATTGTCGGTGCTGTTAAAGGTTCCGGCCTGTCTAGGACGATTGGCTGGACTGACCGGATTCCCAGGGCGTGGCAGTGTCGTGATCGGGATATCGTCAATCCCCACTCGTAGCCAACTTAACCCAAGCGATGCAGCTCCACCGATTGGGTGAACATAGTTGACGAAATCGTAACTATCCAATTCGCCAAGACTTGAGTGCATAAAAGCTGCTTCGGAATGGCGCAAACGCCCAAGTCCAGCCGGATTCCAATAAGCCGCGGTGGAATCATCGGCGATGGCTGCAAAACTTCCTCCCATCCCTAATGGTCGCGCTCCGACGCCGAGTGTTAAGAAATCGCCCGCATACTTTTCCGCACCGTGGGCAACAGTGTGGCAACAGAGAGCAATAAGAATGCAGAAAGTGGGAAAGTGAGAAAATGGGAAAGTCCCAACTCGTCGAGGATTCTCGTCATTTCTATGATCGAAACGATCATGAAATGTCGGGATGAGCAAAGACAATAGCGTGTTACCGTTGTTTTTGCTCACTTTCTCCCCTTCATTTCTTTTTCCCCTGCTTGTCGTTTTGTTTTCTTGTTTTCTCGTTATCATGAAGTCCTGCTCTACTTCAGCTTCATCATCTTGATGTATTCGGTCAAATCCTTCTCCCCCGCTGTCTTAACACGAATCTTGCAGTAGTACACGCCATTTGCTACTTCATCACCATCTCTATCCTGTCCATCCCAAGGTATCATCGTGAACCCCGCCCGCGCTGGTTCGGTAAACTCACGGACTAACCGCCCCGACAGACTGTAAATTTTGACTATCATTTCATCGGCGGCTCCAGTCAGTTCACAGGTGATTACGGTCTCATCGTCGAATGGGTTAGGGTAGTTCATTGCTTTGAGTAACTGAAGGATTTTGTGGATACGGAATTCAATCTCTTCCTCAGATTCGTTCCCATCAAGATCGCTGGCACTCAGGCGGGCCCGATACGTTCCCGGTTCCAGTTTAGGCGATTGATAGTTTAAACTAACCTGATTAGACCCTGAAACGTTGCTCAGTCGATATTCCGTTTCTGAGATTGACGTGAATTGCTGATTATCCCGGCTGATTTCGAGATGGACGGGGCGAGTAATGTAATCGATGCCGTTGTCGTCCGTAAGTGTTGCTTGGATGAACGGTTCTGAGGAAACTGGATCTCCATCAATAAAATTCTGTTTGCCAATTGTCAACTGGAGATCAGGGGGAATGGTATCGTTACTTTGCATCAATGTCAACGTGCCAAGCATTGGGACTTCAGCGCGGATGCGTCCAGTCTCTTTTGTGTTAAACCGGAAGCTATCTCCCGCTTCAAATTCTCGCTCACCGACTGATATCTTGAGGCGTAGACCGAATTCAGAGTAAACGAATTCGCTACCAATTTTACCGCGTACGGGCTGACCGTTCCGTGACAGAAGACCATTCTTTTCTCCTTCAATCTGAAAGTGTTCCGAATCAATGAACAGAATGACCCACTGATCCAGTGGCATTGATGAATTTTCCTCAAGACGAACATATTGAATGCTGCCTCTCCCAATATTCTGCTCGCGGAAGGATGAGGCAAAGAATGTTGTATCGGAACCACTAGACGCACTTTCAAATATTTGAAAAGTGAGGATATCTCCAAACTGGAAATCATTCTCGCCTAACTCTATTCCGATGGCAACACCGTCGCTGAATATACTTGGAGCTTGGGTTGATGGGTCCACGAATCGATCTGGGTCAATGAGTTCAAGTGATTTCTCCTCTTCGCTGATTAGGACGCGGTAAGTCTCGGACGATGTAAACAGTAAGACCCATTTCCCTACTCGTACGGTGGCTGCTGGATCAATAGGGACGGTGTGGGTTTCACCGTCACCGTGATTTGATGCGCTGATGTTTGCGAGCGTTGATTGCGTTTGCATCGATCCGTCAGACGATGTGAGCAACTCTGAATCAAGACGAACCCAGTTTTTCAGCACATCTACCCACAGGTACATACCAATCCTCTTTGCGATCGCCTCCACTCCTTCATCAATTGTTACGATCTGATCGGGAGCCGGATTTGAGATCTCTTCTAAACCTAGCTCATCCTTAATGGCTTCTTGTAATGCCAAGCGGTCAAATCGCAGTTCCGCCGTTATGGGCTGTTGTAGTGGTGTCCCGATCCGATCGGGAGACGCTATGTCTAGTACTGTACTGTAGGCGACGGTGTCAACCCCATTTGGCAGTGCAACCGGGATGAGGCTTGATGGATTCACCGGTTTAGGCTGCTGTTGGCTGTTTAGTGGTTTGATTGTCAAGACAGCGAGTTGCGGAACAGCGTGAGGGGGTATGCGGAAGTCGATCGCTGCATCTTGGCTAAAAATATGCTGATCTCTTTGACCAATGAGGATGCTCTGAACTGGAATGAGACGCGATTTAATATTGTCCTTCTCATCGCCTTCGCGCAGTTTTCCATAAGGCATTTCGGCGGAATTGAAAGCAGGATCAACATATACAAAAACCTCGTGATTGCCGATCGACAATTCATGTTTAAGGGTTGCTGTTGCGATCCAGTTGGTGTTAAGCGGTCTATCCCTGAAAGCGCGGGGGCGGAGCAGGCTATCGGTTTCACCCCCGCGCTTGAGTGAATTTTTGTGAGGTTCTATTGGATCTCTGCGCTGCCACGCGCTAGGGGGGATCTGCGTTCTCCCAAGCAGCTTTGCACTAGTATCAACAACGCCATCCCTATCACGATCGGGGTTACCTGCAAAAAAAGCGACTTCTAGATTCTCTTTTAGTTCGATATCTTCAATCTGCTCAATATCTGCGTTAATCGTCCAAGCACCATCTTCGCGGGAGTAGCCGTAGTAGATTAACGGATCTGAAAATCCCAGTCCGGGCGTAACTCGCACGTCAGGGAATACAAACGGGCGGTATGTCCGCCGTCCGGAAGTGACATATCGACTATCGGCATCGATGACCGTAATCTCATATTGGATGCTGGCTCGGTCAGCTGGTAGAGGTAACGGCTTGGGAGTTGTATACCAGCCATTGCCACGTGACGTATCCCGGATCATTATCTCTTCAAACGATTCCCGCTTTACCGGATCTCGCCATTCTAGGATAACCGACTTGATGCCTTGTTCATTCAATTCATCGGAAACCTGTGTGGATATACGAAATTGAGACGGTTCACTGCCCGGACTGCTAGCGACAAGTTCCGTTTGTATATCAAGAATCTTCGGTACAAGCACAGTAAATGAGTACCCGCTAGCAGCAATATGGGTCGGGCTCTCAGCATAAAGTTCAACATGGCCCTCGCCCGCACTAATTCCTTTGGGTACAGGGAGGGAAAGTTCGGGGAATTTGCCGTTTACTACAGTTGTTTCTTGGGTGACAGAAACATCACCTGAGTATACCTTCAAGAGTTCTTCTTCTCCCTCAACGGTTGAATAAGTGCCGGGAAAAACCGCTTTTGCGTAGATCCGTCCATTGAAATTTGAAATCGGCGTAAACCGTTTCTGCTTAATTGCAGGGTCGTACGTAACTTCGGCAATCTGCCCCGGAGCGATTTTGAGAAGTTGTCCGGCTGCAACGGTTCGTGTTTCAATATCCGCCTGAACCTCATAGTCCGCCATAGCGAGGTTCATCGCCGGATCACCGAAGAGAGTATACTCCAGCATGACATTGAGTTGTCCGCGACCATCCTCTATTAACTGTTCGATCTTCGAGTCGAAGCTGATTGGTCCGAGTTGCCGTATATTTCGCTGGAAAATCATATCAAAAATGATATTATTGAGTGCGTCGTTACCGCTGCCGTAGGTAAGGCGCGTGGCACTCAACATAGCAATAATTCCGCTTTTATGCTTTCGGAGTAGTTTCTCCGCCATGCTCGGTTCGCCGGGCGCATCAAAATAGCCGTTATAACAACTCAACACCAGCATGAATGGGAGGTGATCTGTCTCACTCACCTGATCAACTGCCCGGTTGTCAAAGATCGCCTCATGCGCCCAAACAATTCGACCGCCATGCCCTGCATATTGCGCGATAACCGCACCATCACCCATTGCGTCAATAATCATGTCCTTTGCCACTCGTTGTGGTAGCTCAGGGTAAGCTGCCTTATTCGCTTCAACCTTGTCAATCACATCTTCAAGGTAGATAGGTACGTTTTCGTAACCAAGCAGCGCCTGGTTTTTTGAAAGCGCGGTCAAACTCCTTTTGAAAATCTCGTCGCCGGAGTTATTGATTTCGTCATCTGCTATGGAGAGAATCCGGCGGCGCCAATTCCCATTGGGTCGTTTATCCTCATAGTTGATGAGTTTATCAACAACGTTTTCGGCCTGTTCAAGCGTTTCCACGCTCAGTCTTCCAATGTAGAAGTCGGGTAGTTCATCAATACCATTTACGGTTGTGTACCAGTGATCAATCGAAGTCTTCCCAAAAGAAATGGTCCAGATATAATGGGTCGGGATGTATCCCGTCAATTCTGGAGGTTCTGGATAAACTTTCTTATCAACCCCACGGTGATCGTACGTTCCATCTCCCATAATTGTGACATAAGAGAGCGCAGGCGATTGCCAATTTTTATAGGCATAGGTCAGGAAGTCCTTGATAGCTTGCGGATTAACCATGCCATTACTGAAGACATCATAAATTTGTGTAACATCAACGACCTTCGTTCGGTATCCGCCGCCTTTTGGCGTTGATCGCCATCGTGCCAACCTTTTCGATGGTTCAAGGAATACCGGATGACTGATGATCAGGTAATCCACACCATTGCCGGGAGAGAGCAGATCGGTCGGCATCGACGCCTCAACCCGAACCGGCTGACGTACACTCGCCGAAGAGACCGCAATATACCTCCCATCGTGTGCATCGCGTACCTGGAACGTTGCGTTATAGGCAACCCGCGGGATGTTCTGTAATGAAGGTTGACTTGTGCCGTCGGCTTCGGCATTGATGCGGTAGATTTCGCGGAGGCGGTTACGTTCAGCTCGGTCCAGATCTACACGCTCAATCTTGGGGTTTTGGAACTTTGAGACCAATACCTCACCGTCATGTTCAAAGATTGCCACATCCGGGGATAAGAAGGTCTGGACAGTATATTCCAACCGACGCTGCCTTCGGGCGTTGTATGGATCGATGGTAGCAGGTGTGGTGAATTCAAGGGAGTCGTTGACCGCTTTTAGCAAGCGCGTATACTCGACCTCGAAAGAATTAATATAAACGTGATAAGGAAAGGCTGTGGTATTTTCTTCTTCTGTGGTATCAATTCGAGCGAGGGTAATCACATTCTTTTCGCCCTTGGTTGCATCCCGCAAGTTGTTCCAAACCCGTAGCGTTTTATCAACTGTGGCAACATCTTGGCTTGGCCACTTCACCTCATCAATCCGAATATTGTTAATCGAAACTAGAGCCTCGTGATCGGTTGGTGTTCCGCCTTGCAAGGTGACGCGGACATTCGATGGATCGAAACTCTGCGTGAGGTCGTAAAGCGGAAATTCGAGATCCACTTCATTTGCATCAGCCAAGTTTTTGACACCGGTCCAGTACCAGAAGTCAAGTGCTTCAAACCAGCCGTGCTTGTCATCTGGCGAAACGTCTCTGGGGTCAGCATGTCGCAAGTTATTGTGAAAATGGTCTTCCTCAAAGTAAAGTTTCGAGCGGAAACTAGGGACCAGTTTTGCTGTTGGATCATCAGGACTGGCGTGGATTTCAGAAACACGCGCCCCCCGTGTGCGTTCAGCACCGAGCCAATAGACATTCCACCTTGTATATCGATTCTTTGCATCTATGCCGAGAAAATCGATGAAATCGCCGCGGTCAAAACGCCCATCCTCTTCACCGTAGATGTATATTGGAACCTCCCTATCGTTCGTCCTAAGATGCAAACGCCGTGGATCAAGCCCGCTCAAATCAATCCCCCATTTTTGACGTAAGTCATCGCTCGTCAGGTGATAGATGCCGGTTTTATCGACGAGAATCTTATACCGCTCTCCATTCGTTTGTTCCTGTACTGCGGGTCCTGCCCCGATGCTGCGACCGGGATCCAAAGCGGTTGGTGCAGCAGCCGTTCCCGCTGTTGGAACGCGCCAACGTTTAGCTTCATCGTAGTTTAACAGGAAGTTTTGGTACATCCGCTCAAATGAAGCCGGTTCTGTAGTCGTAAATTGAGAAGGTGAGGTACTGGTGCTCTGAAATCTGTTATCTGAACCTTGGTGCACAAAGTGAACGCGGACAGTCATACGAGAGTGAATCCGCAACATTCTCGATTTTGGTTGATACTGGACTGGGCGGAGTTCTAGATAAAGTATCCGTTGGGAGCGGATATAACCGTCATAAACAACCTGCGCAGCGGTTTTTGGATAATTACTGCTGGACCTGTAAGCGGGACCATCTTCACGCCATTCTTCTTCAAGTGTTTGGAAATTTTCAGGATGGGAAAAGGAAGAAGGGTTTTCGCTGCTGGACTTAGGAACATTGTGTGGTACAGGCGGGATGCGATAACCGGACCGTGTCTCTGTAGTGGTATGAAGAATTTCGACCTGAAACTTGACGTTTGGCGGCACACCGAGCGTTACGCGCGACACAGGGAGCCGTGGACTTCCTACTTCACTGGTAAACCCACTTCCTTCAAAGCTGACCGCCTGATACCGAATCCCATTCCGTTTAACTGTCGAAACCTCAAGTTTTGGAAGATTAAACTCGATAGTAATTCCGGTCTGATCGGTTCTGGCGTTTGTATTTGCGCGAACGTCTAAGGTCCCAGTGCCAAATAGGTAGAAGCAGCATAATACGTAAAGCGTAAAACGGAAAACGTAAGAACCCCATAGATTCAGCACCGTGGAATCACTGATTTGTCGGCTCAGACGGTTCATGCAGATGTTGCCTCCTCGTTACGGTTGCGGAAGTTGTGGTGAATCGTGTGCTATATATCATCATTTTAGTAGATTGTTAAGATTCGATTCTTCACGTTGTTTCAATGGTACAAATCCCCATTCCACGATTCCGTAACTTAGCTCACAAACTGTTTGTCAGCTATCGAAAGTCAAAGCTCAAAGCAGGTAAGCCTTTCCTGTGCATAGACAGATAAATCACACGCGGGAGGCTGATGTAGGTAACCAATCGGAGAACAGATTGAGGTAACATTGCCAATTTGCTGCCGAACTGGAACGTGCGTATGTCCAAAGAGAGAGTGCGTGACAAGCTGTTCTTCAAGGCAGATCTTGCCGAGTCCCTGACTCCCCATATACGCATTGAAGAAATCCCACGGCAATGTTCCGCGAGAGCGGACGCACTCTTGGAAGGGGACGTGGTGGGTTGTCACAACGATTTGCGAGACGGAATCTCTGATTGAACCGATCTGGTTCCGCAACTTATTCTCAAATCGATGAGCAATTTCCGGGTCTGTTCCATCCCATTTTGCATAATTTGAGTCATTCCAAACGGATCCCGATAACTGTTTCGACGCGTATGCCTCCTCTGAAAAATTGTACTCCTTGCATTGAAATGAGTAGTCATACCACCCAATTGTACCACAGAATCCGACGCCGTTCTTAACGAAGGGCGCGGTGTCCAGTGGATGGAAACCGCACTCACGACAGGCTACCGCGATGGCATCGTATTTCTGCTCGCTTGTAATATCGGGATGTTCGCTAACCCAAATATCGTGGTTTCCGGGAACGAATAATTTTGGGCAATTCAAGTTGGATTCGGTGAATGCAATCAGGATGTTGGCGAGTTCAAGCAGGTTGGGCGATAGATCGCCAGCGAGGATGAAGATATCCAAGCCTGCTTTCTCTACCGCTTCGACGATATGCGGAAGAATCTGTTTATTCAGCGGGGTGACATCGGTATGCAGATCGGAGATAACGCCAATTTTCATCTGGTTGGGAGTTAGCTTGCAGGCTGGTATTTATTTCGTGAAGGGCAAACCCGTTGTCCGCATCCCCTGAACCTCAAAATGCACCCGAATCCATCACTCGGGCCAGACCTCCGTTTTCTCATATTTGGCGGTGCTGTCCAAACTTCGGCGTATCAGTTTGAGACCGAATACGATACTGATTGTGCATCAAGCGGTTCATAGATGTTGAGCCTACCCTCTTCTTTACGGGCTTCTTTACGGACAATGTACATTCGTTTATTATCTTTATCATCTATCCACCACTCGCTATCTTTCTTTTGAATCGAAAGGATAGCATTTTGAGAAAGCGGGATTTTGTTATTTTTAAACTCTTGTCGTAACTCTGCTGAGATATTTTCACTGTTTAGATGAGTTTGGTACTTTAACTCAACATTAAACAGCAATACCTGCAGCTCGTCGAGAAATGTCCTTAAACCGTTTCCTTCTGGAAGTCCCTCCCTTTGAAGGCGAAGTGCCTCAATTGAAGGGGAACGACCAACTTTGGCAACGGCATCAGCGACAGTCAATTTAATTGTTGGGTTGTCTGTCGTTTTGAGAGCGTTGATTAACATGTTCCGTGCCTTGTTCCCACCGATGTTGCCGAGCGCCGAGGCGGCGATATCTTTAACGCTCGCATTACCACGGTCAAAGGCAGCAATGAGTGCATCAACGGAGTCTTCGCCAATCTGACTCAGCGCAAGCCCCGCCTTGAAGCGGATGCCGGGAACCTCCATGCTGTCTTCCATCACGGTAATCAGATCTTCAATAGCGGAGGTCGGTTTGAGATGTCCCAAAATGGAGATACAAGCCCGTCGAATCTCCTGATTCGGCTCAACCTCACGCTTGATATTTTTCTGCCCCAATTCTACCATCTGTCCATCGGTTATCTTCTGGTATAAAGCTTCGGAGCGATGCCGAAATTGTGTGCCGAATGGATCGTTGAGGGTAACGCGGTTGTTCTCAAGATCGCTCGTGAGCAGCCCCAAGATTTCGGCGGATTCACGCTGCCGCGGGTTCAGCTGATCGGCGGGTAACTCATCAACGTTGGCTTGCTGAAATTGCTGAAAGAGAGTATTCAATTGACTCAAGGCAACGAGACGTTCTAAGGCTTGGGCAGCCGGTTGACGCAAGGTACTGCCTTCGTTCTCTAGAAACGCGGTCAACGGCTGGACAGCACGTACATCTCCCAAGTTACCGAGCGTATTGACGGTGCCAATCTTAATACCAACTAATTCAATTGTGCGGAATGTAACCTTAGAATCATACTTTGCAAATTCGTCGAGTGCTTTCTTATAGTCTTTAATGGTTTGAACATTTCGCTCATCAATTACGCTTTGGATCGTGTCACCCACTTTGATGTTGCCTGTGTCGGCGGGACTTCCCGAAGTCACTTTGCTAACGCGTGCCCCATCAACTTCCAAGCCAGCTTTATCGCCACTTCTTCGGACAGCCAACCGGATTTCTCGACCATCTGTCAGCTTGAGGATAAAGTTGTTGTCCTCTTTCATTGCACTCTTGACCGCTTGTTTATAGTCCCCTGTACTGCGAATTGTTCGTTCGCCAATCACATAGGAGATTAGTTCGCCTTTCTCAAGGTTGGCTCGGTTTGCTGGACCGTTTGCATTTACGTCAACTACAACCACCCCGGTTGTTGACCAACGGTTGTCAAGATCGCTGTCCAACTGCAGAAGTTCCATTTGCAATCGGTCGTCGTAATAACGGTTGTCACTGCATCCAGCAACACATAGAATTGCGAATATTAAGAGAAGGCTAAGTTGTGTTTTCCAAATCATAAGATCCCTTTCATACAGATTTTCGAGTAGAGATTCTCAACACGTTAAAAATCGGTTAGAAATAACCTTTGGAACGCTTATCATGCCGCACAAATTTACGGTCAAGTCGGCAGTCGGAGGAACTGTTTCTTCCAAAGGTTCTCGTGGAGAATTTTAATTTTCGGGTCAAAAATTGACAACGACCTCTCGGTTGCCCTGTTCGGTTAACACCTCTAGCAATGGTTTAACCGCCCTTTCATCACCGAGTTGTTCTAACGCCTGAATCGCATCAACACGCATTGAGGAACCCTTGTTCTCGACGATCTCGACCAATTGCTCTACGGCAGTACCCCCGATTTTGCCCAATGCTTCGACAGCAAGACCACGTATTTCGGGGCCTTCCCTATCTTTTTTCCATTTGGCTGAACCAGAGTTGACCACCTCTACTAATACCGGAATTGCGCTTTCATCCCCGATTGCACCAAGTGCCTTGATAACGTTCAAACGGGTTTCCCTGCGTTTATGTTCTAGCAGTTCTATAAGAATCGGTCCAATCTCTTCAGGGTGATCTCTGCCAAGGGATGCCAACACCCACTGTGCATCGTGTCTGTCGCGGTTATCCTTGGACTTGATTGCTTTTTTCAAGGCATTGAGTAACTTTTTTCGGTCAGCTTGTTGGTAGATGCGCTTGAGTGCATCTAATGCTGCGTTCTGAACGTCAGGTTCACGGTTTCTCAGTGTCTCAAAGACAAGGATTTCGAGGTATTTTCGCTTGTCGTTTTGGTAAGCTTGAAACATATGCTTACCCCGTTCTTCGATCGATGCACTCGCCTTTTCCGGAGTCCCATCCGCATAAAACATCTCAGAATCGTAGTAGCCGAGAAGATAGTGTGCTTCCGCATTATCTTGCTCATGTTGAATTGCCAACTTGAACTGTTGGGTGGCACGTTCCTCTTTCCGTCGTTTGTCAGATTTAATCAATTCTTTACCTTTGGAAAGGTACGGATTTTGGCTTCCGCAACTGATAAGAAAAGCGGCGATGCCAATTGCAACGATAAGTAACTTAAAATATCTCTTCATATTTGCTCCAGTTGGTAAGGCGCGATATGTAAAACGTAAAACATAAGATTTTTCACGTCTTACACGTATTTACAATAGTTTTTGCTGCTGTTCTTCGCCATCGAAATCCTCCGAATCTTCAGAGGAATCTTCAGTGTCTTCTAGTTGAAGTTCTTCTTCGGTGTCTTCTTCTAGTGAAGGGGTTTCGTCCGTGGACGTTTCTTGGTCAGAAGCGCTCGCCGTATCAGAAGAGCCGACTGTTTTTTGCAATGTAACAACGGGACGTTCGTCAAATCCCCATCCTTTGTAAGCCGTTATGATTGGCTCCTCAGACCGGGAGAGCTCAATCTGAAGCGTTGTGATACCATTTTCTTGTGCAACCTGCTCGGTGAAGTCGATTAATTTATCTGCAACTGCGAACTGCCGGAAGGGCGCGGATACCGCTAACTGGCTGACATCGCCGATTTCAGGGTTGAGGGGGTGACGCTCAAGCCGAATGTTTCCTATCGCATGTCCACTTGCCTCAGCAACAATTCGGTAGACCTCTCCCCTCTCCGTTCGCGAGAGGTCATCCTGTAATTCTTGGTCAATTTCTGCTGCAGCACTGCCGGTAAAGCAGTACTGCTCCAAAGCTTTTGCATCGTTTGCAGCAGCAGCTCGAATTCGTAATTTTGTAGTGAGTTCAAATTCTTGATCTGCCATGTTCTTTCTCCGTTGGTTAAGGTGTTGGGATTCACATAATAATAATCATACGTTAACTATTGTAACATGATATGAATTTGAGGACAAGGGAAAAGTCCGCGAGGCGAGGCTTATAACGCCTTCTGCCCGGCGCGCAACTGACGTTCAGCGTCTACTACATCACGATTGATTTTGTCAAGGCACCGATCTATCTTATCCAATAACGTATCATGTCCAACCGCCGCCCGGCGTATCTGCCGAAGAAGATCTATCACCAGTCGAAACGCTCGCACAAAGTCGCCATCGGCTAAGTTTACATATTGGGGAAGCGTCTCAAACTCACAACCTTGACTCCACGCAAGCATCGCTGTACTCAACTTCGTTACTAGCTTCGGGATCACCGGATCCACCTGATACTGTTCCTCTAATATTCGGATTGACTCAATCTCTTTGTCTCCTGTTTTCAGTAACCTTTTGATTTTTTTGTCTTCCAGTTTTCTATAGTGTCCCCAGTCCTTTCTGTCTTCGCAAACAATTGCCATTGCAAGCACACTGAGTTCGTCTTCACTTAAGTTTTCAAAGAAGCCTTTGAAGAGGAGTTGGGTCACCTGTATTTCATAGCCGTAAATTTGTGATGCAATCTTACCACGTGCGAGTAATCCAGAGCCATCGATGTATCCGAGTTCTTCAAGAATCTTCAAACGCGAAGTGATCTGTTTTCGCTGATAGTCTTCAAGGAGGACTTTCCTATTTTGAAGTTCCTGAATCCGATTCTCAGATTGATTAATTTTGCGGTAGCTGTAATCGCAGGTTTTGAATTGTTTGCAGTTATGGCATAGATTCTCATTCTTTTCTGCCTCAATTTGCCACAACTGGCGTTCGGACCGCATAAACTTTTGGCGTAGATCTTTCTTATGTCTCCGTTTGCCCCCTTTGCCCTTGAGTGCACGACGTTCCACTTTCAGGAGTTTGCGCCGTTCAGTGATTCTGTCCCGGAGATTGTTGTATCCGCCAATCTGATCAAATCCATCAACGCCGTCATGAATACAAGTAGGTTTGGGGAGTTTGTTCAGTGTTGTGAATGTATGTTGAATCTGTGTCTCTGTCTTCCGCACCCGCTCTATATTTTGAAAGTTGTTCAAGCTTTGGGTGCATACATCATAGATGTCATCTCCATATTTTTCATAAAGATTTAAGATACTTGAATAGGAGAGATTGAACTGACTTTCAATTGGCTCAATTTTGCCGGAAGTGATTCGTTGGACGCTCTCAACATGTGCAAATTTTGGGAAAACTCGAGCATAAACATAACCAATTGGATCGATACCACGCCGCCCCGCTCTACCTGACATCTGATGGTACTCACGCGCTTTCAGGTATCGGAAACTAACGCCATCGTATTTCTCTAAGCTCTCGAAAACAACCGTGCATGCCGGCATATTAATGCCAACTGCAAAGGTCTCAGTCGTGAAAAGCAGTTGAATCAGTCCGGAGGTAAATAGACGCTCGACTACCTCTTTCAAGGTTGGTAGCATACCCGCGTGGTGGTATGCAATACCTTTAGAAACAAGGTGGCGAAAAGCTTGGATATTGCGTTCGTCTCGGATGCTGAATTGAGTACATAATAGATCAAACAGATGAAGAATTTCTTTCCGCTGTTCGGCGGTCAGCAAAGTCCGTTTGGCATAATACGCTGCATTTTTCTCGCATACCTTGCGACTAAAACAGAAGTAGAGACAAGGGAGCTGGTTCTGATTCTGGATGTAGGGAATCAGATCTGCGTGAATTAGATTAGGCAGTGCCTCTTCAAAGGTTCCATTCTTATCAGTGTCGTCTTCGTCGTAGAAGTCGTCATAGATAATAGACTCTTGAATCTTTTGTAAGCACGCAAGATCTCCAATGCCGTATCCTTCCAAATAGAGATGATGCTCCAGAGGGACGGGTCGTTCTAATTCTTCAATTACATCAATCTCAGCCTCTCGGACTGACCGAATCCATTCGGCAAATTGGTTGATATTCGGGATTGTCGCACTTAAACAGACAAATTTGATATTCTGAGGCGCAAAAATGATACTCTCTTCCCAAACTGTTCCACGTTCAATATCGTTGATATAGTGAATTTCGTCGAAAATAACGTATTCTACGTCGTCCAAGCGGGTAATATCATCAAAGATTGTATTACGGAAAATCTCCGTCGTCATCAACAGCACTTGAGCAGACTGGTTTAGTACCACATCACCCGTGACAATTCCGACACAATCGCCATAAGTCTGATAGAAATCTCGATACTTCTGGTTGCTGAGTGCTTTAATCGGTGCCGTATAAATCACGCGGCGTCCCATCTCCAGACATTTTTCAATAGTATACTCAGCAAGTACAGTTTTGCCGGCTCCCGTCGGTGCAGTGACAAGCACGGAATGGTTCCGATCTACTGCATGGATTGCTTCCTCTTGAAACGGATCTAATTGTAACCCCTTGTAAAGCATTCAAATCTCCTAGAAATAGCTGATGAAATGATTATAACCCTTTCCTTTTTTTTTGTCAATTGCGAAATGGA